>NZ_JASCIS010000005.1 GCF_029968015.1 Streptomyces luteolus
GACTTTCGGGAAGGGGCGGGTAGGGGACAAGCTCCTCGGCTAGCCCTCGTCCGCCTCAGCCTTGGACGCCGACGACGACGCGCCCTCCGGAACCGCCCCCTCCGGAACCGCCTCCTCCGGGACCTCCACGCCCGCCGTTTCCGCGGCCGCCACCGCCGCGGTCAGCAGGACCGTGTCCTGCGGGGCCTGGTCCTCGGCGTTCTCCGGGTGGTGGCAGGCGACCTGGTGGCCCGTGGCCAGGGAGCGCATCGGGGGCTCGGCCGTCTTGCAGATCTGCGTCGCCTTCCAGCAGCGCGTGTGGAAGCGGCAGCCGCTCGGCGGGGCGATCGGGGACGGCACGTCGCCGCGGAGCAGGATGCGTTCGCTCTTCGCCGCGCGGCGCCGCGGGTCCGGCACCGGCACGGCCGAGAGCAGCGCCTTCGTGTACGGGTGCATCGGCGACTCGTACAGCGACTTGCGGTCCGCCAGCTCGACGATCTTGCCGAGGTACATCACCGCGATCCGGTCCGAGACGTGCCGGATGACCGACAGGTCGTGGGCGATGATCACGTAGGTGAGGCCGAGCTCTTCCTGGAGGTCGTCGAGGAGGTTGACGACCTGCGCCTGGATGGAGACGTCCAGGGCCGAGACCGGCTCGTCGGCGACGACCAGCTTCGGCTTGAGGGCCAACGCCCGTGCGATGCCGATGCGTTGGCGCTGACCGCCGGAGAATTCGTGCGGATAGCGGTTGTAGTGCTCGGGGTTGAGGCCGACCACCTCCAGGAGGCGCTGGACCTCCTTCTTGATGCCGCCCTCGGGCGTGACGCCCTGGAGCTTGAAGGGGGCCGAGACGATCGCGCCCACGGTGTGCCGGGGGTTCAGCGACGAGTACGGGTCCTGGAAGATCATCTGGACGTCGCGGCGCATCGGGCGCATCCCGCGCACGCCGAGGTGCGTGATGTCGCGGCCCTCGAACTCGACCGTGCCCGCGGTGGGTTCGAGCAGCCGCGTGATCAGCCGGCCCATGGTCGACTTGCCGCAGCCGGACTCGCCGACGACGCCCAGGGTTTCGCCCGAGCGGACATCGAAGTCGAGGCCGTCGACGGCCTTGACCGAGCCGACCTGCCGCTTCAGCACGCCCTTGCGGATCGGGAAGTGCTTCTGCAGGCCGGTGACCTTGAGCAGGACCTCGCCCGGCGCGGGATCCTTGCTCAGCACCGCGGAACCGGAACCGGAGTCGGCGCTCTGCTCGGGAATCGTCACGGGCGTGCCCTGCCCCTCGGGACGGTCTTCGCGGTTCTCGCGCATCTCGCGGAGTTCACTGTCTTCGCTTCGCTCTTCGCTTCGCTCTTCGCGTCGCGCTTCGGGTCGCTCTTCGCGTCGGTCTTCGCTCACAGCTTGGGCGCAATCTCTTCGGTCCAGATACGTTCCCGCTGCTCCGGGGAGAGGTGGCAGGCGCTCCAGTGGCCGCTGCCGGTCTCGGCCAGCTCGGGGCGCACCTCGCGGGTCACATTGCCCTTCGGCACGTCCGCGTACGGGCAGCGCGGGTTGAAGGCGCAGCCGGACGGGATGTTGATCAGCGAGGGCGGGGAGCCCTTGACCGGGATCAGACGCTCGGTCTGCTCCTTGTCGATCCGCGGCATCGAGCCCAACAGGCCCCAGGTGTAGGGGTGTTGGGGCTCGTAGAAGACCTTCTCCGCAGGGCCGCGCTCGACGCAGCGGCCGCCGTACATCACCAGGATGTTGTCGGCGAGCTCGGCGACGACGCCCAGGTCGTGGGTGATGACGATGACGGCGGAGCCGAACTCCTTCTGCAGATCGCGGATCAGGTCCAGGATCTGCGCCTGCACCGTCACGTCGAGCGCGGTGGTCGGCTCGTCGGCGATGAGGAGTTCGGGGTTGTTGACCAGCGACATCGCGATCATCGCGCGCTGCCGCATACCGCCGGAGAACTCGTGCGGGTAGGAGTCCACGCGCTTGTCGGGCTGCGGGATGCCGACCCGGTCGAGCATCTCGATCGCCCGCTTGCGCGCGGCCTTCTTGTCGACGTCGTGGTGGACGCGGTACGCCTCCACGATCTGCTTGCCGATCGAGTAGTACGGGTGCAGCGCGGAGAGCGGATCCTGGAAGATCATCGCCATCTCGCGGCCGCGCAGGCGGCGCACCTCGTCCGGGTCGGTGGTGAGCAGCTCCTGGCCGTCCAGCCAGATCTCGCCGGAGATCCGCGCCTTGCGCTTGCCGTACTGACCGGCGGTGTGCAGGCCCATGATGCCGAGCGAGGTGACGGACTTGCCGGAGCCGGACTCGCCCACGATGCCGAGGGTCTGCCCCTTCTCCAGCTGGAAGCTGAGGCCGTCGACGGACTTCACGAGGCCGTCGTCGGTGGGGAAGTGCACCTTCAGGTCGCGTACTTCGAGGAACGCGGAGGGTGCGGGAGAGTCGCTCGCGACCGGCTCGCCGACGGCGGCTCCGGTCTTCTTCAGGTCGCTCATCCGAGCCTCACTCGCGGGTCGATCACGGCGTACATCAGGTCTACGACGAGGTTGGCGAGGGCGATGGCGAGGGCCGTGCACAGCGTGACGCCGAGGATCATCGGCAGGTCCTTGCCCTCGATCGCCTTGACCGCCTCCTGGCCGAGGCCCGGCAGGTTGAAGGTGGTCTCGGTGAGGATGGCGCCGCCGATGAGGATGCCGAGGTCCAGGCCGAAGACGGTGAGGATCGGGGTCATCGTGGAGCGCAGGGCGTGCCGCCGGATGACCACGGGCTCGGTGACGCCCTTGGCGCGGGCGGTACGGATGTAGTCCTCGCCGAGCACTTCGAGCATGGTGGCGCGGGTGAGCCGTGCGTACATGGCGGCCTGGAGGAAGGCGAGCACGATCCAGGGCAGGATCATCGTCTCCACCCAGGTGCCGATCGAGTCGCCCGTGGTGAGCGAGTCGTCGAGGCTGAACCAGCCGAGGCTGTGGACGAAGACGCCCATCGCGATCATGCCGGTGAAGAAGATCGGCATGGAGACACCGCCGAGGGCGGTGATCATCGCGGCGCGGTCCCAGACGGTGCCCCGCTTCAGCGCGGAGACGACGCCGACCGTGACACCGCCGATGAGCCACAGGACGGCCGCACCGCCGGCGAGCGCGAGCGTGACGGGCAGGGCGTCCTTGACGGTCTCCCAGACGGGGAGTTCCGTACGGAACGAGTAGCCGAGGCAGGGCGCGCCACAGTGCGTGACGTCGTCACCGCTGCCGTAGTCCCGGCCGAGCGGGATGCCCTTGACGAACTCCCAGAACTGGACGAGCAGCGGATCGCTCAGGCCCAACTTCTGCCGGATGCCCTCCAGTTGCTCGGCGCCGGAGTTCTTGCCGGCGAAGAGCACGGCGATGTCCTGGCCCGACCACTTGGGCAGCATGTAGAAGATGACGAAGGTCGTCAGGAGGACGACCAGCACCATCACGAGGACGGCGCCCAGGCGCCGGATGAGATAAGCAAGCACTGTGCGCGGCCCGCCGGCGGCCGGATCTCCGGGTCGCGGAGCTCCGGCCGCCGACCGGGGCCATCACCTGCCCTTCGGACTGGCGGGGTTCGGCGGTTGGGAGGTGGTGGCTACTACTTCACGCCGAGCGAAATGTAGTCGTAGCGACCGCTGTAGGCGGCGGAGGTGTAGACGTTGGTCACCCTCGAACCGCGCCAGGTGATGTTCTTCTCCTGGAGGAACGGCATCCACACGGCCTGGTCGATCACGCGGTGGCTCAGGTCGGTGTAGATCTTCGCGGCGTCCTCGGGCGTCTCGGCCGCGATGGCGTCGTCGAACATCTTGTCGATCTTCGGGTCGGCGACCTGCGCCTCGTTGTAGTTGCCGTTCTCGAAGATGAAGCGGCTGTCCCAGAGCGGCTGGCCGAAGCCCTGGCCGGACGGGAAGTCCGGGCCCCAGCCGGCCATGATCATGCCGTAGCCGCGCTTCTCGACGACCGAGGGCGAGCCGGTGATGCTGGAGGACTCGGAGCCGACGATCGTGTCGACCTCCACCTTGATGCCGACCTTCGCGAGGTCCTGCTGCAGCTGCGTGGCCGCTTCCTTCTCGTGCGGCTGGTCGCTGCGCGCGCTGATCTTGGTGGAGAAGCCGTTCGGCTTGCCGCACTTCTTCAGCGCGTCCTTGGCCTTGGCGACGTCCGGCTTGCCCTTGCGCTCCAGGACGCCGTACGGGTCGTAGCTGGGGTCCGAGCCCGGGATCGACTTGGGCAGCGGGCTGACCGCGATCTCACCGGCGGCGAGCTTGCCGCCGCGGGTCTTCTGCAGCGCGGCGAAGTCCGTGCCGTAGAAGACGGCCTTGCGGCACTCCAGCTTGTCGAAGGGCTTCGTCTTCGTGACCAGGGCGACGTACCGGATGAAGTCCGTCTCCATGTTGTCGACGTTGTCCTTGTGGTCCTGCATGGCGCTGATACGGCCCGACTGGGTCATACCGGTGCCGTTCATGTCGATGTCGTACTTGCCCTCCATCAACTTCTTGTCGTTCTCCTCCTTGTTGGTGGAGAACGTCACCGTCACCTTGTCCGGCAGGGCCGGCCGGACCGGGTCGGAGGACTCGTTCCACTCGGCGTTGCGCACGAGCGTCAGGGACTTGCCGGGGCGGTACGACTCGAACTTGTACGGGCCGGAAGAGAACGGCATGTTCGCGTACTTGGCCTTGGTGTCCTTCTCCTGCTTCACGGGGGAGCCGGAGGGCATGGCCAGCATGTTCTCGAAGTCGCTGTTGGGCTTCGGGAGCTTGAAGACGATGGTCTGGTCGTCGGGCGTCTCGATCGCCTTCAGACCGAGCTTGTCCTTCGACTTGTCCTTGTACGGGCCCTCGTACTCACCCTTGGGGTCGAGCACGTTCTTCAGGTACGCGGGACCACCGGTGATGACCTCGGTCGCCCAGATGCGCTCGATGCCGTACTTGATGTCCTTGGAGGTCAGCTTCGAGCCGTCCTCCCAGGTCAGACCATCACGCAGCTTGTACGTGTAGGTCTTGCCGTCCTCGCTGATCTCGGCCTTTTCCTTGGCCAGGTCGGGGACCAGGTTGTTGGACGCCTCGCCCGGCTTGGTGTCGTACGTGACCAGGGTGCGCGTGTAGAAGCGCATGAAGTCCCAGGTCATGCCGTAGTAGGCGCGCTGCGGGTCGGCCGAGTCGATGGGCTGCTTCGCGATGAACCGCAGCGTGCCGCCCTTCTTCTTCGACGGGTTGGCGACCTTGTTGATGCCCGCGTTGTAGCCGGCACCCTTGCTGTCGTCCTCGGTGTCGCCGCCGCCACAGGCCGTGGTGGTCATCAGCGCCGCGACGACCAGGGCCGCACCTGCGGTGAACCTTCGTTTCGTGGAAGCTCTGGGCATTTGTCTCGCATCCTCCGAGATTCTCGGTCCTTGGCTCTGGCGGCCTAGGAGCCTTTGGGAAGAAGCCACCTGACGGTGCGGCAGGGGCAGGTCAGATGAGGGTCAACGGGTTCCCTTGGGGTCCAGGGCGTCGCGCAGCCCGTCGCCGAAGAGGTTGAAGGCAAGCACGGTCAGGAAGATCGCCAGACCGGGGAAGACCATGAACATCGGATCGTGCTCGTAGACCTGGAGCGCGTCCCTGAGCATGCCGCCCCAGGAGGCGGTCGGCGGTCGGACACCCACGCCGAGGAAGCTCAGGGCCGCTTCGGTGAGGATGTTGGTCGGGATCATCAGCGTGGTGTAGACGGTGATCGGCGCGACCAGGTTCGGCAGCAGTTCGCGGAAGAGGATGTGTCGCGATCCGCCGCCCAGGCTGCGCGCGGCCTCCACGTACTCCCGCTCGCGCAGGGACAGCGTCTGACCGCGCACGATGCGCCCGATGTACGGCCAGCCGAAGAGGCCGATCACCATGATCAGGGTGACGATGCGCACGCCGCTGCCGGAGAGGCCGAACAGGTCGTCAGGGAGCACCGAGACGAGGGCGATGATGAAGAGCAGCTGCGGGAAGGAGAGCAGCACGTCCATCACCCGGCTGATCAGGGCGTCCACCCAGCCGCCGAAGTACCCGGCGATGATGCCGAAGAGCGTGCCGAGGACGACGGCGACGAGGGCGGCGAGCACGGCGACCAGCATCGAGATGCGGGCGCCGTAGACGATCCGGCTGAACACGTCGCGGCCGGTGTTGGGTTCGACGCCGAAGAGGAAGTCTCCGCTGATGCCGCCGAGCACGCCCTTGGGCAGGTTGGTGAGGTCTTCCAGCTGATCCAGGTTGCCCTCGTTCGGCGGGTGGCCGAGGAGGCCGACGATCACCGGGGCGAAGACGCTCACCACGACCAGGAGCACGACAACGATGCCACCGGCCAGGGCGACCTTGTCCTGCTTCAGGCGGTTCCAGGCGATCTGCTTGAGGGAGCGCCCTTCGACCTTCTTGGCCCCGGACCCGTCCGCGGCCTCGACGGGCGCGGCCTTCGCCACGTCCGTGGGTGTGTCATGCATTGGCGCCGTCATCGTGGCAGGGACCCCTCTCAACCGGTGGTGACCGGCCCACACTTGCCGCTGTAGCGACTGGTTCGTATGCGTGGCGCAAGCGGCACCGGCCCTCGGGCCGGCTTGGTCTGGCAGCTCGCACACAGGCCCGAAAGGCCGTACATCCGGGGAGTCTTCAATGTGGTCGCGATCACCCGCCAGCCCTGGCCGTGAATGGATGCGCAACCGTGATGTGGCCAGCGGGCTTCCGTTATGCGAACGCGGTGCGCGGCCGCGCGGGGGTGCGAATGAGGGTCAACTTGACGTAAGTGGACGTAAGTTGTGGGCCGTCCCACTACGCGAGCCGACACGGGGGCCAGCCCCCGGGCCCCCCGCTCCTCAATCGCCGGAGGGGCTCAATTTTGAGCCCCTCCGGCGATTGAGGAGGCGTCAGTACGCGCCCTGCTGCGGGTAGCCGTAGCCCGCGCCGCCCGGGGCCACGTGGGCCTCTCTGTCGTAGAACGGGCGGGAGTTGGCGCGGAGCCACATCGCGACCGGGTCGTACTCGTCGGAGAGCGCGACCGTCGAGACGGGCAGGCCCTCCGGCACCGCCGCGATCGACTGCTGCATCATCGCCCGCACCGCGTCGACGGACGCCGCGTCCGTGCCGTACACATCCAGGCCGATCGCCAGATAAGGGGCGCCGAACGCGGGCTGCACCCAGGCCCGGCGCAGCGAGCGGACCACCGGCGTGCGGTGGGCGTTCTGGGTGAGATGGGCGTAGAACTGCGGGATCTCCACGGCCGGTTCGGACAGCCGCAGAGGGCCGGCGGGGGCCTTGTCCAGGCCGGTCGCGACGCGCCGCAGGTCCAGCCACGGAATGCCGACGCCGCCGCCGGGCGCGTGCGGGTTGAGCCAGAGTCCGTACTGGTCGGGGAAGAGCGTGCGAGCCACGTCGACGCCTGCGACGACCTCGTGCGCACGGTTCCAGCCGGAGGCGGCGAGCTCCTGCGCGGAGGTCACACAGGGGGCGTAGCCGAAGCCCTCCACGTCCATGTTCCCGTACTGCGCGTCCGGGGATCCGGCCTGGCCGTGCCAGAGGAGCATCCACACCCGGCCCTCGGCGATCGCGCCGAGCAGCGCTTCGTAGGCGTCGTACCGCCCGGGTGTGACCTGGCGCAGCAGGTGCTCGACATGCCCGACCGCAGCCGTGCCCGACGCACTCACTAGTTGACCGCCCCTTCGCCCCGTACGCATCGACTGCCGTCCCCGACTTCTCCCGACCCGGGCACCCGGGCCGCGCTGGGGACACCCGGGTCATCAAACCAGCTTATGCGGCGCGGTTCGCAGCGGCGCTCCACAGCCGGAAATCCCGCCCACAACCCGCCCACAAGAGGAATACGGTGCTCCGCCCGTCAGTGGCCGTCGGTGTGGAACGGCCGCGTCTTCTCCCGCATCCAGTCCGCCACCGGGTCCTGGGTGACGTCAAGGAGGACCAGGTTCACCGGCCACGCCACCGGCACGCGGCCGAGCGCACGGCCGAGCGCGTCCATCGGCGGATTCCTCCCCCAAGCTCTCGACTCCGCTCGACCAGGGGGGACCCCCATGCTGCCCTCCCAGTTCGACAGCTCGACGCCGACGAACAGCACCGGGCTCCCGCCCTCGATGCTCGCGAGGCAGCGGCGCGCGCTGTGCACCACGCCCGTGGCGGCGAACTCCTCGCCCGCGGCGGCCAGGAAGTCCACCGGGTCGTCCTGCCAGTCCGGCTCGAACAGCCGGACCCGGCCGCCGGTCGTCGGCCCGTCCAGCTCGGTGCGGCCGGTGCGGCACAGCTCCGCCACCGCGGGCGGCGGCAGCGGCACCCCGACCGCGCCCTCGGGGTTCACGGCGATGCCGAGCAGCGGCGGAAGGCCGCGGGCGAACTCCACGGCGGGCGCGACGGTGTACGGCATGTGCTCACCGGCGACCCGGCGCAGCTGTTCCTCGGAGCTGAAGACCGGTACGTAGGCGGCGCCGCCGATGTCCATCGTGGGCAGGTCCAGGTTCGGGCTGTCCTGGCTGCCGCCGTTCGGCAGCGGGACCCAGACGCGGCTGCGGCCGAGCACTTGCAGGATCCGGCCGCCCGCCGACGCGGGACCGGGCTCGGCACCGGCGCCGAGCGAGGCCGCGAGGACCTCCTCCAGCTCGTTCGCGGGCCAGCCTCCGTACGGATGCCCCTGAGGTCCCTGAGGATCCTGCGACCCCTGAGGCCCCTGCGACCCCTGAGGTCCCTGCGCATCCTGTCCCGGAATGTCCATCTCGTACCTCTGCCGCCCTGCTTCACCTGCGCGTCCGCACCTGCGTCCCCGACCCTAGCTGTTCGGGTTGGGGCGGCGCGGAGCCGTCCACGGGCGCTCCCGGCGGTGGTCAGCGCCCGAAGCCGATCCCCCGCAGCCGGTCCGCCGCGTCCCGGTCAAGCAGCACCGCCGAGGCGCAGCCCGCCGGGATACGGCCCCGCTCCGCGTCCCGGACCAGGCGGCCGACGGCTCTGCGGTGCCGCGCGAAGGCGTACCGCGAGACGCCGCGACCGCGCTCGCGCTGGCCGGCTAGGGCCGTGTCCGGGTCGACGTCGAGCAGCAGCAGATGCAGACCGCGGCCGCGGCGCAGCGCCTCGCGGGCGAGCCAGCGGCGCACCCAGGACTGCGTACCGCAGTCGTGCACGACGACGCTCGCGCCGGAGCGCAGGGCGCGGCGCAGACCGGCGTAGTGCGCGATCCGGACCAGGGGGCGGTACAGCGCGTACGGCAGGAAGCCGGGCATGCGGCGGGCCCAGCGGTCGCGGGCGTTCTGGGAGTCGAACCGGGGCGAGGCCACCACGCGGTCGATCAGCGTCGTCTTGCCACTGCCGGGCAGGCCCGAGACCACGACGAGGTCGCCCGCGCCGAAGCACAGCTGCCGCGGCGCCCGCCCCGCGCGGTCCCGCAGGTCACGGACCACGGGCGCGGGACCGAGCGCCTCCGCCGCCGCAGCGCCCGGCTGCTCGGGCACCGCGACACCACTCGTCGCGGTCATCGCCGGATACGCGCTGGCCTTGTGCACCGTGATCGTCCTCCCCGTTCGGTCACGCGACTCTTCCCCGCCCACTGTAAAGAGACGGTAATGCGGCACAAGCGGATTACCCCATTACCTGTGTCACCACCCTCGCCCACCTGTGACCTGGCCGTCGCCGTGCACCGGCCCGGTCACAGATCCGCAGCGGCCCGCTCCGCGCGGCCGCGGGCGTGCAATGATGTGCGGGCCAACTCCATACCGGCCGCTTGAATCCGCGCGGGAGAGCCCCCAGCCAGCATCGGGGCGCCGAAGGAGCAAGATCCTCCCTTGAATCTCTCAGGCCCAGTTACCGCGCGGGCGAGGCAGATCTGAAAAGCGAGCCGCGCTGCGTGGCTCCACCCAAGGTGCAAGCCGGGCTCCCGGCGAACCTCTCAGGTTGTGAATCCCCGGTTGTGAAACCGCGGGTTCCGATGACAGATGGGGAGGACGACCTCGCCAGTCATGCCCCGGGAGCCACACACATGAGCCAATCCGTATCGCCGCGCCGTACGGCGCTCGACGCGCTGCACCGTTCGCTCGGCGCGACCATGACCGACTTCGCGGGCTGGGACATGCCGCTGCGCTACGGAAGCGAGCGCGACGAGCACAACGCCGTCCGCACCGCCGCCGGCCTCTTCGACCTCTCCCACATGGGCGAGATCACCGTCACCGGCGTGCAGGCCGCGGACCTCCTCGACCACGCCCTCGTCGGCAACATGGGCTCCATCAAGCCCGGCCGCGCCCGCTACACCATGATCTGCCGCGAGGACGGCGGCATCCTCGACGACCTGATCGTCTACCGCCTGGAGGCCGACACCTACATGGTCGTCGCCAACGCCTCCAACGCCCAGACCGTCCTGGACGCCCTCGCCGAGCGCGCCGCCGGCTTCGACGCCGAGGTCCGCGACGACCGCGAGGCGTACGCGCTGCTCGCCGTGCAGGGCCCGCACTCCCCCGCGATCCTCAAGTCGGTCACGGACGCCGACCTCGACGGCCTGAAGTACTACGCGGGCCTGCCCGGCACCGTCGCGGGAGCCCCCGCCCTGATCGCCCGCACCGGCTACACCGGCGAGGACGGCTTCGAGCTGTTCCTCGCGCCCGAGCACGCCGAGCAGGTCTGGCTGGCGCTCACCGAGGCCGGCCAGGAGTACGGCCTCGTCCCGGCCGGCCTGTCCTGCCGCGACACCCTGCGCCTGGAGGCGGGCATGCCGCTGTACGGGCACGAGCTCAGCACCGCCCTGACGCCGTTCGACGCCGGGCTCGGCCGCGTCGTGAAGTTCGAGAAGACCGGTGACTTCGTGGGGCGGGGCCCCCTCGCGGAGGCCGCCGAGCGCGCCGAGAAGAACCCGCCGCGCAAGCTCGTCGGCCTGATCGCCGAGGGCCGCCGGGTGCCCCGCGCCGGCATGGCTGTGGTCGCCGACGGCGAGGTCATCGGCGAGGTCACCTCCGGCGCCCCGTCCCCGACCCTCGGCAAGCCGATCGCGATGGCGTACGTCGACGCCGCGCACGCCGAGCCCGGCAGCAAGGGCGTCGGCGTGGACATCCGCGGCACCCACGAGCCGTACGAGGTCGTGGCGCTGCCCTTCTACCAGCGGCAGAAGTGACACACCCGCTCCGCACTCCCCTCCCCTCGTCCCTCAGCACTCCCCCGCGTACAGGAGAATCCAGGCCATGAGCAACCCCAAGGAACTGCGTTACAGCAAGGAACACGAGTGGCTGTCCCCGGCCGCCGACGGTGTGTCCACGATCGGCATCACCGAGCACGCCGCGAACGCCCTCGGCGACGTGGTCTTCGTCGAGCTGCCCGAGGTCGGCGCGACCGTGACCGCCGGCGAGACCTGCGGCGAGCTGGAGTCGACCAAGTCGGTCAGCGAGCTGTACTCGCCGGTCACCGGTGAGGTCGTCGAGGCCAACGAGGACGTCGTGAACGACCCGTCGCTCGTCAACTCGGCCCCGTTCGAGGGCGGTTGGCTCTTCAAGGTCCGCGTCTCCGAGGAGCAGCAGGACCTGATGTCCGCCGACGAGTACACCGAGTTCTCCGGAAGCTGAGGCGCCGTACCCATGTCTGTGCTGAACACCCCTCTCCACGAGCTCGACCCCGACGTCGCCGCCGCCGTCGACGCCGAGCTGCACCGCCAGCAGTCCACCCTCGAAATGATCGCCTCGGAGAACTTCGCTCCGGTCGCCGTCATGGAGGCGCAGGGCACCGTCCTCACCAACAAGTACGCCGAGGGCTACCCGGGCCGCCGCTACTACGGCGGCTGCGAGCACGTCGACGTCACCGAGCAGATCGCGATCGACCGGATCAAGGACCTGTTCGGCGCCGAGTACGCCAACGTCCAGCCGCACTCCGGCGCCTCCGCCAACCAGGCCGCCCTCTTCGCGATCGCCCAGCCCGGCGACACGATCCTCGGCCTCGACCTGGCGCACGGCGGGCACCTCACCCACGGCATGCGCCTGAACTTCTCCGGCAAGCAGTTCAACGTGGTCGCGTACCACGTGGACGAGGCCGGTCTGGTCGACATGGCCGAGGTCGAGCGCCTCGCCAAGGAGAACCGGCCGCAGGTGATCATCGCCGGCTGGTCCGCCTACCCGCGCCACCTCGACTTCGCCGAGTTCCGCCGGATCGCCGACGAGGTCGGCGCGAAGCTGTGGGTCGACATGGCGCACTTCGCCGGTCTCGTCGCCGCCGGACTGCACCCCAACCCGGTGCCGTACGCGGACGTGGTGACCTCCACCACGCACAAGACGCTCGGCGGCCCGCGCGGCGGCGTCATCCTTGCCCGCACCAAGGACTTCGCCAAGAAGCTCAACTCCGCGGTCTTCCCCGGCTTCCAGGGCGGCCCCCTGGAGCACGTGATCGCCGCCAAGGCCGTCTCGTTCAAGGTCGCGGCGAGCGAGGACTTCAAGGAGCGCCAGCAGCGCACCCTGGACGGCGCCCGCATCCTGGCCGAGCGTCTCGTCCAGGACGACGCCAAGGCCGTCGGCGTCGACGTCCTCTCCGGCGGCACCGACGTGCACCTGGTCCTCGTCGACCTGCGCAACTCCGAGCTCGACGGGCAGCAGGCCGAGGACCGCCTCCACGCGGTCGGCATCACGGTCAACCGCAACGCCGTCCCGAACGACCCGCGGCCCCCGATGGTCACCTCCGGCCTGCGGATCGGCACCCCGGCGCTCGCCACGCGCGGCTTCGGGGCCGAGGACTTCCGCGAGGTCGCCGACATCATCGCCGAGGCGCTCAAGCCGGACTTCGACGCCGAGTCGCTCAAGGCCCGCGTGACCGCCCTCGCCGAGAAGCACCCGCTCTACCCCGGCCTGAAGTAAACCGGGACTATTTCGTACCCTTTAGTTCGTACGTACGAAAGGTCGGGGCACCCCGCACACTGGACAGTGGCAGTGAGCGAGGTGCCCCGCACCGCGTCCACGTTCCCCGCACGTCCTGCACCGCCCTTGTTTCTCTGCGTCACCCCGGCAGACAACGGCGTCTACCAAACACCCCTTGGAGTTCCCCGTGGCCATCTCGGTCTTCGACCTGTTCTCGATCGGCATCGGCCCGTCCAGCTCCCACACGGTGGGCCCGATGCGCGCCGCCCGGATGTTCGCCCGCCGCCTCAAGAACGAGGGCCTGCTCGCCCACACCACCGCCGTCCGCGCCGAACTCTTCGGCTCCCTCGGCGCCACCGGCCACGGCCACGGCACCCCCAAGGCCGTCCTCCTCGGCCTGGAGGGCGACTCCCCGCGCACCGTCGACGTGGAGAGCGCCGACGACCGCTTCGAGCACATCAAGCAGAGCGGCCGCATCAACCTCCTCGGCGCCCACGAGATCGGCTTCGACTTCGACGAAGACCTGATCCTGCACCGCCGCAAGGCCCTGCCGTACCACGCCAACGGCATGACGATCCACGCGTACGACAACGAGGGCGCCCTCGTCCTGGAGAAGACGTACTACTCCGTGGGCGGCGGATTCGTCGTCGACGACGATGCCGTGGCGGGCGAGAACCCGATCGTCCCCGAGGACACCGTCCTCAAGTACCCCTTCCGCACCGGCGACGAACTGCTCCGCCTCGCGAACGAGACCGGCCTGTCCATCTCCGCCCTCATGCTGGAGAACGAGAAGGCCTGGCGCACCGAGGACGAGATCCGCGAGGGCCTCCTCGACATCTGGCGCGTCATGCAGTCCTGCGTCTCCCGCGGCATGTCCCGCGAAGGCATCCTCCCCGGCGGCCTCAAGGTCCGCCGCCGCGCCGCGAACAGCGCCCGCAAGCTGCGCTCCGAGGGCGACCCGGCCGCCCTCGCCATGGAGTGGATCACCCTCTACGCCATGGCCGTGAACGAGGAGAACGCCGCGGGCGGCCGCGTCGTCACCGCCCCCACCAACGGCGCCGCCGGCATCATCCCCGCCGTCCTGCACTACTACATGAACTTCGTGCCCGGAGCCGACGAAGAGGGCGTCGTACGCTTCCTCCTCGCCGCCGGCGCCATCGGCATGCTCTTCAAGGAGAACGCCTCCATCTCCGGCGCCGAGGTCGGCTGCCAGGGCGAGGTCGGCTCCGCCTGCTCCATGGCCGCGGGCGCCCTCGCCGAGGTCCTCGGCTGCTCCCCCGAGCAGGTCGAGAACGCCGCCGAGATCGGCATGGAGCACAACCTCGGCCTCACCTGCGACCCCGTCGGCGGCCTCGTCCAGATCCCCTGCATCGAGCGCAACGGCATGGCCGCCGTGAAGGCCGTCACCGCCGCCAAGATGGCCATGCGCGGCGACGGCTCCCACAAGGTCTCCCTCGACAAGGTCATCAAGACCATGCGGGACACCGGCGCCGACATGTCCGTCAAGTACAAGGAGACCGCGCGCGGCGGACTCGCGGTGAACATCATCGAGTGCTGAGACAGCCGGCCGTACGAAGAGGGCGCCGTGGTCGTTCGACCACGGCGCCCTCTTCGTACGTATCGACCCCTCGTCGTACGTACGTCGTACGTATCGACAGGCCCGCTCAGTGCAGCGCCTTGAGGCCGATCACACAGCCCACGATCCCCGCGAGCAGCAGCAGCTTCAGCAACGACACCGGCTCACCGCCGAACACCATCCCGTACACGACGGTCAGCACCGCGCCGATGCCCACCCACACCGCGTACCCCGTGCCCACCGGCAGCGTGCGCAGCGCGAAGGCCAGGCCGGCCATGCTCAGGACGAGACCCACACCGAAGACCACGGTGGGCGCGAGACGACTGAACCCCTCGGACTTGCCGAGCGCGGTCGCCCAGACGGCCTCGAGGACACCGGAGACGACAAGAACGATCCAAGCCATGACGGAACGGCTCCCTTCGGCGCCGTCGTCGATACCGGGTACGGCGCACCTCGTCCGGGAGCCGGTCGGGCTCTGCCTCCAGAATCGCACAACCCGCGCAGGTCAGAGCGGTGACTCCGACCACAGCGCCCCGCTCCGCGCCCGCACACCGGCCCCGATCCCCGCCAGCGCCTCCGCCACCGGCAACGGCTCCAGCCGGCGCCCACCCCGCAACCGCAACGCCACCCGCCCGTCCACCGCCTCCTCGGGCCCGATCACCGCCTGATACGGCACAAGGCGTGCCGCCCTGATCCGCGCCCCCAGACTCCCCCGCTCCGGCCCGACGAGCTCCGCCCGCAGCCCGGCCCGCACGAACCGCTCCACGCACCGCTCCGCCTCGGGCACCTGCGCCTGGGACAGCGGCACCACCGCCACCTGCAACGGCGCCAGCCACGCCGGAAACGCACCCCCGTACACCTCGATCAGCCGCGCCACCAACCGCTCCACGCTCCCGACGACGCTCCGGTGCACCATCACCGGCCGGTGCCGCGCCCCGTCCGCCCCCACGTACTCCAGGCCGAAACGCTCCGGCTGGTGGAAGTCGACCTGCACGGTCGACAGGGTCGACTCCCGCCCCGCGCGGTCCACGATCTGCACATCGATCTTCGGCCCGTAGAACGCCGCCTCCCCCTCGACCGCCTCGTACGGCAGCCCCTCCGCGTCCAGCACCTCGGTCAGCAGCGCCGCCGCCCGCTCCCACATCGCCGGGCCGGCCACGTACTTCCCGCCCGCGCCCGGCAGCGACAGGCGGTACCGCGCCGCCTCGATACCCAGGTCCGCGTACGCCCGCCGGATCAGCCGCAGCGCGGCGCGCGCCTCGTCGGCGGCCTGGTCGAGAGTGCAGAACACATGCGCGTCGTTCAGCTGGATCGCCCGCACCCGGGTGAGCCCGCCGAGCACACCGGACAGCTCCGCGCGGTACATCCCGCCCAACTCGGCCACACGCAGAGGCAGTTCACGGTAGCTGTGGGCGCGGGAGCGGTAGATGAGGGCGTGGTGCGGACAGAGGCTGGGCCGCAGCACGACCTCCTCGCCGTCCGCGCCCGGGCCGAGGTGCATAGGCGGGAACATGTCGTCGCTGTAGTGCGACCAGTGCCCCGAGATCTCGTACAGCTCACGCTTGCCGAGCACGGGCGAGTACACATGCCGATACCCGGCGAGCCGCTCCAACTCCCTCACATACTCCTCCACTTCATGCCGGATCACGGCGCCGTCGGGCAGCCAGTACGGCAGGCCCGCGCCCATCAGCGGGTCGGTGTCGAAGAGGTCGAGGGCGCGGCCGAGGCGCCGGTGGTCGTGCTGTTCGGGGGCGGGGTTCATGGCTGGTCTCCTCGCTGAGACAGGCGAGCGAGTGACCACACGGCGAAGCCCCGGGGCACTCGCCCGGGGCTTGGACTTGCGGTGGTGGATCAGCAGTCAGCGCGCCGGGACGGTGTCCGGCGTCGTCGTGGAACGCATCGCGTGCTGCGGTACGGCTGGCTGCATGTTCCTACGGTAAGCAGCTCGGGCGAGGGCGCCGCAACCGATTATCCGCTGCGCTGACTGCCGTAGCCCGCCTTCCCGTTGTGTCCGGCTTGTGGATGCCATGGGCGGACCTTTCACGCTTTCCGCCCCTGCCGCGCGTACGGGTTTCGCCCCCTCCACGGCCGGGCACGTCACAGACCCCAGATCTCCCGATCACCGGAAGGCGACTTCATGATCCGCGGGATAGACGTCAGTTCCTACCAGTCCGACTTCAGCACCGAGGGCGTCGACTTCGTCATCGTCAAGGCGACAGAGGGCCGCTCCTACGTCAACCCCCGCATGAACGCCCAGGTGAAGAAGGCCCGCGACGCCGGCTGCGTGGTGGGCTTCTACCACTTCCTGTGGCCGGACAACATCAAGGCGCAGGCGGAGTACTTCGTCTCCAAGGCGGTGGAGAGAATGGGGGACATTCTGGCTTGTGACTGGGAGTCAACCGGAGAGGGGACTTACGCGAGTAATGCGCAGAAGGATCAGTTCATCGAGGAAGTGAAACGGCTTCGGCCTTCGAATCGAGCGGGCCTGTACTGTAATCGGAATTTCTGGCTAACTGTCGATAAGACATCCTACGCGGGTGACTTCCTCTGGATTGCCGACTATGTCACGGCCGGAAAGCCCCGAATCCAGGCCAAGTGGCGTATCCACCAATACACTTCGACGCCGCTCGACAAGAACGTGGCTGACTTTTCCAGCCGAGCGGCGATGAAGGACTGGTCAACTATCGACTGAGTTTCCGCCTCAGTCGACCGGCCGGCGGGTCGGCCAGATAGACATTCATCACCTCGAAGGTCTTGAGGTGCGACGGCAGCGTCTCATACCAGGAGATGCCGTTGATGTTGCATTTCCCGCACACCAGGCCACGAACGCATCGCCCACAGGCTCGCGCACCGGGGCAGCACGCGTGATCGTGGTCGATGTGTGGAGTACCGGCCCGCCCCCATGTCCCGAGTCCCGCATATCGCGCACACTCCGTCCTGAAACATCAGGAGTTCATCGACGAACTCCTTCGTCACCTTGTAGTGGCTCAGGCGAAACCGCCCGGCATTGCAGGGCTTGCAGTACGGGCGCGGCATCTTCGTCCTCGCGTCCAGCGTGTATTCGGTCAGCTCCTTTACTTCCCGACAGTCGAGGCATTGGACGAGGCCGCTTTCAACCATGGCGATCACCTGCCCCTGCCCTCACCTTGACCGGAGTGGCTTCAATGGTTTACCCAGGCGCTCCTGTTGATAGTGCGCCCCACAAATCCCTCTGGCGGACGCGAACGCGTGCCGATCTGACCTCCGCCCACAACTCCACCCCTCTCCCCTGGCTGCACAAACCTGCACCGAACCCCGCCGCTCACCACGTGCATCAACGTTCACAAACCGAACAACGACTCGAATCCGTACGGGTTACGCCCGGCTCCATCACCCCCGCAACCGTCCCAACGTCTCCCCCAACTCCCCCCGCAACGCCCGCGCGGCGCCCTCCTGGTCGCCCTGGTCGATCGCGTGGACGAGGGCCTCGTGGGTGTCGTCGCCCGGGTTGGGGTCGGGGGTGCGGAGGGTGAGGAGGGTCAGGAGGTCGATGAGGGCCTGGCGGAGGGCGGGGGCGAACTCGGCGAAGAGGTCGGTGAGTACGGGGTTGTGGGCGGCGGCGACCACGGCGGCGTGCAGGGCGATGTCGGCGTCCACGAAGGCCGCGTCGTCCGCCGCGGCCGCCTCGCGGCGGGCGGCGAGGGCGGTGTGCAGGGCCGCGATGTCGGCGGGGGTGCGGCGTTCCGCGGCGAGGCGGGCCGCTTCGACCTCGACGAGCATGCGGACCTCGTAGACGTCGACGACCGCGGCGCGGCGCAGGCGGGTGGGCCAGTCCTCGGTGGGGTGGAGGGCGGTGACGAAGACCCCGGCGCCCTGGCGGGCCTGGACGAGTCCGGCTCCGGCGAGGGCGCGGAGGGCTTCGCGGAGGGTGGAGCGGCCGATGCCGAGTTCCTTGGCGAGGGTGGTCTCGCCGGGGAGCCGGGTGCCGACGGGCCAGTCCCCCGCGGCGATCCGGGTGCGCAGGCGTTCGGTGGCCTGCTCGACGAGGGGGCTGGGGCGGAGGGGCCCGAGCGAGGGTGTGGGCGAGGGCGTAGGCGGGGGTGTGGGTGTGGGCATGGGGTGGGCCTTCCGAGGGGCCGGGCGCCTCGGGGGGGGCGAGGAGCGCGAGGGGTGCCAGGAGCGCGAGGGACGCACGGCGGAAACAACTTGTCTGAGGAGCGGAGGTGTGTCTAGTGTAACGGGCATGTTCTTCTGCGGAGTTCTTCTTCTCGGCTGCCGCGGCGGGGTCTGACACGACCGGCACCCCGCCGCGGGGTGCCGTGCTGCCGGTCGCCGACCGAGAGGGACGACCGAGAAGGACGACCGTGGAAAAGATCAGCGTGAACTCCGTCGCGTACGACTGGAATCCGCAGGCGGCGAGCGGCATGCCGTTCCACCGCTACCGGCCCGCCCACGCGCGGGTCTCCCTGTCCGAGCCGGTGTCGCGGGACTGGCCCTCCGCGCGGATCGAGCGGGCGCCGCTGTGGGTGCCGGTGGATCTGCGGGACGGGAACCAGGCGCTGGCCGAGCCGATGGGGACGGATCGCAAGCGGCGCCTGTTCGATCTGCAGGTGGCCATGGGGTTCAAGGAGATCGAGGTCGCGTATCCGTCGGCGAGCCGGACGGATTTCGACTTCGTACGGCATCTGGCGGGGGCCGTCGCGCGGGGTGAGGTGCCGGACGATGTGACGGTCGTGGTGTTCACGCCGGCGCGTCGCGATCTGATCGAGCGCACGTTCGCGGCGGTCGAGGGGCTGCCGCGGGTGGTGGTGCATCTGTACGCGGCGACCGCGCCGGTCTGGCGGGACGTGGTGCTCGGCAAGGGGCGGGGCGAGCTGCGGGCGATGGTCGAGGACGCGGCGCGGCTCATGGTGAAGCTGGGCGGCGACCGGGAGGGGCTGCGGTTCCAGTTCTCGCCCGAGGTGTTCAACCTGACCGAGCCGGACTTCGTCCTGGAGCTGTGCGGGGCGGTGACGGAGCTGTGGGACGCCTGCCCTCAGCGTCCGGTGACGCTCAATCTGCCGGCGACGGTGGAGGTGGCGACGCCGAACGTGTACGCGGACCAGATCGAGTACATGCACCGCCATCTGGACCGGCGCGAGTCGGTGATCCTGTCCGTGCATCCGCACAACGACCGCGGTACGGGGGTGGCCTGCGCGGAGCTGGCGGTGCTCGCGGGGGCGCAGCGGGTGGAGGGCTGCCTGTTCGGCAACGGGGAGCGGACGGGCAATGTGGACCTGGTGACGCTGGCGCTGAACCTGTACACGCAGGGTGTGGACCCGATGGTCGACTTCTCGGACATCGACGCGGTGCGGCGGACGGTGGAGCACTGCAACCGGCTGCCGGTGCACCCTCGGCATCCGTACGGCGGTGAGCTGGTGCACACGGCGTTCTCGGGGACGCATCAGGACGCGATCAGCAAGGGGATGGCCCACCATGCGCTGCGGGCGCGGGAGTTGGGGGTGGCGGAGTCGGAGGCTCCGTGGGACGTGCCGTATCTGCCGGTCGATCCGGCGGATCTGGGGCAGACGTACGAGGCCGTGATCCGGGTGAACAGCCAGTCGGGCAAGGGCGGTGTGGCGCATCTGCTGCGGGCGCACCGCGGGGTGGATCTGCCGCGTGAGCTGCGGGCGGAGTTCGCTCGGGTGGTGCAGGCGGCGACGGACGACAGTGGCGGTGAGGCCGACCCCGCGTCGCTGTGGGAGCTGTTCGAGGCGGCGTACGTGACGCCGGGTGCGGCCGGTGAGCAGGTGCGCCTCGCGTCCTGGCGGGTGGACCGGGATCCGTCGGGCGAGTACCGCTTCGTGGGTGCGCTGAGCGTGCACGAGCGGGCGGGTGACTACGAGGGCACGGGCCCCGGTCCGGTGTCGGCGTTCACGCGGGCCCTGGCGGCGGCCGGGGTGGAGGTGGCGGTCCTGGACTTCGTGGAGCACGCGACGGGTCCGGGCGCGGAGGCGTCGGTTGCGGCGTATGTGAAGTGCCGGGTCGGTGAGCGGGTCGTCTGGGGTGCGGGCCTGGCGCCCGCGACGGTGACGGCCGCGGTGTCGGCGGTGCTCGCCGCTGTGAACAGGGGCCTGTGATGGGCGAGTTGGGGTGTCTCGGCGGGCGTGACGCGGTCCTGCGGGTGTCGGACGCCTCGGTCGTACGAGAGGGGCGTGTGCTGCTCGACGGGGTGTCGTTGGCGGTGCGGGCCGGTGAGCACTGGGCGCTGCTCGGGGCGAACGGTGCGGGCAAGACGACGCTGTTGCGGCTGCTGGGGGCGCTGGCGCATCCGACGCGGGGTGCGGTGGAGCTGCTCGGGCACCGGATCGGGCGGGTGGATCTGCGGGAGTTGCGTGCGCTGGTGGGGCACGTGGACCCGCGGCATCCGCTGCGGTCGCCGCTGCGGGTGCGGGAGGTCGTACTGACCGGGCTCACCGGCAGCGTGGAGCCGGTGCCGCGCCGTTCGGTGTCGGCGGAGCAACTCGCGTACGCGGATGAGCTGTTGGAGCTGCTGGGGGTGGCGGGTCTCGCTCAGGCGCGGTGGCCGCAGTTGTCGCAGGGCGAGCGGGGGCGGGTGCTGATCGCGCGGGCGCTGCTGCCGAGGCCTCGGCTGCTGCTCCTGGACGAGCCGGCGACGGGTCTGGACGTGCCGGGTCGTGAGCGACTGCTGCGAGGGCTGGACGCGTTGCGGTCGGCGGATCCGGGGCTTGCGACGGTTCTGGTGACGCATCACCTGGAGGAGTTGCCGGAGGGCACGTCGCACGCGCTGCTGCTGCGTGCGGGCCGGGTCCTCGCGCGGGGGCCGGTGGACGAGGTGCTGACCGGTGACTCGGTCAGCGCGTGCTTCGGTCTGCCGATGGTGCTGACGCGCACGGACGGCCGTTGGCACGTACGGTCCAGGCGGCCGGCGGGGGCGGTGGCGGGCTGAGCACGGCCGTGGGGGGGGGGGGGGGGGGGGGGGGGGGGGGGGGGGGGGGGGGGGGGGGGGGGGGGGGGGGGGGGGGGGGGGGGGGGGGGGGGGGGGGGGGGGGGCCGGGGGGGGGGGGGCGGTGGTGTGGGGGGGGGGGGGGGCGCGGCGCGAGGCATCGGGGGCTCCGCCCCCGGACCCCCGCTCCTCAAACGCCGGAGGGGCTATTTTTTAGGGGCGCGGGGAACTGCGCGACCAGCCACGACGGCGCCGCAGCCGAACGACGGCCGCGAAGCGGGACACAACTCAGCCAAGCCCCAGCGTGACCTCCGCGATCAGCGCCGACACCACGAACGACGCCGCGAACGAGACCAGGCCGACCAGGACGATGCGCCAGCCGACGCGGCGCAGGGTGCCGAAGTCCTTGCCGAGGCCCAGGCCCGCGAGGACCAGGACCGGGGTGGTCAGGGCGAGGAACTCGACCGGCTCCAGGAGGGCCGAGACCTGTTCGCCGACCGGGGACCACGGCGAGCTGAGCAGGATGCCGATCGTCGTGACACCGATGATCGGTGACAGTTTCGTGTACGTGCGCAGCGCCAGCGCCACGAGGACCACGGCCGTCATCAGGGCGTAGCCGGCGAGGATCCTCCCGTCGAAGCCCTTGTTGAAGAGGACGGTCGACAGCAGCATCAGGACGACGACCAGGGGGAGGGCGAAGCGGATTGAGGCGGCCGCGGGTGCCTCCGGGGCGGCGGACTCCTGCCGCGGTTCGGCCGCGGCCTCCTGCGTCGGCTCGGGCTGCTTCCGCCTGCGGGTGAGGAGCCGGTAGAAGCGCTCGGCCATCGGCAGCGCCACGTACATCCCGACGTACAGGCCGAGCAGGCTCGTGATCAGGTTGCTGACCGCGGCCAACGCCAGGATCTGGTCGGCGAGTTGGGGGTACTCGGCCGCGATCGCCGCCGAGGAGGCCGCCATCACGGAGCCGGAGCCGACGCCGGTGCCCATGGCGAGGGCCAGCGGGTCGAAGAGGCCGGTGCCCGCGAGGAACGAGGCGAGCAGGGTGACGTAGAGGCCGCCGACGATGGTGCCGAAGACGTACATCGACAGGACGCCCCGGTACTCGTCGGAGTCGGCGCCGTACCGCTCGGAGACGATGGCGAAGGAGCCCTCGCGGTCGATGGAGAAGCACGCGCCGACCGCGGGGCGGCCCATGCGGAGGAGGACCGCGAGAGGCAGGGAGAACACGACCGTGCCGAAGAGGTGCCCCAACTCCTGGAGCAGCAGGGCGGGTCCGGCGTCGGCGAGCACGGGCAGGTTCTCGCCGACGAGGAAGCTGAGCCGGACGCTGAGCAGCAGGATGCCGACCTGGACGGTCTGCGTGGCGATCTGTTGCAGCCGTACCGGCAGCGGTCTGACCTTCTGGACGCTGACGGCGCCGCCGATGAGGATGCCCCAGACCAGCGGGTGGAGCGTCACTTCGCCGACGCCGAGGTCGAGGGTGTGCGGGCCGATGAGTTCGGCGATCGCGGTGAGCAGCAGGGCCGTGAGGACGAGCGGTGCGTACGAGGCGAGGCGGGCCCTGGTCGCGGCGGCTCTGCGCGAGGCGGGTGTGGTGGTCGTGGTCATCGCCCGCTCCGGTCGGGGGTGTGGGCGGTGCGGCCCCGCTGTTCGGCGAGGAGTTCGCGGCGCAGCGTCTCGTCCTGGGCCACGGAGACCGCGGTGAGGGCCATGGCGGTGGCGCCGTCGACGACGGTGGCGTCGGCCTCCGCGCTGATCACGTCCTGGGCGAAGCCGTGGGTGTGCGGGGCGTTGGTGCTGCCGCGGACGGCGATCATCGGGTGGATGCTGGGCAGCAGGTGGGAGACGTTGCCCATGTCGGTGGAGCCGCCGCTGAGCGGGGAGCGCTCGGCGAGGGGGCGGCCGATGCGGTCCAGGGCGGCGGCATACCGGTTTGCGAGGCGTACGTCCTGTCGGAGGGGCGCGTACTCCGGTTCGGTCTCCTCGAGTTCGAGGGTGCAGCCGGTGGCCAGGGCGCCCGCCTCGAAACAGGCAAGGACGCGGGCGTGCAGCTCGCGCTGGGCATCCAGGTCGAACTCGCGGACCTCGAAGTCGACGACGGTGCGCTCGGGAATGATGTTGGTGGCCCGGCCGCCCTCGCGGACGAACGCGGCGACGCGGGCCGTGGCGGGCAGTTGCTGGCGCAGCAGGCCGAGGGCGACCTGGGTGACGACCGCGGCGTCGGCGGCGTTGACGCCGAGCTGGGGCGCGGCGGCGGCGTGCGAGGCCTTGCCGGTGAAGGTGGCGGCCCAGCGGCCGACGCCCTGCGTGGCGGTGTCGGCGGGGTGGGTGTCGGCGTTGCCGGGGTGGACCATCATCGCGACGGTCAGGTCGTCGAAGAGGCCCGCGTCGATCATCAGGACCTTGCCGCCGCCGTGCTCCTCGGCGGGCGTGCCGAGGACCTTCACGGTGATGCCGAGGCGGTCGGCGACCGGGGCGAGGCCGAGGGCGGCGCCGAGGGCGGTGGTGGCGATGATGTTGTGGCCGCAGGCGTGGCCGACGTCCGGGAGCGCGTCGTACTCGGCGCAGATGCCGACGACGAGGTCGCCCGTCCCGTACGACGCCTTGAAGGCGGTGGGCAGGTCGGCGACGCCGCGCTCGACGTCGAATCCGGCCTCGGCGAGGGCGTCGGCGAGGGCGTCGGCGGCCCGGTGCTCCTCGAAGGAGAGCTCGGCGAATCCGTGGATGTCGTGGCTGAGCCGGACGAGTCGCTCGCGGAGTCCGGCGATCTCGGCGACGACGGCGTCGCCGAGGTCCGGGGTGGTCTCCTGGTCGGCCAGGGTCGTCATGGCGGGCCCCTCCGGTGGTGGCTCGTGCGAGTAGTGGCGACCAGAGTGGGGGGCGTGCCAGATCGAGCGGTCCCGATGCATGATTCCGTCATGGACATGAACAGAGCACCGGATTCCGTCAAGCTCTCGGAGCTGGACCTGGAGATCGTCAACGCCCTGCAGATCAATCCGCGCGCGTCCTGGGCGGCGGTGGGCCGCGCCCTGGACGTGGACGCCTCGACGGCGGCACGGCGCTGGGCTCGGCTGCGGGAGCTCGGGGCGGCGTGGGTGTCGTGTCAGCCGCTGTTCGTGCCCGATCCCGCGATGGCCCTCGTGGAGATCACGGGCGAGCCGGGCCGCAGCCTGGAGGTGGCCGAGGCGCTGGCCGGGGATCCGCAGGCGATGACGATCGACGTGTCGGCGGGTGCGCGCGATCTGCTCGTGACGGTGGTGTGCGACGACGCGGACCAGCTGTCCTGGTATCTCCTGGAGCGCCTCGCCCGGGTGCCGTACGTGCTGCGGGTGCAGAGCCACGTCCTGGTGAACACGTACACGGACGCGAGCCGTTGGCGGCTGCGCGCGCTGAGCCCGGCGCAGGAGCGGACGCTGCGCGCCGGGCTGCCGAAGCCGCCGAAGGACGTCGGTACGTATCTGCCGACGGCGGCGGACCGGGAGCTGGCGGCGGCCCTGTCGGTCGACGGCCGGGTCCCGCTGAGCGACCTCGCACGGCTGAACGGCACCAGCGAGAGCACGACGCGGCGTCGCCTCAACCAGCTGATCGGCGACGGCAGTCTGCGCCTTCGCTGCGAGCTGGCCCGTGCGCTCACCGGCTGGTCGGTCTCGGAGTGGCTGTTCGCGCGCGTGCCATCGGACCGGCTGGACGAGGCGGCGGCCACGCTGTCGACGATCGGTGAGGTGCGGGCGATGCTGTCGGCGGCGGGCCCGTTCAACCTGCTGATCGCGGTGTGGCTGCGCACGATCAGCGACGGGCAGCGCCTGGAGACGTCGATCATGCGCAAGCTGCCGCATATCGATGTGGTGGACCGCAGCGTGGTGATCCGCCCGTACAAACTCGCGGGCCGTCGCCTGGACCGCCGCGGCTTCTCGACGGGGACGGTGCCGCTGGATCTGCATCGGCGGCCGGAGATCTGAGGGGGGCAGGGGGGTGCCTTGTTTTTTTGATGTCACAGTGAGACATCAAAAAAACAAGGCACCCCCGACCCCCGTCTCAAGCAGGCAACCGCTCCAGGATCCCCCCGAAGTCCGTGCCCGGCGCGAGTGTGCCGAAGGCCAGGCCCTGGTCGCCCGCCAGCCGGGACGCGCAGAACGCGTCCGCGACGGCTGCGGGCGCGTGCCGTACGAGGAGGGAGCCCTGGAGGACGAGGGCCGCGCGTTCGATGACGCGGCGGGCGCGCAGCGGGGCGTCCTCGGTGAGGACGAGCTGGTCCCGCAACTCCCGCCAGGCGGCGTCGAGTCGGGCGTCGGCGCCGGTCGCGGACTCGATCTCCGTACGGAACGCCTCCAGGGACTCCGGTTCGCGGGTCATGGCGCGCAGCATGTCGAGCGCGTTGACGTTGCCGGAGCCCTCCCAGATGCCGTTGAGCGGGGCCTCGCGGTAGAGGCGTGGCATGCCGGAGGCCTCGTCGTAGCCGTTGCCGCCGAGGCATTCCAGGGTCTCGGCGACGATCGTGGGCTGGCGCTTGCACACCCAGTACTTGGAGACGGCGGTGGCCAGGCGCAGGAACGCGCGCTCCTGGGCGTCGCCCCGCTGCGCCCGGTCGGCGGCCCCGGCGAGGCGCAGGCCGAGGGTGGTGGCCGCCTCCGACTCCAGGCCGAGGTCGGCGAGGACGTTCCGCATCAGCGGCTGGTCGATGAGCTTGGCGCCGAAGACCGAGCGGTACCGGGTGTGGTGGGCCGCCTGCGCGAGGGCCTCGCGGATATGGCCCGCGGAGCCGAGGACACAGTCGAGCCGGGTCATCGTGACCATCTCGATGATGGAGCGCACGCCCTTGCCCTCGGGCCCGACGAGCCATGCCACGGTGTCGTCGAACTCCGGCTCGCTGGAGGCGTTGGAGCGGTTGCCGAGCTTGTCCTTGAGGCGCTGGATGCGGAAGGTGTTGCGGCTGCCGTCGGGCAGGACGCGCGGCACGAGGAAGCAGGTGAGCCCGCCGGGCGCCTGGGCGAGGACGAGGAACAGGTCGTTCATCGGGGCGCTGGTGAACCACTTGTGGCCGCGCAACCGCCAGGTCCCGTCGGCCTGTTCGGTCGCGGCGGTGGTGTTGGCGCGGACGTCGGTGCCGCCCTGCTTCTCGGTCATGCCCATCCCGGCGAGCAGCCCGCGCTTGCCGGTGGGGGTGCGCAGGCCCGGGTCGTAGACGTTCCTTGTGAGCAGCGGCTCGTACGTCTTGGCGAGGTCGGGGGCGTTGCGCAGGGCGGGGACGACGGCGTACGTCATGGAGACCGGGCACATATGGCCCTGCTCCAGCATGGTGGCCACCATGAACGTGGCCGCCCGCGCGACATGTGCGCCGGGCCGCTCGTCCGCCCACGCGGAACCGGCGGCGCCCGCGCCGACGGTGGCGGTGAGCAGGGAGTGGTACGCGGGGTGGAAGTCGACCTCGTCGACGCGGTTGCCGTAGCGGTCGTGGGTGCGCAGTTCGGGCTCGAAGCGGTTGGCCTGGTCGGCCCAGGTGCGGGCCTCCTCGCTGCCGACGAGCCGGCCGAAGGTGTGCAGGTCGTCGAGGTGCCACGCGGCGCCCTCGCGTCGTACGCCCTCGATCAGGACCGGGTCGTCGGCGGCGTCGTGTCCGGTCAACGGGGGTGCCTGGTTGGTGACTTGGTGGGTCACGGCGGTGGGGTGGCTGCTCGGCGCGGCCGTGGTCATGGTGGCTCCTCCGGTGGGCTTCGGGGTCGGTCAGTCGCGTGGGGCGCCCACGCAGCGCAGTGCCATGGCGGTCAGTTCGGCGATGAAGGTGTCGACGGCACGCTTCTCCGGGTCGCCGAGCGGATAGACGAGGACCTCGCCGATCGCGCCGCTGAGGGCCGCCGCGGTGATCTCGTCGTCCTGCTGGGGCAGCGCTCCCCGCGTCATGCCGTCACGCACGACTTCGGCGAAGAGCACGCGGTAGCGCCGCCGGAACTCCAGGCGCTCGGCGCCGACCGCGGGTTCGGCGGGGGCGGCGAGCAGGGCGTACGCGAGACCGCGGTTCTGCAGGGCGCGGCGGGCGAACACCTCGACGGCGCGGCTGAGGCGCTCGACCGGGTCGCCCGGCGCGTGCAGGACCTCGCCGAGCACCTCGACCTCGCGCCCCGCCGCTCGCCGGAACACCTCGACGGCGAGGGCCGACTTGGACGGGAAGTGCTGGTAGACCGAGCCGGCGGCGATCCCGGCCGCGTCGGCGACCGCGGAGACGGAGGCCTGGGCCCAGCCCACCTCGGTGACGACCTCGGTGGCGCAGCTGACGAGCCGCTCGCGGGTCGCTTCCAGGCGGCGGATCTCGGCAGGGGTCTTGCGGTAGGCCATGAAAGAAGTGAACCATCATTCAGAGCTTCTTGCCAGAGCCTTCCCGCGGCGAGAGCTTCCGCCAAGGCCCCCCTCCCCCTCCCCCGGCTCCGGCGCCCCGCGCCCGCCCGTCAGGAGAACGTGATGCACCTCAGCACCCTGCTGGACAACGCCGTCGGCTCGGCCGGCGACCGGCGAGCCCTCGTCTACGGCGAACAGCGCTGGACCTACCGGGAGTTCGCGGACGCCGCCCGCCGCGCCGCGACCGTGCTGCGGGAGGCAGGCCTGCGCCCGGGCGACCGGCTCGCCGTGATGACGTACAACACCCCCGCGTTCCTGTTCGCCGCGTTCGGCGCCTGGTACGCGGGGGCCACGCTCGTGCCGGTCAACCACAAGCTGCAGACGGCCGAGGTGGGGTACCAACTGCGGCACTGCGGGGCCGAGCTGGCCGTGGTGGACGCGGAGATCGGCGAGCGGGCGACCGCCGCGGACGCTCCGGTGCGCTGGCTGGTCAGCCACCCGGACGCCGCCGCCGAGGAGCGCCCGGCGGACTCCTTCGAGTCCCTCGTCGCGACGGCCGAGCCGTGGCGGGGCGAGCCGCGGCGGGACGAGCCCGGGCGGGGCGAGCCGGGGCGGGGCGAGCCCGGGCGGGGCGAGCCGCGGCGGGACGAGCCGTGGCGGAGCGAGCCCGGGCCGGACGGAGACATCGCGCAGATCCTCTACACGTCCGGCACCTCGGGCCGCCCCAAGGGCTGCGTGCACACCCATCGCGGCATCGCCCTGGCCGCCACGTACACGGCGACTTCCATCCCGCTCCGCCGCGACGACCGCTTCCTGATCTGCATGCCGATCTGGCACGCGTCCCCGCTCAACAACTGGACGCTGAGCACTCTGCTGCTCGGCGCGACCGTGGTGCTGCAGCGCGAGTACGAGCCGCGCGCGATGCTGGAGATCGTCCAACGCGAGCGGATCACCGCCCTGTTCGGCGCCCCGATCGCCCTGATCGCGCCGGTCCAAGCGGTCCCGGAGTTCGCCGACTTCGACGTGTCCTCCGTACGCGCGTGGATCTACGGAGCGGGCCCCCTGGACGCGGACACGGCGCGCAGCCTGATGAAGGCCTACGGCTCGGACGACTTCCACCAGGTGTACGGGATGAGCGAGATGGGGCCCGTCGGCTCGTCCCTCTCCCCCGCCGAGCAGGTCGAGAAGGCGGGCTCGATCGGCCGCGGCGGGATGCCCGGGGTGGCACTGCGGGTGGTGCAGCCGGACGGCACCGACGCCGAGGCGGGGCGGACCGGCGAGATCTGGCTGCGCGCGGACACCCGCATGGTCGGCTACCTGGACGACGAGGCGGCCACGGCCGAGGCGTTCGCCGGAGACTGGTACCGCAGCGGTGACCTGGGGCGGATCGACGCGGACGGGTTCGTCACCGTCGTCGACCGGATGAAGGACGTGATCATCACCGGCGGCGAGAACGTCGCCTCGCAGGAGGTCGAGGGCGCACTGCGCGGCCACCCCGACGTCCTCGACGTCGCCGTGGTGGGGCGCCCGCACGCGCAGTGGGGCGAGACCGTGGTCGCCGTCGTGGTGCCGCGCGCGGGCGCCGGGCTCGACCTCGCGGGGCTGCGGGCCTGGCTGGAGAGCCGCATCGCCCGCTACAAGCTGCCGCGCGAGCTGATCCTCCGCACCGAGCTCCCGCGCACTCCGTCGGGGAAGATCACCAAGCATGTCCTGCGCGCCGAACTGGCGGCGTCGGCGGGGGCGGTTAGCGGTTAGCGGTTAGCGGTTAGCGGTTAGAGCCCGCCTCCCCGATCTGTGCGTGCCAGGCGTCGCGGGCCCGCACGGATCGGGGAGACGAGCCCTGGGCCCTCGCACTCCACGTCGACGCCTCCGCGTAGGGTCACGGCATGGAGCGAGCACAGCAGGTACGGCGGGGCCCGGGGCGGCCGCGTGAGGAGCGGGTCACCCGGTCCGTGCTCGACGCCGTGGCGGAGCTGGTCGCGGAGCGCGGCATGGGCGCGCTGACCATGGACGCCGTCGCGGCCCGTGCCGGTGTCGGCAAGCCCGCGATCTACCGGCGCTGGCCCACCAAGCAGGACCTGGTGATCGCCACCGCCGAGTCCCGGATCGGCCCGCTGACGGTGCCCGACATGGGCGACTTCCGTGCCGAGCTGCGTGCCGTCCTGACCGCGCGCATGGAGGCGTACCGACAGCCCGGCGTCGGCCGACTGCTCGCCGGGGTGATCGGCTCGGCGGCGGAGGCGGGCTCGGAGCCCGCCGGGTACCGCGCCTACACGGCGCGGGTGATGAGCGAGACCCGGCATCTGCTGGACCGCGGGGTCGCGCGCGGGGACGTGCGCGCGGACGCCGACCTCGGGGCGGCGGCGACGCTGGTCGCGGCGTCCCTGGTGTTCCGGCTCGTCGGCGAGCACGCGCTGCCGGACGAGGCCCTGGTCGAGTCCCTGGTGGACCTGATCGGACGGTCGGTCGCGCCCGAGGCGTGAACTGACCGACGCGCCAGGCGCGACCGGCCTCAGAGCGACGGGGCCGGCACCGAATCGCAGCGCCAACTCCCCTACGCGTACGGCCCGTTGATGGCCCACGCGCACCCGCCCATGCCTGCGGCCGTCCCCGTACCCCGCTCCGCGGACTCCTCCCGGCACGCGCGAAATCCACTCGCTCCACCCCCTTGCCCCGCCGCATCTCAATATCGATACTGCCGGTTACGTAATCAGCGTTTCGTCGTCGGGAGGACCCATGAACGCCGTCACGACCACGCCTGTCGCCCAGCCCGCCCCCGTCCTGGACAAGCCCCTGATGCACTACGGGCGCCGCGTCCTCGACCGGCTCGCGCCCGAGGCCGAGCCGTTCACGTACCGGCGGCTTGAGATCAGCCCGCTCACCCCGCACTTCGGCGCCGTGCTGTCCGGCGTGGACCTGACGCGGGCGATCGGGGACGAGCTCGCCGAGGAGCTGCGGCAGGCCCTGCTGGAGTGGAAGGTCATCTTCTTCCGCGGCCAGACCGGCTTCGACGCCGACCACCAGCTGGCGCTGTCCCGGGTGTGGGGCGACGTCGAGGCCAACCCGTTCTTCCCGAAGACCGGTACCGCCGGGATCTCCCGGCTCGCCAAGGACGCCAGGGCCGTCGGCAACAAGAACATCTGGCACAGCGACCACTCGTTCATGGCCAACCCCTCGCTCGGCGCCGTGCTGCGCGCCGTCGAGGTGCCCGCGGCGGGCGGCGACACCATGTGGGCGGACATGGGCGCCGCGTACGACAACCTGCCCGCCGACCTCCAGGAACGGATCGAGTCGCTCGTCGCCGTGCACGACTGGGAGGCCAGTTGGGGCGCGCTGATGAACGACGAGCAGAAGGCGGCGTTCCGGGCCGACTGGCCGCGGGTCGAGCACCCGGTCGTGGTCCGCCACCCGCGCAGCGGCCGCAGGACGCTGTACGTCAACGAGCCCTTCACCCGGTTCATCAAGGGCCTGTCCGAGGCGGAGAACCGCGAGCTGCTCGACATCCTCGTGCTCCAGGCGCGCATCCCCGAGTTCCAGATCCGCTTCCACTGGGAGCCGGACTCGATCGCCGTCTGGGACAACATCGCCACCCAGCACTACGCGGTCAACGACTACTTCCCGCAGCGGCGCGTGATGGAGCGCATCGCCATCGCCGGGGTTCCGCTGTCCTGAGCGCCCTTCGCCTTCTCCCACCCTCTCTCACCCTGGAGCACAGATGAGCGCGGTACCGACCGTGGCCCGTAAGGCAGTGGGGGCCATCGAGCACGACAGCAGGCGCGCCTGGACGGTGACCGCGCTGCTCGTGGTGTTCATGATGATCAACTTCGCGGACAAGTCCGTCCTCGGGCTCGCCGCCGACGAGATCCGTGCCGATCTGCACCTGAGCGCCACCGAGTTCGGCCTTGCCAACAGCGCGTTCTTCCTGCTGTTCTCGGTCGCCGCGGTGGTCGTCGGGCTCGCCGCCGACCGGGTCTCGCCGAAGCTGCTGATCCTCGTGATGGCCGTGCTGTGGGCCGTGGCCCAGGTGCCCGCGGCGATCGGCGGCGGCCTCGCCGTGCTGATCGCCTCCCGGGTCTTCCTCGGGGCTGCCGAGGGCCCGGCGTTCCCGGTGGCCCAACAGGCCACGCTCGCCTGGTTCCCGAACCACCGGCGGAACCTCCCCGGCGCCCTGATCACCCTCGGCGTCACCCTCGGCGTGATCGTCTCGGCGCCGGGCCTCTCCTGGGTGATCCAGCACCACGGCTGGCGGGCCGCGCTCTGGGTGCTCGTCGCCATCGGCGTCGTCTGGTCGGTGGCCTGGGCGGCGCTCGGCGCGGACGGACAGCACCGAACCGGCCCGGAGCCACCGGCCGCAGACTCGACAGCCGACCCCCAACTCCCCTCGTACCGCGAGATCTTCGGCAGCCGTACGTGGATCGGCACCACCCTCGCCTACTTCACCAGCTACTGGTCCGTGGCCCTGATGCTGGTCTGGCTGCCGTCGTATCTCCGGGGCGCCCTCGGCCACTCCGCGCACGCGGCGGGCACGCTCGTCGCCGCTCCGTGGGCGGTCGGCGCCGTCGTACTGCTCGCGCAGGCCGGGGTGACGGGGCGGCTGATGCGGCGCGGGGTCGGCAGCCGGATCGCCCGCGGCTGGGTCGGCGGCGGGCTGCTCGTGTTCGGCGCCGCCTGCTGCCTGGCGCTGCCGCTGGTCGACGGTGCGGGCGCGAAGACCGCCCTGGTCGCGCTCGGCTTCGGCGTCGGCGGCTCGTACGCGACGATCGCCGCGACCACGGTCGCCGAACTCGCCACGCCCGCGCGCAGCGGCGGTGCCCTCGGCGTGATGAACGCCGTCGTGACCCTGGCCGGGCTCGCCGCTCCGGCCGTCGTCGGCGCGCTGGTCGACGCGCAGGGCACCGGCGGCTACCAGAGCGCGATCGTCCTGGCCGGACTGCTTCTCGCCGTCGGCGCCGCAGCGTCCTTCCTCCTGGTCGACCCGGACCGCGACGCAACCCGCCCGCTCACCCACTGACTCCCCCAACCCCCTCCCTTTGCACAGGAGTTGCTGCCCTATGACACCCGTACCGGACCTCGACCTCGACCTCGCTCCGCTCGACCAGGCCGTCGCCGACCTGCGCGCGCACGCCGCGTCCTGGACCGCGACCGCGCTGCCGGAACGCATCGCCCTGCTGGAACGGATGCTGCCGCGCATCGCCGCCGAGGCCCCCGGCATGGTCGCCGACGCCGCCCACGCCAAGGGGTACGACGCCGACTCGCCCTGGGCGGCGGAGGACTGGACGACGGCTCCGTGGGCGCTCGCGCAGGGCGTGCGGGCGTATCTGCACGTGCTGCGGCGCCTGGCCGCCGGGCACGACCCGCTGCCGGATGCGGCGGTACGCTCCCACGGCGGCCGTACCGTCGTCGACGTCTTCCCCGCCACCCCCACGGACCGGCTGCTCCTGAACGGCTTCACCGCCGAGGTGTGGACGCTGCCGGGCACGACCCGCGAGGAGGTACGGCGCCGGGCGGCCGGCGAGTACCGCGGCCGGGCAGGCGCACCCGCGGTCGCCCTTGTGCTCGGCGCCGGGAACGTGCACGCGATCACCCCGCTCGACGTGCTGCACAAGCTGTACGCCGAGGGCGAGGTCGTCCTCGCCAAGATGAACCCCGTCAACGCCTACCTGCGGCCGCACTTCGAGAAGGTCTTCCACGAGTTCGTGGCACACGGCTGGGTCCGGTTCGTCGACGGCGGCGGCGCCGAGGGCGCGTATCTCACCGAGCACGAGGGCGTCGACACCATCCACGTCACCGGCAGCGAGCGCACGCACGACGCCATCGTCTGGGGCACCGACGACCGGGCCGAGCAGCGCCGCCGTACGGACACGCCGCTCAACGACAAGCCGTTCACCAGCGAGTTGGGCGGCGTCAGCCCCTGCATCGTCACCCCCGGGCCGTGGAGCGACGCCGACTTCCGGTTCCAGGCCGAGCACATCGTCACCAGCAAGCTGAACAACTCCGGGCACAATTGCGTGGCCAGCCAAGTGCTCCTCGTACCGCAGGACTGGGACGGCACCGAGCGGCTGCTCGTCGAGGTGCGGCGGCTGCTCCGGGACCTGCCGCCACGCGCCGACTACTACCCGGGGGCGCTCGAGCGGCTGCGCGCGACGGCCGACGCCCACCCGCAGGCGGAGGCCCTCGGCGAGGACTGCGGCCGCCTGTTCCTGTCCGACCTCACCGACCCGGACGACCCGATGGTCACCGACGAGGTGTTCGCCTCCGCCCTCGGCGTGGTCCGACTCCCCGGCGACGACGCGCCCCAATTCCTGCGCAGCGCCGTCGCGTTCGCCAACGACCGGCTGCCCGGCACGCTCGGCGCCACCCTCCTCGTCCATCCCCGCACCGAGCGCGACCACCGCGCGGCCGTCGACGAGGCCGTGGCCGCGCTGCGCTACGGCACCCTCGGCGTCAACTGCTGGTCGGCGTTCGGCTTCCTGCTCGGGTACACGCCGTGGGGCGCGTTCCCCGGCCACACCCGGCAGGACATCGGCAGCGGCATCGGCTTCGTGCACAACGCGTTCCAGCTGACGGACGTCGAGAAGACGGTGCTGCGCGCACCGTTCGCGCCCGCGCCGCGCGGCCTGTTCACCGGCTCCCCCTCGCTCTCGCCGCGCCCGCCGTACTTCGTCACCAACCGCACCGCCCGTACGACGATGGAACGCCTCACCGCCTTCACCACCTCGGGCGGTCTGCGGCGGCTGCCGGGAATCTTCCTTTCGGCACTGCGGGGTTGAGGGGACTTCGGGTGGGGGGTGGCGTCGCCCCCGGTTCTTCGGCCGCGACCCGGAGGTCGGCCATGAGACCGCCGCCTCGCCGCCGAAATCCGGAGCGCGACGCCATAGCCACCCTCCGAACTATGGGGTCCCACCTCCACCACCTCCAACCTCAAGCGCATCGTCGCCGCGAGCCTGATCGGCACCACGATCGAGGGGTACGACTTCTTCCTCTACGGCCCGGCCGCCGCCCTGGTCTTCAACCAGTTGTTCTTCCCCGAGTCCGACCCGCTCGTCGGCACCCTCCTCTCCTTCCTCACGTACGCCGTCGGCTTCGCCGCACGCCCGCTCGGCGCCCTGGTCTTCGGGCACTACGGCGACCGGCTCGGCCGCAAGAAGCTGCTCGTGCTCAGCCTGCTGATGATGGGCGGCGCCACGTTCGCCATCGGTCTGCTGCCCACCCACGCGACCATCGGCACCGCCGCGCCGGTCCTCCTGACCGTGCTGCGTCTGGTCCAGGGCTTCGCGCTCGGCGGCGAATGGGGCGGCGCCGTGCTCCTCGTCTCCGAACACGGGGACGCCCGCCGCCGCGGCTTCTGGGCCTCGTGGCCCCAGACCGGCGCCCCCGCAGGGCAGTTGCTCGCCACCGGTGTCCTCTCCGCGCTCACCGCGCTCTCCGCGCTCCTCTCCGAATCGGCCTTCACCTCATGGGGCTGGCGCGTCCCGTTCCTGCTCTCCGGTGTGCTGGTCATCGTCGGCCTGTGGATCCGTCTCTCGGTGGACGAGTCCCCGGTGTTCAAGGAGGCGCCCTGGCGCGCGCCGAGGCCAAGAAGGCCACCGCCGAGGGCGAGCGGCAGGTGGAGAAGATGCCGCTGGTCGCCGTCATGCGCCACCACTGGCGTGACGTCCTGATCGCCATGGGCGCCCGCACGGCGGAGAACATCAGCTACTAGGTCATCACCGCCTTCATCCTCGTGTACGCCACCACCTCCGCCGGTGTGTCCAAGCAGTCCGCCCTGAACGCCGTGCTCATCGCCTCCGCCGTGCACTTCGCGGTCATCCCCGCCTGGGGCGCCCTCTCTGCGGGCGTTCCCCTCCCTCTGTCAGCGGGTCAGCGGGTCAGCGGGCGTTCGGCGTCGCGTCCCACGGTTCGACCGCAGCGCCCCACGGTTCATCCGAAGCGCCCTACCGCTCGACCGCGGCGCCCAACCGGTGCAGCCGCAGCGCCAGTTGGATCTCCAGTGCTCTGGACGGGCTCTGCCAGTCCTCCCCCAGGAGGCGCCCGATGCGTTCCAGGCGCTGCGCCACCGTGTTCACGTGGACGTGGAGCTCGTCCTTCGTACGGGCCGGGCTCATGCCGGCGGAGAAGTACGCGTCGAGGGTGTTGACGAGGTCCGTGCCCCGGCGTGCGTCGTACGAGACGACCTCGCCGATCGTGCGGCTCACGAAGCCCGCGACGTCCCGGCCGTCCGAGAGCAGCAGCCCCAGGAACCCGAAGTCCTCGGTGGCCGCGCCCTGTCCCGTACGTCCGAGGAGGCGCAGGGCTTCCACGCATCTGTGCGCCTCCGCGCACCCCACGGACACCGCCTCGGGGTCGGCCGCCGGGGCGCTCACCGGGCCGGAGGCGCCCACGGTGACCGGCTCCTGTGCGGCACCGCTCAGGCATTTGGCCGCCTCCTGCGCCAACTCGGCCTCGGCGCGGGGCTGTTCGACGGGGAGCAGCAGGACCGTACCGCCGTCGCGTTCCGCGGCCAGGCCGTGCCGGGTGGCCGCCAGGTGCGAGGCCGCCGCCCAGAGCCGGCCGCGGGCCGCGCCCTCACGGTCACCGGCCGTCCCACCGGAGCCCAGGTGGGCGGCGAGCACCACGTGCGGGGAGTCCAGATCGGCCTGCAGGCGTGCGGCGCGTTCGCGGAGCAGGCGGGGGTCGTGGTCCCGGCCGTCGAGCAGGTCGTCGAGGAGTTCGCCGCGCACCCGCCGCTCGGCCTCGCCCGCCGAGCGGCGGGCCAGGAGCAGCAGCGACGTGACCATCGCGGCGCGCTCCAGGGTGCGTTGGTCGACCGGGTCAAGGGCGGGGTGGCCGCGCATGACGAGGGCGCCGAGCAGTTCGCCGCCGGCTGCGACCGCCGCGATCCAGTCGTCGCCGTGCGGCACGGCGTGGCCGTCGGCGCGGGAGCGTTCCAGTGCCTGGGCGGGGGCGGTCGCGCTGTCCCTGAACTCGACCGTGCCGTCGAGGACTTCGGACACCGCGTCCGCCACGTCCTGCACTCCGCCGCCGCGCAGTACGAGCTGGGCCAGGCGGTCGTGCACGTCCGAGGCGCGCTCGATGACGCCGCTGCGGTCCTGGATGATCTCGCTGGCGTGCTCCAGGTCGGCGAGGGCCGTACGCGTCTCGGCCAGCAGGTTCGCCGAGTCGATGGCCGCGGCGGCGAGTGCGGCGAAGGAGCGGACGAGGGCGATCTGCTCCCGCTCGAAGACCCGTGCGCGGCGGTCGGCGGCGAAGAGCACGCCGATCACTTCCGTGCCGAGCAGCAGGGGCACCCCGAGGATCGCGACGAGGCCTTCGTCCTCCACCGCCGTGTCGATGGACCGGGTGTGGCGGAAGCGTTCGTCCCGGAAGTAGTCGTCCGTGACGTAGGGACGGGCGGTCTGGGCGACGAGGCCGCCGAGCCCCTCCCCCATGCCGAGCCGCACCTGCTGGAACCTGGCGGAGACCGAGCCTTCGGTGACCCGCATGTAGGTGTCGCCCTCGGCCGGGTCGTTGAGGGACAGGTACGCGATGTCCGTACCGAGCAGGGAACGGGCGCGGTGGACGATGGCCTGCAGCACCTCGTCGAGATCGCGCAGCCCCGCCAGGTCATGGGCCGTCTCGAACAGCGCCGACAGCTCCGCCTCCCGCCGTCTGCGGCCTTCGAGCTCCGCGCGCACCCGCAGCGCGAGGAGCTTGGCGTGATCGAGCGCGGCGATGCGGTCGGCGGACGCGCCCTCGGCTCGGGCGCGGCGCACCGGCTGCTCGTACGCCTCGGCGTCGGCGTCCCGCGCGAGCAGCTCGAGGAAGGGTGCCTCCGCACTCACGGCGGTCGGCGGGTGATCGATGGACATGAGGACAGCATGACCGACACGGCCGACATCGCCGCCAGGCCTGTGGATAACTCCTTCCCGACGTGTGAGCGGGGGAGCGTTGTGAGCGGGTGGCCAGTGGACTGTCCGGCGGATCAGGCCCCCTGCAGGTCAGTGCGCCGTCCATCCCCCCGTCGACGACCATCGACGTGTCGGTGATGAACGAGGACTGCGGGGCGCACAGGTACGCCACGGCCTCGGCGACCTCCGCCGGTTCGATCAGCCGCTTCACCGCGCTGTCGCGCAGCATCACGTCCCTGAGCACCTGCTCCTCGGGAATGCCGTGCGCGGCCGCCTGGTCGGCGAGCTGCTTCTCGCGCGCCCCGCAGGCGGAACGGCGCATCGAGCATCACCGTGAGCACGGCGTGGAAGACCTCGGGCGGGAACTCCCCGATGGGGCGCACCAGTTGGAGCCCGGCGTTGTTGACCAGGATGTCTCTGCCCACGCCGGCCCGCTCGGCGGCGTCGAGGTCGGTGAGGTCAAGTGCGTACGCCTCGATGCCGCCCGCGCCGTCGCCCCGACTGTACGGGCGGCCTGCTCCTCGGCGACGCGATCGGAGGCCGGTGCGGACCGGCCGGCAGCGTCGGCGCCGCCGACCGGTCCTTCGGACGGGGTGCGGGGCACGGGTGAGGCGCTCATGCAGGCACCCACCCTAGGCAGCACATCTGACCGCCCTCATATGGTCAGAACCCACACTTCAAGGCTGAGATCTGGGGTCGAACCACGTGGGTTCATCGACCATTGCGGCTCGCGACCCCCGCCAGGAGGCGGCTCCGCTGTTCCTCCGTGGCCGCGAGTTCGGCCCCGACCAGGGCGAGTGCGGTGGCGCCGTCGAGGACGGCGCGGTCGGCTCCGGGGGTCTTGCCGTGGGCGGTGAACTCCGGGGTGTGCTGCAGGGCGCCGTCGGTCTCGTAGCCGATGGTCGGGTGGATCGTGGGCACGAGGCGCGAGACGTTGCCCATGTCCGTCGAGGCCAGCGTCTCGCCCTGGCAGTCGGCCACCGTGCGGCCGAGCGCCCGGGCGGCCCTGACGTACGTCTCCGTCATGTACGGATCCTGCCGCAGCTCGGCGAAGTCCCGCCCGTGCACGTGCAGTTCGAGCTCCGCTCCGGTGGCGAGGGCGCCCGCCTCGAAGCAGGCCCGGACCCGGTCGCGTACGGCGGAGAGCGCCTCCAGGGAGGGTGCCCGGACCTCGTAGCGCGCGGCGGTCCGCGCGGGGATGACGTTCACGGCCTGGCCGCCCTCCGTGACGATGCCGTGGACCAGCGCGCCGGGCGGGAGTTGCTGGCGGAGCAGGCCGATCGCGGTGTGGGCGAGGGCCATGGCGTCGAGGGCGTTGACGCCTTCCCAGGGGGCGACGGCCGCGTGCGAGGGGGTGCCGGTGTACGCGATGTCCCAGGCGCCGATGGCGAGGGAGGACGCGCCGACGCTGTCGTACGGGGCGGCGTGCACCATCATCGCGGCGGCGACGTCGTCGAAGACCCCTTCGTCCAGGAGCAGCACCTTGCCCCCGATGTCCTCCTCGGCGGGCGTGCCGACCAGCTTGACGGTCAGGCCGAGCCGGTCCGCCACCGCGGCCAGACCGAGGGCCGCGCCGACCGCCGCCGCACCGTTGACGTTGTGGCCGCAGGCATGGCCGATGCCGGGCAGCGCGTCGTACTCGGCGCAGAAGGCGAGGACCAGGTCTCCGGTGCCGTATGTGGCGACGAGGGCGGTGGGCAGTTCGCCCACACCGCGGGTCACGGTGAAACCGGCGTCCGCCATCAGGTCGGCGATCTTCGCCGCCGAACGGTGCTCCTGGAGCGCGGTCTCGGGCTCGTCGTGGAGGCTGTGGCTGAGTCCGACCAGCCGGTCGGCGTAGGCGCGTACGGCGGACTCCACGGTCCCCGACACCTCGTCGGCGGCGGTGGGGTTGTCGCGTACGTAGTCGCGTACGTAGTCGCGTACGTAGGGGGTGTAGTCGCGTGCGTAGTGGGTGTGCGTCGTCATGCCAGTCCTCCGGTCTCCACCGCCTGCTCGGACGGTCGTACGGCGGGGGTGTGAGCCCCCTGGGGTGTGCGGTAGCGCAGGGCGAGGGCCGAACCGAGGACGGCGACGGCCGCGCAGGCGCCCCAGCCCCACAGGAAGCCGGACTCCCCGATGTGTCCGCCGCCGGGCGCGGGGTGCGCGGCGAAGCACGCGCCGATGACTGCGGCGCCGATGGCCGCGCCGAGGGACAGGGCCAGCTCGTTGAGGCCGACCGCGAGCGCGGTCTCGTGCTCCGGGACGACCTCGGCGGAGAGCGTGCGCGTGATCGACTCGAAGAGGCCGGTGGCGAATCCGACGACGAGTGCGGCGGCCAGGTACTGGCCGAGGGTGTCGTGGAACAGCGCCATCCCCACGAAGCCAAGCGCGATCAGGCCGCCGCCCGCTGCGAGCACCGCGCGGTCTCCCACGCCGCGGGCGATGCGGGGCGTGAGCGTCGAACCGACGAACCCGGCGATCACCATGGCGAGCGAGACGGTGGCGATCGTCCGCGGGCCGAGGCCCATGCCGTAGCCCGCGTCCGCCGGGGACGCGCCCAGGAACAGGGCGTTGGCGCCGAGGAAGCCGATCGTGCCGAACGCGGCGCAGAACGTGTGGCCGCTGACCACCGCGAGCCGCGGGTTGGCCAGCATCCGCACGCTGACCAGCGGATGCTCCGCCCGCCGCTCGACCACCACCCAGGCCGCGAGCAGCACGACGGCCACCGCGGCGAGGCCGAGGGTCGACGGCGCGGCCCACCCCCAGGAGCTGCCCTGCGCGAGGACCAGGACGAGCGCGATGAGCCCGCCGGTCAGCAGCGTGGCCGCGCCGTAGTGGAAGCGACCGCCGCGCGGTGCGTCGCTGTCCGGCAGCACCGCTCCGGCGAGCAGGGCGAGCGCCGCCACGGGAACGGCCGCCCACAGTCCCGCCGACGCGTGCTGCTCGCTGAGCGCGCCCGCGACCAGGCCGCCGACACCGATGGAGATGAGGAGGACACCGACGAGCAGGGAGATCCCGGTACGGTTCCGCTCCGGCGCCCGGGACCGCAGGATCCCGACGAGCAGCGGGAAGAAGCCGACGAGGGCACCCTGAAGCACCACTCCGACGGCGAGGGTGAGGGCCGTCGGCCACACGGCCATCAGGAGCGAGCCGCCCGCGACCATCACGAGGGCGATACGCAGCAGCCTGCGGTGGCCGTAGAGGTCGCCGAGGCGTGAGATCAGCGGCGTCATCACGGCGAACGCCAGCTGGGACAGCAGGTAGATGTTGTTCTGGCCTACGCCGCCGATGTGCAGCTGCGCCCCGAGCTCGGGCAGCAGGGGCGTGAGATAGCCCTGCACGATGCCGCTGAACAGCACGACGACGGCCATGGCCGGGAGCATGCGGAACCCCGATGCGCGCCTGGACAATGCCTCACCCCTTGTGGTGGCCGGAACCGGAAGTGGTGGCTACTGTGCGGGTCGGGGCGCGAGTGCCCTCGTAGATCGAAGAATTCGTGCGTAGGCAGCCGGTCCGGTGCGAGAAACGGTCACCGAGGCGTCACCGCAGCGCCGGTTGGGCGAGGAACCGCGGACAAGGGAGTGAAGGTGGGGGGAACGGCCCACGGCGGCGGCGACGGTTCAGCGGTCGCCGTCAGCGAGCTCGACCTCGCCCTCGTGAACGCCCTGCAACTGCGCCCGCGCGCCTCCTGGTCCGAGCTGGCGCCGCTGCTCGGTGTCACCGCGAGCACCCTGGCCCGCCGCTGGGAACGGCTCTGCGGCACCGGGCTCGCCTGGGTGTACGCGGTGCCGGGCCGTGAGTTCACCCGCAGCCGGTGCACCGCGTTCGTCCTGCTGCGCTGCGAGCCGGGCGCCCGCTCCGGGCTGGTCGAACGGCTCAGCGCGTACACGGAGGCCGCCACGATCGAGGTGACGGCACCCGGCACCGCCGACCTGTTCCTCGACGTCCTCGCCCCCGACCTGAACTCGCTCGGCCGTTTCGTCACGGAGACCCTCGACCGGCTGCCCGGCATCACGTCGGTCGCCTGCCTCTTCGCGACCTCGCTGTACGTCGAGGGAAGCCGCTGGCGGCTGCGTTCGCTCGACCCCGCCCAGCTCTCGGCGCTCGGCAACTCCGCGTCGACGGCGGCCGATCAGGTCCGCACGCTCGACCTGGACACCGTGGACCGCGCCCTTATCGACCCTCTCGTGCGCGACGGCCGGCTCAGCCTGGCCGAGCTCGCCGAGCGCACCGGCACCAGCCCCGCCACGGTCCGCCGCAGGCTGCGCCGCCTGACCGACGCGGGCGTGCTGGCCTTCCGCTGCGACGTGGCCGCCCCGCTGGCCGGCCATCCCGTGCCGGTGACGCTCCTCGCGCAGACCCCGGCGCGCGACATGGGCGCCGTCCACCGCACGCTCGCGGCCCTTCCCGAGTGCCGGCTCGTCGCGGGCGTCACGGGGCCGGCCAATGTCCTCGCCACCCTCTGGGTCCACGACATGGCCGACATCCAGCGCCGCGAGACGGCTCTCTGCTCCCGCCTGCCCACGCTGACGATCACGGATCGCATCGTCGGCCTGCACACGGTCAAGCGCATGGGCCACCTCCTGGACGCCGAGGGCCTGCGGACCGGGGTCCAGCCCATCTCGCCCTGGTGAACAGGCCCTGCCGGGCGCTAAGTTGCCCGCCATGCCCGGACTCGGATCGGCCGACTGGCCTCCTGCCCCCATACGAACCGAACGGCTCGCGCTCCGTGAGTCGGAGGCTCGCGACCGGACGGCGTTCATCGAGCTGTTCGCCTCGTCAGAGGTCCACGCCCACCTCGGCGGTCCCCGGTCGCGTGCCGAGCTGGAGCGCGTCGTACCTCTCGTGCCCGGGCGGCGGCCCGGGCTCTTCGTCGTGGAGCTCGACGGGGCGGTGATCGGCACGGTCACGCTCGACCGGCGCGCCCCGGAGCGTCCGGGGCATGTCCGTCCTGACGCAGGGGAAGCCGAGCTCGGCTTCCTGCTCCTGCCTCAGGCGTGGGGACACGGGTACGCCGCCGAGGCGTGCGCGGCCGTACTGGACTGGTGCGCCGAAGCGCTTCCCGACGAGCCCGTCGTGCTGTGCACCCGGACCGCCAACGACCCCGCGATGCGGCTCGCGCTGAGGCTGGGGTTCACCGAGGTGGCGCGGTTCGAGGAGTACGGCGCGGAGCAGTGGTTCGGCGTGCGGCGCTGATCGCCCTTCAGGCCTGGGCACGGCACGGCAGGCCTGAGCACGGCAGACCTCGGCACGGCAGACCTGGGCACGGCAGACCTGGGCACGGCAGACCTGGGCGGGCTTCGAGCCGTGCGGCTCGGAGCCCGCCTCCCGGTCGATGACGCGAACGGCCTTCAGGAAGGCGCCCGGGAAGGCGTCAGCGGATCTCAAGCAGCAGGTCTCCGCCCTCCACCTGCTGGATGGAGCCGATCGCCAGGCGGGCGACCTTGCCGCCGCGTTGGGCGGTGATCGTGGCCTCCATCTTCATGGCCTCGATCGTGGCGACGGTCTGTCCGGCCTCGACGGACGCCCCCTCTTCGACCTGCAGCGTGACGACACCGGCGAAGGGCGCGGCGACATGACCGTCGTTGCCGCGTTCGGCCTTCTCCGCGACCTTCACATCGGTCGCGATGGAGGTGTCGCGCACGGCGACGGGCCGGAGTTGGCCGTTGAGCGTGGCGAGGACGGTGCGGAAGCCGCGCTCGTCGGCCTCCGAGATGGCCTCCAGCTCGATCAGGAGGTTCACGCCCTGCTCCAGCGTGACGGTGTGCTCGATCTCGGGTTCGAGGCCGTAGAAGAAGTCCTTGGTGGAGAGCACCGAGGTGTCGCCGTACGTCTCGCGGTGGGCGTCGAACGCCTTGGTCGGGCCCGGGAAGAGCAGCCGGTTCAGGGTCGCGCGGCGGGCCTCGCGCAGGCCCTTCCTGTCCTCGTCGGAGAGGTGCGCTGCCTCGGCCTTCTCGGGGCGGCCTTCCAGGGCGCGGGTGCGGAAGGGCTCGGGCCAGCCGCCGGGCGGGTCGCCAAGTTCGCCGCGCAGGAAGCCGATCACCGAGTCCGGCAGGTCGAACTTCGCGGGGTCGGTCTCGAAGTCACGCGCTTCGACCCCGGCCCCCACCAGGTGCAGGGCGAGGTCGCCCACGACCTTGGAGGACGGGGTGACCTTCACGAGGCGGCCCAGCATCGCGTCGGCCGCGGCGTAGCAGTCCTCGATCAGCTCGAAGCGGTCGCCGAGCCCGAGCGCGATCGCCTGCTGGCGCAGGTTGGACAGCTGTCCACCGGGGATCTCGTGGTGGTAGACGCGTCCGGTGGGCGAGGCCAGGCCGGACTCGAAGGGGGCGTAGACCTTGCGTACGGCCTCCCAGTACGGCTCCAGGTCACCGACTGCCTGCAGGGAGAGGCCTGTTGCGCGGTCGGTGTGGTCGGTGGCGGCGACCAGGGCGGACAGGGAGGGCTGGCTGGTGGTGCCCGCCATGGACGCGACGGCCGCGTCGACGGCGTCGACCCCGGCGTCGACCGCTGCGATCAGTGTGGCCAGCTGGCCGCCCGCCGTGTCGTGGGTGTGCAGGTGCACGGGCAGGTCGAAGCGCTCCCGCAACGCGGTGACCAGCTTCCTGGCCGCCGGGGGACGCAGCAGCCCGGCCATGTCCTTGATCGCCAGGACGTGCGCCCCGGCCTCGACGATCTCCTCGGCGAGGCGCAGGTAGTAGTCCAAGGTGTAGAGCTGCTCACCGGGGTCGTTGAGGTCGCCGGTGTAGCAGAGGGCGACCTCGGCGACCGCGGTGCCCGTCGCGCGGACGGCGTCGATGGCCGGGCGCATCTGCGAGACGTCGTTGAGCGCGTCGAAGATGCGGAAGATGTCCATGCCGGTGGCGGCCGCCTCGGCGACGAACGCGTCGGTCACCTCGGTCGGGTACGGGGTGTAGCCGACGGTGTTGCGGCCGCGCAGCAGCATCTGGGTGCAGAGGTTCGGCGCCGCTTCACGCAGCAGGGCGAGCCGCTCCCACGGGTCCTCCGCGAGGAACCGCAGCGCCACGTCGTAGGTGGCGCCGCCCCAGCACTCCAGGCTGAGCAGCTCGGGCGCGGTGCGGGCGATGTGCGGGGCCACGGCGAGCAGGTCGCGGGTGCGTACGCGGGTGGCGAGGAGGGACTGGTGGGCGTCGCGGAACGTGGTGTCGGTGACCGCCACCGCGCGCTGCGCGCGCAGGTCCGCCGCGAACGCCTCGGGGCCGAGCTGGGCCAGCCGCTGCCGCGAACCGGACGGCGGCGCGGTGGTGAGGTCGGTGACGGGAAGTTTGTCGACGGGCTCGACGACGAGGGGCCGCAGTCCGTGCGGCTTGTTCACGGTGGTCTCGGCGAGGTGGTGCAGGATGCGGCTGCCCCGGTCGGCCGAGGGGCGGGCCCGCAGCAGCTCGGGCCGTTCGTCGATGAAGCTGGTGGTGACGTGCCCGGCCTGGAAGTCGGGGTCGTCGAGGACGGCGGCCAGGAACGGCAGGTTGGTCGACACCCCGCGGATGCGGAACTCGGCGATGGCACGGCGGGCCCGGCGGGCGGCGTTGGCGAAGTTGTGGCCGTGGCAGGTCAGTTTGACCAGCATCGAGTCGAAGTGGGCGCTGACCTGGGCGCCGGTGTGCACGGTGCCGCCGTCGAGCCGGACGCCGGGGCCGCCGGGTGAGCGGTACGCGGAGATGGTTCCGGTGTCGGGCCGGAAGCCGTTGGCGGGATCCTCGGTGGTGATGCGGCACTGCAGGGCCGCGCCGTTGAGAACGATGTCGTCCTGGGTGAGCCGGAGCTCGGGCAGGGTGGCTCCGGCGGCGATCCGCAACTGGGCGATCACCAGGTCCCGTCCGGTGACCTGCTCGGTCACCGTGTGCTCCACCTGGATCCGCGGGTTCATCTCGATGAAGACGTGGTTGCCGCGCTCGTCGACCAGGAACTCGACGGTGCCCGCGTTGACGTACCCGATGTGCCGGGCGAAGGCGACGGCGTCGGCGCAGATCCGCTCGCGCAGCCGCGGGTCGAGGTTCGGGGCGGGCGCGATCTCGACGACCTTCTGGTGCCGGCGCTGTACCGAGCAGTCCCGTTCGTAGAGGTGGACGACGTTGCCGTCCGCGTCGGCGAGGATCTGCACCTCGATGTGGCGCGGGTTCACCACGGCCTGCTCCAGGAAGACCGTGCCGTCGCCGAACGCGGACTCCGCCTCCCGGCTGGCCGCGACGATCGACTCGCGCAGTTCGTCCGGTCCGGCCACGCGCCGCATGCCCCGGCCTCCGCCGCCCGCGACGGCCTTGACGAACAGCGGGAAGTTCATGTCGTCGGCCGCCGCGAGCAGCGCCTCCACATCCGTGGTCGGCTCGGACGACGCCAGGACCGGCACACCGGCCTCGCGGGCCGCCGCGACCGCGCGTGACTTGTTGCCCGTCAGGTGCAGGACGTCCGCGGGCGGGCCGATGAAGGTGATGCCCGCCTCGGCGCACGCGGCGGCCAGGTGCGGGTTCTCGGAGAGGAAGCCGTAACCGGGATAGACGGCGTCCGCGCCCGCCTTGCGCGCGGCCTTGATCACCTCGTCGACCGACAGGTACGCCCGTACGGGATGGCCGCGCTCTCCCACGAGATACGACTCGTCGGCCTTCGCCCGGTGCAGTGAGTTGCGGTCCTCGTGCGGGAACACCGCCACCGTCGAGATCCCCAGCTCGAACGCTGCCCGGAACGCCCGGATCGCGATCTCTCCACGGTTGGCCACGAGCACTTTGGTGAACATCCGAATCCTCAACGTCAGGGGAAAGCACAGTGGTTGGGAAGTGCAGGAGCTTGCGTACCCGCCACCCGCCGCAGACAGCCCTGTCCGCACACGTGAGCATGGTCACCGGACGCGGTCGGCGCCGGTGAGGTCATCCTGACCCCTCGCGCGTGCCGACAGCGACCGGAGGCGAAAAACGGTCCCCTCTGTCAGGGCATCAACTTGCCGACCTGGTGCCGAGGTGGTGCGGACCTTCGCCCGCACGGACGGCGTCGCCGTGTGACGCGGGTGGTGGGTGAAGGCCCGCACCCTGGCACCCGGAGGGCTTCACCCCTCCGTGCGCCGGGCCCTCGCGGCGTCCGCCGCGGCGGTCCGACCGCGGCCCCCACCCTGTGCTTCGGCGGGGGCCGTCGGCCACGTGCTGGTGCGGGGTCAGGCCGCGGGTGCGCCGTTCAGACGGAAGCGGACCTTCTCGACCTTCGAGGCAACGCCCAGGGCCTTGAGGTCCTTTCCGTCGACGCGCCCGTCACCGTTCAGGTCCTTCACGACGTCCGGGGCGTCGTCGTACACCCCGTTGTGGTCGAGGTCGTCGACCACTGCGACGGTCAGGACGGTGTCGGCGTCCTTGCCCATGATGGAGTCGCCGACGATCCAGGTGTCCCACAGCCTGGTCGCGTCGGCGGACCGGTCGCTGATGCCCGTCACGTTGAACAGGTCGGCCAGGTTGGTGCCGGGGCCGGCGAACTTGCGGTCCGGGTCGTCGATCGTCGTGGAACCGAGGACGACCAGGCCGGGAAGGCGGTCGTCCTGACCCGGGGAGAACGTGCCGGGCAGCGGCGGCACGTTGTTGTGCCCGGCCGGGCCGGTGAGCTGTGCCCCGCTGAACCCGGCCCGGCGCAGTCCGTCGGGGCCGCCGGGGTAGGACACCTCCAGGTCCACGAACCAGCCCTTGCCCTCGGCTCCGGCGACATCGCCGTCGGCGGGGGCGAGCACCTCGACCTCGACGGGCCTGTCCTCGTTCGGCTCGCGCCCGGCCGCGGAGCCGGACTCGGGGGCGGCCACGGCGGCCGCGACCGCGGTGACCGCGGCGACCACCCCGGCGGTGGCGGCGGCGAACAGGGTGCGCTTGGACGGCTTGCGACGCATGTCTACTCCTCGTGTGCTGATGGGGTTACTGGATGTGCGGTCAGGGCTGTGCTGGGTGGGTGGGTGGCTGTTGGGAGCGATACGGAAGGGGCGGGGCGGTGGGGCGGCGGGGCCGCGATCCGGAAGGGGCGGGGCGGCGGAGCGGAGCGGCGGGGCGGGGCGGGGCGGGGCGTCAACAGGCGTCGTGCCCGTGCGCCTCCCGGTCTCCGTGGCCCGCGTGGCCCGCGTGGCCCGCGCGGTCTCCGTTTCCCGCGTCGGCGAACGTTCCGGTGGCGCGCGCGACGACCAGACGGTCGTCGTACACGCCGGTGAAGCGGGCGAAGACAAGGACCTGTGGTGCGGCGCCCTCGACGTCGGTGGTGAAGTCGACCAGCGGCACGCGATCGCCCTCCCGGCGGGCGTAGAGGATGTACGCGGTCGAGGGCTCAAGTGACGTTGCGGAGAGCTGGAGTTGGCCGAGTCCGTCGACGGGGCGTGCGGTCACCTCGACATCGGCGTCCCCCGGTGCGTCGACCGGGACGTCGTGGGTGGCGGCAGACAGGCCCTGGCGTCCGAGTCCGGCGTTCCCCGCGGGCGCGCCGACCGCGCCACGTACACCAGGGCCTGGGGATCCTGGCCGACGTCGAGGGACTTGGTCCGCCGTTTAGACCGGTCGGACGGGGAGACCGCCTCGGCCCCCCGGCAGCGCCGGAGCCTGGACCGGGGCTTTCGTGCGGCCTGCCGCGGGGGCCTGTCGGACGACCGCGGTGCTGTCGCACCGCCGCGGTCCGCCCACGCCATCCCGACCCCTCCCGCGACCAGGACCGCCGCGACCGCGGACGCCGCGGCCACGCTCCCGCGGAACTTCCTCGTTCCCACTGCGCCCTCCTCCGATGACCGGTTCCGGGGCGTGTACGCCGAGCGGCACCGTCCGGTTCACCGGACGACGGACAGATCTCGCGCCGCTTCGTTCCGGATGGGGTGACGTTGCGGATGGGGTGAGGGGAGGGTGAGCCGAGAGCCGTCCGCGCCTCGGGCCCCGGACTCTGGGCCCCGGGCTCCGGATCGAGGCGCGGGTCGTCCCGATTCCTCGGCCCGGGCTCCGGTCGTCAGGGCTCCGCGACGCGGGGGGGCAGCACGGGGACTCCGAGCCCGGGCGGGCCCCTGGCCTCGCGTCCGCTCCAGGCCGAGAACCGCCCGGTCCCCGAGAACCGCCCGGTCCCCGAGCCCCGGCCACGGAGTGCCCACGCTTCACACCGAGCAGCGCCCGCCCCACCCCGAGCCGACGTTCAGGACCGCATCTCCAGCAAGGGCTTGCCGTCGCGGGTGGCCACTCGGAGGGTCGCGACCTGGTCGCGCGGGATCGAGGAGGCGCCGCGCAGCCGGGCGCTGCCGTTCGGCGTGGACATCCAGACGGCGGCCTGCTCCCGGCGCCCGTCGCGGTCGACCACCCAGGCGACGAAGTGCTCGCCCGCCGGCAAGTCCTCGACATGCAGGGCGACTTCGGTGCCCCAGGCCCGCGCCTCCAGGCTGCCGTGCCCACTGGCGGGGCTGCCCGCGAGGGCGGTCAGCGGCTCGCCGTCACGCCCTGGCCCTGCGGGCGTGGCGCGGTCGTCGCTGGTGAGGCCGACGACGCCGACGGTGCCGCCGCCGATGACCAGGCCCGCTGCCGCCGCGGCGGCCGCCAGGGCCAGGCGCGATCGCCGACCCCAACGGCCGCGACGCCCGCCGGACCGCTCGGCGCGAGCCGTGGCGACCAGCCCCTCCCACGTGGACTGCGACGGCGGAACGGCCTCCGGCGGTGGCCCTCCTTGATGGAGCAGGCCGGGCAGGACCGCGTACGCGGACAGCTCCTCCCGGCAGGAGTCGCACCACGCCAGATGTGATTCGAGGCGCTCCCGGTCCGCCGCGCCCAGGCCGCCGAGCACGTAGGCCCCGAGCAGCGTGCGCAGCTCCTCGTGCTGCTGCCGACTCTGCTCCTTCACCGCACCACTCCCATTTCCTCCAGCACCGTCCGCAGCGACCGCACGGCGTAGTACGCACGGGACTTCACGGTCCCGGCGGGAATCCCGAGCTTCGCGGCGGCCTCGGCGACGCTGCGCCCCCCGTAGTACAGCTCGACGATCGTCGCACGGTGCTCGGGTGAGAGCCGGGTCAGCGCCTCGGTCACCAGCCAGCCGTCGAGCATCCGCTCCAGGTCGTCGGCGGCCGCCGCGGACTCGATCGCCTCGTCGTTCTGGACCAGGCGCGGCCTGCGCTGCTCGGCGCGCCACTGGTCGGTCAGGACGTTGCGCGCGACCGAGAACAGATAGGAGCGCGGATTGCCCTGGTGCGGGTCGATGGCGTCCAGATTCCGCCAGGCCCGCAGCAGCGTCTCCTGCACCACGTCCTCCGCGCGCTGCCGGTCGGGCACATAGCGCAGCACGAAGGCGTGCAGGACGCCCGCATGCTCGTCGTACAGCGCGCGCAGCAGCTGTTCATCCGCCGTCATGACCCACTTCCGCTCCGCCGTCCTCTGCTCACCACGGGTGGTGTACGACAGGTCGGCGCCCGCGGTTCACCGACTCGGGGCGACAGGACCCGGGGTGTGCCTCCAGCCGCGTGCTCGGGTCAGAAGTTCCGCGGGGTCTCCGACCAGACGCAGACGGCCGGGACATCGCCCGGATTGTGGTAGCGGTGCGGAGTGGTGGACTCGAAGCTGACGCAGTCGCCGGGTCGCAGGTGGTAGTGCGCTCCGTCGACCCAGTAGTCCAGCTCACCGCTCAGCAGGAGACCGACTTCTTCTCCCGTATGGGTGTGCGGGTGGTCGCCGGAGGAGGCTCCGGGCGCAACCTCCAGGATCATCATTTCCAGCCTGCCCGCCGGGCCGGGATTGAGGAGGCTGTAGGTGATCCCCTCCACTCCCGCCCGAGTGAGTTCCACCCGTTGATCGGGGCGCGTCAGTACGCGGCGTTCGCGGTCGACCGCTTGGAACAGGCGGCTGAGTGTGGTGCCGAGGGCTTCGACGATCGTGCGCAAGGTGTTGATGGTCGGACTGTTGACGTCACGTTCGACGTTGCTGAGGTAACTGCGGGACAAGCCCGTCTTCTCGGCGAGCTTCTCCAGGGTCAAGCCCCTGTCGAGACGTTCCCGGCGGAGGAGTCGGCCGATCCCGTCGTTGTGCGGGGGGCCCGATGCGGCGGAACGGGGTGGGTCAGCGGACACGGTCGCACCCTTCGTCCAGGAAACAGTACGCGGCGTCGATCATAGTGGTTGCCCGCGCCGTCCTGAATACCGTACGTTCCGTCTTGGATAGAGGTCACGCGCGACTGCTGTGGCCGATGGAGGAGCTATGAACCACGACGGCGCGACACCCACCGGCCTGCCTGCGCGTGAGCTGCCCGCACTCCGCCTCAACCTGCCGGCGCTGGAGCACAATGTGCGGCTCATGGCGGAGTGGTGCCGGAAGCGGCAGGTCGAACTGTGCCCGCACATCAAGACCACCATGACGCGCCCTGTCGTCGACCGGCAGATGGCCGCCGGCGCGTGGGGCGTCACGGTCGCCACCGTCAGGCAGGCGGGCATCGCCTTGGGCTGGGGGCCGCGTCGCCTCATCATCGCCAACCAGGTGATCCACCGCTCCGACCTCGCCGTCGTCCGGCGATGGCTCGAACAGGATCCCGAGCTCGAGCTGTACTGCTTCGTGGACTCGACGACAGGGCTGGACCTCGCACGGTCGGCCATGGAGGGCGTGCGCAATCCCCTGCGCGTCCTCATCGACGTCGGTGCGCAAGGAGGCCGAACCGGGGTACGGGAGGTCGCAGCGGCATACGAACTCGGCGTGGCCGCCGCCAAGGCATCGCCAGGACTGCTCCTGGCCGGAGTCGCGGGGTACGAAGGCATCCGGCCCAACCGCCGGGACGCCGCGACGACGGCGGACGTCGACGCCCACTGCCGGAGCGCGATCGAAGTCTTCCGAAAGCTGACACCGGCGTTCGAGACAGATCGGCCCCTCTTCAGCATGGGCGGCTCCGCCTTCCCGGACCGGGTGGTCCACTCTCTCCAAGGGCTCCCGGAGCGAGCTGACGGCCGGTCAGTGGTCCCCGTTCTGCGGTCGGGCTGCTACGTCACCCACGACCACGGCACGTACGAGCACGTCTCACCGCTGCCAGGGCTGAGGGCCGCGCTGACCGTCCGGGCGGTCGTACTCTCCACCCCTGAACCGGGACGGGCCGTCGTCGGCGCCGGGAAGCGTGAACTCCCCTATGACGCAGGACTGCCCGTCCTCGTCGGCGCCCACGACGCACAGGGAGCGCCGCGACCGGCAGCCGAGGCCACCGCGCGTCAGATCTTCGACCATCACCTGGTACTCACCGACACCCACGGCCTGCGCGTGGGCGACGAGGTCGACCTCGGCATCTCCCACCCGTGCTCGGCCTTCGACCGGTGGCCCGACATCGCCGTGGTCGACGACGAAGGCCACCTCCTGGACGTGTGGCATCCGCGATTCCGGTGACCCCGCCGGGTCCACTCGAACGACGACCGGTCAACCACGCGGCACGACAGCGCCGTTGCGGCACAGCCGACCAGCCCCGCGTCGCCCTCGACGCCGGCGAAGACAATGAGTCAGCCGAAGTCCGCGACGTCTACCGACCGACGGAGGACTCGCGCGCGGCCCGGTACTCTAGCGACCGCGCGGTCCCAGTACGGTAGCGGCCGCGCGGTCGGTGTTGGTCTTGGCCGGCGACACGGAGCGAGGAGGAGGGCCACGGCTTGGCACGCAAACGGACACAGGACCTTCCTGACCTGTCCGGGCTGCTCCTGCCCCGTGACCAACGGATGGCGGCCGTGGAGCAGTCGGTGCTCAGGCACCGCTCCAGCGCGCAGGTGGCGGTCTCCCTGCCCGAACAGATCGCCGCCCGGCTGGCCTGCGCCATCACCTTCGACCTCTTCCACGCCGGCCAGCGCCTGCTCGAACAGGACATCTGCAAGATTCTCGGCGTCAGCCGGGCGCCGGTCCGTGAAGCGCTGCGCATCCTCGAACGGGATCGGCTCATCGAGTTCCAGGCACGGCGGGGCGCGCTCGTCACCGCGCCGACAGCGGAGGAGATCCGCAACGTCTTCGACGTCCGGATCGCGTTGTACGGCATCCTCCTTCGGGAGGAGATGACCCGGGACCCGAAGCGGCTGCTCGCGGTACTCGACGCCCATATGCCCGCGGTCGAGAGGTCGGTCACCGAGTCCGCCGACGACTATGCGACGGCGACCTTCCTTCTCAACTCGTCGATCGCGGCGGCGGCCGGCAACCAGACCCTCGCGGACCTGCTGCAGTCCGTCTCCCTGCAAACGCTCCGGTATGTGCGCTTGGGATTGGCGCACCACCCCGGGAACATCTCCCGGTCCCTCGAGAGCTGGCACGCCCTTCACGCCGCGGTGTCGGCGGGCAAGCCCGCCCCAGTGGTGCGGATCGCCAAGGCACGTATCGAGCAAGTCCGCGACGCGGCGCTGGAAGCCCTCGAAGACACCGGCACATCGGACTGAACAGGTTCGCCCCGTCGGACTGAACGGGTTCGACGCATCGGGCTGACCGCAGCCCTCCCTTCCTCAGCGGTCACAACTCCCTTCCGTGACGCGGCCCTTGCGGGACCTCGTACGCCCCGACTCCTCGTACGCCCCGGCGCATGGAACCGGAGGGCGTTCGCCCCAGCGCGGTGACAGCTGTCGCACCTTCCTGTCGCGACGCGGTCCCGGCGCCCCTCGAACACGCCAACTCATCGCACTGAACCAGCTTCTACGCACAGGGTTGACAGCGATCACGCCGTCCTTATTCTTGTCGACATCAATCAGCTAACGGGGTTGAGACCGTCCCTGTCGACATCGATCGCGGAGGAAACCATGCCCCTCAAGATCACACCGCTCACCGGGTCGATCGGTGCGTCGGTCGAAGGGCTCCACCTGAGGGAGGACCTCGACGAAGCGACGCTCACCACGCTCAGGGAGGCGTTCCTGGAGTACTGCATGCTCGTGTTCCGGGGGCAGCACCTCGAGCCGCCGGCGCATGCGGAGTTCGCCCGCCACTGGGGAGAGCCGGTCGTCACAGCCATGCTCGACCAACTCCCGGGCGCTCCGGGCGTCGTCCAGATCACCGACGTCAAGAAGGAGACGACGGCCACCGAGGCCTGGCACTACGACGCCACCTTCGAGGCGGTCCCGCCGAAGATCTCGATCCTGTCGGCCGTCACCATTCCGGTGGGCGGCGACACTCTCTGGTCGAACCAGTACCTCGCCTTCGAGCGGCTCTCGCCCGATCTGCGGCGTGTCCTGGAGACCCTGCGCGTACGGTTCCGCGGCATCCGACTCGGCCGGATGATGGGCATTCCCGAGGCGGAGCAGCCCCAGGCGGTGCACCCCCTCGTCCGTACACACCCGGAGACCGGGCGCCAAGCCCTCTATGTCGGCCACCTCGAGAACAGCTGCATCGAGGGGTGGACCAAGGAGGAGAGCGACCCGCTCATGGAATTCCTGTACACCCAGTCCGTCACCCCGGACAACGTGTACCGGCACAGCTGGCAGCCCGGCGACCTCGTGATGTGGGACAACCGCTGCACGATGCACTACGCCGTCCACGACTACGGCGACCAGCCGCGGGCTCTCAACCGGATCACGCTCCACGGCGAGGTCCCGGCCTGAGCGATCGGGCGTCGTGACCCCTTGATGCTTTCCCCGAGACGGAGACTCCATGACCTCCAGCAAGACCAAGTCACCTGTTCCCAGGGGGGTAACCGAAGCCGCCGAAGGGCAAGGCCGCCGTTCGTCCGCTCCTCGCAGGCGTGGACGGCTCACCGTGCGCGCATGGCAGGTGATCCTGCTGCTCGTCTGGTTCGGCCTGTGGCACTGGACCACCAGCGCGAGCGTCTTGGACCCCGTTCTCTCCAAGACCCCTGAGCAGTCGTGGAACTACCTCACGACCGCGGCGGAGTCCGGGGAGTTGTGGTCCAACACCAAGGCGACGATGGCGGCGGTTCTGCTGGCCTGGGTCCTGGCGGGGATCGCCGGCGTCATCGCCGGGCTCGCGTTGGGCCTCCTGCCCACGACCGAGCGGATCCTCACGCCTTACCTGGAAGCCATGAACTCCATGCCGCGCATCGCCCTGGCACCGCTGTTCATCGTGGCGTTCGGCATCGGGCTGTGGGCCAAGGTCGCCCTCGCCTCCACCCTCGTCTTCTTCATTGTCATGTCCGGGGCACGAGCGGGCGTGCGGTCCGCCGATGCGGAGTGGCTCCGACTGTCGGCGGTGCTCGGCGTCAACAGCTTCCAGCTGTTCACGAAGATCTTCGTCCCTGTCGCGACGCCGGCCATTTTCGCGTCCCTGCGTCTCGGCCTCATCTACTCATTGCTCGGTGTCGTGGGATCCGAGCTGATCTCCGCCGAGAACGGTCTGGGCCAACTGATCGCGAACTACTCCAACATCTTTCAGATGGAAGCGGTGTACGCGATCCTCATCCTGCTGGCCTTGATCGCCGTCATTCTCAACCAACTCATGGGTGCCGTCGAGGCACGGCTGCTCAGTTGGCAGCCCCCGGAAGAGCGGTGAACGTATGCCAGCCCGAGCGCACACATCCGAGACAGATCCCGCGATGACTGACCCGCCGGCAGTGCAGTGCGGCGCGAGCCCAGCCGACGCGGTGACGTTCGACAACGTGACCGTCGCCTTCCCGGACGGCGACGGCGGACTCCGTACGATCCTCGAGGAACTCGACCTGACGATACCCGCGGGGCAGTTCCTGGCCGTCGTCGGCCGGAGCGGCTGCGGCAAGACGACCATGCTCAACATGGCGGCCGGTCTCGTCGAAACCTCCGGCGGCGCGGTGACGGTCCTGGGGTCCACTCCCAAGTCCGCCCGCAAGCGGATGGGTTTCATGCTCGCTCGCGATGCCCTGCTCCCCTGGCGCACGGCGGCGGGCAACGTCCAATACGGCCTGGAATTGCGGGGGTTGAAGCCCGCCGCCGCACGCAAGGAGGTCGCTTCCCACTGGCTCTCGACCGTCCACCTCGCCGACCATGAGAAGCATTTCCCCTGGCAGCTCTCCCAGGGGATGCGGCAGCGGGTCGCACTGGCCCGAACCTGGGCTCTCGACCCGGAACTGCTCCTCATGGACGAGCCGTTCGCCGCGCTGGACGTCAACACGCGGCGTTCGGCGCAGAACGAGTTCCTCGACCTGTGGCAGCGGGAGGAACACCGCACGGTCATGTTCGTCACGCACGATCTCGGCGAGGCCGTCGCACTCGCCGATCGCGTCGTGCTCATGGGAGAGGGCGGCGTCCTCGACGACGTCATGGTCGACATCGAGCGGCCCCGGGACCTGACACACATCGCGATGGACTCCACGTACCAGGACATCCTCGAGCGGCTCCGTGTTCACCTGCGCCGGTGAACCCCGGCGGCGCACGCGACCGATCCGCCGTCACCTTCTCGCGGTCCACACACCACCGAACAGCAGAAGTGCGGTCCACACACCACCGAACAGCAGAAGTAGAGGAGGCCCAGGATGAACAAGGCCAGTAAGCCGGCTGCGGCCGGGCTCGGTCTCGCACTCGTAGCGCTGACTGCCTGCTCCGGTGGCAGCCAGGGCGCCTCCGGTGACCAAGGCACGGCCAACGGTACGAAGGTCACCCTCGGCAGCTTCAAGCAGAACTCCATCACCTTCCCCGCGATCATCGCCGACGAGCAGGGCTTCTTCGAGAAGGAGGGGCTGAACGTCCAACCCTCGATCGCGAAGTCGGGCCCTGAGCTCGCGGCGCAGCTCATCGGCGGATCGACGCAGATCACGGCCGTGAGCCCGGACAACATCATCCCGTCGATCAAGCAGGGTCAGCCGATCACGCTGCTGCCGCCCTACGGCAGGATGGACATGCAGTTCATCGCCCCCAAGTCCAGCGGGATCACGGACGTGAAGGACCTGGACGGCAAGCGGATCGGCGTCCTCTCACGCGGGTCCGCGACGGAGAAATACGCGCGAGCGATCTTCAAGGAGAGGGGGGTGGACCCCGGCTCCGTCACCTTCGTGGCCGTCGGCGGGGTCGTCACGATGGAGCCCGCCCTGCGGAACGGCAAGGTCGATGCCGTGATCGGCTCGACGTCCAGTTACATCACCATGGCTTCGCACGGGCTTGACCTCGTGCCGTTCTCGGACGCTCTCGACGGCGAAGCCGGTGAGCTCAGCCGGGACGGCCTTCAGGTCCTCTGGGCGACCACGAAGGACTTCAAAGCGCAGAACCCCGGCACCGTCGACAAGTTCTGCAGGGCGCTCGACTCCGCAGTGAAGTGGATCAACGACGGCGCGAACCGGGACGCCGGGGTGAAGTCGCTGTCGAAGCTGCTCGGGCTGGAGCCGGATGCCGCCGGCCGGCTCTGGGACAAGGTCCACAAGTCGTTCGTCACGTCGACCGACGCCGCCGCCTGGAAGACGAATGTGGCGTTCTCCGCCGGGACGCCGAACGCCGTGCCGTTCAGCGCGGTCGACAACGGCTGCGGGCGGTGAGGACCGGCACGAACTCCTCCTCCACGCCCAGTCGTTCAGGCCCCGCCCCGACCGACGCCACCGCGAACACCTGGGTGGCGAAGGCCGGGGCGGGGCCCTTCGCGGTGTGGGGTGGTGTGCCTGCGCACGAAAGCGACGAAGCCGCCGTCGAACGACCCCCCGCCGGCCGGTCAGGCCTTGGTTCGGGGGCCGCTCGACAGCGGCTTCGGTGAGGGAAACGCCCCCGGTCAGTCCTTGATGAGGTGCTCCTGATACTGCTCCCGCAAGGCCGACTTGAGGATCTTGCCCGTCGCCCCCACGGGCAAGCTGTCGACGAAGACAGCGTCGTCGGGGACACACCACTTGGCGATCTTGCCGGTGAACGACCCGAGGAGTTCCTTCGCCGTCAGCGCGGAGCCCGGTCGCGGGACGGCCACGAGGATCGGGCGCTCATCCCACTTCGCGTGCCTGACGCCGATGCAGGCGGCCGTCTCGACCTCGGGGTGGTCCATGGCAAGGTTCTCGATCTCGATCGAACTGATCCACTCCCCACCGGACTTGATGAGGTCCTTGCTCCGGTCCGTGATCTGCATGAACCCTTCGGGATCCATGGTCGCGACGTCGCCGGTCGGGAACCAGCCGTCGACGAGGGGGCTCGGGCGGCCCGGGGGGTAGTACCCGCTGGTGACCCAGTGCCCCCGCACCATGAGGTGGCCCGACGTCCGGCCGTCCCACGGCAGTTCGGCGCCCTCGTCGTCGATGATCTTCAGGTCGATGCCGAACAGGGTGCGGCCCTGCTTCGCCAGCACGGCCTCCTGGGCCTCGCGGTCGAGTCCGTCGTGACAGAGCTTGAGCACGGACGCGGCGCCCAAGGGGCTCGTCTCCGTCATCCCCCAGCCGTGGATGACCCGAACCCCATGGGCATCCCGCAGCTCACGGAGCATCCAGGCGGGGCAGGCGGCGCCTCCGATGACGGCCCGCTGGAGGCTGTCGAGAGTGACGCCGTGGGCGCGGGCGTGGTCCAACTGCCCCTGCCAGACCGTGGGGACGCTCCCGGAGACCGTGACGCCCTCGGCCTCCTGGAGCGCGGTGAGGGCCGCGCCGCTCAAGTCCTTGCCGGGCAGCACGAGTTTCGCCCCGGTGAGGCACGCGGCGTACGGGATGCCCCACGCGTTGACGTGGAACATCGGCACGACGGGCATGACGACGTCGCGTGCCGAGAGGCCCATCGAGTCGGGGAGGGCGACGCCGTACGAGTGCAGCACGGTCGACCGGTGCGCATACAGCACCCCCTTCGGGTGGCCGGTCGTGCCGCTCGTGTAGCACAGCGAGGCGGCCTGCTGCTCGTCGAAGGTCGGCCACGTGTAGTCGCCGTCCTGCGCCGCCACGAGGTCCTCGTACGCGACGACTTCGACGGCGTCGTCGGCGGGCCACGCGGCTGCCAGGTGCTCGGCGTCGCTCAGCAGGACGAACTGGCGCACGCGCGGCACGCGCGGGGCGATCTGCCGGATGAGGTCGACGAAGGTGAGGTCGAAGAAGAGGACGGAGTCGTCGGCGTTGTTGATGATCCAGACGAGCTGGTCCGGGTGCAGACGCGGGTTGAGCGTGTGCAGCACCGACCCGGCACCCGAGACGCCGTAGTACAGCTCCAGATGGCGGTGGCCGTTCCAGGCGAGCGTGGCGACGCGGTCGCCACGTCCGACGCCCAGGGCTTGGACGGCCTGGGCGACCTGGCGGCTGCGGTGGGCGAGGTCGCGGAAGGTGTACCGGTGTACGTCGCCCTCGCAACGGGCCGAGACGACCTCGGTGTTCGCGTGGTGGCGTTCGGCGTGCGTGAGGAGGGAGGAGACGAGGAGCTGCTGGTGCATCATCAGGCCGTTCACCGGGCCTCCTGAAGTGAGTCGGCGGAGTGGGTGGAGCCCATGGCTTCGATGGCGTCGACGGCTCGCAGGCGCATGGCGGCGAGCAGATCCAGGGCGCGGTGTCCGGCGGCGGATCCGCCGGGAACGTCACCGCGGACGTGGAGGGGACGCAGATCCTCGATCTCCTGAAGGGCGCCGACGAGGCCGGGCTCGGCGACCGCGTACTTGCGGACCGTGTTGACCACGAGCATCGAGCAGTGGACGACGTCCTCGTCCTCACCGGCGACACGGTCCGCGTGCAGGGCGGCGTTGAGCCAGTGCGTGCCGGCGAGCATCGCGGCCTCGATGGCCATCTCGTGGTCGTCCGGGCCGAGTTGTGCGAGCGAGCGTCCGATGTTCGAGGCGAGCTCGACGTGGCGTTCGATGTTCATGCTGCCGCCTTCAGGCGTCGGGCCACCACCGTGGTCACGACCGCGAAGGCGTCGTCGCACTCGGCCACGATGCCGGCGTCGGGCCGTCGGTCTCCGCGCAGGCACGGGTCGCGGAATTCCTCGATGCGGTGGATGGCGTGCTCCAGGCGGACGATGTCGTCGGGCTTGTCACCGTCCACGGGGGGCCAGCCGACGTGGCTGACGTCGCCGAGCGCGCGCAGCTCGCGGTGCCAGGAGCCGTCGGCGTCCGGGACCACGTACATGCCCGGAATCGTCGAGAAGGCGGCCTCCGCGACCGTGAGCCCGGCGTCGTGGACGCAGGCGTTGTAGGCGTTGGTGCACGCCGTCAGCGTCGTCCAGTACCAGAGCTCGAAGTCCTCGATCGGGTCGAGGTGTTGGCGCAGGGCCACGAGGCGGTCGAGCTTGTCGCGGTGGCCGGCGACGTTCACCGGTCACCGGCCGAGGAGGTCGTGAGCAGCGCGATCTTGCCGGTGTGCGCGCTCTTCGCCATGTGGTCGTAGGCCGCGCCGACGTCCTCCATGGGGAACGCGCGGTCCACGACCGGCACGACGACCCGGCGCTCCCAGAGGTCGTACAGGTCGCGCTCGGCCGCTCGGATGCAGGCGAGGCGCTCCTCCTCGGTCCGGGTCTGGAAGGTGACGCCGATGAGGCTCAGCCGCTTGCGCCACAGCTTGGTCAGGTCGATCTCGGCGCGGGCCGAGCCCATCCGGCCCACCTGCACGAGGCGTCCCTTGACGGCCAGCGAGGTCAGGTTGTCGTCGAACACCGTGCCCCCGACGGAGTCGACGATGACATCGACGCCCCGGTGGTCGGTGAGGTCCGCGACGGCGGACACCTGGTCCTGCGAGGACACGTCGATGACGTGATGGGCCCCTTGGTCGAGCAGGGTCTTGACCTTGGACACCGAGGTGGTCGTCGCGATGACCGTGCCGGCGCCGAGCGCCCGCGCGATCTGGGTGGCCGCGAGTCCGACGCCACCCGTCGCGGCATTGACGAGGACGGCCTCGCCGGGTGCCATGCGGCCGTTGGTGACGAGCGCGTCGTGAGCCGTCATAGAGACGTTGAGGAAGGACCCGGCCTCTGCCCAGGTGCTGCTCGGCGGCTTGCGGACCAGGGCGCCCGCGGCGACCACGACGAGCTCGGCCTGGGTGCCGGTGCCGTGCGCGACGACGGCGTCACCGGGCGTCCACCCGGTGACCCCCTCCCCCAACGCCTCGATCTCCCCGGCCAGTTCGACCCCGACGGGCACCAGGTCACCGTCCTTGACCCGGCCGGCCTGGAGCAGTTCCCCGCGGTTGAGACCCGACGCCCGTACGCGGACGAGGACTTGCCCGGGACCGGGAGTCGGCGCGGGCGCCTCGACGACCACCGGAACACCGCCGTCGGGGGTGGGACGGATCCGTACAGCACGCATCGATCAAACCTTCCTTCAGATTACTGTCGACAATAACACCGCCGAGGATTACTCTGCCAGAGCGACAGCGCGACAGCGGTGACCGAAGAAAACGGGCACCTCCGCCTGACCGAGAGAAGGGCAGCACGTCATGACCCGCACCCCCGCCGAGCGACTCGACGGCCTCCGCGGCCGCATCATCGACTTCCGTCTCCGCCCGCCGACCGGCCCCTACCGCCTCTTCTTCACCCCGACCGTCGTCGGCGCCGTGAACCGCGTCATGGGTGACCCGGTGCCGCGGTCGTACACCATCAGCACGGATCCGTTCCCGAACGCCGAGGAGCGCGCCCTCGAAGCGATGATCGGGGAGATGGACTCAGCCGGAGTCCGGCTCGGCATCATGAACGGCCGGCACTCGGTGAACCGCCCGGTCCCGGTGCACATCGAGGACCCCGACCTCGCCGAGCTGAGCGAGCGCAGCGACGGCCGCGTCCTCGGGCTCGCGGGCATCGACTTCGACAAGCCGATGGACGACATCATCGCCGGCCTCGACACCGCGGTGAAGGAACTGGATCTCGTCGGCGTCTGCCTCGAACCCGGCCTCGCCCGCACGCCGATGTACGCGGACGACGAGCAACTCTTCCCGCTGTACGAGAAGATCGCCGAGCTGGGCGTCCCCCTGCTGTTCATGACCGGACCGCTCGCCGGCCCGGACATCAGCCACACCGACCCGGTCCGTTTCGACCGGGTGGCCCGCCGCCACCCCGGGATGCCGGTCATCCTCGGGCACGGCTGCTACCCGTACGTCAACGAGGCCGTAGCCCTCGCCTTCAAGAGCGAGGTCACCGGGGTCCACAACATGTTCGTCTCCCCCGACGTCTACATGTTCGCCCCCGGCGGGCAGGCCTACGCCGAGGGCGTCAACTGGCTGCCGAACCGCTTCGTCTACGCCTCGGCCTACTCCTTCTGCGGCATCGAGGAGGGCGTCCGGAAGACCTGCGAGCTCGACCTCGACGACGCGGCGCTGCATGCCTACATGTACGGCAACGCCGAGGGGCTGCTCCGGAAGGTGGGCAAGTGATGGGCGAGACGTCCTTGCGCGTCGCGATGCGTGACCATCCCCAAGGAATGGTCAGCGAGGGCGACTTCCTCGTCGAGCAGACACCGCGCCCCGCTCCCGGCCCCGGCCAGGCGCTCGTCCGCGTCCGCCACCTCTCCCTCGACCCGTACATGCGGCCGATGATGAACCCGGTCCGGTCCTACGTCGAGCCGCTCAAGCCCGGCCAGACGATGCCCGGCGCCACGGTCGGCGAGGTCGTCGAGAGCAACGAAGAGGCGCTGCCCGTAGGCGCTCATGTGGCGTGCATGCTCGGGTGGCAGGAGTACGGCCTGGTCACGAAGGACGCCGCCCGGATCGTCGACCTCGACCCGGGGGACATCTCGCTGGCCCTGCACGTCCTGGGCATGACCGGGGCCACGGCGCACTACGGCCTGTTGCACCTGGGTGATCCCAAGCCCGGTGAGACCGTCGTCGTCACGGCGGCGTCGGGCGCGGTCGGCAGCGTCGTCGGCCAGCTCGCCAAGATCAAGGGGTGCCGGGTCCTCGGCATCGCCGGCGGCCCCGAGAAGTGCCGGTACGTCACGGAGGAACTCGGCTTCGACGAGTGCCTCGACCATCGCGCCGACGACTTCGAGCAGCGGCTCGCCGAGCTCACCCCCGACTGGGTCGACATCCTCTTCGAGAACGTCGGCGGCCCCGTCCTCGACGCGCTTCTGCCGCGCATGAACGACCACGGCCGAGTCGTCCTGTGCGGCAACATCAGCGACTACAACCGCGACGAGCCGTACGGCCTCAAGGGCATCAGCCACCTGCTGCTCCACCGGGTCAACGTCTACTCGTTCGTCATCGCCGACCACCGTGACTACTGGCCGGGGGCCATCGGCGAGTTGGCCGGCTGGGTCAAGGAGGGGCGCATCCGGTTCCGTGAGGATGTCGCCAAGGGCGGTCTGAAGGGCGCGCCGTCGGCGTTCATCAGCATGCTGACCGGTCGCAACTTCGGCAAGCAGCTCGTCGAGGTGGCTCCGGCGAACGTCGCCTCTCCGGCCGGGAACTGACCGAGCGCCGGTTCGGGGCAGTGGAGAACGGCACCCGGGGAGCGTCCACTTGACGCTCTCCGGGTGCCGGGCAGCGGCCTGTTCCCCTCGTGGCCGCGTGTTTTTTGGCAACTCAGTGTCGACAGACCGGTGACCCCCGTCGACACGATGCGGGCCAGCGGAGGCCTTCGCGGCCCAGGTCATCGCGTCCGCGCGCGAGCTGGGCATCGACGAGGAGCGGCTCAACGTCAAGGGCGGGGCCATCGCACTCGGCCACCCGTTCGGGATGACCGGTGCGCGCATCACCACCACGCTCCTCAACGCGCTGCGCACCGAGGACAAGGAACTCGGCCTCGTGACCATGTGCGTCGGTGGCGTCCAGGGGATGGCCATGGTCGTCGAGCGCCTCGCCTGAGCGCCGTTCCGGGAAACCCAGACCCCTCGTAGAGGAGAAGTCATGAAGCCATTCGACGGCAAGGTGGCCCTGGTCAGCGGCGCCAGCCGCGGCATCGGCCACGCCATCGCGGAGCGGCTCGTCGCCGGCGGCGCGCGGGTCGTCATCACGGCGCGCAAGGAAGCCGCCCTCAAGGAGGCCGCCGCCGCGCTCGGCACTCCGGACCGAGTCCGGTACGTCGCCGGGAGCGCCGAGCAGCCGGAGAGCCGGCAGGCGGCCGTCGCCGCGGCCGTCGAGGGCTTCGGCGCCATCGACCTGCTCGTCAACAACACCGGCATCAACCCGGTCTACGGCCCGCTGTTGGACCTCGATCCGGCGGCGGCCCGCAAGATCTTCGAGGTCAACTGCCTTGCCGCGCTGAACTGGATCCGGCTGGCCCGCGAGGCCGGCATGGGCGAGCGCGGCCCCGGTGCCGTGGTCAACGTGTCCTCCATCGCCGGGCTCCGGCCGTCCACCGGAATCGGCTTCTACGGGGCCACCAAGGCGATGCTCTCCTTCCTCACGTCCCAGCTGTCGGTCGAACTCGCGCCCCGCATCCGCGTGAACGCCGTCGCCCCGGCCGTCGTCAAGACCCGGTTCGCCACCGCGCTCTACGAGGGCCGCGAGGAGGCCGTACTGAAGGGCTATCCGATGGGGCGTCTCGGTGAGCCCGAGGACATCGCCGGCGCGGTGGCCTTCCTCCTCTCCGACGACGCCGCGTGGACGACCGGGCAGACCCTCGTCGTCGACGGCGGGCACCTCTTCGTCGGCGAGGGGGAGTGATGGCCGCCGCCCCGGTCGAGGCCGTCGCGTTCGACTACGGCGGAGTGCTCACCACGTCCATGGCCGACTCGCTCGCGCGGTGGCGTACCGCGTCCTGCATCGATGCGCGGAGCTTCACCGACTGCCTGCGCGCCTGGCTCGGCCGGGAGGCCGAACAGAACTCTCCGATCCACGAGTTGGAGACCGGACGGCTCGATGCGGCGGGGTTCGAGCAGGCGCTCGCGGCCCGGCTCCGCCGCACCGACGGAAGCCGCCCCGAGCCCGCGGGGCTGCTCGCCGGCATGTTCGCCGGGCTGCGCCCCGACGAGGCGATGTGGGACCTGGCCGACGAGTTGCGGGCGCGCGGCACCAGGGTCGCCGTCCTCTCCAACAGCTGGGCGAACACCTACCCGGACCGGCTCCACGACGGCCGCTTCGAGCCCGTGGTCATCTCCGGTGAGGTGGGGCTGCGCAAGCCCGACCCGGACATCTACCGGCTGTTGTGCGCGCGCCTCGGCCTGCCGCCGCAGCGGGTCGCGTTCGTCGACGACGCCCGTCCCAACGTCGAGGGCGCCCGGCGGGCCGGCCTCCACGCCATCCACCACCGTGCCGCGGGCGCCACCCGCGACGCGCTGCTGTCCCTCCTCGCATCCGGCGCGACCGTCGGATCGCCCCCGTCCTACCCGAGCAAGGAGATCCGAGCATGACGTCCCCACGCATCGCCATCGTCACCGGTGCCGCCCGGGGCATCGGCGCCGCCGTCGCGGAGCGGCTGGCCGCGGACGGCCTCGCCGTGGCCGTCGCCGACCTGGACGAGCGGGCCTGTGCCGAGGTTGCCGCCCGCATCGACTCCGCCGGCGGCCGTGCCCTCGCCCTCCTGGTGCCGTGATGGCCGACGACCGCGACCAGAACCTGCCCGGCCTCGACCTCGACGTCGTAGCCGCATTCCTCCGGGCCAACGTCGACCCGCACATCGGCGCGTGCACCGGCCACGTCGTCGTCGGCGGGAAGTCGAACATGACCTACCTCGTCGGGGACGGCCGCCGCCAGTGGATCGTCCGACGGCCACCGCTCGGCCACGTCCTGGAGACCGCCCACGACATGGGGCGCGAGGCCCGGGTCATGAGTGCCCTTGCCCCGACGGCCGTCCCCGTGCCGCAGGTCCTCGCCGTGTGCACCGACTCGGGCCCGATCGGCGCCCCCTTCTACGTCATGGAGTACGTGCCCGGGACCGCCTTCCGGGACGAGAGCGAACTGCGCGAGCTGGGCGCGGCCCGCACCCGGAAGATCGCCGACGAGATGATCGACGTCCTCGCCGATCTCCACGCGGTCGACCCGTCGGCCGTGGGACTCGGCGAACTCGGCCGCCCCGAAGGCTTCCTGGGCCGGCAGGTGTCCCGGTGGACCCGGCAGCTCGAAGCCTCCCGCTCACGCGAACTGGCCGGGGCGGACGAGTTGCGCGCGGCTCTCGCGGACCGGGTGCCCACCGAGTCGGCGGCCCGGATCGTGCACGGCGACTACCGCCTTGACAACCTCCTCGTCGACGCATCCGGGGTACGAGCCGTCATCGACTGGGAGATGGCCACGATCGGTGACCCCCTCACCGACCTGGCGCTGCTCGTCGTGTACGGACGTGTCGCCGAGATCCCCGGCGGCGAGGTCATCACGACGATCTCCCGCGCCCCCGGCCACCCGTCCGCGGCGCAGCTCGTGGAGAGGTACGCCGCGCGCACCGGGCCGCTGCCCCCTGCGGGGCTCGGCTTCTACCTGGGTCTCGCGGCGTTCAAGCTCGCCGTGATCCTCGAAGGCATTCATCTGCGGCACTCCCAGGGGCACACCGTGGGCGCCGGCTTCGACACGGTCGGCGCACTCGTGGAGCCCCTCTTCGGCGAAGGCATCGCCCTCCTCAAGGAATGGAGCTGACATGGACTTCGCGTACGACGACAGGACCCGGGAGCTCATGGCACGGCTCACCGACTTCCTGGACGAGCACGTCTACCCGGCCGAACCGGCCCTGGAAGAGCAGATCGAGAACGCCGACGAGCCGTGGGCGTGGACCCGGCTCCCCGTCGTCAAGGAACTGCAGGCCGAGGCCCGCCGACGCGGGTTGTGGAACCTCTTCCTCCCCGGAGAACACGGGGCCGGCCTCACCAACCTCCAGTACGCCCCACTCGCCGAACTCACCGGCCGGGCCTGGAGACTCGGGCCGGCGTCGCTCAACTGCGCCGCACCGGACACCGGGAACATGGAAGTCCTCGCGATGTTCGCGACGCCCGAGCAGAAGAAGCGCTGGCTCGCACCCCTGCTTGACGGGAGCATCCGTTCCGCCTTCGCGATGACGGAGCCGGCGGTCGCCTCGTCGGACGCGACCACCATCGAGACCCGGATCGAGGCCGACGGCGACGCGTACGTCATCACCGGGCGCAAGTGGTGGATCACCGGCGCGATGAACCCGGACGCCGAACTGCTCATCGTCATGGGCAAGACCGACCCCACGGCGGAGCGGCACCGGCAGCAGTCGATGGTCATCGTGCCCCGGAGCGCACCGGGCGTGCGGGTCCTGCGCGGGATGAGTGTCTTCGGCTACGACGACCGCGATCACGGTGGACACGCGGAGATCGTCTTCGACGGCGCCAGGGTGCCGCGCGCGAACCTCATCCTCGGTGAGGGCGACGGCTTCGCCATCGCCCAGGCGCGGCTCGGCCCCGGCCGGATCCACCACTGCATGCGGTCCATCGGCGTCGCGGAGCGCGCCCTCGACCTCATGTGTGCGCGCGCCGGTGAGCGGGTGGCCTTCGGCCGGCGCCTCGACGAACAGGGCGTCGTCCGGGAGTGGATCGCGGAGTCGCGGATCCGTATCGAGCAGCTGCGCCTGCTGGTCCTGCGGACCGCGTGGACCATGGACCGCCTCGGCAACAAGGCCGCGCACGCCGACATCCAGGCGATCAAGGCGGCGACCCCGACCACGGTCGAATGGATCCTCGACAAGGCCATCCAGGTGCACGGTGCGGCCGGGCTCTCCCAGGACACCGTGCTCGCCGGCGCCTTCGCGAGCATCCGCACCCTGCGGCTCGCCGACGGGCCGGACGAGGTGCACCGCAACGCCCTCGCCCGCACCGAGGTGCGCACAGCCGCCGAGCGCCGCGCCAAGGGTGGCGGCCCCCTGGAGTTGAGGTCATGACCGTGGACAAGCTGTGTGCTCGCGTCGCCGAACTGCTGCGTACGTACCCGCCCGCCACCACCGACGCGTCGGTCTTCCACCGAGCGCAGTTCGACGCCGGGCTCGCGTGGGTCCACTTCCCGGAAGGGCTCGGGGGGTTGGGACTCGCACGCGACCTTCAGGACGTCGTCGACACCGAACTCCGTGCGGTCGGCGCTCCGGTCAACCCGGCCGGCCACGTCGGCATCGGCGTGGGAATGGCGGCGCCCACCATCCTCGCGTTCGGAACCCCGGAGCAGCGCTCCCGCTACCTGCGGCCGCTCTGGCTCGGGGAGGAGGTGTGGTGCCAGCTGTTCTCCGAGCCGGGCGCCGGGTCGGACCTCGCAGCGGTCGCTACGCGCGCGGTGCGCGAAGGCGGCCACTGGGTCGTCAACGGGCAGAAGGTGTGGACCTCCAGCGCCCACGTCGCCCGCTTCGCCATCCTCCTCGCGCGCACCGACCCGGAGGTGCCGAAGCATCGCGGACTGTCGTACTTCATCCTCGACATGTCCGCCCCGGGAGTCGAGGTCCGGCCGTTGCGCCAGATCACCGGGGAGGCCGAGTTCAACGAGGTGTTCCTCACCGATGTCCGTATGCCCGACACGGCACGGCTCGGTGCGGTCGGTGACGGCTGGAAGGTCGCCAACGCCACGCTGAGCAGCGAACGGGTCGCCATCGGCGGGGACCAGGCCCGTCGCGAGTCGGGAATGATCTCCAAGGTCGCGGAGCTGTGGCGCGAGCACCCCGAGGTCCGGGGCGCCGCCGTGCACGACCGCGTCATGGAGCGCTGGGTCGCCGCCGAGGTGTTCCGGCTCACGGGCGCCCGGCTGCGTCAGCGGCTCGCGACCGGTGCGCCCGGATTCGAGGGCGCCGCCATGAAGGTGATGTTCGCCGACCTCGCCCAGAGCATCAGTCTGCTCGAACTCGAACTCGACCCCGACGCGGCACTTCTGTACGACGACTGGGCCCTGGTGCGGCCGGCGTCCGTCGACTTCCTGAGCCGGGGGCCGGGTTACCGCTACCTGCGCGCGAAGGGCAACTCGATCGAGGGCGGAACGTCCGAGGTCCTTCGCACCATCGTCGCCGAACGTGTGCTCGGCCTCCCGGGCGAGGCCCGGGTGGACAAGGACGTCCCTTGGAAGAAGGTCCCCCGATGAAGATCCCCGTTGGCTCCGGCCCGGTCCGGCTCTCGCTCGTCGAGTCCGAGGACGAGGAGTCGGTCCGGACCGTCGTTCGCACCCTCCTCGCCGACCGGTGCGCGTCCGACGATGTCGCCGCCGCCTCCGACGGCCGGCACGGGCTGAGTGCGCCGCTGTGGCGGAGCCTCGCCGTCGATCTGGGACTCGCCGGGCTGCTCGTGCCGGAGGAGGCAGGGGGTGCCGGGGCCGGTGCGCGCGAGGCGGGAACCGTCCTTGAGGAGCTGGGCTCGGCCGTTGCTCCGGTCCCCTTCCTCACCAGTGCCGTCATCGCCACGTCCGCCCTCGTGCACCTGATGTCCGCGGAGTCCGCGGACCAGCACGCGGTACGCGACACCCTGGCGGCCGCGGCGTCCGGGGGGTCGGTCCTCACGCTCCTCCTCCCCTGGTCCACGGACCCCTCCGGCCCGGTGTTCACCGTCCGGGAGGAGCCGGACGGCCTGCGCGGTGAAGCGACGCCGGTAGCCGGTGCGGATGCCGGCACCTTCCTGGTGCCGGCACTCGGCGCGGACGGTGCGGGGCTCTGGCTCGTCGACCGCGCCGCGGTCCAGGTCACTCCCGCAGTAGCCCTCGACATGACCCGTCCACTGGCCACGGTCCGACTCGACGGCGCCCCCGCCCGCCTGGTGGTGCGTGGGCCGGCCGCGGAGGAAGCCGTACGAACCGGGCTGCTCACGGGCGCCGGGGTGCTCGCATCGGAGCAGGTCGGTCTCGCGCAGTGGTGCCTCGCCGAGACGGTGTCCTATCTGACGGTGCGCCGCCAGTTCGGGCGGGTCGTCGGTGGCTTCCAGGCGATCAAGCATCGTCTGGCGGACCTGCACATCGCCGTCGAAGGCGCCCGCGCCGCGGCCCGGTATGCCGCGGCCACGCTCGCCGACGAGCCCGACGACGCGCCGGTGGCGGTGGCGGTGGCCGCGTCCGTGTGCGGGGAGGTCGCGGTCCGTGCCGCCGAGGAGTGCGTCCAGCTCCACGGTGGGATCGGGATGACGTGGGAGCACCCCGCACACCTGCGGCTGAAACGCGCCGTCGCGGACCAGGTCGCGCTCGGCACCCCCGTCCGGCATCGGGCCCGCCTCGGCGGCCTCGTCGGCATCGTCCCGGACGGAGAGTGTCGCTGATGGCCACGGACGTTCCCGATGGATCCTTCGCCAAGGGACGATGTCCCAGGCCTGCGGCGCCACCGCCTCAGGCAGCAGACGGTGCTGCGGGTCCGGCACACTCGCGTCTGCTCCGCGGACCGTTGACCCACCTCCCCGGTATCGCCCTGGCCGGCACCGGTCTCGCCGTGGCCGCGCTCTTGCACCGCGCCGTCCCGGCGGTGGGCGAGGTGACCTTCTGCGTCGTCCTCGGTGCGTTGTTCGCCAACCTCCACCTGATACCCAAGGCGTGCGCGCCGGGGCTGAAGCTCGCCGCCAAGCAACTGCTCCGGGCGGGAGTGGCACTCCTCGGGCTGGCGGTCTCCGCCGGATCGATCGTCGCCCTCGGCCTCCCGACCACAGCCATGGTCATCGCGACCCTCGTGGTCACCTTCCTCCTGACCAGTGCCGTGGGGCGGTTGTGGGGACTCAGCGGCCCGCGCAGACTCCTGCTCGCGACCGGGTTCGCGATCTGCGGTGCCTCGGCCATCGCCGCGATGAAGTCGACGGCGGACGCCGACGAGGAGGACGTCGCCGTCACCGTCGCCCTGGTGACCCTGTGCGGGACCGCGGCCATGCTCGGCCTCCCCCTGCTCCAGGGCCCGCTCGGGCTCACCGACCACCAGATGGGGATCTGGGTCGGGGCGAGCATCCATGACGTCGGTCAGGTCGTCGGAGCGGCGAGTGCGGCCGGTGCCGCCGCGTTGACCGTGGCCGTCGTCGTCAAGCTGACCAGGGTCGTCATGCTCGCCCCGATGGTCGCCGCGGCGGGGTTCCGCCGCAGGCGGGCGCTCCGCCGGTCGAGCGCGTCCCGGAGCCACCCTCCGATGATCCCGCTCTTCGTCGTCGCCTTCGTCGGCTGTGTCGTCGTGCGGACGACAGGCGTTCTCCCGCAGGGCGCCCTCGATGTGGCCGGCCGGGTGCAGAGCGCCGCCCTCGGCATGGCGCTCTTCGGGATGGGAGCCGGCGTGCACTTTCCCACGCTCTTGCGCCGGGGCCGTGCGGAGGCCGGACTGGCCGTTCTCGCCACCGTGTTCATCATGGCGTTCGCCTACGCCGGAACGCTGCTCGTCACCAACTGACCGACCGCCCCAAGGAGGTCGGCCATGACCGGCCGCCATGGGCGCGGCAAGCAGTCTGGGGGCGGTGGTGAACGCGTTCGACGCCCGGCAGGAGGGTGCGGATCCGGTCGAGTCGATGGGTGGCGCGTTCCTCCGCCCCGACCTCGAAGGTCTGGACATCGGCCCGTCCGCCGACGGCTACGTCCCGGACATGGGCGAGGAGTTCAACCGGCGGACGGCGGACATGTACCGCGAGGTCGTGCCGTCGGTCGACATCATCGTGACGACAGCGACAGGTGGCTAGCCACGCCGAACTCCCCCAGGGGAAATATCGAGGTTGGCCCGGCGGACTTTCTGATCGGTCTCGTTCGCCGTTTGCACAGCGGCATCGACAAGCGAGTCGCCTTCGGCCATGCGCCTGTCGATGGCTCGAACCCAGTCGTTCAGCGACTGCTTCGAAAAGCCGAGGAACTGCGATGTCGCGGCGGTCAGTTTGGCACGCCGGTGGATCGCCACGATCCCCATGGAAAGGCCCGGGGTGAGTTCTCTCAGCACACCGCCCCGGTGGCGAGCGTCCAAAGCCACCCGAAGAGGAATGATGGCAACGGCGCCGCCGGCCAGAACCATCGGCAATACGGCGCCTCGTTGCCGGACTTCCACGACGATGCGTGGTTCGACACCGTGGGTCCGCAGCATTTTCTCGATGTAGTCCCTTGTCGCGGTGCCACGCTCACCCAGCACCAGAGGGACACCGGACAACGTGTCGATGGGCACACGGGCCGGCCATCGGTCCTCGGTGCCTGGAGGGCTGACGAGTACGAGCCGCTGGTCCACCAGCTCATCCACCGCCACCTCGGCGCCGGATACGGGCGCGGAGAGGAAGCCCAGTTCGCAGACGCCCGACTTGACGAGTGCGATGACGTCGGCCGGATCATCGCGTTCCTCGATCCGGAACTTGATGTCTGGATGCACCGCTCGAAATCTGGCGACCCAGACAGAGACCGGGTCCGTCGAAAGGTCCGACAGGGAAGCGATGTCAATGCGTCCGGTCCGCACCTCGACAACGTCCCGGACCGCATTCTGCGCGGAATCGACCTCGCGGAGAATCATGCGGGCGGGGCCGACGAACGCCTCGCCGGCGGGCGCCAGTACAAGCCCTCGTCCGACCCGGAAGAACAGCTCCACGCCAAGGTCTTTTTCGAGTTTTCGAACCGCCTGCGACAAGGAAGGCTGCGCCACTCGCAAAGCCGCCGCAGCCTTGTTCACCCCGCCATGGTCGACAACTGCGAGAAAGTACTCCATCTGACGCAAATCCATGCGGGAAGCGTAATGTTCCGTCACTGGCATGTCGACGCGCTCATGGTGGCGCTCATGGTGGTCCACCTTCCGCCGGTCGCGCACTTCCGTCGGTCGCGACGCACTTCCGTCGGTCGCGCACAGCGCGCCCGCAGCGGGCCCGCGCTCACGGGCCCGCCACCTTCACCCCCTCACCGAAACGGCGCGGGTCACCCCTTGCGGGCGCTGATCTCCTCCGTCAACTGCGGGACAACCTCGAACAGGTCACCGACCACGCCGTAGTCGACCAGGTCGAAGATCGGGGCCTCGGCGTCCTTGTTGACCGCCACGATCGTCTTCGACGTCTGCATACCGGCCCGGTGCTGGATCGCACCCGAGATACCGACGGCGACATACAGCTGCGGAGACACGCTCTTACCGGTCTGCCCGACCTGGTTGGCGTGCGGGTACCAGCCCGCGTCCACCGCCGCACGGGAGGCACCCACCGCTGCTCCCACCGAGTCGGCGAGGGACTCGATGAGGTGGAAGTTCTCCCGACCGTTGAGGCCACGGCCACCGGAGACCACGATCGCGGCCTCGGTCAGCTCCGGACGCCCCGTCGACTCACGCGGAGTACGGGAGACGACCTCGGTACCCTTCGACGCGTCGGCGACGGTGACGGCCAGTTGCTCCACCGCACCCGCCGCCGGGGCGACCTCCGGGGCGGCCGAGTTCGGCTTCACCGTGATCACCGGAGTGCCCCTGGACACAAGGGACTTGGTGGTGAACGCCGCGGCGAACACCGACTGCGTCGCCACCGACCCCTCCTCCCCCGCTTCCAGGTCGACGGCGTCGGTGATGAGACCCGAACCTGTCCGCACCGCCAGCCGCGCGGCGATCTCCTTGCCCTCCGCCGACGACGGCACCAGGACCGCGGCCGGGGAGACCGCCTCGTACGCGGCCTGCAGCGCGTCGACCTTCGGAGCCACCAAGTACGCGTCGAACGCCGGCACTTCGGCCGCCAGCACCTTCGTAGCGCCGTACTCGGCGAGCGTCGGGGCGGCGGTGTCGGCACCGGCGCCGAGGAAGACCGCCACCGGCTCGCCGATCCGGCGGGCCAGCGCCAGGAGTTCCAGGGTCGGCTTGCGGACGGCGCCGTCCACGTGATCGACGTAGACGAGAACTTCAGCCATGGGAAGGCCCCTCTCCTGCGAAGGCGATGAATGTGGGGTGAGTGCGGATCGGGGAACCGGTCCGAGGAGTGACGGGCTTGTGCCGGGCGCGGCCGCTCATCAGACGAACCGTCCGTCCGCGAGGTAGGCCGCGAGCTGCTTGCCGCCCTCGCCTTCGTCGTTGACGATCGTGCCGGCCGTACGGGCCGGGCGCTTGGTCGCTTCGAGGACCGTCGTCCAGGCGTTCTCCAGACCGACCTGGTCCTCCTCGATGCCCACATCCGACAGGTCCAGGGATTCCAGCGGCTTCTTCTTCGCCGCCATGATCCCCTTGAACGACGGGTAGCGCGCCTCACCGGACTGGTCGGTCACCGAGACCACCGCCGGCAGGACGGCCCGCAGCTCCTCGCTGGCGGAGTCGCCGTCCCGGCGGCCGGTGACCACACCGTCCTGGACCGCCAGTTCGGACAGCAGGGTCATCTGCGGCACACCGAGGCGCTCGGCCAGGATCGCCGGCAGCACACCCATGCCGCCGTCGGTCGAGGCCATGCCGCAGAGCACCAGGTCGTAACCGGTGTGCTCGACGGCCTTCGCCAGCACCAGCGACGTGCCCAGCACATCGGTGCCGTGCAGAGCGTCGTCCTCCACGTGCAGGGCCTTGTCCGCACCCATCGACAATGCCTTGCGCAGCGCGTCCTTCGCGTCCTCCGGACCCACCGTCAGCACGGTGATCTCCGCGTCGTCCGCCGCCTCCGCGATCTGCAACGCCTGCTCGACCGCGTACTCGTCCAGCTCCGACAGCAGCCCGTCCACCGCCTCCCGGTCAGTGGTCAGGTCGTCCGCGAAGTACCGGTCCCCCGTGGCATCGGGGACGTACTTCACGCACACCACGATCCTCATCGTCATCACAAGTCTCCTTTACGTGATCAATCCGTCGGCTTCCGCGGCGGGCGATGCCCTGCGGACTTCGGCCGACGGGGCTGCTAGTGCTTCGCGCCCGGGTCGAGGTTTTCGAAGATCGTGGCGTTGGCCATGCCTCCGGCCTCGCACATCGTCTGCAGTCCATAGCGGATCCCGTCGGCCCGCATGCGGTGGAGCAGCGTCGTGGCCAGCCGCGCTCCGGAACCGCCGAGCGGGTGCCCCATCGCGATGGCCCCGCCGTCCGGGTTCACGAGCTCCCGCCGGGCACCCGTCTCCTTCAGCCACGCCCCGACGACGCTGGCGAAGGCTTCGTTGACCTCGAAGGTGCCGATGTCGTCCAACCCGAGCCCGGCGAGCTTCAAGGCCTTGGCGGTTGCGGGTGCGGGTCCCGCCAGCATCGCGACGGGGTCGTCCGCGACGACCGTGGCGGTGTGGATCCGGGCCAGTGGGGCCAGCCCGAGGCTCCGTGCCCGCTCGCTCGTCATGACCAGCACGGCAGCGGATCCGTCGGAGATCTGCGACGCATTCCCCGCCGTGATACGGCCGTTGGGGTCGAATACGGTTTTCAGGGCGGCGAGCTTCTCCATGCTCGACGAACGGCGGATGCCCTCGTCGACGGAGACCACCGATCCGTCCGGCGTCTCGATCGAGGCGATCTCCTCGACGAAGCGGCCTCCGTCGACAGCCTCGGCAGCCCGCTGGTGCGACGCCAGGCTGTACTCGTCCAGCCAGGACCGGCTCAGGTCGTACCGCTTGGCCAGGATCTCGGCGCCGATCCCCTGGCTGAACTCGACTCCGTCGTAACGCTCCAGCAGCTTGTCGCTGGCGGGCGCGCCCGGCCCGGCGCGCCGGGCCGATCCCATCGGAATCCGGGACATGCTCTCCACGCCGCCGGCGACGGCCACGTCACACTGTCCGGACATCACTGCTGCGGCGGCGAAGTGCAGCGCCTGCTGGCTGGAGCCGCACTGGCGGTCGACGGTCGTCCCGGGGACGCTCTCGGGCCAGCCGGCCGACAGGACCGCGTACCGGGCGATGTTGCCGGCCTGTTCGCCGACCTGGGCGACGCATCCCCAGATGACGTCGTCGACGAGCGCCGGGTCGATGCCGGACCGTTCGGACAGCGCGTTGAGGAGAGCGGCGGACAGGTCGGCCGGATGAACTTCTCCAAGTCCCCCCGCCCGCCGCCCGATCGGACTGCGCACTGCCTCGACTATGACTGCATCACGCATGGTGGTTCCTTCCTCTGCGTGGGGTTCCGCTGGGTGGGGTTCCGCTGGGTGAGGTTCCGCTACGTGGGGTTCCGACATTCAGCTCGCTGTCCAGGAGGGGGGCCGGCGCTCGGCGAATGCCGCGGCCCCCTCGCGGGCGTCGTTCGACCGGAGGACCGGCATGGCGATCTGACGGGTGCGTTCGAACTTCTCCGACGGGGCCCATCCGGGTGACTCCGTGAGGATCCGCTTGCTCGCCTTGACCGCGAGGGGTCCGTTCGCGGCGATCTGCTGGGCCAGTTCGATCGCGGCGTCACGGGCCTGCCCGGGCTGTACGAGGCGGTTGAGCATCCCGAACCGGTGCAGCTCCGCGGCGCCGAGGACGTTGCCGGTCAGGACCATTTCGAGCGCGACCGCCCGCGGTACCCATGCGGGCGGTCGGCTGAGTCCGCCGCCGGCCGCGACAAGTCCTCGCTTGACCTCGGGCAGTCCGAACGTGGCCGTGGTCGAGGCGACGACGAGGTCGGCCGCCATGACGATCTCGAAGCCGCCTGCGACGGCCGCGCCTTCCACGGCGGCGACCAGGGGCTTCGCGGGAGGCGATTCCACCAGGCCGGCGAAGCCTCGACCAGGAACGTTCGGGCGTTCGCCGCGCAGGAATGCCTTCAGGTCCATGCCCGCACAGAAGTGCTCTCCCGCTCCGGTCAGGACTGCCGCGGTGAGGGTCGGCTGCTCGTCGAGCAGGTCCATGGCTCTCGCGATCCCTTGTGCCACGTCCCGGTTGACGGCGTTACGGGCCTCGGGGCGGTCGATCGTCACGACCAGCACCGATTCGGCGTGTTCGACGCGGACCGAGGCCGAGACCGCGTCCGACTCGGCGGTCATCGCGGTGCCATCCGGATCGCGCCGTCCAGTCGGATCGTTTCGCCGTTGAGCATCCCGTTCTCGATGATGTGGGCGGCCAGGGCGGCGAACTCGTCGGGGTCGCCCAGGCGGGGCGGGTGCGGCACGGCCGCGGCAAGGCCCTCGACGATGTCCGTGCGCGCGTTCATGAGCAGCGGGGTGGCGAACGTGCCCGGCGCGATCGTGCAGACGCGAATGCCGACGCCGGCGAGGTCGCGCGCTGCGGGGAGCGTCATCCCGACGATGGCCGCCTTGGCCGCCGCGTAGTTGATCTGGCCGATCTGCCCCTCGTACGCGGCCACCGACGCGGTGAGCACGCAGACGCCTCGGTCTCCGCCGTGGGGCTCATTGGCGGCCATGGCCTCGGCCGCGGCCCGGAGGACGTTGAAGGTGCCCATGACGTTCAGTCGGACCACCGCCTCGAACGGGGCGGGGTCGGCCGCCTTGCCGTCCTTCGTCAGGACCCGCATCGGCCGGCCTCGGCCCGCGCAGTGCACGACGGCGTGAATCGGGCCCTGTTCATCAGCGGCCGCGAAGGCAGCGGCGACGACGTCCGGGTCCTGGACGTCGACGGGGACGAACCGTGCGGCCGGGCCGAGCTCATTGGCCCGTTCCACCCCGGCCGATCCGGGCAGGTCGAGCACGGTGACCGTTGCGCCCTCCGACACCAGGCGACTCGCGGTTGCAAGGCCGAGTCCCGAAGCGCCTCCCGTGACGACGGCGTGAATCCCCTTGATTTCCATGTGCTTCCTTCATGCGTTCAGGGCGGCTGCCGACCGCCTCGTTCCGATCACGTGGAAGAACCGTCTGCTGCGGATCTCCCGGTGCGGGCAGGGCTGGTGACCTGATGCTCAAAGAGCCAGGGACTTCGAGATCACGCTCTTCATCACTTCGCTGGTGCCGCCGAAGATCCGGGTGACGCGGGCGTCCGCGTACAGCCTGGAGATCGGGTACTCGCGCATGTAGCCGTAGCCGCCGTGCAACTGCAGGCACCGGTCGATGACACGGGCCTGTGTCTCGGTCGCGAACAACTTGACCTTGGCGGCATCCGCGGGCGTCAGCGTGCCGGTGTCCAGCGCGAGGATGGCCCGGTCGATCAGCGCCTGGGCGGCTTCCAACTCGGTGGCGCAGTCCGCGAGTACGAACTTGGTGTTCTGGAAGTCGGCGACGCGGCGCCCGAAGACCTTGCGCTCCCGGACGTAGTCGATCGCCAGGTTCAGTGCCGCGGTCGCGGTCGCCTGTGCGGTGATCGAGATGGAGAGCCGTTCCTGGGCCAGGTTGCTGGTGAGCATGGCGAAGGCGCCGCCTTCCGCGCCCAGCACATTGCGGGCCGGCACCCGGACCTGGTCGAAGAGCAGCTCCGCGGTGTCCGAGGACTTGAGACCCAGCTTTTCGAGGTTGCGCCCGCGGACGAAGCCCTCCATGCCGGCCTCAACGACCAGGAGCGAGAGCCCGTCACGTCGGTTGTCCCCGTCACGGGAGGTGCGCGCGACCACGATGACGAGATCCGCGTTGATCCCGCCCGTGATGAACGTCTTGGCTCCGTTCAGGATGTAGTCGTCGCCGTCGCGCACGGCGGTGGTGGTCATCCCGGCCAGATCGGAGCCCGTGCCGGGTTCGGTCATGGCGATGGACGCGATGAGGTCACCGTCGGCGAACCCGGGGAACCAGCGCGACTTCTGCTCGTCGTTGGCGTACTCCAGGAAGTAGGGCAGCACCGTGTTGAGGTGCACCTGCAGGCCGCCGAGGGATGCGGCGGCGTAGCCGATCTCCTCGAAGACAATGGCGTTCAAGAGGAAGCTGTCGACGCCGGCGCCACCGAAGGCCTCGGGCACCTGAAGGCCGTTGATCCCGATCTGGGCGGTCTTTTTGAACAGTTCGCGCGGAACCATGCCCGCCGCTTCCCACTCCGGCATGTGGGGCGCGACCTCCTTCGCCATGAATTGGCGGACGGTGGCACGAAAGGCGTCGTGCTGCTCGTCGAACAGATTTCGTTCCATGCGGCACTCCTTGGGCTGAGGGGTGGACTGGGCAGGGTGTTTTCAGCGGCTTGTCGCGGTTCGAACTCAGCGGACCGACGCCATGCGTGCTCCGGCCTCGGCCGGGTCGGCGGCGAACGAGCGGACGACCCCCGCTGCTTCGAGCGCGTGGATGGCGTCGGGTTCGTAGCCCAGCTCGGTGAGTACTTCAGCGGTGTGCTGGCCCAGCTCGGGGGCTCCGTTCCCGGACAGCTCGGGGATGCTGCCGAGGTGCCACGGCGATCCGAGGGTGGTCGTCTCCTGTCCGGCCACGTCGGTCACGTCGATGAAGATTCCGGACGCCTGGGCATCCGGGCTCGCCATCGCCCGGCCGTACGGGTTGATGCGGCCTGCCACCACTCCGTTGTCGGCCAGCAGGCTCATGGCCTCGTCAGTGGTCATCGTGGCGAACCGGGGGCGAAGCTCACCCAGCATCTCGGGGCGGTTGCGGACTCGTGCGGCGTTCGTCGCGAAGCGCTCGTCCGTTCCCAACTCCGGCCGCCCAAGGAGTCGGCAGAGCCGGTCGAAGTGGGCGTCCGAATAGGCGGAGACGACCAGGGCGCCATCGCTGGTGGGCATGACGTCGGCCGCCGGGGCCAGGGCCGGCTGACCGTTTCCCGTACGAACGGGTTCCTTGCCGGTCAGCAGGTACGTACCCCAGTTGGGAGCCTGGAGGTGGAGAGCGACCTCCAGGAGGGAGACCTCGACCTCGTCTCCGTGCCCGGTGCGCAGGCGCCGGACGTAGGCGCCGAGGACAGCTTGGGCGCAGACGTAGGCGGTGGTCGAGTCGACGACCTGGAAGCCGACCTTCTGCGGCTCCCGGTCCGGCTCACCGGTCACCCACATGATGCCGCTCTCGGCCTGTGCGGCGATGTCCAGACCTGCTCGGAGCCTCGACGGACCGTGCAACCCGAAACCGCTGACGGTGGCGTAGATGATCCCTGGATGCTGGGCGCGCACGGTCTGCGCCCCCAGCCCCAAGGACTGCATGACGCCGGGTCGAAGGTTCTGGACCACGATGTCGGCGCCGGCGATCAGTTCCTGCGCGATCTGCCGGCCGCGGGGATCCTTCAGGTCCAGCGCGAGGCCTCGCTTGTTCCGGCTGTAGGCGTTGAGCATGGCCTGACCGGGCACGCCGATCAGTCGGGCCGCTTCGCCGCCGACGGGCTCGATCTTGATCACGTCGGCGCCCATGTCGCCGAGGAGTTGTGCGGCAGCGGGTGCCGCGATGAACTGACCGAAGTCGATGACTCGGACACCTTCGAGCGGCTTGGTCATCGGGCACTCTCCTGAACTCGGGCACGGAACTTGGCCAGGTCGCGATCCGGGTTGATCACGAAGGTCGCGAAGACGCTGCCGACCGCGATGAGCACGCCGACGAGGGCGAAGCCCTGGCCGTATCCGGCGAGCTTGTCCGCGGCATTCCCGACGAAGTACCCGAGAACCAGGGGCGAGATGACGCCGGCGATGCTGGACACGGCGACCAGGCCGCCCATGACCGCGCCGCGCTTCCGGGGGTGCAGGACGTCGGCAACGGCGGTGAACGCCACCGCGTAGGAAGCGGTGTTGAGGGAGAACGCCAAGGTGATCAGGACCATCTGCAGCACACCTGGACCGACGAGGGTGAAGCCGTACATCGCTACGCCGGACGACGCGACGAGTGCGCCCATCAGGTATCCGCGCGCCACCCGACGGGACACGCCCTTGGCGAGGAGGCGGTTGGAGAGTGCGCCGGCCGAGATGGATCCGATCGCGGCCACGGCGTACGGGATCATGACCAGTCTCCCGGTCGCGAGCGTGGAGTAGCCCAGGCCGTCCGAGAGGTAGAGCGGCAGCCAGGCGACCTTCAGAGTCGTCGACCAGTACCCGAGGAACATGAGCAGCGCGACACCGATGAGCGTGCCGCTCTTGATGAGCACGGGATACGGGACATCGATGGCGTCGGACTCCGCGGCCTGCGAGGCGGCCGACGAGGTGGGGGCGTCCTTGCCGAACACCAACCAGAGGACCGCCCAGATCGCGCCTGCCACGGCCAGCACGCCGAACGCGGCGTGCCACGACCAGGTGACGATCACCCACGTCAGGATCGGCGCCATCACCACGGGACCGAGCGAAGCCCCTGCGGAGACGATCCCCGCGGGAAGGGCCCGCTTCTCAGCCGGGAACCGCGAGTGGACGGCGTGATTGGCAAGCGCGTAGGCCGGTCCCTCGGCGAAGCCGAGCGTGAGCCGGCAGAGCATGAGCACGGTGAAGCTGACGGGCCCGACCAGGGGCACCATGGTGGCCACCCAGATGATCATGAGGATGGCGAGGAGCCAGCGCAGTCCGATCTTGGTGGAGAGCGCGCCCAGGAGAATGGCTCCGGCGAAGAACAGCCAGAAGAAGGCGCTCTGGATGACACCGAACTGCTGAGCGGTGATTCCCAGATCCTTCAGGATATCTTGCGCAGCGAATCCGAGAACGGCCTTGTCCGCGTAATTGAGCAGCATGAAAAGCGCAAGCAGCACGGTGACGGACCACGCACCGGTCTTCGCTGCGGCTGTGGACGGCGCCGCCTTCGACATCATTTGAGTCATGAGAATTCCTCGCAGTGAGGGGCATGAGGGGCGAGGCGCCAGATGCGATGGACCGACGCGATCGAGGCAGGGCCGTATGTCTGCTCGCCCTACAGACAGAACGTGAAGACCGGGTTGCGATCTCGCACAACCTCATTGAAGCCACGACGACCGATCACGTCCAAGACCGATAGCCACCCGAACCGACTGCGTCTGCCTATATGTCGGGGCCACGGGAATCGGGCCCAGCAGCACCGACGGTCCGGCCTGGGCGTTCGGCGACCCGCTGCCGCTGTCCGCCCGCGCTCGACCTCACCGGGTCCGGTGCGCGCCAGAGCACCGCACCCCTCGAAACGCGAGTCGAAGAGTCGAAGAGTCGAGCTGGAAATGAGGAATAACCCGAATTTCGATTCCCGAATTGCGAATTCCGGTTTCCGAATTCCGGTTTCCGAATTTCTGACCGCGCCACCCACAGCCAGGCATGACGGAACTCCTCCCGTACCTACGGTCACCTCACGCAGGACGGCAGGAAGCGCTGGGCACTTCTTGAAGTCGGCCCAGAGTGAGCAAAAAAGAGGGCCCCACGAAGGGGCCCTGAGGCGGTCTTACTCCTGCGGCATTCCCTCGAACCAGGTGGGCGCGTGCCGGTCCCCCGCCGCCAGCTTGATTCGCTGCGTGCCGAAATCTTCCAGGGGCGGCAGAGCGTCAGGCTCGAACCAGCCCACTTCGAGCGACTCGTCGTCGTTGACGTAGCACTCCGTGGTCAACGCGCGGCAGCGCAGCGTGATGTCCATGAACTGGCAGATGTCGCCGTTCGGGTACTGGATCGGCTCCCGTGCCTGCACCAGCACGATGCGCTCGACCTCGCAGCGCACGGCGGTCTCCTCGTACACCTCGCGCACCGCGCACTCGGCGGGCTGCTCGCCGGGCTCGGGGATGCCGCCGATGACCGCCCAGTTGCCGGTGTCGGAGCGGCGTCCGAGCAGCACTCTGCCCTCGTCGTCGAAGACGATCGCGGTGACGCCCGGCAGGAAGAGGAGCTGGTGCCCCGCCGAGGCGCGGATCTCACGAAGGAACTCAGGAATCGCCATGCCGACGACCCTAACGGCCACCTACGACACTGCCCGGCCGGTGCGTCAGGCCGCCGGGCGCCGCGCCTTGAGCGATCGCGCCAGGGCCCAGCCGAGTCCGCCCACGCCGACCGCGACGAGCAGCGCCTCCGGCCAGGCACCCACGCGCGTGGCCACAGTCTGCGAGGTGCGCTTGGGCACCTCGGCCACGAGCGTGTCGGGCACGAACATCCCGGTGTCCTGCGCGATCGATCCGTCGGGGCGGATCACCGCGCTGACTCCGCTGGTGACCGGAACGAGCACCGCGCGTCCGTGCTCGACGGCCCGCACCCGGTCCATGGCGAGCTGCTGGTACGTCATCTGGCTGCGCCCGAAGGTCGCGTTGTTACTCGGCACGGAGAGAATCTCGGCACCGGCCTCGACCTGGTCCCGCACCACCCCGTCGAAGGCGGCCTCGTAGCAGGTCACGGGGCCGATCCCGGTGCCCGCCATGTCGAACACGACGGGCTTGTCGCCGGGGACGAAGCTGCCCGCGCGGTCCACGTCCTTGCTGAAGATCCTGAAGAAGCCGCGGTAGGGCATGTACTCCCCGAAGGGCTGCAGCTGCCGCTTGTCGTACACCTCCCCGGGACCGGTCTTCGGGTCCCAGAGGATCTGGCGGTTGCGCGCGGTGCCGTCCTCCGCCGTGACGACGGCACCGACGGAGATGGGCGCTCCGACCGCCTTGGCGGCCTTGTCGATCTCGGCGTACGCATCCGGGTTGAGGTACGGGTCGATGTCCGAGGAGTTCTCCGGCCACAGCACCAGGTCGGGCTTCACCTCCGCGTCGGCGAGCTTCATCGTCTCGCGTACGTGGTAGTCCAGCACCGCCCGCCGCTGGGCGTTGAAGTCGAGGCCCATGCGGGGCACGTTCCCCTGGATCACGGCCACCCGCGCGGTGCCGTTCTCCGCCTCGTTCGACATGGCAGGCAGGACGGCGGCCCCGGCGACGACCGGCGCCACGGTCAGCGCCGCCGCGGTGACGACCGCCCGGTCCCGCACTCCCTTTGTAGTGACGATTACGCGTACGAGCGCGGCCAGCGCGAACCCGCACAGGACCACCGCGAACCCGAGCAGCGGCGTGCCGCCGATCGACGCCAGCGGCAGGAAGACACCACTGGGCTGCCCGAACGCGACCTTGCCCCACGGGAAGCCGCCGAACGGGAACCGGGCCCGCAGCGCCTCGTCGACGATCCACACGGCCGCGGCCCACAGCGGCCAGGCGGGCAGCCGGGTCACGAAGGCGATGCCCGCCGCCCCCAGGGCCACGAAGACCGCCTCGGTGACGGCGAGCGCCAGCCACGGCAACGGGCCCACGTCGACGCCGGTCCAGGACAGCAGCGGCACCAGGAAACCGAGCCCCATGAGCAGGCCGAGTCCGAACCCGGCACGCGCCCGCCGACCGTGCACGGCGAGGCCGAACAGGGCGAAGGCGATCGGTGCGAGCCACCACAGTTCACGGGGCGGGAACGCGGCGTACATGAGCAGTCCGGAGACCACGGCGGCCACGGGCGGCGCGAACCGCAGCAGCAGCCTGTCGCGCGCGGAACGCTCGGAATCCGGTTCCTGCGGGCCCGGCACGTCGGTGGAGGTGGTGGTGGCTGTCACCTCGCGGAGTCTACGGCGCGGTACTGACATGGCCGCACGGTGGTCCGGGGAGCCGCGCATCACCCCGAGGGCGAGCGATCGGCACGCGCGTGTGCGGCCCGACGAACGCCACGTCCCTGCAGCGCTGATCATCGTCCGCCGCCCTTCACGCCTCCGTGTGCCTGCACTACAGGATTCCGCCGTATGCCTGCACTACAGGATTCCGCCGTATGCCTGCACTACAGGATTCCGCATCCCCGCGACGGGGGCACAAATCCACACCCCAGCCGTTACCGTGTGCCCGTGCCTCCGACCGGCTGTCCGGCGCTGTTGCCCGGCTCGGTCGGGCGGGGAGGCAGTCGGGGGCGACGGGGGGCGACAGCCGATGACTTCTGCGACGGCCCGCATCAGTGACGGTGCGTCCGCCCGCCGCGGCGCGGCCGATGTCGCGGGCATGACGATTCTGGCCTGCTGCGCGTTATGGGCGTTGATCACCGCGACGGCGCGAGGCGGCCGGCCCGAAGGCGTCCTGCTCGCCGTTCTCGCCCTGGCGGCGGGGTACGCCTGCGGGCGGATCGGCGGCGCGGTGCTGCCCGTCGGGGCCTGCGCCATGGCCGCCGTCGCTGGCCTGTACCTCGCGGTGACCGCCTCCCCCGCCGTGTCGAGCGCCGACCCCTCCCGCACCGGGATGTCCGGGATCAGCATGTCCCCGCTCGGCCACACGAGCCCAGTGGCGGCACTCCTGATGCTGTCCGCCGGTGCCGCGTGCTGCGGAGCCTGGGCGACAGGCAGGGTCGGGCTCCGGCTCGTCCTGCGTCTGTTCGCGCTCGGGACGGCGGTCGTGGCGGCGGTGCTCGGCTCGGCGGCCGGTCTCGTCGGATGCGTCGCGGTGCTGCTGTGCTCGCTCGCCGCCGCCCGAGTCACACGCCGGGGCAGGGCACTCGCCGGTCTGGGACTCTCGGTCGGACTGCTGGTCGCAACGGTCTGGGCGGCGGCGGCCTCGGCTCTCCCCCGCGGTCTGGCCGACACCCTCGCAGCTCGGCTCTCCGGCCATCGCGTGGCGCTCTGGCAGGAGGCGCTGCTGCTCGCCGAGCGGGACCCGGCACTGGGCGTCGGGCCGGGCCGGTACGCCGAGTTCAGCGCCGCGGCCCGGCAACTGCTCCACTCCGACGTCAGGCCGCACTCCGCACCTCTGCAGCTCGCCGCAGAACAGGGCCTTATAGGTGTGGCACTTTCGGCGACCGCGTTCTGCTGGCTCCTCCACACCCTGTGGCGCTCGTCGCGGTCCACCCCGTTCGTGGTGACGGCGGGAGTCGCACTGGCCGCGGTCGCCGCGACGGCGACGGTCGGCAACACGCTGAGCTTCGCGGCGGTGACCGTCGGGGCGGGTGTGCTCGCCGGCCTTGCCACAGCCCGTCCGCTGTACGAGGACTGGGCGGACGCCGACGGACGCTGACCCCTCAGACCCCCGCGGCGGGCCCCGTCGAGCGCATCCGCAGACGGTCCTTGATGACCTGGACCGCCGACTCCGCGTCGTCCACGGTGACCGTGAACTTGTGCCCGTCACCGAGGTTCAGCACCACGGCCTCGCCCCGTCGCACGATCACGGCAGTGCCCTTCTCCGGCCGCCAGCGGTAGCCCCAGCCACCCCACTGGCGCGGGCAGACATCCGGAGCGAACTCGGCGCCGACAATGTGCGACAGCGGGATACGGCGGCGGGGCACACCCATATGACCGCAGCGCACCTCGAGCGATTCCTTGTCGACGCGCACCGCGACGTTCACGAACGCGAGCGTGCCGAACAGCACGAGCAGCCCGACGGCGACGCAGCCGACCACGGCCATGAGCAGCGCCCCGAGTCCCGTGGTCCAGGACGAGTCGACGGCGAGCTTGATACCGAGCGCCAGGCACGCGGCGCCCGCCAGGGCAAGCAGCCACTGCATGCGATTGGTCGCGTGTCCGGTCCAGACGTCCGGTGGGGGCTCGTGGGCGCCCCGCGCGGTGTGCGGATGGTGCCTCATACGCAAAGGCTACTCGTGTCCCGCTCCGCAGGCAGAAGATCACCATGCGTGATGACCCGCAGGGAGAGCCAGGTCAGGAGCCCGCTCCGGAGAACGGCGGACCGTGTCAGCGAGCGGTGCTGAGCTGACCGAGCAGACGCCCCTCGGCGTAGTGCAGAGCAGCGCCGGGCAGGGCGCCTTCGCGTCCGCTGAGCAGCACGGTGAGCGACCCGGTCGGCTCGGCGTCGGGCCGCGCGGGCACGTCGATACGGCGCAGCGCCTGGGCGGCGACGGCACCGGCGCTGCCGTGGAACACGAGCGGCTGCGCGCCGGGCTGCTGCAGGGCCGCGCGAATACGCTCCGCGACGAGTTCGTAGTGGGTGCAGCCGAGGACGACGGTCGTCACCTCGGGCGGCGTGAGGGCCGCGGCAGCGGCGACGGCGCGGTCGATGGCGCTCTCGTCGGCCTGCTCCACCGCGTCTGCGAGGCCGGGGCAGGGCACTTCGGTGACGTCGACGCCGTTCGCGAAGTCCCGGATCAGCCCGCGCTGGTAGGGGCTGCCGGTGGTGGCGGGCGTAGCCCAGATCGCCACGGGTCCGCCGCCGGCGGCCGCGGGCTTGATGGCGGGCACCGTACCGATCACCGGAAGCTGCGGCTCCAGCCGGGCGCGCAGCGTCGACAGGCTGTGTACGGAAGCGGTGTTGCAGGCGACGATCAGAGCGTCGGGGCCGAGCGCGGCGGCGGCCTCGGCGGCGAGGAGGGCGCGCTGTGTGAGGTCCGCGGGCGTACGCGGTCCCCAGGGCATTCCGTCGGGGTCCGAGGAGATGACGAGGTCGGCGTCGGGCCGCAAACGGCGTACCGCCGCGGTGGCCGGGAGGAGTCCGATTCCGGAGTCGATTAGCGCGATCTTCACCCGGTCACCATAGTCGATCGGCCTTGCGGGCTCTGCCCTGTGGGGCAGACTCCCGGGGATGAGCGCCGTTGCGTGGACCGCCCTCGTATCCCTGGCCGCCTGGCTCTGGCTGCTGCTCGGCCAGGGTCTGTTCTGGCGTACGGACCTGCGCCTGCCCCCGCGTCGCGACCCCGAGGACTGGCCGTACGTGTGCGTCGTCGTCCCGGCGCGGGACGAGGCGGCCGTGCTGCGCGAGAGCCTGCCGTCGCTGCTCGCGCAGGACTATCCCGGCCGGGCGGAGATCGTCTTCGTCGACGACGGGAGCACGGACGGTACGGGCCGTCTGGCGCGAGCGTTGGCCGACCGGCATCGGGGCCTTCCGCTGACGGTGACGTGGCCGGGTGAGCCTCCGGCGGGCTGGACGGGGAAGCTGTGGGCGGTGCGGCACGGAATCGCGCACGCGCGTACGGCGGGTGAGCGGAAACGGGGACCACGCGCGCGTGCGGCCGGGCGCGAGGGCGGATCCGACGCGACCGGGCAGGTCCCGGAGTATCTGCTCCTCACGGATGCGGACATCGCCCATGAGCCGGACAGCTTGCGGGAGTTGGTGGCCGCGGCGCGTTCCGGCGGGTTCGACCTGGTGTCGCAGATGGCCCGGCTCCGGGTGGCGAGCATGTGGGAGCAACTGGTCGTCCCGGCGTTCGTGTACTTCTTCGCGCAGCTGTATCCGTTCCGCTGGGTGGCGAAGGAGGGCGGGCGGACTGCGGCCGCGGCGGGGGGCTGTGTGCTGCTGCGGACGGAGGCAGCCGAGCGGGCGGGGGTGCCGGAGGCGATCCGGCACGCGGTGATCGACGACGTGGCACTGGCGGGGGCGGTGAAGCGCTGTGGCGGCCGGGTCTGGCTCGGCCTCGCGGAGCGGGTCGACAGCGTGCGCCCCTATCCGCGCCTCGCCGACCTGTGGCGGATGATCTCACGCAGCGCGTACTCCCAACTGCGGCACAGTCCGGCGCTGTTGGTGGGCACGGTGCTCGGGCTCGCGGTGGTGTATCTGGCGCCGCCGGTCACGTTGGTGGCGGGCCTTGTGCGGGACGAGCCGATTGCCGCGGCGGCGGGTGGTGCGGCGTGGCTGATCATGACCGCGACGTATCTGCCGATGCTCCGCTACTACCGCCAGACGCTGTGGCTGGCGCCGCTGCTGCCGATGACGGCGCTGCTCTATCTGTTCATGACCGTGGACTCCGCGTTCCAGCACTACAGAGGAAAGGGCGCGGCGTGGAAAGGGCGCACCTATAAGCGTCCGGACCGCGCCGAGGCCGCACCCGACCAGTGAGGGACCGTATCCGCGCGCCCTTCCGCGAAACCCGCCCCTTCTTGTAGTCCGCCTTGTAGTCCGGTTGTAGTCCGCTTGTAGTCCGCTATTTGCGTCCAGGGCTCCAGTTCATGCCCCAGCCGTACGCGTAGTCGAGGGTCCGCTGCATGCTGACGCCGCGCTCCGGCACCAGATAGGCGGCCTCACGGCGCACGACGAGCTCGCCGCCCTCCTGAGTGAGCAGGGCGAGCGCGCACACCGTGGACGGCACCGTGCACTCGTCCAGGTGGAAGTCGATGGGGGCGCCGTGCTGCGGGGAGAGGGTGACGGTCGCGTTGAGGTCGGCGAAGCTCCGGGCTCCCTCGTAGATCGTGACGAAGATGAGGATGCGTTTGAACTCGTTCGAGTGGTCCAGGTTGATGGTCAGGTTCTCGCCACTGGTGCGCGCGCCGGTGCGGTCGTCCGCGTCGAGATGGATGTACGGCGGCTCGTGCGAGGCGCCGAACGTGTTGCCGACCGCCTGCACGACTCCCTTGCGCCCGTCGGTGAGTTCGTAGAGCGCGCCCAGGTCGAGGTCGAGTCCGCCTGACTGGGCGGCGGCCATGGCCTGGTTGAGCTTGGCCATCAAGCCCTTCCCCTGCGGCTTGCGGACCTGCCAGTTGAGGTTGACCCGCATCGCGCCGGAGGTGCCGCCCTGCTTGGTCAGGGAGATGGCCGGGGACTCCTTGGTGAGCGTGACCTTGCTGAGGCTGATTGGCGCGGCCGGGGCGGAGGGCGGCGGAGGCGGCGCGGCAGCCGGGGCGGGCGTGGCGGCGGGCGCGGCGGGCACTGCGGAGGCCGGGGCCGGTGAGGTGTCCTGGGGCTCGTCCACGGCGATGCCGAAGTCCGTGGCGAGGCCCGCGAGTCCGCTGTCGTAGCCCTGGCCGACGGCGCGGAACTTCCAGGCGCCCTGGCGCCGGTAGAGCTCACCGAGCACGAAGGCCGTCTCCACGGACGCGTCCCCGCTGTCGTAGCGGGCGAGTTCCGTGCCGTTCGCCGCGTCCAGCAGCCGGATGTGCAGGCCGGGGATCTGCCCGAAGGTGCCGCCGTCGGCCGAAGCGGCCAGGACGACGGTCTCGACATCGGGCTCCACGCGCGCGAGGTCGACGACCAGCGCGTCCGTCACCTGGCCGCCCGAGGGCCGCTTGCCGTCGTACCGCACCGCTCCCGAGGCGTGCTGGTCCTGGTTGTAGAAGACGAAGTCGCTGTCGGAGCGCACCCTTCCGGACACGAGGAGCAGCGCCGAGGCGTCCGCGTCCGGTACGCCGGAACCGGACTGCCAGCCGATTTCGACGCGCACCGCCGACGCGGGCACCGGAACATTCGATCCTTTGGGCATTGACATGTCCGCCCCCATTGCGAGTGGTCGGGTCGGGATGGGTCCATGAACGGCCGCACAGGAGCGACCGATTAGTTACGGCCAACCTATTCCCCCGAGGATCCGGGGGCCCCAACACGGGGGCACGAAGATCACAGGTCAACCGCAGGTAACGCGCGCTTTACACGATCAACACCCTCGAGGGCGACCGTTTTTAGCCGAGTTCGCTCGGATTGGGGATCCCCGGTCACTACCGGCACGTAAAGCAACCCTCTTATCGGTCTCCCCAACCAGCACATCTTGGGCTTAACTTATGTGCCATGACCTCCCCCCGCTCCACCTATGGCGGCGGTTACTACTCCGCGCCGTCCTTCCCGGACACCCCGATCTATGACTCGCTCGTGGCCGAGCGCGGCACTCCGCAAATCGCCCCGATCCGGGTCCCCTCCGCCTACGACACCGGAAGCAGCCTGCCGGCGCTCCCGTCGGCGCTGCCCGCCCTGCCGGCCGCGCCTTCCCCGCAGACCTCCTCGTACGGCTATCCGCAGCAGCAGGCCCCGATGCAGTCGGCGCCCGCTCCGCACATCCCGCAGCAGGCCACCGGTCCGCGCGGGTACGCGGGCGGACAGCCGCAGCAGCAACGGCCGTTCGGCGGCACGGGCTACGAGGCGATGCGCCCGGCGACACCGCGCCCCGCACCGGCACCCAACCCGCACGACGACCCGTACTACCGCCAGCACCCCGGCCGCGGGTACTGACGGCTCGACCGGCTCCTGGGGCTGTCAGTGCCTCCTGGCAGGATGGCCCCATGCCGAACCCAACGCTGCGCTCGATCCACATCCACCCGCTCAAATCGGTGCAGGGGCATACCACGACGGAGGCCGTCGTGGAGCCCTGGGGGCTCACCGGTGACCGCCGGTGGATGGTGGTCGAGCCGGACGGCCGGTTCGTCACACAGCGCCAGCAGCCACGGCTCGCACTGGTGACCGCCGAACCCCTGCCCGGAGGCGGCCTGCGCCTGACGGCACCGGGGCGCGCGCCGTTGACCGTGCCGGTGCCCGATGCGTCCCGTACGGTCCCGGTGGAGGTCTGGCGGGACAAGGTGGAGGCCGTCCCCGCCGAGGAGTCCGCGAACGCCTGGCTGAGCGAGTGGCTCGAAACCGGGATACGCCTGGTGCACATGGACGACCCGGCCCGCCGCCGCCCCCTCGACCCGGGGTACGCTCAGCCGGGTGAGACGGTCAGCTTCGCCGACGGATTCCCGCTGCTGCTCGCCGCGCTGTCCTCCCTCGACGCCCTCAACTCCCTCATCGAGCAGGGCGATCATGCCGACGAGGGCCCGCTTCCCATGAACCGCTTCCGGCCCAATGTCGTCGTCGACGGCACGGCGCCCTGGGCCGAGGACGAGTGGTCACGCATCGCCATCGGCGACCTCACCTTCCGCGTCGCCAAGCCCTGCGGCCGCTGTGTCGTGACGACCACGGACCAGCGCACCGCCGAGCGCGGCAAGGAGCCGCTGCGCACGCTCGCCCGGCATCGGCGCTTCGGTGACCAGCTGGTCTTCGGCCAGAACCTGGTGCCCGAGAGCACCGGCACGATCCGCGTCGGCGATCCCGTGAGGATCCTCGAATAGGGCGCTCCTCAGCGGGAACCCGCTCCCCTGCGGACGGTCGTCGACCGTCTCCTGACGTCGGACGACCCCACCGACGGGACATCGGCGGCCGCACCCAACGGAACAACCGCACGGCACCGGCCCGATCCGGAGCGTCGCCGCCACCCGCCCCGGGGTGTGGCCGAAAGCGTCCAGGCGCACACTGGGCAAGAGGCGGTACGGAACTCGGTCCGCGAAGATGCGGCCACCGGGCGTCGAGCCGGTTCGCTACGCGGAACGGCTCGGCGGGCCGGACGCGTACGCGGTCGGCCGCCGGGAAGGGTGATTTCGCTCTCTCTCGGTGCCAGTCGCGCTTGGGCCGTGCCGTTGGCGGTAATGACGGACGCGGAAGGGGGAGGTGCAGGATCGTGCGGGCGATCGCGGGACTCTGGCGCTGGCGGCACAACCCGATGCGCCGTAAAACCGATCTCGTAGAGGCCTTGGTGGCCCTGGCGGCCGCGGTACTCATCGCAGTGGCCGCGCCCTTCGTCGGCTCTGTCGCGGGTGGACTCACCGAGGACGCCCTGCACCAGGCGGTGCGGACACAGCACGAAAATCGCCACAAGGTGACGGCGACGGTGGTCAGAACCGTGACGCAGCCACCCGTCGACCCCGACCCGGAAACAGCTACCGCGCGTGACGGCCATCGCCGCGTCATCGCGAACTGGACGGCTCCCGACGGCAGTCAGCACTCCGGCACTGTGACGGCCGGTGCCGTCGCCGCCCCCGGCGACCGCGTCCCGCTGTGGACCGATCACGCCGGCCGGCCGGTCGCACGGCCGATGGACCCCGGGACGGCCACGGTGCACGCCGTGCTCGCCGGACTCGGCGTCGCCGCGGCCACCGGGGCGACCATCGAGGGCGCTCGACGGCTCGTCCTGTGGCGGCTGGTGTGCCGCCGGTACGCGGACTGGGACCGCGAGTGGGCGGCAGCGGGACCGGACTGGGGCCGTACGGGCACCGGGAGTTGAGCCGGGGCGTCAGGCGCACACCCGCGCGCCCACCGTCCACGAGCGCGCGGAACCGCCCTGTGCCTGCCGCTCCTCGACCCGTCTCGCGCGCCCCGCTCATCGGCCCGACACCGCAGCATCACCACACCTCCCCCGGCCGCCCGGGACGGGTTGTCCACAGACCGGGGTGAGCGGTCAACTCCCGTCCCCCGCGCACGCTACGGTGGACGCCTGTCCGACGGGATCGCACGAGGTGGGGGCACAACAACGCCATGGCACAGGGCACGGTCCAGGTGACGCACACCGGCACTTCGCGGTGGCGGCGCCGCACGGGCGAGTACGGATCGCTCGCCGCGGCCCTCGAGGCGGCCGGCGACGGTGACGTGCTGACCGTCGCTCCCGGGACGTACCGGGAGAACCTCGTGGTGCAGCGGTCGGTGACGCTGCGCGGGCCCGAGGGCTCCCCCGGATCCGTGCGCATAGCTCCGGCCGACGGAGTGCCGCTGACCGTGCGCGCCTCGGCCGTGCTGCAGGACCTGCAGTTCGAGGGGCAGGACGCGGCGGCGCCCGCCCTGCTCGTCGAGGACGGCGCCCCCGAGCTGGTGGACGTGCGCATCGTCACCCGGTCCGCCGCCGGGCTCGAAGTGCGCTCCGGCGCACGTCCGACGGTGCGGCGCTGCACGGTCGACAACCCCGCGGGCATCGGCATCGCCGTGCTGGACGGCGCGGGCGGAGTCTTCGAGGACTGCGAGGTCGTCGCGGCCGGGCAGAGCGGCGTGACCGTGCGCGGCGGCGCCCACCCCCGGCTCGAGCGCTGCCGTGTGCACCACGCCTCGGGCACGGGGATCTCGGTCACCGGCGAGAACTCCCAGCTGGAAGGCCTGGGTTGCGAGGTGTACGAGGTCAAGGGCGCCGGCGTGCAGATCACCGGGCGGGCCGGCGCGCACCTCACGGACTGCGAGGTGCACCGCACGAGCGCGGACGGCATCACGCTCGACACGGACGCGGTGCTCACCCTCGCCGACTGCCGCCTGCACGACATCCCGGAGAACGCGATCGACCTGCGCTCCCGCTCCGTGCTCACACTGACCCGTTCCACGATCAGCCGCTTCGGCCGCAACGGCCTCTCCGTGTGGGACCCGGGCACGCGCGTGGACGCCAACCAGTCGGAGATCCATGACAGTACGGGCGACTACCCGGCGGTGTGGGTCAGCGACGGTGCGACGGCGGTGCTCGACGCCTGCCGCGTGCGGGACGTGCCGGACGCGCTGTTCGTGCTCGACCGCGGCTCGCGCGTGGACGTCGTGGACAGCGACCTCGCGCAGGTCCGCAACACGGCGGTGTCGGTGAGCGACGGCGCGATCGCGCAGCTGGACGACTGCCGGATCCGCGAGGTCGCGACCGGCGCCTGGTTCCGCGACCACGGCAGCGGCGGCACGCTCGCGGGGTGCACCATCGACGGCGCGCAGACCGGCGTCATCGTCACCAAGGGCGCCGATCCGACGGTCGAGCGCTGCGAGGTCACCGCCCCTTCGGAGGCGGGTTTCTATGTGTCGGCCGAGGGTCGCGGCAGTTTCGTCAACTGCCGGGTGACGGGCAGCGGTGGCTACGGCTTCCATGTACTCGACGGCTGCCGGGCCACCCTCCGCCGCTGCCGTACGGAGCGCTGCGCGCGCGGTGGTTACGAGTTCGGGGACGGCGGCGCCCAGGCCTCGGGCGGCGCGGCAGGGCCCCAGGTGGAGGACTGCGCGAGCGACGAGAGCGGCGGTGTCCGCCCGCCGACCCAGGCCGAGCCCGTCGTGCAGCGGGCCACGCAGGCGGCGGGGCTGCTCGGCGGCGTGCCCGAGCAGCGGCCGACGGAGCCGGCTGTCGCGCCCGAGCCCGAGCCGGAGCCGGTCCGCAGCTCGCAGGACGTGCTGGGTGAGCTGGACGCGCTCGTCGGCCTGCACAGCGTGAAGCGCGAGGTGCGCGCCCTCACCGACATGATCGAGGTCGGCCGGAAGCGTCAGCTGGCCGGTCTCAAGGCCGCGTCGGTCCGCAGGCACCTGGTCTTCACGGGTTCGCCGGGCACCGGAAAGACGACGGTGGCGCGGCTCTACGGCGAGATCCTGGCCTCGCTCGGCGTGCTCGGCAAGGGGCATCTGGTCGAGGTGTCCCGGGTCGACCTGGTCGGCGAGCACATCGGTTCGACGGCCATCCGTACGCAGGAGGCCTTCGAACGCGCGCGTGGTGGAGTGCTGTTCATCGACGAGGCGTACGCCCTGTCCCCCGAGGACTCCGGGCGGGACTTCGGCCGTGAGGCGATCGACACGCTGGTGAAGCTGATGGAGGACCACCGGGACGCGGTCGTGGTGATCGTCGCGGGCTACACCGCGGAGATGCAGCGCTTCCTGTCGGTCAACCCCGGTGTGGCGTCCCGGTTCTCACGCACCATCACCTTCGGTGACTACGCGCCGGAGGAACTCCTGCGCATCGTGGAGCAGCAGGCCGACGAGCACGAGTACCGCCTCGGCAGCGGTACGTCGGAGGCGCTGCTCAAGTACTTCACGGTGCTGCCGAGAGGCGCGGCGTTCGGCAACGGGCGGACCGCGCGCCAGACCTTCGAGGCGATGGTGGAGCGGCACGCGGGCCGGGTCGCCCAGTTCGACGACGTGAGCACGGACGATCTGACGCTGCTCTACCCGGAGGATCTGCCCGAGTTGCCCTGACGGGGCTCCGAAGCGCCGGACACGGGATCGGTGGCCACGGCCTCATCGCCGTCACCGCGCGGCGCGGGGAGGCCGGCCGGTGGCGTCGCCGGTGCGGCGGTCCGGTCGCCGACGCAGTCGTGGCTCTGCCTGCGTCCGGCTCCGGGACGCAGGCGGGCAAGGAGCGTGCCGCGGACCTCGGCGAAGACCGGGTCGGCCTGGTAGTCGCCGTGCCCGAGGATCGGCGCAGGCAGCGGCTGGCTCTCCGTACGGCCGTAGGCGAGGGGGTCCTTGAGGGCGGCGTGGTCGACGTCGGGGCCGCAGGCGCCGGGCAGGCCGATGGGGCCGCCGATGGGGTCGGTGGGCCGGTGCAGATTGCGCCAGCAGTCGACCTCGCGGTGCAGGGACATCAGGGCGGCGGGCCCGAAGTGGGCGGGGAACCAGTGGCCGTACAGCCTCTGCATCGGGGAGCCGTACGTGAGCAGGGCGACGCGGCGGCGCACGGAGGGGCGGAGCTGCCAGAGCGCGGAGGCGGCAAGGACGCTGCCCTGGGAGTGTCCCGAGATGACCAGGCGGCCGCCGGTCTGCCGGGTCCAAGTGGCCATGCGCCAGGTCAGGTCGGGCACGGCGCGCTCCGCGTAGCAGGGCGGGGCGAAGGGGTGGGCAGCGCGCGGCCAGAACGTGCCGACGTCCCACAGGATGCCGATGGTGCGGCGGGCCGAGGGGTCGCGGTAGGCGCGGCGGCCCCAGGTCACGAAGAGTATGAAGCCGAAGCCGATCAGCCAGGAGCCGAGTGCCTGCGTGGTGTCCGCGACGCCCTCGATGAACGCGTGCGCCCCTTCGGCGGCCTCGCCGGGCACCTCCCGGGTCCCCCAGGCGCCGACGAGCGCGGCGGCGCCGAGCAGCAGCGTGAGGGCGGAGACGATGCCGACGATCACGGGGGCCTGGTCGGTGAGGGCGGCGAGGGCGCGGGTGTTCGCGATGCGGCGGGTGCGTTCGGTGTCGGGGCGCTCGCCCTCGTAGTCCCCGGGCACGCGGGCGATCTCCAGGCGGCTGCGGCGGCGGGTGCGCAGGCCGAGGACGACGGCGAGCAGCAGCACGACGGCGAGCAGGACAGGGATGACCGCTGACTGCCAGGTCAGGACGACGGGCGGGCCGAGGAAGGCGGCGCCGTCCGCGCCGGGCGTGCTGCCGTCGTCCAGCCAGTCGCCGACGCGCTGGGCGACGCCGCCGGACATGACGCCCCCGAGGGCGCACGCCAGCATCGCGACAGCGGGGCCTCCGACGCCGCCGAGTACCGTGCCCGGTACGGCACTTCGGCGGTGCAGGGCCCAGGCGACCGCGGCGAGGGCGAGGACGAGCAGGCCCTGTACGAGGGCGATCACGCCGAACGTCTCGTCCCCCGGCAGGCGGCCCGAGGAGCGCCATGCGGGACGGTCCCAGGACGCGTAGACCACCGCGAGGCCGAGGACTGCGAGGGCGGCGAGCGGCAGGGTCCGCACGACGCGGTCGAGGCGCTCGTCGAGGGTGCTCTCGCTGCGGCCGCGGCGGCAGACGACGACCACGACGATCACGGCGCCGATGGCCAGGACCGCTTCGAGTACGACGCCGAAGGCGTGCAGGGCGGCGCTGGCCGCAGTGCGGTCGTAGCGGGCGGCGGACGTGCCGACGGCGGCGGCGACGGTGAGCAGCCCGGCGGCGGTGTGCGCGGCGCGCAGTCGGGCGACCAGGCGCCGTCCGTACCAGAACCCGGGGCGGCTCAGGGCGCTGCGCGAACCGTCCTCCTCGGGCTCGCTGTGGTGCGGCAGCGGCTGCTGGGACTCGTACGCGCTCCAGGTGCGCTGCGAGAGGTACCAGAGCAGGGCGGTGAGGGCCGCGGGGGCCAGGGCGGCGAGGGCGAGCCGGCGGCCGGGCTGCGTCCACCAGCCGGTACCGCTCTCGCTGGGCGCCAGGAAGCCGAGCCAGGCCCGGTCCTCGGCGCACGCGCGCGTGCCGGCGCACTGCCAGGCGGTGAGGTCGAGGGCGACCTCGCAGGCGGCGGCGACGAGCAGCACGGTGAGGGTCAGGGCGACGAGCCGCACGAGCATGCCGTACACGCTCACCGCGCGGCGCATGCCGTCGGCGGTGGGGCGCATCCAGTGGGCGAGGTTGACCACCATGAACGGCAGGAGCAGCAGCCACAGGGCGCGGGCGCCGTTGCCCGAGGTGAGGTTGGACCAGACGTACGCCTCGGCGACCGGCTGGTCCGCGTAGTCCTGGGGGCGTTTCTCGGCGTCCACGTCGTTGGCGCGGCGGTGGACCGCGGCGGTCCTGTCGCCGGTGATCCGCACGGTGCTCGGGTCGTTGAGCATCTCCTGCGGTGTGGTGCCGCCGACTCCGTGGACGAGGAGTTCCAGGGCGATGCGGTCGCCTGCCTCGTCGGGTGCGGACGGTTCCGGAGGCGGCTGGTCCTGCCCCCGCTGTTCGGCTGTGTCGTTCACACGCCCCACTGGTCCCCCGACCCCCCGTGACTGTGCGGTTCATGGTGCGTGACCAGGATCCTCGTTCGCGGGCCCGCTGGGCACCCCTCGTCACGGAATCTCCCAAAGGTGTACGGTCCCGCCGCACGTCCGGGCGCCGGATCGGCTGTCAGTGCGGCGTGCGAGGATGAAAACCCTCGTGACGGAGGGCGAAGGACGCGGACGGAACACGACGGAAGGACCGGGACCGGGCGTGAGCGAGAACCAGAACCTGCTCGCCGAGCAGCGCCGCGCCCTGATCCTGGACGAGGTCAGACGCCGGGGCGGTGTGCGGGTCAACGAACTCACCCGCAAGCTGGGCGTGTCCGACATGACGGTGCGGCGCGACCTGGACGCGCTCGCGCGGCAGGGCGTCCTGGAGAAGGTGCACGGCGGGGCGGTCCCGATCGTCGAGGCCAGCACGCACGAGCCGGGTTTCGAGGCCAAGTCGGGCCTTGAGCTGAGCGCGAAGGAGGACATCGCGCAGGCGGCGGCGGCACTGGTCGCTCCTGGCAGCGCCATCGCGCTCTCGGGCGGTACGACGACGTACGCACTGGCGCATCGCCTGGTCGACGTACCGGATCTGACGGTGGTGACCAACTCGGTCCGGGTGGCTGACGTGTTCCACACGGCGCAGCGGCTGGCAGCCAAGGGCCAGAGCGGGGCCACGGTGGTGCTGACGGGCGGGGTGCGCACGCCGTCGGACTCGCTGGTGGGCCCGGTCGCGGACCAGGCGATCCGTGCGCTCCACTTCGACCTGCTGTTCCTCGGGGTGCACGGCATCTCGGTGGAGGCGGGGCTCTCCACGCCGAACCTCGCGGAGGCGGAGACGAACCGGAGTCTGGTGCGGTCCGCGCGCCGCGTCGTGGTGGTCGCGGACCACACCAAGTGGGGCACGGTGGGCCTGAGTTCGTTCGCGTCGCTCGAGCAGGTGGACACGTGGGTGACGGACGCGGGGCTTCCGGCAGAGGTGCGTACGGAGATCTCCGAGCGGCTGAACCGACTGGTCGTCGCGGGCGAGGCGTCGGGGGACGGCGCAGGTGAGGAGAGCGGCGAGGAGAGCGGGCGGGAGAGCGGGCAGGAGAGCGGCGAAGGCGCTTCGGCGGAGGCCTGAGCGGCTGCCCGAGCCGCATCCGGGAGTCGTGCCAACGCCTCGCTCCCTACAGACATATGACGGGCCGCCAGCTATGGTGACCGGGCCCGATCGACCACCGTCTCCCGTGGGGGTGCTGCGTCCATGGCCCGCCAACTGAGCCCTGTGGGGCTCGACTTCGTCGGCACCGCTCCGGTGCGCCTGGTGTTCGCGCGGCAGTTGTCCGCACCGCCCGCCGCCGTGTACCGGGCGCTCGCCGAGGACGTGACGGGCTGGACCGCGTGGTTCAGGGCCGTGACGCTGTGCCGGCCGACCGCCGACGGCGCGGGACGCGAGGTGAAGCTGGTCGGCGGCGGGCACCTTCACGAGACGATCATGGCCACCGATCCGGACGAGCGGTACGCGTACCGCGTGGACACGGTGAACGCACCCGGCCTCCGGGCTCTCGTCGAGGAGTGGCTGCTGACCCCCGCGGGGACCGGGACGCGGGTGCAGTGGACGTTCGCCGCGGACGGGTCCGCACCGCTGCGCGCCCTGCTGAAGCTGGCGCGGCCTGCCCTGGGGCGCTCGTTCCAGGACGCCGCGGGCCGGCTCGACAAGAGGATCGCGGCGAACTCCTCGCAGAGCTGAACCCGGCCTGCGGGCTACTCCTGGGGCCACACCCCGGTCGCGAGCAGGGTTTCGATCGCCGCGGTGTACGGCCGGATGTCCAGGCCCTGTTCGGCGAGCCAGCTGTCCGAGTAGTACTTGTCGAGGTAGCGGTCGCCCGGGTCGCAGAGGAGGGTGACGACGCTGCCCGTGCGGCCCTCGGCGACCATCTCGGCGACGATCTTCAGGGAGCTCCACAGACCGGTCCCCGTCGAACCGCCCGCCTTGCGGCCGATGGCCTGCTCCAGGGCGCGTACGGCGGCGACGCTGGCGGCGTCCGGCACCTTCATCATCCGGTCGATGGCGCCGGGCACGAAGCTGGGCTCCATCCGCGGGCGTCCGATGCCCTCGATACGGGAGCCGCAGTCGCTGGTGCAGTCCGGGTCGTCGTTGACCCAGCCGTCGAAGAAGCAGGAGTTCTCCGGGTCGGGCACGCAGATGCGGGTGTCGTGCTGCATGTAGTGGACGTAGCGCGCGATGGTGGCCGATGTACCGCCGGTGCCTGCGGTGGCGACGATCCACGCGGGCTCCGGGTAGCGCTCCAACCGCAGCTGCTGGTAGATCGATTCGGCGATGTTGTTGTTGCCGCGCCAGTCCGTGGCCCGCTCCGCGTACGTGAACTGGTCCATGTAGTGGCCGCCGGTGCGGACGGCGAGGTCCGCGGCCTCCTCGTACACCTTCGGCGGGTCGTCGACGAAGTGGCAGCGGGCGCCGTGGAATTCGATCAGGCGGACCTTCTCGCGGCTGGTGGTGCGCGGCATCACGGCGATGAAGGGCACGCCGATCAGCTTCGCGAAGTACGCCTCGGAGACGGCCGTCGAGCCGCTGGACGCCTCGATGACGGGGCGGTCGGGGCGGATCCAGCCGTTGCACAGGCCGTAGAGGAACAGTGAGCGGGCGAGGCGGTGTTTGAGGCTGCCGGTGGGGTGGGTCGACTCGTCCTTCAGGTACAGGTCGATGCCCCACTCCTCGGGGAGGGGGAAGCGCAGCAGATGGGTGTCGGCGGAGCGGTTGGCGTCCGCCTGCACTTTGCGTACGGCTTCGTTCAGCCAGTCGCGGTAGGCCGCGTCGCTGCGGTCCACGTCGAGGGTGGTCATGGCCTTCGGGGCCCCGGGCTGCTGTGTGGTGCTCACGCGCCGCTCCTTAGCGTCTCGCCCGGCCCTGGGAGATCCGTGGGGGACCCGGTCGGACAGCTCGATGATAGACACCTTCAGCACGCTTCTCACCTGCATAAACACCTCTTTGAGCAGATCAAAGGAAGACCGTGGGGACAGTCGTCGGGCGCCCGTGCGCGCCCCAGGGCTCCCGCCCCCGCGCCCCCGGCGGGAATGGCCGGGCGCGTGCCGTCGTTGGGGGCACTGGTGCTCGACCTCGCGGGCGGGCACACTGCAGATCGACGGTGCACCGATCGGACGAGGGGGCGGGCGGGATGGCGGAGCCGGAGTTCACGGCCAAGGGTGTGCGGATCGGGCGGCGGCTGCGCTCGCTGACCCGGGCCGGACAGGTGCGGATCAGCGGCGGCCGCCTGGAGTTGCTGACCAGCTACGGCAGCGAGATCGACAGCGCCCCGCTCGCCGCCGTCTCGGCGGGCCGCCCCTGGTTCGGCCCGGACGACAAGGCGCAGGCCACGGTCAACGGCACGCGGTACTCGCTGACGCTCGGCGAGGACGACCCCGGTCCCGGTGAGGCGGGCCCGCCGTCGGTGCGGCGGTTCATCGACGCGGTGCACCGCGCGGGCGGGCGGCTTTCGGGCGCCTGACCGGCGGATATCGGGCCCCGGTGCGGAGCACGGCTCGCGAGGGCGGAACGGGCGGGCGGTACGGGCGGGCGGTACGGGGCTGTGATACCCGCGGGCGCCACTGCGCGCAAGAGGCGTGAACGGACGCCGAGTTGCGGAGCCGCACCCCTTCAGTCACTCTGGTCACACATCACTCAGGGTTTATCGGCGGTCACGCTGCGACCCGGCGTCCACCGCCTTCAGCAGCAGGCAGCACTGTGGGATCCAGGGGCGCTCGGCGTTCCCGGATCCGTATGTCGTCTTCTTCCGGACCTCACCATTCGGGGAGTCGCAGCCGTGATCAGCAAGCCGAGCAGGCACTGCACGGTGGAGCTCCAAGCCCTGCCGTCACGCATCGGAAAAGTCCGCGGAATCATCTCTGCCCAACTGCGTCACTGGCACCTCGATCCGTTGATCGAGCTCGCCGAACTCGGAGTCACCGAGCTTCTCACCAACGTCCACCGGCACGCCGGTCCGGACAAGAAGTGCACCGTGGAGATCGAGTTGCTGCTCGACCGGCTCACGGTCTCCGTGCACGACCGCGATCCCCGCATGCCCGAACTGCGCGCGGCCGCCGCCCTCGACACCTGCGGGCGCGGTCTCGCCCTGGTCGCGGCGGTCAGCGAGGCCTGGGGCGCCCGGCCCGAGGGGGACCGCGGCAAGGTCGTCTGGTTCACCCTCCCCGCGCTCGCGTCCGACGTGGCGACGCCCGCGCTCAGCGCCTACGCGCCACAGGCTCCCGCCCGGTCGGCCTTCGCCGGCTGACCGGGCGGTTGAGAATCCGTCCGCGGTAGGGCCCACCGGGACCCACCCAGCCCCACCGCGTCGGGGCGTCACTCCGTGGCGATCGCGCGCAGTACGTCGAGACGCGCCGCGCGACGGGCCGGACGCCACCCGGCGAGCGCTCCCGCCGCGAGCCCGACGAGGGCGACGACCGCGAGCTGCGCGGGCGGCACGGCGAACGCGAAGTCGCTGTCGCCGGTGCCCTGCGAGGCCTGGACGAGGACCCACCCGAGGAATCCGCCGAGCGCGAGCCCGCCCGCCGTACCGAAGGCGGCGACCAGGACCGACTCCCAGCGGACCATCGCCCGCAGCTGGGCGCGGGTCTGGCCGACGGCGCGCAGCAGGCCGAGTTCACGGGTGCGCTCGTGGACGGCGAGGGTCAGGGTGTTGGCGATGCCGAGCAGCGCGATCAGGACCGCGAGGGCGAGCATCGCGTACACCAGGGTCAGCATCATGTCGATGCCGCCGGCCGAGGACTGTGCGTACTCCTCGCGGGTCTGCACCTCAGGATTGCCGTACGCGGCGGCCGTCTCCTCGACGGCGGCCTCGCCGGATGCAGTATCCACGCCGTCCTTGAAGGTGACGGCGACGACGGAGTCGGAGTCCTGGCCGCGGTGCGGGGCCCAGGCCTCGCGGGTGAGGACGTAGTCACCGGCGAGTTCGGGCTGTGCGTAGACCGCGCGGACGGTGAAGCTCTCCTGGGTGCCGTCGGTGAAGGCGAGTCGGGTGCGGTCGCCGAGGGCGAGGCCGCGGCGTTCGGCTTCGGGGGCGGAGAGCGCGAGGCCGTCGGTGCCGAGGGCGGCCAGGTCTCCGCGTACGGAGCCCAGGTCCAGGCCCCGCGCGAGGGCGACGGGGTCGGTGACCGTCAACTGGCGCCCCGCGCCGTCGACTTCGGCGACGCCACGGCCGAGCCCGACCGCGCTCTCGACCTCGGGCAGCTCGGCGACCTTGCCCGCGAGTTCGGGGCTGAGGCCGCTGCCGCCCGCGCCGAACGAAGGCGCGCTGATGGCGACGTCACCGGCGAAGGAGCGGTCGACGGTCTGGTTCATGGTGGCCTTGAGGGAGGCGCCGAAGACCGTGAACAGGGCGACCACGGCGACGCCGATCATGAGCGCGCTCGCGGTCGCGGCGGTGCGCCTGGGGCTGCGCAGCGCGTTGCGCCCGGCCAGACCTCCGGGGACACCGCGCGTACGGGCCAGGGGGCGGGTGAGGACGCGGAGCACGGCGGTCGAGGCGGCCGGGCCGAGCACCACGAACGCGGCGAGCGCCAGGACGGCCCCGGTGCCGGCGAGCCAGATCGACGGGGTGACGAGCACCCCGGCCAGGGTCGTACCGAGGGCGATCAGTGCGAGGGCGAGCCCCGCGACGGTACGGCCGCGGGCGGTGCCCGACTGGTCGACGGCGGTCTCCCGGAGCGCGGCGAGCGGCGCGGTGCGTCCGGCCCGCACGGCCGGGAGCAGGGCCGAGCCGAGGCAGACCACGATCCCGACGGCGAGAGGCAGCCCGAGCGAGAGCGCGCTGATCACCAACTCGCCCTCGGGGAACGGGAATCCGATCGCCGGGAAGAGCGCCTGAAGTCCGGCGGCGACCCCGATGCCGCCGAGCAGCCCGGCCGCGGAGGCGACGACGGCGACCACGGCCGCCTCGGCGAGCGCGGCGCCCACGACCTGCCCGCGCGCCGCGCCGAGGGCACGCAACAGGGCGTTCTCGCGGGTGCGTTGGGCGACGACGATGGCGAAGGTGTTGTGGATCGAGAACGTCGCGACGAGCAGCGCGACGCCCGAGAAGACGAGCAGGAAGGTCGTGAACAGGTCGAGGAACTGCCCGGAGATCATGTCGGTGTTCTCGGTGGTGGCCGCCTCACCGGTGATGGCCTCGACGCCCTTGGGCAGTACGGGAGTCAGCGCGTCGACGAGTTCCTGCTGACCGGTGCCGGGAGCGGCGCGGACCTGGATCGACGCGGCCTCGCCGGGCTGCGGCGTCAGGTACTTCTCGGCGTCGGCCCGGGTCATGCCGGTGAACGTGGTCTGCGCCATGCCGTCGGCACCGCCGAAGGTGGCGAGTCCGACGATCGTGACGCGCACCGGGTCGGGGGTGCGCAGGACCGTGCTGTCGCCGATCGTCAACCCGCCCGTCGCGGCGGCGCCCCGGTTCACCACGACCTCACCGCCGCGCTCCGGTGCGCGCCCCTCGGCGAGGCGGTACGGGTTGAGGCGGGTGTCCTTGATCCAGTTCCCGGCGAGCGTGGGCGGGCCCTGGCCGCCGATGGGTTCGCCGTCGGCGCCCACGAGTTGACCGGGTCCCTGGATGTCCGCCTCGGCCGCGGCGACGCCGGGCACCTGCGCGACGCGGGTGGCCAGGTCGGCGTCGACGGGGCCGCGCACGCCCTGGGACTGGCCGGGCGTGGTGATGGTGTCGGCGCTGCGGACGACGGCGTCGGTGCCGCTCGTGGCCCCGGCGAACATCGAGTCGAAGCTCGTGCGCAGGGTGTCGCCCATGACCAGGGTGCCGGTCAGGAAGGCGACGCCGAGCAGCACGGCCGCGAACGTACCGGCGAAGCGGCGTTTGTGGGCGCGGAGGGAGGTGAGGCTGATCCGCGCGGTGGCGGACGCGGAGCTCATGACGGCACTCCTTGCGTGTGGTGTTCCGGGATGTCCGCCTCAGCGCGGGGGCCGTCCAGGGCCTTCATGCGGTCGAGTACGCGCTCCGCGGTCGGCTCGGGCATGCGGTCGACGAGTCGGCCGTCGGCGAGGAAGACGACCTCGTCGGCGTGGGCGGCGGCGACCGGGTCGTGGGTGACCATGACGACGGTGCGGTCCATCCGCCGTACGGCGCGGGCGAGCAGTCCGAGGACCTCGGCGCCGGAGCGGGAGTCGAGGTTGCCGGTGGGTTCGTCGGCGAAGACGACGTCGGGCCTGCTCGCGAACGCCCGTGCCACGGCGACGCGTTGCTGCTGCCCGCCGGAGAGCTCGGAGGGCCGGTGGTGCAGCCGGTCGCGCAGGCCGACCACGTCCACGAGCGCGTCGATCCACTCGGCGTCGGCACGCGCGCCCGCGAGGTCGAGCGGGAGCGTGATGTTCTCGGCGACGGTGAGCGTGGGCAGCAGGTTGAACGCCTGGAAGACGAAGCCGACGCGGTCGCGGCGGAGCACGGTGAGCCGGCGGTCGTCGAGGGAGCTGAGTTCGGTGCCGCCGATGGCCGCGCTGCCGGAGGTGAGGGCGTCGAGTCCGGCGGCGCAGTGCATGAGCGTGGATTTGCCGGAGCCCGAGGGCCCCATGATCGCGGTGAACCGGCCGGCCGGGAAGCCGACGGTCACCCCGTCCAGGGCCCTCACTTCGGTGTCGCCGCTGCCGTACACCTTCACGGCGTCGACGACCCGGGCCGCAGTGTGCGCGGTGTTCACGCCGCACCGCCCTTCTTGCCGCGCCCGCCCGCGGCGCGTCCGAACTGCTCGTCCAGGACGGACAGGCGCCGCCAGTACTCGTCCTCGTCGATCTCGCCGGAGGCGAAGCGGTGGCCGAGCACCGTGATCGGCGACTGCGCGTCGGGCCCGGCCCCCGGGCCGCGGCCCCGGCCGCGCCAGACGGTGCGGCGCAGCAGGGTCACGACGCCGACGATCACGGCGGCCCAGATCAGCGGGAAGAACAGGATCCACGGGCCGGGCCCGCCGTCCCAGTTCGCCAGAGTCTGCATGTCGATTCATCTCCTCAGTGGCGGCGAGTGCCGCGCCTTGATGGCTCTCGATGGCTGGTGATGCATCGAGATTCGCTCGCGGAGGGGGCCCGAGTCGTCGTACGGCCAGCGGCAGTCCGCGTACCTCCCGGGGAGTACGGGAGGGCGCGCGGGCTGCTTCCCGCGCTGCTCAGCGGGGATCCCGCACGGCTGTACCTACTAGTATGTAAACTGCCGCCATGAGCACTCAGGACCGACTCATCGAGTCCACGCGCGAGCTCCTCTGGGAGCGGGGGTACGTCGGCACCAGCCCGAAGGCGATCCAGGAGCGGGCGGGCGCCGGGCAGGGCAGCATGTACCACCACTTCAAGGGCAAGCCCGACCTCGCCCTCGCGGCGATCACCCGGACCGCCGAGGAGCTGCGCGGCGCCGCGGAGCGCGCGCTCGGCGGTGCGGGTTCGGCGTACGAGCGGATCGCGGCATATCTGACGCGCGAGCGGGACGTGCTGCGGGGCTGTCCGGTGGGGCGGCTGACGATGGACCCGGACGTCGTCGCCGACGACCGGCTGCGCGCGCCGGTGGACGAGACGCTCGGCTGGCTCCGCGGCCGGCTCGCTCAGATCGTCCAAGAGGGCCTGGACCAGGGCGAGTTCCCGCCCGGACTCGACCCGGACGAGACCGCCGCCCTGCTCGTCGCGACCGTCCAGGGCGGCTATGTCCTGGCCCGTTCGTCGGGCAGCCCCGAGGCGTTCGACACGGCGGTGCGCGGCGCGCTCGCGCTGCTCCGCCCGCACGCCTGACCGCCCCCCCTTACGCAGCCGAGGAGTTGCCGCCGTGCACGCCATGCAGTACGAGATCACCCTGCCCGCCGACTACGACATGGGCGTCATCCACGCGCGCGTGCAGGCCAAGGGCCATCTGCTCGACGACCTGCCCGGGCTCGGGTTCAAGGCCTATCTGGTGCGGGAGCGCGGCCAGGACGGTTCGCCAGTGAACCAGTACGCGCCGTTCTACCTCTGGTCCGGCTCCGCCCCGATGGCCGCGTTCCTCGCCGGGCCCGGATTCCGGGGCCTGTGCGCCGACTTCGGCCGCCCGACGGTCCGGCACGGCAACGGGCACGCGTACGTGGAGGGCCGCGCGGCCGGCGAGGAGGCGCGGTTCGCCGTACGCCTGCGGGAGCGGCTGCCGGTCGACGCGGACGTGGCGGAGGCGCTCGGGGCGGCGTCCGACAGTGCCCGGCGGGCGGCGGACGAGGCCGGTGCGGTGTGCACGGCGGTCGTACTCGACCCGCACCACTGGGAGTTGACGCACTTCTCGCTGTGGTCCGCGCGGCCACCCTCCGGCCTCGGCGGTGAGGTGTACCGCGTCCTGCGTGTGTCCGCGCCCGAACGCGCCGCGCTCACGGCAGGGTCACTGTGACGACTACGCCCGCCGTCCGCACCGTGCTCGGCGACGTGCCGCCCGCCGGACTCGGCGTGTGCGACGCCCACGACCACCTCTTCCTGCGCAGCCCGCAGCCAAGCGGCGCAGTACGCCCGGGAGTTGCTCGACCGGCTCGACGTGGACGGGCTCACCGAGCTGTTCACCGCTGAGCTGACAGCGGGCATCGCCGGTACGTCGGTACGTCGGTACGTCGGTACGTCGGTACGGGCCGGTCTCGTCAAGGTGGCCGGAGCGTTCCACGGGGTCGACGCGCACGCCCGGCGCACGATGGCGGCGGCCGCGCGCGCCCACCTCGTCGCACGGGCGCGCCGATCGCCGTCCACCTGGAGCTGGGCACCGACGCGCTCGACGTACTCGACCTGCTCTGCGGGGAGTTGGGGGTGGCGCCGGAGCGGGTACTGCTCGGGCGCTTGGGGCGGTCGCCGGATCCGGTCGAGCAGCGCGAGGCGGCGCGCAGTGGCGCGTTCCTGGTGTGCGACGGCCCTTCGCGCGCCCACCACGCCACGGACTGGCGCCTGCCGGATCAGCTGACGGCGCTGGCCGAGGCGGGTTTCGGTTAGCGGCTGCTGGTCGGGGGGGACACGACCACGCCGGAGACTCCCGGCCCGGCGTACCTGTTACGGCGGCTGCGCCCACGGCTCGAACTCGCCATGGGAAAGGATCAGTTGGACCGCATGCTGACGGAGAACGCGGCTCGGGCCTTCGGGGTGGAGTGGCGGTAGCCGCGCGCCCCGGCCCCCGGCCTACCCCGCCAGCGCCCCCAGCGGGTCGTCGAGCACCGGCTGCCAGGCCAGTTCCGCCGCGCCGACCAGGCTGTTGTGGTCGAGGGTGCAGGGGAGGATCGGGACGCCGCCGCTGCGGCCCCACAGGCTGCGGTCGGCGACCACGGCGCGCAGGCGTTCCGGGTCCGCGGCGAGGAGTTCGCGGTGCAGGCCGCCGAGGATGATGCGGTCCGGGTTGAGGATGTTGACCAGGCCTGCGAGGCCGAGGCCGAGGCGGTCGATGAGCTCCGCCGCGGCCGCGCGTACCGCCGGGTCGTCGTACTCGTGCGTGAGCAGCTCGCGGGACTCCTTGAGGAGCGAGACCTCGGGGCCGGGGGCGCGGCCCGCGGCGGTGAGGAACGCCAGCGGGTCGGCCTCGACGTCCAGGCAGCCGCGGCTGCCGCAGTAGCAGGGGCGGCCCTCGGGGTTGACGGTGAGATGGCCGACCTCCAGGGCGAGGCCCGAACTCCCGGTGTGCAGACGGCCGTCGAGGACGAGCGCACCGCCGACGCCGCGGTGCCCGGTCGCCACGCACAGCAGGTCGGCGGAGCCTCGGCCGGCGCCGTGCCGGTGCTCGGCGAGCGCGGCGAGGTTGACATCGTTGCCGGTGAACGCGGGACCGGCGAGGCCCGCGGCCCGTACCCGCTCGGCGAAGATCTCGCGGACCGGGGCGCCCACCGGCCAGGCCAGGTGGAGCGGGTTGAGCGCCTGGCCCTCGGGCTCGGCGACCGCCGACGGCACGGCGAGCCCGGCGCCGACACAGCGCCGCCCGGTCTGCTCCAGGAGCTCCACCCCGGCCTCGACGAGCGAGCCGAGGATCTGCGCCGGGTCGGCGTCGATGGTCTCGCAGCCGGGCGCGGTGGCGGCGATGGTGCCGCCGAGGCCGACGAGCGCCGCGCGGTATCCGTCGGCGTGCACCTGCGCGGCGAGCACGACCGGGCCGTCGTCGGCGACCACCAGGCGGTGCGAAGGGCGGCCCTGCGCGCCGGCGGCGGCTCCGGGCTCGACGCGGATCAGGCCGAGCGCCTCCAGCTCGGCGGCGACGGCACCCGCCGTGGCGCGGGTGACGCCCAGTTCCGAGGTGAGGACGGCGCGGGTGGGGGCGCGTCCGGTGTGTACGAGTTCGAGTGCGGGGCCGAGTGCGCCGCGTCCTCTCTCCAGTCGATTCCGCGTGGCCACCTGAGCCGCCTCACCGGACGCCGCCTTGCCGTTCATGCAGGCGAGTCTCCCATGATCGGGCACCGCTCAGCCCTGGAGTCCGGAGACTCTCAATGTGATGTTGAGCCGACCTCGCTCCATCCCGATGGCGCCGCTCCCGCTGCCCGGCCACACCTTGGGCACGCCGTGGTACGCGAAGCGCGAGGGCCCGCCGAAGACGAAGAGGTCGCCGCTGCGCAGTTCCACATCGGTGTAAGGACGGCCCCGCGACTCGGTGTTGCCGAAGCGGAACAGGCAGGTATCGCCGAGGCTGAGCGACACCACCGGGTCGTCGGCCCGCTCGTCGCTGTCGCGGTGCATGCCCATGTGCGCCTGCTCGCCGTAGTAGTTGACCAGCGCGACGTCGTACGCGCCGGGCGCGAAGTCCGGTCCGTACGCCTCGCGCACGGCCTCCCGCGCGAGCCTGCCGAGGAGTTCGGGGAACGGCTTGACCGGGGCGCCGTCCCCGTCGACGACGGTGCGGGCATAGGCGTACGGATACCAGTGCCACCCCAGGCACACCTGCCGGGCGGTCATCTCGCCGCCGCCCGGTGTGCGCACGGTGCGCAGTCCGGCGGGCGGCCTGGACCAGGCGCGGCAGGCGGCGACCAACTCCCGCTGCCGCTCCGGACCGAGCCAGCCGGGGACGTGCACGGCGCCGGGGGCGATCTCGGTCCGCTCGCGGGGGAGGGCGAACAGCTCGCCGGGGAAGGCGGGGCGGTCCGGGCGGTCCGGGCGGTCCGGGCGGTCGGGGCGGTCCTGCATGGTTCCCATTGTCTCCGGCACGTTGCCCGTACCCCTGCCCCGCCCGTACGCTCATTTTGTGCCGACACTAAACAAACTCAGGACAACGGCGTCCGACGACCCGCGCACCGCGACCCTCCAGCGCCTCCGGCTCGCCCTCACCGCCTTCTTCGCGCTCGACGGGTTCATCTTCGCGGGCTGGGTCGTGCGGATCCCCTCGATCAAGGAGCAGACCGGGGCGTCCGCCAGTGACCTCGGGCTCGCGCTGCTCGGCGTCTCGGCCGGTGCCGTGATCACGATGACCCTGACCGGCCGGCTCTGCCGCCGCTACGGCAGCCGCGCCGTGACCGTGGCCTGCGGCGTCCTGATGCCGCTCAGTGTCGCGCTGCCCCCGCTGACCGGCTCCCCGCTCGCGCTCGGCGCGGTGCTGCTCGTCTTCGGCGCGGCCTACGGCGGCGTCAACGTGGCGATGAACAGCGCCGTCGTCGACCTCGTGCGCGCCCTGCGCCGGCCCGTGATGCCCAGCTTCCACGCCGCGTTCAGCCTCGGCGGCATGCTCGGCGCCGGTCTCGGCGGCCTGGTCGCGGGACACCTCTCCCCCACCCGGCACCTGCTCGGCCTGACCGTCCTCGGCCTGCTGATCACCGCGGCCGCCGCCCCGACGCTGCTGCGCCACACCATCCCGGCCTCCGCCGACCGGCCGGCCTCCGCCGCCCCGCCGGCCGCGGCCGAGTCCCCGCGCCCGGGCGGCCCTACGCGCCGGCTCGTCGCCGTCTTCGGCCTGATCGCGCTGTGCACGGCGTACGGCGAGGGCGCGCTCGCGGACTGGGGCGCGCTGCATCTGCAGCAGGACCTCGGCGCACACCCCGGTGTCGCGGCCGCCGGGTACTCGGTGTTCGCGCTCGCCATGACCGTCGGCCGCCTCACCGGCACGACGCTCCTCGAACGCCTGGGCCGGACAAGGACGTTGGTGGCGGGCGGTGCGACGGCTGCGGTCGGCATGCTCGTCGGCGCGCTCGCGCCCTCGGTGGGGGCGACGCTGCTCGGCTTCACGATCACGGGGCTCGGCCTCGCCAACATCTTCCCGGTCGCGATCGAGCGGGCCGGTGCGCTCGCCGGCCCGAGCGGGGTCGCCGCCGCGTCCACGCTCGGCTACGGCGGCATGCTCCTCGGCCCGCCCGCCATCGGCTTCATGGCGGACTGGTTCTCGCTGCCCGTGGCCCTGACCAGCGTGGCGGTCCTGGCCACGGTCTCGGCGGCGATCGGGTACGCGGTGCGGGACGCGGGCGTACGGGAGTGAACCTTCCAGAACGTGGGACCGTTCCGCCTAGCCACTCGAACCGGGGGCATGATCTGGCCATGAAGACTGTCGAACACGTCCAAGTCCTGGACCGGGAAGGCCGGCTGCTCGCCCACGCCGCGGAGGAGGCCGGGCCCGGCGCGGCCGTGTCCACCTGCCCCGGCTGGCAGGTCCGCGACCTGCTGCGGCACACGGGCATGGTGCACCGCTGGGCCACCGCGTACGTCGTCGAGGGGCACACCTCGTACCACCCCGACGGCGGCCTCCCCGACCTCGACGGGACGGAGCTGCTCGACTGGTTCCGCACCGGCCACGCCGCGCTCGTCGACGCGCTCACCTCGGCCCCGGCCGACCTGGACTGCTGGACGTTCCTGCCCGCGCCGTCCCCGCTGGCGTTCTGGGCGCGGCGGCAGGCGCACGAGACGACCGTGCACCGGGTGGACGCCGAGTCGGCCCGCCGGAGCACGAGCCATGTGGCGATCTCCCCCGGCTTCGCCGCCGACGGCATCGACGAACTCCTGCGCGGCTTCCACGCCCGCCAGCGCAGCAAGGTCCGTACGGAGAAGCCCGCCGTGCTCCGGGTGCGTGCCACCGACACCGACGACGTGTGGACCGTACGGCTCTCGCAGGACGCCCCGGTCACCACGCGCGACGAGGAGGGCGAGGCGGACTGCGAGTTGAGCGGACCGGCCGCGCGGGTCTACCTGTCGCTGTGGAACCGGCTTCCGGCCCCTCGGCTCACCGGTGACCCGGGCCTCGCGCGGGTGTGGCGGGAGACATCCGCGGTCGGCTGATCCCAGGGCCCTCGGACGCCGAGGGCGTGCCGGACCCCTTGGGCGTCAGCCCAGCCAGCCCGGCCGGACAAGCCCCGACTCGTAGGCGAGGACGACCAGTTGGGCGCGGTCGCGGGCGCCCAGCTTGACCATCGTGCGGCTGACGTGCGTCTTCGCGGTGAGCGGGCTGACGACCAGGCGGCGGGCGATCTCCTCGTTGGACAGGCCGATGCCGACGAGCGCCATCACCTCCCGCTCCCGCTCGGTGAGTTCGCTCAGCGCGTCCGCGGCCGCGGGCTCCTTGGAGCGGGCCGCGAACTCGCCGATAAGGCGCCTGGTCACGCCGGGCGAGAGCAGTGCGTCACCGTGCACCACCGCCCTTACCGCGCGCAGCAGTTCATCGGGTTCGGTGTCCTTGACGAGGAAGCCGGAGGCGCCGGAGCGGATCGCCTCGAAGACGTACTCGTCCAGCTCGAAGGTGGTGAGCATGACCACCTTGACCTGCTCCAGGTCCGGATCCCCGGTGACGGCGCGGGTCGCGGCGAGGCCGTCGAGCCGCGGCATGCGGATGTCCATCAGGACCACGTCCGGCCGCAGTTCGCGCACCAGGCGCACCGCCTCCTCGCCGTCGGCCGCCTCCCCCGCGACCTCGATGTCCGACTGGGCGTCGAGCAGCGCCTTGAATCCGGCTCGTACGAGCACCTGGTCGTCTGCGAGCAGTACGCGGATCACGTCGTTTTCCCCTCGGAGCGCTGCGGCAGGACGGCCCGTACCCGGAAACCGCCGTCCGGGCGCGGGCCCGCCTCGATCGTGCCACCCAGGGCGGCGGCGCGCTCCCGCATTCCGGCCAGGCCGTTGCCGCTGCCGCCCGCGTCGGTACGGGTCGCGGGCCCGTCGTCGTCGACGGTCAGCTCCACGGCCGCTCCGGTGTGCCGCACCCGTACGGACGCACGGCGCGAACCGGAGTGGCGTACGACGTTGGTGAGCGCCTCCTGCACGATCCGGAACGCGGCCAGATCGGCGCCGGGAGCCAAGGCCGACTCCCGTCCCTCGCGGACGACTTCCACGGTGAGGCCCGCGCTCGCCGCCTGCTCGACCAGCTCCGGCAGGCGGTCCAGGCCGGGCGCGGGAGCACGGGGCGCGTCCCCCGGCGTGCGCAGGGTGTCGAGCACCTGCCGCACCTCCCCGAGCGCCTCCTTGCTGGCCGACTTGATGGTGGTCAGTGCCGTACGCGCCTGCTCCGGGTCGCTGTCGAGGAGCGCGAGTCCTACGCCCGCCTGGACGTTGATCACGGAGATCGAGTGCGCCAGTACGTCGTGCAGCTCGCGGGCGATCCGCAGCCGCTCCTCGTCGGCGCGGCGCTTCGCGGCCTGCTGCCGTTCCGCGCGCTCCCTGGCCCACTGCTGACGGCGGACGCGCACCAGCTCGGACAGCGCGAGGATCGCCACCACCCAGGCCACGACGAGGAGTTCCTGCGCCCAGGGCGCCGCGTCGTCCCCGTCCGGCGGCAGCCACGCGTACAGCCAGTGCGAGATCAGCAGATGCCCGGCCCAGAGCAGGCCGAGCGCTCCCCACGCCGCGTGCCGGTGCCCGGCGACCACGGCGGCGAAGCAGGCGAGCGCCGCGCTCAGGAACACCGGGCCGTACGGATACCCCGCCCCGAGGTAGACCAATGTGACCGCCGACGCCGCGAAGGCCACGGCCACCGGGAAGCGGTTGCGCAGCAGCAGGATCACTCCGGCGACAAGCAGCAACGCCCGGCCGTAACCGTCGAGCGGCGTCCGGTCGCCGATCTGGCCATGCTCCGCGAAACCTGATCCGACCTGCAGGAACACGGTCACGAAGAGCGTCGAGACCCAGGGCAGCCGGTCCCCGTCCGCCGCCCCTTGCTCACCGTCGTCCCAGCGCCGCAGACCGGGCGGCCCCGCGTGCCGCCAGAGCACCGGGCCGCCCGGCCTCCGGGTGTGCTGCTGTTGCTCGTCCATACCGGCCACGCTAGACCGGACCTCCCACCCCGACGTCCGCCGTGCGCGGTCTTCGGGGGTACTTCCTGGGGAGTACGGGGAGTACGCGGGGGGTGGTGGCGGGCGGCCCGCCCGCGGCTGCCCGGGGCCCGGCGTGCGCGGGCGGTCAGTCGTCCATCAGGCCCACGGAGCGGGCGAGTTGGGACACCGCCTGGTCGAAGAAGACCGGGCGGTCCTCGACGATCCGGTTGAACTGGCCGAACACCTCGAACGACACCAGGCCGAACAGCTGCGACCACGCCGCCGTGAGCGCCACGACCACCGCGGGCGGCAGGTCCGGCGCGAGGTCGGCGGCGAGCCGCTCGGCCTCGTCCCGCAACGCCTCGTCCCGCAGCGTCTCGCCGCCGCCCGGCACCTGCACGCCGGGTCCCTGCGCGGCTTCCCGTACGACGGTGACGAGCAGCAGGCCGACCCGCGACGCCGGGCCGACCGTGGTGCGCGGAGCGCTGTAGCCGGGCACGGGCGAACCGTAGATCAACGCGTACTCGTGCGGATACGCCACCGCCCACTCCCGCACCGCCCGACACACCGCGAGCCAGCGCTCCCGCGGTGCCGCCTCGGCTCGTACGGCACGTGCGTGCGCGCCCTCGGCGGCGGCTCCGAGCGAGTCGTACGCGTCGACGATCAGGGCGGTGAGGAGCTCGTCGCGGCTCGGGAAGTAGCGGTAGAGCGCCGACGAGACCATGCCGAGTTCACGGGCGACGGCACGCAGGGAGAGTTTCGCCGCGCCCTCGTCGGCGAGCTGTCGACGGGCCTCGTCCTTGATCGCACCGGTGACCTCGGCCCGCGCTCGGGCTCGGGCACCGAGGGGTTTGGGCTCTTCCGCCTTGGCTGCGGGGGTGCTGGGGCGAGGCCGGGTGGGGCGCTGGGCGGGGGACTGGGTGGAGCGCTGGGCGGAGGGCTGGGCGGGGGGCTTGTTGCGGCTCGTCATGGGGGCAGTCTGGCAGAGCGGCGCACTCGAATGTGAGCGGTGCACTCAGTTGTGAGCGGTGCACTTATTTGCGAGCGGTGCACTGAGACGAGAGCGGCGGTCCGATACGAGAGCAGCGGTCCGATACGAGAGCAGCGGTCCGATACGAGAGCGGCGGTCCGATACGAGAGCGGCGATCCAACACGAGAGCAGCGCTCGCAAAAGAGAGCACTGCTCTTGCCCTGCGGCGCACGAACGTGGAACACTGCTCACAAGCGAGAGCAGTGCTCACAGTTTCCCTCGAGAACGGATCCCGCGATGACTTCCACAACGCCCGCGCACCCCACCCCGCACTCCACCGCACACTCCACCCCGAACCCCACCCCGAACCCCACCCCGCAGCACTCCACCCCGCAGCCGTCCAAGTCACACCAGCCCTACTACCTGCGGGCCGGTGCCGTAGCCGCGCGCCTGAACCGCGTGATCGGCTGGCTGGCCCGGCACGGGATCAGCCTTGCGGGCTCGGCCGAACTGTCCGTGGTCGGGCGGAAGAGCGGCAAGCTGTTGCGCCTGCCGGTCAACCCGTTCCGGCACGGCGGTGAGCAGTACCTCGTGTCCGCGCGTGGGCATTCGCAGTGGGTGCGGAATATGCGGGCCGCGGGCGGGGGTGAGCTGCGGGTCGGACGCAGGGTGCGCCGGTTCACGGCCACCGAGATCGCCGACGACGGGGCGAAGGTCGAGATTCTGCGCGGCTATCTGGAGCGCTGGGGCTGGGAGGTCAACGGGTACTTCAAGGGCGTCACGGCCAAGTCCGACGACGCCGTACTGCTCGCCGCCGGGCCGGACCACCCGGTGTTCCGGATCACGGTCCAGGACTGACGGCGCGGCGGGACGCAGACGCCAGGACGCGATCCCCTCGGCCCGGGCCGGCGTCCGCCTACGCCGATTCCGCAGCCCCCTCCCGCACCCCCTGCTTCTCCTCCCGGTCGAGTGTGGAGAGGGCGCGCCGGGCCAGCGGATGGGTGCGGACGATCTCCGTGAGGGACGTGGAGCCTCGGGTGATCTTCGCGAAGGCGTTCCACGCGGGGCGGAAGCCGGTGAGGACCGCGTGCAGCAGTCCCGGGCGGCGTTCGAAGACGCTCAGCATGCGCCGGCCCAGGCTCATCTCCACGCCGAGGCCCGCTCGTACGGCGAAGGCGTAGTTGAGGGCCTGCCTGCGGGTGTCGACCGCGTCGTGCGCCTCCGCGACCCGGACCGCCCACTCCCCCGCGAGCCGCCCGGAACGCAGCGCGAACGAGATGCCCTCGCGGGTCCACGGCTCCAGGAGGCCCGCCGCGTCACCGCAGACCAGGACACGGCCGCGGGAGAGCGGGGAGTCGTCGCTGCGGCAGCGCGTCAGGTGCCCGGAGGAGATGCTCGGCTCGAAACCGGCGAGGCCGAGGCGGGCGATGAAGTCCTCCAAGTACCGCTTGGTGGCGGCGCCTTCGCCGCGGGCGGAGATCACGCCGACGGTGAGAGTGTCACCCTTGGGGAAGACCCAGCCGTAGCTGCCGGGCATCGGGCCCCAGTCGATGAGGACGCGGCCCGCCCAGTCCTCGGCGACCGTCTCCGGAACCGGGATCTCCGCCTCCAGTCCGAGGTCGACCTGGTCGAGCTTGACGCCGACGTGCGCCCCTATGCGGCTGGCGCTGCCGTCGGCGCCGACCACGGCGTGCGCGAGGAGGGTCTCGCCTTCGGAGAGGACGACCGCCGCCGTGCGCCGGTCGGGCACCGCCGGTCCGTGCTGCTCCACCCGCGAGACGGTGGCGCCGGTGCGCAGTTCGGCACCCGCCTTCTGCGCGGCCTCGACGAGCCCCTGGTCGAACTCGGGCCGATTGATGAGGCCGAAGAGCATCTGCTTCGAGCGGCGCGTACGCGCGTACTTGCCGTCGAGGGAGAAGGTGACGGCGTGCACCCGGTCGCGCAGGGGCAGTTCGAAGCCGGGCGGCAGGGAGTCGCGCGAGGGGCCGATGATGCCGCCGCCGCATGTCTTGTACCGGGGCAGTTCGGCCTTCTCCAGGAGGAGCACGCGGCGTCCGGCGACAGCGGCCGCGTAGGCGGCGGAGGCTCCCGCGGGGCCGGCACCGACGACGATCACGTCCCACACGTCGCGCTCCGCCTCCGCGCCCCGGTCCGCCTCGGGCGATCGCGCCCCCTCGGGCGATCGCGCCTCCTCGGGGGTCGTGCCGTCCGGTCCCGTGCCCGGCTCGTCCGGTCCCGTGCCCGGCTGCTCCCGCCGCTCGTCGGCCGGCTTCTCGCTCGAGTTCTCGCTGCTCACGATGGGCTGCTGCTCCGATCCAGCTGTCTTCCGCCGCTGTCCACGGCATCCTACGGCGGGCACCGATCACACCCGCCTGTGGGAAGATCGAGCCCGTATTCGAGGTGCGCACACGCACCCATACGTACACAACGTCGCACCCACAAGGAGCGTGCCCATGCCGTCGCAGCAGATCGCCGAGACCGTCGCCTCCCTCTTGCCGCGCGCGCGGCAGGAGCTGGCCGAGCTGGTGGCGTTCAAGTCGGTGGCGGACTTCACGCAGTTCCCGAGGAGCGAGAGCGAGGCCGCCGCGAACTGGGTGGCGGACGCGCTGCGCGCGGAGGGCTTCCAGGACGTGGCGCTCCTGGACACCCCGGACGGCACGCAGTCGGTGTACGGCTTCCTGCCCGGCCCCGCGGACGCCCCGACCGTTCTCCTCTACGCGCACTACGACGTGCAGCCGCCCCTGGACGAGGCGGCCTGGGCGACCCCGCCGTTCGAACTCGTCGAGCGGGACGGGCGCTGGTACGGGCGCGGGGCAGCGGACTGCAAGGGCGGCGTCGTCATGCATCTGCTGGCGCTGCGCGCCCTGAAGGCGGACGGCGGGGTGCCGGTGAACGTCAAGTTCATCGCGGAGGGCTCCGAGGAGCAGGGCACCGGCGGACTTGAGCGGTACGCGGAGGCTCACCCCGAGCTCCTGAAGGCCGACTCGATCGTGATCGGGGACAGCGGCAACTTCCGGGTGGGGCTGCCGACGGTGACGTCGACGCTGCGCGGGATGACGCTCGTACGGGTCGAAGTGGACACCCTGGAGGGCAATCTGCACTCGGGCCAGTTCGGCGGTGCCGCTCCGGACGCTCTGGCGGCCCTTGTGCGGGTGCTCGACTCGCTGCGCGCCGAGGACGGTTCGACGACCGTGGACGGCCTGGACGGCGGGCAGGTGTGGGACGGACTGCAGTACGCGGAGGGCGACTTCCGCAAGGACGCGAAGGTTCTGGAGGGCGTGGAGCTGATCGGTGAGGGCACTGTCGCCGACCGGATCTGGGCGCGACCCGCGGTCACCGTGCTCGGCATCGACTGCCCGCCCGTGGTGGGCGCGACACCTTCGGTGCAGGCGGGCGCGCGGGCGCTGATCAGCCTGCGGGTGCCGCCGGGCGTGGACGCCGCCGAGGCCACGAGGCTGCTGCGCACACACCTGGAGGCGCGCACGCCGTGGGGCGCGCGCGTCCGCACCGAGCAGATCGGTCAGGGCCAGCCGTTCCGCGCGGACACCAAGAGCCCGGCGTACGCGGCGATGGCGGAGGCCATGCGGATCGCGTACCCCGGTGAGGAGATGCAGTACGCGGGGCAGGGCGGCTCGATCCCGCTGTGCAACACGCTCAGCTCCCTCTACCCGAACGCGGAGATCCTGCTGATCGGTCTGAGCGAGCCGCAGGCGCAGATCCACGCGGTCAACGAGAGCGTCTCCCCGGAGGAGTTGGAGCGCCTTTCGGTGACGGAGGCGCTGTTCCTGCAGAAGTACGCGACGAGTTGAGCCACGCCCGCATACGTGACGGGTCGAGCCACGCCCGGACAGGGCGCGCGCCCGCGCCCGCGCCCGGGCACGCGCCCTGTCCGGAACCGTGCCGGTGTGCTCACCCGGCTGTGCTCGGCTGCGGATCATCCGTAGGCTCGGCCCCATGGAATCCCTCGGCCTGCCCACGGAACGTCTGGTCGGCTCCTGGCGCATCGTCTGGTCCACGTTTCCCATGTGGCTGACGGGCCGGCGCAGTGGGGCGACGTTCACGTACGCGCCGTTGCCGGAACGCGGCGGTGCGGCCCGCCTGCGCGACGTGGTGTCCTACCGGGCCCGTGGCCGGGAGCGTCGCATCGTGGGAACGGACACCCGGCTCCCCGGCCGGGCGGGCACCGCCTTCCGCTGGCGCGGGCGCGGTGTGCTCGCGCCGTTGACCAGCGTCTGGGAGGTGGCGGAGATCGCCGAGGACGGGTCGTGGGCGGTCATCACGTTCGCCAAGTCCCTGGTGACGCCCGCGGGGATCGACGTGGTCGTACGTACGGAGCACCTGTCGGACCCCGAGGTCATGGCCGCGGCGGAGCGGGCCGGTGTCCGGCTCGGCGCCACCCGGCTGCCCGCCTGAACCGGTGCAGAACGCTGGAGGACTGAGCGTGTTCGTGGGTCGAGGCAGGGAACTGACCCGTCTGGGCAGCGCACTTGAGCAGCATCGGCTGGTGACCTTGACGGGGGTCGGCGGGGTGGGCAAGTCCCGCCTCGCGCGGCAGCGGATCGGCGAGGGGCTCCCGCCGGACGTGGGCACCGTCTGCTGGGCGGACCTGTGGCCCCTCCAGGGCGAGGATCTCCTCGCGGCTGTGGTGGCCGACGCCTGCGGGCTTTCCGACCACACGCCGCGGATGCCCCTCGAAGTGCTGTCCAGCTGGATCGGCGCGCGTCCGGTCCTGCTCGTCCTCGACTCCTGTGAGCATCTCCTCGACGCCTGCCGCCGCCTCGTGGCCGCGCTGCTGACCGCCTGCCCGCGGCTGACGGTCCTGGTGACCAGCCGTGAGCCGCTGCATCTCGACGGTGAGCGGGTGATCCGGGTCGACCCGCTGCCGGGTGCGACCGACGCCGTCGAGCTGTTCACGTACCGCGCCGCGGAGGCCGGGCACCCGCTGGCGAACGGCGAAGCCACCGAGCGGGTACGGGAGTTGTGCGAGCACCTGGACGGGCTGCCGCTCGCCCTGGAGCTGGCGGCCGGGCAGCTCGGCCACAGCACGCTCGAAGAGACCCTGATGCGGCCACGGCTCGGCCTGGACCGGCAGGACTCGGGCGTACGTCCCGTGGTGCCCCGGCGCCATGACGCGCTGCGCACCGCGCTCGGCTGGAGCCATGAGCTGTGCACCCCGGCCGAACGGCTGCTCTGGGCACGGCTCTCCGTCGTACGCGGCCACTTCGACGCGGGGACGGCGGCGGCGGTGTGTGCCGGTGGACCGCTGACCGTGGCCGATGTGTACCGCGCGCTCGACGGCCTCGTCGACAAGTCGGTCGTCGTGCACGACCGGGGCCGGCACCGCGTCCTCGACACCGTCCGGGAGTACGGCCGGCTGTGGCTGGAGGAGCTCGGCGAGGTGGACCGGGCGGCCGACCGGCACGCCGCGCACTTCCTCGAGCTGGTCCGCAGCGCGGACGCGGCGTGGGCGGGCCCGGAGCAGGCGGCGTGGTACCGCACGATCCGCGAGCCGTACCCGGACCTGTGCGCGGCCGCCGACCATCTCCTGGAGCACCGGCCCGACGAAGCGCTGGAACTCACCGCTCTGGTCGGCTTCTTCTGGATGTGCTGCGGCCATCTCCACGAGGCGCAGCGCTATGTCGAACGCGCCCTGTCCGCGAGCACCCTGGGCGGCCCGATGCGCGTGCACGGGCTGTGGGCGCTCGGTCTGACCCACATCCTCCAGGGCGACTACGCGGCGGGGCACGGCCTGGCGTCGGCATGCCTGAGCGAGGCCCGGCTCGCGGGGGACGAGGCGGGCCTTCTGCGGGCCGGGTATCTGCACGGGCTGAGCAACCTCCTCGAAGGGCGGGCCGCGGCGGCCCTCGACCTGGTCGACGAGGCCCTGCCGCGCGCCGGTGCTCCTGTCGGGGGCAGGGCGTCGGGGCCCGCGTTGATGTGCCGGCTCGTCCGGGTCTTCGGGCTGACCGCGTCCGGCCTGCTCCAACAGGCCCGGCGGGAGGCGCAGTTGCTGCGCGAGACATGTGTGACGGACGGGGAGCACTGGACCCGGTCGTACGCGGACTACCAGCTCTGTGTGATCGCCCTGAGCGAGGGCGACGCCGATGCGGCGGTCCGGCACGCCCGCTCGATGCTTGCCTCGAAGCAGCAGATCGGGGACAGCTTCGGCATCGCCCTGGGGCTCGACATGCTGTCGGCGGCGTTCGCCGCGGCCGGTGACGGGGAGGGGTCGGCGCTCGCCTACGGCACGGGTGACCGCTTCTGGCAGGTGGTCGGGCACCCCCAGCGCGGCACACCGGAGGTCGCGCCGCTGCGGGACGAGGGCGAGCGGACGGCCCGCGCCCTCCTGGGCGACCAGGCGTACGACGACGCCTTCCAGGAGGGCGCGCACGCCGACCCCGCGTCGATGCTGAGGTGGGCGGTCGGCAGCGGTTACTAGCGGTCGGCAGCGGTTTCTAGGGGCGTCTCCCCTATCTCTGCGGGCCCTGGGCCCTGGGCCCTGGGCCGTGTCCGTGGAGTCCCGGGCTCAGCCCGTGTCCCGGGGGGTTCCGACCGGCACTCCCGCCTCCAGGTACAGCGGCCGGCCCTGCCTCCTCGCGCGCAGGGCCCAGCGCAGCCGCTCGTAGCGCACCGGGGGCAGCAGGCGCGCCGCCTCCTGTTCGGTGACGAAACGGCAGTCACGGAGTTCGGGGCCGGGCAGCAGGACACGCTCGGTGGCGGCGCTGTCGAGCCGCCCGCCGTCGAAGAGCAGCCGCATCCCGCCGTATCCCGGAGGCTGGGGCGCCTCCCAGTCGATGAGCAACAGGCCGGGCAGCCGGTCGAGTCGGATGCCGGTCTCCTCGGCGACCTCGCGCACCCCGGCCGCCGCCGGGGCCTCGCCGGACTCGACGACGCCGCCCGGGAACTCCCAGCCGGGCTTGTAGGTGGGGTCGACGAGCAGCACCCGGTCCCGCTCGTCGAAGAGCAGCACGCCCGAGGCGAGGGTCTCGGAGGTGGGCTCGGGGGTCTGCACGATGTCGCAGAGCCCGAGATCCGAGCTGCGGACGGCCTCGGCGATCCGCTCTGCGGTCTCGTACGGAGTGAGGGCGCTGGTGTCGACGGGATGGGCGTCGCAGGTGAGCCAACCGGCCAGCGCCGCCCGGTACGGCTCGATGTGGTCGTACGCCCACTCTGGTGCGGGCCGGTCGGCTATACGTGCGCGCAGGATCGTTTCAGCCGGGGTGAGCAGCACATGGCGTACGGCGATACGGCGGGCGGCGAGGCCGCCGAAGATCTCGTCGCGGTACTCCTGGCGCAGCAGGGTCATGGGGACGACGAGGACACCGCCGACCTCGTGGAGGAGTGCCGCGGCGGTGTCGACGACGAGGCGTCGCCAGATCGTCAGGTCCTGGAAGTCGCTCACTTCGTCCAGATGCTTCTGGGGCAACAGGTGGCGCAGCCCGCGGCCGATGACCTCGGGGTCGAAGAGCGTGCTGTTCGGGATCAGTTCGACAAGGTCCCGTGCGGCGGAGGTCTTGCCCGCACCGAACGCACCGTTGATCCAGATGATCACGGTTCCCCCTCTTCTCTTGGCCCACTGTGGCTTGCCCGTTCCACTGTGCCGGGAAAACCACCGGCAGAGCAGGGCACACCATAGAGCGCGTTCCGGCTGCGCGAATCGAGCGGGGCCGGGAAGTCCACCTGCCGGAATAGCCGGTGGAATGGGTTTCGTTCACAACTCCCGGACAATACAGTCCGGTTGGGCATTTTCGGTGAGGACGTCGAACTCGCGGCGGGCCTGGCGGTGGGCCTGGCGGCGGGCCTTCTTCGGGAATTCGCCGAAGGCACGACACGGCGGGCATATGCCGTGCCCCGGCGGCACGCACCCCGCTTTACGACTCCGGTGATCGCGTGCGTGATTGAGTCCGGGCAATGGACCGGAAATTGGCGTTCGGCGTTCTCCCGCTAACAGGCCACGCCGCTCAACATCCCTATACGGAAAGGAAGTTCAGCCTCAGAAGGTTACGCTCCCACCGCCCCGTCGATCCCTTCCCGCAGGAAGTCGGCGTGGCCGTTGTGGCGGCCGTACTCGAGCAGGACGTGGACCATCACCATGCGCAGGGACACCTCCTCGCCCCAACGTGGCTGAAATCCGGCCACGTCGAGGGAGTCGGCGGCGCGCTCGACGCGGCGCGAGGTCTCGACCTCGGCCTCCCAGGCGGCGAAGGCCTCGGCGCGGGTCGAGGCGCGCACGTCGTACGCGGCCTGGAAGTCGATCTCGTCGGACCACACCATCGGGGCGTCCTGGTCCTCGAACGGGCGGCGGAACCAGGCGCGTTCGACCTCAGCCAGGTGTCGTACGAGGCCGAGCAGGGTCAGGGTCGAGGTTGGCATGGATCGCCGGCGCAGTTCGTCGTCGGTCAGGCCCGCGCACTTCAGGGCGAGGGTGGCCCGCTGGTGGTCGAGGAAGGCCCGCAGAGTCTCGCGTTCGCCGCCGAGCTTCGGTGGGGCGACGCGCGCGTCCTGTTCCTGTTCCTGGCCCTGTTCCTGGTCCTGGTCCTGGTCCTGGTCCTGGTCCTGGTCCTGGTCCTGGTAAGAGGTCATGCCCAATCTGGTACCACGAGCACCAGCCACACCGCAGCAGGTACGACGACGACCACCAGGCCTCCGTACACCATGAGTTGGCGGAAGAAGCGGTCGCGGTCGACCCCGCCGAGGACGACCTCCCCCTCGCCCAGGACCCGTCCGGCGGGCCCGACGAGTCGCGCCGCTGACCTCTACGGGTACAGCGCCTCTCGTCGCTCCGCGACGGCCTGTCCCTGCGGCAGCACCCGGGCACGGTGTGGCGACTCGGCAAGGGATCAATATCGCGGCACGCCGGGATGGGTGCAAGCAGCTGCTGAATTGCCGTCACATGTTGTGTCTCGCAGGCCACTTGGGACAGGGGACGGCGGCGCATCTCCGAACTCTCGGTGGGCGCCGCCACCCCCGCACACCTCAGCCGCGCACGAAGTGGAAGATCCCCCACGTCAGATGTCCGCGCCGGCCGCCGTCGACCCAGTGGCCGAGGCCCTTCTTCATCTGGGCGAGGTAGTCGTGGCTCACCTCGCGGGCGAGGCCCTCCTTCTCCTGGCGGGTGGTTTCCGCGAGCACGCGCGCGTAGTGCGTGGAGAGTTGCTCGCGATGCTCCTCGAAGCCGTCCGCGTCGGCCGCGTCGCCGGGGGTGAAGCCGAGGGCGCTCAGTTCGGCGCGGTAGAAGCCGGGTGAGCCCATGTCGTCGAGGTGGATCCGGTCCAGGATCGGCTGGAGCACCCCGGGCGGGCAGTCGTCCGCGGCCATCGGGTCGGTGAAGATCAGCCGGCCGCCCGGTTTGAGGACGCGGGCTATCTCCCGGAGCACCGTGGCGCGGTTGCCGCTGTGCAGGAAGGCGTCCTGGGACCAGACGACGTCGACCTCGGCGTCTCCGTACGGGATGCTCTCGAAGGAGCCGTCCACGACCTCGATGCGGTCGGTGAGGCCGCGGGCCGCGTTCAGCTGGCGGTGCCGCTGGTTCTCGACCTCGCTGAGGTTGAGGGCGAGCACCTTGCAGCCGTACCGCTCGGCGAGCAGCCGGGCGGACCCGCCGTAGCCGGAGCCGAGGTCGAGGACCACGGAGTCCTTCGTCAGCGGGAGTTTGCCGGCCATCCGCTCGACCGTGCGTCGGCTCGCGTCGGCGATGGGTTCGCCGGGCTGCTCGTACAGGCCGATGTGGATGTCCTCGCCGCCCCACACCTTGGCGTAGAACGTGTCGGCGTCGGGTGAGTTGTAGTACGTACGGGCGGTGCTGACAGCGCCGGAGTAGCGGGCGTCGGTGTCGTCGGCGCGGTACTCCTTCTCCGCTACGTGCACGAAGAAGTCGGGCTGCTCACCCCGGTAGGTGTGCTGGAAGTCGCCGTACGTCTCGACCCGCTGGAAGCCCACGTCGGTCATGAGTCTGCGGGTGTAGTCCCTGCGCAGCGGGAACATGTTGAGGTGGTACACGGACTCGTCCGGGAACCGGTACCGCATGCGGCACAGGCCGTCGTCGACGTACTCCGGCTCCACCTCGACGTCCTCGCCGCAGTAGTAGTACTTGTGCTTGCTGGTGTAGCCGTCGTCGAGGATCGCGTCGTAGTTGCGCTGGTCGAGGACGAGGATGCCGTCGTGTTTGAGCATCGCGTAGAACTCGGCGAGGGCCTTGCGGCGGTCGCGTTCGGCGAAGAGGTGCGTGAAGGAGTTGCCGAGGCACACGATGGCGTCGTACTCGCCGTGCACGTCGCGGTTGAGCCAGCGCCAGTCGGCCTGCACCACACGCATGATGTGGCCGCCGTCCTTCATGCCGTTGGCGAAGGCCTTGGAGAGCATCTCCGCGCTGCCGTCGGCGCTGACGGTCTCGAAGCCGGCGGCGAGCAGCCGCACGGAGTGGAAGCCGGTGCCGGTCGCCACGTCGAGGACGCTCTTCACGCCTCGTTTGCGCAGCAGATCGACGAAGAAATTGCCTTCGCTCTCCTCTCGTTTCTGCCAGTCGATGAGCGAGTCCCACTTCTCGACGAAGCTGGGAACGTATTCCTCCGTGTAGTGGCCGGTTTGCCTGACTGCGACGGGGTTGTCGCCGAACTCCTGGGCCGGTCGCACGATGTGGGAGAACCCTTCGATCGTCGGATGCCTGCGAGTGCCTTGCGTTCGCGGACGGACACGGTGCCCGCGTGCATCGCCTGTCCAGAGCTCGCCGGTTCATCCCTTCAACTGACGTATACAAGGGACCAGTTGGTCGATCAGCCACGGATAGTCGGCGTTTCGGCCAGTGCTCGGCGCCGCGAGCGGGCTCGGTCGGCCCGTGCTCGGCGTCGCGAGCGGGCTCAGCCCTCGCCGACCGGTGCGCGGGTCTCCTGCGCGCCGGTGTCGTCACGGTGCGGCGGCCAGTCGGGGCGGTGCCCCTCGGGGAGCTCGGCGAGCGCCAGGGCGACGGTGCGACGCGCGGGCAGCAGCTCCGTGCTTCCGGTCTGGGCGAGGAGTTCGGCGAGGCGACGGCCCACGCCCGCGAGGACCAGCAGACCGTCGCGCCGGGCGAGCAGCCAGCGGATGGCGAGCAGACAGTTGAGGCCGCGCGAGTCGCAGAACGCGAGGGCCGTGACGTCCAGGACGAGGTGCACACGACCGGCGGCGACGCTCGCGCCGAGGGTGCTGAGGAAGAACTGCTCGACGTTGTGGTCGAGTTCACCGCTGACGCGCAGCACGGCTGACTCCTGCCGGGCGGACAGCTCGGTGATGGTCAGGCGGTGGCTCTGCGTGGACATCGCTCCTCCGTCCGGCTGTCGGGCGAGGGCCCGTGTCGATGCGCGCGAACCCGGCCGCGTGCGCGGTCCGTGCTCGTGTGCCCCCTGGGGTACGGTACGGCGCCACTCGGCCTGAAACGCACCGATTGCGCCGTCACACTCCCCCGCACCGCCAACCTACGTCCCCATCCGGGACGTTGGGGCGACATCGCGCCATTTCCCGGCCGAACCCTACGCGAATCACGCGGTAACCGTACGGAGACCGCCGTACGGGCGCGGCCCACGTCCGCCGCACTCGGTGACCGCCCGGCGTACCGTGGGGATACGCGCAGGCAACCCGCTGAACCCTTCGTGAGGAGCGCACGATGACCGAGCGGAAACCCCCCCGGCGTCAGCTTCGAGTCCTGGGTCGACAAGCAGATCCGGGAGGCGGAGCAGCGCGGCGACTTCGCGGAGCTGCCGGGCATCGGCCGGCCGCTCCCCGACCTCGACCGTCCCTACGACGAGCAGTGGTGGCTGAAAGAGAAGATGCGCCGCGAGAACGTCTCGGTGCTTCCGCCCGCCCTCGCTCTGCGCAAGGAGGCCGAGGACGCGCTCGCGGCGGCGGAGGCGGCACCGACCGAGGCGACCGCGCGCAAGATCCTGACGGAGATCAACAAGAAGATCACCAGCATGCTCCTCCGCCCGCCGCCTGGCCCACCGCTCGGCATCAAGCCGTACGACGTGGAGGACGTCCTGGCGCGCAGGCGCACCGCACGCGAGGGCTGACCGGGGCGGCGCGCGAGCGCTGACCCGGGCTCTCCCGGTGCGGGGCGGCGGGGGCTCTCCCGGTGCGGGGCGGCGGCGCCGGTCGGGGACAATGAACGTCCGGCGTTCCCGTTCCGCCCGAGCGCGCCGCACGCCGCACGCCGCCCGCCACGTCCCGCATCTGGAGACCCACCGCCTTGTCGAAGCAGTCCGCGTCCGCCGCCGCCCCTGACCGCCGCGCCGCAGCGGAGCCCTCGGCGGCCGGAATCGCCCGGGACGAGCTGAAGGCGGACTGCGCCAGCTGCTTCGGGCTCTGCTGCGTGGCCCTCCCCTTCGCGGCCTCCTCGGACTTCGCGGCGGACAAGGCCGCGGGCACGCCCTGCGGCAATCTGCGCACTGACTTCGGCTGCGGCATCCACGCCCGGCTGCGCGAGAGCGGCTACCCGGGCTGCACGGTGTACGACTGCTTCGGCGCCGGCCAGCAGGTCTCGCAGGTGACGTTCGGCGGCCGCGACTGGCGGGCCGAGCCGGACAGCTCGCGGCAGATGTTCGCGGTGTTCCCGGTGATGCGCCACCTGCACGAACTCCTCTGGTACGTGAACGAGGCCCTGGCCCTGCCGACCTCCCGGCCCCTGCGGGCGGACCTCCGGCGCGCCCTCGACGACGTACGGGCCCTGACGCGCGCCGACGCCGAGACGGTGATCGCGGTCGACGTGGCCGAGCTGCGCGGCGAGATCAACGTCCTGCTGCTGCGCGCGAGCGAACTGGCGCGCGCCGCCGAACCGGACGAGAGGCCGGGCCGGACGACGAACCAGAAGGAAGGCCAGAAGGAAGGCCAGAAGGAAGGCCAGAAGCACGGCCAGAAGTACGGTCAGAAGCCAGGCCGGAATCCGGGCAGGAACCCCGGCAAGAAGCCGCGCAAGAACAAGAATCACCGCGGCGCCGACCTCATCGGCGCCCGATTCCGCCATGCCGACCTGCGCTGCGCCAACCTCCGCGGCGCCCTCCTGATCGCCGCCGACCTCGCGGGCGCGGACCTGCGCACGGCCGATGTCATCGGCGCCGACCTGCGGGACGCCGACCTGTCCGGCGCCGACCTGCGCGGCGCGCTGTTCCTGACCCAGGCGCAGGTCAACGCGGCGCGCGGCGACGAGCACACCCAGCTCCCGGACACGGTGACGCGCCCCGGCCACTGGACGGCCTGAGTCCCGCATACGCCCCGACCCGTCGGTGCCCGTACAGCGACACTTGAAGGGCAACCAAATGGTTGCCTATAATGGCGGACGTGACGATGGACGACGTGTTCCGCGCACTCGCCGATCCGAGTCGCCGGGCACTGCTCGACCGGCTGAACGACCGCAACGGGCAGAGCCTGCGAGAGCTCGGCGAGGGGCTCGGCATGAGCCGGCAGGCGGTCAGCAAACACCTGGCGGTCCTGGAGTCGGCCCGGCTGATATCGACCGTCCGGCGCGGTCGCGAAAAGTTGCACTACCTCAACCCGGTCCCGATCCAGGAGATCGCCGACCGCTGGATCGGACAGTACGAACGGGGCCGCCTCGCGAGCCTCTCCCGCCTCAAGCGGAATTTGGAAGGAAGCACCATGAGCAAGCCCGAGTTCGTCTACGTGACGTACATCCAGACCACCCCGGAGAAGCTCTACGAGGCTCTCACCGACTGGGAGTTCATCAAGGAGTACATGGAGGGCTGGGGTCCGCAGTCCACCTGGGAGGTCGGCTCGACCGTCAAGTGGAAGATGGGCCCCGACGGTGAGGCGGAGGAGCTCGGCCAGCGGGTCCTGGAGGCCGTCCCCGGCAGGCGCCTCGCGTACACCTGGCACACGCTGCAGCCCATGCACCGCGAAATGCTCGGCATCACCTCGGACGAGGAGTGGGAGCGGGCCGTCAAGGAGCGGTCCAAGGTCACCTTCGACATCGAGCCCGCCGAGGAGGCCTCGGCCGGGGTGAAGTTGACGATCACGCACGACGGCTTCGACAGCCCCGACAGCAAGATGCTGGAGAGCGTCAGCGGCGGCTGGATCATGATCCTCTCGGCCCTGAAGACCTTCCTGGAGGGCGGCCGCCGCCTCGCGGACCAGCGCTGACGCGCAGGGCCCGTCTCCCCGATCTTTGCGGGTCCGCGACGCCTGGCACGCCCTCTCGCCGCACGCCCGAATCACCCAAGTACGTCCAGTACGAGGGCGATCCGGGCGCACGCCGAGAGCACGCACCAGACGCCGCGGCCTGATCCGCAAACATCGGGGAGACGGGCCCTGGTTCGAGGAGGGGCGGGGAAGTCCGGGCCTCAACGGACCTCCCCGCCCGCTCCGCGGTCCGCCGGCCCATGGTGGCCGGGAACCGGTCTGTGGTGGCCGCCCTGTTCAGCGGCGGCGGGCGGTCGCGTACTCGTGTAGGAACAGGGCCTCCACGTGCGCCATGTGCTCGATCTCCGCGGGGTCGACGCTCTCGTCGGGCGCGTGGATCCGGCAGCGGGGCTCCGCCACGCCCATGAGGACGACCTCGGCGCGCGGGAACGCGTCGGCGAGCACCGTGCACAGCGGGATCGAGCCGCCCTGGCCGAGATACACGAGCGGCCGTCCGTACACCTGGCGCATCGCGGAGCCGAGTGCCGCGTAGGCGGGCCCGTCGGTCGCGGCGCGGAACGGGGCGGCGGCGCCCTGCGGCTCTACGGTGACCTTGGCGCCCCAGGGCGCGGCTTCGGTCAGCTGCTCGGTGAGCATGGCGAGCGCGGCGGCCGGATCGACGCCCTGCGGGATGCGGAGGCTGACGCGGGCCCGGGCGCGCGCGGGGACGGTCGCGGACGAACCGGCGGCGGCCGAACCGGTCGCGGGCGGGCAGTCGATGCCGAGGACGGTGACGGCGGGCCGGGCCCACAGCCGGTCGGCGACGGTTCCGGTCCCGGTCAGGCGTACGCCGTCGAGGACGCCCGCGTCGGTGCGGAACCGGGCCTCTTCGTAGCCGACGCCGTCCCAACTGCCTTCGTAGTCAAGGCCGTTGACTCGGGTTGCGCCGGTCTCCGGGTCGTGCAGCGTGGCCAGCATCTGGATCAGCGCGGCGAGCGCGTCCGGTGCGGGCCCGCCGAACATGCCCGAGTCCACCTCGCCCCGCAGCGTGGCGACGGTGACGAGCAGGTCGGCGAGGCCGCGCAGCGTGATGGTCGCGGCGCCGGTGCCGGCCTCGGCGTTGCCGGTGTCGCAGAGGAGGAGCGCGTTGGCGAGGAACTGCTCCGGATGTTCCTCGACGTAGGCCTCAAGCCCGCCCGTGCCCTGCTCCTCGGAGCCTGCCGCGACGAACTTCAGGCCGACGGGGATCTCCTCGCCGAGTGCCCGCAGCGCGGTCAGGTGCATCACGATGCTGCCCTTGCCGTCCGCGGCGCCCCGCCCGTACCAGCGACCGTCGCGCTCGGTCAGCGTGAACGGCGGCGAGGTCCAGGCGGTGTCGTCGAGCGGGGCCCGCACGTCGTAGTGGCAGTGGAGGAGCACCGTGGGGGCGCCGCTCGGGGCCGGGTGGTGGCCGAGGACGGCGTGGCTGCCGTCGGGAGTCTCGGCGAGGTGCACGTCCCGGAGCCCGACCTCCGTGAAGGCGTCGGCGACCCACTGGGCTGCCTTGCGGCACTCGCGCGGCGGGTACTGGCGGGCGTCGGCGACCGAGGGGATGGCGACGAGCTCCGCGAGGTCCCGCCGGGCGCGCGGCATCAACGCGGATACCCTTCCGCCCAGTTCGGTCATCAGGCCTGCCTCACGCCGGTGCGCCGAGCGCTCGCGGTTCGAGCACGTGCCACGACCGTAATCGGCCCGCGCGCCCCCTGCATGTCGGGCGTGTCGCCCGAGGAGCTGGGCTGGGTCCGGGTCCGGGTCCGAGGCCGGAAGGTCTCTCCCCCGGCCCCGCGGCGCCGGGCACGCCCCTAGGAGGGAGGCGCGGCGTGCAGGGTGAGGAGCCGGGTCGTGCTGCCGTCGTCCTCGGAGAGGTCGCGGACGTGGACGAAGCCGAGCCGATGCAGCAGCGCGAGCGAGGCCTCGTTCGGCGCGGCCACGGTGGCGTGCACCTCGGCCAGACCCAGAGTTCCGAAGCCGTGGGCGACGATCGCCCCGGCGAGCTCACGCCCGAGGCCACGGCCCCAGGTGTCGGGGTGCAGGGCGTAGACGAGCTCGTGGCCGCCGCTCTCCTCCGTCGGCTTGATCTCGGCGTGACCGACCAGCCGCCCCTCGTACCGCACGGCCCACACGTCGAAAAGCCGCCGCGCGTACACCTTGCTGAAGATCCGCCCCAACAGGGCCCGGTCCGCGTCCTCCGACGACGTGCCGTCGCCCATCCACCGATGCACCCGCGGGTCCCCGAACAGCGCGACGAACCCGTCCTCGTCCCCGGGGACGTACGGGTCGAGGCAGAGGCGCCTGGTGCGCAGACGCGGCGTACCGGGCGTCGGCCGCAACGGCTCAACTACCGTGGCGGGAGCGCCGGACGGGGGCACGGAAGAGGTCACGGAAGGGGTCACGGAAGGCGGCACGGAAGGGGTCACGGAAGGTGTCACGGAAGAGGTCGCGGAAGGGTTCACGAGCCGGGACGCTACCCAGGCCGCGCCGACGCCCGCCAGCCATTTCGGCGCCGTGCCGGACGGCCCGGCCCGGCGTACCGTCGATGCCATGTCCGCCCTCTCCCCGCGCCAAGCCCGCGCCGTCGACGCGCTCCCGCTCGAACCGCAGATGCGCGTGCTGGAGATCGGCTGCGGGCCCGGTGCCGCCGCGCGAGCCGTGGCCGCGCGGCTTGACACCGGGCACGTCGTGGCGATCGACCGGTCGGCGGCGGCCGTGGAGCTCGCGCGGAAGGCGTGTGCGGAGGAGATCGCGGCGGGCCGCCTGACGGTGCGGCAGTGCGCGGCCGAGGAGTTCGAGGCGGGACCGGGCGAGGGCCCGTTCGACCTCGTCTACGCGTTCCGGGTCGGCGCCCTGGACGGCCGGCACCCGGAGGCGGGTGCGCGCGCCCTCGCCCGGATCGCGGCCGTGCTCGCGCCCGGCGGACGGCTGTTCATCGACGGCGGCGACCCGCTGCGGGAGGTGCCTCTACGGCGGTGAGGCGTCGCTCGCCAGGCCTGGCCGGATCACCGCAGAGCGGTACGGTTCCGAGCAATCCCCTTATGAAGGATGTGAGTTCGACATGGCGCAGGAAGTACGCGGAGTGATCGCGCCGGGCAAGAACGAACCGGTACGCGTCGAGACGATCGTCATCCCCGACCCCGGCCCCGGCGAAGCCGTCGTACAGGTGCAGGCGTGCGGGGTGTGCCACACGGATCTGCACTACAAGCAGGGCGGCATCAACGACGAGTTCCCGTTCCTGCTCGGCCACGAGGCCGCCGGAATCGTGGAGGCGGTCGGCGAGGGCGTGTCCGACGTGGCGCCCGGGGACTTCGTCGTCCTCAACTGGCGTGCGGTGTGCGGGAGTTGCCGGGCCTGTCGGCGCGGGCGGCCCTGGTACTGCTTCGCCACGCACAACGCCGGGCAGAAGATGACGCTCGCCGCCACCGGCCAGGAGCTCTCCCCCGCCCTGGGCATCGGCGCGTTCGCGGAGAAGACCCTGGTCGCGGCCGGACAGTGCACGAAGGTCGACCCGGCGGCGTCCCCGGCCGTCGCGGGCCTGCTCGGCTGCGGCGTGATGGCGGGCATCGGCGCGGCGATCAACACCGGGAACGTGGGCCGGGGCGACAGCGTCGCCGTGATCGGCTGCGGCGGTGTCGGGGACGCGGCGATCGTCGGCTCCCGGCTCGCGGGCGCGAGCCTGATCATCGCCGTCGACATCGACGACGCCAAGCTGAACACCGCCAAGCGCCTGGGCGCGAGCCACGCGGTCAACTCCACGCACACCGACCCGGTGGCGGCCATCCGGGAGCTGACCGGCGGCTTCGGCGCGGACGTGGTGATCGAGGCGGTCGGCCGCCCGGAGACCTACGAACAGGCCTTCTACGCCCGTGACTTGGCGGGAACGGTCGTCCTCGTCGGCGTACCGACCCCGGAGATGAAGCTCGAACTGCCGCTCCTCGACGTGTTCGGACGCGGCGGCGCGCTCAAGTCGTCCTGGTACGGGGACTGCCTGCCGAGCCGCGACTTCCCGATGCTGATCGACCTGTACCTGCAGGGGCGGCTCGACCTGAAGTCGTTCGTGACCGAGACGATCGCTCTCGACGAGGTCGAGCAGGGCTTCGAGCGGATGCACCGCGGTGACGTGCTGCGTTCGGTGGTGCTGTTCTGACGGCCGCACGCAGCGTGCCCGGTCCGGAGTCCTCGTCGTCCGGGTCGGCGCGGTCGAAGCGGTAGTCGGAGACGGTGACGGTGACGCCGCCGCCGCCGCCGGTGAGCGTGGACTGAGACGGCCACTCCGAACTCTTCGAGCGCGCAGGCGACTTCGTATCGCGACTTCATCGGTTCGCTCGCGTACTCGGCGCAGTCCTCCAGCAGGCTCCCGGCCGTCTCCCGGCCGTCTCCCTGCCGTCTCCCGGCCGTCTCCCTGCCGTCTCCCGACCGGCTCCTCGGTGATCATTCCGAGGTCGGTGAGCGCGCTCGCCAGCCGTACGTCACAGCTGTGTTGGAAAGCCCGCGCAGAGAACCCTCAGGCCCCGCCGCCCACCACCATGTCCCGCCGCCGCTCCGGCGCCCCGAGGGCCGCGGCCGCCGCGCCGATCAGTCCGGCGTCCGTGCCGGTGACAGCCGGGGTCACGGTCAGGCCGCTGACGAAGGAGAGCGTGGCGTAGTCGCGCAGCGCGCGGCGCAGCGGGACGAACAGGACATCGCCCGCCTTGGCCACTCCCCCGCCGATCACCGCGATGTCGATCTCCACGAGTGTGGCCGTCGCGGCGATCCCGGCCGCGAGCGCCTGGGCGGCGCGCTCGAAGGAGGCGCGCGCCACGGGGTCCCCCGCGCGGGCCGCCGCGGCGACCGCGGCCGCGGAGCTGTCGCCGTCCGGCCCCGGAACCCAGCCGTCGCGCACGGCTCGGCGCGCGATGTTCGGCCCGCTGGCGATCCGCTCCACGCAACCGCGCGCCCCGCACGGACACGGATCGCCGTCCAGGTCCACGCTGATGTGGCCGATGTGCCCGGCGTTGCCCGTAGGGCCCGGGTGCAGCCGCCCGCCGAGGACCAGGCCGCCGCCGACACCCGTCGAGACGACCATGCACAGCGCGTTGTCGTACCCCTGCGCGGCGCCCTGCCAGTGCTCGGCGGCGGTGATGGCCACACCGTCGCCGATCAGCTCCACGGGCAGCCCGCCGCTCGCCGCGATCACGCGCTCGACCAGCGGAAAGCCGCGCCAGCCCGGGACGTTGACCGGGCTGACCGTGCCCTTCGACGCGTCGACGGGGCCGGCGCTGCCGATGCCGAGCGCGCGGGCCCGCGGCCAGTGCGACGAGGTGGACAGCTCAGCGACCACGGCCTCGACGGCCCGCATCACGGTCTCGCCGTCCTCCTGCGCCGGGGTCGGGCGCTGGGCCCGCACAAGGATCCGCCCGCGCAGGTCCACCAGCGCACCAGCGATCTTGGTGCCGCCGATGTCGAGCGCGGCGACGATGTCGTTCTGCATCAGAGTCGGATCTCCTGGTCGTTCCGCTGGTCGTTCCGTTGGTCGTTCTGCTGGGCGTTCCGCTGGGCGTTCCGCTGGTGGGGGATCTACGAACAGTCTCCACCGAGACTGACAACGTTGTCTAGGCTCTATGCTCGACGGCACAGCCGTCGAACCCGCCGCCCCCGACCCGCCGAGCCCCACGGGGCGCCGTTGCACCAGAACAGGACAGCACACGTGGCCGAGACCGCCCGACCCGAGCACCGCTACGGCAACCGTCCCACGATGAAGGACGTCGCAGCCCGCGCCGGCGTCGGCCTGAAGACGGTGTCCCGCGTCGTCAACGGCGAACCCGGCGTCACGCCCGACACCGAGCGCCGCGTCCAGGAAGCCATCGAGGCGCTCGGATTCAGGCGCAACGACAGTGCCCGGGTCCTGCGCAAGGGTCGCACGGCCAGCATCGGTCTCGTACTGGAGGACCTCGCCGACCCGTTCTACGGCCCGCTCAGCCGCGCCGTCGAGGAGGTCGCCCGCGCGCACGGCGCCCTGCTCATCAACGGCTCCAGCGCCGAAGACCCGGACCGCGAACAGGAGTTGGTGCTCGCCCTGTGCGCGCGCCGGGTCGACGGGCTCGTGGTGATCCCGGCCGGTGACGACCACCGCTATCTGGAGCCGGAGCTCAAGGCGGGCGTCGCCACGGTCTTCGTGGACCGCCCGGCCGGGCGGATCGACGCGGACGTGGTGCTCTCGGACAACTTCGGCGGCGCGCGCGACGGCGTGGCCCATCTGATCGCGCACGGCCACCGCAGGATCGGCTTCATCGGCGACCAGCCCCGTATCCACACGGCCGCCGAGCGCCTGCGCGGCTATCGCGCCGCGATGACGGAGGCCGGGCTTCCGGTGCACGACTCCTGGGTCTCGCTCGGCTCCACGGCACCGGAGCGGGTCCGCTCGGCGGCCGAGGCCATACTCTCCGGGCCCGAGCCGGTCACGGCGATCTTCGCGGGCAACAACCGCGTGACGGTCACGGTCGTACGGGTCCTCGCCGACCTCGACCGCCCGGTGGCCCTGGTCGGCTTCGACGACTTCGAGCTGGCCGACATGCTGCGCCCGGGCGTGACGGTGATCGCCCAGGACGCCGCGGCGTTGGGCCGTACGGCGGCGGAGCGCCTGTTCCACCGGCTCGACGGCGCGCCCGACACCGCCCAGCGCTTCGAGCTGAGCACCCGCCTGATCAGGCGCGGGTCGGGGGAATTGCCTCCGGCGGGCTGAGGCGCGGACGGGACGAGCGAGTCGCGGCGCTTCGGGGGCTCCGCCCCCGGACCCCCTCCCTCAAGCTCTCGGCTTCGCTCGAGCAGGGGGGACCCCCATCTCAATCGCCGGAGGGGCTGAGAATTCAGCCCGTCCGGCGATTGAGGACGAGCGCCTCAGCGCGATACGGGGTCCGGGGCGGAGCCCCGGGATGGGGGGCCGGGGGCGCAGCCGAAGAACAGCCCCTGGGACAACCGCCCGCACCCGAGCCGACCCGCCACGAACCCTGCAAACATGGCCCCGACGCCGCACGCCCGGAGTGGAACTAGGAGGGCGGCAGACCGTACGCAGCACGTCACCCGGCCACCGCGGCCAACCGGCCGTTCAGCAGACCGGCAACCCGGGCAGGGGCTTGTCGTTCTCGCCGCCCTTGATGTAGACGTCGCTGACGAACACGTTCGTGTTGCCGCTGTCGTCGTCGGTCTTGGCCCACCAGACGTTCGTCCAGCCCTGGTAGGTCTCGCGGCGGCCCAGGTTCTGCTGGCAGTAGAAGTAGTTGGTGCCCGCGTTGAGGACGCCCGCCTTGGCGCCGGACGCCGTGTACGAGTCGGCCGTGCGCCAGACGTCGCAGTTGTACTTGCCGCCGCCCGCGGGGTGGCAGACCGGGGCCGGTTCTCCGCCGCCGCCCGAGGAGCCGGACGAGCCGGAGCCTCCGGAGGCGCCGCCGGAGCCACCCGACGTACCGCCCGAATCGCCGCCCGTGGAGCTGCCGCCGTCCGAGCCGCCGTCCGCTCCTCCGTCGGAGCCGCCGCTCGTGGTGCCGCCGTCGCCCGCGGGCTTCGAGGCGTCCTCGTCGGGCTTGTCCTCGGAGCCGTCCGGTGAACTCGACGAGGGGGAGGGTGAGTTGGCGCCCTGCTCGGTCGGCTCGGGCTTGCCCGACGCGCTCGGGCCCGCCTCCTTCGACGGGTACTCGGGCGCGTTCGGCCCTCCGCTGCCGCCCGCCTCGACGCGCTTCCCGTCTCCCCCGGCCAGCCACACGTACCCACCGCCGCCCGCCGCGAGGACCGCGAGCACCGCCGCGGCGACGATCAGCGTACGGCGGCGCCCCCGCTGGGCCGGGGCGCCGGGGACCGGAGTGACCAGCGGGGTGTCCGAGCCGCCCGGGGTGTCCGCGCCGTGCGCGGCGAACGGGCCCGGTTCGTACGGGCCATGGGGTGACTGCGGCCCGCCGCCGACCGGCGAGGGCGTGACCGGGAAGCCGCCGGAGCCGACCGTCGGCGCGCCGTGCACGGGCGGGACGCCGGGCGTGGGCCGGGCGCCGGGGCGCAGCACCGTGGTGTCGTCGTCCCGGTCCGACTCGGCGACGGCGGTGAGGAGCCGGACGGCCGTCTCGGCGTCGGGGCGGGCCTGCGGGTCCTTCGCCATGAGCTGCTGGAGGACCGGCGCGAGGGGACCGGCCTGGACCGGGGCGGGCAGCGGTTCGCTGACGATCGCGGTGAGCGTCGACCACGTGGACGTGCGGCGGAAGGGGGCATTGCCCTCGACCGTGCCGTAGAGCGTCGCGCCGAGGGCCCAGATGTCGGAGGCCGGGCCCGGCTCGTGGCCCTGGGCGCGCTCGGGCGCCAAGTAGTCGAGGGAGCCGACGAGTTCGCCGCTGCGGGTGAGGTTGGTGGAGTTGCCGTCCCCCGGGTCGTCCACCATGGCGATGCCGAAGTCGGTGAGGACGACGCGCCCGCCGCGCTCCAGGAGGACGTTGCCCGGCTTGACGTCGCGGTGCAGGACGCCCGCCTGGTGGGCGGCTGCGAGCGCCTCCATCACCTTGGCGCCGATGGCCGCGGCCTCGCGCGGCGGGAGCGTGCCGCGCTCGCGCAGGACGTCGTCCAGGGACGGGCCGTCGACCAGCTCCATGACGATCAGCGGGCGGCCGTCGACCTCCGCCACGTCGTGCACGGCGATGACGCCGGTGTGCCGGACCCGGGCGGCGGCTCTGGCCTCGCGCTGCATACGGGTGCGGAGCGCGGCCAGCTCGGTCGCGGCCGCGTCCGTGAACGTACGCAGCTCCTTGACGGCGACCGGGCGGCCGAGGACCTCGTCGACAGCCCGCCAGACGATGCCCATGCCGCCGCGGCCGAGCTGCTCCTGGACGCGGTACCGGCCCGCGAGCAGGCGGCCGGCGCCGTCACCCTGTTGGTTCTCCCCCGAAGCCACCGCTGCCCCGCTCCTCTGTACGGCCTACTGCTGCACGGCCTGCTGCCAAGACGCGTACAGACTAAGGGGCGGCGGTGACACCGCGTGCGGCCGTTACTGGGCCGATGCCGTGAGGGCCGCGCGGCGCGGCGAGGAGAAGCCTTCGAGGTCGGCTCGGGTCAGACCGGTGAGGCGGGCGACCTCGGCGATGTCGAGGGCGCCGCAGTCGAGGCCGCGCAGCAGGTAGCCGCTGAGGGCCTTGGCGGTGGCGGGCTCGTCCGCGATGTCACCCTCGACGTGGTTCGCATAGGCGGAGAGGCGCTTGCCGGCGGCCTCGAAGCCCTCGCGGTAGAAGGCGAACACGGCGGCGTACCGGGTGGGGATGTGCGCCGGGTGCATGTCCCAGCCCTGGTAGTACGCGCGGGCCAGGGCGCGCCTGGTCAGGCCGTAGTGCAGCTTCCAGGCCTCGTGGACGTGGGCGGTGGAGCCGACCGGCAGGACGTTGGTGGAGCCGTCGGAGACGCGGACGCCGGTGCCGGCGGCGGCGACCTGCATGATCGCCTTGGCGTGGTCGGCGGCCGGGTGGTCGCTGGCCTGGTAGGCGGCGGAGACGCCGAGGCAGGCGCTGTAGTCGAAGGTGCCGTAGTGCAGGCCGGTGGCGCGGCCCTCGGCGGCGTCGATCATGCGGGCGACGTTGGCGGTGCCGTCGGCGGCGAGGATGGACTGGCTGGTCTCGATCTGGATCTCGAAGCCGATCCGGCCCGCCTCCAGGCCGCGGGCCTTCTCGAACTCCTCGACGAGCCGCACCATCGCGGTGACCTGCTCGGTGTACGTCACCTTCGGCAGGGTCAGGACGAGTCCCTCGGGCAGGCCGCCGGCCTCCATCAGGCCGGTGAGGAAGACGTCGAGCGTGCGGATGCCGCGGTCGCGGACCGGGGACTCCATGCACTTCATGCGGATGCCCATGTACGGGGAGGCGGTGCCGTTCTCGTACGCCTCGGCGATGATGCGGGCGGCGCGGGCGGCGTCGTGGTCTTCGTCCTTGCCCTTGTAGCCGTCCTCGAAGTCGACGCGGAGGTCTTCAATCGGCTCGCGCTCCAGCTTGGCGCGCACGCGCGCGTAGACCGGCTCGGCCAGTTCGTCGCTCAGGCCGACGGCCTCGGCGAAGGTGGCGGCGTCCGGGGCGTGCTCGTCGAGGGCGGCCAGGGCCTTGTCGCCCCAGCTGCGGATGGTGTCCGCGGCGAAGACCTCACCCGGTACGTACACGGTGTGGACCGGCTGGCGGGTGCCTGGGTCTCCGGGGTAGCGGCGCTCCAACTCGGCGTCCACCGGGGCGAGGGACGCGCTGATGCCCTCGCTGACCGCGCCCGCGAGGCTCGTCGCCACCTGCTCTTGCTGACCCATCCTTACACCCTCCACGTCACGTTTTTCCGCTGCACGGAATCAACAATCCGTATGGTGAAGTTATCTGTGTACCTTCCACCTGGTCAACACCCCCCTTTCTCCCCGGACCTGCACCGTTCACCACTCCGGTCCCGATCCGTTCACCACGCCCCTTCGAGGATGCCCTGCCTTCAGGCGGGAGAACCAAGGGGCGGCGCCGGGAGGTCGCCGCTGGTCGGGCATGCCCCGTCAAACTCCCCGGAACGATCCAGTTCCCGAGCGACCATCTGCCCCTACAGGCGACGCTCACGCTCGCGTAGCCGTACGGGGACGCGCGAAGGCCCCCGGGCGGTCCCGGGGGCCTTCGGTGCGAACAGGCTCAGCCCTTGCGGGTGTTGACCTCTTCGGTGAGCTGCGGGACGACCTCGAAGAGGTCGCCGACCACGCCGTAGTCGACCAGGTCGAAGATCGGGGCCTCGGCGTCCTTGTTGATCGCCACGATCGTCTTCGACGTCTGCATACCGGCACGGTGCTGGATCGCACCCGAGATGCCGGACGCGATGTACAGCTGCGGGGACACGCTCTTACCGGTCTGGCCGACCTGGTTCGAGTGCGGGTACCAGCCCGCGTCCACCGCGGCACGCGAGGCACCGACGGCCGCACCGAGCGAGTCGGCGAGGGCCTCGATGATCGCGAAGTTCTCCGCGCCGTTGACGCCACGGCCACCGGAGACCACGATCGCGGCCTCGGTCAGCTCCGGACGACCGGTCGACTCACGCGGCGTACGCGCGACGACCTTCGTACCGGTCGCGGCGTCCGAGAAGGACACGGCCAGGGCCTCAACCGCACCCGCGGCCGGAGCGGCCTCCACGGCAGCCGAGTTCGGCTTGACCGTGATGACCGGAGTGCCCTGCGTGATGCGGGACTTGGTGGTGAAGGAAGCTGCGAACGCGGACTGCGTCGCGACCGGGCCCTCGTCACCCGCCTCCAGGTCGACGGCGTCGGTGATGATGCCGGACTTGATACGGACCGCCAGACGCGCGGCGATCTCCTTGCCCTCGGCGGAGGACGGCACCAGGACGGCGGCCGGGGACACGGCCTCGTACGCGGCCTGCAGCGCGTCCACCTTCGGCACGACGAGGTAGTCGGCGAACTCGGCGGAGTCGTTGGTGAGGACCTTGACCGCACCGTGCTCGGCGAGCGCGGCGGCGGTGTCGGCGGCGCCGTTGCCCAGCGCGACGGCGACGGGCTCGCCGATGCGACGGGCCAGGGTCAGCAGTTCAAGGGTGGGCTTGCGGACGGCACCGTCCACGTGGTCGACGTAGACCAGAACTTCAGCCATGGGACTTCTTCTCTCCTGCGTTGCGAAGAAAAACGGTGAGGGGCTTGACCGGGCTCTGCGGGGCTCAGATGAACTTCTGGCCCGCGAGGAACTCGGCCAGCTGCTTGCCGCCCGCCCCCTCGTCCTTGACGATCGTGCCCGCGGTACGGGCCGGACGCTCCGTGGCCTCGTCGACCTTGGTCCAGGCACCCTCCAGGCCGACTTCCTCGGCCTCGATGTCCAGGTCGTCCAGGTCAAGGGACTCCACCGGCTTCTTCTTGGCGGCCATGATGCCCTTGAACGACGGGTAGCGGGCCTCGCCCGACTGGTCCGTCACCGACACGACGGCCGGAAGCGCGGCCTCCAGCTGCTCGGACGCGGTGTCACCGTCACGACGGCCCTTGACCGTACCGTTGGGGCCTCCCTCGACCGAGACCTCGGAGAGCAGCGTGACCTGCGGGACGCCGAGGCGCTCCGCGAGGATCGCCGGCAGCACACCCATGGTGCCGTCGGTGGACGCCATACCGGCGATGACCAGGTCGTAACCCGTCTTCTCGATCGCCTTGGCGAGCACCAGGGACGTACCCATGACGTCGGTGCCGTGCAGGTCGTCGTCCTCGACGTGCACGGCCTTGTCGGCGCCCATGGACAGCGCCTTGCGCAGCGCGTCCTTGGCGTCCTCCGGACCGACCGTCAGGACGGTGATCTCCGCGTCATCGGCCTCGTCGGCAATCTGCAGGGCCTGCTCGACCGCGTACTCGTCGAGCTCCGACAGCAGGCCGTCGACATCGTCGCGGTCGACGGTCAGGTCATCGGTGAAGTGCCGGTCGCCGGTGGCGTCGGGCACGTACTTCACACAGACAACGATCCTCAAGCTCACGCCGGCTCTCCTACTGCATCGTCATTTCTGGGCTGCTGCCTTATTACAGGCAGCATAGGCGCCTGAAGAGGCGGATCCCGGTCGGGGCGACCCGCGCTCCGATCGAAATGTTACTTGCTAGTACATCCACTACCTGCCCATTAAGCAAGCGCTCAGCACTGTGACGTTGCCAACGCCGGGCGGGCCGCGGACTCAGTCCCGCAGCGCGGTGAAGCGGCCCTGGTGGTAGAGGAGCGGACGGCCGACTCCGGCGGGGTCTCCGACGACGACCTGGCCGAGGACGAGCCGGTGATCGCCCGCGGGCACCCGGGCCACGACCCGGCAGACCATCCAGGCGAGCACGTCGTCCAGGACCGGCACACCCTCGGGGCCCTCGTGCCAGCGCGTGGGCGAACCGAAGCGGTCGGCGCCACTGCGCGCGAAGGTGGCGGCGAGGTCCTGCTGGTGCTCGCCGAGTATGTGGATGCCGACGTGCTCGGTGTCGGAGATCACGGGCCAGCTTGAGGAGCCGGTGCCGATACCGAAGGAGACGAGGGGCGGGTCGGCGGCGGCCGAGCTGAGGGAGGTGGCGGTGAAACCCACCGGTCCCGCGGGCCCGTTCGCGGTGATCACGGCGACGCCGGCCGCGTGCCGCCGGAAGACCGAGCGCAGCAGGTCGGGTGAGGCGAGCTGCGGGGTACGAAGGTCGGGTGAGGCCGTCATGGAGTTGTCCTTCTGCCGTGGTGAACGAGGTCCGTGGCTGCTCAGCGGCCCGGACAGCGCGCGCTCGCATGACGGCCGAGGTCCACGTGGGCGCGCTCGAAAAGAAGGATTTCCTGCGGCATGGAGTCAGGCTGACGATAGGTGTGGCGTGCAGTCAAGTGCGTACCGGGATATGGGAGCAGGCTCACGGCGGGCGCCCCGCGGGCTCAGACCGCCTCGCCGAGCGCGGCGATGACGTCCGCCTTCCGCGGCTGGCCGCTCGCGCGGCGCACCAACCGGCCCCGGGCGTCGAGGACGAGGACCGTGGGCGTGCGCAGGATGTCGAGGTCGCGGACGAGTTGGAGGCGCTCCTCGGCGTCGATCTCGATGTGGGCCACGCCGGGGACGAGTCGGCTCACCTCGGTGAGCGTGCGCCGCGTGGCCCGGCAGGGCTGGCAGAAGGCGCTGGAGAACTGCACGAGGGTGGCGCGCTCGCCGAGGGCGGCACCCAACTCCCGCTCGCCGAGCACCTGTTCACCGTCGCGCACCTTGAGCCTCCCGCTCCGCCGTCGGTGCAGCAGTCCGTAGGCGCTCGCCGCGAGGAGCACCGCCACACACACCATGAGTCCGGTCATCACCGCGTGCAGCACTCATGAAGCCGCGAACATTCCCGTTCCCCTGGAGTGGCTTCCCGGGCGATGCTTGCCCTGTGGACCCCAAAGACGAGATCGACGCACGCGGACCCCGCTTCGGCGCCGCCCTGACGACGGTCGTGCTCGCCCTGGTGCTGATCACGGGCAGCGTCTGGCTGCTGGCCTGGCAGGCCCTGTGTTTCGCGACAGGTGTGGCCGCGGGGGTGCGGCGCACACCGTACGGGCTGCTGTTCCGCACGGTCGTACGGCCGCGGCTCGGGCCCGTCACGGAACGCGAGTCGCCCGCGCCGCCGCGGTTCGCACAGGCGGTCGGGCTGCTCTTCGCCGCGCTCGGGCTCGTGGGGTACGCCGTGGGCCCGGAGTGGCTGGGAATGGCCGCTACGGCGTGTGCGCTGGCGGCGGCGTTCCTCAACGCGGCGTTCGCGTACTGCCTCGGCTGCCGGCTGTTTCTGCTCTTCAAGCGGGGTACGAGCGTTCGGATCTGAGTCGGACCTGAGTCGGACCTGAGTCGGATCCGAGTACGCGAACGGGGCGTACGTGACGAGAATCTCCCTGCTCACCGCCGTGAGGGGTGGCTACTCGGCCGTCGATGGGGCACGATCTGCGCAGCGCCCGAAACCTACGGGCCCGTAACTTACCCGCCAGGGGAGACCCTTCCCAGGCGCACAGAAGGGTCGATCGCCCCCCATGGCAGAACTCGTCTACCGTCCGGTCATCGGTGCCGCGCTCACCATGTTCAAAGCGCTGGACCTGAGGATCGACCTGAAGGGTGCGGAGAACATTCCGCGCACCGGTGGCGCGGTCCTGGTGAGCAACCACATCAGCTACATGGACTTCATCTTCGCGGGGCTCGCGGCCCGTCCGCAGAAGCGCCTCGTGCGGTTCATGGCGAAGGACGCGGTGTTCCGGCACAAGGTGTCCGGTCCGCTGATGCGCGGCATGAAGCACATCCCGGTGGACCGCAACCAGGGGGAGGCGGCGTACGCGCACGCCCTCGACTCGCTGCGGTCCGGACAGATCGTGGGCGTCTTCCCGGAGGCGACGATCTCGCCGTCGTTCACGCTGAAGAGCTTCAAGTCGGGTGCCGCGCGGATGGCGCAGGAGGCCGGGGTTCCGCTGATCCCGGTGGCGCTGTGGGGCACGCAGCGGCTGTGGACCAAGGGACGGCCGCGGAACTTCAGGCGCAGCCACATCCCGGTGACGATCCGGGTGGGCGAGCCGGTGGAGGCGCCGCGCGAGCAGTACGCGGGGGCGATCACGCGGCGGCTGCGCGGGCGGGTCCAGGACCTCCTGGAAGCCGCCCAGCGCGCCTATCCCGTACGCCCCAAGGGGCTGGACGACACGTGGTGGGTGCCGGCGCACCTCGGGGGTACGGCTCCGGAGCCGGTGAAGTAGCGCGGGGCGCAGGTCTTTCAGTCCCCATCCCCGCCCCTTCCCGAAAGCCTGCGGCGCTGTCGTTTTGGCTTTCCCGCCGTTGTGGCTGAGCGCGCAGTTCCCCGTGCCCCTGCCGGGGCGCCCTACTCCGGCGCGCCCAGCTGTACCCGCGCCCCCGGGCTGAACTTCTCCAGGAGCTCGGCGAGTTCGGCCCCCGCCCGCTCCAGGTCGGCGAGCGGCATCGGCGCGAGCGACTCCAGCAGGAACAGCGCGCTCGTCGAGTCCTCCGTGAGGCGCGTGCGGGGGCCCTGGCGCCAGTTCCAGCGGCGGCAGGTGACGCCCGCTTCGTCACGCCAGACGACCTCACCCGCGTCCGGGTGCTCGACGGTCTCCTCCCCCGCCGCCGTCGTCACGAACTCCTCGTCGCCCTGCGCCCGTACGAGACGCATGCCGCCCCGGATGCGGTCGAGGTCCTCGCCGCCGACCGGGATCAGGTGGGCCACGCTGATCGCGTTGTAGACGTCGACCAGGACGTTGATGCGGGGCAGTCCGCCGTCCGTGAGGGCGCGCTTCGCGAGGGCCTCGGCGGAGTTGCGGGTGCGCGAGGGCTTGGCGCCGAACGCGGTGTACGCCGCGCGCCAGGCCGCCATGTGCGGGTCCTCGTGCGGGGCGCGGCCGTCGAGCCGGTCGGCGAGGCGGCGCGCGGCGTCGTCGAGGAGGGCCGAACTGGCCTCGGTGCTGGGGCCGTTGACGAGCCCGCGGGCCTCGATGGCGAGGTGGGTGAAGCCGGGGACGAGGGTGCGGACCTCGTCCGCGACGGTCAGTTCGAGAGTCATGCCGAGCCTTGGGTCGAAGCGGTCACAGTGTGTCGGGGAGCGTCCGCCACAGCGTCGGGCGGTCGGGGGCGGCCTTCAGAGCGTCCAGGACCACGACGTGCGGTTCAGCATAGAGTACGGGATAGTCCAGCTCACTGAACTCCGCCCGCGGTACCCACGCAAGCCGCTCCCCGGAGAGCGAGAACCGCGCGTCCACGCCGGGCTTGTTGCCCCGTACGTCCTGGCGGTGCCAGGCGCCGTCGAGCCACACCGCGATCAGGCCGTGCAGGGCATGCCCCTCCTCCGGGCCGTCGCCGAGGGTCAGCCGCTGGTAGCAGAACGCGGTGGGGATATCGGCGGCGCGCAGCAGGGCGGCGGCCAGATGAGCCTTGGCGTGACAGATGCCGGTACGGAGTTCCAGTACGTCCGAGGCGCGCCAGGTGACCCGCGGATCACCGGAGTCCTGCGAGTGCGGCACGGCGTCCCGTACGAAGGCATAGGCGGCGCGGGCGTATGCGTATACATCGGGCGTCGAGGCCTGGAGGCGTTCCACCTCGCGCCGGATCGACGGGTGACCGTGGTCCACCGCCTCGTTCTCGGCCAGATAAACGGAGAGTTGAGGGTGTTCCTGGAGGAGTTCCATGCGGCCAGAACGTACGGAAGCGGCCGACCGCAAGTCAATCACTTTACGGTCGGCCGCATACTCATACACTTAGCGGGAGGCCATCTCCTCCTTGAGGGCGGCCACGAATCCGTCCACGTCGTCCGCGGTGGTGTCGAAGGAGCACATCCAGCGCACGTCGCCCGCCGCCTCGTCCCAGAAGTAGAAGCGGTAGCGCTGCTGCAGGCGCTCGCTCACGTCGTGCGGGAGGCGCGCGAAGACGGCGTTGGCCTGCACGGGGTGCAGGATCTCCACCCCGTCGACGGCGCGGACGCCCTCGGCGAGGCGCTGGGCCATCTCGTTGGCGTGCCGGGCGTTGCGCAGCCACAGATCCTTGGCCAGCAGCGCCTCCAACTGCACGGAGACGAACCGCATCTTGGACGCCAGCTGCATGGACAGCTTCCGCAGATGCTTCATGTGCCGCACCGCGTCCGGGTTCAGGACGACGACGGCCTCGCCGAACAGGGCACCGTTCTTGGTGCCGCCGAAGGAGAGCACATCGACCCCGGCGCGGTTGGTGAAGGTCCGCATCGGTACGTCGAGGGAGGCGGCCGCGTTCGCGATGCGGGCGCCGTCCAGGTGCACCTTCATGCCGTGCGCGTGGGCGTGCTCGCAGATCGCGCGGATCTCCTCGGGCGTGTAGACGGTGCCCAGTTCGGTGTTCTGCGCGATCGAGACGACCTGCGGCATCGCCCGGTGCTCGTCGTCCCAGCCGTACGCCTCCCGGTCGATCAGCTCCGGGGTGAGCTTGCCGTCCGGCGTCGCCACGGTGAGGAGCTTGAGGCCGCCGACCTTCTCGGGGGCACCGCACTCGTCGACGTGGATGTGCGCGGTGTCGGCGCAGATCACCGCGCCCCAGCGGTCGGTGAGCGCCTGAAGTGCCGTGACGTTGGCGCCCGTTCCGTTGAAGACCGGGAAGGCCTCGGCGCTCGCGCCGAAGTGGCCGCGGATCACCTGCTGGAGGTGCGCGGTGTAGTCGTCCTCACCGTACGCGACCTGGTGGCCGCCGTTGGCGAGGGCGAGGGCCGCGAGTATCTCGGGGTGTGCCCCGGCGTAGTTGTCGCTGGCGAAGCCTCGTGTCTCCGGGTCGTGATGGCGGCGGGCGTCTGTCTTCGGAGGGTTCGGAGGGTTCGGAGGGTTCACGGCTTCTCGGTCAGCCACTGGCGGGTTCCGTTCACATCCTCGGCGGGCCGCTCCCACACTCCGGCGATGGCCTCGGCCAGCTCCGTCACGTCGGTGAAGCCCGCGAACTTCGCGTTGGGGCGTTCGGCTCGCATGGCCTCGTGCACCAGCGCCTTCACCACCAGGATGACCGCTGCCGAGGTCAGCTCGGAACCGTCCGCCTTGGCCGTCTTGCGGAAGGCGTCGCCGAGGGCGAGCGTCCAGGCCTCGGCGGCCGCCTTGGACGCGGCGTACGCGGCGTTGCCGGCCGTCGGCTTGCTCGCGCCGGCGGCGCTGACCAGGACGTACCGCCCGCGGTCGCTGCGGCGCAGGCCCTGCTCGAAGGCGAGCGAGGTGTGCTGGACGGTGCGGATCAGGAGCTTCTCCAGGACGTCCCAGTCGGCCAGGTCGGTCTCGGCGAAGGTCGCGCTGCCGCGCCAGCCGCCGACCAGGTGCACGAGGCCGTCGATCCGCCCGAACTCCTTCTCGGTACGGGCGACCCAGTCGCGGGTGGCGTCGAGGTCGAGGAGGTCGACCGTGTCGCCGGTGACCGTCGCGCCGCCGTGCGCGTACCGGGCGGCGTCCACGGCCTCGGCGAGGCGGGTCGCGTCCGCGTCGGAGGCGACCACCGTGGCGCCCGCCTCGGCCAGGCGCAGCAGGGTGGCCCGCCCAGCGGGTCCGGCCGCTCCTGCCACCGCGATCACAGCACCGTTCAGCACACCGTTCCCGTTTCCGTCTCTCATGGTCCTCACCTCCGCGTCGGCGGGGCGGCTCACGCGGCGACCCGCTGGACGTCCGCTGCCGTGATCCCCCTGGTCGAGGCGATCACGCCCTTGAGCTTCTTGGAAAGCGCCTCATAGAACATGCTCAGCGGAAACTCGTCCGCAAGCACCTCGTCGACCAGTTTGCGGGGCGGCAAGGAGGTGTCCAGGGCGTCCGGGCCCTTGGCCCAGCGCGATCCCGGGTGCGGGGCGAGATAGGTGGAGACCAGGTCGTACGCGGCGAACCAATGCACCAGCTTGGGGCGGTCGATGCCCGCGCGGTACAGCTCCTCGATCTCGGCGCAGAGCTGGTTGGTGATCTGCGGGGCCCGGTCCCAGTCGATGCGCAGGGTGTTGTCGGTCCAGCGCACCACGTCGTGCTTGTGCAGGTACGCGAAGAGCAGCTGGCCGCCGAGGCCGTCGTAGTTCTTGACGCGGTCGCCGGTGACGGGGAAGCGGAACATCCGGTCGAAGAGCACGGCGTACTGGACGTCGCGGCCGTGCCGGTTGCCCTCGGACTCCAGCTTCACGGCCTCCTTGAAGGCGGTGAGGTCGCAGCGCAGCTCCTCCAGGCCGTACATCCAGAACGGCTGGCGCTGCTTGATCATGAACGGGTCGAAGGGCAGGTCGCCGTGGCTGTGGGTGCGGTCGTGGACCATGTCCCAGAGCACGAAGGCTTCCTTGCAGCGCTCCTGGTCGCCGATCATCTCGCGGATGTCGTCGGGCAGTTCGAGCCCGAGGAGGTCGACGGCGGACTCGGTGACGCGGCGGAAGCGGGCCGCCTCGCGGTCGCAGAAGATGCCGCCCCAGGAGAAGCGCTCGGGGGCCTCGCGCACGGCGATCGTCTCGGGGAAGAGCACCGCGGAGTTGGTGTCGTACCCGGAGGTGAAGTCCTCGAAGGTGATGCCGCAGAACAGCGGGTTGTCGTAGCGCGTGGCCTCCAGGTCGGCCAGCCAGTCGGGCCAGACCATCTTGAGGGCGACCGCCTCGAGGTTGCGGTCGGGGTTGCCGTTCTGCGTGTACATCGGGAAGACCACGAGGTGCTGCAGTCCGTCCTCGCGCCGCGCGGCGGGCTGGAAGGCGAGCAGCGAGTCCAGGAAGTCGGGCACCTGGAAGCCCTCGTCGGCCCAGCGCCGCAGGTCGAGGCCGAGGGCCCGGAGATACGCGGCGTCGTGCGGGAGCAGCGGCGCGAGCTGCTCGACCGCGGATATGACGCGGTCCACGGTGAGCTCGGCCACGGAGCGGGGCGGGGCGTGCTCGGCGTCGAAGTCGATCGAGCCGTCCGCGGACTGCCAGGGCCTGATCTCCTCCACGGCATCCTTGAGCACCGGCCAGGCAGGGTGCTCGATCACCCTGGATGACGCGGAAGGAATCTGTCCCTCCGCCACAGGCTGCACAAGAATTTCCGTCATGTCACTTCCTCCACGGGAGAACCTCGCGTAAAGACACCGTATGCATGCGAGGTTCTCCGCCACAAGGGGAGCCTGCGGAAATTATCCTGCGAGACCCCCTGATTCACCGATGTTTTTCCTGCCGTTCCCCAGATTGGCAGCGTTCCCTGGGGCGGCGGCTGTCCCGGCGATCGCGGCCGCCGCGCCCTCCAGTGCCGCGCGGGCGTCGGCGAGCGCCTGGGGGAAGCCGAAGAAGCCGTGGAACATCTGCGGGAAGTGCGCCTCCGTGACCGGGACGCCCGCCTCGCGCAGGCGTTCCGCGTAGGCCGTGCCCTCGTCGCAGAGCGGATCGCAGCCCGCCGTGACGATGTGCGCGGGCGGCAGTCCGGACAGCTCGCCGAGCAGCGGGGAGATCCTCGGGTCGGCCGGGTCGCCGCCGGCCGCGAGGTACTGCTGCCCGAACCACTTCATGTGCGCCAGGGACAGGAAGAAGCCGCTGCCGTTGCGCTGCAGGGACGGCCACGGGCGGCTCATGTCGGTCGCCGGGTAGATCAGCAGCTGCAGCGCGACGGCCGGGCCGCCCTCGTCCCTGGCCTGCTGCGCGATCACCGCGGAGAGGTTGCCGCCCGCACTGTCCCCGGCCACGACCAGGGCGTCCGGGTCTCCGCCGAGCTCCTCGACGTGCGCCGCGGTCCAGCACAGGGCGGCGTACGCGTCCCGCACCCCCGCCGGGAACGGATGCTCGGGCGCGAGCCGGTAGTCCACGGCGACGACCGCGGCGCCCGCCTCCCGGCAGAGCCCGCGGGCCGTGCTGTCGTGGCTCTCCAGGTCGCCGATGACCCAGCCGCCGCCGTGCAGGAAGAGCACGGTCGGCCGGGGCCCGGCGGCCGACGCCGGGTCCGGCAGGTAGATCCGTACCGGAATCTCGGGCTCGCCCTCCGGTCCCGGGATCACGCGGTCCTCCACCGAGCCGACCTCGGGCGGCTCCCAGGGCGGGCGCGGCTGCGCCGACAGGATCCGCCGGGCCTGAGCGGCGTCGGTCACCGTGCCCCCGAGGTCCGGGAAGACGGAGGTGATCAGGTCCACCAACTGCCGTGCGTCCGGCGGGAGTCGGTCCTCTCTCACATGCTCTGTCGTCATCGGGCTGCCTCCTGGTCCCGCGCGGTCCGTCGGCCCACCGGCCGCCGCCGCGCGTCGTCGCGGAAGTGCGGAATCACCTTCTCGCCCCACTGCCGGATGGTCTCCATGCAGGCCTCCTGCGGCACCGTGCCCATCTGGATCAGGCACATGATCTCGTCGGCGCCCGCGTCGCGGAGCCGCTCGACGTAGCGAATCGCGTCGTCCGCGGTGCCGTAGGCGTGGTCCGCGTTGAAGGTGGCCGTGGCGTTGGGGCGTACCGGAATGCTGTGCTCGTGCAGTCGGGCCACGACCTGCTCGGCGGCCCGGCGCATCTCCTCGGCCTCGTCGGCGCCCTCGACCACGGCCTCGTCGGGAACGCCCGCCCCGCCGTACCAGTGGCCGATCGACTGCGCGAAGAACCGCTGCCCTCGGATGCCGATGCTCCGTGCCGTCTCGCCGTCGTCGAGCACGATCGTCGGACAGAGTACGGAGAAGTGGTCGTTGACGACAGAGGAGACGAGGCGTTCACTGCCGCGCTCCGCCCGCGCGGTGTCGTACGCGGTCCGCATCTCCTTGATCGACTCGGGCCCGGCGAAGCCCATCACGAGGGCCCCGATGCCGAGTTCGGCCGCCTGCCGCAGTGTCTCCGTACGGCTGCACGCGAGGAACAGCGGGGGGTGCGGCGTCTGCTTCGGGCGCGGCAGGATCGGGTGCGGGTCGATGTCGAGCAGCTCGCCGTGGTGCTCCAGCTCGTCCTTCTCCCAGGCCTTTCCGATGATCCTGAGCGCCTCCTCGACCTCCTGCGTGGTGCGGTCCCGGTCCACGCCGCACAGCGAGGTCTCCTGCAGCGTGCCGCCGCGGCCCGCGCCCAGGTCGACGCGGCCGCCGGAGAGCAGGTCGAGCATGGCGGCGCGCTCGGCCACGCGCGCGGGGTGGTTGAAGGCGAACGGCATGCAGACCACACCGTGCCCGATCCGGATCGTGCTGGTCTTCGCGGCGACCCAGGTGAGGAAGATCTCCGGGGCGCTCATGTGCGCGTACCACTTGAGGGAGTGGTGCTCGACCGCCCAGACGCGGTCGAAGCCCATCTCCTCGGCGAGCACGGCCTGTTCGACGCAGTCACGGATCACCTGGTGCTCGCGCTCGACGGTCGGATCCGCCAGCTGCGCCTCGAAGATCACGGAGAACTTCACGCCGCCTCCTGGGAGTTGAGTGGGTCTGCGTTTGCCTCGACGCGGTGCCTCGATACGGTGCCTCGATACCTCTACCAGCCATATGACTAATAGTCAGGTGTAGCGGGAGGGGGGTGAAGTGGCAAGGCATACGACAGGGGATTGCGCCCGGCCGCACCGCCGCCTTCAATGCGGCCATGAGCAAGGGCGATCACGAGTCGACAGCGCACCCGGCCGATCCGGTGGACCCGGCTGACCTGGGCGACCCGGGTGACCCGGGTGACCCGGGTGACCCGGGCGAGAGTCTGCCGCCGACGGCCTGGGCGGTGCTCGGCCTGCTCTCGTTCCCCGGCGAGCGCACGGGCTACGAGCTGAAGAAGTGGGCCGACTCCTCCCTCCGCTTCTTCTACTGGTCGCCCGCGATCAGCCAGATCTACGCCGAGCTGCGCCGCCTGGAGTCCTGCGGCTACGCCACGTCACGCCGCTCCGGCCCGGAGGAGCCGCGCGCCAAGCGGGCGTACGCGATCACGGACGCGGGCCGCACCGCCCTGTCCCGCTGGGCGAGCGCGGGCCAGGACCCGGGCGCCCCGGTCCTCAAGCACCCACTGCTGCTGCGCGTCTGGCTCGGCCATCTCACACAGCCGGAGCAGCTGCGGGCTCTGGTGCACGAGCATGTGGCGCGTACGCGGGGCGAGTTGAAGGAGGTACGGGATGCTCTGGCGCGGGCCGACGGGGTGGAGGCCTGGGGCCACCCGCAGATCGCCCTGCGCTGGAGCGAGCGGCGCCTGATCTCGGAGGTGGAGCTGGCAGAGGCGATGCTGGGGGATTTGGAGGGGTTGTAGGCCCCCCTTGACCGTCCCGCCCTGTCGACTCGGTGCACGCCGGGCGCGCTGGGGGAGGGATTGGCGTGCTCGGCGCCGCCGGGCGCCTTGCGGACTGAGCTGGCGCGTCGCGCCCGTTCGCGGCTGTGTCTAGCTGCGTCTAGCTGTGCCCGCGGGGCTGGCTCCGTGGCCTGCGGCGGTCGGCTGCTGGGCCTACGCCCCGGGGCCTCCCCGGGCTCACGGCTTCTCCTCTCCCCCTGCGCCTCGGCCCGGAGGGGAAGGTTGTGCCGGTCCAGGGCTGGAAGGTGAGCCAAGATCCAGCCCGTCCGGCGCTTGAGGACGAGCGCGAAGCGCGATCGGGGGTCAGGGGCGCAGCCCCGGGGATGGGGCAGGGGCCCAGCCCCCGGCGGGTGTCGGGGGCGCAGGCACCGGTCGAGGCCAAGTGCGCAGCCCGGTCGGGGTCAGGGGCGGCAGCCCCGGCGGGCGAAGGCCTGGTCGGGGGCAGGGGCGAAGCCCCGTGCGGGGTCCAGGGCGGCAGCCCCGGTGGTCTGCTCTGGGGCGGCAGCGCGTGGGGCGTAGCCCCAGTCGGGGGTGGGGATTCGCCCCGTGCGGGAACCGGGGGCGGCAGCCCGGCGGGCGAACACCCGGAGCGGGCCAAGCACGCAGCCCCGGCGGGGGGCAGGGGCAGCCCCGGCGGTCTGCTCTGGGGCGGCAGCGCGTGGGGCGTAGCCCCAGTCGGGGGTGGAGATACGCCCCGTGCGGGATCCGGGGGCGGCAGCCCGGCGGGCGAAGGCCCGGAGGGTGCCAAGGTCGCCGCCCCCCGGCGGGGGGCAGGGGCAGTCCCGGTCGAGGTCAGGGACACAGCCTCGCCTGGGGTCAGCGGCGCAGCCCCGACCGGGTCAAGGGCGCGCAGCCCGTTGGGCGCCGCCCCGGTCCGGGACCAGGGGCCCAACCCGGGGATTGGGGCAGGGGCGAAGCCCCGGGGGGACGAAGGCCCGGAAGGAGCTAAGCACGCACCCCCAGCGGGGTTCAGGGGGCAAGCCCCGGTCGAGGTCAGGGCACAGCCCCTGCGGAGCCCGGGGGCGGCAGCCCTGGCGGGCCCAGCCCCGGTCGGGGTCAAGGGCTCAGCCCCGGCAGGGTCCAGGGGCGGCAGCCCCGGGGGGGGAGGTTCGGGGGGCGGAGCCCCCAGGGGGCCAGGGGCGGCAGCCCCGGGATGGGGGTCCGGGGGGCGGAGCCCCCAGGGGGCCAGGGGCGGCAGCCCCCGCGAGGTGGCCCGTGAGGGCTTCGGGAAGGGGAGGGGAGGGGAGGAGAAGCGCGGGTGAATCGCGCGCGCACCGCCTTGACCCCCGAAGCACACGTTCACGAGCGTCGTCTTGCGCTCCGCAGGAACCCTCGCCAAGCTTGCGCAGTGGCTCGGACCCCGAGTTCGGCATTCGCCCCGCGACCGCGGTGAATGGCCGCCGACCTGCCCGTGAACGGGACTCACGGCAGCGCCCGGCGGAGCCGCGAGCCGCGTCGCGCCGGACCTCCCGGACCGCCCGCCATCGCGGCGCACCTGGACAGCGTCAGGCATGTCGACGGAAGCGAGTGAACCCTTGAACTTCCTCACCATCGGTCATCGTGGAGTCATGGGCGTCGAGCCCGAGAACACTCTCAGGTCCTTCGTGGCCGCCGAGCAGGGCGGCCTCGACGTCATCGAGCTCGACCTCCACCTCAGCAAGGACGGCGCCCTCGTCGTCATGCACGACGCGCAGGTCGACCGCACCACCGACGGCAAGGGGCCGATCGCCGAGAAGACCCTCGCCGAGCTGCGCGCCCTCGACGCCGGTCGGGGCGAGCGCATCCCGGTGTTCGAAGAGGTCCTGGACGCGGTGAAGGCGCCGCTGCAGGCGGAGATCAAGGACGTGGCCGCCGCCCGCTCCCTCGCCGAGGTGATGCACCGGCGCGACCTCGTGAGCCGCGTCGAGGTGCTCTCCTTCCACGACGAGGCGCTCGCGGAGATCTCCCGGCTCGTCCCCGGCGTACGCACCGCGCTCGTCGCCAGCCGCTACGGCACCGACGTCGTGGAGCGGGCCGTGGCCGTCGGCGCCACCACGCTCGTACTCAACATCCGCCGTCTGGCCCTGGAGACGGTCGAGGCCGCGCGCAAGGCGGACCTGCGGATCATCGGCTGGGTCGTCAACACCCAGGACCATCTGCGCCTGGTCCGCGCCCTCGGCCTCGACGGCGCCACCACCGACTACCCGGAGATCAAACGCACCGGCCGCTTCACCGCCTGAGCCACCTCAGGTGCATACAAGAGGCATCCCAGAGGCACCCCAGAGGCACCCCGCCCAACTCCCTTCCGGACACGGCCTGTTCAGTCGCCGAGCGGCTTCACCAGGAGCTCGAACTGCAGGTCGTCCCGCTGCGGAACACCGAAGCGCTCGTCGCCGTACGGGAACGGGGTCATCTCGCCCGTACGGCGATACCCCCGGCGCTCGTACCAGGCGATCAGGTCCTCGCGGACCGAGATCACCGTCATCTGCATCTGTCGTACGCCCCATTGCGCGCGGGCCGTGCGCTCCGCCTCCGCGATGATCACCTTGCCGAGGCCGGCGCCCTGCAGCTGGGGGCTGACCGCGAACATCCCGAAGTACGCCGCGTCGCCCCGGTGTTCCAGCTGGCAGCAGGCGACCGTACGGCCGTCCCGCTCCACCACGAGCAGCCGGCTGTCCGGTGCCTCGACGACCGCGCGCACGCCCTCCGGATCCGTCCGCTGCCCCTCCAGGATGTCCGCCTCCGTGGTCCAGCCGGTGCGGCTGCTATCGCCCCGGTAGGCCGACTCGATCAGCGCGACGAGCGCCTCTACGTCGGCGTCCGTGGCATCACGGAAGGTCGGTTCGCCGGTGGTGGCGGTGCGGGATGCGGTGTCCATGGAGGTGCTGCCCTTCGTGTCTCGCGGCGTGGCTGTGACGGGGTATGACGGGGTATGAGGGGGTATGAAGGGGTACCGCGCGGACCACCACACGCCCCCCGGCGGTCTCCGATCGTGGTGCCGTCGAGCCTAGCGCGCCATTACAGTGCCGTTTCATGGTCCATGTACTGAGCAGCCGCACCCTCCTGCGCCCCGTCGACCCCGAGCGCAGCCGCACCTTCTACGGCGAGACCCTCGGCCTCGACATCTACCGCGAGTTCGGCACCGGGCCGGAGCGCGGCACCGTCTACTTCCTGGGCGGCGGATTCCTGGAGCTGTCCGGGCGGGCGGAGCGGGCGCCGTCGCCGGGGATCCGGCTCTGGCTGCAGGTCGCCGACGTCGCGGCCGCGCACGAGGCACTGCGGGCGGGCGGCGTGGACATCGTCCGGGAGCCGCGTCAGGAACCCTGGGGCCTCATCGAGATGTGGATCAAGGACCCCGACGGCCACGACCTCGTGCTCGTCGAGGTGCCCGCCGACCACCCGCTGCGCCACCGCCCGTGACGTACCGCGCGCAACCCTGCTCCCCCACTCCCCGGGGGCGCCCTCACGCGCCCCCTGTGCCACAGCGCACACCATGATCCGTGCAACCCCGAGACGGGGCCCGAGCGTCCCTGATTCGACCCTGATTCCCAGCCCAGAGACGCCCCTCGGTCACCACGGGCCCCGATCGGCCACTTATGCTGACCGCTCCCGTTAATTCCGAGACCGCATCGAGAGTCTGGGCTGTACGTCGACCATGGAGCTCACATTGAGGGCGAATCTCCGATCCCGCATCGCCGCTCGGCTGGGGCGCAAGTACCTGGCCAGGATCAAGAAGCACGGCATCGGATCGTCCACGATCTCGCTCCTGCCCGAGGCACTCCTGATGCCGCTGCGCCGCGAAGGGCTCGATCCGGCGCCGCAGCTGATCAGCACCCAGGAGCAGGCGCCGATCTCCAAGGTGCCGCTGCCGTTCGGCATGGACGCCTGGGTCGTCACGGGGCACGAGGAGGTGAAGGCGGTCCTCGGCGCGACCGACGGATTCAGCACGGACTTCACCAACATCGCGGGGAACGCGGGCGTGCTTGAGGAGCAGAACCCCGGCGGCCTCGGCTTCGCGGACCCGCCGGTGCACACGCGGCTGCGCAAGATACTCACCCCGGAGTTCACCATGCGCCGCCTGCGCAGGCTGACTCCGCGGATCGACGAGATCGTCAACGACTGCCTGGACTCGATGGAGCGCAGCGGCCCCGGCCCGGTCGACCTCGTGCAGAACTTCGCCCTGCCGATCCCCTCCCTCACGATCTGCGAACTGCTCGGCGTCCCCTACGAGGACCGGCACGACTTCCAGCAGCTGAGCATGGCCCGCTTCGACCTGTCCGACGGCGCGATAGCGCCCTTCGGCCACACCTCGGCCTCGCTCGACTACTTCCGCGACGTCGTGAAGAAGCAGCGCGAGAAGCCCGGTGACGGACTGCTCGGCATGATCGTCCGCGAGCACGGCGACACCGTCGGGGACGAGGAGCTCGCCGGCCTCGCCGACGGCGTCCTGACCGGCGGTTTCGAGACCACCGCGAGCATGCTGGCGCTCGGTTCGCTCGTACTCCTCCAGGACCCGCGGGCATTCGCCCGGGTCCGGGACGAGGACGCGGCGGCGGCGCCGTTCGTCGAGGAGGCGCTGCGCTATCTGACGGTGGTGCAGCTGGCGTTCCCGCGGTTCGCGAAGGAGGACATCGAGATAGCCGGGGTGCACATCCCGAAGGGCGACATGATGTTGTGCTCCCTCAGCGGCGCCAACCGCGACCCGCGCTTCACCGGTGGTGACCGCGGCGCCTTCGACCCGGACCGCAAGGCCTCCGGCCACCTCGCCTTCGGCTACGGCATCCACCGCTGCATCGGCGCTGAGCTGGCCCGGATGGAACTGCGCGCCGCCTACCCCGCGCTGCTGCGCCGCTTCCCCGAGATGAAGCTGGCCGTCTCTCCGGACGCGCTCTCCTTCCGCAAGCTGTCCATCGTCTACGGCGTCGAGTCCCTGCCGGTGCATCTGCGCTGACGCTCCCCCAGCTCCCCGCCCGCTCCCCGCCCGCTCCCCCAGGCGTACTTCCGCTCCCCTTCCGCCGGTGCGTGCTCCCCGCGTACACCCGTGCGCCGCGTAGGTAACCGCCCCACCGGGCATCGACCTGTCGACACGGATGAGTGCCGATGCGTCGACGGTGACGGAGGGGGAGGTGTGCCGTGCACGGACCGGCACTGGCCGGGTGGCTGCTCGTCGCGTTGTGCGCGGCGACCGGGGCGTACTGCCTGCTGCGGATGCGCAGCCCGGTCGCCGAGCAGCGCAGCGCGGCGGGCGGTGAGGCCCTGATGGGGTTCGGGATGGCGGTGATGGCGGTCCCGGCAGCGGTGTTCGGGCCGCCCCGCTGGGCGTGGTGGGCGTACGGGGTGGTGTTCGGCGCGGCCGCGGTGCGCGCGCTGTGGAACGCGCGGGGGCACGCCCGTGCGCATCACCTGCACCATCTCGTCGGCACCCTCGCGATGGTCTACATGGCGGTGGCCATGGCGGCCGCGCCCGCGGCAGGCGCGGGGCACGCGGCGCATGCGGGCCCGGCGGGCGCCCCCCTGGTCACCGGTGTGCTGCTGCTGTACTTCGCCGGGTACGTGCTCGGGGCCGGGATGCGGCTCGTGCCGGCTGCGGGGGCGGTCGGGGGCGCGGTCGCGGGTGCGGGGGGAGTTGGTACCGGGCGCGTTGGTGACGGGCCACTTGGTGCCGTGGCCTGGGGTGACCGGGCCGAGGTGGCGCTCGCCTGCCGACTCGCCATGGGCATCGGGATGTTCGCGATGCTGCTGACGATGTGAGCCCTCCGTGCCACGGACGCGACGCTCGCCGCTGCGAAATCCGTGGCGTGCGCCGACCCCCTGCGAAATCCGTCGTCGGCGCCCGCACCTACGAAATCCGTGGCGTGCGTCACTTGACGGCTCAGCCCATGTCCTCCGGTAGCCCGCGCTCATAGGCTGGGGTCATGTTGGTCCCCGTCGCCCTGCTCATGCTCGGCGCGCTGACCGCCGTCGTGGGCCCCAGACTCCTTGCACGCGCCGAGTGGCCGGAGCGCGAACCCGTGGTCGCGCTGTGGGTATGGCAGTGCGTGATCGCGACCGTGCTGCTGTGCTGCGCGCTGTCCATGACGCTGAGCGCCGCCGCGGCATGGCAGGCGGTGCGAGGACACCTCTTCGCGCCCGCCCCGCAGGGCGTCGTCGAGGCGTACGCCCTGTCGGCCGCGGGCCCTTGGGCCGCCGCCACCGCGGTCGCGCTCGCCCTCGGCGGGGTGTGGACCGCGGCGATGCTGAGCCGCGAGGTGTTCCGGGCGCGCGCCCGCCGCCGCGCGCGCCGCGCCGAACTCCTCGTACGCTCCCCGCTGCTGCCCGGCGAGGAGCCCGGCACGGACCGGCTTGTCGTTCTGGAAGGTGAGCGTCCGGATGCCTGGTGGCTGCCCGGCACGGCGCCCCAACTGGTCATCACCACCGCCGCGTTGCGCCGTCTGAAAGGCCGTCAGCTCGATGCGGTGCTCGCCCACGAGCAGGGTCATGCGCAGGCCCGCCACGACTGGCTGCTGCACTGCTCGGCCGCGCTCGCCAACGGCTTTCCGCAGGTACGGGTCTTCGCGGCGTTCCGCGACGAGATGCACCGGCTCGTGGAGTTGGCGGCCGACGACGTGGCCTCCCGCCGCTTCGGGCGCCTGACAATCGCACTCGCCCTGGTCGAACTGAACGAGCACCGGGGCGTGTTCGGCCCGTGCCCCAGCACGATGGCCGAAGTGCCGCAGCGCGTGCAGCGGTTGCTGTCGCCGCTGCCCCGGCTCACCGCGGGCCGACGCCTGCGTCTGACCGCGGCGGCCGCTCTGGTTCCGGTGATCCCGCTGCTGATCGCGTTCGTCCCGGGTCTGAGCGCCCTCGGCTGAACCGCGCCGCCACTTCCTCCCGTTCGGCTCTGGCCCGTACCGGCGCGCGTCGGCGAGGATCTTCGTATGCACTCCGCACCACGCCCCGACGCGCCCCAGAACTCCCCCGCGGCGGAAGGTCCGTCGGCGCCCCTTGCGGGGCGGGCGGGCCGGGTCTCCGCCGCCGTGCTCGGGGTGCTGACCGCTCTGCTGGTCGGCGCCGTGGCGGCCGACTGGGCGCCGCTGCTCGACGCCGACGCGTCACTCGCCCGCACCACCCACCGCTGGGCCGTCGAGAATCCGGCGCTGACCCAGACCAACCGGATTCTCACCGACTGGATCTGGGACACGTGGACGATGCGCGCGCTCTGCGCGGTCCTGGTCGTCTGGCTGTGGTGGCTCGGCGACCGACGGCTCGCCGTGTGGGTGGGCGCGAGCTGCCTCCTCGCGACGCTGCTCCAGCAGGGCCTGAAGGCGGCCGTCGGGCGGGAGCGGCCGACGTGGCCGGACCCGGTCGACAGCGCCCACTTCGCGGCGTTCCCGTCCGGGCACGCGATGACGGCGACGGTCGTCTGCGGCCTCGTCCTGTGGGTCCTCGCCCTCCGCCACGCGGGCCACGCGGTATGGCGCACGGCGCTCACCGTGACAACCGTCTCGGTCCTCGGCGTGGGCTGGACCCGAGTCTGGCTCGGCGTCCACTGGCCATCGGACGTCCTCGGCGGCTGGCTCTTCGGCACACTCCTGGTCCTGCTCACGGCGGTGCTGTACGGACGAACACCCCGAGCGGAACGCCCCTGACGAGGCCACGATTCCCCACCGAACGACCGGACCGGGACGGGGCGTTCTTGGCCGGGCACGGCCGGGGCACAGGGACCATCCCCCGGGAGCCCACCGCGACCGTGCCTCCCGTCGCCTGCGCGGGCCCGTGTGGCCGCGCACACTGCCCCGCCCGATGTCCCCCGCTGCCAGCTCTTCGGCACACTCCTGGTACTGCTCGGCGGTGCTGTACGGACGGCCGACGCGAGCGGGACGCCTCTGGCAGGCCACGAATTCCCGCCGAACGACCGTACTGGGACGGGGCGTTCCCGGCCGGGCACGGCCGGGGCACAGGGACCAGCCCACGGGAGCCCACCGCGACCGTGCCTCCCGTCGCCTGCGCGGGCCCGTGTGGCCGCGCACACTGCCCCGCCCGACGTCCCCGGCTGCTGGCTCTTCGGACCCTCCTGGTACTGCTCGGCGGTGCTGTACGGACGGCCGACGCGAGCGGGACGCCCCTGGCCAGGCCACGATGCCCCGCCGAACGACCGGACCGGGGCTGGGACGTTCTCGACCAGGCCAGGCCGGGCCGGGCCGGGCCGGGGCACCGAGGATCAGCGCGCACGGCGCCCGCCGTGACCGTGCCGCCCGTCGCCTGCGCGAGCCCCGTTTCCGGCCGTTTGTACATCCCCGCCCGACGCCCCCGGGGGTTGGCGCTTCGGCACACTTCCTTTCCCTGACTGTGCCTCCCGTCACCGCCGCAGGCGGCCCCCGGGCCCGCCCAGCGCACATGGCCCGTCAGCCTCGTCGGCGGCAGGCATCTCGGCTCACGTACCGCTCACGGCTGTGCTGTACGGACGACGGGTGCGGGGGCCCGACCCGGCGTTCTTGACCGGTTGGGTGTCGGCGTTGAGGATCGGGGGATGGCGATCAAGGGTGTGCTGTTCGACTTCTCCGGAACCCTGCTGCGTATCGAGTCCACCGAGTCCTGGCTGCGCGCCACCCTGGACGCGTCCGAACTGGCCGTTGCCGACGAGGAGTTCAGGCACTACGTCGCCGAGCTGGAAGCCGTCGGCGCGCTGCCCGGCGGCACGCCTCCCGGTACGGTCCCCGCGCACCTGGAGGAGCTGTATGCCACCCGGGACGTGAGCGCCGAGCTGCACCGCGCGGCGTTCACCGGGCTGTCCCGCGAGGTGGCCCTGCCGGCGCCCGGCCTCCACGAGGCGCTGTACGACCGCCACAAGACTCCGGCCGCCTGGCGTCCCTACCCGGACACCGCCGACGTGCTCGCCGCGCTCAAGGAGCGCGGACTGCTCGTCGGCGTGGTCAGCAACATCGGCTGGGACCTGCGGCCCGTCTTCCGCGCGCACGGCCTCGACCGGTACGTCGACACGTACGTCCTGTCGTACGAACACGGCGTGCAGAAGCCCGATCCGCGGCTGTTCGCGGTGGCCTGTCAGGCGCTCGGAGTGGCACCGGAGGACGCGTTGATGGTGGGTGACGACCGGCGGGCGGACGGGGGCGCGGCCCGGCTCGGCTGCGCGGTGCACTTCGTGGACCACCTGCCGGTGGAGCAGCGCCCGGCGGGTCTGGAGCCGGTGCTCGCACTCCTCGACTGAGCCCGCGCGCCCGGCGGTTCGGGCCCCGGTGCTACGGTCCCGGGATGATCGTCTGGATCAACGGCGCCTTCGGCAGCGGCAAGACGACCCTGGTCGCGAACCTGCGCAGGCGGCTGCCCGAGGCGCTGGTCTTCGACCCGGAGGACATCGGCCAGGTGCTCGGCCGCATCGTCGACGTGCCCACCGGGAACTTTCAGGATCTGCCCCTGTGGCGCCGCCAGGTCGCGGAGCTTGCCCTCGGTCTCGTCACGGAGTACGAGCGTCCGCTGCTCGTGCCGATGACGCTGGTCGACCCCCGGTACGCGGCGGAGGTCTTCGGCGTCTTCGACCGTGCCGGGGTCACGCTGCACCACTTCTTCCTGCGCGTGCCGCCCGAGGAGCTGGAGCGCCGGATAGAGGAGCGCACGGTCTCGCCCGGCGACCCGGAGCGGGACGCCGCCGCCAAGCGGTGGTGCCGGGCGATGATCGAACCGTACACGGCCGCCGTCGCCACGCTGCCCGAGCGGACGGTCCTCCTGGACGGGCTGCTGCCCGAACAGCGCCTGGTGGACGAGGTGTTGGGGCACCTCGACGTCCAGACCCCGGCGTGAGCGGCACGGACGAGGGCGCGCACGGCTGGCCGGACCGTCCCGGTGACACCGCGCTCACCATCAAGGTGCCCGCGGCCGACCCGCTGGTGCGGGCTCCCTTCCCCGCGCATGTCACGGTGCTCTACCCCTTTCTGCACGCGAGCCGCATCGACGCGGCGACGGACGCCCGGCTCGGCGCGCTCTTCGCCGGGCACGAGGCGTTCGAGCTGACCTTCGCCGAGTTCGGCCGCTACCCCGGTGTGCTGTATCTGGACCCGTGGCCGCACGCGCCGGTCACCGCGCTCACCAAGCACCTGATGGCGTGCTGGCCGGAGGCGCTGCCGTACCGAGGGATCTTCGGCGCGGCCCCGTTGGCGCCGCATCTGACCCTCGCCAACGACGCGGGCCCTGACACCTGCCGCCGCGCGTACGACGCAGTGGAGGCCGAACTGGCACCGGAGCTGCCGCTGACCGCGCCCGTGACCGCCGTCGACCTGATCGTCTGGGACGGTACGGGCTGGCGGGACCGGAAGGCGTACGAACTGGGGCGCGGGAGCCGTCAGCCGGCGACGGGCTCGCGGGCGGTCTCGGCACAGAGCCTAGGTGCGACCACTGACAACGCCGGATCGCCGGCCAGGGCCGTCTAGGACGCCGGGTTCTCGATCAGGGTGACCCGGTTGCCGTCCGGGTCCTCGACGGCGGCGAAGCGGACGCGCTGCGCGCCGGGCGTGACCGGGCCGGGGGTGATCTCGCGGGCCACGAGGTCCGCGAGGGCCTTGTCGAGGTCGTCCACGACGAGGTTCACCAGGGTGCGACCGGCCTGCTCGGGCGCCTGGAAGACCTGCAGCCAGGCGTACGGCGCGATGTGCCAGTCGGCGAGGCCGGGCATCGGGCGGGAGTCGGCGGCGCGGCCGAGGAGCCGCTCGTACCAGGCGACCGAGGCGTCGATGTCACGCACGGGGGCGACCGCGAGGACGTGGGTGAAGGACATGAGCGCAGCCTTTCGCGTGGGCGTTACGAGGGTGCCGATGACGGAGCACCGTCCTCACCCTTACCGACTCCCCCGGCGTCGGCGACTCATCGCCCCCGCTTCGGATGCGGCCTCGGACCACCTCTCCCTACACTGGCCAGCACGCCGACATGTCCGGAAACAGTCGGCACGTACGGCAAGGAGCCGCCTCCATGTCCAAGCGAGGGAACAAGCGCCGCGCCCGTAAGAAGAAGGGCGCCAACCACGGAAAGCGCCCCAACGCCTGAGCGGTGAGCGCACTGCGGCCCCCGCCCGAGCACGGGTGGGGGCCGCGGCGTACGCGCGTACAGGCCGGATGATCTAGCGGATCGGCAGACCGGAGAGCGTGCGGGCGATGACCAGGCGCTGGATCTCGCTGGTGCCCTCGAAGATCGTGTAGATCGCGGCGTCGCGGTGCATCCGCTCGACCGGGTACTCACGCGTGTAGCCGTTTCCGCCGAGGATCTGGATCGCCTGGGCGGTGACCTTCTTGGCCGTCTCGCTGGCGTACAGCTTGGACATCGAGCCCTCGGCGTTCTCGAACTTCTTGCCCGTCGACGCCATCCAGGAGGCGCGCCAGACAAGCAGCCGGGAGGCGTCGACCTGGGTGGCCATGTCGGCGAGCTGGAAGGCGACGCCCTGGTTGTCGATGATCGGGCGGCCGAACTGCTCACGCGTCTTCGCGTACTCCAGCGCCTCCTCGTACGCGGCACGCGCGGTGCCGACCGCCATCGCGCCGACGGCCGGGCGGGACGCCTCGAAGGTGGCCATCGCGGCGTTCTTCACACGCTCGCCGCCCTTCTTGGCCTTCTCGCGGGCGCGGGCGAGGCGCTCGTCCAGCTTCTCCTTGCCGCCGAGCAGGCAGTGGCCGGGCACGCGGACGTTCTCCAGGACGACCTCGGCGGTGTGCGAGGCACGGATGCCGTGCTTCTGGAACTTCTGGCCCTGCGAGAGGCCCTCGGTGTTCGGCGGCACGATGAAGGAGGCGTGCCCCTTGGAGCCGAGCTCGGGGTCGACGGAGGCGACGACGACGTGGACGTTCGCGATACCGCCGTTGGTCGCCCAGGTCTTGGTGCCGTTGAGGACCCACTCGTCCTTGGCCTCGTCGTACACCGCGCGGGTGCGCATCGAGGCGACGTCGGAGCCGGCGTCCGGCTCGGAGGAGCAGAAGGCGGCGACCTTCACGTCGTTCGGGTCGCCGTACATCTGCGGGACCCAGGTGCCGATCTGCTCCTCGGTGCCGTTGGCGAGGACGCCGACGGCGGCGAGGCCCGTGCCGACGATGGACAGGGCGATGCCCGCGTCGCCCCAGAACAGCTCCTCCATCGCCATGGGGATGCCGAGTCCGGTCGGGTCGAAGAACTGCTGGGCGTAGAAGTCCAGGGAGTAGATGCCGAGCTTGGCGGCCTCCTGGATGACGGGCCAGGGGGTCTCCTCGCGCTCGTCCCACTCGGCGGCGGCGGGACGGATCACATCGGCGGCGAAGCCGTGCAGCCAGTCCCGGACCTCCTTCTGCTCGTCGTTCAGGTCCATGGTGAACTCGGCCATGCCCGTCCCCTCCAACACCTTGTTACTTGCGGTAACAAGAGTCTGTTACCCGCCAGTAGCGCCTGTCAACTCCGCAGTGGCGTTCGATGTGTTCGAGGACCCGAACCGGCGGGTGCTACGTTGCGCGTTGCGTCACGGAATCGCACGGGCGGGGAGAAACACCATGGACACGACTGAACGGACCGAGCAGGCCCTGGCGGCCGAACGCCGCAAGCGGGAGCTGCTCGAGGCCGCCGACCGGGTCGTGCTGCGCGACGGCCCCGGAGCGTCGATGAACGCCATCGCCGCCGAGGCCGGCATCACCAAGCCCATCCTGTACCGGCACTTCGGCGACAAGGGCGGGCTCTACGCGGCCCTCGCCAAGCGCCACACCGACGCGCTCCTCGCCTCCCTGCGGGCCGCTCTGGACGCCCCGTCCGAACGCCGTGCGCGCGTCGAGTCCACGCTCGACACGTACCTCGCGGCCATCGAGGGCGCGCCGCAGGTCTACCGCTTTCTGATGCACCCCGCCGAGTCCGCCTCGCCCGGCGAGCAGGGCTTCGACGTGGGCCGCCACTCGGCGCCGCTGCTGCGCAGGCTGGGCGAGGAGCTGGCCCAGGTGATCGCGGAGCGGGTCGACCTCGGTTCGGACAGCGAGCGGCTCGCGCGGGTGTGGGGGCACGGGATCGTCGGCATGATGCACGCGGCGGGTGACTGGTGGCTGGGTGAACGGCCTTGCAGCCGGGCCGAGTTGGTGCGGGATCTGGCGGATCTTTTGTGGGGGCGGTTGGCTGCCGCGGGGGATCGGGAGGGTGGGCCCGGGTTCTGACCCGCACCGTCGGCTCGGTGCACGCCGGTCGCCCCTGCGGGCTCGTCCTCAAGTGCCGGACGGGCTCAATTTGAGCCCCTCCCCGCCCCTTCCCGTAAGCCTGCGGCAGCTTCGGGGGCCAACCCCCGGACCCCCGCTCCTCAAACGCCGGAGGGGCTGATTTAAGCCCCGACAGGGGCGCGGGGAACTGCGCGACCAGCCACCACGGCGCCGCAGACGGACGACAGCCGACGGCAGTCTTTCGGGAAGGGGCGGGGTGGGGAAGGCTTAGCGCGCCCCCCACGGCGCTCGGCGGACCGCCCGGAGGACGCGTGCCCTGCGCCACCCCGCAAGCCGGTCCGGGTAGACCGTGCCCGACAAGTGGTCACACTCGTGCTGGAGGCACCGGGCGAACCACCCCGTGCCCTCGATGCGGACCGGCTCGCCGTGGCGGTCCACGCCTTCGATCAGGGCTCGGTCGAACCGTGGAGTGGACGCCTCCAGGCCCGGCAGGGAGAGGCAGCCCTCGGGGCCGCGTACGGTGTCGCCGTCGGCATCGATCAGGCGCGGGTTGACCACGTGCCCGAGGTGGCGGCGGTCCTCGTCGTCCGGGCAGTCGTAGACGAACACCCGCCGCGGGACACCGATCTGGTTGGCGGCGAGACCCACGCCATCGGCGGCGTACATGGTCGCGAACAGGTCGTCGATCAGCCCCGACAGTTCGCGGCCGAACTCGGTGACGTCCTCGCAGGGCCCGTGCAGCACGGGGTCGCCGAGCAGAGTCAGGGGCCGTACGCGCCCGGAACTGCCGGGGATCGATCCGTGTCGCATAGCGGTCAAGGGTACGTTCCGGTGTACTGCGGCGGGCGTCACGGTGCCGCAGTTCGGGCAGCGGCGGGGATCTCGATAGGCTGAGGCGACCAGTGCCGGGGGCAGGCGCGGCGCCGGAAGCAAGGAGGAGCAAGGACGATGGCAGCAAACCCGGGTGGTGTGGACCCGCTGTCGCCGCGGGCCAAGCTGGCCGTGACGGCCGGCAAGGCGGCCGCGGCGGTGTCGCGGGCGGCCGGCCGCGGCAGCGGTTCGGTGATCGGCGGCCGTGTGGCCCTGAGGCTCGACCCGGATCTGCTCGGCCGGCTCGCCCAGCACCTCGATGTGGTGCTGGTCTCGGCGACCAACGGCAAGACCACCACCACACGGCTCATCGCGGAGGCGCTCGGCGCCGCCGGACCCGTAGTGTCCAACGCGCTCGGCGCCAACATGCCCGCGGGCATCACGTCGGCGCTCGCCGGTGGTTCGGACGCCAAGTTCGGTGTGATCGAGGTCGACGAGAAGTACCTCGCCGGAGTCGCGCGCGACGTGGCCCCGAAGGCCATCGCCCTGCTCAACCTCTCCCGCGACCAGCTCGACCGGGCCGCCGAGACCCGCATGCTGGCCGAGAGGTGGCGCGAGGGCCTGGCCGGCTCCAAGGCGACGATCATCGCCAACGCCGACGACCCGCTCGTGGTGTGGGCCGCGTCCTCCTCGCCGAACGTGGTGTGGGTCGCTGCGGGCCAGGAGTGGAAGGACGACGCCTGGTCCTGCCCGTCCTGCGGTGGCGTGATGCAGCGCCCCGGCGACGACTGGTTCTGCGGCGAGTGCGGTTTCCGCCGCCCCGCGCCGAGCTGGGCGCTCAACGGCGACCACGTGCTCGACCCGCACGGCTCCGCCTGGCCGATCCAGCTCCAGCTGCCCGGCCGCGCCAACAAGGCCAACGCCACCAGCTCCGCCGCCGTCGCCGCCGCCTTCGGGGTGCCGCCGCAGGTCGCCCTGGAGCGGATGCACCAGGTGCAGGCGGTCGCCGGGCGGTACGACGTCGTGCAGTTCATGAACCGCGACCTGCGGCTGCTGCTCGCGAAGAACCCGGCCGGCTGGCTGGAGACGTTCTCGCTGATCGACCCGCCGCCTACGCCGGTGATCCTCTCGGTGAACGCGCGCGGCGCCGACGGCACGGACACCTCCTGGCTGTGGGACGTCGACTACACCCGTCTCGCCGGGCACCCGATCTTCGTGATCGGCGACCGCAGGCTGGACCTGGCCGTACGCCTCGAAGTGGCCGGTCTGGAGTTCCGGGTCTGCGACACCGTCGACGAGGCCGTGCAGCTGGCTCCGCCCGGGCGGATCGAGGCGATCGCCAACTACACCGCCTTCCAGGACCTGCGCCGCCGCGTCGGCAACTGACCCGCGCCTCAAGGCACTTCAAGGATTGAGGACCTTCAAGCATGAGTGACAACAGTCTTCGCCTGGTGTGGGTCTACCCGGACCTGCTGAGCACCTACGGCGACCAGGGCAACGCCCTCGTCGTGGAGCGCCGCGCCAACCAGCGCGGGCTGCACGTGGAGCGCCACGACGTACGCAGCGACCAGCCGGTGCCGACCTCCGGCGACATCTACCTGATCGGCGGCGGCGAGGACCGCCCGCAGCGGCTCGCCGCCGAACGGCTGCGCCGCGACGGCAACTTGAGCCGCGCGGTCGCCAACGGCGCGATCGTGTTCTCGGTGTGCGCGGGCTACCAGATCCTCGGCCACGAGTTCATCAACGACCTCGGCCAGCGCGAGCCCGGCCTCGGCCTGCTCGACGTGACGTCCACCCGCGGCGAGGCCGAGCGCTGCGTCGGTGACGTACTGGCGGACATCGACGAGCCGTTGGGCCTGCCGCAGCTGACCGGGTTCGAGAACCACCAGGGCGTCACGCACCTCGGCCCGACCGCCCGCCCGTTCGCCCGGGTCCGCCTCGGCAAGGGCAACGGCACCGGCGACGGCACCGAAGGCGCGTACAACGACACGGTGTTCGGCACGTACATGCACGGTCCGGTGCTCGCCCGGAACCCGCAGATCGCCGACATGCTGCTGCGCCTCGCGCTCGACGTGAACGCGCTGCCGCAGGTCGACGACCGCTGGTACGAGGCACTGCGCACCGAGCGGATCGCGGCCGCCACCCAGCCCGCCTGAGCGGGTCGACCACCGCATGAGCGGGTCCGACCGGCCCGCCTGAGCGGGCCTCAGCACGCTTGAGCGGACGCCTCAGGGGTCTTCACGACCCCTGAGGCGTTTTTGTCGTCTTGGACAAAGACCGGCCCTTGGAACGGATTCGGCGCCGTCGCTTCGCACTAGTAGGGTGACGCTGTCTTAGCCGGACGACGTGGTCCGGTCATCCGCCCCACGTTGCAAGGGTTCTTGGGTCATGCGTATTGGTGTCCTCACCTCCGGCGGCGACTGCCCCGGCCTCAACGCGGTCATTCGCTCGGTCGTGCACCGTGCCGTCGCCGACCACGGCGACGAGGTCATCGGCTTCCACGACGGGTGGAAGGGCCTGCTCGAGTGCGACTACCGCAAGCTCGACCTCGACGCCGTCAGCGGCATCCTCGCGCGCGGCGGCACCATCCTCGGCTCGTCCCGCGTCCAGCCCGCGCATCTGCGGGACGGCGTCGAGCGGGCCAAGGGCCACGTCTCGGAGCTCGGGCTCGACGCGATCATCCCGATCGGCGGTGAGGGCACGCTGAAGGCGGCGCGGCTGCTTTCCGACGCCGGTCTTCCGATCGTCGGCGTGCCGAAGACCATCGACAACGACATCGCGGTCACCGACGTCACCTTCGGCTTCGACACCGCGGTCGGCGTCGCCACCGAGGCGCTCGACCGCCTGAAGACCACCGCCGAGTCGCACCAGCGCGTCCTGATCGTCGAGGTCATGGGCCGCCACACCGGCTGGATCGCGCTCAACTCCGGTATGGCCGCCGGCGCGCACGCGATCGTCGTGCCCGAGCGGCCCTTCGACATCGAAGAGCTGACCGCGAAGGTCGGCGCCCGTTTCGAGGCCGGCAAGAAGTTCGCCATCGTCGTCGCCGCCGAGGGCGCCAAGCCGCGCGCCGGTTCGATGGAGTTCGACGAGGGCGGCAAGGACATCTACGGCCACGAGCGGTTCGCGGGCATCGCGCGTCAGCTCTCCATCGAGCTGGAGCAGCGCCTCGGCAAGGAGGCCCGGCCGGTGATCCTCGGCCATGTGCAGCGCGGCGGCACCCCCACCGCGTACGACCGTGTGCTCGCCACGCGCTTCGGCTGGCATGCCGTCGAGGCCGCGCACCGCGGGGAGTTCGGCATGATGACCGCGCTGCAGGGCACCGAGATCATCATGGCGCCGCTCGCGCAGGCCGTGGAGACGCTGAAGACGGTGCCCGCCGACCGGTACGCGGAGGCCGAGACCGTCCTCTGACCCCGGCTGTCCCGAACCGCCCCCGGCCGAACTCCCGGCCGGGGGCGGTTCTACTCTGGTTCGGACAACCGGCACGAATCAGGAGCAGCGGATGGATCACAGCGGGCACGGCATGATGATGGATCTGCCGCCGTTCACGCTGGGCCGAGCCCTTCAGTTCTCTTCGGACCCGTTCTTCCTGGTGGGCTGCCTGCTGGCGCTCGGCCTGTACGGATGGGCCATGGTGCGGCTGCGGCGCCGCGGCGACTCCTGGCCGGTGGGCCGGGCGATCTCGTTCGTGCTCGGTGTGCTGACCGTCGCCCTGGTGATGTGCACCAAGCTGAACGACTACGGCATGGTCATGTTCAGCGTGCACATGGTGCAGCACATGGTGATCAGCATGCTGTCGCCGATCCTGCTGCTCCTGGGCGCGCCGATCACGCTTGCGCTGCGGGCGCTGCCGGTCGCGGGGCGTGGGCGCAAGGGTCCCCGTGAGCTGCTGCTCATGCTGCTGCACAGCCGGTACATGAAGGTGATCACGCACCCGGCGTTCACCATCCCGCTGTTCATCGCGAGCCTGTACGCGCTGTACTTCACGCCGCTCTTCGACTTCCTGATGAGCTCCACGCCGGGGCACATCGCGATGATGGTGCACTTCCTCGCGGTGGGCATGGTGTTCTTCTGGCCGATCATGGGCGTCGACCCAGGGCCGCACCGGCCCGGCTATGTGATGCGGATGCTGGAACTGTTCGCCGGCATGCCGTTCCACGCGTTCTTCGGCATCGCGCTGATGATGGCGACCCAGCCGATGGTCGGTACGTACATGAACCCGCCGGCCTCGCTCGGCATCGACGCCCTGGCCGACCAGGAGGCGGCCGGTGGCATCGCCTGGGCGTTCAGTGAGATCCCGTCGGTGGTGGTGCTCGTGGCGCTGCTGTTCCAGTGGCGCAAGTCGGAGGAGCGCGAGGCCCGCCGCAAGGACCGCGCGGCGGACCGGGACGGCGACAAGGAGCTGGAGGCGTACAACGCGTATCTGGCCTCGCTGAACGCGCGAGGGCACTAGGCGCGGTTTCGGTCGCCCTGGAGGGCGGTTTCGGTCGTGCCCGAAAGACCTTTTCTTCCGTCGGCGGCACGGGGTTCCTTGGGTCTTGTGCAGCGGCTGTCGCTGCACGGCAGGGCGACCAGGGGGAAGAAATCATGGTGAGCAAGATCCGTACGGGCCTGGTGGTAGCGGCCGCCGCTCTGGGCACGGCCGCGTTCGCCGTTCCGGCCGGGGGCGCACAGGGCTCGGCGAGCAGCGTGCGGGCGCCGGTCTGCAGGGGCGAGACGATCAGGATCGACGGGGGCACGCTGGAGTACGGAGAGTGCTCCTCGAACGGAATGCGCCAGGTCACCGGCACCTTGAACGACAACAAGAACAACGACCGCTGCGTCCGCAGCAAGGTCGTGTTCGTGCCGAACGGTCCGACCGTCAAGGACAAGGACTGCGGCGGCGCCAAGACCAAGGTCACGACCGGCTGGCACAAGGCATCCGACGCCAAGGTGTACCTGAGCGGCTGAGGAGTGCACCGATCAGGCCCTCGGAACGCGCAGTTCCGGGGGCCTTCTGTTACGCACGCTGGCGGAACCGGGCCCGGGCGCGAGACCATGGCACCAGGTCACCGGTGGACACCGGCCGGGTGTCTGCTCGGGCGCGAGGAGGGTGTTGCGATGCCCGGTTCCACGAAGATGCCCAGTTCCACGAAGACGATGGGGGTGGCCACCGTCGGAGCGCTCGTCGCGGTGACGGGCTACACGGTCGCCCTCGGCAGCAACGGCTGGCTGTGGTTCGGCTGGATCGTGCTCGGACTGATCACGGCCGCGATCGCGTTGTCCAACCCGGCTCCCTGAGGGCCCGCCGTCCGCGCCGTGCCCGTGCGGCCCGCCGTCCGCGCCGTGCCCGTGCAGGGGCGTCCGTACGACACCTGTGAGCAGGCGAACGGGCCCCGCCCCCGGGGGATGGGGGCAGGACCCGTTCGGGGTGTGGGCGGTCAGGCCACGGGGGCGATGGACCGTCCCGCCCAGTCGGGGGCCGCCTCCGTGAAGGAGGTCAGCCGGGCCTGGATCTCGTCCGGGAAGGGCGTGGTGCGGCCGGCCTGCTGGTCGACGTGGAGGGCGAGCAGCTCACTGGTGGCCACCGGCTCGGCGCCCTCGGGGACCGGGGACTCGGCCTCGTCCAGGACGAAGAGCTCGTGCACGAAGTGCGCCTTCTTCGCGGCGGCTCCGAGGATCCGGGTGCGTACGGCGAGGTGGGCGCCCTCGGGGACGTCGTTCAGGTACCGGATGTGCGACTCGACGGTGTAGAGGGAGCAGCCGCTGGACTCGCGGTACGCGGAGTGCAGGCCCGCCTCGATCATCATGGCGTCGGTGGCGTGGCCGAAGACGAGGACGTAGAAGGCCTCGCTCATGTGGCCGTTGTAGTCGATCCACTCCGGCCTGACCGTGCGGTGCAGCAGGGGGAGGGCCTGCTCGGGGGTGGTGGTCATGCGGTCTCCTGGTGCTTTTCGTGCTGTGCGGCGCGCTGGGCACGCCGCTGCTGCGGCAGGCGGCCGGTCGCGCGCAGGACGTCGATGACGCCCTGGTCGCGTTCGGCCACCAGGTCCGCGATGGTGCGTTCCCCGGCCTCCTCGTCGCAACCCTCGACCACGGCGTCGTACAGCTTCTTGTCCAGCTCCGGGGCCTCCAGGCGGGTCCACGGGGACTTCAGGGAGGGGCCGAAGTGGTCCAGCATGTGCGCCATGCCACCCTCGCCGCCCGCGAGCGCGAAGGTGAGCATCGGGCCCATGAACGCCCAGCGGAGGCCGGGGCCCTCGGTGATGGAGTCGTCGATCTCCCGCACCGTGGCCTCGCCGTTGGCAACCATGTGCAGGGCCTCGCGCCAGAGGGCTTCCTGGAGGCGGTTGGCGATGAAGCCGGGCACCTCGGCCTTCATGGTGATCACGGACTTGCCGGCCACGTCGTAGAAGCGGGAGGCCCAGTTCACGGCGTGCTCGGCGGTCCGCTCGCCGCCGACGACCTCGACGAGCGGGATCAGGTACGGCGGGTTGAAGGGGTGGCCGACGACCAGGCGGCCGGGGTCGGCGGCGGTGGTCTGCATGTCGGTCATCGGGTAGCCGGAGGTCGAGGAGGCGATGACGGCTCCGGCCGGGGCGGCCGCGTCCAGCTGGGCGAGCAGGTCGCGCTTGAGCTCCAGCTTCTCGGGGGCGCTCTCCTGCACGAACTGGGCGTCGGCGACGGCCTCTTCGAGGGTGGCGGCCACGGTGAGCCGGTCGCGGGAAGCGCCGTCGGCGAGGCCGAGCTGGGTGAGCGCGGGCCAGGCGGCGTCGACGAGGCGGCGCAGCTTCAGCTCGGCGTCGGGGGCCGGGTCCCAGGCGGTGACGTCGTACCCGCGGGCCAGGAAGTGGGCGACCCAGCCGCCGCCGATCACGCCGGCGCCGATGCAGGCGACGCGGGTGACGTCCTCGGGGGCGCAGGGGGCGGCGGGGGTGTTGATTGCGGTCATGAGGGGTCCTCGGGCAGGGGTGTTCGGGGTGCTTGCGAAGGGGTCAGGCGCGGGGCTTGAGGCCGAGCTTCACGCGGGCCTCGTCCGGGCTGACGACACGGGCGCCGATGGACTCGGTGATCTGCACGGCGCGCTCGACGAGTTGGGCGTTGCTGGCCTTGTTGCCCTTGCCCAGGTAGAGGTTGTCCTCCAGGCCGACGCGGACGTGCCCGCCGAGCAGGATGGACTGGGCGACCCAGGGCATCTGCATGCGGCCGATGGCGAAGCTGGCCCACTGGGCGTTCTCGGGGAGCATGTTGACCATGGACTGCAGGACGCCCGGGTCGGCGGGCGCGCCCCACGGGATGCCCATGCAGAGCTGGAAGACGGTGGGGTCGTCGAGCAGTCCCTCTTCGCGCAGCTGCTTGGCGAACCACAGGTGGCCGGTGTCGAAGATCTCCAACTCCGGTCGTACGCCGAGCTGTTGGATGCGCCGGGCGCCCTGGCGGAGCATCTCGGGGGTGGAGACGTAGAGGTTCTCGCCGAAGTTGAGGGAGCCGCAGTCGAGGGTGCAGATGTCGGGGAGCAGTTCGTCGACGTGCGGGAGCCGGTCGAGGCCGCCGACGAGGTCGGTGCCGGGCAGCTCGCCGAGCTTCTCCAGGGGCTGGACGGGGTCGACGACGAGGTCGCCGCCCATGCCGGCGGTGAGGTTGATGATGACGTCGGTGCCGGTCTCCTTGATCCGCTCGACGGTCTCGCGGTAGAGCCGCGGGTCGCGGGAGGGGGCGCCGGTCTCGGGGTCGCGTACGTGGATGTGCACGGCGGCGGCCCCGGCCTCGGCGGCCTCGACGGCGGACTTGGCGATCTGCTCGGGCGTGACGGGCACGTGCGGGCTCTTGCGGACGGTGTCGCCGGCGCCGGTGAGCGCGGCGGTGATGATGACGTCCTGGTTCATGGGCATGCTGAACTCCCTTTTCTGGTACGGGACATGACGGGATATGACGGGGTATGAAGAAGTCGTTGGGGTGCTGCCCGGGGGCGGGGGTTGCGCTCAGCGCGCGGCGAGCGCCGTCTCGACGTGGGCGAGCAGGGCGCGCCGCATGTCGTCCGCGCTCGTGCCGGGTTCGCCCGGGGTGGTCGCGAGGACCTGGGAGGCGAGGCCGTCGATCAGGGCGGTCAGGGTGAGCGCGGCGGCCTCCGGGTCGACGGGGCGGAAGGCTCCGGCGGCGACGCCTCGGCGGATGACGTCGGCGACGGTCTCGCGCCACTGCCGGTAGTACTCGACGTGCAGCCGGCCCACGACGGTGGAGCGGGCGGCCTCCGCCCACAGGTCGAGCCAGACGCTCCACTGGCGGCGCTGCCGTCGGGTGTCCGGGGTCTGCAGCTCGATCAACTGCCGTAGTTCGCCCGCCACATCGGCCGCTTCCGCGATGTGGGCGGCGCGGCGGGCGGTGTCCTCGTCCATGCACCAGCGCACGGCCGCTTCGAGCAGGTCGTCACGGCCCGGGAAGTGGTAGTGGATCGCGGCGGTGCTGGTGGCGCAGGCCTCGGCGATGTCGGCGACCCGGACCGCGTGGAAGCCGCGTTCGGCGATGAGCCGGACCGTCTCCCGCACGATCTGCAACGGCCGCCCGCCGTCCGCCGGCGCCGGTCCCGCCGTACGCCGTGTACGTGCCGCGGCCCGTCCCGTGGCGGCCTCGTCCGGCCGGCCGCCTGAGCCGAGCAGCCAGGCCGCGTCGACGTTCCCGGTGTCCGCGACGCGGGCCAGCTCGGCGACGGTGAAGCGGCGGGCTCCGCTCAGGGAGCGGGAGAGCTTGGACGGGTCCATGACGATACGGCGCGCGAACTCGCGCTGGCTGACGCCGACGGCGGCGATCACCTGACGGACGCGTTCCGCCACCTCGCCGCCGGTGTCACCGACTCGGCTTCCCGGTTCCTGCTGCATGGTGGACGACCGTACCCGCGTGTTGAGATAACCGCAACACGCTCCTCCTGCCCCTTCTGTCGCTTCCCCTCTAATGCTGGGCTTTGAGCGGACACTCCGGCGGTGTTGCGATGGCGACTGACTCATCAGTCGGCTTGCGCAACACCAGGCGGCGGGCCCATCGGCCCCGGCCCCGTCTCCGTACCCACTCCCCCGTGAGCGTCAGGAGCACGACCGTGCCGAACGAGAGCAGCAGGCCGTACACGGGGCGGTCGGCGAAGGCGGCTCCGCCGAGGGCGCCGACGGCCACGCTGAGGACGGCCCAGACGCTCGCTCCGATCACGTCGAAGAGGAGAAAGCGGCGTACGGGATAGCGGACGCCGCCCGTGCTCAGGCCGGTCACCACACGCCCGCCCGGGACGTACCGCCCGGCCACGATCAGCAGCGCTCCGTGCCGCGCGACCAGGGAGTGGGCGGCGGCGAGGCGGCACCTGCCCTTCTCACCGCGGAGCAGCAGAGCCGTCAGGCGGGGGCCCGCGCGGCGCCCCACTCCGTACCCGCCGAGGTCGCCCGCGACCGCGCCCGCCGCGGCCAGGACCGTAAGCAGGGCGAGGCGGCCCGGGTCGGCGCCGATCAGGACGGCGGCGGTGACGACCGTGCCCTCGCTCGGCATGAACGGAAGCAGGGCGTCCAGGGCGGCCGTGCCGAAGATGACCAGCCACAGCCAGGGCGAGTCCAACAGGCCCTGCAGGAACGCCACATAGGGGTCGAGCCAGTCAGCCATGGCGCCTCGGCTGGTCCCGGAAGACCGACTCCTGCGCGGCCGCCGCGAGTTCCCGCCGGTCGCTGCCGGGGCCGGTGGGCAGCGGTGCGTGGGCGCGGATCCGGACGGCCAGGCCGTCCGCCCGCGCCACCCGGTGCAGGGAGGGGACGAAGCCCTCGTCGCCGAGGAATCCGGCGACCGCGCTCGGCCTGCCGTGCTGGAGATAGCTCAGGGTGACCGGGCGGACGGGCACGCTCGCGTCGATCGCGGCCTGGAACATCGCGCGGCGGAATCCGCCGCCCGCGGCCGAACACCAGGTGGTGCCCTGCGGGAAGACCGCGACAGTTCGGCCCGCGGCCAGGAACTCCCGCACCCGGTCGACCGCTCGGGGCAGCGCGCGCAGACTGCCGCGGTCGATGAAGCAGGTGTCGACGCGGCGGGCGAGCGGGCCGACCACCGGCCAGCGGCCCACCTCGCGCTTGGCGACGAGCGTGACCGGCTCACAGGCGAGCAGCGCCACTATGTCGAGCCAGGAGATGTGGTCGGCCACCACGAGCGTGCCGGTCCCGGGGACGGTGAGCGGGACGTCGCCCGCGTCCAGGCGCACGTCGAGCGAGGCGAGGAGGGCGCGGGCCCGGTCGCGTACCGCCTCGCCGTCGCGGGTCGCGGACGGGGAGGCGAGGGCGCCGGCGACGACCTGCCCGAACGCGGCGTAGCGCCGGACGGTGGCCAGGCGGGGCACGGGCGGGGCGGCCGGGCGGGCGCAGCGCGGCGTGCAGGGCGAGGCCGGAAACCAGGGGCTCTGCGGCCGGGGTGGCGCGAGGGAGGCACCGGGTGGGGCGAGGGAGGCTCCGGGTTGCGCGAGGGAGGCGCCGGGTGGGGTGACGGGGGTCGAGGCGGCCGTGGCGACCGGTCCGTTCACTGCTCCTCCCCCAGGAAGTACCGGCGGTAGCGGTCGTTGATGCGGTCCATCGGCAGCAGGACGTAGAAGTCCGCGACGTCGAACTCCGGGTCGTGGGCGGGTGCTCCGCACATCCAGGCGCCGAGCCGCAGATAGCCGCGAAGGAGCGGCGGCAGGTCGGCGGGGCGGGCCGGGCCGTCGAGGGGGCCCGAGGGGTGCCAGGGGCGGTGCGGGTGGACGCGCAGTTCGGGCGGCGAGGCGTGCTTGCCGTTGCCGAGGAGCCAGGCGCTGCTCGCGGCCCGGCCGCCGTCGGCGAGCGGGACGGAGGCGCAGCCGCCCAGGTACTTGTGCCCGGAGAGCAGCAGATAGCGCGCGAGGGCCGCCCAAAGGAGGTTGATCACCGCGCCGCTGCGGTGCTCGGGGTGGACGCAGGAGCGGCCCGTCTCGACCAGCTGGGAGCGGATCCCGGCCAGGTCGGTGAGGTCGAACTCGCCGTCGGAGTAGAGCCGTTGGGTGCGTCCCGGGGGGATCAGGCGGTACGTCCCGACGACCTCGCCGGTGCCCGCGTCGGTGACGACCAGGTGGTCGGCCACCGCGTCGAAGTCGTCCACGTCGTGGCCCGGCAGCGGGGTGTGCAGGCGGGCTCCCATCTCGCCTGCGAAGACCTGGTGGCGCAGGCGCTGGGCCGCGCGGATCTGATCGTCGGAGTCGGCGATCGCGACCGCGTAGCTGCTCGAGGCCGCGACTACAGTGGACGGTGCAGGACTGGGCATGACGAACCCGCTTTCTACGCAGGGGAAGGCCCGCGCGGGTCGTGGCTGATGACCGCGCGAGTCGGCTCGGTCGTGCACGGGCCGTCGAGTTGCCGCTCGGCGGCCCGCCTCACCCCACGGTGCAGTCGTCCGGTGAACAGGTCAAAGATTTCTGACAGTTGTCAGGGAAGGATGAGGGACATTCAGGGTTGCCTCAGGGTTACTCGCGGCGCGGCGGCTCGCGCGGCCTCCCGACCGCCGGACCGCGCTCTCCCCGGCACTCCTGCGACCTGGTAAAACGCAGTGTCGACATGGCCCTGCCGAGTGAGGAGCGACCCTCTTGTTCTACTACGTGCTCAAGTACGTGCTGCTTGGTCCCCTGCTCAGGCTGGTCTTCCGGCCGCGGATCGAGGGCCTGGAGCACATCCCCGAAGACGGTGCGGCGATCGTCGCGGGGAACCATCTGTCGTTCTCGGACCACTTCCTGATGCCCGCCATCCTCAAGCGGAGGATCACCTTCCTGGCGAAGGCCGAGTACTTCACGGGCCCCGGCGTCAAGGGCCGGCTGACCGCGGCGTTCTTCCACAGCGCGGGCCAGATCCCGGTGGACCGCTCGGGCAAGGAGGCGGGCCAGGCGGCGATCCGGGAGGGGCTCGGGGTGCTCGGCAAGGGCGAGTTGCTCGGCATCTACCCGGAGGGCACGCGCTCGCACGACGGCCGGCTCTACAAGGGCAAGGTCGGCGTCGCCGCGATGGCGCTGAAGGCTCATGTGCCGGTGATCCCGTGCGCGATGATCGGCACGTTCGAGGCGCAGCCTCCGGGCCAGAAGCTGCCGCGGTTCCAGCGCGTGACGATTCGTTTCGGCGAGCCTCTCGACTTCTCCCGTTACGAGGGCATGGACGGCGAGAAGGCCGTGCTGCGGGCGGTCACGGACGAGATCATGTACGCGATCCTGGGGCTCTCGGACCAGGAGTACGTGGACCGGTACGCGGCCGTGGTCAAGGCCGAGGAGCAGGCGGAGGCGCAGGCGGAGAAGGAGCGGCAGGCGGCGGCCGGAGGCCGCAGGTTCCCCAAGCTGCCCGGGCGTTGAGGGGCCGCTCGCGCACTTGGGCGCCACCCTGTACCCGGGCCAGTGGACCTCAAGCGACGACCGCTCCCGCGCGCCCGCGAATCTGCGGTCAGCAGAACACCCTGGGACGAAGGGCCCTGAGCGTCGTACGTTCCAGACATGACTCATGCGCTGGTGATCGGGGCCACAGGACAGATCGGGCGGGCGGCGGTGCGCGCGCTCGCGCAGGACGGCTGGGACGTCACCGCGGCGTCGCGCGGCGCGACCCCTGACGCGGACCGGCCGGAGGGGGTGCGCACGGCCCGCCTCGACCGCGAGGACGACGCCGCTCTCGCCCGGCTGATCGGCGACGGCGTGGACGTCGTGGTGGACGTGGTGGCGTACGGCCGGGGCCACGCCCGGCAGTTGAGGGCCCTGTCCGACCGCATCGGCTCGGCGGTGGTGATATCGAGCGCGGCGATCTACGAGGACGAGCAGGGCCGCAGCTTCCTCACCCAGGACGAGCCGGACGGGCACCCGCGCTATCCGGTGCCGCTCCCCGAGTCGTACCGCAGGCTGGCCCCGGGCGAGACGTACGGCGGGCGCAAGGTGGTCCTGGAGGACGAACTCCTCGCCGCCGGGGACACGTTGCCGACGACGCTGCTGCGCGCGGGCGCCGTGCACGGACCGCACTGCACCACGCCGCGTGAGCTGTACTTCGTCAAGCGGGCCCTGGACGGCCGGCCGCGGCGGATCCTCGCGTACGGCGGGGCGAGCAGGTTCCATCCGGCGAGCGTGCACAACATCGCGGAGCTGGTGCGCCTGGCGGCCGCCAGACCGGGTTCACGCGTCCTGAACGCCGCCGATCCGACGGCGCCCACGGTGGCCGAGATCGGCGCGGCGATCGACGCGCTGCTCGGCGTGGAGTCGGAGACGGTCCTGATACCGGGCGAGCCTCCGGCGCCGACGGTCGGCAGCACTCCGTGGAGTCTGGCGCACCCGCTGGTGCTCGACATGTCGGCGGCGGCACGGGAGTTGGGCTACCGCCCGGTGGTGTCGTACGAACAGTCCCTCCCCGAGACCGTCGAGTGGCTCGGCGCGCGGCTGCGCGGCAAGGACTGGCGGGAGGCGTTCCCGGTGATGGCGGCGGCGTACGACCCGATGGGCGACCTCTTCGACTACGAGGCGGAGGATGCGTGGCTCGCGCGGCGCGGGACCACCGTCTGAACCGGCGGAGAGGCGGGCGGAGTTGTCGCCGCCCGCCTCTCGGTGCCGCACCGGTCCGGAAGGAGGACCTACGGCTTGGGCGCGGCGTGCGGGGCGCACGTCACGTCGCGGCTGCCGGTCTTCCCGCGCAGCAGGTAGCTGTCGACCCGCTGGTTGACGCAGGAGTTGACCAAGTTGGTCACACCGTGCGAACCGGCGTCCTTCTCGGTGATCAGGCGGGAGCCCTTGAGCCGCTTGTGCAGCTCGACCGCGCCCTCGTACGGCGTGGCCGCGTCCCGCTCGGACTGGACGATGAGGACCGGCGGCAGGCCCTTGCCGGACTTCACGTCGACCGGGGTCTGCTGCTTCACGCCCCAGGTGGCGCACGGCAGGTTCATCCAGGCGTTGGCCCACGTCATGAAGGGGTGGTCCTCGTGCAGACGCGTGTTGTCACGGTCCCACTTCTTCCAGCTGGTGGGCCACTTGGCGTCGGTGCACTCCACGGCGGTGTAGACGGCGTTGCCGTTCTCCGCGGAGATGTTGCCGGCGGTGTCGGACAGGTCCGGGCCCGCGGCCTCGACGAGGGCCTTCTCGTCACCGGCGAGGTACTTGCTCCACACCTCGGCGGTCGACACCCACGCGGAGTCGTAGTACGGCGCGCCCTGGAAGAAGCCGATCAGCTCGGCAGGGCCGACGACGCCACCGATGGGCTCCTTCTTGGCGGCGGCCCGCAGCTTCAGCCACTGGGCCTCGACCTTCTGCGGGGTGTCGCCGATGTGGAAGGTGGCGTCGTGCTTCGCGACCCACTTCTTCCAGTCCTCCCAGCGGGTCTGGAAGGCGACGTCCTGGTCCAGGTTGGCCTGGTACCAGATCTTCTCCCGGGACGGGTTCACAACACTGTCGACGAGCATCCGCCGCACGTGGTCCGGGAAGAGCGTGGCGTACACCGCGCCGAGGTACGTCCCGTAGGACACCCCGATGAAGTTGAGCTTCCGGTCGCCGAGCGCGGCGCGGATCACGTCCAGATCGCGGGCGGTGTTCGGAGTCGTCATATGCGGCAGCATCTCGCCGCTGCGCTCCTTGCAGCCCTCCGCGTACTCGGCGGCGAGCTTGCGCTGCGCGCGCTTGTCGGCCTCGGAGTCCGGCACCGGGTCGGGCTTGGGCGCCTTGACGAACTCCTGCGGGTCGACACAGGAGATGGGCGCCGAGTGACCGACACCGCGCGGGTCGAACCCGACGAAGTCATAGGCCTCGGCGGTCTTCTTCCAGAGCGGGGCCTTGGTGGTCACGCGCAGCGGGAAGCGCATTCCGGAGCCGCCGGGGCCGCCGGGGTTGTAGAGCAGGGAGCCCTGCCGCTCGCTCTTGGTGCCGGTGCTTCTCGCCCGGTCGACGGCGATTTTGATCTTCTTGCCGTGCGGCTTGCTGTAGTCGAGCGGAACGCTGACCCAGCCGCACTGGACGGGCTTCGCGAGCCCCCAGTCCGCCGGGCAGTCCTTCCAGTCGATCCCCGTCTTCGCCGCCCGCGCCGCGGCGATGGCCACGCCGCGCGCCTCGGAGACGGTGCGACGGCCGCTGTCGGCGTTCGCCGCCGGAGCCGCCATCGCACCCGCTATGAGGGTCCCCGCGATCAGAGTGCCGGCCGAGCCGAGCACCGCTGTGCGTCTCAAGTGGTACCTCCCCCAGATCGTTTCGATCAGATCGTCACGCGTTCTCAGGTCGTCACGCGCTCTCCGGGGGATCCTTGCGTCTGACGGGTACCTGGCAACAGATCGGACAGATGTTCTTTGCCAATCCGATAACCGGTGGCCCCTGCTCCGCTCAGCGGTGGCCCCGCGCGAGGGAGTTCACCGTGTCGGGGGTGGCCGCCGCCCGCTCCCTCACCCGGCCACCCGTCGTACCGCCTCGTCCAGAACCCGCCGCAACCGCAGCGCGTCGGACGCCACCGCCGTCACCAGCAGTCCCGGACCGGCGAGCGGGGTCAGCGCGGCGAGCTCGCCCAGCATCTGCGGCCGCATCGGGGCGTGCGCCAAATCCGGTCGTACGACGACGCGTTGACCGATCGCGCGATGTCGGCCAAGGCAGCGAGGGAGCTCACCGTGTCACCGACCGCCCTGCCGCTGCCCGCTCGCTCACGGGACCACCCGTCGTACCGCCTCGTCGAGAACCCGCCGCAACCGCAGCGCGTCGGACGCCACCGCCGTCACCAGCAGTCCCGGACCGGCGAGCGGGGTCAGCGCGGCGAGCTCGCCCAGCATCTGCGGCTGCACCGGGGCGTGCGCCAAATCCGGTCGTACGACGACGAGTTGTCCGATCGCGCGATGCCCGGCCAGGGCGGCGGGGCCGTCCCAGCCGCCGGGTGCGCCGGGGCCGCAGGCCAGCTCCTGGTCGAGCAGGACCCGCCCCTCGCAGCGCACGGTGAGCCGACTGGTGAGACCGCCCGGCTCCTCCCCCGCCCGCCCGAGCACCTGCTCCTCGCGCAGCAACAGGCGGGCCCCGGAGGCGAGTTCGGCCCGGGTGGTCACGCGCAGCTCGCTGCCGTTCGCCGAGATCAGCTGCTCGGGCAGCCAGCGCAGCTCGGCGCCCTCCTCCACGCTCAGCCGCACGTCGTAGTGGGCGGGCCGCTTCGACTGGCCGGGCAGCGCGATGGTCGCGGCCGTCGAGGTCACGTCGAGCCGCGCCCCCGGCCCCGCCTCGGCCGACACGGTCAGCCGGTCGCCGCCCAGCGGGGCGCTCATCGCGCCGACGAGGGCGACGCGCGCCTCCCGGCCCGCGCTGCGGATCCGCCGTACGGCGAGGGGCCCTTCGCCGTCGAGTACGGGGAGCCGGCTGGTGCCGCGGGCGTCCGCCTCGGCGCGGATCCGGGCGGTGGCCCGCAGCCCCCCGTCCGCCTGGGCCTGCCCCGCGGGCACGCTCACGCGGCGGTCCAGGCGGCGATCCGCTCCCGCACCCAGGCGGCGACCTCGGACACGCCCTCCTCGGACCTCAACGACTGGAAGACGACCGGGAGTTCGGCCCGCTGCGCCTTCGCGTCCCGCGCCATCCGCTGCAGATCGGAGCCGACGTACGGGGCGAGGTCGGTCTTGTTGACCACGAGCAGGTCGGCCGTCGTCACGCCGGGGCCGCCCTTGCGGGGGATGTCGTCGCCGCCCGCCACGTCGATGACGAACAGCTGGGCGTCGACCAGACCGCGCGAGAACGTGGCCGTCAGGTTGTCGCCGCCGGACTCGACGAGCACCAGGTCGAGCGGCCCGACCTCGTCCTCCAGGTCCTCGACGGCCTCCAGGTTGGCGGAGATGTCGTCGCGGATGGCGGTGTGCGGGCAGGCGCCGGTCTCGACGGCGGCGATCCGCTCGGGCGGCAGCACGGCCTCGCGCAGCAGGAACGCGGCGTCCTCGCGGGTGTAGATGTCATTGGTGACGACGGCGAGGGACAACTCGTCGCGCAGGGCCCGGCAGAGCGCGGCCACGGTCGCGGTCTTCCCGGACCCGACGGGCCCACCGAGCCCGACCCGCAGCGCCCGCCGCCGCCCGTCGGGCCGCACGGCATCGGCACTGACGGCGGCGGGACCGTCGTGGGTGTGGGAGTGGTCGAGGTGCATTTGGGGCTCCTAGGGGTTGTCGGGTTCAGGGGTCAGGGGGCGCGGCCTCGGGGGCTCCGCCCCCGGACCCCCGCTCCTCAATCGCCGGAGGGGCTGAATTTTGCGGCTGGGGCTCAAAATTGAGCCCCTCCGGCGATTGAGGAGGCCCGTCCGGCGAGGCCACGCGGCGCCAGCCGCATATCGGACGCTGCGGGAAGGGGCGGGGCGGGGAGCAACTACGACGCGAACAGCCGTACCGCCCAAGCCGCATGGGCCTCCGCCCCGATGTCCAGGAGCGGCGCGGAGGACGCCGGCAGGGCGTCGACGCCCTCGATCGGCACCCGCCGCGCGCACTCCGCCGCGTCCGCCGCGACCCGGTCCAGGTCGGGGGCGAGCCGGGCCAGGACGGCGGTCGCGTCGAAGGGGTCGAGGCTCAGGAGGCGTACGACCGCAGTGGCGGGACCGCTGACCGACTCGTACGCCGCGACGTACACCGCGTCCTCGGGCCCGAGTCCGGCCGAGCGCGCGGCGAGGCCGAGCACGACGGGCTGGTGGGCGCCCTTGGGGCGTACGGACGCGAGGGCGTCGAGTTCGGCCGACGGCCAGGTGGCGCGGGCCGCCCGCATCATCTGCCGGCCCAGCTTCCGCGCGGCGGTGCGCAGGGCGGCCGACGGGGTGCGGGCGTCCGCGGCCTCGTCGAGCTCCAGCGGGTCGACGCCGACCGCGGCTGCGGCGGCGAGGGCGGCCGCGACCAGGCCGCTGGTGTGCAGTCGGCCGCGGCAGAACTCCGCCAGGTCGGCCGCGTCCTTGATCCGGCCTGCGGCGACGGCGGCCTCGGCCCCGCCGGAGTGCGCGTGCCCTCCGGCGGGGAAGCGGCCGTCGGCCAGGACCAACAGGGTTGCTCTGTTCATCGCTGTGACCCGGCGCTCAGAAGAGGAAGTACCGCTGGGTCATGGGCAGTTCGGCGGCGGGCGCCGACTCGATCAGCTCGCCGTCGACGGTGACGGCGAAGCTGTCCGGGTCGACGTGCACCCGCGGCATCGCGTCGTTCTCCCGCATGTCGGCCTTGGTGACCCCGCGCGTACTGGCGATGGGCGCGAACTCCTTGCCGACGCCGAGGCTGCCGAGGCGTTCGGGCAGACCGTCGTCGAGGGCGGACCGCGTGACGAAGTTCAGCGAGTTCCCGGCGGCCGCGGAGCCGAGGGCGCCGAACATCCGCCGCGGAAGGACCGGCTGGGGCGTGGGGATGGAGGCGTTGGCGTCGCCCATCTGCGCGTAGGCGATCTGTCCGCCCTTCAGGACGACCAGCGGCTTGACGCCGAAGAACGCCGGGTCCCACAGGACGAGGTCGGCGAGTTTGCCGCTCTCGACGGAGCCGATCTCGTGGTCGAGGCCCTGGGCGGCGGCGGGGTTGATCGTGTACTTGGCGACGTACCGGCGTACGCGATGGTTGTCCGCGCGGACGTCGCCCGGCAGGAAGCCGCGGCGCCGCTTCATCACGTGCGCGGTCTGCCAGGTGCGAAGGACGACCTCGCCGATCCGGCCCATGGCCTGCGAGTCGGAGGAGATGATCGAGATGGCGCCGAGGTCGTGCAGGACGTCCTCGGCGGCGATCGTGGACGGCCGGATCCGGGACTCGGCGAAGGCCAGGTCCTCGGGGACGGCCGGGTTGAGGTGGTGGCAGACCATCAGCATGTCGAGGTGCTCCTCGACGGTGTTGACGGTGTGCGGCCGGGTCGGGTTGGTCGAGCTGGGCAGCACGTTGGGCTCGGAGACCACGGTGATGATGTCGGGCGCGTGCCCGCCGCCCGCGCCCTCGGTGTGGTACGCGTGGATGGAGCGTCCGGCGATCGCGGCGAGGGTGTCGGCGACGAAGCCCGCCTCGTTCAACGTGTCGGTGTGGATGGCGAGTTGGGCACCGGACGCCTCGCACACGTTCAGGCAGGCGTCGATCACGGCCGGGGTGGCGCCCCAGTCCTCGTGGATCTTGAACCCGAGGGCGCCGCCGCGCAGTTGGGCGTGCATGGCGTCGGCGGACATGGTGTTGCCCTTGCCGAGCAGGCCGATGTTGAGGGGCGTCGAGTCGAGGGCGGCGAACATCCGGCCCAGATGCCAGGAGCCGGGCGTGATCGTGGTGGCCTTGCTGCCCTCGGCGGGTCCGGTGCCGCCGCCGACGAGGGTGGTGATGCCGCCCGCGAGCGCGGCGTCGACGAGGGTCGGCGAGATGAAGTGCACATGCGCGTCGATGGCACCGGCGGTGACGATCCGGCCGTTGCCCGCGATCACCTCGGTCTCGGGTCCGATGACCAGGTCCGGGTGCACCCCGTCCATGGTGTCGGGGTTGCCGGCCTTGCCGATGCCGGTGATCCGGCCGTCCCGGATGCCGATGTCGGCCTTGACGATGCCCCAGTGGTCGACGATGACGGCACCGGTGATCACGGTGTCCGGGGCGCCCTCGGCGCGGGTGACGCAGGACTGCCCCATGGACTCGCGGATCACCTTGCCGCCGCCGAACACGGCCTCGTCGCCGGAGCGTCCGGGCCCGCCGCTGCGGTCCTCCTCGATCTCGATCAGGAGGTCGGTGTCGGCGAGCCGGATCCGGTCACCGGTCGTGGGGCCGAACAGATCGGCGTAGGCGGCACGGGTCAGTTCAGCCATCGAGGGCACCTCCGGTCTCACCGCGCAGGCCGGGTACGCGGCGCAGTCCTGCGAGGGGGACGAGTTCGACGTCGACGGGGATGCCGGGTTCGAAGCGGACGGCGGTGCCCGCGGCGATGTTCAGACGCAGTCCGCGCGCGGCGGAACGGTCGAAGTCCAGGCCCGGGTTGGCCTCGGCGAAGTGGTAGTGGGAGCCGACCTGGACGGGCCGGTCGGCGGTGTTGAGGACGGTCAGCGGGGTGACCGGGGCGCCGGCGTTGAGGACGACGGGCTCGTCGGCGTACAGGATCTCTCCGGGGACCAGCGGCTGGAGGGAGACGGCGGCGGACGCGTGTTCGGCGGGTGACTCGAAGGGCATCGGCAGGACTCCCCGTCAGGCGATCGGCTCGTGCACGGTGACGAGCTTCGTCCCGTCGGGGAATGTCGCCTCGACCTGGACGTCGTGGAGCATCTCGGGGATGCCCTCCATCACGTCGTCGCGGCTGAGCAACTTCCGCCCGGACGACATGAGTTCGGTGACGCTGCGGCCGTCGCGGGCGCCTTCGAGCACGTGCGAGGTGATCAGGGCGACCGCCTCGGGATGGTTGAGGCGCAGCCCGCGTGCCCTTCGCTTCTGAGCCACGTCCGCGGCCACATGGATGAGCAGTCGCTCCTGCTCGTGCGGGGTCAGTTGCACGCGTGCCACCTCACAGTCCGTCATGGTCCGCCTGTGTGCGGGCAGGCGTGACCGGCATCGTCCTGGCCGAGGAGGCCGCTGGGGCGCAGCCTCCACCAGGACGCAGGCGGAGACTAGTTGTGTTCAACATCTTGTTGACTCGGGTTTGGGCGTCCCGCCGGAAGACATTGCACGCTAATGCCGAAGTTTTTCCTGCGCGTTAACTGACCTTGGGTACTTCCATACGCATCAGGGCCCGCAGCCCGCCCTCCAGCTGCTCGACCTCCGCGTCCCCGAACAGGGCCCGCTGGGCGATGAAGCCCTGCGCGAGCGCCATCATGGTGCGCGCCACGTGGTCGGGCTCGACGTCGTCCGGCATGAGCCCCGCCTCACGGTAGGCGTCGACCAGCCCGCCCCACGCGGCCCTCATCTCCACGAACCCCTGCCGCAGCGGCGCCGCCAGCTCCTCGTTGCGCAGCGTCTCGGCCCACACCTGGAGGACGAGGCGCGGGAACTCGATGCTGCCGCCGCCGACCCGCCCGTTCAGGACGATGTTCAGCACCTGCCCGAGGAGCTTGTCCGGCAGCGGCGGCGGGTCCTGGTTGGCGGCGTCCTCGAAGGCTCCCCTGACGGTGCCGAAGACCTCGCCGACGATGGCGGCGATCAGCTCTTCCTTGCCGCTGAAGTACCGGTAGACGGCCCCGGCGGAGAGCCCGGCCTCGCGCAGCACGTCCTGCATCGACGTGGCGTGGAATCCGCCCTGCGTGAAGCTGCGGACGGCGCCGTCGATGATCTGCCGACGACGGGCGTCGAGGTGTTCCTGGGATACGCGAGCCATGGCCTCAAACTAAAACGAACATTCATTCTTGACAAGGTTGCAGCGGCGGCGGGACAGTGGCCGCATCACGTAAAACGAACGGTCATTCTCTATACGGTCCCGATACGAGCGGAGCCCTGCCATGTCCGCCACACCCACCCCCGGCACGCCCACCCCGGCAGCACCGAGCCCGGCCGCCGGGCGGCCCCGGCACGTGCTCGCGGTGCTCGTCCTCATCCCGGCCGTCGTCGCGCTCGCCCTGTGGGCCTTCGCCTGGCCCGCCGCTCGTACGGCGCCGCGCGACCTGCCGATCGCGGTCGCCGGCGCGCCCGCCGCTGTGGTCGGCCTGGAACGCCAACTGGAGCGCAAGGAGGGCGCGTTCGAGGTGCACCGGTACGACGACGAGGCGGCCGCGCGCGCCGCCATCGAGGACCGGGACGTATACGGGGCGATCGTCGCCACCGAGCGCGGGCCCCGGCTGCTCACCGCCTCGGCCGCGAGCCCCGTCGTCGCGCAGATGCTCAAGCAGACGGCCACGGCCCAGGCACCGAAGGGCGCCCCGGTGCAGGTCGAGGACGTGGTGGCGGCTCCGCCCGGCGACCCGCGCGGGGCGGTCCTCGGCACGAGCGTGCTGCCGATGGCTCTTGCTGGGGTCGCGGCCGGTGCGGTGGTGACGCTGCTCGGCCTGCGCGGGGTGCGCGCCGCCTGCGCCCTGGTGGGCGCCGCCGCGCTGGTCGGCGTCGTGGCGGCCGCGCTGACGCACAGCTGGCTCGGGGCGCTGACCGGCGACTGGTGGACCGAGGCGGGAGTCCTCGCCCTGTCGACGCTGGCGGTGAGCGCGGCCGTGGCCGGACTCGCGGCGGTGCTCGGCCGCGCCGGGATCGCCCTCGGCGCCCTGACCGTGGTCCTGATCGGCAACCCCTTCTCCGGCATCGCCTCGGCACCCGAGCTGCTTCCGGAGCCCGCGGGCGCGATCGGCCAGTGGCTGCCGCCGGGCGCGGGGGGCACGCTGCTGCGCTCGGTCTCGTTCTTCGACGGCGCGGCGGCGTCCAGGCCCGCGTGGACACTCGCCGTGTGGGCGGGGGCGGGGCTGGTGCTGATTCTGGTCGGTGGGGCGGTGCGGGTGCGGCGGGCCGGCTGAGGCCGGGCCTCTCCCCTCCCCGCCCCTTCCCGACTGTGCCGATATGCGGCTGGCGCCGCGTGGCTGCGGAGCTTCGGGGGCTCCGCTCCCGGACCCCCGCTCCTCAATCGCCGGAGGGGCTGAATTTCAGCCCCCCGTAGCCCCCCGATGCTCCGCCGCGATGCCGAACCGCTGACGCTCTCCCGGCGCGGACGCGCCTGAGCCGACCGTCGAGACGGCGCTGATCACCTGCTCCTCCGGCGCCTCGGCCGGCTCGGGCGACTCCTGCAGGCGGCGCAGATCCTCCGCCGAGACCAGGGCCACGAGCGGTTTGCCGTGCCGGGTGACGACCACGCGCTCGCCGCCGTACACCACACGGTTGATCAGGTCGGCGAGCTCAGCGCGGGCTTGCGTCACCGGAATCTCGTAGGCCATGGGTCCATCATATCGTCACGTACGTCCTGTACATTTTTTACAGAACGCGCGATGCCGTGCCCCGAAGGAGCCCGCCATGAACCTGAACCGGAACCGCCCGTACGCACGCCATGTCCTGCCGGAGTTCACCGAGCGCACGAGTTCGGGGACGCGCACCCGGGACCCGTACTCGAAACTCCTCGAGGAGCGGATCATCTTCCTCGGCACGCCCATCGACGACACGGCGGCCAACGACGTGATGGCGCAGTTCATGTATCTGGAGCACAGCGCGCCCGACCAGGACATCTCGCTCTACATCAATTCGCCGGGCGGCTCGTTCAGCGCGATGACCGCCGTGTACGACACGATCCGGTACGTGAGTTGCGACGTGGAGACGGTCTGCATGGGCCAGGCCGCCTCCGCGTCGGCCGTGCTGCTCGCGGCCGGAACTCCGGGGAAGCGTTCGATGCTGCCGGGGGCCCGAGTCCTCATCCACCAGCCGGAGTTCACCGAGCCGATCCAGGGCCAGACCAGCGATCTGGCGATCGAGGCGGCCGAACTCCAGCGCGTCAGGGCCCTCTTGGAGGAGATGCTCGCGCGGCACACGGGGCAGAGCCGGGAGCGGATCTCCGCCGACATCGAGCGGGACACGATCCTCGACGCCGTACAGGCCCGGGAGTACGGCCTGGTGGACCGGATCATCGACAGCCGCAGGTCCACCCTGCTCGCGCCCGGCGACGACTGAGGGGACGCGATGCTGCCACCGGATCTGCCCCGGCTGCCCGCACTGACGCGCGCCGAGGGCGAGTTGATCGACCGCTACCTCGAAGTCGTCGACCTGCTCGGCCGGATCAACCCCGCCCGCGGCCGTGACACCTACGGCGGACTGCGCGCCGCCCAGGCCCTGGTCACCAAGGCGGCGGCGCTGCGGGACGCGTTGACCGTGATGCACCAGCGCGGCGAGAACGAGGTGCACGCCGAGACGCTGGCGCGTGCCCTGCGCGTCCTGGACGGCGAGCGGCGCGCGGGGCGGGTCACGGTGCCGCCCACGTCCCCGAGTTGACGGTGCGTCGGCGCGCGGGTCGTCCGTTCGGCCTCATGGCGTGACCAGTTGGGCTCGCACGGATGGCCTACGGGCCGATCTCGCCGACGTACCCGCGCAGTTGCGATCTTCGCGGCGCCGCCTCGGCGCTGTGATCTCCTCCACTGCTGGTACGGGCCTCAAGGCTCTTGATCGCGCCGTCGGCGAAGATCCCTTGTCCACCCGAACAGTGCACATGTGACGAACATCACACCCGGCCGGGTATGCACAGATTTGACACGTTCTGTGCGTGAGGATCCCTGCGACGACAAGCCCCCGCCGCAGCGGCGGGGCGGTCCGGGCGGACGCCGAGTCCTGCCGCCGCCCGGATGCCAGGTCGACGACGGTGTGGACCGGCAGGAGTGGAGGACCCGAGCACGACGGGGTGCTGGGGGTGCCAGACACCCTCCAGCCCCTTGGGGTGAAGCCGCGGCGCAGGCCGCGGCCGGGCAGATTCTTCGTTGGCCCGAATCCGACAGGTCATCCTTCACAGGCGGCTGACGAAGGGTTGCGCATGACCTCGCGCATTCGGATTCCCGCCCTGCTCACCCGAGCCGGGACCGCTTCTGCCCTGACGCTCGCCGCGGTCGGCGGCACCGCACTGGCCCCCGGAGCCGTGACCGAGGCCGCCTCGGCGTCGGCGCGGGCCCTCCAGGTCGCGGCGGCGAAGAAGGGCTCGCCCTACCGCTACGGCGCCTCCGGCCCGCGTCGCTTCGACTGCTCGGGCCTGACCCAGTACTCCTTCAAGAAGGCCGGCAAGAAGCTGCCGCGCACCGCCGCCCAGCAGTACAACCGCACCCGCCGCGTCTCCTCCGACCGGCGCGAACGCGGTGACCTGGTCTTCTTCCACTCGGGCCGGAAGATCTACCACGTCGGCATCTACGCCGGTAAGGGCCGCATCTGGCACGCGCCCAAGACCGGCGACGTGGTGCGGCTGCAGAAGATCTGGACCAGCAGCGTGTCGTACGGGCGGGTTCGTTAGGTCCGGTCGGTGTGGAGCGGTGGCGCGCCGTGTGCCCTGGCGGCACGCCGGTGAGCCGCCGCCCCGCCTGCGGGGCTTGAGAGCGCCCGGACTGGATACTCGTCCGCCATGGCCGATGAATCCAGGGACGACGCATCAGGCAACGACGCAGCAGGCAACGACGCATCGAGGCACGGGGCGGCCCGGGAGCAAGCCCGCCACGAGACCACCTTCGAGCGCGCCGACCGGAACTTCGGTGAGCTCCTTCAGGAGCTGCGGGTCACGCAGACCGGGGTGGCGATCCTCTTCGCGTTCCTGCTGACCCTGGCGTTCACGCAGCGCTTCCCGTCCCTCGACTCCGTGCAGCGGGGCATGTACGTGACGACGCTGCTGCTCGCCGTGGCGGCCGCCGCGCTGTTCACGGCGCCCGCCGCCGTGCACCGCGGGCTCTTCCAGCGGCACGCCAAGCCACAGATCGTGCAGGTCTCCTCGCGGCTCGCGTCGATCGGCATGGCGGTCCTTGCACTCGCCCTGACCGGGTCCGTGCTGCTCGTCGTGGACGTCGCCATGGGCCGTACCGTCGGAATCATCGCGGCCGTGGGGACCTTCGTGGTGTGCGCCGGACTGTGGGGCGTACTGCCGCGCGTGCTCAGGGCCGGGGTCCCCCGCAAGCGCGACGAGTAGCGGCAGCGGGTCAGCTCTGCACCGGGGCCGTCCACGGCAGCGCGATCCACACCGTCTTGCCGCCCTCCGCCGTCGGCTTCACCGAGAGCCGGCCGCCGCACTCCACCGCGAGCCAGCGGATGATCACCATGCCGCGCCCGTTGTCCTGCTGCACCGCCGCCGGAAGCCGCTTCGGCAGGCGCGGATGGCTGTCGGTGACGCCGATGCGCAGCTGCTCGTCCCGCTCCAGCTCGATGTCGACGGTGAACGTCGGCGACTGGCCGAGGGTGTGCTGGACGGCGTTGGTCGCCAGCTCGGAGACGATCAGGCGGACCGTGTCCGCGGTCTCCGTGTCGTCCGGCAGGCCCCAGTCGGCGAGCACCTCCGTCACGTACCGCCGTGCTCTGGAGACCGAGGCGGGATCGCTCGGCAGAGTGACGGAGGCTTCCTTGTGATCTGCCATGGCGACGCTGTCCCTTTCCCACCGGGCCGGCATCCGGCACGCGGTCGATGACCTGTGAATCACCGGATGACCGACGGACCCGGAATGGTGCTTCGCGCCAGAGTGCCACTCCGGAGCCGCCCGACGTGCCGATCCCCCGAGATATGCATATATCTGTCGCTCGAAGCGGTGAACTCTGCCACGGAAGACCGTATTTGCGCGGCAGACTGGCGCATCGAGGTGCGTCTGCAGCACAGTTCGCCCACCACCGCAGCCGGAGAGGAGTCGGCCATGCAGTACGGACCTGCCGTCCGGCGCCGCAAGCTCGGCTCGGAGCTGCGGGCGCTGCGCGACCGCGCGGGGCTCACCAGCGGGCAGGCCGCGCTCCGGGTGGGCTGGCACCAGTCGAAGGTCAGCCGGATCGAGACCGGCCGCAGCAGCGCGAAGGCGGCGGACGTACGGCTGCTGCTCGACGCGTACGAGGTGGGTGACGCCCAACTCCGCGCGCTTCTGGAGGCGTTGGCGGGTGCGGCGGACGGTGACCGGGGTGCGCGGCAGCAGTGGTGGCACGCCTACAAGGGGCTACTGCCGCCCGCGTACCGCGATTTCATCAGCCTGGAGGCGCAGGCCTGCCGCCTTCGTACGCTCGAAACCTCCGTGGTGCCCGGCCTGTTGCAGACGCCCGACTACGCACGGGCGGTCACGCGCGCCTCACTCGACGGGCTGCCGGAGGACCAGGTGGACACGCTCGTGGAGATCCGCCTCGCCCGCCAGGACGTGCTGCGCGGGGACCCGCCGCTCGAACTGAGCGCGGTGCTCGACGAGGCGGTGCTTCGGCGTCCCATCGGCGGATACGGCGTGATGGCACGGCAGTTGAGGCACCTGGTGGAGGTGGGCCGGGAGCTGCCGCACGTACGGCTGCAGGTGCTGCCGTACGCGGTCGGGGCGCACATCGGGTTGACGGGCCCTTTCGTCATCTTCTCCTTTCCGAACATCGCTGATCTGGACGTGGTTGTTCTCGACCACCTGATGAGTAGCCTCTATCTCGAACGGAAAGAAGACCTCCAGGCCTACAGCGAGGCCTTCGACTCGCTGGGAGAACACGCTCTTCCGCCCGATGACAGCCTGGAATTCATCGCCGGGATCGGTGATGGCACGTAAGGAGGCACCATGTCAGCTCTGCCTCGGTACGTACCCACCAGCACTTCGTTGAACAGCGCACCGCACGACGCCCGTTGGCGGCGCAGCAGCCGCAGCACCGGAATGAACAACTGCGTGGAGACCGCGCCGATCAGCCGGGGCCCGCTGGCCGGCCGGCTCGCCGTACGCGACTCGAAGCGCACGTCCGGTCCGGCTCTGTTGTTCACCTCCGCCGCCTGGGACTCCTTCCTCGCCGCCGTCCGACGGTAGGCGTCCCGGATCAGCCCCTGAGGGCACCCGCGGGCGCGGTACGCACGATCGTGTGTACCGCGTCCGTGACTTGAGCCTCCGTCAGGTCGGCGCGGGCCGTGAGGCGGAGGCGGGAGATGCCGTCGGGCACGGAGGGCGGGCGGAAGCAGCCCACGACCAGTCCCGCCGAGCGGCAGTCCGTCGCCCACCGGACCGCCTCGTCCGGGGTCGGCGCGTGCACGGAGACCACCGCGGCGTCCGGGCGCACCGTCGTCAGACCGGCCGCCGTCAGCCGCGTGTGCAGGGCGCTCGCCACCTCGCGGGCGCGGGCCGCGCGTCGGGGTTCACGGCGGATCAGGCGGAGCGCGGCGAGCGCGGCACCCGTGGCGGCCGGGGCGAGGCCGGTGTCGAAGATGAACGTACGGGCCGTGTTGACCAGGTGCTCGATCACCCTGGCCGGGCCGAGGACCGCACCGCCCTGGCTGCCGAGCGACTTGGACAGGGTGAGCGTGGCGACCACGTCGGGCGCGCCCGCGAGCCCCGCCGCGTGCGCCGCACCCCGGCCGCCGTCGCCGAGTACGCCGAGCCCGTGTGCGTCGTCGAGGATCAGGGCGGCGCCGAACGAGCGGCAGACGGCGGCGAGTTCGGGGAGCGGGGCGGCGTCGCCGTCGACGGAGAACACCGCGTCGGTGACCGCGACCGCCGGACCCTCGTGGCCGTCGAACGCCTTGCGGGCCGCGTCCGGGTCGGCGTGCGCGACGACGGACGTGGTGGCGCGGGCGAGCCGGCAGCCGTCGATGAGCGAGGCGTGGTTGCCCGCGTCCGAGACGATCAGGCCGCCGTGCGGGCCCAGGGCGGTGACGGCGGCGAGGTTCGCGGCGTACCCGGAGGACAGCACGAGCGCGGCTTCGAATCCGCAGAACTCGGCCAGTTCACGCTCCAGTTCGGTGTGCAGGGCCGTGGTGCCGGTGACGAGGCGGGAGCCGGTGGCGCCGCCGCCCCAGCGGTGCGCCGCGGCCGCCGCGCCCCCGGTGACCTCCGGGTGCAGCGCGAGGCCGAGGTAGTCGTTGCTCGCCAGGTCCAGGAGGTCGCTGTCGGCCGTGCGCGGCCTGAGGGTGCGTACGAGACCGGCGGCGCGGCGGCGCTCCGCCTGGTCGTCGAGCCAGGCGAAGGGGTCGCGGTGCGGCTCGCCGGCCGGGCCTGCGGCGGTGCGGTCGTCGGTCTCCTGGCGGTGCATCGGCCATCCCTCGCACGGCGGGCGCACGGGCGTGGACCACCCGGTGTGCGCGCGCCTTGATAGTCCCGGTCGCTTTGTCAGCAGTCAACAGACCCTAGTCGGCGGAAGGCGGGGTCAGGGTGTGGCAATACCCACACCCCGTGGCCGCTCTCTTGTGAGGTTCCTACTTGGCTGCGGGCCCTGCCGTAAGCGAGGATCACACCTCATGGACCTGCTGAACACGCTGGTGGACAAGGGGCTCAGGCGCGAACTGCCGACCCGTGAAGAGGCGCTCGCCGTACTGGCGACTTCCGACGACGAACTCCTGGACGTGGTGGCCGCGGCGGGCCGCGTGCGCCGCCAGTGGTTCGGGCGGCGGGTGAAGCTCAACTATCTGGTCAACCTCAAGTCCGGCCTGTGCCCCGAGGACTGCTCGTACTGCTCGCAGCGGCTCGGCTCCAAGGCGGACATCCTCAAGTACACCTGGCTGAAGCCCGACCAGGCCTCCGAGGCGGCGGCCGCGGGCGTCGCGGGCGGCGCGAAGCGGGTCTGTCTGGTGGCGAGCGGCCGCGGGCCCACCGACCGGGACGTGGACCGGGTCTCGAAGACCATCGAGGCGATCAAGGAACAGAACGAGGACGTCGAGGTCTGCGCCTGCCTCGGGCTGCTGTCCGAGGGCCAGGCCGACCGGCTGCGGGACGCGGGCGCCGACGCGTACAACCACAACCTCAACACCTCCGAGTCGACGTACGGCGAGATCACCACCACGCACACGTACCAGGACCGGGTGGACACCGTGCAGCAGGCGCAGGCCGCCGGGCTCTCGGCGTGCTCCGGCCTGATCGCGGGCATGGGCGAGAGCGACGAGGACCTGGTCGACGTGGTCTTCTCGCTGCGCGAGTTGGACCCGGACTCGGTGCCGGTGAACTTCCTGATCCCGTTCGAGGGCACACCGCTCGCCAAGGAGTGGAACCTGACGCCGCAGCGGGCGCTGCGCATCCTGGCGATGGTGCGGTTCGTCTGCCCGGACGTCGAGGTGCGGCTCGCGGGCGGGCGCGAGGTGCATCTGCGCTCGCTGCAGCCGCTCGCCCTGCACCTGGCCAACTCGATCTTCCTGGGCGACTACCTGACCAGTGAGGGCCAGGCGGGCAAGGCCGACCTGGACATGATCGCGGACGCCGGGTTCGAGGTGGAGGGCGCGGACAAGGTGACGCTTCCGGAGCACCGGCGAGCGGAGTCGGGTGCGGGTGCGGGCTGCGGTTCGCACGAGAGCGCGGGCGGAGGCTGCGGTTCGCACGCGGACTCGTCCGGCGGTGGCTGCGGACCGTGCGGTTCCGGTCCGGTGGAGGAGCCGGCCGCCGCCGACGAGGCGCGTACGGATCTGGTCGCGGTGCGCCGCCGCGGTGCGGGCACGGATCTGGCTCCCAATGCCTGAGCCTGTCCCCACCCCGCACGCATCCGCGTACGCACAGCAAGAACTGCTCGACCTCGACCGCCGCCACGTCTGGCACCCGTACGGTCCGATGCCCGGCCGGCAGGAGCCGCTGGTAGTCGAGTCCGCGTCCGGGGTAAGACTCCGACTCGCGGACGGCGGCGGCGAGTTGGTGGACGGCATGTCGTCCTGGTGGTCGGCCATCCACGGCTACAACCACCCGGTGCTCAACGACGCCGCGCGCTCCCAGCTGGAGCGGATGAGCCATGTGATGTTCGGCGGGCTCACGCACGAGCCCGCCGTACGGCTCGCGAAGCACCTTGTCGACATGTCGCCCGAGGGGCTCGAACATGTCTTCCTGGCCGACTCGGGCTCCGTGTCGGTCGAGGTGGCCGTCAAGATGTGCCTGCAGTACTGGCGCTCGCTCGGCCGTCCCGAGAAGCACAAGCTCCTGACCTGGCGCGGCGGTTACCACGGGGACACCTGGCAGCCGATGTCGGTGTGCGACCCCGAGGGCGGCATGCACGAGCTGTGGTCGGGCGCGCTCCCCCGGCAGATCTTCGCCGACCCGCCGCCCGCCGCGTACGAGGAGTCGTACGCGGAGCACCTGCGGGAGACGATCGCCGCGCACGCGCACGAGGTGGCCGCGGTGATCGTGGAGCCGGTCGTGCAGGGCGCGGGCGGGATGCGCTTCCACGCCCCCGCGTATCTGCGGGTCCTGCGCGAGGCCTGCGACGCGCACGGCGTGCTGCTCGTCTTCGACGAGATCGCCACCGGCTTCGGGCGTACGGGGACGCTGTTCGCCGCCGACCACGCGGCCGTGACGCCCGACGTGATGTGCGTCGGCAAGGCGCTGACCGGCGGCTATCTGACGCTCGCGGCCACGCTGTGCACGGCGCGGGTCGCGGACGGGATCTCGCGCGGCGAGGTGCCGGTGCTCGCGCACGGGCCGACGTTCATGGGCAACCCGCTCGCCGCCGCCGTGGCCTGCGCGTCCATCGAGCTGCTGCTCGCGCAGGACTGGCGGACCGAGGTCAAGCGGATCGAGTCCGGACTGGCGGACGGCCTCGGCGCGTTGGCGGACGCGCCGGGTGTACGGGACGTACGGGTGCTCGGCGCGATCGGTGTCGTGCAGCTGGACCATGAGGTGGACATGGCCGCGGCGACCCGGGCGGCGGTCGACGAGGGCGTGTGGCTGCGGCCGTTCCGCGACCTCGTCTACACGATGCCGCCGTTCATCACCGGCGATGCGGACCTGGCCCGGATCTGCCGGGCGGTCGGTGCTGTGGCGAGGGCGGCGTGAGCCGGATTGGGTGCGTGAGATGACGATTCTGCTGGTCAGCGGCACGGGTACGGAGATCGGCAAGACGGTGACGACGGCCGCGCTCGCCGCCGCCGCGCTCGCCGAAGGGCGTTCGGTCGCCGTGCTCAAGCCCGCGCAGACGGGTGTGGCGCCGGACGAGCGGGGCGACGCGGACGAGGTGGCGCGGCTGGCGGGCCCGGTGACGACGCTCGAACTCGCCCGCTACCCGGAGCCGTTGGCCCCCGACACGGCCGCGCGCCGCGCGGGGCTCCCTCCGGTACGGCCGTACGAGGTCGCCGACGCGGCGCGGAAGCTGGCCACCGAGCACGACCTGGTCCTCGTCGAGGGCGCGGGCGGCCTGCTCGTACGGTTCGACGCCGAGGGCGGCACGCTGGCGGACGCGGCGCGGCTGCTCGGGGCGCCGGTAGTCGTGGTGGCCCCGGCCGGTCTGGGCACGCTGAACGCGACGGCGCTCACGGGTGAGGCGTTGCGGGCTCGGGGGGTTGAGCAGGCGGGGGTCGTGGTCGGTAGCTGGCCTGCGTCGCCCGGCCTTGCGGAGCGGTGCAACCTCGACGATCTTCCCGTTGCGGCGGGGGCGCCGTTGCTGGGTGTGATCCCGGAGGGCTCCGGGGGCCTCGCTCCTTCGGAGTTTCGTGCGGCGGCGGCGGGGTGGTTCTTCCCCGCCCCGCCCCTTCCCTGAGGGGCTCAATTTTGAGCCCCTCCGGCGTTTGAGGAGCGGGGTACGGGGCGGAGCCCCGAAGCGCCGCAGGCTTACGGGAAGGGGCGGGGCGGGGAGAATGCGAAGTGAGCGACCACACCGGGAGGTTCCGCCATGTTGCAGCGCACCCGTCGTGCCCCGAAGCACACCGTTCACCACCCCCTCTTCGCCCGGTTCTACGCCTGGCAGAGCACGATCTCCGAGTCCGCCGTCGGACCGCACCGGGACGAACTGCTCGCCGGGCTCTCCGGGCGCGTGATCGAGATCGGCGCGGGCAACGGGCTGAACTTCGCGCGCTATCCGAGCACCGTCGCCGAGGTCGTCGCGATCGAGCCGGAGAGCGTGCTGCGCCGGCACGCGGTCGAGGCGGCGCTGCGGGCCGAGGTTCCGGTGGACGTCGTGCCGGGTGCGGCCGAGGCGCTGCCGGTGAAGAGCGAGGCGTTCGACGCGGCCGTGCTCTCGCTCGTGCTGTGCAGCGTGCGGGACGTGCCACGGGCGCTCGGCGAGCTGCGCCGGGTGCTGCGGCCCGGCGGTGAGCTGCGGTTCTTCGAGCACGGGCGGGCGCCCGATGGCCGCGGCATGCAGGCCGTGCAGAGCGGACTCGACCGTACGGTCTGGCCGCGGCTGTTCGGCGGCTGCCACGTCGGCCGCGAGCCGCTCGGCTCGCTCCGTGAGGCCGGTTTCGAGGTGACCTCGTACCGCCGGTTCCTCATTCCGGAACGGGGGCCGAAGCTGCCCTCGTCGTACTGCGTGCTCGGCACCGCGCGGCGGCCGGTCGCGGACGGTACGTGACTCAGTTGCTCCACTGCCGCAGCTCGGCCGCGATCGTGTGCACGTCGGCCGTGCCGTCCTTGACCAGACGGGCGAGGTCGCGGACCTGCTCGGGCGAGGTGACGACCTTCTGGCCGTCGGCGACGAGATAGGCGTACGCGACGGCCGAGGCGAACATCGCGTTGGCCCGCTCCAGGGCGGGGATGTGCAGCAGCTGTTGCAGCAGGGCGGCGGCGCGGGTGTGCGGGTCGTCGTAGACGGGCACGCCGAAGATCTCCGCCTCGTGCCGGGCGACGGCGGCGACCAGGGAGCCCCAGTCGGCGACCTGCGGGTCGGACGGCGTCTTCTGTTCGGCGATCATCAACAGCCAGGCGAGGTCGATCCGCAGGCTCAACGGCTGCCCTCGGTGCGCGCCGGGTTCTGGGGGTCGGTGACCGCGAACTCCTGCGCGAACACCGATTCGTACTGCTTCATGAAGTCCGCCGCGGCGTCCACGAAGGTCTGGCCGGTCTCGCCGACGTCCTGGCGGACCAGCTCCTCGATATAGCGGTTCACGCTCATGCCGCGGGCCAGGGCGCGTTCGCGGGCGGCCCTCGCGGTGTCCTCGTCCACGCGTACGTTCAACTGTGTCTTCGCCACCCCTCCAAGCTAGCGCCGAAACGCTAGCAGCGGCAAGGGCGGGCTCCGGCATTCCGGGCATCGCGAGTTCCGGCATTCCGGGCATCGGACTACCGTGGTCTTTGGCCGGTTCCCCGGCCCCCGCGGTCGACCCCGAGGAGGCGGCCTTGTCCAGATCTGCCGCAGCCGCAGCCGCCGTCCAGGACGCGGAGCCCGGCCCCGTCGCGGCCCGCGCCCGCGGCCTCACCAAGGCGTACGGGACCGGGGAGACCGCGGTCCTGGCCCTCGACGCCGTCGACGTGGACATCGCGCGCGGCCGGTTCACCGCCGTGATGGGGCCCTCGGGCTCCGGCAAGTCCACGCTGATGCACTGCCTGGCCGGGCTCGACTCCGTGTCGGCGGGCCGCGTCTGGCTGGGCGGGACGGAGATCACCGGCCTGAAGGAGCGGGAGCTGACCCGGCTGCGGCGGGACCGGATCGGCTTCATGTTCCAGTCGTTCAATCTGCTGCCGACGCTCACCGCCGCCGAGAACATCACGCTTCCCCTGGACATCGCGGGCCGCCGCCCGGACCGGGCGTGGGTGGAGCGGGTCGTGGACACGCTCGGCCTGCGGGACCGGCTCGGGCACCGCCCTGCCCAGCTCTCCGGCGGCCAGCAGCAGCGGGTGGCCTGCGCGCGGGCGCTCGCCTCCCGGCCCGAGCTGATCTTCGCGGACGAGCCGACCGGCAACCTCGACTCGCGTGCCGGGCTCGAAGTGCTCGGCTTTCTGCGCGAGGCCGTGGACCGGCTCGACCAGACCGTCGTGATGGTCACCCACGACCCGGGCGCGGCCGCCCACTCCGACCTGGTGCTCTTCCTCGGCGACGGGCGGATCGTGGACACGATGGCCGAGCCGAGCGCCGAAGCCGTACTGGAGCGGATGAAGCGCTTCGACACGCTGCTGCCGGAGACCGACCAGCGCCCAGGGACCGTCTTGCCGTCACGCCCAGGGGCCGCCTCGCCGTCAGGCCCAGGGGCCGCCTCGCCGTCACGCCCAGGGCCCGTCTCGCCGTCAGAGGCCGGGCAGCGGCCAGGCGCCGGATCACCGTCAGAGGCCCGGCAGCAGCCAGACACCGGATCGCCATCTGAGGCCCGGCAGCGGCCAGACGTCGGGGCGCCGTCAGAGACCGGCCAGCGGCCAGACACCCGATCACCTTCAGAGGCCCGACAGCGGCCAGACACCGGATCACCATCCGAGACCCGACACCAGCCAGACACCCGATCACCATCCGAAACCCGACAGCAACCAGACGCCGGGGTGCCCCCAGGAGCCGGGCCGGGTGGCGGGGCGCAGGCCGGGGCCGGGTTGCGCGAGGGGTGACGCGGTCGTGCTCAAAGCCACCCTGCGCAGCTTCTTCGCCCACAAGGGCCGGCTCGTGCTCTCCGCGCTCGCCGTCGTCCTGTCCGTGGCGTTCGTCGCGGGCAGCCTGATCTTCTCGGACACGGTGAGCCGTACGTTCGACCGGCTCTTCGCGTCCACGTCGGCGGACGTCACCGTCGGGCCGAAGGAGAGCTTCGGGGAGTCGGTGCCGTCCGGGACCGTGCCGACGATCCCAGCCCAACTCGCCGAGCGAGTAAGGGCGGTGGACGGAGTCGCGGACGTCCAGGTCGACGCGGCCGTCGAGAACGTCACGGTCGTGGACGCCCGCAGAGAGCCCGTGGGGCCAACCACCGGCGCGCCGACCATCGCCACCAACTGGTACGTCAGCGACCGCAGTCCGGTCGAGCTGACCTCCGGGCACGCGCCGCGCGGACCCGGGCAGGCGCTGCTCGACGCGGACACCGCCGACGAGAAGGGCGTCGCGATCGGTGACACCCTGACCGTGCTCGCGCCGCCCGGCTCCTTCGACGTACGGGTCGTCGGCATCGCCACCTTCACCACCACCAACCCCGGCGCAGCCCTGGTCTTCCTCGACACCCCGACAGCGCAGCGCGAACTCCTCGGCGACCCGGACGCGGCGACCGCGCTCTCCGTGACCGCCGGTCCCGGAGTGGACGACGCCACGTTGAAGCAGCGGCTCGGCGCGGAACTCGGCGGCGGCTACGAGCTGCGGACCGCCGCCGAGCAGGCCGAGTCGTCGGCGGCCCAACTGGGCGGATTCCTCGACGTGATCAAGTACGTGATGCTCGGCTTCGCCGGTGTCGCCGTGCTCGTCGGGGTGTTCCTGATCGTCAACACCTTCTCGATGCTGATCGCGCAACGCACCCGCGAGCTGGGCCTCCTGCGCGCCCTCGGGGCCGACCGGGCGCAGGTGCGCCGCTCCGTGCTCGTCGAGGCGCTGCTGCTCGGCGTGGTCGGTTCGACGCTCGGCCTGGCCACCGGCATCGGACTCGCCTTCGGCCTGATCGAGCTGATGGCGCTCGCGGGGATGAACCTGGACGCCACGGAGATGGTGATCGGCCCGGTGACCCCGGTCGCGGCGTACGTGGTGGGCGTCGGCGTCACGTTCGTCGCCGCGTATCTGCCGGCCGGGCGGGCCGCCAAGGTCTCCCCGATGGCGGCGCTCGCGGATGCCGAAGTCGCCGGTGTGGGGCGGCCGTTGACGGTGCGTGCCGTGGTCGGTGCGGTGGTGGCGGTGGCCGGGGCGGCGGCCCTGACCGGCTGTGCGGTGAGCGCGGACACCTCCACCTCGGCCTCACTGCTCGGCCTCGGGGTGGTCCTCACCCTGGTCGCGACGGTGGTCGCGGGCCCGCTCCTGGTGCGGCCGGTGATCCGGGTCCTGGGCGGGGCGTTCCCGGCGCTGTTCGGCTCGGTGGGCCGGATGAGCCAGCGCAACGCGCTGCGCAACCCGCGCCGCACCGGGGCCACCGCGGCGGCGCTGATGGTGGGGCTCGCGCTGGTGGGCGGGCTCTCGGTGGCGAGCGCGTCGATGACGGCGTCCTTCGACAAGGAGATCGACCGGACCCTGGGCGCCGACTTCATGGTGCAGTCGGCCAACTTCCGCCCGTTCCCCCGCGAGATCACCGAGCGGGTCCAGGACGTCGACGGCGCGGGTCTCGTCGTACGGCAGCGTTTCGTACCGCTGGCGCTGTCGCTGCCGGACGGGAAGCGCGTGGAGTCGGCGGCCGCCGCGTACGATCCGGGGCTCGACCGGGTGGCCCGCGTCGAGTACACGGTGAACGGTACGGCCGAGGCGCTCGCGCCCGGACACATCGGCATGGACCAGGAGTTCGCGGCCGACCACCGGGTGCGGGTCGGCGACACGGTGCCCGTGGAGTTCCCCGGCGAGCGGAAGGCCGAGCTGATCGTCGGGGCGCTCACCGACCTGGGTGGTCCGAGCACTCCGGGCGCGCAGGGCAACCTCGTCGTCGGCATGGCCACGGCGGACCGGTACGTGCCGGGCGGGCAGGACTCGGTGCTGTTCGTGAACGCGGCGGACGGCACGGGCCCGGACACCCTGCGCGCGGCCCTGAACGAGGCGCTCGATCCGTATCCGCAGGTGCAGGTGCGGGACCAGGCCGACTACAAGGAGCTGGTGCGCGAGCAGATGGCCGTGCTGCTGTATCTGGTGTACGCGCTGCTCGGCCTGGCGATCGTGATCGCGGTGCTCGGCGTGGTCAACACCCTGGCCCTGTCGGTCGTGGAGCGCACCCGGGAGATCGGTCTGCTGCGCGCGATCGGGCTCTCGCGGCGGCAGTTGCGGCGCATGATCCGCCTGGAGTCGGTGGTGATCGCCGTGTTCGGCGCGGTCCTGGGCCTCGGTCTCGGTCTGGTGTGGGGGCTCGCCGTGCAGCAGGTGCTCGCCCTGGAGGGCATGACGGAGCTGGCGATCCCGTGGGGCACGGTCCTCGCGGTGGTGCTCGGCTCGGTGGTGGTGGGCCTGGCGGCGGCGCTCGTACCGGCGTTGCGGGCGTCCCGGATGAACGTGCTCGCGGCGATCGCGCACGAGTGAGCCACGCCCGTGCGGCCGCGGCAATCGCGCACGAGTGAGCCACACCGTACGACCGGTGGCCGCGGCCCGAACTCTCCTCATCCGTACGGGAGTTACTTCTGGGGCTCCCAGAGCGTGGCCGTCGTCAGATACGTGGGCAGGCTGTCGGGCGTGTCCCGGTTGACCTTGCGGATCCACAGGTGGGCCACCGCCTTGTCGGCGGTCTCCACGCAGAGGCCGACGCCCTTCTTCAGGACCGAGTCGTCGCGCAGCTTGTCCAGCGGGACCGGGTTGGGCAGAGAGGTGTCCCGGGCGGCCTTGAGGCAGGCGCTCGGGGTGGGGAACTCGGCGGTGACGGTGTTCATGATGCTGCCGTCGGTGGCCTGCAGACCCTCATCCTCCTCGGGTTCGGCGCAGGCGTGGTACGCGAGGGCGCCGAGGTAGTCGGCGGCGTCGATGTTGCCGCGGCGGGTCACCCGGAAGTCGTTGTCGATGTCGACGTGCAGGGTGTCGCACTTGGAGACGTTGGTGGCCTTCTCCGGCTTCGGACCGGCGATCGTGACCGTCTTGTCCTGCACGGTCAGCCGCCAGCCCGCCTCGGTCCTGGCGCCGCCCGGTTTGGGCTGCTCACCGCCCGAACCGCCTTCCCCGCCACCGGAGTCGGCGTTCCCGTCGTCGGCACTGCCGTCGCCGGTGGGCTGCTCGGTGTTGTTCTCGCCGGGCTGTTCGGTGCCCTGGCCGTTCGCCTCGTTCGAGGGGGGCGTGTCGTCCTCGGTGAGCATTTTGTACCCGAGCACCGAGCCCACGCCGACGGCCACCACGGCGACGGCGGCGGCCGCCACGATCAGGCCGGTCTTCCGGCGGGGCGGCGTCGAGCCCGGCGCGGTCTGCGCCTGGAGCTGCTGGTCCGGTACGGGGGCGGCGTGCTGAGGCGGCGGGGGCGTGCTCGGCGCGAAGGCGGGCGGCGGCTGGGGCGGCTGCGTCGGCAGGTGCGCGACGGGGGCCGCCTGCGGGGGCTGCTGCATCGACGGCTGCGGGGGCTGGTGCGGGGCCTGGTGCTGGGCCTGTTGCTGGGCCTGTTGCTGGGCCTGTTGCGGGGTCGACGCGGCGATCCGCATCGTGTGCTCCTGCTGCTGCACGGCCTGCGCCAGGTTCGGCGGCAGCCACCAGCCCTCCGAGCGGTCGAGCCCGGCCGCGCCCGCGACGGCGTGGCAGTGGTCGACGATCTCCGCCGGGGACGGCCGGGCCGCCGGGTCCCGGCTCAGACAGCTCTCCAGCAGGCCGCGCAACTCCTGCGGGCAGCCGTCCAGTTGGGGCTCGTTGGCGACGATGCGGTGCAGGATCGCCTGCGAGGGCCCCTCGCCGTAGGCGTGCGTACCGGTGACCGCGTAGTGCAGCACCAGGCCGAGCGCGAACACGTCGAGGGCCGGGCCGATGTCGCCGCCGGTGGCCTGCTCCGGGGCCATGTAGGCGGGCGTGCCGAGCGCGACGTTGGTGCCGGTTAGGGCCGCGGTGTCGGCGGCGCGGGCGATGCCGAAGTCGATGACGCGCGGGCCGTCCGCGCCGAGCAGCACGTTGGACGGCTTGAGGTCGCGGTGCACGATGCCCGCGCCGTGGATCGTCTGCAGCGCCTCGGCCACACCGCCGGCCAACTGCAGGACCGTGCGCAGCGGAAGGGCCCCGTGCCGGCTCACGGCCTCGGAGAGCGGCGGCCCGGGGACGTAGGCGGTGGCGAGCCAGAGTTCGCCGTCCTCGGTGCGGCTGTCCAGGACGGGCGCGGTGTACGGACCCTGTACGCGGCGTGCGGCGGCCACCTCCTGGCTGAACCGCTCCTTGAACAGCGGGTCCTGGGCGTACTCGCGGCGCACCACCTTCAGGGCGACGGGCTGGCCGCCGCGCGTGTGCGACAGATAGACCACGCCCATGCCGCCCTGGCCGAGGCGCCCTTGCAGCCGGTAACCGGCTATCTCCCTGGGCTCGTCAGGAGCCAGCTGTTCCATCCGCGTACGCCTCCCCGTTCGTTGGAGTGGACATGATACGAACCGGCGTACGGGCCTCCGGACCCGCCCGCGTCCTGTCGTCTCGGCCCGTGAAATCCCCTCGCGGCCGTCGCGCGCCCCGTGCTTCGCTGGCGATCATGAGCGCCCTGACGATCCGTACCGCCGAACCCGCCGACGCCACCGACGTGCTCGCCTTCTGGAAGGAGGCAGCCGAGGGGACCAGCGTCAGCGACGACGAGGCCGGGGTGACCGGGCTCATCGCGCGCGACCCCGGCGCCCTGCTCCTCGCCGAGGCCGACGGGCTGCTCGTCGGCTCCGTGATCGCGGGCTACGACGGCTGGCGCTGCAGCCTGTACCGGCTGGCCGTCCTGCCCTCGCACCGCAGGCGGGGCATCGCGACGGCGCTGCTCGACGCGGCCGAGGAGCGGTTCGTGGTGCTCGGCGGCCGGCGCGGGGACGCCATGGTCCTGGAGGCCAACGAGCGGGCGCAGCAGGCCTGGTCGGCGGCCGGTTATCGGCGCGAGGACCACTGGCGGCGCTGGGTGAAGCCACTGGCCGAGCGAGCCTGAACGCTTCCCTGGAGCGCGCCTCGGAGCTGGTCCCGGAGCCGGGGCCGGAGGCCGGAGGCCGGAGCTGGTCCCAGACGCCGGAGCCAGAGCCGGTCCCGAAGCCGGAGCCGGAGCCGGAGGCCCGAGCCGCCGCCCGAGCCGGTCCCGGACGCCGGAGCCAGAGCCGGTCCCGGACACCGGAGCCAGAGCCGGTCCCGAAGCCCGAGACGGTCCCGGAGGCCCGAGCCGGTCCCGGACGCCGGACCCGGAGCCGGGCCCGAGCTCGGCCCCGCCCCTTCCTTTGCTGGTCCTTTACTCTGGTAACTCCGCTCCCGCTCGCTTCGAGCCGAGCAGCCGTACCCGAACGAAAGGTGTGAGCGTCCGCCCATGGGCGAGCCTCCCAGTAGCGTCTCCGTAGCGTCTCCGCGACCAGAAGCACATCGGGCCGACATCGCGCGGCCGTCCCTCCCCTGTCCGATCATGGGACGGAGGTGACCCGATGACCGAACTGCTCCTGCTCGGCGTGGCCCTGCTGCTCACCCTGGCCTGCGGTGTGTTCGTCGCCGCCGAGTTCTCCCTCACCACCGTCGAGCGCAGCAGCCTCGACCGTGCCGTCGCCGACGGTGAGCGCGGTGCGGACAGCGCCCAGAAGGCCGTCCGCAGCCTCACCTTCCAGCTGTCCGGCGCGCAGCTCGGCATCACCGTGACCGGCCTGGTCATCGGCATGCTCGCCAAGCCGTCGATCGGCAAGCTGCTCTCCGGGCCACTGGACGACCTCGGCCTGTCGAAGAGCGCCGCCGACGGCGTCGCCCTGACCCTCGGCACCGTGATCTCCACGGTCGTCCTGATGGTCGTCGGCGAGCTCGTCCCGAAGAACTGGGCGATCTCCTCGCCGCTCGCCGTGGCCAAGCGCGTGGCCACCGCGCAGCGCTGGTTCAGCGCCGCGTTCAAGCCGCTGATCACGCACCTCAACAACACAGCGAACCGCTCCGTGCGCCTGATCGGCCTGGAGCCCGCCGAGGAGCTGGCGTCCGCGCGCGGCCCGCAGGAGCTGGTCGCCCTGGCCCGGCACTCCGCGAAGGAGGGCGCCCTGGAGGCAGACACGGCCGAGCTGTTCGTCCGTACGCTCAATCTGGCGGACCTCACCGCCGAGAACGTGATGACGCCGCGCGTGCAGGTGATGGCCCTGGACATCCAGGCCACCGCCGAGGACGTGGCCACCGCGACCCGCGCCACCGGCCTGTCCCGCTTCCCCGTCTACCGCGGCAACCTCGACTCCGTCGTCGGCGTCGCGCACATCAAGGACGTGCTCGCCATACCGGCCGAGCGCAGGCCCCGCTTCCCCGTCGCCGAGCTGCTCCGCGAGCCGCTGCTCGTCCCCGAGACGCTCACCGTGGACCGCCTCCTGGACCGCATCTCCGGCAAGCGCACGATGGCCGTCGTCATCGACGAGTACGGCGGCACGGCCGGCGTCGCCACCCTGGAGGACATCGTCGAGGAGGTCGTCGGCGAGGTCCGCGACGAGCACGACCCGCACGAGACGTCCGACCTGGCCCCCGCCGGCACCGACGAGCACGGCCGCAGGCTGTACGACGCCGACGGCGCCGCCCGCACCGACCAGCTCGCGAAGATCGGCCTGCGCACGCCGGACGGCCCGTACGAGACGCTGGCGGGTCTGGTCGCCTCCGAGCTCGGCCGGATTCCCGCGGCCGGGGACGTGGTCGAGGTCGACGGCTGGCGCCTCGACGTCCTCGACGCCACCGGCCACCGCGCCGCCCGCCTGCTCCTGCACGCACCGCTCGACCTGCCCGGACGCACCGCCGCGTCCACCGGCCCGACCAGCACGCCCGGGACCGGGGAGGGTGCGCGATGACCGCGATCCAGCTACTGATCGGCCTGGCCACCCTCGTGGTCAACGCCTTCTTCGTCGGCGCCGAGTTCGCCCTGATCTCGGTCCGCCGCAGCCAGATCGAGCCGCACGCCGAAGGGGGCGACCGGCGGGCCCGCAGCGTCATGTGGGGCCTGCAGCACGTCTCCGCCCTGATGGCCGCGGCCCAGCTCGGCATCACGCTGTGCACCCTGGTGCTCGGCATCGTCGCCGAGCCCGCGATCGCCCACCTCCTGGAGCCGGTCTTCGACGCGGTGGGCGTGCCGCACGGCCTGATCCACCCGGTGTCGTTCGTGATCGCCCTCGCCGTGGCCACGTATCTGCACATGCTGCTCGGCGAGATGATCCCGAAGAACATCGCGCTCGCCGAACCCGTGCGCAGCGCGCTGCTCCTCGGTCCGCCGCTCGTGGCGACCACGCGGGCCCTGCGCCCGGTGATCTTCGCGATCAACGCCTTCGCGAACGCCCTGCTCAAGCTGCTCAGGGTGGAGCCCAAGGACGAGGTGGAGGCCACGTTCTCGGACGACCAGCTGGCCCGGCTCGTCAAGGACTCCGGGGACGCGGGCCTGATCGACGACCGCGCGCAGGAGCGCCTGCACGACGCCCTCGAACTCGGCCGCCGCCCGGTCCGTGACGTGGTGCTGCCCCTTGAGCAGGTGGTGTACGCGGAGATCGGCGTCACCCCCGAGCAGTTGGAGCGGCTGTCCGCCCGCTCCGGGTTCTCCCGCTTCCCCGTGGTCGACCAGGGGCGCCGCATCGTGGGCTATCTGCACGTCAAGGACGCCCTCGACGCCTCGCCGCGCGACCTGCCGTTCCAGGTCAGGGACATGCGCCCGATCGCCCGCGTACGGGAGTCCACTCCGCTCGACGACGTGCTGACCGCGATGCGCCGCAGCCGCACCCACGTGGCGGCGGTCCTCGGCGAGGACGGGCGGCTCGCGGGCCTGGTGACCATGGAGGACGTCCTGCGGGAGCTGTTCGGCCAGCCCGTCTGAGCGCGGGGGGCCTGTGCGAGAGGGGTGCTGGTGAGTCAACTGGTCCTGCGGGACGTGTCGTTCGGCTACCCCGAGCGGCCGGTCCTGGAGCGGGTCTCGCTGTCCGTGCGGCCCGGTGAGCACGTCGGCGTGATCGGGGAGAACGGTTCCGGCAAGTCGACGCTGCTGCGGCTCGTCGCGGGGCGTGCCGTGCCCGGCGAGGGCGAGGTGCGGGTGGTGTCGGACGGCGGTACGGGGTATCTCGCGCAGACCCTCGAACTGCCGCCGCACGCCACCGTGCAGGACGCCGTGGAGGACGCGCTCGCCGAGCTGCGGGACCTGGAGCGGCGCATCCGGCTGGCCGAGGAGTCCCTCGGCACGGCCGGTCCCGCGGAGCTCGCCGCGTACGCCGACCTGGTCGCCGCCTTCGAGGCCCGCGACGGCTACCGGGCCGACGCGCGCCTGGACGCGGCCCTGCACGGCCTCGGCGTACCGCATCTCGGGCGTGGGCGGACGCTCGGCTCGCTGTCCGGCGGGGAGGCGGCGCGGCTCGCGCTCGCCTGCGTGCTCGCGGCCGCGCCCGAGCTGCTGCTCCTCGACGAGCCGACCAACCACCTGGACGCGGCCGCCCTCGTCTGGCTGGAGGAGCGGCTGCGCACCCACCGCGGCACGGTCGTCGCCGTCACCCACGACCGGGTCTTCCTGGACCGGGTCGCGGACACGATCGTCGAGGTCGACGGGGACCGGCAGAGCGTCGAGCGGTACGGCGGCGGCTGGCACGGCTATCTCGCCCAGCGCACGGCGGCCCGGCTGCGCTGGGAGCAGCGCTACCGCGAGTGGCGGGACGAGGTGGAGCGCCAGGAGAAGATCGCCGAGGGCGCCGCCGACCGGCTCTCCTCGGGCTGGCGGATGCGGGACAGCAGCACGTTCGCCAAGTTCTCCAAGCACCAGCGGTCGGTGGAGGGCCAGGTGTCCGGCGTCGTCCGCAACGCACGGGAGCGGCTGCGGCGCCTGCGGGCCGATCCGGTGCCGCGGCCGCCGGACCCGCTGCGGTTCACGGCCGAGCCGGAGGGCGGGGACCACCCGTTCCTGCTGCCCGTGGAGCTGACGGATGTGGCGGTGGGCGAACGTCTGGCCGTGGACCGCCTCCGCCTCGCGCCGGGCACGCGGCTCCTGGTCACGGGGCCCAACGGCGCGGGCAAGTCCACGCTGCTGGGCGTCCTCGCGGGTTCGGTCACCCCGGACCGCGGCGAGGTCCAACGCCCGGTCCGCGTCGGCCACTTGCCGCAGGAGGTCCCGTACGACGACGGCTCGGAAGGTGCGCGTACACTCCTCGCCGCCTTCGCCGCGGGCCTGCCCGGCCTGCCCGAGGACCACGCGGACCGGCTCCTCGCCCTCGGTCTCTTCCGCGAGGCGGACCTCGTGGTTCCGGTACGCGGAGTCTCGATCGGCCAGCGCCGCCGCCTGGCCCTGGCCCGCCTGCTCACCCGCCCCGCCGACCTGCTCCTCCTCGACGAGCCCACCAACCACCTCTCCCCCGCCCTGTCGGAAGACCTGGACCAGGCCCTCGCGACCTACCCCGGCACCCTGGTGATCGTCTCCCACGACCGCCGCCTACGGGCCACGTTCACGGGACACCGGATCGAGGTGGTCGGGGGTCGGCTTCGGGGGGAGCGAGACTTCGGGTGAGCCCCCCATTCCGGGGGCCGGCCCCCGGACCCCGCTCCTCAAACGCCGGAGGGGATGAGCTGTGCAGGCGGGGCTGGGCTCTTAGGGGCGCGGGGAACTGCGCGACCAGCCACGACGGCGCGGCAGCCGAACAACCGGGCACGGGGCAGAGCCCCGAAGACAAGGGCCAGGGGCGGAGCCCCAAAACAGGCGCCGGGGGCCGGGCCCCGAAGCACCGGGGCGCAGCCCCGTAGAGAGGGTCCGGGGGCGGAGCCCTCGGGACGTCACAACGCGGGCCGAGGCCGGCGGATACCATCGCTGACGCCATGCAGATAAATGCCACCTACACCAGTCTCGTCGCGACAGGCGACTCCTTCACCGAGGGCATGTCCGACCGCCTCCCCGACGGCTCCTACCGCGGCTGGGCCGACCTGCTCGCCGAGCGGATGGCGGCCCTACAGCCCGGGTTCCGGTACGCCAACCTCGCCGTGCGCGGCAAGCTCATCGGGCAGATCGCCGCCGAGCAGGCCGACGCCGCGGCCGCCCTGCGACCCGACGTCGTGACCCTGGTCGGCGGGCTCAACGACACCCTGCGCCCCAAGTGCGACATGGGCCGCGTACGGGCGCTGCTCGACGAGGCCGTGGAGAAGCTGGCGCCCGCCTGCAAGCAGCTCGTGCTGATGCGCAGCCCCGGCCGGCAGGGCCCGGTGCTCGAACGGTTCCGGCCGCGGATGGAGGAGCTGTTCGCGCACATCGACCGCCTCGCCGAGCGGCACGGCGCCCTCGTCGTCGACCTGTACGGCGCGTCCGTGCTCGGCGACCAGCGGCTGTGGGACGTGGACCGACTGCACCTCACCGCCGAGGGGCACCGCCGGGTCGCGGAGGCGGTGTGGCAGAGGCTCGGGTACGCGGCCGAGGACGACTGGCGGGCCCCGCTGCCCGCCCCCGTCCACCCGCGCTGGGCGCAGCGCCGCGCCGCCGACGCCCGGTTCGCGCGGGAGCACCTGGGGCCGTGGATCGGCCGCCGCCTGACCGGCCGGTCCTCGGGCGACGGACGCAACGGCGCCCAGTTCGACCCGGCCGAGGGCAAGGCCTTCTGGATCGGCCCCGCCGAGGACGGCACGCCGGGTCCGGTGACGGGCTGGCACCGCGTCGAGGCCTGAGCCGCCGTACGGGGCCGGGGCCGCCCGCGCCCCGGAGCGTCGCGGGGCGCCGCGCCAGGGGCGTCCCCCGACATGCGAAGGGATTGTGCCGATACGGGGTGGCGGGAACTCTCCGGTGCCTTCTACCGTCTGCCACCCAACAGCCTTCACCAGAACACCAGTTGTCGGGGGTACGCAGGTGGATCCCGCACTCGTCCTCAGCCGTCTCACCCAGCCGTTCGTCGCCGCCCTCGTGAAGCGGCTCCTCGTCGCGCCCGGCCCCGGCGCCGGACTCGTCGAGAAGAGCGCCGTGCCGGTCCGGCGGCTCGTCGGCTTACGCGGCGAGCCCCGCACCGTACGCGACCGCGAACTGCACGCCCTGGGCGCGAAGCTCGTACGGCAGGCGGTGGGCGGGCCCGGTGAGCGGCCCGTGCGGCCGGACGAGGACCAGGTCGTCGCCGACGCGCTCGCCCGCACCCTCGACGCGCTCGGCGAGGTCGAGATGAGCGACGTCCAGGCGGTGGCGCTGCAGGCCGACGGGTTCGCGCAGCACCTCGGCTCGCTCGTCCCGGACGCCGCCCGCGAGCTGTCCGAAGAGGGCGCGCTCCTGCACGCCCTGCTCCTGGAGGTCACCGCCCGGCACATCCTGGAGTTCTTCACCAGCCGGTCGGCGTTCGTACCCCGCACCCTGGTCGAGCACAGCGGCTTCCTCGCCGAACTCTGCAAGCGGTACGAGCGGTTGGAGGCGCGCGTGCCCTCGCAGGGGGCCGCCGACGCCGCGTTCGAGGAGCGCTTCGCACGGGACACCGCGATCCTCCACAACCGCCTGACGATCTTCGGCATAGACCTCGCCAGCGCCCCCGACTCCTGGCCGCTCGACTCCACGTACCTCGGACTGCGCTGCGAACCCGGCGGCGGGCCGCAGGGCTCGGCCACCCCGGTGCCGGTGTCGCGCGCGCTGGCCGGGCGCAGCCGGATCCTGGTGCGCGGAGTGGCCGGATCCGGCAAGACGACACTGCTGCAGTGGCTCGCCGTCGCCACCGCCAAGGGCGAGCTGCCGCAGCAGCTGGCAGGCCTGCGCGACCGGGTGCCGTTCGTGCTTCCGGTACGCCGCTTCAGCCGCGAGAACCCGCCTGTGCCGGGCGAGTTCCTCGCCGTGAACGGCTACCCGGGCTCGGACGCGCAGCCGCCCGGCTGGGCGGACCGGGTGCTGAGACAGGGCCGCGGGCTTCTGCTCATCGACGGGGTGGACGAGGCTCCCGAGCCCGCCCGCGAACGCCTCCGCCACACCCTGCGCGACTGGACGGCGCTCTACCCGGGCAACGTCTGGCTGGTCACCACCCGCCCCTCCGCCGTACCCGAGGAGTGGCTGGCCGCCGAGGAGTTCGCCGAAGTCCAGCTGGCCCCGATGAGCCGCGACGAGGTCGCCGCGTTCGTCGAGCGCTGGCACGCCGCCGCCCGCCAGGAACCCGGCGCCGACCCGGCGGTCCTCGCCCGGTACGAGCAGACACTGATCGACGCCCTGCGCCTCACCCGCGACCTGGGCCGCCTCGCCACCAACCCGCTGATGTGCGGACTCCTCTGCGCGCTGCACCGGCATCTGCGCGGCTATCTCCCCAGCGGCCGCAAGGAGTTGTACGACGCGGCCATGTCGATGCTGCTCGAACTGCGGGACCGCCAGCGCGTCGTACCGGACGACGGCATCGCGCTCAGCCGGCAGCCGAAGATCCAGCTGCTGCAGAAGCTCGCGCACTGGATGCTGATCAACGGCAAGTCGGAGATGGAGCGGGACATCGCCGTCGACATCCTGCGGCGCCATCTGCCCGCCGTACCGGCCGCGGCCAGGCAGGGCGACGCCGAGACGATCTACCGCCACCTGCTCAACCGCACCGGCCTCCTGCGCGAACCCACCGCGGGGTCCGTGGACTTCATCCACCGCACGTTCCAGGACTATCTCGCCGCCGACGCGATGGTGCAGCAGCACGACTTCGGGCTGCTGCTCAACCACTCCCATCTCACCGAGTGGGAGGACGTGGTCCGTATGGCGGTCTCCCTGTCCCGGCCGAACGAGGTCGCGGAGCTGCTGCGCGGCATGGTCTCCCGCCGTCCCGGCCTGCGCACCGCGCACGCCCGGCACAGCAAGCTGCTCGCCGCGGCCTGTCTGGAGAACGTGAGCGAGATCGACCCGGAGGTACGGCAGTTGGTGCAGCGGGCCACCCAGCAGATGGTGAACCCGGCCAGCCCCGCCGGAGCCCGCGCGCTCGGCTGGATCGGCCCGATCGTCCTGGAGATGCTGCCGGACCCGCGCACGGTCTCCGACGACCGGGCGTACATCCTCGCGATCACCGCGTCCTCCGTCGCCGACGACATGGCCATCGACTACCTCGCGGGCCTGCGCGAGCGCGAGCGCATGGACATCCGCGTCCAGCTCGCGAACGCCTGGCCGCGGTACGACACGGCCCGCTACGCGCAGCAGGTCATCGCCCACCTCGACGAGCACGGCGGGCTCTACTTCCCCGTCTCCGACCTGCACGAGGCCCGCGCCCTCGCCGACCTCGGCGGCCGCGCCCATCTGTACGTCAAGGGCCAGCTCGACCCGGCGCGGCTGGCCGGGATACTGCCCGTCGAGCGCGTCCGCCGACTGCGCCTCGAACCCGACCACCCGGCCACGGACGAACAGTGGCAGGCCTCGTTCCCGTACGTGGAGGGGCCGATCTGGCGGGAGTGAGCCCTCCCGGCACACCCCTGGGCTCTCGTAGGTTCCGACGAAGGGGACCGGGGCGTCAGCCTGTCCGAAAGTGTCAGTAAACTGGCCGACTGTGACTGCAAAGCCCCGCATCCCCAACGTCCTGGCCGGCCGCTACGCCTCCGTCGAGCTCGCCGCCCTGTGGTCCCCCGAGCAGAAGGTGAAACTGGAGCGCCAGCTGTGGCTGGCCGTCCTTCGCGCCCAGAAGGACCTCGGGATCGAGGTGCCGCAGGCCGCCCTCGACGACTACGAGCGGGTCCTCGACCAGGTCGACCTGGCCTCGATCGCCGAGCGCGAGAAGGTCACGCGGCACGATGTGAAGGCCCGTATCGAGGAGTTCAACGCCCTCGCCGGGCACGAGCAGGTCCACAAGGGCATGACGTCCCGCGACCTGACGGAGAACGTCGAGCAGCTGCAGGTCCGGCTCTCCCTCGAGCTGGTGCGGGACCGCACGGTCGCCGTCCTGGCCCGCCTCGGCAAGCTCTCCGGTGAGTACGGCGAGCTGGTCATGGCCGGCCGCTCGCACAACGTCGCCGCCCAGGCCACCACCCTCGGCAAGCGCTTCGCGACAGCCACGGACGAGCTGCTCGTCGCGTACGGCCGCATCGAGGAGCTGCTTAACCGCTACCCGCTGCGCGGCATCAAGGGCCCGGTCGGCACGGCCCAGGACATGCTGGACCTCCTCGGCGGCGACGCCGACAAGCTGGCCGACCTGGAGCAGCGGATCGCCGGGCACCTGGGCTTCGCGCAGGCCTTCACCTCGGTCGGCCAGGTCTACCCGCGCTCGCTCGACTACGAGGTCGTCACCTCGCTCGTCCAGCTGGCCGCCGCGCCCTCCTCGCTGGCGAAGACGATCCGCCTGATGGCCGGGCACGAGCTGGTCACCGAGGGCTTCAAGCCGGGCCAGGTCGGCTCATCGGCGATGCCGCACAAGATGAACACCCGCTCCTGCGAGCGCGTCAACGGCCTGATGGTGATCCTGCGCGGGTACGCGTCGATGACCGGCGAGCTGGCGGGCGACCAGTGGAACGAGGGCGACGTGTCCTGCTCCGTGGTACGCCGGGTCGCGCTGCCGGACGCGTTCTTCGCGCTCGACGGCCTCCTGGAGACGTTCCTGACGGTGCTCGACGAGTTCGGCGCCTTCCCCGCCGTCGTCGCCCGTGAGCTGGACCGCTACCTGCCGTTCCTCGCCACCACGAAGGTGCTGATGGCGTCGGTGCGCGCGGGCGTCGGCCGCGAGGAGGCGCACGAGGCGATCAAGGAGAACGCGGTCGCCTCCGCCCTCGCGATGCGCGAGCAGGGCGCCGAGCGCAACGAACTGCTCGACAAGCTGGCCGCCGACTCCCGGATCCCGCTCGACCGTGCGCGGCTCGACGAGCTGATGGCGGACAAGCTGTCCTTCACGGGTGCGGCCGCCGGCCAGGTGACGCAGGTCGTGGCCCGCGTCGAGGAGATCGTGAAGCAGCACCCGGAAGCCGCCGGTTACACGCCGGGGGCGATCCTCTGACGCTCCCGGGCCGGGACGAACTCGAAGCCGCCCGCGACCGCATCGTTCCCGATGTGGTCGCGGGCGGTTTGGATGTGCTGTTCTGCGGCATCAACCCCAGCCTGATGACGGCGGTGACGGGCCACCACTTCGCCCGTCCCGGCAACCGCTTCTGGCCGGTCCTGCACCGCTCCGGCTTCACGCCCCGTCAGCTCCACCCGTCCGAGCAGCGGGAGTTGCTCTCGTACGGGCTCGGCATCACGAACGTCGTGGCCCGCGCGACTGCCCGTGCCGATGAGCTGTCCCGTGCGGAGTACGAGGAGGGCGGCCGGATCCTGGAGGAGAAGGTGGCCCGGCTGCGGCCCGGGTGGCTGGCGGTCGTCGGGGTCACCGCCTACCGCGCGGCGTTCGGCGAGCGCACCGCGCAGATCGGCCCGCAGGAGCGGACGATCGGAGGCAGCGGCGTTTGGGTGCTGCCCAACCCCAGTGGGTTGAACGCGCGTTGGACGGTGGAGGCGATGGCCGAGGAGTACGGCAGGCTCAAATCCAGCCCGTCCGGCGCTTGAGGACGAGGCCTCCCCCAAGCTCTCGGCTGCGCTCGAGCAGGGAGGTACCCCCACGCCGAAGGGGGGTCTGGGGGCGCAGCCCCCAGGAACCGAGCCCCGGACGACGGCGCCCTCACGGTCGACGTGAGATCAAGGCTTACGCCCCATCGCCCCGTACTGCGCGACCTGCCGAGGCTCCGTGCCCGGCTCCGCGCGCCAGCGGGAGCAGGAGACCAGGCCGGGCGGGAGCAGTTCGAGGCCGTCGAAGAACGCGGCGATCTCCTGGCCGGTGCGGGCGGTGATCGGCGGCTTGGCGTTCTCGTTCCAGAAGGCCATGGCCTCCGTGTTTCCGGAGCCGCCCAGCTCCAGGGTCGGGTGGGTGACCACCAGGTAGCTGCCGGACGGCACCGCGTCCACGAGGCGTCGCACGATCTCCGTGGCCTGCTCGGTGTCCAGGACGAAGTTGAGGATGCCGAGCAGTATCACCGCGACCGGGCGGTCGAGGTCGAGGGTCTCGGCGGCGGCGCGCAGGATGGCGTCCGGGTCGTGCGCGTCCGCGTCGACATAGCTCGTGGCGCCCTCCGGTGCGCTGGTCAGCAGGGCGCGGGCGTGGGCGAGGACCGTGGGGTCGTTGTCGACGTAGACGATGCGGGAGTCGGGGGCGATGCGCTGGGCGACTTCGTGGGTGTTGTCCGCGGTGGGCAGCCCCGTACCGATGTCGAGGAACTGGCGGATGCCGGCCTCGCCCGCGAGGTACCGGACGGCGCGGCCGAGGAACTCCCGGTCGGCGCGGGCGACTTGGCCGATGCTCGGGTACATCGAGGTGACCTGGTCGCCGACCTCCTTGTCGACGGTGTAGTGGTCCTTGCCGCCGAGCCAGTAGTTCCAGACGCGGGCGTTGTGCGCGACCTGTCCGCTGTGCTCAGTCATCCGGGCTCCTTCGGCCGTCCATGGGCTTCGCCGTCCATGATCCTCAAGAGGCCATGGTGACACGGCCGTTGGCGCTGCCGTTCAGCTCCGGCGCGTTCGCGGACCGGGACGCCCTGGGGACCTGACGCCCTGGCGCCTGGCACCTGGCGCCCGCCCGGCACCCGGCACCCAGCACCCGGCACCCGGCACCCGGCCCCCGGCCCCCGGCCCCCGGCCCCCGGATCACGGATCACGGTGGGTCGACGTCCGTGGCCACCGCGAGTAAGCGCAGCAGCCGGGGGCGCTCCCGGTCGGTGACGGCCAGGGCCAGCCAGCGGTCGCCGGTGTGCCACAGCTCGGCGCTGCTAGCCGACCAGCTCAGGCCGTGCCACGGCTCGGGTATGTCCTCCCCCTCTCCGCCGCGCAGCAGCACGCCCTGCAGCCCGAACGGGCCGTGGGCCACCCACTTCTCCCCCAGCGGCTCGTGCAGGGCCGCCAGCTCCGCCGCGTACTGCTCGCATCTCTCTTCGTACTCCCCCGGGTCCGTCGCGTCGCAGTCCGTGCGCCGCAGCTCCTCGACGCGGAACGCGCGCTCCGCGGGCAGCGCGCGGGAGCACAGCTGGTCTATGGCGTGCAGATGCCGGGCCGAACTCATGCCTCAAGTAAACCGGCGACCACTGACAACGGGGGCGGCGGCCGGCCGACGGCCGCTCGCGCACGGGGGTTCAGGCGTCCCTTCGGCGCAGGGCCCACCAGCCGGCGAGAAGCGTCGCCGCCGACCAGGCCGCGCACACCGCGAGTCCGGTCCACGGGCCGAGATGGCCGGCCGGGTGCGCGTGCAGGATCTGCTGCCCGGCCCGGTCGGGCAGGAACTCCGCGACCGAACCGGCCACGTCCCCGATCACGAACGGCACGATGAGCACGAACGGGACGAGGGTGCAGAGGACGGCGACGCCGCTGCGCAGCACGGTCGTCAGTCCGGCCGCGAACAGGGCGAGCAGAGCGAGGTAGATCCCCGCGCCGACGCAGGCGCGCACCGCTCCCGGATGGTCCAGCCCGATCGCGTACGGGCCCATGAAGGACTGCCCGAGCAGGAACGAGGCGAAGGCGGTGACGAGGCCCGTCGCCAGGGCGAGCCCGCCGAGCACGGCGATCTTCGCGGCGTAGAACGGTCCGCGGCGCGGTACGGCGGCGAGCGAGATCCGCAGGGCGCCGTTCAGGTACTCGGAGGACATCGCCGTCACGCCGAAGCTGATGGCGGCGATCTGGCCGAAGTTGAGCGCGTAGAAGGCGTCGTAGAGCGGTTCCGCGCCCGGATCGTCTGCCTCCGCCTGGCCGATGGTGGCGAAGGCGAGGGCGGTGGTGCCGAGGGTGACGAGGAGAACGGCGATCAGCGAACCGGCCGTTCCGCGCAGGGACTTGACCTTGATCCACTCGGAGTGGAGTACGGCGCTGAAGCTCATTGCCGGGCCTCCTCGCGGGGTGAGGCGGCGGTCTCGGTGGGCGGTGCGTTACGGGCCGTGTACTCCATCGCGTCTGCCGTCAGGGCGAGATACGCCTCCTCCAATGTGCCCTCCTGGGCGGCGAGTTCGAGGATCGGTAGGCCCGCGCGTGCCGTGATCCGGCCGATGTCCTCCACGCGCGCGTCGGCGACGTTCCAGCGCCCCGAGTCCAGCCCCGAATCCAGCTCCCGTACGGGCCGGTAGCCGTGCCCTTCGAGCAGGGCGGCGAGCGCGGCGTCGTCGGAGCTGCGCACGCGGACACGCGGCTGCACCTGGGTGTCGATGAACTCCTGCATCGGCGTGTCCGCGAGCAGCCGGCCCCGGCCGAGCACGACCAGGTGGTCGGCGAACGAGGCGGTCTCGTTCATGAGGTGGCTGGAGACCAGGACGGTGCGGCCCTCGCGGGCGAGGCGGCGCATCAGCTCCCGGATCCAGATGATGCCTTCGGGATCGAGCCCGTTGGACGGCTCGTCGAGCATCAGGACGGCCGGGTCGCCGAGCAGCGCGGCCGCGATCCCGAGCCGCTGCCGCATGCCGAGGGAGTACGACTTCACGCGCCGCCCGGCCACGGCGCTCAATCCGGCCTCGTCGAGCACCTCGTCGACCCGGCGGGCCGGGATGCGGTTGCTCGCGGCGAGCGCCCGCAGGTGGGCGCGGGCGGTACGGGAGCCGTGCGCGGCCTGCGGGTCGAGGAGCGCGCCGACGTGCCGCAGCGGTTCGCCGAGCGCGGCGTAGGCGCGGCCGCCGACGGTGGCCGTGCCCGAGGTGGGGTGGTCGAGGCCGAGGACGAGGCGCATCGTGGTGGACTTGCCGGCGCCGTTGGGGCCGAGGAACCCGGTGACCCGGCCCGGTTCCACGGCGAAGCTGAGCCGGTCCACGGCACGTGTGCTGCCGTACTCCTTGGTGAGTTCGAGGACATCGATCCTTGTCATGGTCCGAGCCTCGCGGGGCCGGCCGGGTGCACGCCTCCCCTGCGAGTGGCGGGCGCCTCCCCCGTGCGGGGGAGCCCGTGCGGGGCGGCCGCTGGCACGATGGCGGCATGTCCCCTCCGTCCCACCTGCTGCGGGCGCCGACCCGTTCCGTCACGTACACGCGCTGGCTGCATCTCTTTGTCGGCTGCGTGGTCTTCGGGATCTGGCAGTTCGTTTCCGAGGACGCGAACTGGGTTCCGTTCCTGTTCGTGGCGCTCGCGGGTCTCGTGCCGTGGGTGCGGGTCGCGGAAGGCATGCAGGCACGGCTGCTCCTCGCCCCGGACGGCTCGGTGCCGATCGCGACGGAGCCGTCGTCGACCTGGGCGGACCGTGGCAGGACCTCGCTGTGGATGGTGCTGCGCCTGACGCTCGGCCTCGGCTCGTCCCTGTTCGCGATGCACTGCCTGGTGCTCTCCTTCGATCTCGTGCGCGTCGCGGCGGGCGGCACGGCGGTCGGATCGCCGGTGCCGCTGCCGGGCCACTCCTGGTGGTACGCGGTGCTCGCACCGCTGCCGCTGCTCGTCCTGCTCGTCGCGGTCGTTCTGGCGGGACGCCTTGTGACGGAGCTGGCCGTGCGGCTGCTCGGTCCGTCGGCCGCGGAGCGGGTCGCCGCCCTGGAGGCGCGTACGGAGCAACTCCTCGAACGCACCCGCATCGCAAGGGAGTTGCACGATTCCATCGGGCACGCCCTGACCGTCGCGGTCGTGCAGGCCGGTGCGGCGCGGGCAGCGGGCAGCCCGGAGTTCACCGACCGCGCCCTGGACGCGATCGAGGAGACGGGCCGCGCGGCACTCGAGGATCTGGACCGGGTCCTGAAGGTGCTGCGCGAGCCGGACCGCCCGCCCGGCAGCAGCCCCGCGCTCACCGCGGCGGACCGCCTCCTGGACTCGGCCCGCGCCTCGGGCGCGAAGGTCGACTCCGCGCTGACCGGCCCCCTGGACAAGCTGCCGGGCCCCGTCTCCCGCGAGGGCTTCCGCATCCTGCAGGAGTCCCTGACCAACGTGCTGCGCCATGCCGGCTCCCCCTCGGACACGACGGTACGGGTACGGATCTCCGCCGCCGACCGCTGCCTCACCCTGGATGTGACCAACCCTCTGGACGCCTCCGCGACCGCCCGCGCGGCGGGCTGCGGCAGCGGGCTGCGCGGCATCCGCGAGCGCGTCGCCCTCCTCGGCGGCACGGCGCACACGGGTCCGGACGGGGGCGAGTGGCGGGTCCGGGTTGAGCTGCCGCTGCGGTGAGCCCTCAACGGGGCTGCCTGCTCTGCGGCTTGGGCGTGGGCTCCTCTAGGCTGACGTGGTGCCGCTGACCGTCCTGCTCGTAGACGACGAACCACTCGTACGCGCGGGCCTGCGCGCCGTCCTGGAGGCGCAGCCGGACATCACGGTCGTGGGCGAGGCCGCCGACGGCGCCGCCGTGATCCCGCTGGTGCGGCAACTGCGCCCGGACGTCGTCGCGATGGACGTGCGGATGCCGCTGCTCGACGGGATCGAGGCGACGCGCGCAGTGCTGCGGACCGTGCAGGACCCGCCGAAGATCGTCGTCATCACGACCTTCGAGAACGACGAGTACGTGTACGACGCGCTGCGCGCGGGCGCCGACGGCTTTCTGCTCAAGCGGTCCCGGCCGGCGGAGATCGTGCACGCCGTCCGGCTGGTCGCCGAGGGCTCATCGCTGCTCTTCCCGGCGGCGGTGCGCTCGTTGGCCGCGCGGTACGGCAACCCGAAGGCCCGCGAGGCGCTCGACCGGGCGGCCCTCACCGAGCGGGAGGCGGCGGTGCTGCGGCTGATGACGCGCGGCCTGTCCAACGCGGAGATCGCCGCCGAGCTGACCGTCGGCACGGAGACGGTGAAGACCCACGTGAGCGCGGTCCTCGCGAAGCTGGGCGCTCGGGACCGGACGCAGGCGGTGATCGCGGCGTACGAGTCGGGGTTCGTGTCGCCCGGGTAAGTCTCCCCTCCCCGCTCCTTCCCAGAAGTCCTCAGCGGACAGCTTCGAGGCCCCCCTGGACCCCGCTTCGGGGGTCGCCGTTCGACTGCCGCGCCGTCGTGGCTGGTCGCGCAGTTCCCCGTACCCCTGTTGGGGCACAGATCCGGCCCATCCGGCGTTTGAGGACGAGCCCGCAGGGCGATCAGACGGCGCCCGAGCCAACGGTGCCGGACCCGATCGGGGGCTCACCCTCGCCGGGGACCGACCTTGCGAGTACGATCCGGCGAACACGCTCGCGACCAGGGAGGACGACGGTGGGGCGGCTGACCGGCGGGGACCCCTCGCTGCTGCGGCGGATCAACTCCGCGGTGGTGCTGCACGCCCTGCGCGGCGTGGAGTTCGCGACGCTCACGGAGATCACCCGCGTCACCGGCCTCTCCCGGCCCACGGTCGAGGGCGTCGTCGAGGGCCTGATGGGCGCGGGCCTCGTCGTCGAGGTCGCCGCCGAGGAGGGCGTCGCGCGGCGGCAGGGGCGGCCCGCACGCCGGTTCCGCTTCCGCGCCGAGGCCGGCCATCTGCTGGGCCTGGAGATCGGCGCTCACCGGGTCGCCGCCGTCCTCTCCGACCTGGACGGGCAGGTACTCGGCACCGCGGAGCGGGAGGTCGGCGAGACGGCCTGCGCCGACGAGCGCCTGGAGCGGCTCCGGCTCACCGTCACGGACCTGCTCGCCAGGGCCGGGATCGCCCGGGAGTCGCTGCGCGCCGTGGGCGCGGCCAGCCCCGGCATCGTGCAGGCCGACGGCGCGGTGCGGCTCTGCACGGCCCTGCCCGGCTGGACCGGTCTCGCGCTCGGCGACCGGCTGCGGCGCTCCTTCAAGTGCCCGGTCCTGGTCGAGAACGACGCCAACACGGCGGCGGTGGGCGAGCATTGGAAGGGCACGGCTACCGACTCGGACGACCTGGTGTTCGTGCTCGCGGGCCTGAGCCCGGGCGCGGGTTCGCTGATCGGCGGGCGGCTGCACCGCGGCTTCGGCGGCGCCGCGGGCGAGATCGGCGCGCTGCATCTGCTCGGCCGCGAGGTCACGCCCGAGTCCCTGCTGTCCACCACGGGCGAGCCGCTGCACCCCCTGGACGAGCAGGCCGTCACCGACGTCTTCGCGCACGCCAAGCGGGGCGACGAACAGGCCGCGGCGGCCGTGGAACGCTTCATCCGGCGCCTGGTGCACGATGTGGCGGCGCTGGTGCTCGCCCTCGACCCGGAGGTCGTGGTGATCGGCGGCTGGGCGGCCGGCCTGGACGGCGTACTGGAGCCGCTGCGCCGCGAGTTGGCCCGCTACTGCCTGCGCCCGCCGCGCGTCACGCTCTCCACGCTCGGCGAGGCCGCGATCGCCACGGGCGCCCTGCGTCTGGCCCTCGACCACGTCGAGGAGGAGCTGTTCGCCGTGGAGGGCACGGTCACGGCCCGCCGCGCGTAGCGACGGGCGGCCGTGAAGGGCGGTTTCACCGCCCACCGCGCGTGCGACCGCTCGCGTCGTACGCACAGGCCGTACGCACAGGCCGTACGCACAGGCCGTACGCACAGGCCGTACGCACAGCTCGTACGCACAGGTCGTACGCGGAAGGATCCTCAGAACGTGAGGCGGCAGGTGTCCGCTCGATACGTGGCCACCGCGACCGCCGCCGTCCGCCCCTGCGCGAAGTAGCGCGTCGTGACGACCAGGACCGGAGCGCCCGGCAGCCGGTCCAGCTGCTTGGCCTCGTCCGCGCGGGCGGAGCCCAGCTCGACCGCCTGGTCCTCGTCGTCGAAGCCGAGGTTCCGCAGCTCGCGCAGGACGGCACGCGCGCCCGCGGGGCCCGCCGGGGCGTCGTCAGCACAGAGCGCGGGCACGGATGCGGCGGGGACGTAGAGCAGCTCGGTGGCGACGGGCTGGCCGCCGGTCACGCGGGAGCGGCGGACGATGTGCACGGCTTCGCCGGCCTCGGTGCCGAGGAGGCGGGCGACGGCGGCGGGCGGAGCGGCCGGGGTGCTGTCGGCCGCCTCCCAGTCGTCCCCGCTCTCGCCGGGCCGGCCCTGCTGCGCGGAGCCGACGGAGACGCCCATACGGGGCGGGGCGACGGTGGTGCCGACGCCGCGGCGGCGCTGGAGCCGGCCTTCGAGTTCGAGCTGCTCAAGGGCCTGACGCAGGGTGGCGCGGGCCACGCCGAAGCGGGCCGCGAGCTCTCGTTCGTTCGGCAGGATCTCGCCGACGGCGAACTCGGAGTCGAGCGCCTCGGCGAGCACGGTCTTGAGGTGCCAGTACTTCGGCTCCGGCACCGTTTCCAGCTGCGTGGTCCCCACCCTGTCCTCCGCAATCGCCGTGGCCCGGCGGCTCATTACGCGCCCTTGTTTATTAAAGGTTCCTGCACTATCTACGCGACGATAGGCGCGCCCCCACCCTTGGTCAAGACCAATCCTCAGGCTGTTACAGAGTGAACTCACCTGATTCCGCTGAGTGTTCATGTGCTGTTCGCAGCGGCACACGCGCCCGCAATCCGGCGAACCGATCGGCCGGGAGACGGCACGGAGCCCTCGCCCGACAGGGGCGAGGGCTCCGAGGTGCGCGAACGCGGCCGCGTCGGGGCTCAGTCCGCGAGCGAGACGAGTTTGTCCGGGTTACGCACGATGTAGACGGACTTGATGCGACCGTCGACGACATCGACCTGGAGGACGCTGTCCGGCCTGTCGTCGGAGAGGATCAACAGGGCCGGGCCGCCGTTGAGTTCGAGGACGCGGATCTCGGGGTTCGGCACGCCCTGCCGGACCACACTCGCCATGAAGCGGCCGACGTGTTCGGCGCTCTCCAGGACCCGCAGCGGCACCTTGGACTTGCCGCCGCTGTCGCCGACGAGCCGGGCGTCGGGCGCGAGCAGCCGCATCAGTCCGTCCAGGTCGCCCTCGGCCGCGGCGCCGAGGAAGCGCTCGGTGAGGTCGCGGCGCTCGACCGGGTCGACGTCGAAGCGCGGCTTGCGCTCCTCGACGTGTTTGCGCGCGCGGCCCGCGAGTTGGCGTACGGCGGCCTCGGAGCGCTCCAGGGCCGTCGCGATCTGCGAGAACGGGAAGCCGAAGGCCTCGCGGAGCACGAACACCGCGCGCTCCAGCGGCGAGAGCGACTCCAGGACCACCAGGACCGCGAGCGAGACTGACTCGGCGAGCACGGCCTGCTCGGCGGTGTCCGGCACGGTCGCGCCGAAGTCCGTGGCGAGCGGCTCGGGCAGCCACGGCCCGACGTACGCCTCGCGCCGGGCCTTGACGTGCCGCAGCCGGTCGATGGCGAGCCGGGTGGTGATCCGTACGAGATAGGCGCGGGGTTCGCGGATCTCGTCGTGCTCGGCCGCGGACCAGCGCAGCCAGGCGTCCTGGACCACGTCCTCGGCGTCGGCGACACGGCCGAGCATGCGGTAGGCGACGCCCGTGAGGACCGGGCGGTGTTCTTCGAAGAGGGCAGTCGCGGTATCGGTGGCCACGCGCCCCATCCAAGGCCGCGCGAGCGCCGCTGTCCAGGCACTTCCGCCCGTCGTGGCGCGGCGCACACAACCGCCGGACGGCGGGCGGCGGGCCTCCGGTTCTTGAACTGGGGGCTACCCAGGGGTAATTGTTGCTGACAAGCTGTCTACGACCCACCGGCGCCCTGACGAGGAGCAGCATGACGGCCCCTGTGTCCTTCACGTCCTTCACCATCGACACCGCGCACGGACCGCGCCCCGTGACCGTGGCGTACCGGCGCGCGGGCGCGGGCGAGCCGCTGCTTCTGCTGCACGGCATCGGGCACCATCTGCAGGCCTGGGACCCGGTGTTCGAGATCCTGGCGGCCGAGCGGGACGTGATCGCCGTGGACCTGCCGGGCTTCGGAGCCTCGCCCGCACTGCCCGAGGGCGCCACGTACGACCTGCCGACCGTCGTCGCCGCGCTGCGCGGGCTCTGCGAGGATCTCGGCGTGGGCACCCCGCATGTCGCGGGCAACTCGCTCGGCGGGCTGCTCGCCCTGGAGTTGGGCCGCGACAAGCTGGCGCGTTCGGTGACGGCGCTCTCGCCGGGCGGGTTCTGGAGCGAGGCGGAGCGGCGGTACGCCTTCGGTGTGCTGCTCGGCTTGCGGCGGGGAGCGCGGCTGCTTCCGCTGCCCGCGATCGAGCGGCTCTCCCGTACGGCGGCGGGGCGTTGGGTGCTGACGAGCACCATCTACGCCCGCCCGTGGCGCCGTCCACCGGAGGCGGTCGTCGCGGAGACGCTGGCGCTGCGGGACGCGTCGGGCTTCGAGCAGACGCTGGCCGCGGGCCGCGACGTGGTCTTCCGGGACGACGTGCGGGGCCTGCCGGTCACGGTGGCGTGGGGCACGAAGGACCGGCTGCTGCTGCGCCGCCAGGGAGTGCGCGCCAAGTACGCGATGCCGGATGCGCGCCTGGTCCGTCTGCCCGGCTGCGGGCACGTGCCGATGAACGACGACCCGGCCGCGGTGGCCCGAGTGATCCTCGACACGAGCCGCTGACCGGCCGGCCGCCCGGACGCGCCCGGCGGCACCCGCCGACAGGCCCGCCGTGACGCGGCGAGCGGTGCGGCGGCGGCGGGCGCCGGGCGGAAGATCACGGGGCGGCGGGAGTTGTGAGTCGGCTCACCCGAAGGCCTTACGGTCACGTCCGCACGGGCCGTCGAGAGCATCAACTCACCATGAGTGTGCCCGAGTTGAGGCCTTCACCCCGGCGGTTCCCACTTACGCCGGGCTGACACGGGTGTTCCGTACTCTGGCGGACATGGCCAGTTTCTCCTCGTACCGTCGAGCGCCGCGCTCCGCCGCGTCGGTGAACGCGGACATCCGTGCGCTCTGGGCGCGCGCCCGCGGACGGCTGTCCGCCGATGAGCGGGTGGCTTATGACCGGCTCGTCGTCGAGTGGGCCGCCGCCGTGCGCGGCGAGCAGCACCGCGCCGCCTGAGCCGGGCGCAGGCACGTCATGCGCCGCATCGATATCCGTACCCTTGTCCGTTCCATCCGTAAATCGCCAACCCCTTCGCCGCGCACACCGGCACCCCCGTCGCCCCGCCGTGTCCGGTCCCGGCTCGCGCAGGCGCCCGTGCTCGGGCTGCTGGGCGCGCTGGGTCTGGTCGTGGTGATCCGGCTCGACAGCGCGGCCGGGCCCACGACGGCCCGGCTCGCGCTCGTCGCCTGGGCCTCCGCGGGCACGGGCGTCCTGGTCGCGGCGATCCTCACGCACTGCCTGGCGCGCCGGAACGGGCGCGTCCGCGGCGACCGCCCACCGGGCGCGCCCGACCGTGCGCGGACACCGCGCGGCACGGTCACGTGACCCTCGGTTCAGCCTCCCTTCACCCATGACCGCAGCCTTGTGGCGCCCGACCTAGTAGCGTGCGGGCACCCGGGGCGGGCGTCGGCCGTCCCGTACGTGGATCGTCGTAGCCGTCACAGGAGGCGCATCGATGTCGCAAGGTCTGCCGAGCAACTCCCCCGGCCGTCGTGCCGTGCTCCGTGGTTCGGTCGCCGCTTCGGCCGCGCTGGCGCTTCCCGCGCTCGGCGGGGCCGCGCCCGCGCTCTCGCTGTCCGGGCGGCCGCGCGCGGCGTGGGGCGTGCAGGCCGGTGACGTCGGCGCGCACTCCGGGCTCGTCTGGGTGCGCTCGGACCGGCCCGCCCGGATGATCGTGGAGACCTCCGCCACCGAGTCCTTCCGCAACCCGAAGCGGTGGCACGGCCCGCTCCTCGGCCCCGGCACCGACTTCACCGGTACGACGCGGCTGCGCGGACTGCCGCCCGGCGAGCAGGTGCACTACCGGGTGTGCCTGGCCGACCCGGACGACCCGCGCCGCACGGGCGAGGCCGTCACCGGCACGTTCCGTACCGCGCCGGTGCGGCGGTCCGACGGGGTCCGGTTCCTGTGGTCCGGCGACATCGCGGGGCAGGGCTGGGGCATCAATCCGGAGCGCGGCGGCTACCGCGTGTTCGAGGAGATGCGCCGCCTGGACCCGGACTTCTTCCTGTGCAGCGGCGACACCGTCTACGCCGACGGCCCGATCCAGTCGAGCGTCACGCTCCCGGACGGCCGGGTGTGGCGGAACGTCACGACGGAGGAGAAGTCCAAGGTCGCCGAGACCCTCGCGGAGTTCCGCGGCAACTTCCGCTACAACCTGCTCGACACGAACCTGCGCCGCTTCAACGCGCAGGTGCCGTCGATCGTGCAGTGGGACGACCACGAGGTGCGCAACAACTGGTACCCGGGCCAGATCCTGGACGACGAGCGGTACACGGAGAAGGACGTCGACGTACTCGCGGCGCGTTCGCTGCGGGCCTTCGGCGAGTACTTCCCGGTGTCGTCACTCGCGTCCGGCGACCGGGAGGGCCGGATGTACCGGGTCGTACGGCAGGGCCCGCTGCTCGACGTGTTCGTGCTCGACATGCGGACGTACCGCAACGCCAACTCGCCCGGCCGACAGGTCGAGGACCCGGTCGGGATTCTCGGGGCCGAGCAACTCGACTGGCTGAAGCGGGAGTTGTCGCGGTCGCGGGCCGTGTGGAAGGTGATCGCCTCCGACATGCCGCTGGGGCTCGTCGTACCCGACGGCAAGGAGAACTTCGAGGCCGTCGCGCAGGGCGACCCGGATGCGCCGCTCGGCCGTGAACTGCAGATCGCGGAGCTGCTCCGGCACATCAAGCGCCGCCGGATCACCGGCACCGTGTGGCTGACGGCCGACGTCCACTACACCTCGGCGCAGCACTACGCCCCGGAGCGGGCGGCGTTCAAGGACTTCGCGCCGTTCTGGGAGTTCGTCTCGGGACCGCTGGCGGCGGGCGGGTTCCCGGCGCTGAAGCTGGACGGCACGTTCGGCCCGGAGCAGTCCTTCGTCAAGGCGCCGACGCGCGCGAACGTCTCGCCTGCCGAGGTGCCGCCGTACTTCGGTGAGGTCGAGATCGACGGCGGCAGCGGGGAGTTGACGGTACGGCTCCGGCAGGAGGGCGGCGGCGTGCTGTTCACCAAGGTGCTGCAGCCGGGACGGGTCGGGCAGTAGCGGCTCGGCCCGGACGGCGGCCGCGCGGTAAACACCAGCAATTCGGACAGAAGCCCTCTTAACCGATCAGTCACAAAGCGTTCGTGATCACGCAACACCGGTGGTCCAGAGTGCAGACATGACTGATCCGACCTCCGCGAAGCGCGCCCGCCGCACCCAGCACCACTGGCGGCGGGACGTCGTCGAACTCGCCGCCCTGTTCACGGCCGTGACCGTGGCCGACACCGTCGCCAAGACCGTGGTGCACGGCCCCGAGGGGCCCACCGCCCTGATCTTCTCGGCGGTGGCCCTGCTCGTCACGGCCGGCCTGCACACCTGGTGGGCGCGGCGCCAGGGCCACGCTCCCCCGAAGCCCGATACGAGCAGCGATACGGGCGGCGATACCGGCACCCCGCCCGCCGCGGGGACCACCGGGCAGACCGAGGCCGCGGGGACCACCGGGCAGACCCAGGCCGCGGGGACCACCGGGCAGACCCAGGCCGCGGGGACCACCGGGCAGACCCAGGCCGCGGGGACCACCGGGCAGACCCAGGCCGCGGGGACCGAAGAGCAGACCGAGGCCGCCCCGACCAGCCTGTGGCGGATGCGTACCACCGTGCGGGACGAGCCGGGCTCGCTCGCCGCGCTGTGCACGGCGCTCGCCGAGCGGCACGTCGACATCCTCAGCCTGCAGACGCACCCGCTCGCCACCGGCACCGTCGACGAGTTCCTGCTGCGCGCCCCCGGCGAGCGCACCGTCGCCGAGCTGACGCGTGCCGTCTCCGCGGCCGGCGGCTCCGGCACCTGGATCGAGCGCGCCGACGCCCACGACCTGGTCGACGCGCCGACCCGGATGCTGAACCTCGCCACCCGCACCGCCCTCGACGCGGCCGAACTCCCGCTCGCCCTGCGGCAGTTGCTGGGCCGCTGCACCATCCGCTCGACCCCCGCAGAGGCGCCGTCGAGGTCTCGGACGACGAACACGGCGGACGTCCCCGTGGAGGGCGTGCTCGACGGCACCCTGATGCGGCTGCGCGACCAGTCCGGCGGGCTGATCACCGTGGAGCGGGCGTATCTGCCGTTCACGCCCACCGAGTTCGCCCGGGCCCGCGCCCTCGTCGAGCTCGACTCCCGGCTCGGTCCGCGGATGCCGCGCAGCCAGGACGTCCTCACGCTGCCCGAAGGCCCGGACATCACGGTGCGCCGCGCCGACCTCGACGACCTGGAGGGCGCCAAGGCGATGCACGAGCGCTGCTCGAAGCGGACCCTGAGCATGCGGTACCACGGCCCCGTCGGCGACGCGGACCGCTACCTCAACCACCTGCTCAGCCCCCGCTTCGGCCGCACGCTGACCGTGCAGGCGCCCTCCGGCCGGCTCGTCGCACTCGGCCACCTGCTGTGGGACGGCGACGAGACCGAGGTGGCGCTGCTCGTCGAGGACGACTGGCAGCGCCGCGGCATCGGCTCCGAACTCCTCGGCCGACTGGTCGGGTTGGCGTTCGAGGCGGGCTGCGAGAGCGTCTACGCGGTCACGCAGTCGTCCAACACCGCGATGGTCGCCGCGATGCGCGGGCTCGGGCTTCCGCTGGACTACCAGATCGAGGAGGGGACGCTGGTGGTGACGGCGCGTCTGCAGGCGGCTCCGGTTGGTGCGGAGAAGGGTGCGGCTCCGTTGTAGGCACCCCCAGGGGGCTCCGCCCCCGGCCCCTGCTCCTCAAACGCCGGAGGGGCTGATTTTCAGCCCGCCGCCATCCCCCGAGCCACACCGACCCGCCCCGCTCCCTCTCCCGCCCCGCCCAGCGCCCTGTCAAGGTCCGCCCAAAGGTCCTCGACATCCTCAAGCCCCACCGACATCCGCAGCAGCTTCTCCCCGACCCCCGCCGCCCGGCGATCCCCCTCGGCCACGACCCGATGGCTGATGGACGCCGGGTGCTGGATCAGCGTGTCGACACTGCCGAGGCTGACCGCCGGGGTGATCAGCCGCACCCCGGCGATCACCTCGTGCGCCTCGCCGGTGACCTCGAAGGACACCATCGCGCCGCCGATCCGCGGGTAGTGCACCCGGCTCACCCGCGGGTCGGCGGCGAGGCGCCGCGCCAGCTCGGCGGCGGTCGCGGAGGCGGCCCGCATGCGTACGGGCAGGGTGGCGAGGCCGCGGTGCAGGAGGTACCCGGCGAGCGGGTGCAGCACCCCGCCGGTGGCGAAGCGCACCTGGCGCAGCGAGCGCGCGAACTCCTCGTCGCAGGCCACGACCCCGCCGAGCACATCGCCGTGGCCGCCGAGGTACTTGGTCGCGCTGTGCAGTACGAGCCGGGCACCGCTCTCCACGGGCCGCTGCAGGACGGGCGTGGCGAAGGTGTTGTCGACGAGCAGCGGCACCGTCCCGCACGCGTGCGCCACGGCCCGCAGGTCCAGCTCGGCCAGCGTCGGGTTGGCGGGCGACTCGACCAGGACAAGGCCGGTGTCTGGACGGATGGCCTCGGCTATCCCGGCCGGGTCGACCCAGGTCACCTCGGAGCCGAGCAGTCCGGCCGTCAGCAGGTGGTCGCTGCAGCCGTAGAGCGGCCGTACGGCCACCACGTGCCGCAGCCCGGCCGCGATGCGGACCATCAGCACCGCCGTCAGGGCGGCCATGCCGCTGGCGAACGCGACGGCGCTCTCGGCGCCCTCCAGGCGCGCGAGCCCGGTCTCGAACCGCCCGACGGTGGGGTTGCCGAGCCGCCCGTACACGGGCGGGCCCTCGTCCAGCACCCCGGTCGCGGCGAACGTGTCGATGCGCTCGGCCTCCGCACGGCTGTCGTACGAAGGGTACGTGGTGGACAGGTCGAGGGGTGGGGCGTGCAGGCCCAGTCCGGCGAGGTCCTCGCGGCCGGCGTGCACGGCTTCGGTGGTCAGGGCCCGCCGCGCGAAGGCGGGGTGTGCGGCGTGCGAGTCCCCGGCGTCTGTGTCCCTTGTGGAGTCCATGCCCAGAGCCTGAACACTGGCCGGGGCTATGGGGCAGAATCCCGTGCTACGTTCGACCGATGGCCGATTCCGTCGTACTGGACCCGGTGGACCTGCACATTCTGCGACTGCTGCAGAACGACGCACGGACCACTTACCGCGACCTCGCCACCCAGGTCGGAGTGGCCGCCTCCACGTGCCTGGACCGGGTGGCCCGGCTGCGGCGCGCGGGCGTGATCCTCGGACACCAGCTGCGGCTCGACCCGGCGCGCCTCGGGCGAGGCCTGCAGGCGCTGCTCTCCGTACAGCTGCGGCCGCACCGCAGGGAGATCGTCGGGCCGTTCGTGGAGCGGATCCGGGGTCTGCCCGAGGCCCTCGCGCTGTTCCATCTGGCGGGTCCCGACGACTACTTGGTGCATGTCGCCGTCGCCGACACCGCCGACCTGCAGCGGCTCGTCCTCGACGAGTTCACGTCCCGGCGCGAGGTGGCCCGCGTCGAGACCCGGCTGATCTTCCAGCGCTGGGACTGCGGGCCCCTTCTGCCGCCCGCGGCGCCTGGCACGCCCGGAGCGCACGGCCCGGCCGGAACGCCCGGAACCGTCGGAACCGCCGGAACCCCCGGCACCCCCGTAACGAAAACCGGCTCCCTACCCGACGAGCCCGGCGGCGTCACGGAAAAGTAGCCGAGAGCAGACCGGGCACGCCCAGAGCAGAATCGACTGACGCGAACCGGCCCGTCGTACGAGGATGTCCGCATGCCAGACACGACGCGCACCCCACTGCCCCGCCAGGTCGCCGACGCGTATGTCGACGCCCTCATCGCTCTCGACCCCATCACCGGCACCTTCCTCGGGGTGCGGGAGTGCTCGAACGCGCTGCCCGACCTCTCCCCCGCGGGCGCGCAGGCGCTCGCGGACCTCGCCCGCACCACCCTCGACCGGCTCGCGGAGGCCGAACGCGCCCCGGGCGGCGACAGCGACGCGGAGCGGCGCTGCGCCCGGCTCCTGAGGGAGCGCCTCACGGCGGAGCTGGCCGTGCACGACACCGACGAACATCTGCGCGCGGTCAGCAATCTCAGCTCGCCCGTGCACGCGGTGCGGCAGGTCTTCACGGTCACCCCGGTCGACTCCGAGGAGGACTGGGCGGCGGTCGCGGAGCGCCTCGCCGCGGTGCCCGCCGCCCTCGACGGCTACCGCGAGAGCCTCGCCCTCGGCCTGGACCGCAAGCTGCACGGCGGTCCGCGCGCCACCGAGACGTTCATCGACCAGCTCGCCGAGTGGTCCGGGGCGGACGGCGGCAAGGGCTGGTTCGAGCAGTTCGCCGCCTCCGGCCCCGAGTCCCTGCGCGAGCGGCTCGACACGGCGGCCGGGGCCGCGACCCGCGCGGTGGCGGAGCTGCGGGACTGGATGCGTGAGGTGTACGCGCCCGCGGTCACCGGCAGCGCGGACACGGTGGGCCGCGAGCGGTACGCCCGGTGGTCCCGCTACTTCAACGGCACGGACCTGGACCTGGACGAGGCGTACGCGTACGGCTGGTCCGAGTATCACCGCATCCTCGGCGAGATGCGCGTCGAGGCCGAGAAGGTGCTGCCCGGCGCGGACACGCCGTGGGCGGCCCTGAAGCACCTGGACGAGCACGGCGCGCACATCGAGGGCGTGGACGAGGTGCAGCGCTGGCTGCAGGGCCTGATGGACGAGGCCATGGACGCCCTGGACGGCACCCACTTCGAACTGGCCACGCCGGTACGGAAGGTGGAGTCCCGGATCGCCCCGCCCGGCAGCGCCGCCGCGCCGTACTACACGCCGCCGTCGGAGGACTTCTCCCGCCCTGGCTGCACATGGCTGCCGACGATGGGCCAGACCCGCTTCCCCGTGTACGACCTGGTGTCGACCTGGTACCACGAGGGCGTGCCCGGCCACCACCTGCAGCTCGCGCAGTGGGTGTACGTCCGGGAGAACCTCTCCCGCTACCAGGCCTCGGTGGGCATGGTCAGCGCCAACGCCGAGGGCTGGGCGCTGTACGCGGAGCGGCTGATGGACGAGTTGGGCTTCCTCACCGACCCGGAGCGGCGGCTCGGCTACCTGGACGCGCAGATGATGCGGGCGGCCCGGGTGATCGTGGACATCGGCATGCATCTGGAGCTGGAGATCCCGGAGCACTCGCCGTTCCACCCGGGCGAGCGCTGGACGCCGGAGCTCGCGCAGGAGTTCTTCGGCCTGCACAGCGGCAGGCCCGCGGACTTCGTGGAGAGCGAGCTGATCCGCTACCTCTCGATGCCGGGCCAGGCCATCGGCTACAAGCTGGGTGAACGCGCCTGGCTCCTCGGCCGCGAGAACGCCCGCAAGGCCCACGGCGACGCCTTCGACGCCAAGGCCTGGCACATGGCGGCACTGTCGCAGGGCTCGCTCGGTCTGGATGATCTGGTGGATGAACTGTCCAAGCTGTGACGGGCGTTGAGGATCGGGGCACGCCGACCGTGCCCCGATCCGGGCGCCCGTTCCTCGGTCCGGGCGACCGTGCCCCCGATCCGGGCGACGGTGTCCCCGATCCGGACGCCCCTGCCCCCGCTCCGGGCGACGGTGCCCCCGATCCGGGCGACCCCGCCCCCCGCTCCGGGTCCTACCTGCGGAAGCCGCCCTCGGAGTCGATGACGGTGCCGGTGATCCACTCGGCCTCGTCGGTGGCGAGCCAGGCGATCAGGCGGGCCGGGTCGTCGGGCATGCCCCAGCGCCCGCCGGGGAACATCGCGGCGACCGCGTCGTACACCTCGCCGGTGAGGTAATCCGTGTCCACGGGGCCGGGGTTGACGGTGTTCACGGTCACCGCGAGGTCGGCGAGCGTGGTGGCGAGGGTGCGGGTGGCGGAGGCGAGGGCGCCCTTCTGCAGCGCGTACGCCACCTCGCCGGGCATGCCGCCCGCCATGTCCTGGCCTGAGGTCATCATCACGACGCGCCCGCCGGGGGTGCGCGGCGGCAGCTCGGCCCGCAGCCGGGCGTAGGCCTGGACGAGCAGGACGACGGAGCGGGTGTCGACGGCCCAGTGCCGGTCGAGCATGCCCTGGTCGATGGCTTCGAGCGGGCCGTCGTCGCCACTGAGGGCGTGGTTGGCGACGAGCACGTCGACCCGCCCGCCGAGCGCCTCGACCGCCTCGGCGAGCAGCCGCGCCGGGCCGCCCGTCTCGGTCAAGTCGCCCGGCCCGTGCAGGACTTGGGCCCGCTGCGGATCCGGCGCCGCGTCCCGGACGGAGGCCACGACGTCCTCGGGCCGGTCGGCGCCCCACGGCAGGGCAGCGTCGTGCGGGACATGGTGGTGCAGATAGACGTGCGCGCCGTACGCGACGAGCCGGCGGGCGACGGCGTGCCCGATGCCGCCGCGCCGGCTGGCACCGGTGACGAGGGCGGTACGGCCGCGCAGCGGCAGCGGGTCACGGCGGAGCTGTTCGGGCGTGGGGTGCGGGAGTTGGGGCATGACAGATCATGATGGTGCCGGTACGGGATGGACGCCACCGGAAATCGCCGGGCCCCGGGGGGGGGTGCTGAGGGGCTGCTCAGCAACCGCAGTCCTCCCCCGCGACCGGCGCGGTCAGCGGGTCTGCGGCACGCTGCGGGGCGGGGCCTTCCCAGGTCTCGTACCGGAATCCCTCCCGCACCCAGTACTCGAATCCGCCGAGCATCTCCTTGACCTGGTAGCCGAGTTGGGCGAAGGCGAGGGCCGCGCGGGTGGCGCCGTTGCAGCCGGGACCCCAGCAGTACGTGACGACGGGCACCGCCGGGTCGAGCAACTGCCCGGCCTGCTCGGCGATCTGGGCGGTGGGCAGGTGGAGGGCGCCGGGGATGTGCCCCTGGTCCCAGGACTCGGTGGAGCGGGTGTCGACGAGCACGAAGCCCGGGTCGCCGTCGGCGGCGAGAGCGGCGGCGACGTCGGAGACATCGGCGTGGAAGGCGAGGGACGCCGCGAAGTAGGCGGCGGCAGCGGACGGGGAGGCGGGCGGGACCCGCAGCACGGGGCTGGTGGCGGAAGCGGCGAGGGTGGGGCTGACCTGTGTGTTCATGCCTGAAAATCTAATCCCGCCGAAGATCACGGTGAAGAGACGATCCCCGGCACCTCCCTTGTCCCGCCGGTGATTTCCCTGCTACTTCTCGCGTATGACCGCGCATTCCCCGGACGCCCCGCAGACGTATCCCTACCACCCGGACGCCACCGACCGGCGCATCCTCGACGTCCTCCAGCGCGAGGGCCGCGCCAGCTACGCGGAGCTGGCCCGCGCCGTGGCCATGTCGGCCAGCGCCGTCACGGAGCGGGTGCGGCGGATGGAGGAGGCCGGGGTGATCCAGGGGTATGCGGCGGTGGTGGACCCCGAGCGGCTCGGCCTGCCGATCCTGGCGTTCGTGCGGCTGCGCTATCCGCACGGCAACTACAAGCCGTTCCACGATCTGGTCGAGGCGACGCCGGAGATCCTGGAGGCGCACCACGTCACCGGCGACGACTGCTTCGTCCTCAAGGTCTCGGCCCGCTCGATGCGGCACCTGGAGGAGATCTCGGGCAAGGTCGGCGCGCTCGGCTCGGTCACCACGAGCGTCGTCTACTCCTCACCGCTGCCCCGCCGCCCGCTCGGCACCTGAGCGCGGGGGCCCTGGCCCGGTGGGCGTCCCGGTCCGCGATGAGTTCTCTCGCCGCGGGCGGTCTGTACCTACATGACCACGGAAGACACCACCCTCAGCACGCACCACCTCGACACGGCCGGAGCCCGCCTCGCCTACGACGTGCAGGGCCCGCTGCCCACCGCCGACGGGCGCCCGCCGCTGCTCATGGCGGGCCAGCCCATGGAGGCCTCCGGCTTCAGAGCCCTGGCCTCGTACTTCCCGGACCGGACCGTGGTCACGTACGATCCGCGCGGGCTCGGGCGCAGCAGCCGCGAGGACGGCCGGGTGGACCACGATCCCGCCGTGCAGGCCGGTGATCTGCACGCCCTGATCGAGGAGCTCGGCGCCGGTCCGGTGGAGATGTTCGCGAGCAGCGGCGGCGCGGTGACCGCGCTCGCGCTCGTGGCCGCCCACCCCGATGACGTCACGACGCTCGTCGCGCACGAGCCGCCGCTGCTCGCGCTCCTCCCGGACGCCGAGGCGGCCGGGCGTGCCCGCGCCAGGGTCAGGGACGCCTACGAGAAGAACGGCTGGGGCGCCGGCCTCGCGGCGTTCATCGCGTGGACGTCCTGGCAGGGCGAGTTCACCGACGCGTACTTCGCCCAGCCCGACCCGGACCCGGCCGCGTTCGGCCTGCCCACCGAGGACGACGGTACGCGCGCGGACCCACTGCTCTCCGACCGTTCCTGGGCGGTCAGCGGCTACCGCCCCGACGCGGCGGCGCTCACCGCCGCGCCGACCCGGATCGTGCTCGCGGTGGCCGAGGAGTCCGGCGACGCCCTGACCGGCCGTACGACCCACGCGGCTGCCGGACTGCTCGGCCAGAAGGCGACGGTCTTCCCCAGCCACCACGGCGGCTTCACGGACGAGAGCTCCGGCTTTCCGGGCCGGCCGGAGACGTTCGCGATCAAGCTCTGCGCGATCCTCGAAGCCTCCCGCTGAGCCCGGTTCGGTGCTCGGCGCGTGCCGGGCCTGTGGCCGACCGTCAGCCGAGGTCCGCGACCGGCTCGGCGTCCGGCGCGCCGAAGCCCTGCGCCGTGGCGACGACGGCGAGGACGGCGGTGGCCCGGAGGGTCGACTTCAGCATGGTGATGCTCCGATCTGGAGGAAGAGGGAGGAAGAGGAAGAGGAAGGTGATGTACGTCGATCGTCGCCGCCCCCTCCCGTGCCGGGCATCGTCCTCAAGTCGGGGCCGTATCCGCCGCGCGGCGGAGACGCGTGGGCGACGCGCGCCTCGGCGGCGCGACGCGTCTCAGCCCAACGCGATCCGGGCCGCGACCGGCAGGTGGTCGCTGCCGGTCCGGGGCAGGGTGCGGAGGTCGGCGACGGTCGCCCCGCGCGCCATCACCTGGTCGATCCGGGCGACCGGGAACGCGGCGGGGAAGGTGAACGCCAAGCCGCGCTCCGCGACGTTCAGCCGCGAGGTCAGCGGGTCCAACCCCCGGTCCTCGACCGTGCCGTTGAGGTCGCCGAGCAGGACCACCCGGCTCCGCCGCTCCGCGGCCACGGCCTTCCCGAGCAGCTCGGCGCTCTCGTCCCGCCGGGCCGAGGCGAGGCCGCCCGCCCCCACCCGGACCGACGGCAGGTGGGCGACGTACGCGGCGATGTCCCCGTGCGGAGTCCGCACCACCGCCCGCAGTCCGCGCCGCCAACTCTCCGTGATCCCACGGGGTTTGATGTCCACGAGCCGTGCCCCCGAGAGCGGATGCCGCGACCAGAGCCCGACCGTGCCCCGGACCGCGTGATACGGGTAGTCCGCGGCGAGCGTCCTCTCGTACACGGGCAACGCCGAGGGCACCAGCTCCTGCACGGCGATCAGGTCGGGCTCGGCGTCGGCCAGCGTGCGTGCGGTGCCCGCCGGGTCGCCGTTCTCGTCACTGACGTTGTGCTGCACGACGATCAGATCGCGCGGCCCCGCCTGCGCCTCGGGAAGCAGCAGCCCGCCGAAGAGGTACGTCCAGGCCGCCACCGGCAGCACCAGGGCGGCCAGGGCCAGGGCGGACCGGCGCACGAGCGCGATCCCGAACAGCACCACGACGACGAGCCCGAGCCACGGCAGGAACGACTCAAGGAGACTCCCCGACCGCACACCGGAGTTGGGCACCCACCGGTGCCCCAGGAGCAACACGGCCACCAGCACGGCGAGCCCGGCAAGCCACCCCCCGCGCCGCGCCGGAGCCGTCCCCCCGTTACCCACCCACGCCCCGCACCCGCACCCGCGACCCCGCCCGCCCCTTCACCACTTCCAGCTGGGCGTGCACCCGTCGTCGCAGGTCAGCGACGTGGCTGACGATGCCGACGGTGCGATCCCGCTCCCGCAACGAGTCCAGGACGTCCAGGACCTCGTCCAAGGTCTGGTCGTCGAGGCTGCCGAAGCCCTCGTCGATGAAGAGGGTGTCGAGGCGTACGCCGCCCGCCTCCTCGGTGACGACGTCGGCGAGGCCGAGGGCGAGGGCCAGGGAGGCGAAGAAGGTCTCGCCGCCGGAGAGGGTCGCCGTGTCGCGTTCGCTGCCGGTCCAGGCGTCCACCACGTGCAGGCCGAGCCCGGAGCGGCCGCGGCCCGCGCGGTCGTCGGAGTGGACGAGGGTGTAGCGGCCGGACGACATGCGCTGCAGGCGGGCCGTCGCGGCGGCGGCGACCTGTTCGAGGCGGGCGGCCAGGACGTACGACTCCAGGCGCATCTTGCGTTCGTTCTCCGCCGACGTGCCCGCCGTGAGGCCTGCGAGCCGGGCGACGCGGTCGAACTCGGTGCGCAGCGGCCCCAGTTGGCGTGCTTCGGTGGCCGACTGGCGGGAGAGGCGGTCGAGTTCGGCGCAGCGGTGGTCGGCGGCGGCGCGTGTCGTCACGGCGGTGCGGAGACGGCGGTCGGCCGCCTCCGCCGTGGCCTGCGCGGTGGCCGGGTCGGCGGGCGGCAGCCGGTCGGCGGCGGCCGTCTCGGGCTCGGCGAGGACCGCGCGCACGGCGGCCTCCTCCTGCCGGCGGGCGTCGATGCGGTGCTGGAGTTCGCGGTACGCGGCGTCGTCGAGCGCGGCGTCGGCGGCGTCCTGCGGGGTGGCGAAACCGGCGCGGTAGGCGGCGTCGGCGAGGCGGGCGTCGGCGTCCTTGAGGCGGCGGGCGGCGTCCTCGGCGGCGCGTACGGCGTCGGCCGCGTCGGTGAGCAGGGCCGCCTGCCGTTCCAGTTGCGCGGCGCGCTGGGCGACGCTCGGGGCGCCGCCCCTGGCCTGCGCCAAGTCCTCCTCCAGGGTGGCCTGTTCGCGGTCGAGGGACTCGCGCAGGGAGCTGCGGGACGCGGCGCGGGTGGCGGCCTGCTGGCGTTGGGCGAGCCGCCGCTCGTGCTCGGCCTCGGCGCGGGCGAGCGCCTCCCGGGCGCCGTGCAGGCCGAGCGCGAGCTGCCGGGCCTCGGCGTGTCGGCGCGTCAACTCCTCAGCGGTGTCGGCGAGTTCACGTGCGGGCCCGTCCCCGGCGGCGGCGGTCTGCGCGGCGAGGGCCTCGCGTACGTCGGCGAGGGCGCGCTCGGCCTCGGCGCTTCGCTCGTCGGCCTGCCGGTACGCGGCGAGCGCGGCCTCCTCGGCCTGGCGTCCGACGTGGCCCTCGACGGTGCGGGCGGGCTCCGGGTGCTCGGTGGCGCCGCAGACGGAGCAGGGCTCGCCGGGGGTGAGGCCCTGGGCGAGTTCGGCGGCGATGCCCTGGAGGCGGCGCTCCTTGAGGTGCAGCCAGTGCTCGTGCGCCGCACCGGCCGCCTCGCGGGCGGCCAGGGCCTGCTCCTTGGTCTGGCCCGCCTGGGCGTCGAGCCGGTCGCGGCGGTCGGCGGCGGCGGCGCGCTCGCGGGCGGGTGCGAGCTGACCGGCGAGGTGTTCGGCGCGGGTCGCGGCGTCCTGGGCGTGCTCGATCCGCTCCTGGAGCGTGCGGCGGCTCGTCTCCCAGCCGTCGAGCCAGGCGGCGGCCTCGTGCAGGGCCTCCGTGTCCGCGCGTTCCTGCCGGTCGGCCTCGGCGCGGCGCTCGGCGAGCTGGGCGATCCGCTGTTCGGCGCGGCGGGCGGATTCGAGGCCGCCGAGCTCCTCAAGTGCCTTGCGGGCGGCGGTGGTCAGGCCGGAGGCGGAGGCTCCGTCGAAGGCGTCGGGAAGCCGCGACCGCGCGCCCGCCTCCGCCCGGCGTGCGCTCTGGTGCTCGGCGTCGGTCTCGGCGCGCAGGGCGAGCGCGGGCGTCACGGCCTCGGCCTTGCGGGCCCGCTCCATCCGCTCCTGCCAGGCCCGCTGCTCCCCGGCGCGCTCGTCGAGCCGTACGGCCCGGGCCCGCGCCTCCGCGTACCGGGCCTGCAGCCGATGGGTCTCTCGTACGGTGTCGAGTGCGGTCTGGGCGTGGGCCTTGGCGGACTCGGCGGCGGTGACGGCGCAGGCGGCGACGGTGAGGCGCTCGCGGGCACCGGCGCGGGCCACGGCCGCCCACTGAGCCAGGGCGGCGGCGAGGCCGGGTTCGCCGGAGGCGATGTCGGGGAGCGGGAGTTCGGCGGCGTCGCCCGCGGCCTGCTGGATGCGGTGGGCGACGGCGATGAGCCGGTCGTCGCCCGCGGTGACCTGGGCCTGGGCGGCGCGGCGCCGCTCGGCGAGGTGGGTCTCGACGGCGGCGAAGCGGCGGGTGTCGAAGAGCCGTCCGAGGAGCTTGCCGCGCGCCTCGGCGTCGGCGCGCAGGAACCGCGCGAAGTCGCCCTGCGGCAACAGGACGACCTGGCAGAACTGTTCGCGGCTCATGCCGAGCAGCGACTCGATCTCGTGGCCGATCTCCTGGTGGGAGCGGCTGAGGTCCTTCCAGGTCCCGGTCTCGGCGTCGTACTCGCGCAGCCAGGACTGGGCCTTCTCGGTGGTGGTGCCGGTGCCGCGCTTCTTCGGGCGCTCCCAGGGCGGCTGCCGGGTGACCTCGATACGGCGTCCGGCGACGGTGAGGTCGAGACACACCTCGGTGCGTACGGCCGGGGCCGCGTGGTCGGAGCGCAGGGTGCCGCCGGGGGTCTGGCGGGCGCCGGGCACGGCGTTGTAGAGGGCGAAGCAGACGGCGTCGAGGACGGAGGTCTTGCCGGCGCCGGTCGCGCCGTGCAGCAGGAAGAGGCCGGCGCTGCCGAGCTCGTCGAAGTCGACCTCCTGGCGTCCGCCGAAGGGCCCGAAGGCCGTGACCGTGAGGTGGTGCAGCCTCACCGGGCGACCTCCTTCACCACGTCGGAGACGCGTACGTCGTCGAACGCGGCCTGCAGCACGGCCCGTTCGGCCTCGTCCGGCCCGGCGCCGCGGACATGGGCGACGAAGTCCTCGGCGATCTCCCGGCCCTCGCGGCCCGCCAGGCGCTGCGCGTACGAGACGACCGGATCGCCGTCGGGCCTGCGCGGGGCGAAGGCGAGGCTGAGGGTGTGCGGGAAGCGGGCGCAGAGCCGGGCCATGGGTTCCTGCGGCCGCACGGCGTCGGTGAGGGTGGCCTCCACCCAGGCGTCCTCGTACCGCTCCAACTCCGGTTCGGCGAGCAGCACTTCGAGTTCGCCCTCGATCCGGGCGAGGCGGCGCGGCACCGGGCAGTCGATCCGCTCGGCGGCGATCTCCCCGGCGGGCCCGAGGTCGACGATCCACATGGTCTTGCGGTGGTGCTGCTCGGAGAAGGAGTACGCGAGCGGGGAGCCGGAGTAGCGGACGCGCTCGGAGACGGTCTGGCAGCCGTGGAGGTGGCCGAGTGCGGCGTAGTCGACGCCGTCGAAGACGGCGGCCGGCACGGACTCGACGCCGCCGACGGTGATGTCCCGTTCGCTGTCGCTGGGTTCGCCGCCGGTGACGAAGGCGTGCGCGAGGACGACGGAGCGGGTGCCGGGCGGGCGCTCCGCCAGATCGGCCCGTACGCGGTCCATGGCGGCACCGATGACGGACTCGTGGGCGGCCTTCTTCACCTTGAACTCGTCCTTGACCAGGGCGGGTTCGAGGTACGGCAGGCCGTAGAAGGCGACGTCGCCGTGCTCGTCGGAGAGCACCACGGGCTCGTGGCAGGCGGCGGGGGCGGTCCGCAGGTGAATGCCCGCGCGCCCGATCAACCCGGCCCCGACGCCGAGCCGCCGGGCGGAGTCGTGGTTGCCGGAGATCATCACGGTCGGCACACCGAGTTCCGCGAGCCGGTGCAGCGCGTCGTCGAAGAGCTCGACGGCGGCGAGCGGCGGCACGGCCCGGTCGTACACATCGCCGGAGACGAGCACCGCGTCGACCTGCTCGGCGCGCACGGTGGCGACGAGATGGTCGATGAACGCGCGCTGGGCGTCGAGCAGATTCACGCGATGGAACGCCCGCCCCAGGTGCCAGTCCGACGTGTGAAGGAGCCTCATGATCCCCGAGGGTATCGGCCGGTCGGTGCTGCTTCTGCCGGTTTCGGGGCGTGCGGACGTCCCACGTGACGACGGTCACCGCCCGCCCGGTCGCCCTCGCTTCTCTTTCCCCTCCCCGCCCCTTCCCGAAAGTCCTGCGGACAGCTCCTGGGGGCCAGCCCCCAGACCCCCGCTCCTCAAACGCCGGAGGGGCTGAATTTGGCGGGGCGGGGCGGGGTTTTTAGGGGCGCGGGGAACTGCGCATCCTTTAGGGGCGCGGGGCTGTGACATCAGCGGCTCCGCCGCGGGGCGCGACCAGCCACGACGGCGCGGCAGCCGAACGACGGGCAAGGAAAGCCCCTCCGGCGATTGAGGAGCGGGGGGCCGGGGGCGGAGCCCCCTGGGGGAGGAGGGGGCGGTGCGCACATAGGCTGGCGGAATGCAGGACGAGTACCGCACCGTAGCCCGCGAGGGCATGCACGAGACCGAGGTCAACCGCTCCCGCTTCCTGTGCGCGCTCGCGCCGGCGGCGTCGGAGGAGGAGGCCCAGGCGTTCATCGCGCGCGTCCGCAAGGAGCACCCGGGCGCCAACCACAACTGCTGGGCGTACGTGATCGGCGCCGACGCCTCCGTACAGAAGGCGAGCGATGACGGGGAGCCCGGGGGCACGGCGGGCGTGCCGATGCTGCAGATGCTGACGCGGCGGGACATGCGGTACGTCGTCGCGGTCGTCACGCGCTACTTCGGCGGTGTGAAGCTCGGCGCGGGCGGCCTGATCCGGGCGTACGGCGGGGCGGTCGGCGAGGCCCTGGACGCGCTCGGCACGATCACGCGGCGCCGGTTCCGGCTCGCCACGGTGACGGTGGACCACCAGCGCGCGGGCAAGGTGCAGAACGATCTGCGGTCCACGGGGCGCGAGGTGCGGGACGTGCGCTACGGCGAGGCGGTGACGATCGAGATCGGCCTGCCGGACGCGGACGTCGAGGCCTTCCGCGGCTGGCTCGCGGACGTGACGGCGGGCACGGCGGAGCTTCGGCTCGGCGGGGAGGCGTACGGGGACGCGTGACGGCCCGACCGCCCCGGGCCGCTCACTCCTCGTCCGGCAGGGCCTCGTCGACCTCCGCGACCCAGCCGTACGGCAGCTCGTCGCCGTCGACGGTCGCGGCCTCGACGGTGCGGGTCGCCGGGTCGATGTCCACGTGCACGCCCTCGCCCGCGTACCGGGGGAATCCGCTCGCGCCGGTCTCGCCGGTGCGCACGACGGTGGCCGAGCGCAGCGCGGTGCCGTGGTCGGGATGGCCTTCGGCGTCGGTGAGCTGGGGCTTCAGGACGACAATGAACCGCTCCGGGATCGCGCTCATGCCCCGAGGCTAAGGCGCGCGCCCGCGCCCCGCCTCCCGTCGACCGGGCCCCAGGCGTGTCCGTCAAGTCCTACACCGCTGAATCGGACGCCCCACGCTCGCCGCCCTGTTCGAGCTGTGCGAGCGTCGAAGGCACGGCCCGCCTGCTCCCCTCGGGATGCCGGGCCTCCGGCGTACCGGTTCCAGTGAGCGGAGGGCCCATGCGCACCATGCCTCGCGGCTACTCGATCGACCTCGGCAGCGCGATGCTGCGGATCCTCGCCCGCAACGGGGAGCGGATCCTGCACATGCCGACGGTCGCCGCGCTCGACTTCGAGGGCCGAATACGCGCCCGGGGCAGCCGCGCCGTGGAGATCCAGAGCAGCCGTCCGGACATGCTGCACCTGGTCCGGCCGGTGCTGCAGCGGTCCGTCGCCGACCCGCTGGTCGCCGCGTATCTGCTGCGCGCCGCGCTGCGGGAGGTCTCGGGCGACGCCAAGGCCAAGCACTTCGCCACCGCGACGCTGTGCGTGCCGGACCGGATGGGCGAGCTACAGGCCGAGGCCCTGCTTGTGGCGTGCGAGACGGCGGGGCTGCGGCGGGTCCGCCTGGTCGCCAAGTCCCTTGCCTGCGCGGTCGGTTCGGGGGTTCCGCTGGCCGAGCCCGCGGGCGCGCTCGTCGTCGACGTCGGCGCCGAGCGCAGCTCCGCCGCGCTGCTGTCCTGCGGTGACGTGATAGCGACGAGCAGCTTCCCGGTCGGCGGCCTGGACGTCGACGAGGGTCTCGTACGGCTCCTCCGGCACCGGCACGGGCTGATCATCTCCCCGACCGAGGCGGAGCGCACCAAGGTCCGGATCGGCACGGCCGAGGCCGACAGCCTTCCGGTACGCGGCCACGACCTGCTCCGCGGCCTGCCCGACACCCGCACGGTCCCGGTGGCGGACCTGGTCCGGGTCCCCCTCGCCACGTACGACACCCTGGCGAAGCATGTGCTCGCCCTGCTGTCGGACAGTCCGCCGAAGCTGGTGGAGGACGTGCACGACCGGGGCCTCGTCCTGTGCGGCGAGGGCGCCCGCATGCGCGGCCTCGCCGAACGCCTCCGCGACCGCCTCAGCCTGCCGGTCCACGTTCCGGACCAGCCGGGGGACGTGGGGGTCCTCGGGGCCTGGGACGTGGTGGAGGTCTAACGGCCGGGCAAGGGGCTACTCCCCCGTCGCCCCGTCGATGCGCTCGCGCAGCAGATCGGCGTGGCCGTTGTGCCGGGCGTACTCCTCGATCATGTGCGTGAGGACGTACCGCAGGGTGTACTCCTCGCCGTGTGCCGTGCCGGTCACGTCGAGCGAGGTGGCCGAGGCGGTGAACTCCCTTGCGTACGCGCACTCTTCCCGCCACGCCGCGAAGGCCTCGCCGGGGTCGGCTTCGGCCACGTCGAACTCGGCGAACTCACCCGGCCGCGCGCCCGGCCAGCGCGTCGTGGTCGACTGCCCGGCGAGGACGTTGCGGAACCAGCTCCGCTCGACCTCGGCCGCGTGCCGGACCAGGCCGAGCAGGGTGAGCGCGGAGGGTTCGACGGCCCGCGTGCGCAGTTGCCCGGCGGTGAGACCCGCGCACTTGCGCTCGAGGATCGCCCGCTGGTCGTCGAGAAAGCGGCTGAGCGAGGCGCGCTCGTCCGCCTCGGTCCGCAGGGGCCGGGTGTCGTTCCGCTGAGTCATCCGGCCATCCTGCCAACGACGGCCGCGGGAATGCCCGCCGGGTCACGGCTGTTGGCGTGGACGGAGCTGCCGACTCGGCAGTGCGGCGAACCGACGGAGGCCGAAGCATGTACGCGGACCAGGCGACCATCCGCAGGATTCTCACGGAGACCGGGGACACCTGGGCGGTCGTCGGCCTCTCCGGCAATCAGGCGCGTGCCGCGTACGGGGTCGCCGAGGTCCTGCAGCGCTTCGGGAAGCGGATCGTCCCCATCCATCCGAAGGCGGAGACGGTGCACGGCGAGCAGGGGTACGCCTCGCTCGCGGACGTCCCCTTCCCGGTGGACGTGGTCGATGTCTTCGTCAACAGCTCGCTGGCCGGTCAGGTGGCCGACGAGGCGGTCGCGGCGGGCACCCGGGCGGTCTGGTTCCAGCTGGGCGTGATCGACGAGGCGGCGTACGAACGGACGCGCGCTGCGGGCCTGGACATGGTGATGGACCGGTGCCCGGCGATCGAGATACCCCGCCTGGGCTGAGCCCGGCGCCCCACGCGGAGCGCGCCGCTCAGCCCGCCGCCACCCCGAGCCCCTCGATGACGACCGCACCGGGCAGCTCCGCGAAGGCCTTGCCCGGCACGATCAGCTTGCCGCGCCTGCGGCCGCTGCCGACCAGGACGTACGGGACGTCGAGGACGGCCGCGTCCACGAGGACCGGCCACTCCTCGGGCAGCCCGATCGGCGTGATGCCGCCGTACTCCATGCCGGTCTCGCCGGTCGCCGTGTCCATCGGGGCGAACGAGGCCTTGCGGGCGCCGAGTTGGCGGCGGACCACGCCGTTGACGTCCACGCGCGCGCCGGACAGGACCAGGCAGGCCGCGAGGCTGCTCTCGCCGCCGCGCTTGCCGGAGACGACCACGCAGTTCGCGGACTGGTCGAGGAGTTCGGGCCCGTAGTGCTCCGCGAAGACCGCCGTGTCGGCGATCTCCGGGTCCGTGTCCACGTACACGAACTGCTCGGCGGGGACGCTGCCGCGCCAGTGGCGTACGGCGTTCGCGACGGGTGTGGTCAGCTCGTCCAGGCACTCGGGGGCGGGACGGGCGTTGTCGAAGGAGCCGAGGGGAGCGCGCATGGACAGAACGTAACAGCGCCCCCCAGGTCGGAGCCGGGCCGTCTCACTCAGCGGGCGCCCCGGCAAGCCCCTCAGGTGGCCGGCGGGATGGACACCGCCATCGTCATCTCCACCGGCACGTCACCGTCGTTGTGGTAGCCGTGCGGGACGTTCGACTCGAAGGTGGCCGAGCACCCGGCCGGTACGGAGTGGTCGACCCCGTCCACCCGCAGGGTGAGGTCGCCCGCCGAGACGTGCACCAGCTCGACCGTGCCGCGCGGGTGCGGATCGGACTCGCTGCTCTCGCCGGGCATGATCCGCCAGGACCAGAGTTCGAGCGGGCCGCGTTTCTCCGTGCCGACGAGGAGTTTGGTCCAACTCCCGGCCTCCGTCGACCACATGCGCACGATCTGCTCCTCGGGCACGATGCGGACGTGCCCGCCCTGCTCGTAGTCGAGGAGCGTGGTGATGCTGACGCCGAGCGCGTCGGCGAGCTTGACCGTCGTCCCCACGCTGGGGTTCGTCCGCGCCTGCTCGATCTGGATGATCATGCCGCGGCTGACCCCTGAGCGGGCCGCGAGGGCGTCGAGCGTGAAGCCGCGCTCGCCGCGCCAGCGCTTCAGATTGCGGGCGAGCGACTGGGTGAGCTGATCGAGGTCCGACACGTCCCGTCCATGGTCGAGTCTGCGGGCAGAAACCGGCGCCACCACGCGCAGTCGCATATTCTGGATGACAGAGTTCAATCCATTGAACTACGGTGTGGTGCACCAAACGTCCAGCACACTGTACTGCGAGGTCGCCGCATGTCCGCACTCTTCGCCCTGGCCACCAGCCTCCTCTGGGGGCTCGCCGACTTCGGCGGAGGGCTGCTCACACGACGTATCCCGGCCCTGACGGTCGTGGTCGTCTCGCAGTGCGTCGCGGTGGTCGTGCTCGGCGCGATCGTCGTCGCGACCGGCGCGTGGAGCGAGTGGGGCCCGCAGCTGTGGTTCGCGGTCGCCGCCGGTGCCGTCGGCCCGGTCGCGATGCTCGCCTTCTACCGGGCCCTCGCCCTCGGCCCGATGGGCGTGGTCTCCCCGCTCGGCTCGATCGGCGTGCTCGTCCCGGTCGGCGTCGGCCTGCTCCTCGGCGAACGGCCGGGACTCCTGCAGTACGGCGGGATCGCGGTCGCCGTCGTCGGCGTACTCCTCGCGGGCGGGCCGGAGTTGCGGGGTGCGCCGGTGCAGCGGCAGGCCATTCTGCTCACCTTCGTCGCGGCGTTCGGGTTCGGCGCCGTGATGGCCCTGATCGCGGAGGCCTCGACGACGGTCACCGGGCTGTTCCTCGCGCTCTTCGTGCAGCGCGTGACCAACGTCGTGGCGGGCGGCTCGGCCCTCTGGCTCTCGGTGCGGCGCGGGGCGCGGGCCCTGCCGGAGGAGGGCGGTTTCCGGGTGGTGTGGGCGGCGCTGCCCGCACTCGCGTTCGTGGGTCTCGCCGATGTGGCGGCCAACGGTACGTACGCGATGGCCGCGCGGACCGGACCCGTCACCGTCGCCGCCGTACTCGCCTCGCTCTACCCGGTGGTGACGGCGCTCGCCGCCCGCGGAGTGCTCAAGGAGCAACTGCGTACCGTCCAGGCCGCGGGCGCGGGACTCGCCCTCCTCGGGACCGTTCTCCTGGCCGGGGGCTAGCCCTGGGGCTGCTGTTCTCCTGGCCGGGGGCTAGCCCTGGGGCTGCTGTCCGGCCGCCGGGCTGTTCTCGGCGGCCTTCAGGTGCTCCGCCAACTCGGCGAGCGCGCGCAGCTCTTCGGGGGTGACGCCCTCCGGGATCGGCACCGGCGCCGGGGTGCGCAACGGCGGCTGCCAGCCCTGCTCGGCGTCCCAGGTCCGCACCACCCGCGCGGGCGCCCCGGCCACCACCGCGTGGTCGGGCACCTCGCCCCGTACGACGGAACCGGCCGCCACCACCACGTTCCGGCCGATGCGCGCGCCCGGCAGGATCACGGCGTTGGTGCCGATCCAGCAGCCGGGGCCGATCTCCACCGGCTCCATCCGCGGCCACTGCTTGCCGACCGGGGTGGTCGGGTCGTCGTAACTGTGGTTCGTGGACGTGACGTAGACGTGCGGGCCGAAGTAGCAGTCGTCGCCGATCGTCACCGAGGTGTCGGCGATGACATGGCTGCCGCGGCCCAGGACCACACCGTCGCCGATACACAGGATCGGCTCGGGCCCGAGGTCCAGGTCCGGCATCAGGCCCGCCGTCAGCGTGACCTGCTCGCCGATGACGCAGTGCGCGCCGAGCCGGATCCACGGTTCGCCGAAGACGGTGCCCTGCGGGAACGCCAGCCTGGTCCCCGTACCGATCGCGCCGAAGCGCAGCCGCCCCGGGCGGGCCTCCGTGACCGCGCCGGCGCCCTGCACCCAGCGCCAGCCGGCGTGCACGGCGCGCGTGACGGCGCGGCGGCGCCAGGCGGCGAGAGCACTGCCCGGCCCGCCCGTCCGGCTGCCCGTCCTCCTGCCCGTCCGCCTGCCCGCGAATGAGAACGCGTTCTTGTTCTTCGGCACCCGCTCACCGTACTCAGCGCCGCGGCGGCCGACAGGCCCGTGAGCTGTGATCTTCACCCCACCCGGCGCGCACGGCCCGAGGGCCGTGACTTACGGTTCCGGAAAGGACATGGGCGCGACGGACACGAACGACAACCAGGAGACGCAATGGCAGAGCGGGCGTTGATCGCAGGCGTCGGCGGCGCGGAACCCGAGGTGGACGAGACGGCCTTCGCCGCGCCCACCTCCGTCGTCATCGGCGACGTGACCCTGAAGGCGGGGGCCAGCGTCTGGTACCACGCGGTGCTGCGCGCCGACTGCGGCCCGATCGTCCTCGGCGCCGACAGCAACATCCAGGACAACTGCACCGTGCACGTCGACCCGGGCTTCCCGGTGACCATCGGCGACCGGGTCTCGGTGGGCCACAACGCCACGGTGCACGGCTGCACGGTCGAGGACGACTGCCTCATCGGCATGGGCGCGACCGTCCTCAACGGCGCGGTGATCGGCGCCGGTTCACTCGTCGCGGCGCAGGCGCTCGTACCGCAGGGACTTCAGGTGCCGCCGGGTTCGCTGGTCGCGGGCGTACCGGCGAAGGTGAGGCGCCCGCTGACCGACGAGGAGCGCGAGGGCATCAAGCTGAACGCGGCGATGTACACGGAGCTGGCGAAGACGCACGCGGCCGCGCACGGCGAGTAGGGCTCACGTGGTCCGCTGCGGTGCCGTCGACGGCGGCACCGCAGATCGCCCTCCGGGCTCGTCCTCACTCTCCCCCGGCCTCCGGCCGGGAGGTGCCCCCAGACAGGCTCCTTTTTGGCGCCGCTTCAGCACCAGCATCGAGATCACCCCGAAGGCCACCGCGAGCACCAGCCCCAGCCAGGAGAACCGCTTCAGCCACGCCTCGGCGACCACACCCACGTAGTAGATGACGGCCGTCGTGCCGCCCGCCCACACGATGCCGCCGAGCACGTTGGCGGTGGCGAACTTCCAGTACGGCATGCGCAGTACGCCCGCGAGCGGGCCCGCGAAGATCCGCAGGAGCGCGACGAAGCGGCCGAAGAACACCGCCCACATGCCCCACTTCTCGAAGGACCGCTCGGCGGAGGCGACGTTCGCCTCGCTGAAGTGCTTGGGGAACCTGCGGCCGAGCCGGGCCAGCAGCGGGCGCCCGCCCTTGCGGCCGATGGCGTACCCGATGGAGTCGCCGACGATGGCGCCGCCGGTCGCGCAGGCGCCGAGCACCACGGGGTCGATCCCGCCGCTCTGCGAGGCGAGCAGGGCCGAGCTGACGAGGATGATCTCGCCGGGGAGCGGGATGCCGAGGCTCTCCAGACCGATGACCACCCCCACCAGGATGTAGATGCTGACCGCGGGAACGGTCTCGAGCCACTCCTGGACGTGCAACGCCGGTCCTCCGAACTTCCCTGGTGCCACTGCGCGTGTGCGCTCCCCCGGGCGCACGCGGCGCAGCCTACTGGATCACGCAGGACGGCCCCGCTCCCCTGCCTGCGGCGTGGGGGCGGGGCCTTGGCAGGTGCGGCTCAGCTGTTGGGGCGCAGCGTCCAGACGACCGTCATCTCGGTGGTCACGGCGCCGTCCTCACGGGTGACGGCTACGGCCACGGGGAACTCGGGCCGCTTGCCCTCGTCCAGCTCCGCGAGCACGTCGGCGATCGGGCGGCCGAGGGTCGCGGTGGCGGTGACGCGGCCCGTGGCGATCTTCTTGAACGCGATGTCGGCTGTGACCGGCAGCGGCACGGCACGCGACAGCTGGTCCGCGAACGCGGCGAGGACGATGGCGCCGCTGGCCGACTCCCCGAGCGTGAAGATCGCGCCGGCGTGCGGGCCGCCGACGTGGTTGCGGTAGTCGGGGTCGTCGGGCAGGTGGAGGACGGCCCGCTCGGGCGTGGTCTCGGCGTACTCCAGGTTCAGGGTCCGGACCATCGGGACGGTGGCGGCGAGCATCTCGCCGATGGACATCTGGTCAGCGCTCATGACCCCGGATGTTACCCGTGGGTATCTTCTGCGGCCGGGGACGCCCCGGTGACGTACGTCACGCAGCCCTGAACCGACCCGGACCGGTACCCATATGCGCAGGTCACCCCCTTTGCCCGAGCCCTCGGGCGGCCCGCAGGTCACAATTGGGGGCGCGCGTGGCAGGCGGGCCCGCGGCACCTCTATCGTTACGGGCCATGTGGCCAGGACAGCAGCCGCCCGGGGGCGAGCAGAACCCGCAGGACCCTGATCAGCAGCAGTACCAGCAGCCGGGGTACCCGCAGTCGGGACAACAGCAGCCCAACCCGTACGCGCAGCCGGGCTATCCGCAGCAGGCCACGCCTCCCGCGGGGGCGCCGATGCAGCCGGGCACTCCGCCCCCGCCGCCCGGTGCGCCCATGCAGCCCGGCACACCGCCGCCCGGCGCGTACCAGCAGCAGGGCGACTACCAGCAGCAGGGCGGACCGCACTGGAACGTGCCGACCACTCCGCTCGGTGCGCCCCAACCCCCTGGCGGCGGCCGGAACAAGACGACCGTCACGGCGATCGTCGCGGCGACCGCGGTCGTGATCGCCGCCGGCGTGACGGGCTTCCTGGTCCTCGGCGGCAAGGACGAGAACACCAAGGACGAGTCCAAGGGCAGCGAGAAGAAGCCCACGTCCTCCGCCCCGGCCACGCCCAGCGAGGAGCCCTCGCCCACGGAGGAGGGCCGCGGCAACGGTCCGTCGGTCGAGCCGGTCATCGACGGCTGGCAGGTCGTGGTCAACCCCAAGCGCGGCACGGCCTTCGACGTACCCCCCGGCTGGGTCGTCAAGGAGCCGGACAGCCAGCTGAGTTACATCGACCAGAAGACCGATAAGCCGGTCACCACGATGACGGGCATCACGGAGTACAAGCCCGACTGGTGCCAGTACGACGACGACAACGACGGCGAGAAGGACAGCTGGAAGCTGGCCGCCGCGGGCACCAAGGGCGCCAACGGCGCGAAGAACACCGGCGAGGCCGCGCAGAACACCGTCGGCTGGTGGGTCTACGGCCCGTACACGCAGCCCAGCCAGAAGAACATCGGCCTGTCCAAGCCGTCCAAGTACAAGTCGAAGCTCACCGGCCTCGAGGGCAGCATCGCGTACGCCGAGTCGCAGGGCGTGCCGAAGTCCAAGAACCCGTGTGCCACCGAGGGCAAGGCCCTGTCGTTCGCCTTCAAGAACAAGGCCAACGACTTCGTGGTGTGGTCGCTCTTCGGCCCGAAGGACGTGAAGGACGAGCTCAGCGAGGCCACGATCAAGAAGATCCTCAGCTCGGTGCGGCTCGCGGGCATGCCGCGGAGCTGACCTCTTCCGCTGAAGCGGTTTGGCGGGCCAGGGGCGGTGCGGCGATAGTTCAGCGGTGGACAACGCCGTGACGCCCCGACTACGCCGCCCCGTCTGGGCCGGCCGCAACTACACCCTGCTGACCGCGGCCGCGGTCGTCACCAACCTGGGCAGCCACGGCGCCCTGATCGCCGCGGCCTTCGCGGTCCTCGACGCCGGAGGCGACGGCGGTGACGTGGGGCTCGTCGCCATGGCCCGTACGATCCCGCTCGTCGTCTTCCTGCTCATCGGCGGCGCCGTCGCCGACCGGCTGCCGCGGCACCGTGTGATGGTCGCCGCCAACACCCTCAACTGCCTTTCCCAGGCGGCGTTCGCGGTCCTGGTCCTCGCCGGGGAACCGCAGCTGTGGCAGATGATGCTGCTCACCGCGCTCGGCGGTACGGGCCAGGCGTTCTTCAGCCCGGCCGCCGAGGGCATGCTGCTCTCCAGCGTCACCGGGGACCAGGCGAGCCGCGCGTTCGCCCTCTTCCGGATGGCCATGCACGGCGCCGCGATCGGCGGAGCGGCGCTCGGCGGCGCCCTGATCGCGGCGATCGGGCCCGGTTGGGTGCTCGCCGTGGACGCGGTCGCGTTCGCGCTCGCCGGTGCGCTGCGCGCGTTCCTGCGGGTGACCGACGTGCCCGAGCGCGCGCCCGGCGGCGGGATGCTCGCCGATCTGCGGGACGGCTGGCGGGAGGTGATCGGCCGCCCCTGGCTGTGGACGATCGTCGTCCAGTTCTCCGTGGTGGTGGCGGTGATCGGCGCTGCCGAGGCGGTCTACGGCCCGCTGGTCGCCCGGGACTCGCTCGGGGGTGCGGCGCCCTGGGGCCTCGCCCTGAGCGCGTTCGGCGTGGGCACCATCGCGGGCGCGTTCCTGATGATGCGGTGGAAGCCGCGGCGGCTGCTGCTCGCCGGTTCGCTGTGCGTGTTCCCGCTCGCGCTGCCTTCGGCGGCGCTGGCGGTGCCGGTCCAACTCCCGCTGCTCGCCGCCGCGATGTTCGTCAGCGGCGTCGCCATCGAGGTGTTCGGCGTCTCGTGGATGACGGCCCTGCACCAGGAGATCCCCGAGGACAAGTTCTCCCGGGTCTCCGCGTACGACTGGTTCGGCTCCGTCTCCCTCGTCCCCCTGGCCACCGCGCTCGCGGGCCCGGCCGAGACGGCCTTCGGCCGGGGCACCGCGCTGTGGGGCTGCGCGCTGCTCGTCGTGCTGATGACGGCGGCGGTCCTGTGCGTCCCGGACGTACGCCGCCTCACGCGGCGCACCGAGGAGAGGGTGGCGGGCTCCGGTCCGGCCGGGACGGAGGTCTCAGCCGACGCTGAAGGTGCCGCCGGGCGGCTCGGGTGAGGCCACGGCGTCCTGCTCGGCCACGGGGCGCGCGTCCCCGACGAACCGCCGCAGCGCCGCGCCGCTGGTGACACGCGCCGGGAACACGTCACCGGCGGTACGCCGCGCGAGGGCGGCGGTGTCCGGTTCGCGGTGCGCGGCGACGAGAACCGCGTTGCCGAAGCGCCGACCGCGCAGCACGGCGGGTTCGGCGATGAGCAGCAGCTCCTCGAACACCGCCCGGAACGTGGCGAGTTGGGAGCGCAGGAAGGTGAACGGGGCGCTGTCGGGGAGGTTGGCGAGGTAGATCCCGCCGGGCCGAAGCACGCGCTCGGCCTGGCGCGCGTAGTCGAGGGTGGTCAGGTGCGCGGGCACCCGCGAGCCGCCGAAGACGTCCCCGACGACGATGTCCGCGCTGTCGTCCGGCGCCGCCTCCAGCCAGGCGCGGGCGTCGGCGCGATGCGTACGGATCCCGGAGCCCGCGGGCACCGGCAGCACTTCGTCGATCAGCCGGGCCAGACCCCGGTCGGCCTCGACGACGTCCTGCGCCGAACCGGGCCGGGTCGCGGCGAGGTAGCGTGGCAGCGTGAGGGCACCCCCGCCGAGGTGCACGACATCGAGGGGCCGCCCCTCGTCCGCGGCGAGATCGAGTACGTGCGCGAGCCTGCGGGCGTACTCGAACTCCAGGTACGTGGGCTCGTCCAGATCCACGTACGACTGCGGCGCACCGTCGACGGTCAGCAGCCAGGCCCGAGGGCGGTCGACGTCCGGCAGCAGCTTGGCGGTGCCGTGGTCCACGGGGCGGGTGACGGGGATCGGCTCGTCCGCCGGGGGTGTCGATGCGTCCACGGGGTCATTGTGCCGGGGGCCGAGGAGGCCATTTCCCCTCCCCGCTCAAAATTGAGCCCCTCCGGCGATTGAGGAGCGGGGGTCCGGGGCGGAGCCCCCGAAGCTCCGCAGGATTTCGGGAAGGGGCAGGGAGGGGATCAACTCAGCCACACCCGCTCCACCTCCCCCACACAAGAACCCGCCTGCGCCAACCCCGCCCGCGCCGCAGGCGCCCTGCGGGCCGGGTCCAGGGTCCGGCGCCCGAACGCACGGCGCGCCTCCGCGTTCGGCGTGATCACCGACACCTGCGCACCCCCCGCTGCCAAACGGTCCGCCTGACGCCGCGGCGAGGGCAACGGCCCGCCTCCGGCCGGCTGCGGGGCGAGGATCACCACCCGCGCGTACCCGGCGGCCAACTGCACGTTGGCGCAGGAGTGGATCCCGCCGTCGATCCACTTGCGCCCCTCGATCGTGACGGCAGGCCACACCCCGGGCACCGCACAGCTCGCCGCGACGGCGTCCACGACCGGCACCCCGCTGGACGCGTCGAAGGCGCGCAACTCCCCGGTGGCCGCGTCGACCGCGGTGACGAGCAGACGCCGCTCGGGCCAGCTGTGGGAGACGAGGCGCCGCGCGATCACCTCGCGCCGCGACGCCTCGTCCCCCGTATCGGCGGCCACGGCGAGCGCGCCGAGCTTCCTGCCGTACGCCTCCGGGGTGCGTGAACCGAGTACGGCGCGGGCGTACTTGAGGACGAGCCCCGCGCCCAGCTGGCCGGGGATCTCCCCTGCGGGATCGGCGAGTTGGCGCTCGTACAGCTCGGGCAGCGTCAGCTTGCCGGAGGTGAGCTGGGCGCCGACGACGGACCCTGCGGAGGAGCCGACGACCAGGTCGGCGTCGCTGAGGTCCACGCCCGCCTCGGCGAGGCCGTGGAGCACGCCGATCTCCCAGCCGACGCCGGTGAGTCCACCCGCTCCGAGCACCAGTGCCGTCCGCGCCATGACCGCCGCCCCTCCGCCGTACCGCCGTACCGCCGTGACCGCCGTGCCGGTGCACGGCTCGCAGGGGCAGCAGTGTGGCGCACGGCGCCGCGCCAGGTCGCACCGGGATCAGGCTCCGACGTTCTTGAGCGCCTCCCGCACCGACAGCGGCGCGAGCCGGTCGGCGTGGTCGGCGACGAAGGCACGGACGGCGTCCGGGTCCGTCTTCGCGTACTCCCGCAGGCACCAGCCGACCGCCTTGCGGATGAAGAGGTCGGGGTGGCCGGACTGGCGCAGGCAGTAGCCGAAGAGGCGTCCGGTGTCGGTGGCGTCCTTGAAGCGCAGCTGGTGCAGGAGTGCCGTACGGGCCACCCACCGGTCGTCGTCCTCGATCCAGCAGTCCATGTCCCGCCCGAGCCCCGGGTCGGCCGCGACGAGCCCGCCCACCACATGCGCGGCGAGGAGGTCCACGGTGTCCCACCACGGGAGGGTCGTCACGAGATGCCGGGCGACGGGCAGGAACGCGGACGAGCAGGCGCTCACGTACCGCCGCAGGTAGTCCACGGCGAAGTAGTGGTACTCCCGTTCCGGCAGCCGCCAGCAGCGCAGCGCGACCGCCGCGCAGTCCGCCTCGTCCGGCCGTGGCAGCCCGGCGAGCACAGCGCGGGACAGGGCGCGCCGCTCGGTCGACATGATCCCGAGGAACGGCGCGACGCCCTTCATGTACGCGGCCATCTCCACGGCACGCTCCGCGTCGGCGCCCCCGGGGTAGGTGACGACCAGTCGCGCGAGCATCTCGTCGGCGAGCTCACTGGCGGGAACCGCGGGCGCCCCGGGGGACGTGGCGGACTCGGCGAACTCGGCGAACTCGGCGAACTCGGCAAACTCGGCGAACTCGGCAAACTCGGCGAACTCGGCGGAGCCGGACGGCACTGTGGCGCACATGAGACGCACGATACGGCGATCACACATATGTGTCGGTTAGTCTCCCCGGATGTTCGATCCCGTGCCGCGGCCCGCGGCCGCCGCCCCCGAGGCCTTCGCCGTGCGCCTCGGCCGCGCGCTGCTCGCCCCGTGGTCCCGGTTCGCCCTGCTCGTCGTGTTGCTCGCGGCGGCCGGCACGAGCGTTCTCGTTCTTGAACCGCAGCGGCTCATCGCGGACGGCTGGCCGGTGCGGCTGAACGGCGCGACGGCGGTGGTCGTCTTCGCGGTCGCGTACGGACTGTGCACCGCCGCGTTCGTGCCCCGGCCGCTGCTCAACCTGGCGGCGGGTGCCCTGTTCGGTACGCAGGCGGGGCTTGCCGGGGCGATCGCGGGCACGGTCATCGGCGCGGGTATCGCCTTCGGCCTCGGCCGGGTGCTCGGCCAGGACGCCCTGCGACCGCTGTTGCGCGGCCGCGTCGCGCACGCGGTGGACGGCCAGCTCAGCAGGCACGGCTTCCGCTCGATACTGGCGGCGCGGCTCTTTCCCGGGGTGCCGTTCTGGGCCTCCAACTACTGCGCGGCGATCTCCCGGATGGGCTGGTTCCCGTTCCTCCTCGCCACCGGCCTCGGCTCGATCCCGAACACGGCGGCGTACGTGGTGGCGGGCAGCCGCGCGAGTACGCCGACCTCCCCCGCCTTCCTCGTCGCGATGGGCTTCATCGCCCTGTCCGGTCTCGCCGCGGCGATCGTCGCCTGGTGCAAGCGCCACAAGCTGCGCGGCGACAGCGCCGCGGGGTGACGGCCGACCGCGCCCCCGGCGCTTGACCGTCACAACCCCTGGGCGAGCCCCCGAACGGCTGCCGCTACGCTTCCCCTGAACAACGGCGACGATCACAGAGCCAGATGCCTAAGCCGACACCTCGACCGTCCATCCACTCAGGGGTCCTGACCTGCCAGTTCGCTGGTCAGTCCATGATCAGTACGCGAATGGCCTAGCACCCACATGTCTTGGTTCGAATCCTTCATCCTCGGACTCGTGCAGGGGCTCACCGAGTTCCTCCCCATCTCATCCAGCGCCCATCTGCGGCTCACGGCGGCCTTCGCGGGCTGGCACGACCCGGGCGCCGCGTTCACGGCCATCACGCAGATCGGCACGGAGACCGCGGTCCTCATCTACTTCCGCAAGGACATCGTCAGGATCGTCTCGGCCTGGTTCCGCTCGCTCACCGACAAGGAGATGCGCGGCGACCACGACGCCCAGATGGGCTGGCTGGTGATCGTCGGCTCGATCCCGATCGGCGTCCTCGGCCTCACCCTCAAGGAACAGATCGAGGGCCCGTTCCGCGATCTGCGGCTGATCGCGACCATGCTGATCGTCGTCGGCATCGTCATCGGCATCGCCGACCGCGTCGCCGCGCGCGACGAAGCGGGCGGCCGCCACCGCGCCACCCGCGAGCGCAAGACCCTCAGGGAACTCGGCGTACGCGACGGCCTGATCTTCGGCGTCTGCCAGGCCATGGCCCTGATCCCCGGCGTCTCCCGCTCCGGCGCGACCATCAGCGGCGGCCTGTTCATGGGCTACACCCGTGAGGCGGCGGCCCGGTACTCCTTCCTGCTCGCCATCCCGGCGGTGCTCGCCTCGGGGGCGTACGAGCTGAAGGACGCGGGTGAGGGCCATGTCTCCTGGGGGCCGACGATCTTCGCGACGATCATCGCCTTCATCGTGGGCTACGCGGTGATCGCCTGGTTCATGAAGTTCATCACCACGAAGTCCTTCATGCCCTTCGTCTACTACCGCGTCGTCCTCGGCATCGCCCTGTTCATCCTCGTGGGCATGGGTGTGCTGAGCCCGCACGCGGGAGAGTCCGCGGGCTGACACCCCTGATCGTCGGCACCGCTCAGGAGCGGGACTTCAGCTCTGCGGCGGGCCTTCCTGCCCCCTGTCCTGGTCCGAGCCCATCTGTCCCCTGAGCTTTTCCTGGGCGGTGTCGACCTGGCTGCTGTACTTGCCCTGGGTCTTCTCGTCGACGTAGTCACCGGCCTTGTCGACGCCCTTGCCGGCCTGGTCCTCGTGGCCCTTGAGCATCTGCTTGAGCTTGTCCATCACAGACATGGCAGCCCTTCCTGCTTGGCTTTCTCGGGTCCCTCCAGCATCGCGGACCTGTGCTCGGGGTGCATCCGCTGACGCGATACACCGGCTCCGCCGCAGCTCAGGGGCGCTGGTCAGGCGGTGCGAAATCCAGCTGCCCGGTGCCCGCACCTGTCCGTAGCGTGCGGCCATGAGAATCATGCGGAGCCATCTCATCTGCCTCGGCTGCCGGCACGCGTTCAAGAAGGCGTCTCCGGTGCCGGTTCCCTGCCCCACCTGCCGGGTGCCGATGATCGACGCCGGTGAGCAGCTGGCCGTACCGCCGCGTCGGGACCTGGACGGCTGGTACGCGAACGCCAAGAGGTCGCCGACCGGACCGGCCGTCCCCTCGCGGAAGTTCTCGCCGACCCCGACCCCTGGACCGAAGAAGGGCAAGGGTGAACACCGGCGACTTCCACGCATATTGCCGTGGGTGTGACCGGATAGGCACAGAAGTCGCGCTCAGGGCACGGTCGTTGTCATACCCAGGCCCTAGACTCTTTCACATGATCGCCACTTCGCCCGATGGTGCCCCGTGGTCCGCCGACCAGTTGAACGAGCGGATACGCGGCCTGATGCTCTGCTCCGGCGGGCGGTTGAGCGATGAACAGCGTGCTGAGTACCAGGTCCTCGTGGTCGCCTGGTCAGCGGCCATTCGTGAAGAGGTAGTGAAGGTGGCCTGACCGGCAGGCGACCAGCGCCGGTCCGCGCACGCCCCTTGGCCTGGCGGCTCCGGGCGACAACACTGAATCGATGACGCAGCGCGTGGACCTCGCAGCCGTGATGGACCGGCTGGCCATCGACACCCTCATCACCGACTACGCCGCGGCCGTCGACGACGGCGACTGGCTCGCGTACCGCGGCCTCTTCACCCCCGACGGCCGGGCCGACTACAGCTCCGCGGGCGGCATCGAAGGCGCCGCCGACGAGGTCGCCGAATGGCTGGCCGGCACCCTCCAGCTCTTCCCGATGCGCCAGCATCTGATCGTCAACCGCAGACTCCGCTTCGGCCCGCTCGAAGGGGACGTGGGCGACACCGCCCAGGTGCGGGCCGACTACACCAACCCGATGCGCACCCGGCCCGACGGCGGCGCCCCGGACTTCGAGTGCGGCGGGCGGTACACGTTCTCCGTCCTGCGCACCCGCGTCGGCTGGCGCGTCACCAAGGTCGTCGTACGCGAGAAGTGGCGCCGTACGGCGATCGAGGGGCCGGACCCGGAGGAGGGTCGGGAGCGGCCTCCCGCCCCGCGCAGGCACCCCGACGGCTCCTGACCTCGCCCTCCGCGACCGAGCCGGTACGCCACGCGCCACGCCCCCTGTCGAAGATCGCGAAGCGGGCGCACACTGGACGTACGTACGCACGGGACCGTACGCACCGGACGTCCGGTGCCGAGGGAGGCACGGCATGGAGCTGACCGGCCGGTCGACCGGCGTACTGCGCAGGGTCGGCTTCCGGGACGGTGGCCCGAAGGGCCTGTCGCGGCCCCGGCACCCCGGAGGCGATGCCCGGACGCGCGGCCCGGGCCGGAGCGGGCCCGGCGGGCGGCTGCTCGACTCCCGCTGGGGGCGTGGCGCCCTCGCCGTCCTCGCGGGCGCGCTGCCCGCGCTCGCCTTTCCGGAACCGTCCTGGTGGTGGTTCGCGTACGTCACGCTCGTGCCCTGGCTGCTGCTCGTCCGCTCGGCGCCGACGGCGCGCAGAGCGGTGTACGACGGCTGGCTCGGCGGGGCCGGGTTCATGCTGGCGGTGCACCACTGGCTGCTGCCGAGTCTGCATGTCTTCACGTTCGTGATCGCCGTGCTGCTCGGCGCGCTGTGGGCCCCCTGGGGGCTGCTCGTACGGCGTCTGCTCGGCGGTTCGCCCGCGCCGCGGCGGGTCGCGGCGGCTCTGGTGCTTGTGCCCAGTGCGTGGTTGATGGTCGAACTGGTGCGGTCCTGGGAGGGGTTGGGCGGTCCGTGGGGGCTGCTCGGGTCGAGCCAGTGGCAGGTCGAGCCCGCGCTCCGGGTCGCCTCGGTGGGCGGGGTGTGGCTGGTGAGCCTGCTTGTCGTCGCCGTGAACACCGCGTTCGCCGTGCTGATCGCGGTGGAACGGGCGCGGGTCGCGGCGGTGGCCGGAGCGGTGGCCGTGGCCGTCGTCGCCTCCGCGGCCTGGGCGTGGGCACCCCGCCCCCAGGCGGCGGGTTCGGCGCGGGTCGCCGTCGTGCAGCCCGGCGTGATCGACGGCGTGGGCAGCGTCGCGAAGCGCTTCGCGCGCGAGGAGGCGCTGACCCGCACGGTGGCGGGGCGCGGCGTCGACCTGGTCGTGTGGGGCGAGAGCAGCGTCGGGTACGACCTGGACGAGCGGCCCGACCTCGCGGCACGCCTGGGGCAGCTGTCCCGTGAGGTCGGCGCGCAGATCCTGGTGAACGTCGACGCGCGCCGCTCCGACAAGCCCGGAATCTTCAAGTCCGCGATCCTCGTGGGGCCCGAGGGCCCGACTGGCGAGCGCTACGACAAGATGCGGCTGGTGCCGTTCGGCGAGTACGTACCGGCGCGTGCTCTGCTCGGCTGGGCCACCTCGGTCGGCGAGGCCGCGGGCGAGGACCGCAGACGCGGCGAGGCCCCCGCGATCCTGCCGGTGACCGGCAACGCGGACGCCTCGGGCGCCCGGGCCTGGGGGAAGGTCGGGCCGCTGGTGTGCTTCGAGTCGGCGTTCCCCGACATGAGCCGCCATCTGACGCGCTCGGGTGCGCAGTTGCTGCTGGCCCAGTCGGCGACGTCCACGTTCCAGGACAGTTGGGCGCCCGCCCAGCACGCCTCGCTCGCCGCCGTACGCGCCGCCGAGAACGGCCGCCCGATGGTGCACGCCACGCTCACCGGCGTCTCCGCGGTCCACGGCCCGGACGGCGCACGCGTGGGCACCGCCCTGGGTACGGAGGAGAGCACGGCCCGGACGTACGACGTCCCGCTGGCCACCGGCACGACGCTGTACGTCCGCTTCGGCGACTGGGCGGTGTACGGAGCGGTCCTCGCGCTGGCCCTGCTGTGCGGCTGGGAGGCAGCCCGCGCCCTCAGGCGCCGCTAGGCCTGTCCGTAAAGTCCCGCCTGCCCGGCCCTCCCTCAGGCGCCGGGCGCCCCCGCGGCTCCCGCGGTTCCCGCCAGGGAGTCCCGTACCACCCTTTCGCAGAGCTCGTGCGTCGCCAGCGCGTCCCGGGCGCTGACCACCCGGCCCGCGCGGACCTCGTCGAGGAAGGCGTGCACCGACTGCTCGATGCCGCGCTGGCGGGCGACCGGGACCCAGTCGCCGCGTCGGCGGATCGTCGGCTGGCCCTTGTGGTCGATGACCTCGGCGAGGTTGCGCACCTCGCGCTTGGTGTCCTGGCCCGAGACCTCGAGGATCTCCTCGGTGGACCCGCTGAGCCGGTTCATGATGCCGAGCGCCGTGAACCCGTCACCGGCGAGCTGCAGCACCACGTGGTGCATCAGACCGTCCCGTACGCGGGCGCGCACGGAGATGTCGTCGACCGGTCCCGGCGCGAGGAACCGCAGGGTGTCGACGACGTGGATGAAGTCGTCGAGCACCAGCGTGCGCGGATCCTCGGGCAGTCCGACCCGGTTCTTCTGCATCACGATCAGCTCGCGCGGATGCTCGGCGCACTGCGCGTACCCGGGCGCGAGGCGGCGGTTGAAGCCCACGGCGAGGCTGACGTTCCGCTCCTCGGCGAGCGCCACGAGCCGCTCGGACTCGGCGAGTTCGTACGCGAGCGGCTTGTCGACATACGTCGGCACGCCCGCGTCGAGCAGCCGCGTGACGATGTCGGGGTGCGCCACCGTCGGCGCGTGCACGAAGGCCGCGTCGAGGCCCTGGGCGAGGAGCCCGTCGAGGTCGGCGTGGCACTGCTCGACCGGCACGCGGTGCGCGGCGGCGACGCGTTCGAGCGTGGCGGGCGTGCGGGTCTGCAGATGCAGCTCCGCCCCGGGGAGGGCGCCGAGGACCGGCAGATAGGCCTTCTGCGCGATGTCGCCGAGCCCGATGCAGCCGACCTTCACGTACGTACTCCCTGAGGTTCGCGGTGGTGCGAGCGCCGCTCGCGGTGCGGAATGCCCGGAAGCATACGTGCCGCTCGGGGCGGAGGGCAGGGCGGAGGCCACGGCGCGGGGCGCGGCGCGGGGCGCGGCGCGGCGCGGGGCGCGGGGCGCGGCCGGTCAACTCCGGGGCCGGGACGCCTCCGTGCGCTCAGCACCGGCCCGCGGGTCCTGCGGCGGGTGCCAGTCCATGATGCCGTCGAGGGTGCGCAGGACGAGGTTCGGTCCGGCCTTGTTCACGCCCGCGATCAGCGCGTTCCGCAGCAGCGTCGCCGTGCGGCCGCAGGGTGTGGTGTTGATACGGCCCATGCGGTACGCCTTGGCGACGATGCCCATCGTGCGCGGCAGCCGCTCCGCCGAGTACGCGGCGAGGGCCGGGCCCGGATCCCGGTCCGGGTCGACGTGGTGGGCGAGGACCACCGCGTCCTCGATGGCCTGGTTGCCGCCCTGTCCGAGGCTCGGCGTCATGGCGTGCGCGGCGTCGCCGAGCAGCGCGACCCGGCCCTTGTGGTAGGCGGGGAGCGCGTGGCGCGTGTAGTACACGTCGTGCCGCAGGATCTGCTCGGGCGTCACGCTGTCGAGGATCTCCGGGATCGGCTCGTGCCAGTGCCCGAACCTCCGTATCAGCTCCGCCCGTTCGCCGCCGGGCGCCTTCCACCCGGCGGGCACTCCGGCCGCCGCGTACGCGTACGCCGTACCGTCCTTCATCAGGTGCGAACCCCACAACTCGCCCCGCCCCCAGGTCTCGTGCGAGCCGAAGTGCCGCTCGGGTGCGGGCACGACGACCCGCCAGGTGGTGAACCCCGCGTACGTCGGACCGGGGTGCCCGGGGAACAGCGCCTTGCGCACGACCGAGTTGATGCCGTCGGCGCCGACGACCAGCTCGGCCTCCAGGTCCCCCGCGTCGCACGTCACCGTGGCGGGTCGGCCGGGTCCGCCCGGGTCGGCGAGGCGCGCGGCCAGGCCGGTGCGGACGGTGCCGTCCGGCAGCCGGGAGCGGAGCACGTCGACCAGGGTGGCGCGGTGCAGCAGCACGAGCGAGCCGCCGAACCGCTCGGCGATGGCCTCGCTGCTGGTACGGGAGAGCCAGCGGCCGCTGGGCGTCCGCAGTCCGCCGTCGCGCTGCCAGGCGGCGAGCGCCCGGATCTCGTCGCCGAGTCCGACGACGTCGAGGGCGCGCTGGGCGTTGGGCGCGAGGGAGATCCCGGCGCCCACGGGCTCAAGGGCGGGCGAGCGCTCCAGAACGGTCACCGCCCAGCCCTGCTGATGCAGCACGGCGGCCGCGGTGAGACCGCCTACGCCGCCTCCGATCACGATGGCACGGGCCATGACGACTCCTCCTCTTCCCGTTCTCTTCCCGGAACTACAGCTGTAGTGGGGTACGCGGACGACGTTACTACAGGTGTAGTCGTACGGGATAGGGTGGCCCCATGCCTGAACGCCCCTCCGCTTCCCCTCGCGGCCCTTCCTCCTCCCGGGCCGAGCTGATCGCCGACACCGCGATCACCCTGCTCGCCGAGCGCGGCATGCGAGGCCTCACCCACCGCGCGGTCGACGAGGCGGCGGGGCTGCCGCAGGGCTCCACCTCCAATCACGCGCGCACCCGGCTCGCCCTCCTGGAGGCCACCGTGCGACGGCAGGCGGAACGCGAGGCGCGGACGCTGATGCCGACGCAGATGCCCGACCCCGAGGGCGGCACCGAGGCGCTGGCCGACACCCTCGCCCTCGCCCTGCACCGCGCCCTCACCGAGCACCGCCAACTCACCGTCTCCCGCTACGAGTTGGCCCTCGAAGCGACCCGCCGCCCGGAACTGCGCGCGTTCTACGACCAGCAGGGCGCGCAGTTCCGCGCCATGGTCGAGTCCCTGCTGACAGCGGCCGGTTCCCCCGCCCCACGCCGCCACACCCTGTCCCTCGTGGCCTGGAGCGAGGGCCTGATGTTCTCCTGCGCGGCCGGCTCGTACCACGCGGAGGTCCCGTCCCGCGACGAACTACGGTCGGGCTTCCGGGAGTTGCTGGGCGGGATGCTGGGGTGTGGTGAGCGCGCGTAGGGGGCTTCGGTGACTTCGGTGCCACGGCTCGCGGGGAAACGTCCGGGACGCAGGTGGAACGGCCCGGCGGGCGCGGCACCGTCGTCCGTGTCGATGGCCGTACTGGGTGTGCTCCTGACTGTCGCCGCCACGGCACTGCTCGCCGCGTTCCCCCAGGGCCCGGCCACGTTCATGGCTGTGGCGGTGACCGGCGCGGCGGGACTGGTGACGATCGGCACGCTGAGCGCCCTGCTGACGGCCGCCTACGTCCTGCCCACTCTCGCCCTCGGCCACTGGCTGGCACGGCGCACCGGGCACGGCGAGCTCGGCGGCAGGCGGCCCTGGCGATGGGTGGTCGCGGGCACCACGCTCGGGCTGCTCCCCACGGCTGTTCTGCCCACGCTGGCGCGGCCTCTGATCGCCGGAGGCCCGGACTCGCGTCAGGTCATCGGGGAGGGGCTGGTATTCGCGGCCGCTCTCTGGGCGACCTCGACTCCGGCCGCGCTCGCCGCCCACACGACCCTGCGGCGCGAGGCCGCGGAACGGCCGATCCGGCCTGTCGGCGCCATCCTCCTCGGCGGCGTGCTGGTGCTCTCGGTCGAGCTGACGGTTCTCGCGGCGACCCTCTGAGCCGTCACCGCGCCCCCCCACCCCGCCAGACACCGGCGGCCGCGTTCACACGTGCGGGGCAATCTCCTCTCGATCTCTCGCTCAAGAGGCCGTCCGCACACCAGAGTTGCGCAGATGCACCGAACGAGGACCGCAGCGGCCCTGCTCATCGCCATGACCGCCTCGGCCGTCAGCGGCTGTGTCTCCGTGGGCGGGGCGGACGCGCCGCACTCCCGGTCCGACGCATCCGAGTCCGAGCCCGAGCCCGCCCCGCAGGCCCGTGGCGACGCCGAGCCTCGCCTGGTTACCGCACCGGCCCATGAGGCGCTACGGATGATGAAGCCGGACGCCCCCAGGTCCAAGGACGCCCTGCGCCGGCCCGAGCAGCCGAAGCGCGACCGCGCCCCAGGAGCCGGGGCCACCCAGGCCACCCAGCCCGACCAGCCCGACCAGCCCCGACAGCAGCACACCGGCGGAACCAACGCCTCCGGCCCCGCCGACGGCTCCCCCCTCCGCGGCGCCCCCGTACCCCCCGAGTCGATGCTGCCCGAGGCCGACCTCTGCGGGCTAGGCGAGCGCTACGGGCGGTGGGAACCGGACAGTCCGCAGGCGCGCATCTGCCGGGAGAAGTACGGGAGTTGAGCCGCCTGGGCCGGGCCGGTGAGGTCGCCTACTCCTCCCGGCGCGGCGGACCCACCGGCCCGCCGTCCCCGCCCTCCCCGAGCCGCAGCTCCAGGCGTTCGATCGCGGCGCGGATGCCGTTGCCGTAGGCGTCGTCACCGAGGGTGCCGATGGCTCCGCGGGCGCGGCGGATGTGGGCGCGGGCCTCGTCCTCGCGGTGGAGCTTCACGTAATCCGCCGCGAGGTTGAGGTGCAACGACGGGTAGAACGCGCGCACTTCGAGCGATCTGTGGTGCTGCCCGACGCGCTCGTCCGTCAGGACGTCCGCGGCCGTGAGCGCCCGCAGGTCCCAGGCGAGTTCATCGGCCGGGTCGTCCTGGGTGTCCGCCATGTAGTGCGCGATCGTGACGCGGTGCAGCGGGTCGCCGTGCTCCCCGATCTCCGTCCAGAGCTCGAGGAGGCGATTGCGCGCCTCCTCGCGGTCGCCCGCGCGATGCAGCATGACTGCTTGCCCCGCCCGTGCCATCACGGCGTCCTCGGACGACTGGTCCTGCTGCTCCGCCATGCGTTCTCCCGACTCGTACGACCATCTGCGAACACCACCGACGCTATCCGCCGCCACTGACAATCCGGCTCAGGCGCGGGCGCTCAGGAGACGGAGTCGGCCAGGTCCGGGATGCGCCAGTCGATGGGCGTGTGGCCCTGGGCGGCGACCGCCTTGTCGATCTGCGTGAAGGGCTGGGAGCCGAAGAACTTCTTCGCGGAGAGCGGCGAGGGGTGGGCGCCCTTCACGACGATGTGCCGCTCGGTGTCGATGAGCGGGAGCTTCTTCTGGGCGTAGTTCCCCCACAGCACGAAGACCGCCGGGTCGGGGCGGGAGGCGACCGCGCGGATCACGGCGTCCGTGAACTTCTCCCAGCCCTTGCCCTTGTGCGAGTTGGCCTCGCCCGCGCGGACCGTGAGCACGGCGTTCAGGAGCAGCACGCCCTGCCGGGCCCAGGGCATCAGATAGCCGTTGTCCGGGACGGGGGTGCCGAGCTCGGCCTGCATCTCCTTGTAGATGTTGCGCAGGGAGGGCGGGGTCTTCACGCCAGGGCGGACCGAGAAGCACAGGCCGTGGCCCTGGCCCTCGCCGTGGTACGGGTCCTGGCCGAGGACGAGCACCTTCACCGCGTCGTACGGCGTGGCCTCCAGGGCGGCGAAGACCTGCTCGCGGGGCGGGTAGACGGGGCCCTTCGCGCGCTCCTCCTCGACGAACTCGGTGAGCTCCTTGAAGTAGGGCTTCTCCAGCTCCTCGCCGAGAACCTCGCGCCAGGACGCGGGGATCAGGGCTGCGGTGGTCGGGTCCGTCACGTGAACAACCTCCAGTGTGCGGTCACTTCTCACCCTCGAACCTACCGGCGACCACTGACAACGCCGAAGGGCGGCCGGAGTTCCGGCCGCCCTTCGGGGTCGTGCGGTGCGATCACTCGGACCGGCGCCTACCAGCTGGTCTTCCGGCTCAGCTCCCACATAGTCATGATCGTCGAGGGGTCGAGGGCACGCTCGCCGCCGGCGATCTCCTCGGAGGCGGCGACGTACTGCTTGCCCTGCCACAGCGGCAGCAGCCGGACGTCCTCGACGAGGATCTCCTGCGCCTTCTCGAACTCCTCGGCCACGGCGCCGCGGTCCGTCTCACGGCGCGACTGGGGCAGCAGCTGGTCGGTGATGCGCGGGCTGGCGTACGGGATGCCCAGGTTGTTGCGCTCGCCGACGAACGGCGCGATGAAGTTCTCCGGGTCCGGGAAGTCGGGGAACCAGCCGCGGCCGAAGACCGGGTACTCGCCGCTGCGGAAGCCCTTCTCGAACTCCTTCCAGGGGCGGCCCTTGACCGTCACATCGAAGAGACCGGACGCGTTCAGCTGGCGCTTGATCTCCTCGAACTCCGGCTTGGTGACCGAGCCGTAGCGGTCCGTGGTGTACCAGAGGGTCAGCGGGACCGGCTCCGTGATGCCCGCTTCGGTGAGGATCTTCTCCGCCTTGGAGGGGCTGGGCTTCCCGTACGTGTCGAAGAAGCCCGTGGTGTGGCCCGCGAGGCCGGTCGGAACCATCGAGTAGAGCGGTTCGACGGTGTCCTTGTAGATGTTGTGCACGATCGCGCCGCGGTCGATGACCTGGGCGAAGGCCTCGCGCACGGCGGGGTTCTTCGCCCACCGGTCCTTGGGGTTGAACACCAGGAAGCGGGTCTCGGTGCCGGCGCCCTCGACGAGCTGGAGCTTGTTCTCACCGGCGGCGGTGCCCTGGAGGTCGACGATGTCCTGCGAGGTCAGACCGCGGAACGTGACGTCGATGTCGTGCTTCTTGAGGGCCTTCACCATGGCGCCGGAATCCTGGAAGTACCGGATGGTGACGGCGTTGTTCTTGTGCTCGGCGAAGCCCTTGTAGTTCGGGTTCCTGGTGAGTTCGGCGGTCTTGTCGGCCTCGTACGAATCGAGTTGGTACGGGCCGGAACCGACGATGCTGCCCTTCTTGCGGAGCGAGTTCGCCGGGTACTCCTGCGGGTCCACGATCGACATGGCCGGGGTAGCGAGGACGAACGGGAAGGTCGCGTCGGCCTTCTTGAGGTGGAAGGTGACGTCGCGGTCGCCGTCGGTCGTGACGCGATCGAGGCTGCCGAGCAGACCCGCGGGGCCGCCCTCGACACCGATCTTGCCGATCCGGTCGATGGAGTGCTTCACGGCCTTGGCGTCGAGCGGGTCGCCGTCGGAGAACTTCAGGCCCTCGCGCAGCTTGCAGTGGTACGCGGTGTTCGACTCGTCGGTGAACTCGCAGGCCTCGGCGGCGTCCGGCTCGGGCGTCGCGGCGCCGGTCGGGTAGCTGACCAGCGTCTGGTAGACGTTCCGGTACAGCTCCCAGGATCCGTCCCAGGCCGCGGCGGGGTCGAGGGTGCTGGGCGCACTGGTGGTGCCGACGACGATGGGCTTTTCCTCGTCGGTACTTTCGGAAGTGAAGACACCGCATCCCGCGAGCAGGGATATGGACGCAAGAGTCGCAGCGGCCTGCAGACTTCGGGTCCGGTTGAACACGCGCACGCTCCTCGATCAACCACGCCAGGGGGTTGGCGCACCTTACCGCAGTGCCCTGCCGGGCCAACGTTCAGGCCGGACAGGGCACTTGATGTACTGAGTCATCACATTCAGCCGGTACGCGGGCTACGTACCGGCTTGGGCGTTTGGTCAGCCGACGCCCGCATTGAGGAAGATGCCGCCGTCCACGACGAGCGTCTGCCCGGTGACCCAGTCCGACTGGTCCGAGGTGAGGAACGCGGCGGCCCCGCCGATGTCCGCCGGTACGCCGAGGCGGCCCAGCGGGTAGGCGGAGACGACCTCCTCCTCGCGGCCCTCGTACAGCGCCTTGGCGAACTTGGTCTTCACCACGGCGGGCGCGATGGCGTTGACCCGCACCTTGGGCGCGAACTCGTGCGCCAGCTGCAGCGTCAGGTTGACCATCGCGGCTTTGCTCATGCCGTACGCGCCGACGAACGGGGAGGCCGAGACGCCGGCGACGGAGGCGATGTTGACGATCGCGCCGCCGTTCTCGGACTGCCAGGCCTTCCAGGTCCGCTGGGCGAAGCCGAGTGCCGAGATCACGTTGGTCTCGAAGACCTTGCGCGCGACGTTCAGGTCCATGTCGGCCATCGGCCCGAACACCGGGTTCGTACCGGCGTTGTTGACCAGGAAGTCGACCCGGCCGAAGGCCTCCATGGCGCGCTCCACGGCGACGGCCTGGTGGGCCTCGTCGTGCGCCTTGCCCGCGACGCCGATGACCCGGTCGGCGCCGAGCTGCTCGACGGCCTCCTTGAGCGCGTCCTCGTTGCGTCCCGTGATGCAGACCCGGTCGCCGCGGGCGACGAGCGCCTCGGCGATGCCGTATCCGATGCCGCGGCTCGCGCCGGTGACGAGGGCCGCGCGGCCGCTGTCCTGCACGGTCATGTTGCTGTCCTTTGCGTCTGTCGGGGTGCGGCCGGTCAGTTGAGCGGGCCGCCGGCGACGTACATGACCTGGCCGGAGACAAAGCCCGCCGCGTCGCCGGTGAAGAAGGCGATGGCGTTGGCGATGTCGTCCGGGCGGCCGACGCGCTGGACCGGGATCTGGGTGGCGGCCGCGGCCTGGAAGTCCTCGAAGCCCATGCCGACGCGCTCGGCGGTGGCCTTGGTCATCTCGGTGACGATGAAGCCGGGGGCGACGGAGTTGGCGGTGATGCCGAACTTGCCGAGCTCCTTGGCGAGGGTCTTGGTGAAGCCCTGCAGGCCGGCCTTGGCCGCCGAGTAGTTGACCTGGCCGCGGTTGCCGAGCGCGGAGGAGCTGGACAGGTTGACGATCCGGCCGAAGCCCGCGTCCACCATGTGCTTCTGGCAGGCCTTCGACATCAAGAAGGCGCCGCGCAGGTGCACGTTCATGACCGTGTCCCAGTCGGAGGCGCTCATCTTGAAGAGCAGGTTGTCGCGGAGCACGCCCGCGTTGTTGACGAGGACCGTGGGAGCGCCGAGCTCGTCCGCGATCCGGGCCACGGCGGCCTCGACCTGCGCCTCGTCGGAGACGTCGCAGCCGACGGCGATCGCCTTGCCGCCGGCGGCCTGGATCTGCTGGACGGTGTCCTTGCAGGCGGCCTCGTCGAGGTCGATGACGGCGACGGCGCGGCCCTCGGCGGCCAGTCGGATCGCGGTGGCGGCGCCGATGCCGCGCGCGGCTCCGGTGACTACGGCGACGCGCTGCTCGGTGGTGGACATGCTGGTTCTCCCTCGCCCTTGGAATGCGGCTCTCGCGGCGCTCCCGCCAGGACCTTCCCCAGGCCGGTGAGCGACCGCTTAGTACCTACGCATCCGTGACGCTAGAAGCCCTGGCACCCGGTGTCAACGGCCCACCGCGGTCCAGGGCTTCCCGAGGGACGGAGTTCAGCCTCGGGCTCAGCGCACGAGGAGGTCCAGGAGCCGCTCCACCTCGGCCTCCGGGTCGGCCGTCAGACCGGAGTGCACGGGGCCCGGCTGGACCACCGTGGAGCGGGGCGCGATCAGCCAGCGGAAGCGCCGGCCGACGTCGTCCCGCGCCGCCTGGCCCGCGTCCTCGCCGCCCCGGCAGACGCCCTCGACGGCGCGCAGCGCGGCCCGTACGCCCGCGACGTCCGCGGCCGGGTCGAGCGCGGTCAGCTTGCGCTCGTCGAGGTGGGTGCGGGCGGCCACGAAGGACTTGGCGCGGCAGTAGACCACCACGCCCGCGTTGAACTGCTCGCCGCGCTCCACGCGCGGGACCACCCGCAGCAGCGCGTACTCGAACACATCGCGCTCGCTCATTGGCCCGCGCCCTTCTTGTCCTTGGTGGGGTGCGGCCACGGGGTGAGGTGGTCGGTGAGCCACCCCGGCGCGTTGGACTGCTTGCGCTCGACGCGCGGGCCGAGGGTGATCCGCTCGGCGAGGCCCCGCACGCGCGCGTGCAGCACGTCGACGTAGGCGCGGCGCAGCTCGTCCGGGCTGTCGAAGCCGGGCTCGTCGACCAGCCACTCGTCGGGGACGTCGGCGGCGACCTCGGTGAGGAGTTCCTCCGTCACGCGCGGGGCGAGTTCGGCGGTGGCCGCGGCGATGTCCGGGCCGAAGGGCGCGAGCGTGTGGTCGGAGGCGTCGTACGGCTTCGCGGCCGCGGCCTGGGCGGTGCGCCAGTTGTGGTGCCAGATCATGCTCGCGCCGTGGTCGATCAGCCACAGGCCGCCGTGCCACACCAGCATGTTCGGGTTGCGCCAGGAGCGGTCGACGTTGTTGATCAGCGCGTCGAACCAGACCACGCGCCCCGCCTCGACGGCGCTCACCTCGTACGCGAGCGGGTCGAAGCCGAGGGAGCCCGGCAGGTAGTCCATGCCGAGGTTGAGGCCGCCGCTGGCCTTGAGCAGCTCCTGCACCTCCTGGTCGGGCTCGGCCAGGCCGATCACGGGGTCGAGCTGGATCTGCACGAGGTCGGGCACCCGCAGCCCGAGCCGACGCGCCAGCTGCCCGCAGACGACCTCCGCGACGAGCGTCTTGCGGCCCTGTCCGGCCCCGGTGAATTTCATGACGTACGTCCCGAGATCGTCGGCCTCGACGATGCCGGGCAGCGAGCCGCCCTCCCTCAGGGGTGTGACATAGCGAGTCGCAACGACTTCTGTAAGCATTTCTCGAGGTTATCCGGCCGATCTCACCTTTGGATCCTCGGTCGGTTCAACGACGTCGCTCAGTCGGCCGACCCACCCGATCGTCCTCGGGGAGAATCTGGGGAGCCCTCGCCTCACATCCGGTCACCGCGCATCCAGGCTCGGCCGGCCTCTACTGCGGCACCCCGACTGGGCTGTCCGCCCGGCTGTGGTCGGGAGGCCATTCCCATGTGGGCACGACGGCACCGCTTTCAGAAATCCCTCCGTCAGATCGTTATGCGCGGCGCTTGGGCGGATTCGGTAACTGTTTCATGCACCTCTGCAAGGGCACCCCGAGAGGGCAGGGTGGGCGCAGGGCCGGAGGAGAGTGCGATGTTGATTCCGAACAAGGCCGATGTCGCTCGCGCGCTTATGGAATACCGAAAATCCGTATGGCTGTTCCAGAGGAATTCAGGAGAGCCCGGCGCGCTCGCCCGTATGGACAGCGACGGCTACACGTTGTGTGTGCTCATGGGTGAGCGGCAGGTTGATCAAGCCGTAGCTGCGGCGGAGGCCTATCTGCACGACGAGCCGAATCGAGCCCTCTCCCGCTCGACCGATTCAGGAGCATGAGCGATGACGACACCCGACCCTGACCCGGAACGCACACCAGGGCTCGAACCAGGAGGCAAAGTGCCGCCTGGTGAAACACCACCCGCCGAGGGCGGCACTTCTGGCATTTCACATCCGGAGCCGCCTGAACTGCGCAAGGGGTGGGGGGCGATGCCACTGGTCTTGATCATGGTGGTCGTCGCCTTGGTCGCTATCGGTCTGATTGCGATGGTCGTGGCGCTGTAGACCGTGATGGGAGTGGCTGGCGGCGCCATCCCTTTCTCAGTGGAATGGCACGCCCTGCCCCTGCGGGAAAGGCTTCAGAGCCTCCAGTTCCGAGGAGGTGGTCGATGAGGTCGCCGGAGGGGAGGCCGATCGCCCGGTGGATGGCGTGGGTGGACACCCGGTGCCCGGCCTGCCGGAAGGCCTCCCACCAGCACGTCACATGCAGGTGGTTGGTGTCGACCAGTGTGCCGTCGACGTCGAAGAGCGCCGCGTACGGGCCGCTCCGCCCGGACGTCACGCGGTGCCGCGCAGGCGGGGCAGGACCTCGGCCCCGTAGAAGTCGAAGAAGCCCTGCTGCTCGCTGCCGATCTGGCCGATGTACACCTCGTCGAAGCCGGCGTCCTCGTACGCGCGGACGGAGCTCAGGTGCTCGTCCAGGTCGTCACCGCACGTCATGTCGGAGCGGACCATGTCCTCGGTGACCAGGTCGACGGCCTGCTCGAAGTGTTGGGGCGTCGGCAGGAGTTGGCCCAGCTCGCCCGGCAGTAGGAGGTTGGCCCAGAGGCGGTGCGCGGTCTTGACGGCCTGATCGCGGTCGCGGCCCCAGCAGACCTTCAGCCCGCCCAGGACCGGTTTGCCGGTGCCGCCCGCGTCGCGGAAGTGCTCCACGAGTTCCCCGTCGGGCGTCATGGTGACGAAGCCGTCCGCGATGCGCCCGGCCAGGGCGGCCGCCTGCGGGCCGAAGGCCGATACGTAGAGCGGTGGCGGCTCGTCGGGGAGGGTGTGGATGCGGGCGTTCTCCACGGTGTAGTGCTGTCCGCGGTGGGTGGTCCGGCGGCCGGTGAGGAGCTGCCGCATGACCTCGACAGCCTCCTCCAGCATGGCGAGACGCTGATCGGCCGCGGGCCAGGCGCCGCCCAGGACGTGCTCGTTGAGCGCCTCGCCGGTGCCCAGGCCGAAGCGGAAGCGCCCGTTCGTCAGCACCGCGGACGTGGCCGCCGCCTGGGCGTTGAGCGCCGGGTGCATCCGTACGGTGGGGCAGGTCACGAGCGTCGTGACCGGCAGGGAAGTGACCTGGGAGAGGGCCCCGATCATCGACCAGACGAACGGACTCTGCCCCTGCGCGTCCGTCCAGGGGTGGTAGTGGTCCGAAATGGCGAGGGCGTCGAATCCGGCCTGTTCGGCCGCCTTCGCCTGGGCGAGGAGCTCGGCGGGACCGAACTCCTCGCTCGCCAGGAAGTATCCGTACCGGGTCATGAGGTCCTCACGCTGCTCGACGGGTCAGGCTCGGGCGGCGGGCCTTCGCCTTACGGCACAGGAAATTCGTCATCCGCCGAGGGCCTTGCGCAATTCGTCCTTGGTCATGGAAGAACGGCCTTCGATATTGCGCCGCTGGGCCTCTTCGTAAAGTTGCTCCTTCGTACGCCCCTGCTTTCCGGTGTGCGAACGCTCGCCGCCCTTCTGGGACGGGGACTTGGAACCGCGGGTGGAGCTCTTGCTCGCCGTCTTCGATTCGCCGGAACGCGCTCGTTCCTTGTTCACCGTGGCCGCCGCGATTTCCTTGGCGCGACTGGTGGAGGTGCCGCGTTTCTGGGCGCCTTCCTTGATGTGCTCGTACTGCCGCTCTCGCTTGGGACTCGATCCTGCCGGCATCATTCAGCGCCCCTTTGTGCTGGTGGTGGCTGGGTCAGCGACTTCTTCGCAGAGAGCTTGCGAGCAACCACAGTGGGTGCCCCGAGTCCCCGCTCACCCCCACCTCAAACCCGCGCAATTGGGCACCGCGACAAATGCGAGCCCATTCGGGTTGCGAACGCAGGCGTGCCATGGCTGCCGAGACGGGGCGCGGCGCGCGCTTGCCCGGTCGAGGTGGTCGACGAGTCGGGGCCGGGCCGTGTCCGTGTCCCGCCGCTTCTGCGTCGCGATCTGCCCCCCTTTCCAGCGCCCTGATAACCGTGCTGACCGCCGAAGACTGCCAACTCCCCGAACAGGGAAGGGCGTTGGGGGCCGATCCGTACGGCGAGGATCTGCAGCTCGCCCTCTACGTCCTGTACGTCCTGTACGAGCTGCACTACCGGGGCTTCAACGGCATCCCCGCACCTGGAACGCGCGGGCGAGCTGTGGCAGCACAGGCTCACCAACATTCGGCCGGAGTCAGGAAGAGATCGCGTTCAAGGACGAGGACGAGGTTGAAGCGCGTTCACGGTGGGCTGCGTGTCACCGTTGTCCGCGTCCAGGCCCGCGAGCAGGCGCAGCCCGTCCTCGGAGGGGCTGCCGGGGGCCGCGGACAGCACGAGCAGCTCCATGCCTGATTCGTCCGGTAGGGCGAAGTTCTCCTGGTGCAGTTCCAGCAGTCCGACCAGCGGGTGTCGGTACGCCTTGCGGCCATGTGTGCGGGCGCGCACGTCCGCGCGGGCCCAGAGGCGGCGGAAGCGCTCGCTGCCCATCGCCAGCTCGCCGACGAGCGAGGCCAGGCGGGGGTCATCGGGGTATTTGCCGGCGGCCAGGCGCAGGTGCCCGACGACGTCGAGAGTGCACGTCTCCCAGTCCGCGTAAAGGCCACGCTCGGCCTCCTCGAGGAAGATGTGCCGGGCGGTGTTCAGGCCCGGTATCGGCAGGCCGAAGAGGAGCCCCGCGAGGCGGTTCCCGGCGAGCACGTCCAGGCGGTGGTCCATGATCAGCGCGGGTGCGTCGGTGACCAGGTCGAGGACGCGCAGCAGCTCCGGCCGGACCCGTCCGCCCGGCGCCTTCGCCCGGCGGCGGCGCTGCCGCGCGAGCCGGTCAAGGTGCCCGCGTTCGGTCTCGTCGAGGCCGAGGACGCGGGCGAGCGCGTCGAGGACCTGCTCGGAGGGCTGCGTCGCGCGCCCCTGTTCCAGGCGTACGTAGTAATCCACGCTGACTCCGGACAGGTGCGCGACCTCTTCGCGGCGCAGCCCTTCGACCCGGCGGCGGCTGTCGGTGGGGATGCCGACGGCCGCCGGGTCGACCCGGGAACGCCGCGTCCGCAGGAAGCTCGCAAGATCGTCCATGCGTCTCAGTATGGGCTCGGTGGTGCCGGTGAAGGTGGCCCTGCTGGTACCAGGAAGTCCCGTCCGATGGAAGAGGCGCCCCTGAACGCCGGGCGACGCGGCTTACAGGATCGAGGGCAACCGATCCGAAGGAGTTCCCATGAAGACGCTGATCGTCTACGCCCACCCGGAGCCGAAGTCGCTCAACAGCTCGCTGAAGGACCTCGCGGTGTCCACCTTGGAGGCCGCCGGGCACGAGGTTCGGGTGAGTGATTTGTACGCGATGAACTGGAAGGCGGTCGTGGACGCCGCGGACTACGGCCCCGAAGCCTCAAGTCCGCTGAAGGTCGCCCGGGACTCGGGCCGGGCCTTCGACTCCGGGACGCTCACCCCGGACGTCCGCGCCGAGCAGGAGAAGCTGCTGTGGGCCGACACGATCATCTTCCAGTTCCCGCTGTGGTGGTACGCGATGCCGGCGATCCTCAAAGGCTGGGTCGACCGGGTGTTCACCTTCCACTTCGCGTACGGCGTCGGCGAGCACAGCGACACCAAGTACGGCGAGCGCTTCGGCGAAGGCACCCTCGCAGGCAGGAAGGCCCTGCTGTCGGTGACCGCCGGCGGCCCGGAGTCCCATTACGCCGCCCGCGGGATCAACGGCCCCATCGACGACCTGCTGTTCCCGATCCACCACGGCATCCTCTACTACCCGGGCATCGAGGTGCTGCCGCCCTTCGTGCTGTACGGCACCGACCGGATGACGGGCGCGGATTATCCGGACGTCGCCAAGGCATGGGAGCAGCGCCTCCTCACCCTGGAGTCGACCGAGCCGATCGCGTTCCGGCGGCAGAACTTCGGTGACTACGAGATCCCCTCGCTGCACCTGAAGGAGGGGTTGGAGCCCTCGGGCCGCACGGGTTTCGGGCTGCACGTGCGCGGCTGACAGCCGGTTCGCGCACTCGCGTCGCGCCTCGCGCCTTGGGCCTTGCGCCTCGCGCCTCGCGCCTGTGCCGGGATCGCTCGAATCGTGACCCATCGGCACGGCAGAGATGGCTGCGGCAGGTCAGGGGACCTTGCCGGTGATGCCGTCGTCGCTGCCCGGCAGTAGCCATATCGCGCTCTCCCTCGCGTCCGAGCGGGGCACCGCAAGATCGGACTTTCCGTCGCCGTTGGCGTCGAACAGTTCCAGAAGCGAGTCCACGGCATCGGACCAGCCCACTTCGTCCGTGTTCCGCTCCGGTCCGGCGTCCACGGACTGCGCACGGGAGCCGGTCAGGCCGTCCTCGCCGCCACGCAGCACGATGATGGTTCCGGCGCTGCCGACGTCTCGCGCGTCGTCGCCGAAGTCGCCGACCGCGATGTCCGCGTAGCCGTCGCCGTTGACGTCACCGGCCGCCAGGGAGCTACCGAATGCCTCGTACTTGCCCTTCTTCTCTCCCGGTACGCCCTTGGTGTCCTGGTCGATCCGGATGCTCCGCGCCTCCGCCCGGCCTGGTCCCTTCGGGTCGCCATGCAGCACCGTGACGGTGCCGCCGGGGTCGTTGTCCTGTCCGTGTCCGGGCAGCTCCCCCAGCACCAGGTCGCCGTAGCCGTCGTTGTCGACGTCGCCGACGGTCGCGGTGTCGCCGCCCGCGAAGACCTCGCCGCCCTGCGTGAAGCCTTCCTTGCCGCCCGCCATGAAGTGGCCCAACTCGGGCTCGTCGTAGGTGAGCGCGTCTTCGTACTGGTGGAGGCTGACCAGGTCGTCGATGCCGTCGCCGTTGAGGTCACCGGCGATCACGTCCATCACGTCCATCCGCTCAGGCACGTCGGGTGTCGGGACGGCGGCGGTCCGGGCGGGCTGGCCTTCCCGGCTGAACGGCCCTTTCAGCAGGCCCTTTTCGTGCTCGACGCCCAGCACCAGGTCCGCCTTCCCATCGCCGTCGAAGTCGCCCGCCGCGGTCTGCCCGTACTCCAGATCGCCGGGTACGTCCTTGACGTACGTGGCGGGCGCGCCCTCGCCGATGCCCTCGCTCGAACCGAAGAGCATGATGAGGCCGCGCTCGTCCTCGGCGTCGTTGTCCGAGGCCTTCTTCTTGTTCACGGTGACGGCGAGGTCGGTGTAGCCGTCACCGTCGAAGTCGCGGGCGAGTGGCCGCCCGCCGAAGCCCGCGCCCTCCACCGCTTCGCCCGGCACTCCCGCGTCGTCCTGCGTGATCCGGTCGCGCCGGCCGGCCGGCGGGCTCCGCGCCGTCGGCCCCGTACTGCACGGCCGCGTACCCGGCCTCCGGTTCGCTGCCGGCATCGCCTCGGCTGCCGTCCAGCGCGAGGTCGGCGTGGCCGTCGTCGTCGAAGTCGGCCTCCGCGGCGGTTCCGGCGGGACCCGTGGGCGCGTCGCCGGTGGAGCCGGACCGGCTCGGGCCGGTGTTGTCCGACGAGCCGTCGGCCTCGTCGTCCGCACCGTTTCCGCCTTTGCCGCTGAAGTCCTCCGGTGTGAGCGACCGGGCGTCCTTGCCGGTCAGTCCGTCGTCCGTGCCGTGCAGCACGCGCACCTCGCCGGTGTCCTCGTCCTCACCGGGCGCCCCGGCCGCGAGGTCGGCGTGGCCGTCGCGGTCGGTGTCGACAAGGCGGACGGCCTCGCCGAAGCCGTCCTTGGTCTCCGGGGCGTCCCGCTTGCCGCCGGTGGCCTGGTCGACGAGCTGCGCGCCCTGTCCGGACAAGCCCTCTTCGCCGCCCTTGAGGAGGACGACGGCGCCGGCTCCCTTCTGCTTGGCGTCGTGCTGCCCCGGCAGCTTCTTGCCGGTACGGGCAGCGCCGGGATGGCCTACGGCGACGTCGTCGCGGCCGTCGCCGTCCACGTCGCCGACGGCGAGCGCGGCACCGAACTCGGAGCCTTCCTTGCCGCGCCCCGGCACGCCCTCGGTGTCCCGGTCGATCTCCGTGTGCCTGCCGCCCTCGCTCTGCGGCAGCGGGCCGTCCTTCGAGCCGTAGAACACCTCGACCGGTCCGCTCACGGCGCTGTCCGCGGCGGCGCCTTCGGGGTGGCGGCGCAGGACAAGGTCGGCGAAGCCGTCGTTGTCGACGTCGCCCACCGCGGCGTTGGCGATGCCCGGCAGGACCGAGGTCTCCGGGTCGCCCAGGCCACCGCTGCCGCCCGGCACGTACGCCGTGTACTTGCCGCCGCCCCCGATGCCGTCGTCGGACTGCTCCACGCTGATCAGGTCATCCGCGCCGTCGCCGTTCATGTCGGCGGCGTAGGCGCCCGAGAAGCCCGTGCCGGCGCCCGCCCGCGGCACCCGGTCGGTGTCCGCCGCCTTGCCGTCCCGGCTGAACGGCCCCTTGAGCAAGGCCTTTTCGCCGCTGGCCCGCACGACCAGGTCGTCGGAGCCGTCGCCGTCGAAGTCACCGGCCACGAGCGTGTGATCACTCGTACCGTCACCGATGCTGAAGTCGTCGGGCACGTGGTGGAGGTACGTGCCGGCGCCGGCGTCGGCCGACAGGCCGTCCCGCGAGCCCCACAGCACCAACAGACCGCTCTTGGCGCCCGTCTCGTCCTGCTCCTCGACGACCTGCACATCCGCGACGAGGTCGGTGTGACCGTCGTCGTTCAGATCGGCGGTGGCGGTGTGGCGGGCGAACCCGATCCCGTCCCCGTCGCGTTGCGGCGCCGACGTCACGTCCTGCCGGATCACCTGCCGTCGCCCGTCGCCGCGGGCGCCGTAGGACACCTCAACGCGGTCGTCGGAGGCGGCCGGACTTACCAGGTCCGCGTACCCGTCGCCGTCGAAGTCCGGCCACGCCGCACTGGCCGACGCCGCGCTCGCCTTCTCGGGCCCGGCATCGCCGACGCCCCACCACACCAGTGTCGCGACCACTGCCGCCGCCACCGTCGCGGCCAGCAAGGCGATGGTCCGGGCGGTGCCGGTGCGTGCGGCGGCCGCCGCTTGTATGACCGAGCCCAGGTCGCGCACGAGTCCTCCAATGCAGCGTGCTTCAACGGCAGGTCGGCGTGGTCCGCTTGGTCCACGGCGACCCAGATGAGAACCCTGCCCCCAGGCCTCGGGACGAAGGCAAGTCCCAAATGGCCCACGGCGACAGTTTCCTCCCCACCTGAAGCCAGGAGTGTTGCGGAACGGTGACGGGCCGCTCAGCCGAATCTCAGATTCCGGCTGAGGGGGGAACAACGACCGGCCGCTGCCGTGCCCGGATGGCCTCGCCGGAACTCATCCCTCCGTAGCCTCCAACTCGTCCCTCCGTAGCCTCCGGACACGCCCCGCCGTCCCGCTGGTGGAAAGCTCGCCGTCCCAGGCGTGACCGTGGTCGTCCGGGCGCTTGGGCTTACCCGTAGGTGACGGCGTGGAGTGCCGGCGTGTTGACGGGGGCAGCCGAGCAGAGCCGCGCGCCCATGGGCATCGATCAGAGGGAGTCCCGGCGAGGCGATGGGCAAACCTGGCGTCTTGGGCAAGCCGCCGGCGGGCCGCCTCCCATCGAATCAGTGAGCTGCCCTGTCAATGTGCCCGTCAAGGCACTAGCCACGCTCGTATCCCCTGGCGGGCCGGGACTCGACAGCGTCTGGTTCGAGGACACCGACGGGACGGTCACAGCCACGAGCGGCAGCGCGGCACGATGTGACGGGAGGACCAACGCGTACGGGAACCGCACCTGTTGCCGAACTGGGCGCCCCCGGGGGCATATGGCTCTTCAGCCGTCCAGGTCCTTCAGGCCGAGTTCCGCGCGTGTGTAGCGGTGGGTGTCGGGCGTGCGCAGCCCGTCTTTGCCGCCGGGCAGGTACCAGTAGTCGCCGTGGGGGTTCTGGCCGTCCGCGGTGCCGGTGGCGAGGACGTCGGTGTGTCCGTCCTGGTTCGCGTCCAGGAGTTGGAGTTGTGCGCCGAAGTCATCGCGGCTGCCGGAGCCCCGCGTAAGCGTCCCGTCCTCAAGTCCCGGAGTGTCCAGGTCGATTGCCTGAATCGGGCGAAGCCGAACGCCGGGGCCGCGCTCGGCCACCTGGATGCGTCCCCGTGCATCGGTCGGGCCGAAGTGCACGGTGGAGATGAACTCGGCCTTTTCGTCCCCCGTCACGTCACCGGAGAGCAGCGGGGTACCCACGTCGCCCTCAGCGGTCAGCGGAAACGTTCCTTCCCGCAGCCCATCCGGTCCTCCGCGCAGGATCTGCCGCACGCCCGGGCGCGGGAGGATGTCGGGGTAGCCGTCACCGTCGAAGTCCACTCCGGTGCGCACCTCGGTCTTGTCGGTGGTCCAGACCGAGGCATGTTGCCCGATCTGCTGCGTCAGTTCGGTATCCAGCACAGGACCCTCGGGCGTGCCGCGGAAGTACTGCACGGGAGTGGGCGGTGCGTCTTCGTCGTACTCCTTGGGGCCGTAGTCGCTGGGTATGAGGAGGTCGGTGCGTCCGTCCTGGTCGAAGTCGGCGACCACCGGCGGGCCTACCGTTTGGTGGGGCGCCTGGGGGCTGGTCTTGAACGTCCTGACCTGGGCGGGCTTTCCGGTGGCGCTCATCGGGCCGTACACCACCCGTGCGGGACGTCCGGCTGCGGAACCGGAGTCGATGAGGTCCAGGTGCCCGTCCCCGTCTATGTCTCCGACCGCACCCGCCACGAACGTGCCCGCGCGGTCGCCGTCGGGCAGGGCAATGGGCACCGGCCGGTTTCGCAGGCCGTCCGGGCTGCCGGGCAGTATCACCGCAGAGCTGCGGATCTTCGTGCCGTGGTCGGCATCGCCGTGTTCGGCATCGCCGTGTTCGGCATCGCCGTGTTCGGGATGCCGCTGCGCGGCCACGTCCGTATAGCCGTCTCCGTTGAAGTCACCGGTGAGTACGGTGTCGTAACTCAACTTCGCTGCTGCTCTACGGGAGTCCTCCGTACCGTGGCCTGGCGTCAGCGGGCGACCGGTGGGACGCAGGCCCGAGGGCCCGCCGCGGAAGACCATGATCGCGCTGCGGGCGGTTGCAGGGCCTTCGTCGTCGCTGTAGTTGCGCTGAATGCTGACGGCATCGGGATAACCGTCCTTGTCGAAGTCCGGCGGCCCATTTCTCGCCGGTGCCTTCGCAGCCGGCTGTCGCCGCCACTCGTCCCCAGGGTTGTAGTCACGCTCGAACCACTGCACGGCGCCCACCCCCACCAGCACCACGAGCAGCAGGACGACACACCCCGGGAGACACGAAGTCCGCGGCGAACTCTGCGGGTCACCATGAATTGCTGCCGTCATCGCAGCAGCCTAAGGGCACGTGCGGTTCCTCCGTCCTGTGAGGGCCCTGACCGTAAGCCGATGGCGCAGGTCGCCAGGGATCTGGGCGTCGGCGAGGGGACTTTGGGGACGTGCATGGCCTGAGCGAGGTGGCCAGTTGCGTCAACTACCCCTCGCTAAAGCGAGGGGCTTGCACAGCGGGCGCCACTGGCTGTGGCGGTGCGCTTGCGTCCAGTCCCGTGCCCGGTTCTCGGGTGTGGGGCAGGGGCCGTTGG
>NZ_JASCIS010000050.1 GCF_029968015.1 Streptomyces luteolus
AAAATTGAGCCCCTCCGGCGATTGAGGAGCGGGGGTCCGGGGGCGGAGCCCCCGCAGCCGACGGCAGTCTTTCGGGAAGGGGCGGGGAGGGGCGAAAACTCAGCCCGTCCGGCGATTGAGGACGAGCGCGGAGCGCGAAAAAGAAGCCTCTCCGGCGATTGAGGAGCGGGGGGCCGGGGGCGGAGCCCCCAGGGAGTGCCTGGGTAGGCCCGCACCTGAACGCACCCCACCGCACCCGGCACAATGCACCCCGTGATCCAGGACCTCTTCACACCCTCCGTCCAGCACAGCCTTGACCTGGTCGGAATCTTCGTGTTCGCCATCTCCGGGGCCCTCCTCGCGGTACGCAAGAACTTCGACGTGTTCGGCATCGCCGTACTCGCCGAGGTCACCGCCCTCGGCGGCGGCATCTTCCGGGACGTGATCATCGGCGCCGTACCCCCGGCCGCCTTCACCGACCTCGGCTACTTCCTCACCCCCCTCTTCGCCGCGGCCCTGGTCTTCTTCCTGCACCCGGAGGTGGAGCGGATCAACCTGGCCGTGAACGTCTTCGACGCGGCCGGCCTCGGCCTGTTCTGCGTCGCGGGCACGATAAAGGCGTACGAGTACGGCCTCGGTCTCACCTCATCCGCCGCGCTCGGCCTCGCCACGGCCGTCGGCGGCGGCGTGCTGCGCGACGTGCTCGCCAACGAGGTGCCGTCGCTGCTGCGCTGGGACCGTGACCTGTACGCGGTGCCGGCCATGGTCGGCGCGGGCATCGTGGTCCTCTGCATCCACTTCGAGGCCCTCAACGCCTACACCAGCGCCCTCGCCGTCATCACCGCGTTCGTGCTGCGGCTGCTCGCCATCACCCGGCACTGGCGGGCCCCGCGCGCCTGGAACCGGCGATCCGCGGTCGACGAAAAAGCTACCGCTCAGTAGTCGCCTGTTGTACCGTGCATCCATGACTCAGGGCACGCAGGCTGCGCAGGCCACGACACGGGCCACCATCGGCGACGGCGAGTTCGACCGCGACACCGCGGTGGTGCGCCGCGCGGAGGGTGTCTACGACACCGAACTCTCCGCGGGCTGGACGATCATCAACGCCGTCAACGGCGGCTATCTGCTCGCCGTCATCGGCCGCGCCCTGGCCGACGCCCTGCCGCACCCCGACCCGTTCACGATCTCCGCGCACTACCTCACCGCCTCCCAGCCGGGCCCGGCCGTGATCCGCACGGACACCGTCCGCGCCGGCCGCACCCTCTCCACCGGCCAGGCCTCCCTCCTCCAGTACGAGGCCGACGGCACCGAGGTGGAACGCATCCGCGTCATCGCCTCGTACGGAGATCTGGACGCCCTGCCCGACGACATCCGCACCTCGGCCGAGGCGCCGCCCATCCCGCCGGTCGACCAGTGCTTCGGCCCGCAGGACGCGCCCGACGACGCCCCGGTGCAGGGCAGCACCGCCATCGCCGAGCGGCTGTGGCTGAAGCTGGACCCGGCCACCCTCGGCTGGGCGCTCGGCGCACCCTCCGGCAAGGGCGAGATGCGCGCGTGGTTCGGCCTCGCCGACGGCCGTGACGCCGACCCGCTCTCCCTGCTCCTCACCGTGGACGCCCTCCCGCCGACCGCCTTCGAGCTGGGCCTCTCCGGCTGGGTGCCGACCGTCGAGCTGACCGTGCACGTGCGCTGCCGCCCCGCCCCGGGCCCGCTGCGCGTCGCCATCGCCACCCGCAACCTCGCCGGGGGCTTCCTGGAGGAGGACGCCGAGGTCTGGGACAGCGCGGGCCGACTCGTCGCCCAGTCCCGGCAGTTGGCCAGGACGGTCCTCGCCCGCTGATCCCCGTACGCGTAGGAGTGGGCGATCCTGGGTGGCGTGAAGTCCGAACGGCTGCTCTCCATCCTGCTGCTGCTCCAGACCCGCGGCCGCGTGCCCGCGCGCGAGCTCGCCGAGCGCCTAGAAGTGTCCGTCCGCACGATCTACCGCGACGTCGAGGCGCTCTCCGGTAGCGGCGTCCCGGTGTACGCGGAGCGCGGCCGGCACGGCGGCATCGCGCTGCTTCCCGGCTACCGCACGGATGTCACGGGGCTCACGGCCGACGAGTCGCGGGCGCTGTTCGTGCTGGCCGCCGAGGGTACGCACGCCGCGCTCGGCCTGGACTCCGCGATCGGCTCGGCGCTGCGCAAGGTCATGGCCGCGCTGCCCGCCCCGCACCGGCCCGGCGCCGAACTGGCCGCGCGCCGTATCCTCGTCGACCCGGTGCGCTGGCTCGGCGGACCGCGGTCCGCGGTCGACCTGGAGGCCCTGCAGGACGCCGTGTTCAGCGACCGCCGCATCGACGTGCGCTACCGCCACAGCGGCCGGTCGGCGGCGCGCGACTACACCGTCGACCCGTACGGCCTCGTCTCCAAGGCCGGTGTCTGGTATCTGGTCGCCGACCGGGACGGCGCCCCGCGGCTGCTGCGCGTCGACCGCGTCGAGGCGGCCGAGCTGACCGGTGAGCCCGTGCGCAGGCGGCCGGGCGTCGAACTCGCCGACGTATGGGAGGAGTTGCGGCGCCGCGTCGAGGACCGCTCGGGCGCGATCGCCGTGGAGGCGCGGGTGCGGCGGCCCTGGCTCGACATGTTCGTCCGGATGAACGGCGCGTACATGACGGCGCCGCCGGGGGAGGGGCACGACGACGAGGACTGGGTCCCCGTACGCCTCGCCTTCGGCGACATCCGCGAGATCCGCCAGCTGCTCTCCTTCGCCGACCGCGCCGAGGTCCTCTCCCCGCCGGAGGCCCGCCGTGAACTGGCGCGGGCGGCGGCCTCGATCGTCGGGCTCTACGCGGACGACGGCTGACCCTCGTCCAGCCAGTGTGCGCTGCCCACATTGATCAGGCGCAGCCTGCGTCGGGTGGCACGGGTGATACGCGCGGTCTCCTCCGTGGCGTCCGGCCCGGCCTCCAGGAGTGCGGCCGCGGTCATCACCATCTGGTCCACGTACATGCCCGCCAGCATGCGCAGGTCCTCGGGCTGCCAGCCGCGCAGTTCGGTCTCCGCGGCCAGTACCTCGGTCAACTCCTCCGAGAACAGGTCGAGTTGGGTCGCGATGGCCCGGCGCACCGGGGCCACTCCGCCGGTCCGCTCGCGTACCAGGAAGCGGAAGTAGGCGGGCTGCTCGGCGACATGGCGGGCGATCAGCTCGACGGTGCGCGCGATGCGCCGCTCGGTGTCGCCGGTCTCGGCCAGGATCGCGGCTGTCAGGGCGCGCAGACTGCCCAGGGTCTCCTCGACCAGGGCCACGCCGAGGTCCGGGATGCCGCAGAAGTGGCGGTAGAAGCCCGCGGGGGAGATGCCGACCGCCCGTGTCACCTCGCGCAGGCCGAGGCTGCTGAGGCTCTGCTGCTCCAGGAGTTCCAGGCTCGCGGACATGAGGGCCTGGCGGGTCCGCAGCTTCTGGGCCTGGCGTGTGCCCGGGGGGTCGGGACTGTGACTCATGGAACTCAGTAAACAGCCGTTCTCTGTCGCGAGGGACCCCTCGCACCCTTTAGACTCAGTAGTCAGTGAACAGTCGTACGCTGAAACCTGAGAGGCGTATCGTGATCGCACTTGTCGCCGCACTCCTGCTGCTGGGCGTTCTGCTCGGCTCCGTGGCCCAACTCCCCCTCTCCGTATCCCTCGTGGCCGCCGCCGTCATCGCCGGCTGGCTGGCCGCCTTCGCGGTGCGTGAGCAGCTCGCGCGCCACCGTTCGGAGTGAGTTCCGTGACGTCTTCCTCTTCCCTGCGCGCCGACCGTGCCGGGCCGCCGCGTGACGCGACCCGCCGCCCCGACTCCATGGCCGTCGCGTCCTTCGTCCTCGGCCTCCTCGGACTCCTCGTCCTGAACGTCGTCCTCGGGCCGATCGCCATCACCCTCGCCTGCCTCGCGCTGCGCGCCGGTACCTCCCGCCGCGGCCGCGCCTACCTCGGCCTCGGCCTGGGCGTCGCCGACCTGCTCGTCCTCGCCGCCCTGACCGCCGCCAACTCGACGGTGGTCTGGAACTTCGGCTGAGCTCGCGCCGCAGGGCTCAGCCGAGAAACCGTACGAGCTCCGCCGCCAGCTCAGCGGGCGCGTCCTCCTGTACGAGGTGGCCCGCGCCCTCGATCAGGCGCAGCTCGGCGCCCGGGATCGCCTCGGCCAGTTCGTACGCCTTGGCCGCCGGGATCCAGGTGTCCTCCGCGCCCCAGCACACCAGGACCGGAAGCTTCAACTCTTCGTATCTGTCCTGGATCTCATCGGTGAAGCGCTGGTCGTTCAGGGTGATCTGCCGGTAGAACGCCGCCTGTCCCTCCGGTGTGCACCACGGCGCGACCAGGCGTTCGTGGACCCCGGGGTGCAGCCCGAGGTGGCTCCCCGAGCCCAGGTACTCCCGTACCAGAGCCGCGTGCAGCGGCGCCGGGAGCTGGGCGAACACCTCGGCGTGCGCCCCGAGCAGCCGGTACGTCGGCGAGCCCCACGGGGCGAGCGCCACCGGGTCGAGCAGCGCGAGGCGCTCGTACCGCGCCCCGTGCAGCAGGTGGGCGCGCAGCGCGATGCAGCCGCCGAAGTCGTGCGCGACGACGGCGGGTCGGTCCAGGCCCCAGTGGTCGAGCAGTTCCGTGAAGACGCGGCCCTGCTGGTCCAGGGAGACGTCCTGGTCGTCCCGCATCTCCGAGGCGCCGTACCCCGGCAGGTCCCAGACGTGGACCCGGTGGTGCGGGGCGAGCGCGCGGGCGACGGATCGCCAGACGTACGACGAGAACGGGGTGCCGTGGACGAAGACGAGGGGAGGCGCATCGGGTGCGCCGAACGAGGCCCAGCGGACCTCGCCGGACGAGCTGTGGAAGGTGCGGTCGAGTGCCCAGTCGTGGTCGAGAACCCGGTTGGCTGTCATGACCGTAAGCCTATTTGGTACTGACACTCGGCGCCAGGGTTTCGCGGGACCCTGCCGTGCCCCCCTGCGCCCGCCGTGCCCCCTCCGCGCGGCTCGTAGAATCGATCGCACCATGGCCTATCTCGACCACGCCGCGACCACTCCGATGCTCCCGGAGGCCGTCGAGGCGATGACCGCGCAGCTCACCGTCGTCGGCAACGCCTCCTCCCTGCACGCCGCCGGGCGGCGGGCCAGGCGCACCGTCGAGGAGGCCCGCGAGACCCTCGCCGACGCGCTCGGCGCCCGCCCCAGCGAAGTCGTCCTCACCTCCGGCGGCACCGAGGCCGACAACCTCGCCGTGAAGGGCCTGTTCTGGGCGCGACGGGCCGCCGATCCGGCGCGCATCCGCGTCCTCGCCAGCCCCGTCGAACACCACGCCGTGCTCGACGCGGTGCACTGGCTCGGCGAGCACGAGGGCGCGACGATCGAGTACCTGCCCGTCGACGCGTACGGCCGGGTGCACCCCGAGGCGCTGCGCGCGGCCATCGAGCGCAACCCCGACGACGTCGCCCTCGCCACGGTCATGTGGGCCAACAACGAGATCGGCACCGTCATGCCGATACGTCAACTCGCCGACGTGGCAGCGGAGTTCGACGTTCCGCTGCATGCCGACGCCGTCCAGGCCTTCGGCCAGCTCCCCGTCGACTTCGGTGCCTCCGGGCTCGCCGCGATGACGGTCAGCGGCCACAAGGTCGGCGGTCCGTACGGCATCGGGGCGCTGCTGCTCGGCCGTGAGTACGCCCCCGTGCCCGTGCTGCACGGCGGCGGGCAGGAGCGGCATGTGCGCTCCGGGACCCTCGACGTGCCCGCCGTCGCCGCGTTCGCCGTGGCCGGGCGGATCGCCGCCGAGCGCCGCGACTGGTTCGCGCGGGAGATCGGCGGCCTGCGGGACGAGCTGATCGCCGCCGTCCGCGCCGCCGCACCCGACGCGATCCTGGGCGGCGACCCGGCCCCGGCCGGCCCGGACACCCTCGGCCGACTGCCCGCCAACGCGCACTTCACCTTCCCCGGCTGCGAGGGCGACTCACTGCTGCTCCTCCTCGACGCCCAGGGCATCGAGTGCTCCACCGGATCCGCGTGCACGGCGGGCGTGGCCCAGCCGAGCCATGTCCTGCTCGCCACCGGCACCGACCCGGACCTGGCCCGCGGCACCCTGCGCTTCTCCCTCGGGCACACGACGACCCGCGCCGACATCGAGGCCGTGGCGAAGGCGATCGGCCCGGCGGTGGAGCGGGCGCGGTCGGCGGGGCTGAGCTAGGCGCTTCCTGCGGGGCCAAATCCAGCCCGTCTGGGGGCACCTCCCGGCCGAAGGCTGGGGGAGTTTGAGGACGAGCCCGCAGGGCGATCGACGGTGACCGGGTCGACGGCACCTTTACGTCGACCTTCTTGCCGCCTCACGAACAAGCCGCATGTACTTGTCCCAGTCCCAGTGCCGCCCCGGGTCGGTGTGCGTGGCGCCCGGGACCTCGTTGTGGCCGATGATGTGCTCGCGGTCCACCGGTATCCCGTACCGCGCGCAGATGTCCGCCGCCAGGCGGGCCGACGAGCGGTACATCACGTCCGTCAGGGTCTCCGGCTTGTCGACGAAGCCCTCGTGCTCGATGCCGACGCTGCGTTCGTTGTACTCGCGGTTGCCCGCGTGGAACGCGACGTCCAGCTCGCGGGCCATCTGCGCGATGTGGCCGTCCTTCGCGCGGACCACATAGTGCGCCGCCGCGGCGTGCAGCGGATCGCGGAAGACCCGCACCGCCGTCGCGTAACTGCCCTCCGTGACATGGATGACGACGCGGTCGACCGTGAAGTCCGCGGGCCGGTCCGCGTACCGCAGGTTCGCCTCCGAGGCCGCGATCCACTGCGCGCCCCTGTGGTCCACGTCCCCGTCGTTGCGCTGCTTGTCGACGCCGGGCACCCGCCACCACAGGCGGCCCAGCTCCTCGTGGAACAGCGCCGCGCCCCCGCCCACGACGACCGCGCCGCCGATCAGCAGCCCGCGTCTGCTCACGCCTCGCCCCGACCGCTCCCGCTTCTCGTCCTTCTCGCCGCCGGACCGCTCTTCGGCCACTGAACCTCCCCGTGCTCCCCGTGATCGTAGAAACGCGCGAGGGGTCCTCGAAGGTTCCGTCTACCCTGGAGGAGTTATGACTGAGATCCCCGCCGCCCCGCAGCGCCGCCTCCGTGTCCTCGCCGCCATGTCCGGCGGGGTCGACTCAGCCGTCGCCGCCGCCCGCGCCGCGGAGGCCGGGCACGACGTCACCGGAGTGCACCTGGCCCTCTCGGCCAACCCGCAGTCCTTCCGCACCGGAGCCCGCGGCTGCTGCACGATCGAGGACTCCCGCGACGCCCGCCGCGCGGCCGACGTCATCGGCATCCCCTTCTATGTGTGGGATCTCGCCGACCGCTTCCGCGAGGACGTGGTCGAGGACTTCGTCGCCGAGTACGAGGCGGGCCGCACGCCCAACCCGTGCCTGCGCTGCAACGAGAAGATCAAGTTCGCCGCGCTCCTGGACAAGGCCCTCGCCCTGGGCTTCGACGCCGTCGCCACCGGGCACTACGCCCAGGTCGTCACGGACGCCGACGGCAACCGCGAACTGCACCGCGCGTCCGACATGGCGAAGGACCAGTCGTACGTCCTCGGCGTCCTGGACGACCGGCAGCTCGCGCACGCGATGTTCCCGCTCGGCGACACCGTGACCACCAAGGACGAGATCCGCGCGGAGGCCGAGCGCCGCGGCCTCGCCGTCGCCAAGAAGCCCGACTCGCACGACATCTGCTTCATCGCCGACGGCGACACCCAGGGCTTCCTCGCCAACCGCCTCGGCAGGGCGGAGGGCGACATCGTCGACGAGTCCGGCACGAAACTCGGCACCCATGAGGGCGCGTACGGCTACACCATCGGCCAGCGCAAGGGCCTGCGCATCGGCACCCCGGCCCCGGACGGCAAGCCGCGCTACGTCCTGGACATCTCACCGGTGAACAACACCGTGACGGTCGGCCCGGTCGAGGCGCTCGACGTCACCGCCCTCACCGCGATCAAGCCCCGCTGGTGCGGCACCGCCCCGGCGGGCCCCGGCACGTACACCGCGCAGCTGCGGGCGCACGGCGGCGAGACCCCGGTCAGCGCGGAGCTGGTCGACGGCACGCTGCACGTCACGTTCGACGAGCCGGTCCGCGGCGTCGCCCCGGGCCAGGCCATCGTGCTCTACGACGGCACGCGCGTGGTGGGCTCGGCGACCATCGCCACGACGGGGCGCGCGACGGCCGCCGCGTGACAACGCCGGTTGTCAGCCCGTGACTTCCTCCACCTCGTAGAAGCAGAAGTGGTCCTTGACATCGGCCACCAGGGGCTTCGGCTCCGGATACGCCCACACCAGATCGGGCGCCTCCGGAAGCGACCAGTACGAGGCGGTGCCCTTGAACGGGCAGTACGTATGCGTCTCCGAGGGCGCCAGCAGGTCCGTGCGGACGTCCTGCGGCGGCAGGTAGTAGCGCGCCGGGTAGCCGGTCTCGCGCAGCACCAGGGGGCGGGCGCTGTCGGCGATCACCTGCCCGTCGCGCACCACGCGCACGTGCTGCGTGCCCTGTTCGACGGTGATCCTGTGTCCCTCGGTGCGGTGTTCCTCGGTGGGGTGTCCCTCGGCCACGGCGGTCCTCCCAGGAGTGCGGTCGGCGTCACTCCGTACAGCACACGCGCGGTGCCGGATCTTCCCGTACGCGCGCGTGGAGTCGGCCGGCCGCGGGGCGGGGACGGAGTGTCGGTGGCGGGCCGTACGGTGACCGCATGAACATCTGCGTCTTCCTCTCCGCGGCCGAGCTCGACGAGCGCTACACCCGCCCCGCCCGCGAGTTCGCCGAGCTGCTCGGCAAGGCCGGCCACACGCTGGTGTGGGGCGGCTCCGACGTCGGCCTGATGAAGGTCGTCGCGGACGGCGTCGAGGAGGCGGGCGGCCGTCTCTTCGGCGTCTCCGTGGAGTTCCTGCAGGCCAAGGCGCGGCCCGTCACCGAGCCCGACCAGATGCTGGTCACGGCCGACCTCGCGGAGCGCAAGGCGGCACTCCTGGAGAACGCCGACGCCGTGGTGATCATGGTCGGCGGCACGGGCACACTCGACGAGGCCACCGAGATCCTGGAGCTGAAGAAGCACGGCAGGACCACGAAGCCGGTGGTGCTCCTGAACACGGCGGGCTTCTACGACGGCCTGAAGACCCAGTTCCGTCGCATGGAGGACGAGGGTTTCCTGCCCGTTCCCCTCACCGAGCTGGTCTTCTTCGCGGAGGAGCCGGTCGGTGCCCTGGCGTATCTCGAGGAGTCCATGGGCACGCGCTGATCCGCCTGTTGCGAGAATGGCCCGCATGGCTATTCATGTGATCACCGGAGCGGGCTCCGGCATCGGCGCCGCCGTCGCGCGCCGCCTGCACGAGCGCGGCGACGACCTCGTCCTCCTCGCGCGCGACGCCGGCCGCGCCAAGGAACTGGCCGAGCGGTACGAAGGCGCCCGCACCCTCGTCGGCGACCTCGCCGAGCCCGACCGCCTCTCCTGGGCCTTCTCGCACCAGCGCCTGCCCGACCGGGTCGACTCGCTGCTGCACATCGCGGGCGTCGTCGACCTCGGCCGGGTCGGCGACCTCACCCCCAAGATCTGGCGCCACCAGTTGGAGGTGAACCTGATCGCGCCGGCCGAGCTGACCCGGCACTTCCTGCCCCAACTCCGCGTCGCCCAGGGCCAGGTGCTGTTCGTGAACTCGGGGGCGGGACTGGACGCGCACGCCGACTGGTCCGCGTACGCCGCCTCCAAGCACGGCCTGAAGGCGCTCGCCGACTCCCTGCGGGCCGAGGAGAAGCCCAACGGCCTGCGCGTCACCACGGTCTACCCGGGCCGCACGGCCAGCCCCATGCAGGCCAAGGTGCACCAGCAGGAGGGCAAGGAGTACGACGCGGACCGCTGGATCGACCCGGAGTCCGTGGCCACCACGATCCTGATGGCCCTCGACCTGCCGCGGGACGCGGAGGTCAACGACCTGACGGTGCGGCCCGGCCGATGAGCGAGCACGTCTTCGGCCCCGCCACCGGCGTCGGCTCGATGCCCGGGGGCGACGCCCGTGAGGCCGCGAAGACCGTCACCGGCACCTTCGAGGACTTCACGTACCTCGCGGAGCTGCCCGCGCGCGGACCCGGCGCCGACATGATCGGCCGCACGGCCGGCCTCCTCGTCGAGGTCTACGCGCGCGTGGAGCCCAGCGGCTGGCGCATCGGCGACCGCCCCGGCATGGACACCCGCCGCGCCCGGTCCTGGCTCGGCGAGGACCTCGACGCCCTGGAGGAGTTCACGCAGGGGTACGAGGGCCCGCTGAAGGTGCAGGCCGTGGGGCCGTGGACGCTCGCCGCGGCCCTGGAGCTGAAGAACGGCGAGGCCGCGCTCTCCGACACCGGGGCCTGCCGCGACCTCGCGGGCTCGCTCGCCGAGGGCCTGGTCCGGCACCTGGAGGACGTGCGCCGCCGCGTCCCCGGCGCCACGCCCGTGCTCCAGCTCGACGAGCCGTCCCTGACCGCCGTACTGCGCGGGCAGATCAAGTCCGCCAGCGGCTACCGCACGCACCGCGCGGTGGACCGGCAGGTCGTCGAGGCCACGCTGCGGTCGGTCATGGAGGCGGCGGGCGTCGACGTCGTCGTCCACTCCTGCGCCCCGGACGTGCCGTTCGCACTGCTGCGGCGGGCGGGCGTCGCCGGGGTCTCCTTCGACTTCGGGCTCCTCACCGAACGTGACGAGGAGTCCATCGGGGAGGCCGTCGAGGGCGGTACGAAGCTGTTCGCGGGCGTCGTGCCGTCCACCGACGCCGCATTGTCAGACCCTGCCAGTAACGTCAGTGGTGTCAGGACGCTGTGGCGCAGGCTGGGGCTGAATCCGGGGTTGCTCGCGGAATCGGTGGCGGTCACGCCGTCGTGCGGACTCGCGGGGGCCTCTCCCGCGTACGCCCGCAAGGCGCTCGCGCACTGTGTCACGGCGGCGAGATCACTCGCGGACAACCCTGAGTAACCGTTACGGGAGGACGAAGACGGTGGCCGGCGACAAGGACGCACAGACTGCCTCGACCGGGAGCTCCGTGCCCGCTCAGGCGCGCGAGGAGCACGCCCAGCTCGCGGAGCGGATCGAGGAGCACCGCTTCCGGTACTACGTGAAGGACCAGCCGGTCGTCAGTGACGCGGAGTTCGACAAGCTCCTGCGCTCCCTGGAGGCCCTGGAGGACCGCCACCCGGAGCTGCGCACCCCGGACTCCCCGACGCAGAAGGTCGCGGGGGCGTACGAGACGGAGTTCACCGCGGTCGAGCACCGCGAGCGGATGCTGTCCCTGGACAACGCCTTCGACGACGCGGAACTCGCCTCCTGGGCCGACCGCGTGGCGAAAGAGGTCGGCTCGGGGGACTACCACTTCCTGTGCGAGCTGAAGGTCGACGGCCTCGCGGTGAACCTGACGTACGAGCACGGCAGGCTCACCCGCGCCGCCACGCGCGGGGACGGCCGCACCGGCGAGGACATCACGCCCAACGTCCGCACGATCGCGGACATCCCGGAGCGTCTGAAGGGGGACCGCATCCCGGAGCTCGTGGAGATCCGCGGCGAGGTCTTCTTCCCGATGGAGAAGTTCGAGGAGCTCAACGCCCGCCTGGTGGAGCACGGCGACAAGCCGTTCGCCAACCCCCGCAACGCGGCGGCGGGTTCACTGCGCCAGAAGGACCCGCGCGTCACCGCCACGCGTCCGCTGCACATGGTGGTGCACGGCATCGGCGCCCGCGAGGGCTTCGACATCGACTGCCTGAGCCACGCCTATGAGCTGCTGCGCGAATGGGGCCTGCCCACCGCGCAGTACAACAAGGTGGTGGACGGCATCGACGGCGTCCGCGAGTTCATCGCGTACTACGGCGAGAACCGCCACTCCGTGATGCACGAGATCGACGGTGTCGTCGTCAAGCTCGACGAGATCCCGCTGCAGGGCCGCCTCGGCTCCACCTCCCGCGCGCCCCGCTGGGCGATCGCCTGGAAGTACGCGCCGGAGGAGGTCAACACCAAGCTGGTGGACATCCGCGTCGGCGTCGGCCGCACGGGCCGCGTCACGCCGTACGCGTGCGTGGAGCCCGTGACGGTGGCCGGCTCGGAGGTCGAGTTCGCGACGCTGCACAACCAGGAGGTCGTCAAGGCCAAGGGCGTCTTCATCGGTGACACGGTGGTGCTGCGCAAGGCCGGAGACGTCATCCCGGAGATCCTCGGCCCGGTCGTGGACCTCAGGGACGGCAGCGAGCGGGAGTTCGCGATGCCCGCCGAGTGCCCCGAGTGCGGCACGCCGCTGCGGCCCATGAAGGAGGGGGACATCGACCTGCGCTGCCCCAACTCCCGTTCCTGCCCGGCCCAGTTGCGCGAGCGGCTCTTCTACCTCGCGGGCCGCAAGTGCCTGGACATCGAGAACTTCGGCTATGTCGCGGCCACCGCGCTCACCCAGCCCCTGGAGCCCGCCGAGCCGCCGCTGAAGGACGAGAGCGGACTCTTCGACCTCACCGTCGAAGAGCTCCTGCCCATCAAGTCGTACGTCCTGGACCAGGACTCCGGTCTGCCCAAGCGGGACCCGAAGACCGGCGAGGAGAAGGTCGTCACGTTCTTCGCGAACCAGAAGGGCGAGGCCAAGGCCAACACCCTCGCGATGCTGAAGAACATCCAGGAGGCCAAGGACCGCCCGCTCGCGCGCGTGATCACGGGCCTGTCGATCCGGCACGTCGGCCCGGTCGCCGCGGAGGCCCTGGCCCGCGAGTTCCGTTCCATGGACCGGATCGAGCGGGCGGGCGAGGAGGAGCTGGCCGCCGTCGAGGGCGTCGGGCCGACCATCGCGGCCTCCCTCAAGCAGTGGTTCGAGGTGGACTGGCACCGCGAGATCATCGACCGCTGGCGGACCGCGGGAGTCCGCATGGAGGAGGAAGGCGCGGGCGACGAAGGGCCGCGTCCGCTGGAGGGATTGACGGTCGTCGTGACCGGAACGCTGCAGACATATACGCGAGATGGCGCAAAAGAGGCGCTGCAGCGTCTGGGAGCCAAGGTGACCGGATCCGTCTCCAAGAAGACGTCTTTTGTGGTGGTTGGTGAGAATCCGGGTTCGAAATATGACAAGGCCATGCAGGTCAAAGTCCCGGTTCTGAACGAAGAAGGCTTCGAGGTGCTCCTGGACCAAGGCCCCGACGCGGCTCGCGATGTCGCACTTTCGGCCGAGGAGTAGCGGTTGAAGGCCACCCGTTCAGCGCATACCAGATGCATACGGGTGGTCGGGTCGCATTCGGGCAACCGTTGTCGACCGCTGCCCGTAGAAGCCTTCTGCGGCCTACTGTTGAGGAGTGCGCCTGCCGTGCCCCGCTGCCGAATGGGGTATCTCCAGCTCCACGAGAGCCTGGAGAAGGGTTTTCAGACGCGGTGACTTCTGAACACGAGGGCCGCGTGGCGTGGGCACCGCCGGCTGTGAGAGGGACGGGAATGAAACCGACCGAAAGCGCCGATCCGGTGTCAGGGCTGCGCCGGTTGATGCTGCCCGCGCTGCCGGCCGCGGTCGCGGCCACCGCGGCGGTGGTCCTGGCAGCGGGGGTCGTCCGAGCCTTCACCGATCACCACGCACTCTTCCCCAGCGGCGTCGTCGGCTGGTCGCTCGCCGTGCTCACCGGCGTCATCGTCGGCCACCTCGTCCTCCTCGGCCGCGAGCGCTGGTGGGGCGGCACCGGCTCCGGAGCCGCCCTCACTCTTGCCGTGCTCCTCCTCTACGGCTGGGTGCCCGCGGGCATGGTCAGCCTCAGCGTCGTCGTGCTGGTCGGCGCCGCCCGCAGACGCCGCTGGTGGCAGGCCGTGCAGCACGGCGCCGTGGACATCATCGGCATCGGCGCCGGAGCCCTGGTCCTCGCGGCCTTCGGCCAGGCCCCCTCGGTCGAGACCCCCTGGGACCCGAACAGCTGGAACGTCTGGAGCGCACCGGAGATCGTCCTGGTCGCCGCCGCGTACCTCCTGGTGACCCGCCTGCTGCTCTGGTACATGAACGCGCCGCACGGCGCGGGCCTGCCGACCGTCGCCCGAACCGCCGTGGTCCGTCAGGCCCTCGTCGGCGTCGCGCTGCTCGGCATCGCCCCGCTGATCTGCGTCGTCGCCACCGCCCTGCCGATCCTGCTGCCGCTCTTCGCGGTCCCGCTGATCGCCCTCGACTCCACGCTGTGGATCGCCCGGGCCCGGGCCGAGGAGCAGTTGCGCGACCCGCTCACCGGACTGCCCAACCGGCAGTGGCTGTTGGAGCGGACCTGGACCGCGCTCGACGAGGCCGAGCGGGCCGGGGCGCGCTCCGCCCTCGTCCTGATCGACCTCGACCGGTTCCGTTCCGTCAACGACACCCTCGGCCATCTCGCCGGTGACCGGCTGCTGCTGCAGATCGCCGACCGGCTCCGGCACGCCCTGCCGCGCGGTGCGGAGGCCGCGCGGCTCGGCGGCGACGAGTTCGCGGTGCTCCTGCCGACCTGCGACTCCACGACCAGCGCGCAGCGGGTCGCCCGCGGCCTGGTCGCCGAGCTCAGCTCCCCGCTCGACCTGGACGGGCTGACCCTCGTCCTGGAGGCGAGCGCCGGTCTCGCAGTCTTCCCCGACCACGCCCTGGATGCGGAGGGCCTGCTGCGCCGGGCGGACGTCGCGATGTACCAGGCGAAGCGCGACCGCACCGGCGTCGAGGTGTACGAGTCGAAGCGGGACTCCAACACCCCCGACCGCCTCGGTCTGTTGGGCGACCTGCGGCGCGCGCTCGACGCGGGCGAGGTCGAGCTGCACTACCAGCCGAAGGTCCGCTTCGACGGCCAGGTCGCCGGCCTGGAGGCGCTGGTCCGCTGGGTGCACCCGGAGCGCGGCAAGGTCCCGCCGGACGAGTTCATCGCGATCGCCGAGTCCTCCGGTCTGATGCCGCACCTGACGGAGTACGTCCTGGAGACCGCCCTCGCGCAGGTCGCGCGCTGGCACAAGCAGGGCCTGAAGGTGCCGGTCGCGGTGAACGTCTCGCCGCGGGACGTCCACACGCCCGGCTTCGCGGGCGCCGTCGCGGCCCGCCTGGCCCGGCACGGCGTCCCGGCGGGCGCGCTCCAGCTGGAGATAACGGAACACGTCCTCCTGGAGGACCCGCAGCGCGCCGCGGACACCCTGGCCGGGCTCACCGGGCACGGCGTGAAGATGTCCCTCGACGACTTCGGCACCGGCTACTCCTCGCTCGTGCACCTGCGGCGGCTGCCCGTCAGCGAGTTGAAGATCGACCGCTCGTTCGTGGCCCGCCTCGCCGTGGACAACGAGGACGCGGAGATCGTCCGCTGCACCGTCGACCTCGCCCACTCGCTCGGCCTCCTCGTCGTCGCGGAGGGCGTCGAGGACGACGAGACGTGGGAGCGGCTGCGGGACCTCGGCTGTGACGCGGTGCAGGGCTGGCTGGTCGCGGCGGCGATGCCCGCCGTCGAGACCACGTCCTGGCTCCGCGCCCGCGGCTCGCGTGGCTGGCGCCGCCCCGCGGAGCTGTCGGCCGAGGCCGACCCCGACACCCAGGAGGAAGCGGATCGGCCCTCCGGGCACGTGGTGAAGTAATCGGCCCTCCGGGCACGTGTGAAGGAACGGTCCTGCGGTCCCGGCGGGCCACGTCCGCGTACGCGCGCAGGTCCTCTCCCGCCGTCGTCCGCGTACGCGCGCAGGTCCTCTCCCGCCGTCGTCCGCGTACGCGCGCGGGCCGTGTCACGCGGTCCCTCGACCCCGCCGTCGAAACCGTTTCACGGGCACGGGGCCGGGCCCCATAGGATTGGGCCAGACACATCACGCTCATCCCAGTGAGGATCCGCATGCCTGGCATCACGCGCGAGGAGGTCGCCCACCTCGCTCGGCTGGCGCGTCTGGAGCTGAAGGACGAAGAACTCGACCACTTCGCCGGCCAGCTCGACGACATTCTCGGCGCGGTAGCACGCGTCTCCGAGGTCGCCGACCAAGACGTACCGCCGACCTCCCACCCGCTGCCGCTGACCAACGTCATGCGCGCGGACGAGGTCCGTCCGTCGCTCACCCCCGAGCAGGCGCTCTCCGGCGCCCCGGCCCAGGAGCAGCAGCGTTTCAAGGTGCCGCAGATCCTGGGGGAGGACTAACCCATCATGACGGACATCATCAAGCTCACGGCCGCCGAGATCGCCGCGAGGATCGCCTCCGGTGAACTCACCGCCGTCGAGGTCACCGAGGCGCACCTGGCCCGGATCGACGCCGTCGACGAGAAGGTGCACGCCTTCCTGCACATCGACCGCGAGGGCGCGGTCGCGCAGGCGCGCGCCGTCGACGCCAAGCGCGAGGCGGGCGAGAAGCTCGGCCCGCTGGCCGGCGTCCCGCTCGCGCTGAAGGACATCTTCACCACCGAGGGCGTCCCGACGACGGTCGGCTCGAAGATCCTCGAAGGCTGGCTCCCGCCGTACGACGCGACGCTGGTCAAGAAGCTCAAGGCCGCCGACGTCGTGGTCCTCGGCAAGACCAACATGGACGAGTTCGCCATGGGGTCGTCGACGGAGAACAGCGCCTACGGCCCGACCGGCAACCCCTGGGACCTCACCCGGATCCCGGGCGGCTCCGGCGGCGGTTCGAGCGCCGCGCTCGCGTCGTACGAGGCCCCGCTCGCCATCGGCACGGACACCGGCGGCTCCATCCGCCAGCCCGCGGCCGTCACCGGCACCGTCGGCGTCAAGCCGACCTACGGCGGCGTCTCCCGCTACGGCATGGTGGCCTTCTCCAGCTCCCTCGACCAGGGCGGCCCCTGCGCCCGTACGGTCCTCGACGCGGCGCTGCTGCACGAGGCCATCGCCGGGCACGACCCGATGGACTCCACCTCCATCGACGCCCCGGTCCCGCCGGTCGTCGAGGCCGCTAGGAACGGTTCCGTCGCCGGGATGCGCGTCGGCGTCGTCAAGCAGTTCCGCGGCGAGGGCTACCAGGCCGGTGTCGTACAGCGCTTCGACGAGTCGGTCGCGCTGCTGAAGGAGCTCGGCGCCGAGATCGTCGAGCTGGACTGCCCGTCCTTCGACCTGGCGCTCGCGGCGTACTACCTGATCGCGCCGTCCGAGTGCTCCTCGAACCTGGCCCGCTTCGACGCCATGCGCTACGGCCTGCGCGTCGGGGACGACGGCACGAAGTCCGCCGAGGACGTCACCGCGCTCACCCGCGAGGCCGGCTTCGGCGACGAGGTCAAGCGCCGCATCATCCTCGGCACGTACGCCCTGTCGAGCGGCTACTACGACGCGTACTACGGCTCCGCGCAGAAGGTCCGCACGCTCATCACACAGGACTTCGCGAAGTCCTTCGAGCAGGTTGACGTCATCGTCTCGCCGACCACGCCGACCACCGCCTTCCCGATCGGCGAGCGCGCCGACGACCCGATGGCGATGTACCTCGCGGACGTGTGCACGCTGCCGACGAACCTGGCGGGCAACGCCGCCATGTCGCTGCCCTGCGGCCTCGCGCCGGAGGACGGCCTGCCCGTCGGACTGCAGATCATCGCCCCCGCCATGAAGGACGACCGGCTGTACAAGGTCGGCGCCGCCGTAGAGGCCGCCTTCGTGGAAAAGTGGGGTCACCCGCTGCTTGAGGAGGCTCCGTCGCTGTGACAGCCATGGCAAAGAAGGCCAAGAACTTCAAGAAGTCCAAGACCGGCGTCTATGTCTCGCTGGCCAGCACCGCCTTCGGCGCCGTCAGCGTCGCCAAGCAGGCGAAGATGGCCCGCAAGGACAACGACCTGCTGCGTCTCGCGGACGCCGCGGTCTCCGCCGCCGCCATCGTCACCGGCCTGGCGATCCTCTATCGCGAGCTGAAGCGGCTCGGCGACGACGACGTCCTCCTTGGCTGAGAGGGAAAGTTTCACCGTGACTGTCACGACTGACCTGGTGTCGTACGAGGACGCGCTCGCGTCGTACGACCCCGTCATGGGCCTTGAGGTCCATGTCGAACTCGGCACCAGGACGAAGATGTTCTGCGGCTGCTCGACCGCGCTCGGCGCGGACGCCAACGCGCAGACCTGCCCGACCTGCCTCGGCCTGCCCGGCTCGCTGCCCGTCGTCAACGCGACCGGCGTCGAGTCCGCCATCAAGATCGGCCTCGCCCTCAACTGCGAGATCGCCGAGTGGTGCCGCTTCGCCCGGAAGAACTACTTCTATCCGGACATGCCGAAGAACTTCCAGACCTCGCAGTACGACGAGCCGATCGCCTTCAACGGCTACCTGGACGTCCAGCTGGAGGACGGCGAGGTCTTCCGCGTGGAGATCGAGCGCGCCCACATGGAGGAGGACACCGGCAAGTCGACGCACGTCGGCGGCGCCACCGGCCGGATCCACGGCGCGTCCCACTCCCTGCTCGACTACAACCGCGCGGGCATCCCGCTCATCGAGATCGTCACCAAGCCCATCGAGGGCGCGGGCGAGCGGGCCCCCGAGGTCGCCAAGGCGTACGTCGCGGAGCTGCGCGAGGTCATCAGGTCCCTGGACGTCTCCGAGGCGCGCATGGACAAGGGCCAGATGCGCTGCGACGTGAACCTCTCGCTGCGGCCGAACGGCACCGAGGAGTTCGGCACCCGCTCCGAGACGAAGAACGTCAACTCGCTGCGCTCCGTGGAGCGGGCGGCGCGCTTCGAGATCCAGCGGCACGCGGCGGTGCTCTCCTCCGGCGGCACGATCGTGCAGGAGACCCGGCACTTCCACGAGGACGACGGCTCGACCACCTCGGGCCGCATCAAGGACAACGCCGAGGACTACCGGTACTTCCCGGAGCCCGACCTCGTCCCCGTCGCCCCGGCCCGCGAGTGGGTCGAGGAACTGCGGGCGGGCCTGCCCGAGATGCCGCGCGTGCGCCGCAACCGGCTGCGCGAGCAGTGGGGCGTCACCGAGCACGACATGCAGTCGATGCTCAACGCCGGTGCGGTCGACCCGATCGTCGCCACGATCGACGCGGGCGCCCCGGCCGACCAGGCCCGCAAGTGGTGGATGGGCGAGCTGGCCCGGCACGCCAACGAGCAGGGCAAGGCGCTCGACGAGATGCCGATCACCCCGGTTCAGGTCGCCCGGGTCGCCGAGCTCGTCGCGGCCGGTGACCTCAACGACAAGCTGGCCCGCCAGGTCATCGAGGGCGTGCTCGCGGGCGAGGGCGACCCGGACAAGGTGGTCGAGAAGCGCGGCCTGAAGGTCGTCTCCGACGAGGGCGCGCTGACCGCAGCCGTCGAGGAGGCCATCGCCGGAAACCAGGCCATCGCGGACAAGATCCGCGGCGGCAAGGTGGCCGCGGCCGGTGCCCTGGTCGGCGCGGTCATGAAGGCCACCCGCGGCCAGGCCGACGCGGCCCGCGTCAAGGAGCTGATCCTGGAGAAGCTGGGCGTCGAGGGCTGACCCCGATTTCGTACGCGCACAGGGGCGGGACCGGAACTTCCGGTCCCGCCCTTGGCGTGGGCGGCGGGTTTGGACAACGGGCCCCGGTGCTTGGACAACGGGCCCCGGTGCTTGGACCGTTCACCGCCGAGTCGGCCGTACGTCTTCCCTGATCCACCCGGGCTGCATACCTTCCCGAGCGTCGGACCGGACTCGGGAGGATCAGTTGACCACGGACACTTCAGGCACGGGGCTTTCGCGGCGGCGGCTGCTCGCGCTCGGCGGCGGCGCGCTCGGTGCCGCCACGGCGGGCTCGCTGCTTCCGCCCTCGCTGCAGGCCGCACTGGCCGCCGAGCCGCCCGCCGGAGGCCTGAAGGCCGTCAAGCACGTGGTGATCCTCATGCAGGAGAACCGGTCCTTCGACCACTACTTCGGCACGCTGCGCGGCGTACGCGGCTTCGGTGACCGCAACGCCGTCCAACTGCCCGGAGGGAAGCCGGTGTTCGAGCAGCCCGCGCCGCTCGGCCGGACCGTGCTGCCCTTCCCGGTGTGGGCGGCCGCCGAGGCGCAGCAGAAGAACCCGCAGTACATCGGCGACCTCGACCACTCCTGGTCCGGAGGCGCGAAGGCCTGGAACAAGGGCTGGATGGACAACTGGATCACCGCCAAGTCGGCGGCCACGATGGCGTACTACACGCGCGAGGACATCCCGCTGCACTACGAGCTCGCGGACACCTTCACCCTCTGCGACGCCTACCACTCCTCGATCCACACCTCCACCAGCCCCAACCGCAACCACCTGTGGAGCGGCAGGACCGGGAACGAGGCGAACGGCGACCGCGCCGTCGGCAACGACGCCTACGCGGAGGGCACGCACCCCGGCTACGACTGGGGCACGTACGCCGAGCGCCTTGAGAAGGCGGGGCGCAGCTGGCGCACGTACACCGAGTGGGAGAACTTCACCGACAACCAGATCGAGTTCTTCACCACCTTCAAGGCCATCGCCCGCAAGGTCCTCGCCGAGACCGAGCACACCTACATGGAGTCCTTCTACGCGAAGGTCCGTGAAGCGGCGAGTGACGCCGAGCGGGAGAAGCTGCTCGCGGTCCTGGAGGAGGGCGTGAAGTCCCTTGACGCGAAGGAGCGTTCGCTGTTCGAGCGCGCCCTGCGCCGGGTTCCGACCGGTACGCTCGCCGACGAGTTCCGCCGCGACATCGCGGCGGGCAAGCTCCCCGAGGTGTCCTACCTGGTGCCGTCCGCGCAGGACTCCGAGCACCCCGGCTCGTCCTCGCCGATCCACAGCGCGACCCTCGTCTACAAGGTCCTCGACGCCCTCGCCTCGCACCCCGAGGTGTGGCGGCACACCGCCGTGTTCATCAACTACGACGAGAACGACGGCTTCTTCGACCATGTGCCGCCGCCCGTGCCGCCCGCCGACGTGACCGAGGAGCACTGGCAGGGGCAGCCCACCGGGCTCGGGATACGGGTGCCGATGCTGGTGGTGTCGCCGTGGACGGTCGGCGGCCATGTCTCCTCCGAGGTCTTCGACCACACCTCTGTGATCCGCTTCCTGGAGCGGTGGACGGGCATCGAGGAGCCCAACATCGGTGCCTGGCGGCGAAAGGTCACCGGCGATCTGACCGGCGCCTTCGACTTCAGGCGCGGCCGACCGCAGCCGGAGGTCGAGCAGCCGGGACCCGTACCGCCGTTTTCCGGCCGCTGGCGCCCGCAGCCGCCCGCGGACCAGCGGATGCCCGAGCAGGAGCCGGGCCGCCGCCCCGCCCGCGCGCTGCCGTACCAGCCGGACGCGCACGGCCGGGTGAGCCGCGACGGCAAGCAGGTCGAGCTGCGCCTGACGAACACCGGCCGCTCAAGCGCGCACTTCGCGCTCTATCCGTACGCCGGTGAGTACGAGGTGCCGCAGCACGTCGATGTAAGGGGCGCCGCACCATTGCGCGTGCCCCTTACCGAGGGTGCGTACGACTTCACCGTGACCGGGCCCAACGGGTTCCGCAGGGAGTTCACGGGGAGCGCCGACGGAACCGCCGCCGTGAGCACGGAGATCGACGCACGCGCGCGTGCCGTCCGCCTCACGCTGCGCAACACCGGCAGCGGCGACCTGACCTTCACGGTGCGGCCGCTCGCGTACGCCGACGTGGCGCCGCGCACCGTCCGCGTGCGGCCGGGCAGGAGCCGCAGCGTCGCGTACGAGACGGCCGAGGCGCACGGCTGGTACGACCTGGAGATCGTGGCCGCGGGTGACGAACCGTTCCGGCGGCGGCTGATGGGGCACATCGAGAACGGCCGAGACAGCGTGTCCGGCTGACCTCGACGGCGGCTCCCTGCGGATGGTTCCGGGCCCTCTTCCCCCAGGCCCGATTCCTTCGGCCCCACGGGTCCGGGACCTCCGTACCGAAGCCGTGCCGACCCCTGTGAGGATGACCACGAAAGGGGCAAAGGATCACCGCTTGCTGTCAGAGTGCTCGATGTAAAGCCCGATATCGGATATGTATCGGGTAAGTGTTCTTTGCGGGTCATGTTCCCGATGAAGATCCATCAGACATCCAGGGAGCAGCTCAGTGGCAGCACTCGCTCGGTGGTGCATCAAGCACCGTCTCGTAGCCGTCCTGCTCTGGCTTCTCGCTCTCCTCGGCGTCGGCGCCGCCGCGACCCTCGCCGGAACCGCGTACTCCAACAACTACGACGTCCCCGGCACCGAATCGGGCCGCGCGACCGAGCTCCTGGAGTCCGGCTTCCCCCACTTGGCGGGCGACAGCAACACCGTCGTCTGGCACACCGACACCGGCACCGTGGACGCGGCCGGCGTCCAGCAGACGATGACCCGGACCCTCGACGAGATCGCCCGACTGCCCGGGGTCGCCTCCGTCGTCAGCCCGTACCACGCCGAAGGCGCCGGGCAGATCAGCCGCGACGGGCACACCGCGTACGCCACCGTCACCTTCGACGGGCCCGTCCACGACATCGCACCCGCACAGGCGAAGGCCGTCGTCGACACCGCGCGTGCGGCGGATTCCGATGACCTGACCGTGGCGCTCGGCGGCAGCGCCGTCGGCCTCACCGAGGCGCCCGGCGGACACCTCGCGGAGGCCGTGGGCGTGGCCGTCGCCGCGGTCGTCCTGCTCATCGCGTTCGGATCGCTCGCCGCGAGCCTGCTGCCGATAGCGACCGCCCTGGTCAGCGTCGGCACCGCGTACGCGGGCACCGTGCTGCTCGGCCATGTCATGACGGTCGCCGACTTCGCGCCCATGCTGGGCCTGCTCATCGGGCTAGGCGTCGGCATCGACTACGCCCTGTTCATCGTGACCAGGCACCGCCGCGGCCTCAAACGCGGCCTGTCCGTCGCCGAGGCCGCGCAGAACGCCGTCGCCACCACCGGGCGCGCCGTCGCCTTCGCGGGCGCCACCGTGTGCATCGCCCTGCTCGGCATGCTCATCCTGCGCCTCAGCTTCCTCAACGGCGTCGCGATCGCCGCGTCCCTCACCGTCGTCCTGACCGTGGCCGCGTCCGTGACGCTGCTGCCCGCGCTGCTCTCCTTCATCGGCACGCGCGCGTTGTCCCGCCGTGAGCGCCGCGCCCTCGCCGAGCACGGGCCGCAGCCCGAACTGCCGACCGGGCTCGCGGCCCGCTGGTCCGCGTTCGTGGAGAAGCACCCGAAGCTGCTCGGCGCCCTCGCGCTCGTCGTGATCGCCGTCCTCGCCCTGCCCACGCTCTCCCTGCGCCTCGGCACCTCCGACCAGGGCAACAATCCGGTGTCCTCGACCACCCGGCAGGCGTACGACCTGCTCGCGGGGGACAGCGGTGCCGGTTCCGGGGGGACCGGTTCCGGGGCTTCCGGTTCTGCGGCTTCCGGTTCTGGGGGTTCGGGCTCTGGGGGTTCGGGCTCTGAGGGGTCCGGCTCTGGTGGTTCCGGTTTCGGGCCCGGTGTGAACGGCCCGCTCACTCTGGTCGCGGAGATACACGACGCCGAGGACAAGGTCGCCCTCGACCAGCTCCCGACCACCCTGCGCGACACTGAGGGCGTCGCGACGGTCACCCCGGTGACGTACGACGAACACGGCCGGATCGGCTTCCTCACCGTCGTGCCGGACTCCGCCCCGCAGTCCGAGGCCACCAGCGACCTCGTCGACCGGCTCCGCGGCGAGGTGCTGCCCGAGGCGCGCGCCGAGTCGGGCTCCGCGCTCGACGTGCACGTGGGCGGGGTCACCGCGGGCTACGACGACTTCGCCGATGTCATCGTCGGCAAACTGCCGCTCTTCGTGGGCGTGGTGATCGGGCTCGGCTGCCTGCTGCTCCTGCTCGCGTTCCGGTCCGTCGGCATCCCGCTGAAGGCCGCCGCGATGAACGTGGCCGCCGTCGCCGCCGCCTTCGGTGTCGTCGTCGCGATCTTCCAGTGGGGCTGGGGCAGTGAACTCCTCGGCCTCGGCCGGGCCGGGCCGATCGAGCCCTTCCTCCCGGTGATCATGGTCTCCGTGCTCTTCGGTCTCTCCATGGACTACCAGGTGTTCCTGGTCAGCCGGATGTACGAGGAGTGGCTGGAGACCGGCGACAACCGCCGCGCGGTGCGGGTCGGGCTCGCCGAGACAAGCCGGGTGATCAACTCCGCCGCCGTGATCATGATTTCGGTCTTTCTCGCCTTCGTGCTCAGCGGCGACCGGGTCATCGCGATGTTCGGCATCGCCCTCGCGGCGGCCGTCGCGCTCGACGCGTTCGTGCTGCGCACCCTGCTCGTACCGGCCCTCATGCACATGCTCGGCGGCGCCAACTGGTGGCTGCCGCGCCGAGTCGACCGCTGGCTCCCGCGCATCAGCATCGAGCCGCCGGAATCCGGTGCTGTGGCGGCCATACCGGCTCAGCGGCCGGAGGTGGAAGCGGGCGCGGACACGGATCAGGGCGACGACGAGGACCGCGACCAGGACCTGCTGTCCGGTGAGCGCCGCTGACCGGATTACGGCCCCTGCGCGTTAAGAAAGCTCTCAGACGCGACACCTAGCGTGCGCGAGATGAGCACAGAGACGAAGACCGCACGGGGCGGCACGAAGGCCGCCGCCGAGTCCGAGAACGCCGCGACCACCGCGACCACCGAGACCGCGGAGGCCACGGAGAACGCCGAGATCGCTATCGAGCCTGACGAGGCCGGTGCCGCGGGCGCCGCCGAGGCGGGCGAGGAGAAGCAGGCTGCCCCTGAGAAGGCAGCGGCGGATTCCGCTACCGATCCCGCTACCGATTCCGCTACCGATTCCGGTATCGCCGCCGATGCCGAGGCCGACCCGGTGTCCGACGGTGACGCCGACGACTTCGAGGGCAGCGAGGGCTCCGAGGGCTCCGAGGGCTCCGACAGCGAGCCCGAGGCCGTATCGCGGGACAAGTCCCACGGCGTCGGACAGGGCGCCGCGGCCGTGATCGCCGCCGGGCTCGGTGTCGTGTCCCTGACCGGCAGCTGGGTCGGCACCGTGGCCGCCGCCCGCTCCAACCTCGTCGGCCAGCTGGAGACCGCCCAGACCGCCGACGTCGCCCAGCAGATCCAGGCGCTCTACGGCGACCAGTGGCACCTCACCGCGCTGATCGGCGGCGCGTTCGCGCTGCTCGCGGTGGTCGTCGGCGCCGTGGTGCTCGCCCGTCCGGCCTTCGGCACGCCCGGCCGGGTCCAGGCGCCGTGGATCAAGTCGGTGGCCTGGGCCGGGGTCGGCCTCGGCGCGATCGGCCTACTGCTCGCCGTCGCCAAGTACACGGATCTGATCCTCGGACTTCCCTCCGCGTCCTGAGCCGTGGGACGCCCTTCGGACCAGGGCCTCGGACCGGCGTAAGTCCCCTCCTTACGTGGTCTGAGGCCCTTGGCATGTCGTAGATGCGGCGAACTCCCGATGTAGTCGGCCCACCTGGGCGGCGAAGGTGGGGTCACCGCACCGGGCCGTTCCGGCAGGTGCCGTGGAGTCGACCTTCGGAGGACGCCGTGTACGAGTACGAGATGCAGCGGATGCGCAGCGACGAGCTGATCGCCGAGGCCGAGACGCACCGCCTGGTGGCCGAGGCGCGCGCGGCCGCGCGCGAGGGCGGGTCCCGGCGGTCGGGCCGCCGTTCCGGGTCCCGTGATCCGGAGGGGCGGGTGAACGAGCCGTCCCGCAGGTTCCGCTTCACGCGCGCCGCGTGACGGGCGGGCGGAGTGCCGCTGCCCTGCCGGTGGCGGCGCGGGCCCAACTCGTAAGCGGAATGCGGGGGTCAGTGGTCGACGGGGCGTTGTCAGACCCCTGTGCCATGCTCGCAGACGTGGAGATCAGGTCCTTGAGCCCCGTGTTCGTCGGGCGCACCGGTGAGTTCGCCGTGCTGCGTGCCGCGCTTGCGCGTGCCGCCGCGGGCGAGCCGCAGTCGCTGCTGCTCGCGGGCGAGGCCGGGGTCGGAAAGACCCGGCTCGTCGAGGAGTTCGGCGCCGAGGCGCGGCGCGCGGGCGCCGTCGTCGCGGTCGGCGGCTGTGTGGAGATCGGCGCGGACGGGCTGCCGTTCGCCCCGTTCTCGACGGCGCTGCGCGCCCTGCGCGGCCTGCTGCCGGACGAGGTCGCGGCGGCCGCCGCGGGCCGCGAGGAGGAGCTGGCCCGGCTCCTGCCCGAGCTGGGCGAGCCGGGCAGCGCCCCGCCGCGCGGCAGCCGGCACGACGAAGAGGCGATGGCCCGCCTCTTCGAGCTGACGGTGCGGCTCCTGGAGCGGATCGCCGCGGAGCGCACGGTCGTCCTGGGCGTGGAGGACCTGCACTGGGCCGACGCCTCCACCCGCCACCTCCTCGCGTACCTGTTCCGTGCGCTCCGCGGCGGCCGCCTCGTCGTGATCGCCACGTACCGCGCGGACGACGTCCACCGCCGCCACCCGCTGCGCCCGCTCCTCGCCGAGCTGGACCGGCTGCGTACCGTCAAGCGGATCGAACTGCCCCGCTTCACCCGCGCCGAGGTCCGCCGCCAAGTCACCGGAATGCTCGCCTCCGAGCCGGACGAGGCGCTGGTCGACATGGTCTTCGAGCGGTCCGACGGCAACGCGTTCTTCGTCGAGGAGCTGGTCTGCGCGCGCGACGAGGACGGCCCCGGCACGCTCCCCGACTCCCTGCGGGACCTGCTGCTCGTCCGCGTGGAGGCACTGCCCGAGCAGGCCCAGCGGATCACGCGGACCGTCGCGGAGGGCGGCTCCACGGTCGAGTACGAACTCCTGGCCGAGGTCGCCCGGCTAGCCGAGGACGACCTCCTCGAAGCGCTCCGCGCCGCAGTCGGCGCGAACCTGCTGCTCGCCTCGGCCGACGGCGGCGGTTACCGCTTCCGGCACTCCCTGGTCCGCGAGGCCGTCAGCGACGACCTGCTGCCCGGCGAGCGCTCCCGCCTCAACCGCCGGTACGCAGAGGCGCTGGAGGCCGACCCCGGACTGGTCCGCGCGGGGGAGCGCGCCACCCGCCTGGCCAGCTACTGGTACGCGGCCCATGACGCGGCCAAGGCCCTGCCCGCCGTGCTGCACGCCTCGGTCGAGGCCCGCCGCCGGCATGCCTACGCCGAGCAACTCCGGCTCCTGGAACGGGCGATGGAGCTCTGGGAGGACGTGCCCGACGAGGTCCACGCCCGCCTGCGCCCCTCCGAGTTCACGGAAGGCTTCCGCCCACCGCTGTCCCCGCGGGACGGCCACGCCGCCGCCCCGGAGGCGGAGTCCGACGGTGCGAGCGGGCCGTTGCGCTACCTGGACCTCCTGGCCGAGGCGGTCGTGGCCGGGCGGCTGTGCGGCGAGCGCGAGACCGCCCTGAAGATCACCAAGCGCGCCCTGCGGCTGCTCGGCGACGACGGCGAGGCACTGCGCAGCGCCTGGTTCTGGACCCAGCGTTCCCGCCTGGTCTCCACGCTCGGCCGCGGCGACGGCCGGGAGGAACTCGCCCACGCCGAGGACCTGATGCGCGGACTGCCACCCTCCGTCGTGCACGCCGACGTCCTCACCCACCTCGCCTCCTGGCACTCGCTGCACGAACCGGGCCCGGAGGCCATCGCGGCCGCCGAGCGGGCCGTGCAGTACGCGCACATGGTGGCCGCCGAGGACATCGAGCTGAACGCCCGGCTCACCCGCGCGGGACTCCTCGTCGAGGCGGGCTCGGTGGAACCGGGCCTGGCGGAGATGTACGAGGTCAGGCAGCAGGCCGTCGAGCGCGGAATGATCGCCGACCTGGCCCGGGTGCACATCAACCTGCCATCCGCCCTGGAGGGCGTCGGCCGCTCTGCCGACGCCGTGCGCACCGCGACCGAGGGGATCGCCTTCTGCCGCGAGTTCGGTCTCCTCGACACCGAGGGCTGGGTCTGGGCCAACCTCGCCGAGTCGCAGATCTCCCTGGGCGGGTGGGAGGAGGCCCTGACCGCCGTAGAGCAGGCGCGTCGCAGCGCCCTCAGTGCCAAACCGCGCGGCTCGGCCGCCGAACGCGTCGCCCGCCTCGCCCTGTACCGAGGGGACCTCGCCACCGCGGGCCGTCAACTCGCCGCCGCCCACGAGCAGTACGGCACGTACGACCCGCAGCCGCAGTACGAACTCCCGCTGCTCACCATCGAGTTGGGCATCGCCGCCCGCGAGGGCCGCATCCTCGACCTCCGCGCCGGACTCCGTGAGCTCGCGGCCAGGGGACTCCCGCCCGGCACACAGCGGTACGGCTGGCCGCTCGTGCTCACCGCCACCACCGCCGAGGCCGACGCCCGCGGCCTGCCCGCCGCCGAGCCCGGCCGGGCCGAGGCCCTGGAGACGCTGCGTACGGTCCGCAAGTCCCTGGCGACGCCGGTGCCGGTGTGGTGCGCGCACGACCAGTGGGTCAGGGCCGAACTGGCCCGTGCCGAGAACGCGGACACCCCCGAGCACTGGGCGGAGGTCCTGGCCGCCTTCGAGGTCCTGGACCGGCCGTTCGACCTCGCGCAGGTGCGGCACCGCGCGGCCGAGGCCCTGCTCGCCGCCCGCCCCGACGACACCGCCCGGACGCACGCGGCGGAACTCCTGCGCCAGGCCCGCGCCACCGCCGAGGACCTGGCCGCCCGCCCCCTCGCCGAGGACGTCGCCCTGCTCGCCCAGCGTGCCCGGATACCGCTCACCGAGCCGGACCCGGGCGGACGGGCGGGAGCCCCGGGCGGCGCGGGGCCCGCCGACCCGGCCGGTGAGCTGGGCCTGACGAGCCGCGAGCGGGATGTGCTGCGTCTGGTCGCGCTCGGCCGCAGCAACCGGCTGATCGCCGAGGAGCTGTTCATCTCGCCGAAGACGGCCAGCGTCCATGTCTCCAACATCCTGGCCAAGTTGGGCGTCTCGGCGCGGGGTGAGGCGGCGGCGCTGGCGCATCGGTTGCGGTTGTTTCCGCCGGGGGCCTGAGGCGTTTTCCCCTCCCCGCCCCTTCCCGAAAGTCCTCAGCGGACGGCCCTCGGGGCTCCGCCCCCGGCCCCGGGTCCGTCGTTCGGCTGCGGCGCCGTCGTGGCTGGTCGCGCAGTTCCCCGCGCCCCTGAAGAACCAGCCCCTCCGGCAAGATCCAGCCGTCCGGCAGGGCTACTTCACCTCAAGCCGCAGCACCCGGTCGTCGCCCTCCTCCGGCTCGCCTCGGGTGTCCGTCTCGCTGGTCAGCAGCCACAGCTTGGCGCCGCTCTCCGCGACGACGGTGCGCAGCCGCCCGTACTTCTCCGTCAGGAACGCCTGCGGATCCGCCGAGGCCTTCGTGCCGTCCAGCGGGATGCGCCAGAGCCGTTCGCCGCGCAGGCCCGCCATCCAGATCGAGCCCTCGGCCCAGGCGATGCCGCTGGGGGAGGCCTCGTCCGTCCTCCACTGGGCGACCGGATTCACATACTCGGAATCCCCCCCGCCGCCCTCGCCCTTGCCCTCGACCTCGGGCCAGCCGTAGTTCCCGTCCGGCTTGATCAGGTTCAGCTCGTCCCAGGTGTTCTGCCCGAACTCGGCCGCCCACAGCCGCTGTTTCCCGTCCCAGGCGAGGCCCTGCACATTGCGGTGGCCGTACGAGTACACGAGTGAGTCGGACTCGGGGTTGCCCGGCGCGGGCCGACCGTCCGGTGTCATCCGCAGGATCTTGCCGCCGAGCGAGTCCTTGTCCTGCGCGAGGCCGGTGTCCCCGGTCTCGCCGGTGCCCGCGTACAGCATCTTGTCCGGGCCGAACGCGATCCGGCCGCCGTTGTGGATCGTGCCCTTCGGGATGCCCCGCAGCACCGTGTCGGGGGCGCCGAGCTGCTCGCCCGGGGGCTTCTTCTCGTCGTACAGCATGCGGGCGATGCGGTTGTCGGACGCGGTGGTGAAGTAGGCGTACACCATGTGGTCCGAGGCGTAGTCGGGGGAGATCGCCAGGCCCATCAGGCCGCCCTCGCCGCCAGGGGCGACGCCCGGTACGGAGCCGAGCTCGGTCTTCTTGCCGCTCTTGCCGTCGATCCGCGTGATCGTGCCCTCGTCCCGCGAGGACACCAGCAGGTCGCCGCCCGGCAGCGCCGCGAGGCCCCACGGCGACTTCAGGTTCTCGGTGAGCGTGCCCACCACCTTCACCTCGCCCTTGTCGGGCGGTACGGAGCCGGCGGTGGCGCGGTCCGAGGTCGAGGCCTTGCCGCCGGGGCTCGCCGCGCCGCTCCGCTCATCCGCCGGTCCGTCGCCGGTGCCGTCCCCGCCGCCGGAACACCCGGTCAGGAGCAGGGCGGACAGGGCCAACGCGGCCGCCACAGCTGGTCGTTGCACGACAGGCATCCCTTCGACGCGGACAGCGTGTTCATCCTCACCTGTTCATGTTCACCTGTTCCTACACCGCAGCAGCCGCGGAAGTCCCCCGCAACAGGAATCACGTACGGCGACCGGTGCACCTCGCTCCGCAGCCGCACCTACTCCCAGGAGCCCTCCCGGGGCTACTCCCAGGAGTCCTCCGCCAGCGGCAGCGCCGCCAGCTCCGTCAGGTCGCGGTGCGTCAGCCCGAGCTCGGCGGCCGCCGCGTTCTCCACCGCCCACCGCGCGCGCTTCGTGCCCGGCACCGGCAGCACGTGCGGACCCCGGGTGAGCAGCCAGGCGAGCGCCACCTGGGCCGGGGTGACCTCCGGGCCGTGGCGCTCGGCGACACGGCGCAGGCCCACCACGATCGACTGGTTCGACGCCATCGTCTCGGCCGTGAACCGGGGGTGCCGGGCCCGCAGATCGTCCGGCTCGAAGCCCTGCCCCGGCGTCAGCGTGCCGGTCAGGAAGCCGTTGCCGAGCGGCATCGCCGCGAGCAGCGCGACCCCGCGCGCCTCGCACCACGGCAGCAGTGTCTCCAAGGCCTCCGGCGACCACACCGACAGCTCCGCCTGGACGGCGCTGACCGGGAAGACCTGCTGGATCCGCGCCAGCTGCCGGATCGTTCCTTCGTACAGCGCCGCTCCGGGCCCGCGCCCTCGCGCGCCCCTGCGCGGCCCGGCTGCGGGCGTGCTCCGCTGCGCGCTTCGTTGCGCCCGCGCGCCCACGGCGCACAGCCCGAGCGTGCGCACCTTGCCCGCGGTGACGAGCTCCGCCATCGCGCCCCAGGTCTCCTCGATCGGCACCTCGGGGTCGGCGCGGTGCAGCTGGTAGAGGTCGATCACATCGGTCTGCAGCCGGCGCAGCGAGGCGTCGCAGGCCCGCTTCACATAGCCGGGCCGCCCGTTGGCCACGATGTGCTGCTCCCCCACGAGCAGCCCGCACTTGGTCGATACGAACGCGTCCGCGCGGCGCTCCTTCAACACCCGGCCGACGAGCAGCTCGTTGGTGAACGGCCCGTACATGTCCGCCGTGTCGAGGAGTCTCACACCGGCGTCGAGGGCGGCGTGCACCGTACGCAGGGACTCGCCCCCGCGTTGCTGCGAGCCGGTGTAGGCCCAGCTCATCGGCATGCAGCCGAGGCCGACCGCGCCCACATCGAGCGCCCCCGCGCCGATCGTCCTGCGCTCCACCTGCCCGTTCCTCCCCACGATACGAACCGCGCCCCAAACTAACGTCTGCGCCCCCGGGCACCGCGCTCAGCCCGCCCCCGACCACCCGAAACCGCCACCACGCGCGCGTGCGCCCAGCCTCAAAGCCGCCACCACGCGCGCGTGCGACCCGTCCCGAAACCGCCACCACGCGCGCGTGCGCCTAGCCTCAAAGCCGCCACCACGCGCGCGTGCGCCCGTCCTGAAACCGCCACCACGCGCGCGTGCGCCCAGTCTCAAAGCCGCCACCACGCGCGCGTGCGCCCGCCCTGAAACCGTCACCACGCGCGCGTGCGCCCAGCCCCTGACCCCGCCCGTACCGCATGCCGAACACCGTGTCCGCCCGTACGGGACCGGCGGTTAGCCTCCTCGGCATGACCGCACGAGACGTATGGATCCCCTTCGCGCCCGACACCGTCCCCGGACTTCCGGACGGGTTCGACTACCGGATCTGGGACGGCGAGGACGCCTTCCCGGCCGACCCCGCCGACTGCGCGTTCTACGTCGTGCCGTACATGAAGCCCGCCGAGGTCTGCGTCCGGCCGCTGTCCGAGATGACGTCCGTGCAGGTCGTGCAGACCCTCACCGCGGGCATGGACCACATGCTGCCCGGCGCCGCCGACCTGCGTCCCGGCGTACGGCTGTGCAACGCGCGCGGTGTGCACGAGGCGTCCACCGCGGAGCTGACGCTCGCGCTCGTCCTGGCGTCGCTGCGCGGCATCCCCGGATTCGTCGAGGGCCGGCGCAAGGAGGAGTGGCGCTCCGGCTTCTACCCGGCCCTGGCCGACAAGTCGGTGCTCATCGTGGGCTACGGGTCCATCGGCTCCGCCGTCGAGGACCGGCTCGCCCCCTTCGAGTGCGCGCGGGTCGTGCGCGTCGCGCGCTCCGCCCGCACCACGGAGCGCGGCCCCGTGCACCCGTTCGCCGAGCTGACCGCCCTGCTCCCCGAAGCCGACGTGGTGATCCTCTGCACGCCCCTCACCGAGCGGACGAAGGGCCTCGTGGACGCGAAGTTCCTGGCCGGGATGCGGGACGGCGCGCTCCTGGTGAACGTCGCGCGCGGACCGGTGGTCGACACCCAGGCGCTCCTGGCCGAACTGGAGAGCGGCCGGATCAGCGCGGCGCTCGACGTCACCGACCCGGAACCGCTGCCCGCCGGACACCCCCTGTGGCATGCTCCGAACCTTCTGGTGAGCCCGCATGTCGGCGGCAGCAGCTCCGCCTTCCTGCCGCGCGCCAAGAGGCTGCTCGTAAGGCAGTTGAACCGGTTCGCCGACGGTGATCCCGTGGACAACGTCGTACACATCACTAAATAAACGCCTCAACTGGGCCATTTCTCAAGGCCGTTGCGCACGCTCCGCCATCGCCCGCGTGCGCCCCGTGCTTGCATCGCCGCTGGTCGTCACGGAGCGTAGAGAGACTATGTCCCTGAGTGACGAGACTGGTGTATCGTCCCGACAGGGGCTGCGCCAGGCGGAGTTCGGCGCCGGGGAGACAGCAGAGGACGAGGGGGCGACGGGCGATGTACGGCCGATGGGCGAACACTCCGAAGCGGCACGGCCGCCGGCGGCGACCACCGCGCGTTCCACTGCCCGCGAGCGACCGCAGAGCGCTCCGCGGGGCACCGCCACGCACGAGGGCTCCCTACGCGCGAGCGCTGCGCGGCAGGACCGCGCCCGCCGGGGACGCGAAGGCCCGGTGGCCCCGCCCGAGGTGGGTGGCCCGGTGAACGCGCCGGGAGCGTGGCAGGTCCGCCTCCTCGACCCGCGCCGCAGCCAGCTGAACCAGCTGCTGCTCGCGGGCGTCTGCGCGGCGTACGCGGCGGGCTCCGCCGTCGGCTGGGGCTCGGCCGAACTCTCGTACATCATGGGCGACTTCGGCCTCAGCGCCGCCGCCGCCGTGGCCGCCGTGTCGTGCTTCCTCTACGCCCGCAGCAAGCACAGCCGCTTCCGGCCCGCCTGGCTGCTGTTCGGCATCTCCTCCGCGATGGCGGCGCTCGGCAACGCCGTCTGGGGCTGGTACGAAGTGGTGCTCCAGCGCCCCGTGCCGAGCCCGTGCCTCGCCGACCTGTTCTTCCTGTGCTTCGCGCCGCCCGCCATCGTCGGGCTGCTCGTGCTCGCCAAGCGGCCCGTCACGCGCGCCGGCTGGGTCTGCCTCGGCCTCGACTCCTGGCTGATCGGCGGCTCGCTCCTGACGCTCGCCTGGAGCCTGGCCCTCGCGCACACGGCCGAGTTCGGCGACCTGAGTGTCTCGCACGCCGCGCTGTCGCTCGCGTACCCACTGCTCGACATCGCGCTCGTCAGCATGGTCCTCGCCCTGCACTTCCGGCGCTCCGCGACCAACCGCTCCGCGGTGAACACGGCGATCGCCGCGATAGCCCTGACGGTGATGTGCGACGCCCTGTTCACCTCCCCGCTGCTGCGGGAGGCGTACCGCTCGGGCCAGATCCTCGACGCCGGCTGGTTCGCCGGCTCCCTGCTCCTCGCGTACGCCCCGTGGACCACCCCCCGCGAGCCGGTCGGGAGCGAGCCGGGGCCCGAGGCGCGACGCGCGGCGGACGCGACCGGACCGCGGCGCGGCGCCGGGCGCGGACCGCGGCCGATCGCGGGCTCGCTGGCCGCACTCACCCCGTATCTGGCCGCCGCCGTCTGCACGCTGGGGATTCTCTACAACACCCTGGACGGCCGCAGCGTCGACCGCGTCGTGCTCTTCACCGCCTGTACGGTCGTGCTCGCCCTGGTCGTGCGGCAGGCGATCATGCTGCTCGACAACATCACGCTCACCCAGGAACTCGCCCAGAAGGAGAACCACTTCCGCTCCCTGGTGCAGGGCTCCAGCGACGTCATCATGATCGCCGCCCCGAACGGCATCCTGCGGTACGTCAGCCCGGCCGCCGCCGGAGTCTGGGGCCGGGACGCGGACGAGCTGGTCGGCTCCGAGCTGGCCACGCTGATCCACCCCGCCGACCTCGGCCGCGTCGTCCACGAGATCCGCCGCTTCCTCGCCGTACGACCGCAGGACGAGCCGACCACGCGCATCGAGTGCCGCTTCCGCTCCGGCAGCGGCAGCTGGCTGAACGTGGAGTCGACCGTCAACAGACACCACGGCGGCCTCATCTTCAACAGCCGTGACGTGACCGAACGGGTGCGCCTGCAGGCCCAGTTGCAGCACAACGCCGAGCACGACCCGCTCACCGACCTGCCCAACCGCGCCCTGTTCACCAAGCGCGTCGCGGGCGCCCTCGGCGGCAGGCGCATCGGGGACCGCGGCACCGCCGTGCTCTTCATCGACCTCGACGGCTTCAAGGGCGTCAACGACACCATCGGCCACCAGGCGGGCGACGAACTCCTCGTCCAGGCAGCCCGCCGACTGGCCGAATCGGTGCGCTCCGGGGACACCGCCGCCCGCCTCGGCGGTGACGAGTTCGCGGCGCTCATCGTCGGCGACGGCACCCGCGACCGCGCGGCGCGTGAACGGCACATCTACGAGCTCGCGGACCGGCTCCGGCTCAGACTCTCCGAGCCGTACACCATCGACGGCCAGGAGGTGCGCGTGGCCGCCTCCATCGGCGTCTCCTTCGCCGAACCCGGCGTCACGGCGGGGGAGTTGCTGCGCAACGCCGACCTCGCGATGTACCGCGCCAAGGCCGCGGGCAAGGGCCGCGTCGTGCTCTACGCGCCCCAGATGCAGGCCGAGGTGGTCCGCAAGGCCGAGCTCGCCACGCGGCTGCGCAGCGCGCTGCACGAGGGCGAGTTCGCGCTGCTGCACCAGCCGGTGGTCTCGCTCGACTCCGGGGACGTCACCGCCGTCGCCGCGCAGGCCAGATGGCGCTCGGCCCAGGGCATCCTGTTCACGCCCGCCGAGTTCCTGCGCGTGGCCGACGACCACGACCGCGCCGCCGAGCTGGGCCGCTGGCTCCTGGAGGAGGCCGTCGAGCAGGCCGCCGAGCGCGGTCGCGCCGGGCACGCCGTCCCCGTGACCGTCCGGATGAGCGCGCAGCGCCTCCTCGACCGCTCCATGCCCCTCGGCTCCGTCGAGGCGCTCCTGACGCGGTACGGACTGCCCTCCGGCGCCCTCGTCATCGAGCTGGCCGACAGCGACCCGCGCACGCCCCTGGACGACCTGGAGCGGCGCCTGGCCGCACTGCGCAGGCTCGGCGTCCGGATCGCCCTGGACGGCCTGGGCACCGGCCACGCCGCGATCAACGCGCTGCGCCGGCTCCCCGTGGACGTACTGAAGCTGGACCGCTCCCTGGTCGAGGGTGTCGTCGAATCGGCCAGGCTGCACAAGATCACCAGCGGTCTCCTGCGCATCGCGGGCGACCTCGGCCTGCAGTCGGTGGCCGACGGCGTGGACCTTCCGGAGCAGGTCGTCGCCCTGCGCGAGATGGGCTGCACGCACGGCCAGGGCATGGCCTTCTCCGGGCCCCTCGACGAGCTCCGCCTGCGCAGTGCCCTCGTCGCGGGCGACTACGCGCTGCCGCAGGGGCCGGCCGAGCCGGTCTTCGTGGGCGGCGGGGTGATCGGCTCTACCAGAGACACCCGCTTGCGCTCACATAATGAGACGGCCGTCCCACCCACTTGACACATCCTGGGGGGTGGGGAGAGGGTCAATGCCATGCGCACCCGAATTCTCGTACTTGGAAAGCGCGTCGGCTAAGGCTGGGACTGCGGACACCGCAGAGATCTCAGCGCTACTGGCACCGACGCGCTCCCCTCGCTTGCCTCCGGGCACGAGGGGTTTTTTGTTGCACTGGCACCTCACATATCCTCGCAAAACACCCTCTTAGCTTCGAGAAGAGACGCCGATGACCGAGCAGGCCACCGGGGCCCATCCGCAGCCGCGGCCCCGACCCTCTGGACAGCAGACCGCCCCCGCCCAGCAGCTGACGGGTGCGCAGTCCCTCATTCGTTCTCTCGAGGAAGTCGGGGCCGAGACGGTATTCGGCATCCCGGGCGGCGCGATCATGCCGGCCTACGACCCGCTCATGGACTCCGCCAAGGTCCGCCACATCCTGGTCCGCCACGAGCAGGGCGCGGGCCACGCGGCCACCGGTTACGCGCAGGCCACCGGCAAGGTCGGCGTCTGCATGGCCACCTCGGGCCCCGGCGCCACCAACCTGGTCACCCCGATCGCCGACGCGCACATGGACTCGGTGCCGCTGGTCGCGATCACCGGCCAGGTCGCCTCGAAGGCCATCGGCACGGACGCCTTCCAGGAGGCGGACATCGTCGGCATCACCATGCCGATCACCAAGCACAACTTCCTGGTCACCAAGGCCGAGGACATCCCGAAGACGATCGCGGAGGCCTTCCACATCGCCTCCACCGGCCGTCCGGGCCCGGTCCTGGTGGACATCGCCAAGGACGCGCTGCAGGCGCGGACCACGTTCAGCTGGCCGCCGCAGGCCGACCTGCCGGGCTACCGGCCGGTGACCAAGCCGCACGCCAAGCAGATCCGCGAGGCTGCCAAGCTGATCGCCCAGGCCAAGCGGCCCGTCCTGTACGTCGGCGGCGGTGTGCTCAAGGCGCACGCCACCGCCGAGCTGAAGGTCCTCGCAGAACTCACCCGGGCGCCCGTCACCACCACCCTGATGGCGCTCGGCGCGTTCCCCGACAGTCACGAGCTGCACGTGGGAATGCCGGGCATGCACGGTGCGGTCACCGCCGTCACCGCGCTGCAGAAGGCCGACCTGATCGTCGCCCTCGGAGCCCGCTTCGACGACCGCGTCACCGGCAAGCTCGACTCCTTCGCCCCGTACGCGAAGATCGTGCACGCCGACATCGACCCCGCGGAGATCGGCAAGAACCGCGCCGCCGACGTCCCGATCGTCGGTGACGCCCGCGAGGTCATCGCCGACCTGGTCCTGGCCCTGCAGACCGAGCACGGCGAGGGTCACGTCGGCGAGGCCGCCCAGGACGGGTACGCCGCCTGGTGGGAGCTGCTCGACCGCTGGCGCGAGACCTACCCGCTCAGCTTCGACCTGCCCGAGGACGGCAGCCTCGCCCCGCAGCAGGTCATCCAGCGGATCGGCCAACTCGCCCCGGAGGGCACGGTGTTCGCGGCCGGCGTCGGCCAGCACCAGATGTGGGCCGCGCACTTCATCGACTACGAGAAGCCCGCCACCTGGCTCAACTCCGGCGGCGCCGGAACCATGGGCTACGCGGTCCCCGCCGCCATGGGCGCCAAGGCCGGCCGCCCCGATGCCCCGGTCTGGGCGATCGACGGCGACGGCTGCTTCCAGATGACCAACCAGGAACTGACCACCTGCGCCCTGAACAACATCCCGATCAAGGTCGCCGTCATCAACAACGGCGCCCTCGGCATGGTCCGCCAGTGGCAGAACCTGTTCTACGACGGCCGGTACTCCAACACCGTCCTGCACGCCGACGACACCGGCCACGAGAACACCGGCTCCCAGCTCGGCGCCAGCAAGGCCGCCCGCAAGGGCACCCGCGTCCCGGACTTCGTGAAGCTGTCCGAGGCCATGGGCTGTGTCGCGCTGCGCTGCGAGGACCCGGCCGAGCTCGACGCGGTCATCGCCAAGGCGAACGAGATCAACGACCGCCCGGTCGTCGTCGACTTCATCGTCCACGAGGACGCCCAGGTCTGGCCGATGGTCGCCGCCGGCACCTCCAACGACGAGGTCATGGCCGCCCGGGGCGTCCGCCCCGACTTCGGCGACATGGCAGACGACTGAGGCCCAAGAGAGCGAAAGAGAGACTCACGAGACATGTCCAAGCACACGCTCTCCGTCCTGGTCGAGAACAAGCCCGGTGTCCTGGCCCGGATCACCGCCCTGTTCTCGCGCCGCGGCTTCAACATCGACTCGCTCGCCGTCGGCGTCACCGAGCACCCCGACATCTCCCGCATCACCATCGTGGTCAACGTCGAGGACCTCCCCCTCGAACAGGTCACCAAGCAGCTGAACAAGCTCGTCAACGTCCTGAAGATCGTGGAGCTCGAGCCCGGCCAGGCCGTCCAGCGCGAACTCGTCCTCGCCAAGGTCCGCGCCGACAACGAGACCCGCTCGCAGATCGTCGAGATCGTCCAGCTGTTCCGCGCCAAGACCGTGGACGTCTCGCCCGAGGCGGTCACCATCGAGGCCACCGGATCCAGCGACAAGCTGGAGGCGATGCTCAGGATGCTGGAGCCCTACGGCATCAAGGAACTCGTCCAGTCCGGCACGATCGCCATCGGCCGCGGCTCGCGCTCCATCACGGACCGCTCGCTGCGCGCCCTCGACCGTTCGGCCTGACGCGCCGACGCGCCCCCGCGGCGCGCCTCTCGGATACCGAGACCCGACACCCTCTCACCCTGAGCCCGCCGTACGGTGGGACGCACCACCAGCACACATAGGAGATCTCCAGTGGCCGAGCTGTTCTACGACGACGACGCCGACCTGTCCATCATCCAGGGCCGCAAGGTCGCGGTCATCGGTTACGGCAGCCAGGGCCACGCCCACGCGCTGTCCCTGCGCGACTCGGGCGTCGACGTCCGCGTCGGCCTGCACGAGGGCTCCAAGTCCAAGGCCAAGGCCGAGGAGCAGGGCCTGCGCGTGGTCACCCCGTCGGAGGCCGCCGCCGAGGCCGACGTCATCATGATCCTCGTCCCGGACCCGATCCAGGCCCAGGTCTACGAGGAGACCATCGCCCCGAACCTGAAGGACGGCGACGCCCTGTTCTTCGGCCACGGCCTCAACATCCGCTACGGCTTCATCAAGCCCCCGGCGGGCGTCGACGTCTGCATGGTCGCCCCCAAGGGCCCGGGCCACCTGGTCCGCCGCCAGTACGAGGAGGGCCGCGGCGTTCCGTGCATCGCCGCCGTCGAGCAGGACGCGACCGGCAACGGCTTCGCGCTGGCGCTCTCGTACGCGAAGGGCATCGGCGGCACCCGCGCCGGCGTCATCAAGACGACCTTCACCGAGGAGACCGAGACCGACCTGTTCGGCGAGCAGGCCGTTCTCTGCGGTGGTACGGCCGCGTTGGTCAAGGCCGGTTTCGAGACCCTGACCGAGGCCGGCTACCAGCCGGAGATCGCGTACTTCGAGTGCCTGCACGAGCTGAAGCTCATCGTGGACCTCATGTACGAGGGCGGCCTGGAGAAGATGCGCTGGTCCATCTCCGAGACCGCCGAGTGGGGCGACTACGTCACCGGCCCGCGCATCATCACGGACGCCACCAAGGCCGAGATGAAGAAGGTCCTCGCGGAGATCCAGGACGGCACGTTCGCCAAGAACTGGATGGACGAGTACCACGGCGGTCTGAAGAAGTACAACGAGTACAAGAAGCAGGACTCCGAGCACCTCCTGGAGACCACCGGCAAGGAGCTGCGCAAGCTCATGAGCTGGGTGAACGAGGAGGCGTAAGCCTCAGGCGACAGGGCCGGAGCAGCTTGCTCCGGCCCTGTTGTCCAACCCGTCGCACACGGACGGGTGATCCCTTCCGCAGAGGCGCAAGACCACCTCCGCACCGGCACTAGACTGCCGTACTACATACGCGTCAGGCCCACAGCGTCGTGCGTCTTCCACGCGGCTTGCCCCTCCACCGCCTGCGGCCGTCGGGACGGCCGTCCGCAATGGACTTGTGAGGACACACGTGAGCTCGAACCCTGCCAAACCCGTCGTACTCATCGCCGAAGAGCTGTCGCCCGCGACCGTGGACGCGCTGGGTCCGGACTTCGAGATCCGGCAGTGCAACGGCGCCGACCGCGCCGAGCTGATCCCCGCGATCGCCGACGTCGACGCGATCCTGGTCCGCTCCGCCACCAAGGTGGACGCCGAGGCCATCGCCGCCGCGGGCAAGCTCAAGGTCGTCGCGCGCGCCGGCGTCGGTCTGGACAACGTCGACGTCTCCGCCGCCACCAAGGCCGGCGTGATGGTCGTCAACGCCCCGACGTCCAACATCGTCACCGCCGCCGAGCTGGCCTGCGGCCTTCTCGTCGCCACCGCGCGGAACATCCCGCAGGCCAACACCGCGCTGAAGAACCGCGAGTGGAAGCGCTCCAAGTACACGGGTGTCGAGCTGGCGGAGAAGACCCTCGGCGTCGTCGGCCTCGGCCGCATCGGCGTCCTGGTCGCCCAGCGCATGTCGGCCTTCGGCATGAAGGTCGTCGCGTACGACCCCTACGTCCAGCCCGCGCGGGCCGCGCAGATGGGCGTCAAGCTGCTCTCGCTCGACGAGCTCCTCGAGGTCTCCGACTTCATCACCGTGCACCTGCCGAAGACGCCCGAGACCCTCGGTCTCATCGGTGACGAGGCGCTGCACAAGGTCAAGCCGAGCGTCCGCATCGTGAACGCCGCGCGCGGCGGGATCGTCGACGAGGAGGCGCTGTTCTCCGCGCTCAAGGAGGGCCGCGTCGCCGGCGCCGGCCTGGACGTGTACGCCAAGGAGCCGTGCACGGACTCGCCGCTCTTCGAGTTCGACCAGGTCGTCTGCACCCCGCACCTCGGCGCCTCCACGGACGAGGCGCAGGAGAAGGCGGGCATCGCCGTCGCCAAGTCGGTGCGCCTCGCGCTCGCCGGTGAGCTGGTGCCGGACGCGGTGAACGTCCAGGGCGGTGTCATCGCCGAGGACGTGCGCCCGGGTCTGCCGCTCGCCGAGAAGCTCGGCCGGATCTTCACCTCGCTCGCCGGTGAGGTCGCCGTCCGCCTGGACGTCGAGGTCTGCGGCGAGATCACCCAGCACGACGTCAAGGTGCTCGAACTCTCCGCGCTCAAGGGCGTGTTCGAGGACGTCGTGGACGAGACGGTGTCGTACGTGAACGCCCCGCTGTTCGCGCAGGAGCGCGGCGTCGAGGTGCGGCTGACCACCACGTCCGAGTCGCCCGACCACCGCAACGTCGTCACGGTGCGCGGCACGCTGTCCGGCGGTGAGGAGATCGCGGTCTCCGGCACGCTGGCCGGGCCGAAGCACCTGCAGAAGATCGTCGCGATCGGCGAGCACGACATCGACCTGGCGCTCGCCGACCACATGGTGGTGCTGCGGTACGCGGACCGTCCCGGTGTCGTCGGCACGGTCGGCCGGGTGCTCGGTGAGGGTGGGCTGAACATCGCGGGCATGCAGGTGTCGCGTGCGGCGGCCGGGGGCGAGGCGCTGGCGGTCCTCACGGTGGACGACACGGTGCCGGCGCAGGTCCTGACGGAGCTGGCGGCGGAGATCGGCGCGACGTCGGCTCGGTCGGTGAACTTGTCGGAGTAGTGGGGGGAGTTGGCGGGGCTCGGGGTGCGGTTGCGCGCCTCGGGCCCCGCTTTCTTCTTCCCCACCCCGCCCCTTCCCGAAGTCCTCGCCGGACGGGCCTCCTCAAACGCCGGAGGGGCTGAAAATTCAGCCCCTCCGGCGTTTGAGGAGCGGGGTCCGGGGCGGAGCCCCGTGGCTGTCCGCAGGACTTTCGGGAAGGGGCGGGGAGGGGAGGAACTAAAGCCGGGCCGCCTTGAGCGCCATGTGCAGCAGCAACCGGTCCTCACCCGCGTCCAGGTCGAGCCCAGTGAGCTGCTCCACCCGCGACAAGCGGTAGTACAGCGTCTGCCGGTGCACGCCGAGTACCGTCGCCGCGCGCCCCGCCTGGCCCGCCTGGTCGAGGAACACCTCGGCGGTGCGGGCGAGTTCGGGCCGGGCGAGGAGCGCGTCCGCCACCGGATCGTGCGCCGCCCGCGCAGGCAGCGCCGTGAGCAGGCGGTACGGGCCCAACTCCGCCCACTCCGCGACCCGTTCGGCCCCGACCGCCGTACCACCGGGCCCCCCGAGCCGCGCCCCCGCCGCCCGCGCCGACGCGACCGCCTCCTGCCAGGCGGCGGGCAGTTCGGCGAGCCCGCGCCGCGGCACCGCGATGCCCGCCGTACCCGTACCGCCGTCGCCAGCGTCGAGGAGCCGGGCGGCCGCCGTACGGGCCGGGCCCAGCACCTCCGCCGAGCGCAGCCGCACCAGCGCGGCCAGCACCTGAGCCGCCCCGAAAGCCCCCGCGACCGTGCACACCGCCACCGTCCCCGGCGCCCGCCCCGCCGCACCCGGAGAGGCCGACGCCGGCCACGGCGTGACGCACACCAGCGCGTGCAGCTCGTCGGCCGCCGCGCCGAGCGCGTCCCGCAGGGCCGTCGTCGCCGCCTCGCGCTGCGCGGCGGACGGCGCGGTGAGCAGGGCGCGCAGCTCGCGGGCCACGTCGTCGCCCGCCGACTCCTCCGCCGCGAGCAGCACCCCGATCCGCTCCGTCACCTGGAGGGCCGCGTCCAGCTGGGCGGCAGAAGGGCCCGGCTCGGAGTCGAGCAGCCACACGTACCCGTGGACCACGCCCCGGTGACGTACCGGAAGACAGATCCGGGCCCGGAGGACGCCCGCGTCCGGGGCCGCCGGGATGCGCACCGGGCCGTCCGCGCGGGTGATGCCGAAGCCCTCGAACCAGGACCGCACCGCGGCCGTGGACTTCCTGGTCAGGATCGAGCGCGTCCGCACCGGATCGAGGTCCAGCTCGTCCATGCCGTCGCTGTCCTGCGCGCCGAACGCGATCAGCTCGAAGTCCCGGTTCTCCAAGGTCGCGGGCGCGCCGAGCAGCGCGGAGATCTCATCGACCAGGTCCTGGTAGTCGCCCTTCACGAGGGCCATTGTGCGGCACCCGGAAGCCTGTCCCATACAGATGTCTGAGATGCAGGGCACGGATGCGTGACACCTGTCGATGGTTCAGGATCGGAGCGAACCTTAGGTTTCACGGTGGTTCCCCCTGCCGCTCCCTTTCGGTCACCGACCGCCCGGGAGCCGCTCCCTTCACATCCGTTCTGGAGGTGCCCCGTGCTGGCTCCCGTGATTCTCGCCGCGTCGCGCAGCGACAAGATGCGCCGCTTCGTGTCGGCCGCGCCGGGCACCAAGCAGGTCGTCGAGCGGTTCATCCCCGGCGAGACCGTCGACCAGGTCGTGCCGGTCGTCGAGGACGCCGTCGCCAAGGGCCTCGAAGTGACCCTCGACGTCGTCGGCGAGGACATCACGACGCCCGAGCAGGCCGCCGCCGCCCGGGACGCGTACCTGGACCTGATCGCGCACCTCAAGGGCCTCGGCCTCGGCACCAAGGCCGAGATGTCCGTGAAGCTGTCGATGTTCGGCCAGGCGCTCGCGGGCGGCCACGAGCTGGCGCTTGCCAATGTGCGCCCCGTCGTCGAGGCCGCCGCCGCCATCGGCACCACGGTGACCCTTGACGCGGAGGACCACACGACCCTCGACTCGATGTTCGCCATCCACGACGAGCTGCGGAAGGACTTCCCGCAGACCGGCTGCGTCATCCAGGCGTACCTGTTCCGCACCGAGGACGACGCCCGCCGCCTCGCCGCGAACGGCAGCCGGGTCCGGATCGTGAAGGGCGCCTACAAGGAGCCCGCCGAGGTCGCGTACCAGGACAAGGGCGAGATCGACAAGGCGTACGTCCGCATCCTGAAGATCCTGATGCACGGCGAGGGTTACCCGATGATCGGGTCCCACGACCCGCGACTCATCGCCATCAGCCAGGAGCTCGCCCGCCGTGCCGGGCGCAAGCTGGACGAGTACGAGTTCCAGATGCTGTACGGCATCCGCAGCGAGGAGCACGTCCGGCTGGCCGCCGAGGGACACCGCATGCGTGTCTACACCGCGTACGGCACCGACTGGTACGGCTACTTCATGCGGCGCCTCGCGGAGAAGCCGGCCAACCTGCTCTTCTTCGCCCGCTCGACGATCACCAAGAACTGACCGCCGGGCACCGAGACTTGGCCCAGGGCCGAGCCCCACACCCCTCATCAGAACCCCACCAAGGAGGACGGAATACATGGACGCCGTGACCCAGGTCCCCACCCCCGTCAATGAGCCGGTGCACGGCTACGCCCCCGGCTCCGCCGAGCGCGTCCGCCTGGAGGCCAAGCTCAAGGAGCTGGCCGAGAACCCGATCGACCTGCCGTGCTTCATCGGCGGCGAGCGTCGTCTCGGTGGCGGCGAGACTTTCCAGGTCGTACAGCCGCACAACCACCAGAAGGTCCTCGGCACCGCGCGCAACGCCACCACGCAGGACGCGCAGGACGCGATCGACGCCGCGCTCGCCGCCGCCCCGGCCTGGCGCGCGCTGTCCTTCGACGACCGTGCCGCGATCATCCTGCGCGCCGCCGAACTGCTCTCCGGCCCCTGGCGCGAGACGCTCGCCGCCTCGACGATGCTCGGCCAGTCGAAGACCGCCCAGCAGGCGGAGATCGACACCCCCTGCGAGCTCGTCGACTTCTGGCGCTTCAACGTCTCGTACGCCCGCCAGATCCTCGCCGAGCAGCCCCCGGCCAACGCGCCGGGTGTGTGGAACCGTCTGGACCACCGCCCGCTCGAAGGCTTCGTGTACGCGATCACGCCGTTCAACTTCACGGCCATCGCGGGCAACCTGCCGACCGCGCCCGCCCTCATGGGCAACGTGGTCGTGTGGAAGCCGTCCCCGACGCAGACCCACGCCGCCGTGCTGCTGATGCAGCTGCTTGAGGAGGCCGGGCTGCCGAAGGGCGTCATCAACCTGGTCACGGGTGACGGCCTGGCGGTCTCGGAGGTCGCCCTGGAGCACCCGGAGCTCGCGGGCATCCACTTCACCGGTTCGACCAAGACCTTCCAGCACCTGTGGAAGACGGTCGGCAACAACATCGAGAAGTACCGCTCGTACCCGCGCATCGTCGGTGAGACCGGCGGCAAGGACTTCGTCGTCGCCCACCCGTCGGCCGACCCGGCGGTCCTGAAGACGGCGCTGACCCGCGGTTCCTTCGAGTTCCAGGGCCAGAAGTGCTCCGCCTCGTCGCGTGCGTACGTCCCCGCCTCGATCTGGAACAACGGCTTCAAGGAGCAGTTCGCGGCCGAGGTCGACGGCATCAAGATGGGTGACGTCACCGACCTGTCGAACTTCATCGGCGCCGTCATCGACGACCGTTCCTTCGCGAAGAACAAGGCCGCGATCGACCGCGCCAAGGCGGACGAGTCCTGCACGGTCATCGCGGGCGGCACGTACGACGACTCGGAGGGCTACTTCGTCCGCCCGACCGTCATCGAGTGCACCGACCCCGAGAATGAGGTCTTCACGACCGAGTACTTCGGCCCGATCCTCGCCGTGCACGTCTACGAGGACGACAAGTACGAGGAGATGCTGGCGCAGATGGAGTCCGTGTCCGCGTACGCGCTGACCGGCTCGATCATCGCCGGTGACCGTGCGGCCGCGGCCGACGCGATGGAGAAGCTCCGCTTCGCCGCGGGCAACTTCTACATCAACGACAAGTCGACCGGCGCCGTCGTCGGCCAGCAGCCCTTCGGCGGCGGCCGCGCCTCCGGCACCAACGACAAGGCCGGCGCCCCGCAGAACCTGATGCGCTGGACGCTGACCCGCGCCATCAAGGAGTCGCTGGTCTCGCCGACCGACTACTCCTACCCGCACATGGGCTGAGGTTCACTGCCCGCTTGAACACCCGCCCCCGTACGGTGACCGCACCGGACGGGGGCGGTGTACGTACGGGGGGGGCGGTGTACGTGCGGGTCAGACTTCCACCAGCACCTGGTCGAGCGACTTCCGCACCAGGTCCGGGACGTGGCAGTCCGGTGCCGGGTAGCCGACCGGGATCACCGCGAACGCCTTCTCGTTCTCCGGCCGGTCGAGGACCTGGCCGAGGAACCGCATCGGGCTCGGCGTGTGCACCAGCGCCGCGAGCCCCGACAGATGCAGGGCCGAGAGCAGCATGCCGACGGCGATGCCCACCGACTCGTCGACGTAGTAGTGCTTGTGCCGGGTGCCGTCCGCGCCGAGCCAGTAGCGCTGCTGGAAGACGACGATCAGGGCCGGGGCGTCCGTCAGATGGGGCTTCACCTCGTCCGTGCCGAGCGGCCGCAGCGCCGCCAGCCACTCCTCGCCGAGCCGCCCGTCGTAACTGACCTGCTCCTCGTGCTCGGCCGCCGCGCGGATCCGCCGCCGCACGTCCGGGTCGCGTACGAGCACGAACGTCCACGGCTGCTGATGCGCCCCGGACGGCGCGGTCGACGCACACGCGATCGCGTCCCGTACGGCCTGCTCGGGTACGGGGTCGGGCGCGAACTGCCGTACGGTGCGCCGCCGTTGCATCCGCTCCCGCAGCTCGGCGGCGCGGGCCAGCGACTCGTCGTGCGGCATCCGCTCGGGACGGTAGGGGACGGGCCGGTAGGGCTCTCCGTGGACCGGGGTCCAGTGCGCAGTCTCGCTCATACGCCGAAGTCTGCCGCGCGCCCCGCTCTCCTGGACAGAGGGCATTCCGCCCGGATTTCGGAGTGCGGCGACCGATCGCCGGTACGTACGGTGACCCGGTGACCGAACTCCTCCTCACCCACACCAGCGTCCTCACCGCCCCCGAACTCGCCGACGTACGCGCCCTGTTGGACGCCGCCTTCGACGGGGACTTCGGCGTGGAGGACTGGGACCACTGCCTGGGTGGCCTTCACGCCCGCATCCTCGACGGCGGCCGCCTGCTCGCCCACGGCGCCGTGGTGCAGCGCCGGGTGCGGCACGCGGGCCGCTGGCGGCGCGTCGGATACGTGGAGGCCCTCGCGGTGCGTGCGGACGTCCGCAGGCGTGGGCTGGGCGGGCAGATCATGGGAGCTCTGGAGCAGATCGTCGAGCGTGGTCACGACTTCGGGGCGCTGTCGGCCTCCGACGAGGGCGCACTGCTGTACGCCTCGCGCGGCTGGCAGGTGTGGCCCGGACTCGTGCTGGCCGCCGACCCCTCCATGGGTCCGCTCCGCCTCCCCGACGAGGAGGGTTCGACGTACGTCTGGCCGCCCCTGGCCGCGAGCGCGGGCGACGAGCTGGTCTTCGACTGGCGGGACGGGGATGTGCTGTGACCGGGCGGCGAGAGGACCGGCGGAAGGGCCTCCGCGGGCCCGCTTCATGATCGCCGTCTCAGATAGTAGGAAGTCCGAGTAATTGTAGAGACAGCGGCTCGATGCTGGCTTAGCTTGGTAGGAGCCGAACGTCTCGCTCGATCCAGCGAATGGCGGTCGTGAGCCGGCCCTCACGCAGGCAACCCCTGCGGGCCCCGGGCTCCCCGCCTGCCTTCCGGCGTCTCGTAGAAACCCCTCTCCGCACTCCGTCGTGCCCCTCAAGGAGTCGAATCCTCATGACCGAGACGACCGTCGCCGCCCGCCGAGTCCGCCGCGCCCCCCGCATCGGGGAGACCGAGCGCAAGAACGCCGCCGCCGCCCTCCAGCGCGCTCTCGACCGGAGGGACAACGGCGGCGAGACGGGTCACTGAGGTCACTGAGACCTCTGGGCCCGTCCTCGTACGACCTCGAAGTGGTCGACGCGCTCGCCGTTCTCGGCGAGTGCGGAGACAGTCATACGCGGCCTCGCTGGGGATTCGTGCCCCGACAGGGGCGCGGGGAACTGCGCGGCCAGCCGCGACGGCGCAGCGGTCGGGCGACGGCGGAATCAGCCCCTCCGGCGTTTGAGGAGCGGGGGGCCGGGGGCGGAGCCCCCTGGGGGCCGTCCATATAACGGACACCGAGTGTCACCGGGTAAGACAACCGCGTACCCTCAAAACCATGTCTCGCAGCATCAATCTCGCAGTCATCCCCGGCGACGGCATCGGCCCGGAGGTCGTGGCCCAGGGGCTCAAGGTTCTCGGTGCCGTGCTCCCGCAGGATGTGAAGCTGGAGACGAAGGAGTTCGACTTCGGCGCGAAGCGGTACCACGCCACCGGTGAGACCCTCACCGACGCCGACACGGACGCCCTCAAGCGGCACGACGCGATCCTGCTCGGCGCCATCGGCGACCCGAGCGTCCCGTCCGGGGTCCTGGAGCGCGGCTTCCTGCTGAAGCTCCGCTTCCTCTTCGACCACCACGTCAATCTGCGCCCGAGCCGCCTGCTCCCGGGTGTCCCGACTCCGCTCGCGGGCCAGCCCGAGATCGACTTCGTCGTCGTACGCGAAGGCACCGAGGGTCCGTACACCGGCAACGGCGGCACCATCCGCAAGGGCACCCCGCACGAGGTCGCCACCGAGGTCTCCGTGAACACGGCCTTCGGTGTCGAGCGCGTCGTCCGGGACGCCTTCGCCCGCGCGCAGGCCCGCCCGCGCAAGAAGCTGACCCTGGTCCACAAGAACAACGTCCTGGCGTACGCGGGACACCTGTGGACGGACGTCTTCAACCGCGTGGCCGAGGAGTTCCCCGAGGTCACCACCGACTACATCCACGTCGACGCCGCGACGATCTACCTCGTCACCGACCCGGCCCGCTTCGACGTGATCGTCACCGACAACCTCTTCGGCGACATCATCACCGACCTCGCCGCGGCCGTCTCCGGCGGCATCGGCGTCGCGGCCTCCGGGAACATCAACCCGAGCCGCGAGTTCCCGTCCATGTTCGAGCCCGTGCACGGCTCGGCCCCGGACATCGCCGGTCAGGCCAAGGCCGACCCCACGGCCACGGTCCTCTCCGTCGCCCTCCTCCTGCGCCACCTCGGGTACGACGCCGAGGCCGCGCGCATCGAGGACGCCGTCTCCGCCGACCTGGCCGAGCGCGGCGAGAACTCCCGTACCACGGACGAGATCGGCGACGCGCTCGCCGGGCGAGTAGCCGGCTGACCCGGCCGCTCCACCTCAGGGTTACCAAGCCGCCGGGTCGCACACGCACCCGGCGGCTTCTCGTATGCGCCGCCGGGTGCCACCATCGACATCTGGACCGCAGCCACACCGTTTCAGTCACAGCCCCTCCCGAGCGATAATCGGACGTGGGGCCGCGAAATGCGGGTAAGCGAGTACGAGACAGTCGCCTCAGCGCGGCGTGAGCGCGGTCCGACACACACGAAACGGTGAAGGACAAGCACTCATGACGACGCCCACGATCGAGCTCAAGCCCTCCTCAACGCCGCTCTCCGACGCGGAGCGGGACGCGATCCTGGCCAACCCCGGGTTCGGCCGCCACTTCACCGACCACATGGTCACCATCAAGTGGACGGAGGGGCGTGGCTGGCACGACGGTCAGCTGGTGCCGTACGGCCCGCTGTCGCTCGACCCGGCGACGAACGTCCTGCACTACGCCCAGGAGATCTTCGAGGGCCTCAAGGCCTACCGCCGCCCCGACAGCTCCGTCGCCACGTTCCGGCCCGACGCCAACGCCCGCCGCTTCCAGGCCTCTGCCCGCCGCCTGGCCATGCCCGAGCTGCCGGTCGAGACCTTCGTCGAGGCCTGCGACGTGCTCGTCCAGCACGACAAGGCGTGGGTTCCGGCGCACGGCGGTGAGGAGTCGCTCTACCTGCGGCCGTTCATGATCGCCACGGAGGTCGGGCTCGGTGTGAAGCCGGCCAGTGAGTACCTTTTCGTCGTCATCGCCTCGCCGGCCGGCGCGTACTTCCCGGGCGGCGTGAAGCCCGTCTCCATCTGGGCCTCCCAGGACCGCGTGCGCGCCGTGCCCGGCGGCATGGGCGACGCCAAGACCGGTGGCAACTACGCCGCTTCGCTGCTCGCCCAGGCCGAGGCCGCGGAGCAGGGCTGCGACCAGGTCTGCTACCTCGACGCCGTGGAGCACAAGTGGGTCGAGGAACTCGGCGGCATGAACCTGTACTTCGTGTACGGAGACAAAATCGTCACGCCGACCCTCACCGGCTCGATCCTGGAGGGCATCACGCGCGACTCGCTCCTGGAGGTCGCCCGTGACCTCGGCTACGAGTCCGTGGAGGAGCGCGTCTCCATCGACCAGTGGCGCGAGGACACCGCGAACGGCACGCTCACCGAGGTCTTCGCCTGCGGTACGGCCGCGGTGATCACCCCGGTCGGCACCGTCAAGACGGACGGCACCGAGTGGACCCAGGGCAACGGCGAGCCGGGCCCCGCCACGATGAGGCTGCGGGAGGCGCTGCTCGACGTCCAGCGGGGCAAGGCGGAGGACAAGCACGGCTGGATGCACGTGCTGGGCTGAGGTCTTGCCGGGGCGTGCCGGTGGGCGTCGACCAGCTGATCGTCGATCGCCTGCGGCTCGTCCTCAAGCGCCGGACGGGCTGGATCATCGGCCTTCGGCCTCGTCCTCAAGCGCCGGACGGGCTGGATCATCGGCCTTCGGCCTCGTCCTCAAGCGCCGGACGGGCTGGATCATCGGCCTTCGGCCTCGTCCTCAAGCGCCGGACGGGCTGGAGTTGCCGGCCCGAGCCCCAAGCGGCGACCTCAAGCCCGCACGCTCAAGTGCGATCGCCGGACGAGCTCACCAGGACGAGCTCGTCCGGCGCCGGCGCGTTCGCGGCCCGCGGCGCGAGCAGCGCGTACACCACGCCCCCGACCACTCCCGACAGCACGAAGCTGCAGTCCACACCTCCGGTGAGCGGCAGCAGCGGGCCCTCGTACAGCGGTGTCGAGACCGCGGCCAGGCCGATGACCGCGCCCGCCGTCCAGGCCGTCGTGGCGCGGGGTTCCCAGCCGGCGCGGTACCAGTAGATGCCGCCTCGGGAGCGGTTGTTGAAGACCTGGAGGGCCTCCGGGTCGTAACGGCCGCGCAGGCGCCGGTGGCCGATGAGGGTGATCACCGCCCAGGGCGTGCCGATCGCCGTCAACAGCAGGACGAAGGACGTCATCGCCGACTGGGCGTCCCACGCGAAGTGGCCGAGGAAGACGAACGCGGTGGCCACGACGGCGACGATCACCGTGGCCTGCGTACGGCTGGCGCGCGGGACGATCGCGTCCAGGTCGAGGCCCATCGAGTACAGCATCAGACCCGCGTTGCCGACCGAGCCGGCGGTGGCGGCGAGCAGGAGCGGGAGCAGGTACCAGCCGGGGGCCGCGTCGACCAGCGGGCCCGCGTAGTCCAGGCCGGCGCGGGCGGCGAGCGCGGTGAACGTTCCGAAGAGCTGCGGCAGCAGGAGGCCCACCGTCAGGCCCAGACCCGTCGCGCGCAGGACGGTGCGGGGTGTGTGCCGGGTGGGGGAGATGTAGCGGGAGTAGTCGCCGAGCAGGGTGATGAACGCGACCGGTCCGCTGAGCCCCGCGGCGACCGCGGCGAACAGCCAGGTCGGCCAGAACGAGCCGAGCAGGTACGGGGTGTCGGGCGGGGCGGCGGTCGTGAAGTCGCCCGCGTACGCGAGAACGCCGAGGGCGAGCAGCACCGTCATGCCGACGGCGAGCGCCTTGCTCAGGCGGAGCAGCAGCTGGTAGCCGAAGACCGCGCCGACCACGGTGGCGCCCGCGAGCAGCGCGTACACCAGGGCGTGCACCAGGCCGCCGTCCGGCATCCCGGTCAGCCGGGCCAGCGTGCCGATCATGACGTCGCCGCCGATCCACAGCGTCAGCGCGGTGTAGCCGAGGGAAAGCAGCAGGCCCACGACCGAGCCGATGAGGCGGCCGCGGACGCCGAAGGCGGCGCCGCTGGACGTGGAGAGGTTGGTCGCGGTGCGCAGCGAGACCAGGGCGAGCGGGGCCGTGACGAGGACGCCGACGGCGGTGCCCGCGACGATCGCCGTGACCGACGGCCACAGGCCGAGCCCGAACGACGGCGGCAGCCAGCCGAAGACGATCACGCCCAGGCAGAGGTTCGAGCCGAGCAGGATCGAGATGAGGTCACGCGGGCCGCTGGTGCGTTCCGCTTCCGGGATGGTGTCCACTCCGCGCTGTTCAATCGGCATCGGCGTCCCCTGTCCGTGGCATCAGTTTGAGTGGTGCTCTAACTCATCTAGGCTGGCTACCATGAAGTACGTCAAGGTTTCGCGTCAATCCTTTGCTCATTTCGGATCCGGGTTTAGAGTGACGTACTAACTGGAAGCAAGGGAGTGCCGTGCGACTCACCCCCACCGAGCGGGACCGGCTGCTGCTGTTCAACGCGGCCGAGCTGGCCCGTGCCCGCCGCGCCCGCGGGCTGCGACTCAACGTCCCCGAGTCGACCGCCCTCATCGCCGACACCGTCTGCGAGGCCGCCCGTGACGGACTGCGCCTCGCCGAGGCCGTGGAGCGCGCCCGCTCCGTGCTCGGCCCGGACGATGTGCTGCCCGGCGTCGCCGATGTCGTGACCGAGGTGCATGTGGAGGCCGTCTTCGACGACGGCTCCCGCCTCGCCGTCGTCGCCGACCCGCTGCGGGGCGGCTCCCTCGGCGACTCCGCCCCCGGCGCCGTGCTGCCCGGACCGGCGCACGAGGAGCCCGAGCCGGACGTGCGGCTCGCCGTGCGGAACACGGCTTCCGTGCCGGTCAGCGTGACCTCGCACTTCCACTTCTTCGAGGCCAACCCGCGACTCGACTTCGACCGCTCCGCGGCGTACGGGATGCGGCTCGCGATCCCCGCCGGGGCGTCGTTCCGCTTCGACCCGGGAGGCGAGGCCGAGGTCGGTCTCGTACCGATCGGGGGCGCGCGGATCGCGATCGGCTTCGCCGGTCTCGTCGACGGAGCGCTGGACGCACCCGGCGCGAAGCACGAAGCTCTGCGCCGCGCCGCGGCCTGCGGATACCTGGGGGCCACGGAGGGAGACCGAGCATGAGCAGGCCCACCAGGCACACCGACCACGGCGTGCCGGCCGCCGAGCACATCGACCCGCGCGAGTACGCCTCCGTGCACGGTCCGCGCGCCGGTGACCGGGTCGTCCTCGGTGATTCCGGTCTCGTCGTCCGTGTGGAGTCGGACTCGCAGCGGCACGGCGACGAGTTCCTGGCCGGTTTCGGCAAGACGGCCCGTGACGGGCTGCATCTCAAGGCCGCCGCCGTACGTGAGACCTGCGATGTCGTGATCAGTAATGTGCTGGTGATCGACGCGGTGCAGGGGATCCGGAAGGTGTCGATCGGGATCAGGGAAGGGCGGATCACGGCGATCGGGCGGGCCGGCAACCCCGACACCCTCGACGGTGTGGACGTCGTCGTGGGCACCGGCACCACCATCGTCTCCGGCGAAGGCATGATCGCCACCGCCGGTGCCGTGGACACCCACGTCCACCTGCTGTCGCCGCGCGTCATGGAGGCCTCGCTGGCTTCCGGTGTCACCACGATCATCGGGCAGGAGTTCGGCCCGGTGTGGGGTGTCGGTGTCAACTCGCCCTGGGCGCTGCGCAACGCGTTCGGCGCGTTCGACGCCTGGCCGGTCAACATCGGCTTCCTGGCGCGGGGTTCGTCCTCCGACGGTGCACCGCTGGTGGAGGCGCTCGCCGAGGGCGGGGCCTCCGGCTTCAAGGTGCACGAGGACATGGGCGCGCACACGCGGGCGCTTGACACGGCGCTGCGGGTGGCCGAGGAACATGACGTCCAAGTCGCCCTGCACAGCGACGGGTTGAATGAGTGCCTGTCGGTGGAGGACACGCTCAGTGTTCTTGACGGGCGTACGATCCACGCCTTCCACATCGAGGGCTGCGGCGGCGGTCATGTGCCGAACGTGCTGAAGATGGCGGGTGTGCCGAACGTGATCGGTTCGTCCACCAACCCGACGTTGCCGTTCGGGCGGGACGCGGTCGCCGAGCACTACGGGATGATCGTCTCGGTCCACGACCTGAAGACGGATCTGCCCGGCGATGCCGCGATGGCCCGCGACCGCATCCGGGCCGGGACGATGGGTGCCGAGGACGTCCTGCACGACCTGGGCGCGATCGGGATCACCTCGTCCGACGCGCAGGGCATGGGCCGGGCGGGCGAGACGGTCCGTCGTACGTTCGCGATGGCCGGGAAGATGAAGGCCGAGCTGGGCCCGATGGAGGGCGACGGCGTGCACGACGACAACGCGCGCGTGCTGCGTTACCTGGCCAAGCTGACCCTCAACCCGGCGATCGCGCACGGCCTTTCGCACGAGGTCGGATCGATCGAGGTCGGCAAGATGGCCGACATCGTGCTCTGGCAGCCGCAGTACTTCGGCGCCAAACCGCAGCTCGTCCTCAAGTCCGGCTTCCCCGCGTACGGCGTCACCGGCGACCCCAACGCCGCCACCGACACCTGCGAACCCCTGGTCCTCGGGCCGCAGTTCGGGGCGTACGGGGCGACGCCCGCGGAGATCTCCGTGGCCTTCGTCGCCCAGGCCGCCATCGACCGCGGACACGACCTGATGCCGACCCGGCGCCGCCGCGTCGCCGTGCGCGGCACCCGCGGCATCGGCCCGGCCGACCTGTTGCTCAACTCCCGTATCGGCGACGTGAACGTGGACGCGCGCAGCGGCCTCGTCACGCTCGACGGCGACCCGCTGCGCTCCGAGCCCGTCGAGTCGATGTCGCTCAACCGCCTGTACTTCCTCTGACCGTCCCTCCTCTGACCGACCCCCCGCTGACCTGACCGACCCCCCTTGCGAGAAGGATCCCCATGACGTTCCGCATGCCGCCCGAGTGGGCCCCGCACGAGCGCACCTGGATGGCCTGGCCCGGCCCCAACACCACGTTCTCGTCCTCCGAGGAACTGGCCGAGTCCCGCGCCGCCTGGGCCGCCGTGGCCCGCGCCGTACGCCGCTTCGAGCCGGTCACCGTCGTCCACGGCCCCGGCCAGTCCGCCTCCGCGCGCGCCCTGCTCGGCCCCGACATCGAGCTGGTCGAGCGGGAGCTGGACGACGCGTGGATGCGCGACATCGGCCCGACCTTCGTCACCGACGGCACCCGACTGGCCGCCGTGGACTGGGTGTTCAACGGCTGGGGCGCCCAGGAGTGGGCCACCTGGGAGCACGACTCGAAGATCGCCTCGTACGTCGCCGACCTGGCCGGAGTCCCCCTGCACAGCTCGTCGCTCGTCAACGAGGGCGGCGGCATCCACGTCGACGGCGAGGGCACCGTGCTCCTCACCGAGACCGTGCAGCTCGGCCCGGAGCGCAACCCCGGCTGGACCAAGGAGATGGTCGAGGCGGAGATCCACGCCAAGCTCGGCACCACCAAGGCGATCTGGCTGAAGCGCGGCCTCGCCGCCGACTATCCCCCGCACGGCTACGGCACCCTCGGCCACGTCGACATCGTCGCCGCCTTCGCCGGGCCCGGAGTCGTCGTCGTGCACACCCAGCCCGACCCGGAGCACCCGGACCACGAGCCCTGCCAGGAGAACGTCGAGTTCCTGCGCACCCAGACCGACGCGAAGGGACGCCGCCTGACGGTCGTCGAGGTGCCCGCGCCGACCAGGATCCGCGAGGAGGACGGCGGCTGGGCCGACTACTCGTACATCAACCACTACCTCTGCAACGGCGGCGTCGTGCTCTGCTCCTTCGACGACCCGCGCGACGAGCTCGCGGCCGGTACGTTCCGCCGGCTCTTCCCGGACCGGACCGTCACCCTCGTCGATGCCCGTACGATCTTCGCGGGAGGCGGTGGCATCCACTGCATCACCCAGCAGCAGCCCAAGGTGTGATTCGAGGAGAGACCGCATGGCTCCGGGAGCCCGCGCGCGCAGGCACGCCCCACCGCGCGACCAGGTGCTGTCCGCTGCCATGGCGATGATCGCCGAGGGCGGCCTGGACCGGCTCACCATGGCCGCGCTCGGCCGTGAGGTCGGCATGAGCAGCGGCCACCTTCTCTACTACTTCAAGACGAAGGACGAGCTGCTCCTGCAGACCCTGGAGTGGAGCGAGGGCCGCCTCGGCGAGGAGCGCCGCACACTCCTCGACTCCCCACAGCCGGCGCGCGCCCGCCTGGACGCGTATGTCGAGCTGTACGTCCCGGTCGCGCCCCGCGACCCGCACTGGACGCTGTGGCTGGAGGTCTGGAACCGCTCGCAGTACGCGGACGCGGAGGCCGAGTCGCGCGGCCGGCAGGCCGCCATCGAGAAGGCCTGGCACCGCGACCTGGTGGCGCTGCTCGCCGAGGGCATCTCGCGCGGCGAGCTGCGCGCGGTCGACCCGGAGCGCTTCGCGGCCCGCCTTCGCGCCCTGCTCGACGGCTTCTCGCTGCATGTGGCGGTCGGCCTGCCGGGCACGGCACGGGACCAAGTCATCGCGCACGTACGGGAGTTCGTGGACAGCGCCCTGGGCGTATGACCGAGCGGCGCACCCCGGGACGGGGGGTGCGCCGCTCTTGCCGTTCTGTACGCGGTTCAGTGCGCGGTTCAGTGGTCGGTTCAGTACGCGGTTCAGTGCTCGGTTCAGTAGACGTCGACCCCGTACGCGGTCAGCGCCTCCTGCACCGGCTGGAAGACCGCCGAACCGACGCCGTTGTCGCAGGTGCCGCCGGAGCCGGAGTGGATGCCGAGGGCCGTGCTGCCCGCGAAGTGCGCGCCGCCGCTGTCGCCGCCGGCCGAGCAGGCGTTGGTCTTCACCATGCCGTACACGTAGTCGCCGTTGCCGTAGTTCACGGTGACGTCGGTCTGCGTGACGGAGCCCGAGGTGACCTTGGTGGTCGAGCCGGACTTCTTGATCGCCTGGCCGACCACGGCCGCTGCGGCCGAAGTGATGTCCTGGTAGCTGCCGTTGTAGAGGTTCACATGGCCCGCGGGTGCCGAGCCGTCGGTGTACTTGACGATGCCGTAGTCGTTGGTCGGGAAGCTCGACCCGGTGCGCTCGCCGATCACCGGGCCGCCGGAGGAGGCGCTCCAGTTCGCGACCGAGTCGGTGCAGTGCCCGGCCGTGAGGAAGTACCGGGTCGAGCCGCTGGAGACGTTGAACGCGGCCGAGCAGCGGGTGCCGCCGCCGTAGATCGCGTCCCCGCCCGCCACCTCCTCGGTGAACTCGCCCGGTACGCGGGTGACTTGGACCGCCCCGTCCAGGGTGCCCGCGACCCGCTCGATGGTGGTGTACTCGGCCGCCGAGACCGTGGAGTCGGCCTCGACGACGACCTGGTTGCGTCTGGGGTCCACGCCCCAGCTGGTGCCGGGGATCTTCGCGCCCTTCTCCAGGGCGGCCGTCGCCTCTTTCAGCTGGGTGCCGCTGCGCTCGACCAGCTTCGGCGTGCCGCCGCGGGACCGGACCAGTTCGGCGTCCGCCTCCTTCGTGACCGTGGTGACCAGATCGCCCGTGCGGGCGTCGAGGTAGCTGCCCGCGCTGCGCCCGCCCAGCTCGCGCGCGAGGTCGTCGCTGCGCTGGTACGTGTCGGCGCCCGCGCGGACACCGGGCGAGGGGTCTTCGGCGCCGGGCGCGGCGGCCGCGGGGGAGCCGGGCAGTAGGAGGGTGAGGGGGAGTGCCACCAGGGTCACGGCGGTGGCCAGAGTGCGCTTCACGTGCTGCCTCCCGACAGGGTGGGGGTGTCGTTGCGACAGGGCGTTGCTCCGACAGAGTGTCGTGTTCACAACAGAAAGCGCGTGCATCATAGGTCCGGACCAGCACCGGGAGGCCGCAGCGACGCGTGGAGGTTTTGTGCGCCGTTACCCCCGATGCGGAGTGCGTCGCCCTGTACCGCTGTGGGCAGCAGTTCCGCTGGGGCGGAACGGGTGGGCACAGCCCCACGTGCCGGGCGCCCATGGCGACAACGCTCAGGCGGGCGCCCCGGGGTGACGGACACCACGCCCCGGGCCGCCCGCATAGTGAGACCCCCGCCCCAGAAAGGGGCAACTTATGCAAAGCTCGCCGGGTGTCCCGCAACGCGATGATTATTCGCAGCGAGCGCGCCGGTCCGCAGTGACCGTCACGTACGAAAAGACCGTACGGGCGGACACCGTCGTCCCAGACCCGCGCGCAGACCTCTCGCACCCGCGAGAGGTTTTTCTGTTTTCCCGGCCCACCTCACACCGGGAGCGGAGCGCGAGGGATCATAGGGGAACGGTGGAACCGGTCATTCCGGTAGACCGAGATCCGAAAACAGGAGCCAGATCAGCATGACGGCAAGCACGGGAAATCCCG
>NZ_JASCIS010000051.1 GCF_029968015.1 Streptomyces luteolus
CGGCCGCCCCGGCTCCGGCCGCGCCCGCCGCTCCCTCCCCGGCCGCCCAGGCCCCGGCTCAGGTGGACGACGGCGCGTACGTCACCCCGCTGGTCCGCAAGCTCGCGTCGGAGAACGGCGTGGACCTGTCGACCGTCAAGGGCACCGGCGTCGGCGGTCGTATCCGCAAGCAGGACGTCATCGCCGCCGCGGAGGCCGCCAAGGCCGCCGCCCCGGCCGCTGCCGCTCCGGCCGCCGCTGCCGCGCCGAAGGCCCCGGCCCTGGAGGTCTCTCCCCTCCGCGGCCAGACGGTCAAGCTGCCGCGCATCCGCAAGGCCATCGCGGACAACATGCACAAGGCGCTGCAGGAGCAGGCGCAGCTGTCCTCGGTCATCGAGGTCGACATCACCAAGCTGATGAAGCTGCGCGGCAAGGCCAAGGACGGCTTCGCCGCCCGCGAGGGCGTCAAGCTCTCCCCGATGCCGTTCTTCGTCAAGGCCGCCGTCCAGGCGCTGAAGGCCCACCCGGTCATCAACGCCCGCCTGAACTACGACGAGGGCACGATCACCTACTTCGACTCCGAGAACGTCGGTATCGCCGTCGACTCGGAGAAGGGCCTGATGACCCCGGTCATCAAGGGTGCGGGTGACCTCAACATCGCGGGCATCGCCAAGAAGACGGCGGAGCTGGCCGACAAGGTCCGTACGAACAAGATCGCTCCGGACGACCTGTCGGGCGCCACCTTCACGATCTCCAACACGGGTTCGCGCGGTGCGCTCTTCGACACGGTCATCGTCCCGCCGAACCAGGTCGCCATCCTGGGCATCGGTGCCACGGTGAAGCGCCCCGTCGTCATCAACCACCCGGACCTGGGCGAGACCATCGCCGTCCGTGACATGACGTACGTGACGCTCTCCTACGACCACCGTCTGGTGGACGGCGCCGACGCCGCCCGCTACCTGACCACGGTCAAGCAGATCCTGGAGGCGGGCGAGTTCGAGGTCGAGCTCGGCCTCTGACCTGCGGGTTCCCGTAGTACGTCAGCGCCCCCGTCCGGAGCTCTCCGGGCGGGGGCGCCGCCGTGTGCCTACCCGTCGGGCCGCCCGCGCGCGAGCGGCCCCGTAGCAGCCCCGCGTGACGGATCCCGCACCCCCCGCACATCCCAAGGTCGTGGTGAACGCCGTATCGTCGTCCCATCGCACCTGCCTGAGGAGCCACCACCCATGAGTTCGAGCCCCGGGACGGCCATGTCCGCGCCCGTCGTCCACTCGCTGCGCGACCAGATCCGCGAGCACATCGTGGAGGGGATCGTCAGCGGCCGCTGGAAGCCGGGCGAGCGCATCGTGGAGCGCCGGATCGCGGTCGAGTTGGAGGTCAGCCAGACCCCGGTGCGGGAGGCGCTGCGCGAGCTGGAGTCGCTCCGCCTGATCGAGTCGGCGCCGAACAAGGGCGTCCGCGTACGGAATCTGACCGCGGCCGACCTGGAGGAGAGCTACCCGGTACGGGCCGGCCTGGAGCAGATCGCCGCCGAACTGGCCGCCGACCGCCTCGCCGAGGACTGCTCGGCCCTGGAGGCGCACGTGACGCCGCTCTACGAGGCCGACCGGAACGCCGACGGCACGGCACAGGTGCGGCACACCGTCGGCTTCCACCGCGAACTGGTGCGCGCCGCGGGAAACTCCGTGCTCCTGCACACCTGGGAGGGCCTGGGCATCGAGGTGTTCACGGCCCTGTCGATCCGCTGGCTCGGCACGGTCCAGCAGTCGTACGCGGAGGAGCACGAGGCTCTGGTCGCGGCTTTCCGGCGGCGCGATCCGCAGATCGGGGCGCTGGTCAAGGAGCACGTTCTGGGGTGCGCACCCCGAGCTTGACCGTTCCTTGCTGTGGACCACGGCGCCGTCGATCGCCCTTCGGGCTCGTCCTCAAACTCCCCCAGCTACCGCTGGGAGGTGCCCCCAGACAGGCTGGATCTGCTCACCTGCCGCGCGTGACGCCCAAAAGTGCGTCCACTTTGACCGAATTAGGCGGCACCCCGTGCCCGAACCCCAGGCACGGGGTGCCGATTTCTCTACGTAGAGAAATTTCTCCCCTCAACCCTTTGATCGATCATCGATCAGCGGCTTACAGTCGACGGCGGGCTGCACCCAGCCCGCCGCCCTGTCCTGCCAGATAGGGCCATCTCCACCCCCTCTTCCGCGATGTCGCGGGAGAACCTGTCCGGAAGGCGTCGATCATGACCGACCCCGTAGGCAAGCTTCCGAGCCAGCTGGACCAGCTGCCGGACCGCGACCCCGAGGAGACCGCCGAGTGGGCGGCCTCCGTGGACGCCGTGAGTGAGCACGCCGGTACGCATCGCGCGGAGTACCTGCTGCGCCGTACCCTCCAGCACGCCGAGGACGCGGGCCTCGCCCTCCCCCGGCTCCTGGAGACGGATTACGTCAACACCATCCCCACCTCCGCCGAGCCCGCCATCGAGGGCGACGAGGAGCTGGAGCGGAAGATCACCGCGTGGAACCGCTGGAACGCGGCCGCCATGGTGACCCGCGGCTCCAAGCACGGCGTCGGCGGCCACATCGCCACCTTCGCCTCCGCCGCCTGGCTCTACGAGACGGGCTTCAACCACTTCTTCCGCGGCAAGGAGCAGGACGGCTCCGGCGACCAGCTCTACATCCAGGGCCACGCGTCGCCCGGCATCTACGCCCGCGCCTTCCTGGACGGCCGCCTCAGCGAGCAGCAGCTCGACCACTTCCGGCAGGAGGCGGGCGGCAACGGCCTCCCGTCGTACCCGCACCCGCGCCGCCTGCCCTGGCTGTGGGAGTTCCCCACGGTCTCCATGGGCCTCGGCCCGCTCTCCGCGATCTACCAGGCGCGGTTCAACCGCTACCTGACCAACCGCGGCATCAAGGACGTCTCCAGCTCCCACGTGTGGGCGTTCCTCGGTGACGGCGAGATGGACGAGCCCGAGTCGACGGCGGCACTCGCACTCGCCTCGCGCGAGGGCCTGGACAACCTGACCTTCGTCATCAACTGCAACCTGCAGCGCCTCGACGGCCCGGTCCGCGCCAACTTCAAGATCGTGCAGGAGCTGGAGGCCCAGTTCCGCGGCGCCGGCTGGAACGTCGTGAAGTCGCTCTGGGGCAACGCCTGGGACGAGCTCTTCCAGCTCGACACCAACGGCGCCCTGGTCCGCCGCATCCGTGAGGTCCCGGACGCGCAGATCCAGACGTACCAGACGCGTGACGCCGCCTACATCCGCGAGCACTTCTTCGCGGGCGACCCGGCGCTCGTCCAGCTCGGCAAGTCGCTCAGCGACGACAAGATCATCGAGTGCTTCCAGCTGTCGCGCGGTGGCCACGAGCCGCGCAAGGTGTACGCCGCGTACAAGGCCGCCCTCGCGCACAAGGGCGCGCCGACCGTGATCCTGGCCCAGACGGTCAAGGGCTTCACGCTCGGCGAGGGCTTCGCGTCGAAGAACGCCAACCACCAGATGAAGAAGCTCACGGTGGACGAGTTCAAGAACATGCGCGACCTGCTCGAACTCCCCATCAAGGACAGCGACTTCGTCGACGGCCAGGTGCCTTACGGCCACCCCGGCGCCGACTCTCCCGAGGTCCGCTACCTCCAGGAGCGCCGCGCCGCCCTCGGCGGTCCGGCCCCGGCCCGCCGCACGCAGCCGCTGCCCGCGCTGCCCGAGGCCGCCGCGAAGACCTTCGCCGCCTTCGACAAGGGCTCCGGCTCGCAGTCGGTGGCGACGACGATGGCGTTCGTGCGTCTCGCCAAGGACCTGATGCGGGACAAGACCTCCGGCAAGCGCTGGGTCCCGATCGTCCCGGACGAGGCCCGCACCTTCGGTATGGAGTCGCTGTTCCCGGCGCTCGGCATCTACTCGCCGAAGGGCCAGACGTACGAGCCGGTCGACCGCGACCAGTTGATGTACTACCGCGAGGCCAAGGACGGCCAGATCCTCAACGAGGGCATCACCGAGGCCGGCTCGATGGCCGACTTCATCGCCGCGGCGTCGTCGTACGCCACGCACGGCGAGACGATGATCCCCTTCTACATCTTCTACTCGATGTTCGGCTGGCAGCGCACGGCCGACCAGATGTGGCAGCTCGGCGACCAGCTCGGCAAGGGCTTCCTGATCGGTGCCACGGCCGGTCGTACGACGCTGACGGGTGAGGGTCTCCAGCACGCCGACGGCCACTCGCCGATGATCGCGGCGACCAACCCGGCGGCGCTGACGTACGACCCGGCGTTCGCGTACGAGGTCGCGGCGATCGTCAAGGACGGTCTGCGGAGGATGTACGGCGAGGCCGCGCCCGGCGAGGACTCGAACGTCTTCTACTACCTCACGGTCTACAACGAGCCGATGCCGCAGCCCGCGAAGCCCGAGGGCGTCGACGAGGGCATCGTGAAGGGCCTGTACCGCTTCAACACGTCCGAGTCCGCGGGCCTCTCCGTCGCCTCGGACGCCCCGCGCACCCAGCTGATGTCCTCCGGTACGGCGATCCACTGGGCGCTCAAGGCGCAGCGGCTGCTGTCCGAGGAGTGGGGTGTCGCCGCCGACGTATGGTCCGCGACCTCCTGGACCGAGCTGCGGCGCGACGCCCTGGAGTCCGACGCGGCGCTGCTGCGCGGCGAGGAGCGCACGCCGTACGTCCGCCAGGCGCTGGAGGGTGTCACCTCGCCGGTGCTCGCGGTCACGGACTACATGCGGCAGGTGCCGGACCAGATCGCGCAGTGGGTCGAGCAGGACTACACGTCCCTCGGCGCGGACGGCTTCGGCCTCTCCGACACCCGGGACGCGGCCCGTCGCCACTTCGGCGTCGACGCGGAGTCCATCGTGGTGGCGGCGCTGGCGCAGCTTGCACGCCGCGGTGAGGTGTCCGCTGCCGCGGTCAAGGAGGCCCGGGAGAAGTACGGGCTCTGAGCCCTGTCTCGTAGGTCGGCCCCCGTCACGCTCGTCGTGGCGGGGGCCGGTTCCATTTCCCCACCCCGCCCCTTCCCGAAAGCCTGCGGCGCTTCGGGGGCCAGCCCCCGGACCCCCGCTCCTCAAACGCCGGAGGGGCTGGAATTGGCCCGCACAATTCAGCCCCTCCGGCGTTTGAGGAGGCCCGTCCGGCGAGGACTTTCGGGAAGGGGCGGGGTGGGGAAAGAATCACCGCATGCGTGCCGCTCGCCTCATCAAGATGGTGCTTCTGCTCCAGAACCGGCCCTCCATGACCGCCGCCGAGCTCGCGGCCGAGCTCGAAGTCTCCGAGCGCACCGTGACCCGCGACGCCCAGGCCCTCTCCGAAGCCGGCGTCCCCGTGTACGCGGACCGAGGCCGCCTCGGCGGGTACCGGCTGATCGGCGGCTACCGCACCCGCCTCACGGGCCTCGCCCGCAGCGAGGCGGAGGCGCTGTTCCTGTCCGGCGTGCCGGGCGCCCTGCGCGAGATGGGGTTGGAGGACGCCGCGTCCGCCGCCCGCCTGAAGGTCTCGGCGGCGCTGCTGCCCAGCCTCCGGGACGCCTCGCGCAGCGCCTCGCAGCGGTTCCACCTGGACGCGCCTGGCTGGTTCCGGGAGGCGGACCCGCCCGAGCTGCTGCCGGTCGTGGCCGACGCGGTGTGGGACGACCGCCTCGTCACCGCCCGCTACCGCCGCCAGGACACGGAGGTGGAGCGGGAGTTGGAGCCGTACGGGCTGATCCTGAAGGCGGGTGTCTGGTACCTGTGCGCCCGCGTCCCGGAGCACAAGGCCCACCGGGTGTACCGGATCGACCGGTTCACCTCCGTCACGCCCGGCGAGGAACGCTTCGTACGGGACGAGGAGTTCGAGCTGCCCCGGTTCTGGGAGGAGCGGGCGGAGCAGTTCGCGCGCTCGATCCTCCGCTCCGCGGCCGTCCTGCGCCTCTCCCCCGCGGGCGCGCGCAGGCTGCCGTACGTCACCGGCCCGGCCGCCGCCCGCGAGGCCCTGGAGGCGGCCGGTCCCGCGGACGAGCAGGGGTGGGTGCGGATCGTGCTGCCGGTGGAGAACGACGAGGTCGCGTACAGCCAGCTGATCGTGCTCGGCGCCGAGTGCGAGGTGCTCGAACCGGCCGCGCTGCGCGGCCGGTTCACGGAGACGGCCGCCCGGCTCGGGGAGCTCTACCGGTAACCGGTGACGTCCGCTTCGGGGGCGGTCTGGTCGACCTCCGTCAGGTAGCGCCAGGCGTCCGGCGCCGAACCGTCCACGTCGGTCACGCCGTACTCCCGCGCGAGTCCGCCGCTGGACAGGGACGTGCCGTTGAACCGGGCGAGGTCCGGGTCGGCGGCGAGTGCGGCGAGGGTGCGGCCGATGTAGGTGGGGGTCTCGGAGATCGCGAAGTGCGGGTTCTGCTCGCAGCCGTCGAGCCAGTTCTCCTCGGTGACCTTGAAGTACGTGTCGAGCATCGCCTCGGAGCGCAGCCAGCCCGGCGTCAGGGCAACCGCCGTGCAGCCGTACTCCTTGAGTTCCTCGGCGAGGCCGCGGGCCATCCGCAGCGGGGCCGACTTGGCGAGGTCGTAGTAGAACGGCTCGCGGTAGCGGCGGTTGTACTCCTCGGTGCCGTCGGTGACCTCCACCACCAGGCCGCCGGGGTTGCGGATCAGCAGCGGCAGGGCGCAGCTGCTGGTGACGATGTGGGACTCCACCCCGAGGCGCAGCACGCGCAGGCCCTTGTCGAGGTCGTGCTCCCACATCTTGCGGCCCCACTCGACGTGGACGTCACCGCCCCAGATGTCGTTGACCAGGATGTCGAGCCGGCCCTGCTCCCGGTCGATCCGGTCGACGAGCGCGCGGACCTGCTCGGGGTCGAGATGGTCGGTGGGTACGGCGACGCCCCGGCCGCCGGACTCCGCGCCCGCCTCGGTGACGAGTTCGGCGGTGCCTTCGATGGTCTCGTCGTCGCGGCCGACCTCGCTGGTGTGCTCGCGGGTGGTGCGGCCCGTCGCGTACACGGTGGCCCCGGCGCGCCCGAGCTCCACGGCCATGGCCCGGCCCGCACCCCGGGTCGCGCCCGCGACCAGGGCGATCTTTCCGCGGAGCGGGCCGGAAGCGGTGGCGGAGGTTCCAGGGTCGGCTGCGGAGGTTCCAAGGCCGGCCGCGGAGGTTCCAAGGCCGGCTGCGGGTGTTCCTTTGTCGGTCATACGGAGAGCCTGGCAGCGAATCCGGACATCTTCTGTCTGGAAGGCGGCGGCGCGCGGTCGTACCAGTAACAAGAGCCGCACTCCGGGTGCGTCGGCCCCGCCCAGGCACGATGCTGGTCCCGTGATGGACGAGACGGAGTTCTGGGAGCTCATCGACAGCACCCGCGCGGCCGCCGACGGCGACCCGGAGGACCACGCCGACCTGCTCGTGGAACGCCTGGCACGACTCGACCCGGACGCCGTCCTGGACTTCGCCCGCCACTTCGAGGCCCGCTACAACCGCGCCTACCGCTGGGACCTGTGGGGCGCGGCCGCCGTCCTGCTCGACGGGGCCAGCGACGACGCCTTCGACTTCTTCCGCTGCTGGCTGATCGGCCAGGGCCGGGAGGTCTTCGAGGGCGCCCTGCACGACCCGGACACGCTCGCCGACCTCCTGGACGACTTCGACGAGGAGATCGACGGCGACGCCGAGGAGTTGGGGTACGCGGCCGACGAGGCGTACGAGCAGTTGACCGGCACGGTCGCCGCCGACCTGGGCATTCCGCCCGCGCCCGCCGAACCGCAGGGCACGCCCGTCGACTTCGAGGACGACACGGCGCTCGCCCGCTACTACCCGAAGCTGTGGGACCGGTTCGGGGCGCAGGACTGACCACCCCTGACCAGGCCACGGCTCAGGGCCCGGGGTCGGGGTCGGGCTCCGCTGCCATCGGCGCCAGGACCAGCAGCGCCACATCGTCCTTGACCTCCCCCGCGAAGCCGCGCAGATCCCGCCACAGCGCGGACACCAGCAGCTCCGGCTCCCCCTCCCGCACCTCCAGGGGCAGCGCGTCGAACCGGGCCACCGGCACATACAGCTCGCCCTGCGCGTCCCGCGCCTCGGAGAGGCCGTCGGTGTGGGCGAGGAGCTGGTCGTCCGGTGCGAGGTCGAGGAGGAGCCGGTCCGGCGGGGCGTACGCGGTCAGGCCGAGGCCGAGCGGAGTACCGGGCTCCGGCGCCAGCTCCTCGGCCGCCCCGGTGCGAAGGAGCAGGGGCGGCGGGTGTCCGCAGGACAGGATGCGTACGGTCGGCGCGCCCGGCACGAACTCGAGGAGCAGCGCGGTGGCGAACAGCTCTGCGTGCTCGGCGCGGGCGTTGTCCGTGACAAGCCGCCGGTCCAGCTTGGCGGCGACGCCTTCGAGGTGCGGCTCGTCAAGGACGGCCTCGCGGAACGCCCCGAGCAGCGCGGCCACGGTGCCCACGGCGGCGAGCCCGTGCCCCTGCACATCCCCCATCAACGCCCTTACGCCCCAGGGTCCTTCGCGTACGTCGTAGAGGTCGCCGCCGACCAGGGTGCCGCGCTCGGCCGCCCGGTACAGGCCCGCGCAGCGCACCCGGCCGACGTGTTCGGTCAGCGGGGGCATGACGGCGAGCTGGGCGGCCTCGGCGACGGAGCCCACGCTGACCAGCTGGGCGTCGCGGCGGCACCGTACCCAGGAGATGCCGACGCTGAGCACCGCGACGAACGCGATCATGAGGAGGTCGCTGTGGACCGGCTGTTCGGGCACCGGGGTCGGCAGGGCGGCGACGGCCAAGGCCACGGCGCCCATGCAGCCCGTGGCGACCGGCCCGTACGCGAGGGCGGCGAGCGGCGGCGTGGCGGCGAGCAGCAGCCCCAGCTCGATCTCGGGCGGGGTGAGGATCTGCACCGTGCCGAGCACGACGAGCAGGAGCGGCGGCGCCAGGCGGGCCCAGCTCGGCGGGCCGGCGCCGCGGCGCAGCCAGGTCGCCTGCCCGCCGCCGCGCGCCTTGGCGTGCCGGTGGCGGTCGGCCGCGCCGGTCACGCTCCCGTTCCGGGGGTTCCGGGACGTTGGGGGCTCATACGGCCACCCTGCGGCGCGGCCCGCTCGGGCGCACCTCGGGCCGGTCGGTCAGGGTGACCTGCGGGCCCTCTCCCCGCGCCCGCCGAAGGCCGGGTTCAGAAGTGCGTGCCGCCGTCGATGCGGATCTCCGTACCGGTGATGAACCGGCCGTCGTCCGAGGCGAGCATCGCGACGACGGAGGCGACCGTCTCCGGCCCGGCGAAGCCCTCGCCGAGCGCGGGGGCGAGCTTGACGAAGAGGCTCATGTCGGCGTCCTCGGGCAGGCCGGGGCCGATGCTCTGGCGGCTGGCGCCGGAGCCGTCGGTCATTCCGGAGGAGATGGATCCGGGCTGTACGGCGGTGAAGCGGATGCCCTGCTTCCCGTACTCGCTCGCGAGGGCGTGGGTCATCGACTGGATGCCGCCCTTGCTTGCCGCGTACGCCGCCATGTACGGGTGGGCGAACATCGCCGAGGTCGAGCTGAAGTTGACCACCGCCGGGCCCTCGCCGCGGAGCAGCGCCGGGATCGCCTCGCGGATCATCAGGAACGTGCCGGTGAGGTTGACGGCGATGACCTGGTTGAAGGCGTCCAGGGTCGTCTCGTGGGTGTGCGAGGAGCGCAGGATGCCGGCCGCGTTGACCAGGGCGTCCAGGCCGCCGAGCGTCTCCACGGCGGCGGCGACACCGGCGCGGACCGCGGCCTCGTCGGCGATGTTCAGGACCAGGGTGGTGAGCCGCTCCGCGTCCGCGCCGGCCTTCGCGACGGTGTCCTTCAGGCCGTCCTCGCTGATGTCGGCGGCCACCACGCGCCCGCCCTCGGCGAGCATGCGGACGACGGTGGCCTGGCCTATCCCGGAGCCCGCGCCGGTGACGAGGACGCGGCGGCCCGCGTAGCGATCGAGGTTCTGCATGACCTGCTCCCTGCTGTGTTCTTCCGGCGGTTCCGGCATTGCCCTACCGGTGGTTCCGGCTTCTCTTCACTTGCAGAGTACGCCCATGTGGCACATTTTGCCATCATGGCGATGCATGCCAGAGAAACGCCGGGGCTAGGGCTGGGGGCGTACGCTTCCGGCGTGAGCACCTCTTTGACCGAGCGCCGCAAGGCCGCCACGCAGCTGGAGATCGCGCACGCCGCGGCCGAGCTGTTCACCGAACTCGGCCCGGACGCCACGACGACCGAGGCGATCGCGGGCCGCGCCGGTGTCGGACTGCGCACCTTCTACCGCTACTTCCGCAACAAGCAGGACGCCGTGGGCCCACTGCTCTCCGTCGGCGGTGAGCAGTGGCGCGCCCGCCTCGCGGCGACGGAACCCGGCACCCCGCTTCCCGAGGCCCTGCACGCGGCCGTCGAGGACGCCCTCACGCCCAGCGACGACGCCGCGGTGGACGGGCTGCGCCAGACCCGCGGACTGCTCCGTGCCGCGGCCGACGACCCGGCGCTGCGGGCGGTCTGGTACCGCGTGAACCAGGAGTCCGAGGAACAGCTCAGGCCGGTGCTCGCCACCCTGCTCGGCCCGGACGCGGAACCGCTGCGGGTCCGCCTCGCGGCGGCCGCGGCGACGGCCGCGATCCGGATCGGCCTTGAGACCTGGGCGGAGCGGGAGGACACGGACGTACGCCACCCCGGCGCACCCGCGGAGCTCGCCCTGCGCTGCCTGCGGGAGCTCATGCCCGGCTGACGGGCCCGCGCCTCGGAGGGGTCAGAGGGAGCGCCGCATGAGTCGGAGGGTCAGAGGGAGCGCCCCATGAGTCGGAGGGTCAGAGCGAGCGCCCAACGACTCGGAGGGTCAGAGCGAGCGCCCCACGACTCGGAGGGTCAGAGCGAACGCCCCATGAGTACGTCGTCCACGTACTCCCCGTCCAACAGGAACTCCCCCGGCAGTACGCCCTCCACGACGAAGCCCTCCGTCTCGTAGAGCGCGCGGGCCGGGGTGTTGTGGCCGAGCACGCGGAGCGTGACGCGACGCGCCCCCTGCTCGCGCGCCAGTGCGCAGGCCGCTCTGATCAGCGCGCGACCGAGGCCACGGCCGCGCGCACGGTCGGCGACGGCCAGGCCCTGTATCTGCCGCACATGGGCGTTGACGGCGAGCGGGGTGGGCGGCACCAGGCGCACATAGCCCGCTATCGCGTCGTCGACGACGCCCACGAGGAAGTCGTCCGGGGTGTGCCGTTCGTCGAAGAACGACCCGCCCGGCTCGGGCCTCGGCGTCACGGCGTGCAGCCGCGACCACGTCTCCCGGTCGAGCGCGGCGAGCGCACTCTCGTCGGACGGCTGGGCGGGGCGGATGCGGGCGTCGGCGAGCGGCATGCCTGCCAGCGTAGAACCGGGCACTGACAGTGAGACTTGTGGTGGCGCTGTTCAGTCCGGCCGGGCGGCGGAGAACCGGCCAGGCCATAGGTGCCGACTCCCGTCCTCTCTGGGCAGGATGGACCCCATGGACGCCACACAGCGCATCGTCATCGCGGGCGCATCCGGCCTCATCGGCTCGGCCCTCGCGCGCTCGCTCGTCGCGGACGGACACCAGGTGCTGCGCCTGGTCCGCCGGCCCGCCGAGACCGCCGACGAGGTCGAGTGGGACCCGAAGCGCGGCCGCGTCCGCGCGGCGGCGCTGGCCGGCTGCGACGCGGTGGTCAACCTGGCCGGGGCCGGTATCGGCCACCGCCGCTGGACGGACGCGTACAAGCGGGAGTTGCGGGACAGCCGCGTACTCGGCACCGCCGCCCTCGCCGAGGCCGTGGCCTCCCTGGACACCCCGCCCCGGGTCTTCCTGAACGGCAGCGCGGTCGGCTACTACGGCGACACCGGCGACCGCGCGGTGGACGAGACCGCCCCGGCGGGCGACGGTTTCCTGTCGTCCGTGTGCGTGGAGTGGGAGGAGGCGGCGGGCCCGGCGGTGGAGGCCGGGGTGCGCACCGTGTTCTCCCGCACCGGCCTGGTGGTCGCGCGCGAGGGCGGCGCCTGGGGCCGGATGTTCCCGCTGTTCAAGGCGGGCCTCGGCGGCAGGCTCGGTGGCGGCGGGCAGTACTGGAGCTTCATCGCCCGGCACGACGAGGTGGCCGCGCTGCGCCATCTCCTCGACACGGACTCGCTGTCCGGGCCGGTCAACGTGACGTCGCCGCACCCGGTGACCAACCGCGAGGTGACGGCCGCGATGGGCCGCGCCCTGCACCGGCCCACCCTCTTCCCGGTGCCCTCGCCCGCGCTGCGCCTGGGCCTCGGCGAGATGGCCTCGGAGGTGCTCGGCAGCCAACGCGTCCTGCCCACCCGGCTCTTGGAGTCGGGCTTCCGCTTCGCGTTCCCGACGATCGACGACGCGGTACGGGCGGCGCTGCGCTGAGCCACCGCCGGACAGGACCCTAGGTCGTGTCCGCAAGTCTCAGTCGTCGGCGCGAAACCGGCCACGCTCCGATGCGCCCCCGGCGTACGCCCGAATGAGCTGTACGCGATCGAATGCGACCGCGTGCGACCGTGCTCGGTGCGTGCGCGACTGCACCTGACCGAAACCCCTCCTAACCTCGTGCCGAACTCGGGTATTCCTGGGTCGAGTTGGGGCATCACGACCCCAGCAGCCGCAACCTCGGGGAGGGGCACGTGCAGGAGCCCGCGGAACAGGCGGACGTCGTCATCGTGGGAGCTGGGCTCGCCGGGCTCTCCGCCGCCCTCCAGCTGACCGAAGCCGGGGTGAGCACCGCCGTCCTGGAGGCGGCCCCCGCTGTCGGCGGCCGGATGAGCACCGAACGGATCGATGGATTCCGGCTCGACCGGATCGGCCGCCTGCTCTCCACGGCCGATCCCGAACTGCGCCGTATCCAGGCCCTGGACGCCCTCGCGCTGCGTACGTTCGCGCCGGGCGTCCTGGTCCACAGCGGTGGCCGCGTCCACCGCACCTGGGAGGCCGGGAGCGCCCTGAGCGCCGCGCTCAGCGGGCGCCGGAGCGCGAGGGGCGCACGGGGCGCACTCAGCGCCGCGCGTGCGCTGGCCGGTACACCACGGGCGCCGCTGCCCGCGCTCCGCCCGCAGCGTGCCCGCCCCGCCCTGAGCGGACCGCTCGACCACGCCCGGCTCGGCGCGGCCCTGACCCGGCTCGCCGCCACCCCGGTGGACCGCCTGCTCACCCGGCCCGAACTGTCCACCGCCCAGGCCCTGTTGACGCGCGGACTGCCCACCCGTACCGTCGACGGCTTTCTGCGCCCGCTGCTCGCCGCGCTGCTCTGCGACCCGGACCTGGAGACGTCCAGCCGCTGCGCCGACCTCGCGCTGCGCGGCTTCGCCCGGGGCCGGCTCGGTGTGCCCGCGGGCGGCGCCGACACCCTGCCGGCCCTGCTCGCGGCCGCGCTGCCGCCGGGCACGGTGCACACCGGGGTGAAGGCGGTGGAGGTCGCCACCACCTCCGTACGCACCGCCGATCACGGTGAACTGCCGTGTCGCGCCGTGCTGTTGGCGACCGGGGCGCGGCAGGCCGCCGAGCTGTTGCCCGGCCTGCGGATGCCGTCGTTCCACGCGGTGACCGTGTTCCACCACAGCGCCCCCGAACCGCCGCTCGCCGAGCCCGCGTTGCTCCTGGACGCCGACCGCGCGGGTCCCGTCGCACACACGGCCGTGATGAGCGAGGTCGACCCGTCCCGCGCTCCCGCGGGCCGCGCCCTGATCACGTCCGTGGTCCTCGGCCCGCCCCCGGCCGAGCGCGAGGTGCGGTCCCGGCTCGCCCGGCTCTACGGCACGTCCACGGCCCACTGGGACCTCCTCGCCGTCCACCACGACCCGGAGGCCGTCCCCGCGATGCCCGTCCCGCACGACCCGCGCCGCCAGGTCCGGATCCTCGCGGGCCTGTACGTGTGCGGCGACCACCGGGACACCAGCACGGTCCAGGGCGCGCTGCACTCGGGGCGGCGGGCGGCGCGGGCGGTGCTGCGGGATCTGGGGGTCGCGCCGCAGCGGGGGGTACGAACGGTTTCTGCGGCGGCGTAGGTCCGCCCACCCCCGCGCCCTCCGGGCGATCTTTTCCCCTCCCCGCCCCTTCCCGAAAGTCCTGCCGGACGGGCCTCCTCAATCGCCGGAGGGGCTGAATTTTTCAGCCCCTCCGGCGATTGAGGAGCGGGGGCCCGGGGGCGGAGCCCCCGAAGCGCCGCAGGCTTTCGGGAAGGGGCGGGTAGGGGAAAAGCTCAACCGATCGCCGCGACCCTGTCCCGGTACCCCCGCACCGGCATCGCGTCCCGATAAGGCTCCAGTCGGCGCTCGAAGTCCCGTACGTACTCGAGGGCGCGAGCCGACCGCATCTCCGAGGCCTGCTGAGCCGCCTCCGCGCCGAGCGCGCAGGCCTGGTCCAGCTCGCCGAGGCCCAGGCGGGCGGTGGCCAGGACGACCCGGCTGAAGAGGCGCGAGCGGGCGAACGCGGGCGCGCGCAGATGCAGGGAGCGCTCGGCGTGCTGCGCGGCCGCCCGGTACTGCTGCAGGTCGCGGTGGCAGTGCCCGAACTCGTCGGCGAGCTGCGCCTCGTCGAAGAACCGTGCCCAGTGCGGCACTTCGTCGCCGGGCCGGGCGGCTTCGAGGGCGCGTTCGGCCCGTACGAGTGCACCCGTGCAGGCGCGGACCTCGCCGAGGACGCCGTGCCCGCGTGCCTCCACGGCGTGCAGCAGTGCCTGCACCACGGGCGGCGCCGCCGCGCCCACGCCCTGCTGCGCGACCCGGGCGAGCTGCACCGCCTCCCGCCCGTGCCCGAGATAGACCGCCTGCCGGCTCATCGTGACCAGCACATAGCTGCCGTACGCCCGGTCCCCCGCGGCCTGCGAAAGCCGCAGCGCCTGGACGAAGTACCGCTGCGCGAGTCCGTGCGCCGCGATGTCGTACGAGGTCCAGCCCGCGAGCCGGGTCAGGTCGGCGGCCGCCGCGAAGAGCCGGCGCCCGGTCTGCTCGCCGTAGACCCCGCGCAGCATCGGCTCGGCCTCGTGCTCCAGGTACCGCACGAGCGCCTGGCGGGCGTGGCCGCCGCCGTAGGCGTGGTCGAGGGCGCGGAAGAGTTCGCCGACGGAGCGGAGCGCCGCGATGTCTCCGCCGGTCACCTTCTGGCCCGGGCCGCGCTCGGTCTGGGAGCGCTGGCGGGGCACGGAGGCGCGGCCCTGGACGGGGACCCGGGCGCCGTTCGCCGGTTCCCCCCGGCCGACCCGCTCGTCGGCGCGGCCGATCAGCCAGTCCCTGCTGGGCACGACGAGACCGGCCGGGGTGAAGGCGATCTTCTGCAGCTCGGCGTGGCTGCCGGAGTCCTTGCGCCACAGGCCGCTGACGATGTCGACGGCCTCCTCGGGCGAGCCGGCGAACTCCAGGCCCGCGTAGACCGGGGCGCAGGCATCGAGCCCGAGGTCCTGGGCGGAGAGGCGGCGGCCGAGTCTGCGGGTGAAGACCTCGGCGATCAGGGCGGGCGTGGTGCCGCGGGGCTGCTGGCCGCGCAGCCAGCGCGTCACGGAGGTCTTGTCGTAGCGCAGGTCGAGTCCGTGCTCCAGGCCCAGTTGATCGACCCTGCGGGCGAGCCCCGCGTTGGAGAAGCCGGCCTCGGCGATCAGCGCGGCTAGTTGGCGGTTGGGCGTGCGCTGCGGGGGTCGGTCCGTCATCGGCTCTGCGGTCTCCTGCCTTCCGGGCCGGTGTGCAGCCCTCATGGAACGGCGCGAATTTAGCGGCCGTCGGCGCCCTCATCGCAGCCCTGGCCTCGCATTCATCCGATCGTGTGAGGATTGGGCGAGGATGTGACGGGGTTCGGCCGCCACGGGCGACTCGAACGGGTTGCGCGCCGGGTCGTACAGTGGCTCGGGGCGCGAAACGTGCACGGTGAAAGTTTTCAGGGAGGCGCTTGCCGTGAGTGAGCTGCGATTCGTACGTCTGGGCTTCGGCCCGGACAAGGTCGACTACGTGGAGACCTGGGAGGAGCAGCGCCGGGTGCACGCCGCCCGCTTCGCCGACGAGGTGCCCGACACCTGCCTGCTCCTGGAGCACCCCTCCGTCTACACCGCGGGCCGCCGTACGGCCGACAGCGAGCGGCCGCTCGACGGCACCCCGGTCGTCGACGTGGACCGCGGCGGCAAGATCACCTGGCACGGACCCGGCCAGCTCGTCGGCTACCCGATCCTGAAGCTGCCGCGCCCGGTGGACGTCGTCGCGCATGTGCGCCGCCTGGAGGAGGCGCTGATCCGCGCGTGCGCCGAGTTCGGCGTGGAGACCAGCCGGGTCGAGGGGCGCAGCGGTGTGTGGGTGCTCGGCGATCCGGTGGAGCAGCGCCTCGGCGGGCTCTCCCTCGACTTCGACCCCCGGCTGCAGGACGAGGAGTTCGACCCGCGGATGAACGGCCCGGAGTACGCGCCGTCCAACGCGGGCCAGCGCCGGGAGGACCGCAAGCTCGCCGCGATCGGCATCCGCGTCGCCAAGGGCGTCACGATGCACGGCTTCGCGCTCAACGTGAACCCGGACAACACCGAGTTCGACAGGATCGTGCCGTGCGGGATCCGGGACGCGGGCGTGGCCTCGCTCTCGGCCGAGCTGGGCCGCGACGTCACGATCGACGAGGTCCTGCCGGTCGTCGAGAAGCACCTGCGGGACGTACTGGAGAACGCGGAGCTCAAGCCGCGCGAGGTCGTCCGCGAGAAGGAGCCGGAGCAGGCGCCGGAGCCCGAGCCGGAGCCGGCCGTCTGACCGGAGGAGACGCCGCAGGGAATGCGGGCCGCCGTCCACAGGTTGGCCGCACTGAAGAGCGTACGAACGACGGGCGTACCCTGGTGTACGCCGAAGAATCGAAGCTGTAGGGAGCCGGTCGTGTCCGCAGTCGCACCCGACGGACGCAAGATGCTGCGCCTGGAGGTCCGCAACAGCCAGACCCCCATCGAGCGCAAGCCCGAGTGGATCAAGACCCGGGCGAAGATGGGCCCCGAGTACAAGGACCTGCACAACCTCGTCAAGAGCGAGGGCCTGCACACCGTGTGCCAGGAAGCGGGCTGTCCGAACATCTTTGAGTGCTGGGAGGACCGCGAGGCCACGTTCCTCATCGGCGGTGACCAGTGCACGCGGCGCTGTGACTTCTGCCAGATCGACACGGGCAAGCCGCAGGCCCTCGACGTCGACGAGCCGCGTCGCGTCGGTGAGTCCGTCGTGAAGATGGACCTGAACTACGCCACCATCACCGGCGTCGCCCGCGACGACCTGGAGGACGGCGGCGCCTGGCTGTACGCGGAGACGGTGCGCCAGATCCACGCGATGACGGCGGAGCGCGAGGCCGGGCAGACGAAGGTCGAGCTGCTCATCCCCGACTTCAACGCCGAGCCGGACCAGCTGGCCGAGGTCTTCTCGTCCCGCCCCGAGGTGCTCGCGCACAACGTGGAGACGGTGCCGCGGATCTTCAAGCGGATCCGCCCCGGCTTCCGCTTCGAGCGCTCGCTCAAGGTCATCACCGAGGCCCGCGAGGCCGGCCTGGTCACGAAGTCGAACCTGATCCTCGGCATGGGCGAGACCCGTGAGGAGATCAGCGAGGCGCTCCAGCAGCTGCACGACGCGGGCTGCGAGCTGATCACGATCACGCAGTACCTGCGCCCGACCGTGCGCCACCACCCCGTGGAGCGCTGGGTCAAGCCGCAGGAGTTCGTGGAGCTGAAGGAGGAGGCCGAGGAGATCGGCTTCTCCGGTGTGATGTCCGGGCCGCTGGTCCGCTCCTCGTACCGCGCGGGCCGGCTGTTCAAGATGGCCGTCGAGAAGCGTGGTGAGTACGCCGCCTCCCAGGCGGTGTGAGCGACGGGTGAGCCGCGGCCCAGGACGCCGTGTGAACTCCCGCACAAGTGACTACTGGCCGGTATCGGCTGCGACGACGCGGTCCGTACGGTCCCCGCAGGTAGGGGCGCCGTACGGGCCGCGTCAAGTTTTCCGGGCCCCGCATCAAGGCTTCATAGGTGTTTGACCGGCCCGCCATGCGCTGGTAACACCAATCTGTGACGCTGGCACTACGCCACGTACCCCCCGCGCACTTCCCGCTCCGTCCGGTCTTCCAGAGAGGGACCCCCGCCATGCAGGCCGCGCCCGTACGCGCCACCGCCATCCCTTCCGTCACCGACGCTCTGCGCGCCGTCGAGTCGCTGCTGATGGGCAGCGGCCAGCGCACCGCCCGCCGTAACGCGTGGTCCTCGGTCGTGGAGGACCGGCGCCGAGCCAAGGACCGGGTCGAGGCCCAGCGGGTGCTCGAGGCGGCCAGTACGGCCCGCACGTCGTAGTCCGTTCGAAGGGCACGTAAACTTCCAGTCATGGCGAGGAAGGACGACGCAGCGAGCGCTGCGAACCCAGGGCGGCTCAAGCAGATCGCTCTCACTTACAAGATGACCCGGCGGGCCGACTCCAAGATCGGTCTCGTTCTAGCCGCAGTGGGAATCGTCACCTTCGGTGTCCTTCTCGGGATCGGCCTCCTGATCGGATACCCGGTTTATCTGGGCATCCTCGGCGTGCTGCTCGCCTTCCTGGCGATGGCGATCGTCTTCGGCCGCAGGGCCGAGAAGGCGGCGTTCGGTCAGATGGAGGGGCAGCCCGGTGCGGCGGCCGCGGTGCTCGACAACGTCGGCCGCGGCTGGACCACGACCCCGGCGGTGGCGATGAACCGCAGCCAGGACGTGGTGCACCGCGCGGTCGGCAAGGCCGGCATCGTGCTGATCGGCGAGGGCAACCCGAACCGGCTCAAGGGGCTGCTTGCCGCGGAGAAGAAGAAGATGGCCCGGATCGTCGTCGACGTACCGGTGCACGACTTCATCGTCGGCGACGGCGAGGGCCAGGTCCCGCTGAAGAAGCTCCGCACCACGATGCTGAAGCTCCCGCGCGTGCTCGCCGGTCCGCAGGTCACGCAGACCAACGACCGCCTGAAGGCGATGGGCGACCTGATGAGCAACATGCCGCTGCCCAAGGGGCCGATGCCCAAGGGGATGCGGATGCCCAAGGGTGGGCCCAAGATGCGGTGACGCTGGCCGCTTGTCTTTCTACGTTGATGGGGCGCCGGGGATTTCCCGGCGCCCCATCAACGTAGGCGGATGTATTCGTGCCGTCGGCTCGGGCGCCCTTGATCGCCCTTCGGGCTCGTCCTCAAGCGCCGGACGGGCTGGATTTACCGGGCGCGGGCAGGATGGACCCGTCACGGGCAGATGCCTGCCGACCAGACTCGGGTCTAGATACGGACCTGGATCGCCTTGGCCAGGCGGTCGTGGAGGCCGCGGCCGTCGCGGTCCCAGATCAGGGCCGGGATGGCGAGGCACAGGAGCAGGCTGCGGAGCAGGACGCGGCCGATGCCCAGGCGGCCGCCGTCCTCGCCGACCACGCGCAGGCCGAACAGGCGCTTGCCCGGGGTGGAGCCGACCGTGCCGACGGTGAGCACGCTCAGGACGAGGAAGATACCGAGGGCCCAATTGCCCATCACCTGCTGGTTGCCCTGAGCGAAGAGGCCGTATGCGATGAGCATGCAGCCGGCCCAGTCGACGACGACCGCTCCGAAGCGGCGGCCGAGCGGGGCGATGGCGCCGGGGCCCTCCTCGGGCAGACCCAGCTGCTGGCCCCGGTAACCGAAGTCGGCGCCCATGTCCTCGGCCGCCTGGCGGGGGCCGGAGAGCCACGATCCGATTGCCTGTCTGTTGTCCACCCGTCCACGGTACTGCGCCCCCTTTCGCACCCCGGAGGCCGGGTCGCGGAAGGGCGCTCGGCCCGTCGGTCGGTTAACTTCGACGAAACAAATGGGTCATGCTTGAGAAATCCCCTGTCCTTATGGTCAGGACCAGCGTGTGCCACCGCACTGGCCGCACTCAAGCGAGACATCCCCGGCTCCACCCCGGACCGGGAAGTAGGAGGAGCCGGATGTTCCAGAACGCCGACGATGCCAAGAAGTTCATCAAGGACAATGACGTCAAGATGGTCGACGTCCGGTTCTGCGACCTCCCGGGCGTGATGCAGCACTTCACGATCCCGGCGACGGCGTTCGACCCGTCCGAGGAGCTGGCCTTCGACGGCTCGTCGATCCGCGGCTTCCAGGCCATCCACGAGTCGGACATGGCGCTGCGCGCCGACCTCTCGACGGCTCGCGTGGACCCCTTCCGCCGCGACAAGACGCTGAACATCAACTTCTTCATCCACGACCCGATCACGGGCGAGCAGTACAGCCGTGACCCGCGCAACATCGCGAAGAAGGCCGAGGCGTACCTCGCGTCGACCGGTATCGCCGACACCGCGTACTTCGGCCCCGAGGCCGAGTTCTACGTGTTCGACTCGGTCCGCTTCGAGACGTCCGCGAACCAGGGCTTCTACCACATCGACTCCGAGGCGGGCGCCTGGAACACCGGTGCGGAGGAGAACAACCGCGGCTACAAGGTCCGTTACAAGGGCGGCTACTTCCCCGCCCCGCCGGTCGACCACTTCGCCGACCTGCGCTCGGAGATCTCCCTCGAGCTGGAGAGCGCCGGCCTGCAGGTCGAGCGCCAGCACCACGAGGTGGGCACGGCCGGCCAGGCCGAGATCAACTACAAGTTCAACACGCTGCTCGCCGCGGCCGACGACCTGATGCTCTTCAAGTACATCGTGAAGAACGTCGCCTGGCGCAACGGCAAGACCGCGACCTTCATGCCGAAGCCGATCTTCGGTGACAACGGCTCGGGCATGCACGTCCACCAGTCGCTGTGGCAGGGCGGCAACCCGCTCTTCTACGACGAGCAGGGCTACGCGGGCCTCTCGGACACCGCCCGCTACTACATCGGCGGCATCCTCAAGCACGCCCCGTCGCTGCTCGCCTTCACCAACCCGACGGTGAACTCGTACCACCGCCTGGTGCCCGGCTTCGAGGCCCCGGTCAACATGGTGTACTCGCAGCGCAACCGCTCCGCGGCCATGCGTATCCCGATCACCGGCTCGAACCCGAAGGCCAAGCGCGTCGAGTTCCGTGCGCCGGACCCGTCCTCCAACCCGTACCTGGCCTTCTCGGCGCTGCTGCTCGCCGGCCTGGACGGCGTCAAGAACAAGATCGAGCCGGCCGAGCCGATCGACAAGGACCTGTACGAGCTGGCTCCCGAGGAGCACGCCAACGTCCAGCAGGTCCCGACCTCCCTCCCCGCGGTCCTCGACGCCCTGGAGGCGGACAACGAGTACCTGCAGCAGGGCGGCGTCTTCACGTCCGACCTGATCGAGACGTGGATCGACTACAAGCGCACGAACGAGATCGCCCCGATCCAGCTGCGCCCGCACCCGCACGAGTTCGAGCTGTACTTCGACCTCTAAAGAGCGGGCACCCACCGGTGCCGACGGCTTCTTCCGGGCCCCCGCCGATCGTCCCCCGACGACCGGCGGGGGCCCGCGCCGTTGCCCGGTTCGTGCAGCTCACCCCGACCGGCTCGCGCTGTTCCCTCGTCCTGGAGAGCGGCACACCAACGGCCGGGTGGTGCAGCAGGCACCGGCCCCGCTCGCCGAGCGCTGAGGCACGAGCGGGGCCGGGAGGTCGGCCGGGGTCAAGCCTCGGCCGGGACGGGGTCAGGCCTGGCTCAGGACGTGCTCCACCAGGGAGATCAGGACGTCCTTGCCCGATTCCCGGTCGCGTACGTCGCAGAGGAGTACGGGGGTTCCGGCGGAGAGGTCGAGGGCGCCCGCGATGGCTTCGGGGGTGTGGCTGCGCAGGCCGTCGAAGCAGTTGACGGCGACGATGAACGGGATGCCGCGGCTCTCGAAGTAGTCGACCGCGGGGAAGGAGTCCGCCAGGCGGCGGGTGTCGGCGAGGACGACCGCGCCGAGGCAGCCGGTGGCCAGCTCGTCCCAGACGAACCAGAAGCGGTCCTGGCCCGGGGTGCCGAAGAGGTAGAGCGCGAGGTCGTCGCGGAGGGTGATGCGGCCGAAGTCCATCGCGACCGTCGTCGTGGTCTTGGTGGCCACGCCCTTCAGGTCGTCGACCGGACGGGAGGCCTCCGTCAGCTGCTCCTCCGTACGGAGCGGGCGGATCTCGCTCACCGACTCCACCAGCGTGGTCTTCCCGACGCCGAAACCGCCGGCGATCAGGAGCTTCAGGGCGGTGAAGTCGGCGCGGTCAGAGTGCTCGTAGGCCATGGATCACTTCTCGCAGGAGATGGGCGTCGGGGCGGGCGCCGGTGTGCGGGGCGGCTTCGGGCGGGGTGATGGCGATCAGGCCGGCCGCGGCCAGGTCGCCGAGCAGCACGCGTACGACGCCCAGGGGCAGGCCCGAGTCCGAGGCGAGGTCCGCGACGGGGCGGGGGCCGCGGACGCAGAGCGCGAGGAGGTCGCGCTGTTCGGGCGGGAGCGGGCCGGGTGGGTGCGCCGCTTCGGGGCGGGCGCGGACGATCGCCATCAGGTCGACCCGCTCCGCGCCGTTCGCGGTACGGGCCCGGCCCGCCGTCATCGCGTAGAGGCGGACCAGGGGGCCGGCCTCGTCGTCGTAGCGGTCGCTCCAGGCGTCCGGGCGGCCGGGGTGCGCGTCCGCGCCCGGGCGGTCGCCGGGGTGTGCGTCCGTCATGGGGTCTCGCCGTCCGCGCGGGTGGGGACGCCGAGGTGCTCGCGCACGCGGTCGACCAGGAGGGCCATCTCGTACGCCACCAGGCCGATGTCCGCGTGGCCGTCCGTGAAGACGGCGAGGCAGGAGCCGTCCCCGGCGGCGACCACGAACAGGAAGCCGCCCTGCAGTTCGACCATCGTCTGCACGACGCCGCCCGCGTCGAAGTGCCGGCCCGCGCCCTTGGCCAGGGAGTGGAAGCCGGACGCGATCGCCGAGAAGCGTTCCGACTCGTCGCGGCCCATGCCGGTGGAGGCGCCCACGCACAGGCCGTCGCTGGAGAGCATCACCGCGTGGCGCACCTCGGCGACCCGGTCCACCAGGTCGTCGAGGAGCCAGTCGACGCCGCCGCGGCCCTCGCCGCCGGAGCGGTCTCCGTCGCCCAGGTTGGTGACGGTGTACGTCGGGGTCATCGGGGTCCTTGTCCTTCGTCGTCGGGGTGCGGGGTGTGCTGGGTCTGCGGGGTGTGCTGGGTGTGCGGGGTGTGCTGGGTCTGCGGGGTGTGCTGGGTGTGCTCGGTGTGCGGTTCGGCGGCCTCGCGGACGGCGCGGGCGCGGTGCCTGCCGGAGCGCAGGGAGGCCATGGTGGCCCGGGCCGCCTCCGGGGAGCGGCGGCCCGGCAGCTCCCGTACGGGTTCCGGTGCGGTGTCCGCTTCTCGCAGTTCGGGCGCCATGTTCGCCTGGCGTACGCGGCGGGGGAGGCCGTCTTCGGGGGGAGTTGGGGTCGGCTGCGGGGGCGGGGTCGGGGTCGGGGTCGGGGGCATGGCAGGGGCAGGATCGGGCCGTGGCGTCTGCTCGGGTTGCGGGCCGGGCTTCGCTCGCCGGGCCGGGAGGGCGTTCGGCGCCTGCGGTTCGTTCGGCACCGCCCGTCGCCCCGTGCGCGCGGGCAGCGGCTCGGGCTGCTGTTCCGGCAGCGGGCGCAGGCCCGGGTGGGGGGCCTCCAGGAGTTCCTTCGGTACGAAGACGACCGCCGTGATGCCGCCGTAGACCGAGCGCCGCAGCGTGACGTCCACGCGCTGGCGGTCGGCGAGGCGGTTGACCACGAAGAGGCCCAGCTGGCGGGAGTCGAGGAGGTCGATGTCGGGGGCGTGGATCTTCTCGTTGGCCGCCGCCAGGGCCTCGTCGCCCATGCCGAGGCCGCGGTCCTCGATCTCCAGGACCGCGCCCGCCCCGACCTCCTCGCCGCGTACCACCACGGGCGTGTGCGGGGGCGAGAACTGGGCGGCGTTCTCGGCGAGTTCGGCGACGAGATGGACCAGGTCGGCCACCGCGGAGCCCGCGAGCCGCAGGTCCGGGATGTCGTGCAGCCGGACCCGGTCGATGTCGGCGGTCTCGGCGATGCCCGCGCGTACGGCGTCGATCAGCGGGACCGGGTTGCGCCAGGCGCGGCCGGGGGCCGAGCCGGAGAGGATGAGCAGGGACTCCGCGTGCCGGCGCATGCGGGTCGTCAAGTGGTCGAGGCGGAAGAGGTCTTCGAGGTCGGTGGGGTTCTCGGTGCGGCGCTCCATGGTGTCGAGGAGTTCCAGCTGGCGGTGGAGCAGCACCTGGCTGCGCCGGGCCAGGCTGACGTACACCCCGGAGACCCCGGTGAGGACGGCGGCGCGGCCCGCGACGGCGCGCAGGGCGGCGCGCTGCACGGTGGTGAGCGCCGCGCCGACCTGGCCGACCTCGTCCCGGACGGGCGTACGCGCGAGCGGCGCCTCGGTGTCGAGGTCGACGTCCTCGCCGTTGTGGATGCGGCGCATCGCGGCGGGCAGGCGGGTGGCGGCCAGGTCGAGGGCGCGGTTGCGGAGTCCGGTGAGGTCGGCGACGAGGCCGCGCCCGATGCGTACGGAGAGGATCAGGGCGAGCACCACGCCGAGCAGGCCGAGGATCACGGCGAGCCCCGAACTGCCCAGGGTGGCCAGGGAGTACGGCTCCGCGGAGGCGGCCGGGGCGGTGGTGGCGCGCTCGGCGCGGTCGAGTCCGGTGAGCGCGCCCCCGGCGGCGGACCGCCAGCGCTCGGCGGGTACGGCGCCTGCGGCATCGGCGGCACCGGCGTCGAGGACGGCGTCCTGCGCGGTGTGCAGATCGGTGGCGGCGGTGGAGTCGAGGACCTCGCGGTAGGCGGTGGCGTCGCGGGGCGCGAGGTCGGCGGCGGCGCTCCGGGTGAGGTCGCGCTGGAGGGCGACGTCGCCGACGAAGGTGCGGTACTGCGCCGCGGTCATGGTGCCGTCGGCCTGCGCGGCCCCGTACACCGCGTGCTGGCGGCTCAACGCCTCGCGGGCGCGTGCCAGTTCGAGGACGGCGCGGGTGTCGGCGGCGGCGCCGGTGCGGTCGGCGCGGGCGAGCGCGGAGCGGACGGCGAAGCCGTGGTCGACGGCGGTGCTGTAGCGGGCGAGCGCGGCGGGACCGGTGTCCGCCTGCCGTCCGGTGACCGTCTCGGCGCTGTCGAGCAGCCGCTGGATGCGGTCGGGCAGGGTGGCGTCGATGCCGGCGATGTCGGTGCTGCTGGAGTGGACGCCCGCGCGCAGCGCCGCCGCGGCCTTGTCCGTACGGGACTTGGCCGCGTCGTAGGCGTCGCGGGCGGTGGCGTCGGGGGCCGCGTGCTTGACGAGGGCGGCGGCTCGCTCGTCCTGGACGGCGCGGGTGAAGTCGGAAACCGGTTGTACGAGCGCCGAGTTGACCTGCTTCAGCTGCTCGGCGTCCGAGACCTGGGTCGCGGTGGTGACCGCGGCGTGCCCCCAGAGCGCCATCAGGGAGACCACCGGAACCGTCAGCAGGGTGACGACCTTGGCTCGGATGGATTTGGCTCGGAGGGACTTGGCTCGGAAGGGCTTGGCTCGGAAGGGCTTGCCCCTGAGGGACTCGCCCCTGAGGGACTCGCCTCTGGGGGACTCGGCCGCGGGGGACTCGGCCCCAGGGGACTCACCCCCGGCTGATGTGCGGCGCAGCCGTTCGGGCAGCGGTTGGCGTACGGGCATGACGGAGTGGCTCCTCGACAGCACGCGGTGGTGCGGGAGTTGAGCGGGCGAGGGGACGGCACGCCCTGAGGGAAGTACGGAAGGGAATGGAGGGGAGGGGAGGGAGGGGAGGGGAGTGCAGGGAAGGAACGTCGACGCTCAGGTCGCCGGGAGCTCCACCTCGTGCAGCGGACGGGCCGCGGCCGCGTTCTCGGCGCTCTCCCGTGCGGTCGGCGACAGCGCGACGAAGGCGCAGGTCAGGAAGAGGAACGAGCCGAGCACGACGGCGAGCGGCAGGATGAACGCGGGTGCGCTGGCGCCGGTGAGAGGCTCGGTGCTCGCACGTACGGAGACGGAGACCGCGGCCATGCCGGTGTAGTGCATGCTGCTCACGGCCAGCCCCATGACGAGGGCGGCGGCTGCCGCGACCATCGGTCCGCGTACGGCGAGCGCGGCCCACAGGGCGGCGGACGCGGCGACGACGGCGATGACGACGGACGCCGCGACGAGCGTCGGGTCGTACGTGAGGCTGCCGTTGAGCTCCACGGCGGCCATGCCGATGTAGTGCATCGCGGCGACGCCGAGTCCGGTGCCGAGGCCGCCGAGGAGGACGGAGCGGGCGCGGGACCCGCCGTATCCGGCGATGAAGACGCCCGCGCCGACGACGGCGATGGCCACGACGAGGCTCAGCAGGGTGAGCGGGATGTCGTAACGGATCGGTGTGCCCTCGACCTTGTAGCCGAGCATCGCGATGAAGTGCATCGTCCAGATGCCCGCGCCGATCGCGGCGGACGCGGTGATCAGCCAGTTCCTCTTGGCCCGCCCCCCGGCGGCCAGGGCCCGTACGGTGCAGCGCAGTCCGAGCGCTGCCCCCACGACGGCCATGACGTACGACAGGACTGGCGTGATCCAGCCACCGTCCATGTGGTGCATGTGACCCACGGTTTCCCTCTCGCTTCGAGCGGTCGACCCCCCGGTCGGACGGGAACCTAGCACGCACCGAATCTCCGCACGATCTCCGCACGCGGGCCGGAAATTCGGGCGAAATTACGCGCTACCAATGAGTAAGCCCCGGGTTCAAGGGCCCTACGGGGAAAGGGAAATCGGCCCGCCTCCGGGCCGGTGCGACTCTTGTCACGCCACGCCTCGGGGTGCTTCGGACATACGGGACCAGGCCCGACTCGGGCATTTCCGGCGGATGTTTTCGGCCAGGACGCGTCGGCTCAGGCGTACCGCGAGAACGTCTCCGCGATGTCCTTCGGCGTCACGTCCGCCGTCATCAGCAGGAGCCGCAGCAACACCCGCGCCTTGTACGGGTCGAGGAATCCGGCGTTGATGAGGCCGCGCCGCTGGAGATCGGTCTCGGAGCCGGGGGCGCCGTAGGTGTGCCGGAGCACGGAGCCGGCGCCGGTGCGGGAGGCGAGGACGACCGGGATGCGGGTGGCGAGGTCGCCGAGGACCGGCGCGAGGTCGGCCGGTACGTGCCCCACGCCGAAGCCCGCGACGACCAGGCCCGCGACGTCCTCGCCGAGGCGGGTGAGCGCGTGGCCGTCGTCGTCGAGGGTGACGGTGTGCAGGGCGACGCGGGCGGGTACGGCCGTGCCGGGGGTGAGCGGGGTGCGGCGGGGCGGGCGGGTCAGGATGCGGGGCGTGCCCTCGATGACGTGGCCGACGGGGCCCGTGTCGGGAGACGTGAACGCGGCCGTGCTGGTGGCGTGCGTCTTGCGGACCGCTCGGGCGGCGTGGATCGCGTCGCCCAGGACGACGAGCGCGCCCAGGTCGCGGGCGTCGTCGGCGGCGGCGACGCGGGCGGCGGCGAGCAGGTTGGCGGGCCCGTCGGGGCCCGCGAGGGTGGGGTTGCGCATGGCGCCGGTGAGGACGAACGGCTCGGGGTGCGGCCACACCAGGTCGATGAGGAAGGCGCTCTCCTCCAGGGTGTCGGTGCCCTGGGTGACGACGACGCCGCGGGCGCCCCCGCGCAGCGCCTTGGAGGCCTGCTCGACCAGGTCGAGGAGGTGCCGGAAGGTGAGGTTGGCGCTGGGGACGGCCCGGGTGTCGTGGACGTCCAGCGGAATGTCAAGCCCGGGGACGGCCGCGGTCAGGTCGGCGCCGGTGAGGCGGGTGACGACGGTGCCGCCGCGCTCGTCCGCCCTGGCGCCCGCCATCGCGATGGTCCCGCCGAGGGTGAACAGGGCTACGGTCATGGGGAGTTCCCTTTCGAGGCGGGCGCGCGGCACGCCGAGGCTACTGGCCCGTGCTGCCCGTGCTGCCCGTGGTCACCGTGCGCTCCTCGGAGAACGCGCCCCAGTTGCCGTCGGGCAGCTTGGCGCGCAGCTTCACGCGGTACGTCTGGCCTGCCTCGCGGCTGATGAAGAAGCTGTGCTCCGCCCGGCCTTCGGGTGCCTCGGCGCCCCACATCAAGGTCGTGGCGGGTCTGCCGTTGAGGTGGATCTGGTACTCGCTGACGTCTCCCCCGGTGTCGGGCGGGGTCCAGGACAGGTCGAGGTGGTGGGCGCCGTCGTCGGCGTGCGTGGTGACGCGGAATCCGGTGGGTGCGGTGTCCTTCGACGTGTCCTCGGCGCCGTCGGGTGCCTCGGCCGTGGTGAGACCGGCGGCGTCACCGGCGCGGGAGCTGTTGTCGGCGGCGTCCCTGGCCTTGACCGTGAAGGTGTAGTCGGTGCCGGGGCGAAGTCCCGTGACCAGAGCGGCGGTCGAGTCTCCGTTGACGCTGTGGATCTTCGAGCCGCGCTGGTAGATGTCGTACGAGGTGACCTCCTCGTTGTCGGTCGACGCGCGCCAGGACAGGGTGGCCGCGCGGGGGCCGGAGGCGCGGGCGCGCAAGTGGGTGGGTGCGGTGGGCGGTTCGTGGTCGGTGGTGGTGTGCGCGCGGGTGGTGACGGTGACGGGGCGGCTCAGGGGTGAGGCGGCGCCGTCGTCGCCCTTGGCGCGGACGGTGAACTTGTAGGTGGCGGCGGGTTTCAGGCCCGTGATGTCGACCATCAGGCGGTCGGCTGGGACGGTCCTGACGCGGGTCTTGCCTCGGTAGATCTCGTACGCCGTGACGTCTCCCGTCGCCGCCTTGTTCCACATGACGTGGACCGAAGTGGCGCTGGACGCCTGGACGGTGAGGCCGCGCGGCGCGACGAGTTCCGGCTCCGCCGCCCTGGTGTCAGTGGCGCAGCCGGTCAGCGTGGCGCCGAGGACTGCGGCCAGGGTTGCGGGGACGAGGAGCCGGGTGCGTCGCACGGTGCGGCCTTCCGCTCGACAGCATGGGTCTGGAGCGAGCATTGGTCTGGAGCATTGCTCTGGAGCATTGGTCTGGACATGTTTGCCGCACTGTCGTGGGCAGTTCAAGAGGGCGGTCGGGATGGACCCTCGGCGCCCACGGGTGCGGGACCGCGAACCTCGCGGCCCCGCGACTGCCGTGACTGCCGTGACTGCCGTGCGGTTACTGCCGTGACCGCCGTAACGTCAGCGGCTGTAACGCATCAGCGCGCGGACCATGTGGCAGGTGATGTCCGACGGCGGGTGCACACCGACGAGTTCGGCCGTGCTGCGTATCTTGCGGTTGTTCGCCTGCTCCGCGCGGAGCACGCCCGAGTCGAGCAGGGCGATGGCGAGACGCATGGCCTTCAGGCGGCGGTTGTGCATGATGTAGAACTCGCGGGGGCGGCCCGCGGGGAGCGGCTGCTTCAGCAGCGGCATGTACGGAAGGTCGATCGGCAAGGGCTTCGGGACAGCGGACAGGACTGCGGCCATGAACATCCTCCTGGGTGGTCGGGGGTGGGACACACCGCTTCCGCGGCAGTGCCCAACCCGTCTCGAACACTGCTTCTATTCTACGACCCACCACTGACAATCGCCCCTGGCCACAAGGGCGTTGAGGCCCGCCGAGACCCCTCGTAGCGGAGTGCGGGCTTACGCTTGCGGCATGGAGATCTGGATCAACCCGGCCTGCTCGAAGTGCCGCAGCGCGGTGCGGCTGCTCGACGAGGAAGGCGCGTCGTACACGGTGCGCCGCTACCTGGAGGACGTGCCCGGCGAGGACGAGATCCGCGCCGTACTCGACCGGCTCGGGCTCGAACCGTGGGACATCACCCGCACCCAGGAAACGGCCGCGAAGGAGCTGAACCTCAAGGACCGCGAGGAGTGGCCGCGCGAGGCCGCCGCTCGCGACCGCTGGATCGCCGCGCTCGCCGCGCACCCGAAGCTGATCCAGCGCCCGATCATCACGGCGGACGACGGCACCGCTGTGGTGGCCCGCACGGACGAGGCGGTACGAGACGCACTCAGCCGCTGACGCTCTCTCTCCCCCCCGCCAGGCCCTGGGGCCCGTCTCCCCGATCTTCGCGGGTCCACGACTCCCCCAGCCCCCGGCCGGGAGGTGCCCCCAGAGCACGCTCCCCCAGCCTCCGGCCGGGGGGGGACCCCCAGAGCACACTCCCCAAGCCCTCGGCTCCTCCCAGCATTCGGCCGGGAGGTGCCCCAGAGCAGGGGGCCCTCAGAGCAGGGGCCCTCAGAGCAGCGGGGACCCTCATGGCGCCGCGGCCTGGTCCGCGAAGATCGGGAAGACGGGCCCTGGGCGTGTCCGTGAAGTCCCGCCTGCCCCGCGGGCGACGACGGGAATTCACGGACACGACCTGGCCGAGCGTCAGCCCAGCAAGCCCTCCGCCACCGCGAGGATCTCCGTCACGCGCAGCCCGAACCGCACGTCACAGGCGTGCGGGATGCCCGTGCGGGCGGCGGTCAGGAGAGCGTCGACGGCGCGCGCGTACGCGTCGACCGGTCCCTCGCCCCACACCTCGGGCAGGGTGGCCACGCCGGACGCGCCGCGCAGCTCGACCGTCACACCACCCGCCTTCTCCGGCGCCGTCAGGCTCAGCGTGGCGACCGAGGAGGCGCCCGAGTGGTGCCGCAGCAGCAGGTGCGTGGTGTCGAGGGGGCCGCGCGCCGCCGTCACCGAGGTCACGTCGCCGAGCGCGGGCACAAGGAGCGACAGGGCGTGCGGCCCCACGTCCCACAGCGCGCCCTTCTCGTGCCGCCAGGGCGAAGCGGGGTACGGGGAGGTCGTGTCCGGCGCGAAGATGCTGCCGAGCCACTCGGCCCGGCCCGTGAACCAGCCGTCCGCCGCTACCTGTTCGGCCAGCCACGGGCCGCTCGCCGCCGAGAAGCGCAACGTGAAGAAGACGACGGAGGCGACGGAGGCGGCCGCGTCGACGAGGTCCCGCGCGACGGCCACATCGGTCGCGACCGGCTTGTCCAGCAGCAGATGCCGCCCGGCCCGCGCCGCGCGTGCGGCGATGTGCGCCTGTACGTCGGGCGGCAGCGCGAACGCGGCCACGTCGACGTCGGCGATCAGGGCGTCCACCTCCCTGTACGCGCGCGTGGCGAGCTCCGTCGCCAGCTCGCCGGCCGCCTCGGGCCTGCGGCCCCACACCCCGGTGAGCTCCACGTCGGGGTGCGCGGCGAGCGCCGGGCCGTGCACACGCGCGGCCCAGGGCCCCGTGCCGAACAGGCCGACGCGCAGCGGCTCCGCAGGAGCCTGGGGAGCCTCGGGTGTCATCGGTGGTGTCGCCATGCCGCCCAGTCAATCGCGTATACGACGCACCTGACCACCGGAGCCGGGCAGCTGACGTGTCACGCGAGCGGCGAGCCGCGTTACACGGGGTTCACAGACGGGCAACGGTCGGGAAATCGCCCCTTGCGAGGCTGCGGGTACAGCGCGACCGCACCGCCGCGACCCACCCGCATCCGCGATACACCCGCATCGCACGCACAGCCCGCAAAGGATGGCGCCCCCGTGACCTTCAAGGCCGAATACATCTGGATCGACGGCACCCAGCCGACCGCGAAGCTGCGCTCCAAGACGAAGATCATGACCGGTTCGTCGGCAGGCCTGGCCGAGCTGCCGATCTGGGGCTTCGACGGTTCCAGCACCAACCAGGCCGAGGGCCACGCCTCCGACCGCGTCCTGAAGCCGGTCTTCACCTGCCCGGACCCGATCCGCGGCGGCGACGACATCCTCGTCCTGTGCGAGGTCCTCAACACGGACATGACGCCGCACGTCTCCAACACCCGTGCCGCGCTCCGCGAGGTCGCCGAGAAGTTCGAGGCCCAGGAGTCGATCTTCGGCATCGAGCAGGAGTACACGTTCTTCGAGGGCGACCGCCCTCTCGGCTTCCCCGTCGGCGGCTTCCCGGCCCCGCAGGGCGGCTACTACTGCGGTGTCGGCGCGGACGAGATCCACGGCCGTGACGTCGTCGAGGCGCACCTGGACAACTGCCTCGACGCGGGCCTCGGCATCTCCGGCATCAACGCCGAGGTCATGCCCGGCCAGTGGGAGTTCCAGGTCGGCCCGCTGTCCCCGCTGGAGGTCTCCGACCAGCTGTGGGTGGCCCGTTGGCTGCTCTACCGCACCGCCGAGGACTTCGACATCTCCGCGACGCTCGACCCGAAGCCGGTCAAGGGCGACTGGAACGGCGCCGGCGCGCACACCAACTTCTCCACGAAGGCCATGCGCGAGGGCTACGACGCGATCATCACTGCCTGCGAGTCCCTCGGTGAGGGCTCCAAGCCGATGGACCACGTCAAGAACTACGGCGCCGGTATCGACGACCGCCTGACCGGTCTGCACGAGACCGCCCCGTGGAACGAGTACAGCTACGGCGTCTCCGACCGCGGCGCCTCGGTCCGCATCCCGTGGCAGGTCGAGCAGGACGGCAAGGGCTACATCGAGGACCGCCGCCCGAACGCGAACGTCGACCCGTACGTCGTGACGCGGCTGATCGTCGACACCTGCTGCAGCGCGCTGGAGAAGGCCGGCCAGGTCTGAGCCTCCATCAAGCGGCTCGCGTCGTACGTGAGGAAGCGCCCGTCGAGGTCCGGCGGGCGCTTCTTCGTGTGTCCGGCGGGCGCTTCCTCGTGTTCCCGTCCAGCTTCCGGCTGGTCACCACGGTGTGGGGGTACGGGCACGTCGGTGACGGCCGGACGGTCGACGTCCACGTCGCCCGCCTGCGCCGCAAGCTGGGCGCCGAGCACCGGCAGGCCATCCAGACGGTGCGGCGGGTGGGGTACAAGTACGCGCCTCCCGCCGGGCGTTGACGCATTCCGCGCAGCAGCGAAAGGGCCGCCCCGTACGCGTGTACGGAGCGGCCCCTCTCGTAACGTCCTGCGTCAGCCGCTGGACGTCACCGTCGCCGCGTCAGCCGTTCGACGTCACAAGTCGCTGCGTCAGTCGCTCGACGTCGTCGCGCGGGCGCGTGCCGCGCGGCCGAGCACCGTGTCGAGGACGAGGAACGCGAGCAGGCTGATCCCGAGCAGCGGGACGAACCAGCCGATCACGGCCGTCGCCGCGGCGAGCGGTACGAGCAGCGGCACCGGCACCCTGCGCCAGGCACCGCGCGGCATCGGCCTGCCGAGGCTCAGGGCGCGGCCCTTGGTCGGCCGGCGCAGCCACCACATGCGGTAGCCCCAGACGATCAGCAGGACGGTGGCGACCATCAGGCCCGCGAGCGCCAACTGGTTGGGCAGGCCCAGGAAGACGCCCATGTGCGCGTCGATCCCGAACCGGGTCAGCTTGGCGAGCACCGGGTAGTCGGCGAAGGCCACCTCGTCCATGACCCGCCCGTCGGCCGGGTCGACGGCGACCGAGTCGAGGTGGACCGGGAACTCGGCGTCGGTCTCCTTGACCACGTAGCCCTGTCCGTCGACCGGCAGGATCACCGAGATCTGGCCGTCGACACCCTGGCCGCGGGCGATCTCCAGGGCCCGGTCGACCCCGATGTCCGCGCCGCCGTGGCCACCGTGACCGTGCTCGCGCCCGGAGCCGGAGCCGTGGCCCTCGTGGCCGCCGCCGGAGGATGCGCCTCCGGCGAGGGTCGCGTCGACGACGGGGGTGGCGCCGCCCAGCTGGGCCTTGAGCTCGTCGATGTTGGCGCCGGTGTTCTTCGACCAGGTCAGACCGGTGGCGGAGAGCGCCACGAGCCCGAGCACCGCCCACAGCCCGACGACGCCGTGCCAGGACAGCGTGCGGGGACGGCCCTTGGCCTGGCCCTTCGCGGGGACGACGAGGTCGCGGCGGCGTGCGCGACGGCGGGCGAACCAGAGGGCGAGCCCGCCGAGCGCCACGACCCACAGCCAACTGGCCGCCAGCTCGCTGTAGTTGCGGCCGAACTCACCGAGGTGCAGATGACGGTGCAGTTCGGAGACCCAGGTGCGCAGCGGCAGCGCTCCGGAGCCGCCGTAGCTTTCGAGCTCGCCGCGGATCTCGGCGTCGTAGGGGTTCACGAAGACCGCGAGGGAGCGGTCCTCGGGTACGTCGGGTGTGGACAGCAACACGCGCGTGCTGCGGTTTTCGGCGGGGGCGGGCCAGACCGCGGTGACGGTGCCCTCGGGATGCGCCGCGCGCGCGGCGTCCACCTGCTCGCTCAGCGGCAGGGCCTGGTCGCCTACGGGGACCTCCAGTTCGTGCGCGTACACGATCTTCTCCGCCTGGAAGGAGAGCGAGTACAGCAGTCCGCTCGCGGCGGCGACGAGCAGGAACGGGGCGATGAGCACTCCGGCGTAGAAGTGCAGCCTCAGGAGGAGCGGGCGCAGTGCGGACCAGATGGGTCCGCGGGGTGGGGACTGGTCGCCGCCCGTGGGATCGGTGGAGTCGCTGGGATCGGTGGGATCGGTGGGATCGGTGGGATCGGTGGGATCGGTGTAGTCGGTGTAGTCCGGCGGTTGTGGCTGGTCTGCCTCATCCGGCTTGGGTCGGTCTTCGATGGCCATGGCGTCCTTCGGTACGCGTACGACGGCAGGGGGAAGCACACCCGTGGCGTCGGACGGTCGTACGAGAGCGTGACTCAGGACGCCAGGGGCGCGTGACGGAGAAGAAGCGCCGTGGCGGGTGGGCCGCGCCGGGTGACGGCGTACGCGAGAACGGCCGCACGCGCGCGTGCGGCCGGGCGGGGGCGGGGCCGCCGGGTGATGCGGGGCGGCAGCGGCAGCCGTACCGCCGCGAGCAGCAGCCGCAGGGGCGCGAAGGCCAGGGAGTCGACGGCGGCGAGGAGTTGGAAGAACGCCGCTTCGCCGCGCGCCAGCCACAGGGCGCAGACGAGCGCGGCGAGCACATGGACGGCCAGCATGCCGAGGGAGCTGTGGTCCATGGCGGCGCTGTGTGTACCGGCTCCGGCCCCGGCTCCGCCGCTCATGGGGGCGTCGGCGCCCATGTGCGTTCCGGTACCCATAGGGGATCCGGCACTCATGGGGGATCCGGCACTCATGTGGGAACCGGCACCCATATAGGTGGCGGATCCGTGGCCCGCGAGGGTGCCCGTTCCGGTGCTCGCGTGCAGGCCGGATCCGGTGCTCGCGTGCAGGCCGGATCCATGGCTCGCGTGGGCCTGGGAACCGTGTACCTGGGAGCCGGCGAACGTCAGGTGCAGTCCGGCCTGCATCGCGAGCAGTCCGGTCGCGATGGACGGGATGCCTCGGCGGCGGTGCCCGACAGTCCAAGCCACGATCGCGGTGAGGACGAACGCCGCCAAGAGGCCACTGATCGGAATGTCATGGGCAGACATGGACGAATGCCCCACAGCGGCCAACGAGACGCCCACTGCCGCGAAGATCGCGGCCCGAAAGGCACGCAAGGGCGACCGGGCATCCGTCATCGGCGCACATCGTGCCACCCAGGTAGGTGGCTGAAAACACCGCCTCCGCGCGTGATGTGCCGACGCCCCGGATCGTTCCCGGTTCCGCCGTCGACTTTCCCGAATCTTCTGACAGCAGAGCGGTGTTCCGCCGCGGCCCGTCGGCGGGCAAGCTCTCAGGCATGAAACTTCTGATCCTCGGCGGCACGGAATTCGTGGGCCGGGCCGTGGCCGAGTCGGCGCTCGCCCGCGGCTGGGACGTGACGGTGCTGCACCGCGGCCGGCACGCACCCCGGGCCGGTGTCCACGCCCTGCACGGCGACCGCACGACACCCGACGGCCTGGCGGCGCTGGCGGACGGCGCGTGGGACCTCGTGGTCGACACCTGGTCGGCGGCGCCCCGCATCGTGCGGGACAGCGCACGGCTGCTCGCCGAGCGGGCCGGGAGATACGTGTACGTGTCGAGCGGCTCGGTCTACGTGTGGGCGCCCCCGGCCGGCTTCGACGAGAGCGCGCCCCTCAACGACGGCGCGGCGGACGCGGAGCAGACGGAGTACGCCCAGGACAAACGCGGCGGCGAGCTGGCCGTCCTGGAGTCCTTCGGTGCGGAGCGCTCCCTGCTCGTGCGGGCCGGACTCATCATCGGGCCGTACGAGAACGTGGGCCGGCTGCCCTGGTGGCTGGGCCGGATCGCGCGCGGCGGGCCCGTCCTCGCACCCGGCCCGCGTGAGCTGCCGCTCCAGTTCATCGACGTGCGGGACCTCGCCGAGTGGACCCTGGACGCGGCGGCGGCGGAGCTCAGCGGTCCGTACAACGTCCTCGCGCCGCCCGGCCACACCACGACCGGTCAGCTGCTCGACGCCTGCGTCCAGGTCACGGGGAGCGACGCCGAGCTGCGCTGGACCGCGCCGGAGGTGATCGCCGAGGCAGGCATCGAGCCCTGGACCCAGCTGCCGATCTGGGTGCCGCCGCGGACCGACATGCACGACGCCCTGCACGGCGCCGACGTGTCGAAGGCCCTGGCGGCGGGCCTGCGGTGCAGACCGGCGACGGAGACCGTGCGGGACACCTGGGAGTGGCTGCGGTCCATAGGCGGCACCGCGCCCCAGCGCCCGGACCGCCCCCCGCTCGGACTGGCGCCGGAGGTGGAGCAGAAGGTGCTGGGCCTCGGGTAGAGCGACGCGTTCCGGCGGGAGTTGAACACGGGGGGCTCCTGTTGCGTACGTCAACGCATGGGACGCACATCACGAAAACGATCGACGCTGGCAGGCCGGGCGATCGCCGCCGCCACGGCCCTGATACTCGGCGGCGGCGGGCTGGCTGTGGTGAATGTCTACGCCTCGGCCGGCGAGAGCGGCGGTCGCGGGCAACGCGACGCCGGGGCCGGGCAGCCCGCCGCCATGTCCACCATCGACTGCCCCGACGTGGGCGACGAACTGAGGGAGGTGCCACAGGCCGCACGCCAGGAGGTCGACAACCGACTGGCCGACCTGGACAGCCAGATCACCGAGGCGTACGCGCGGCTCGCCGAGCGCCGGCAGGCCGGTGCGGATCCCGCCGAGCTGTTGGGACCGCTGGAGCAGCAGCGCCGGGAGTCGATCGGCGGCATCGTGGCCGCGATCGAGGAGAACGGAGCCCGCGCACCGGAGAACCTCGACAGCCTGGCCCCGTGCACCCTCCGCACCGCCGACGAGGACGGCCGACCGGAGGGGCAGGAAGGAGAGGGAGGACAAGGACCAGGGGAAGACGGCCAGGACCAAGACGGCCAGAACCAGGACGGCCAGAACGAGGGGGGTCAAGACCAGGACGGCCAGGACCAAGACGGCCAGGACCAGGACGGCCAGGGCGGGCAGGACCAGGGCGGGCAAGCCGGGAACGGCCCCGTGGACGGCGACTTCGTCGACATCCGTACGGTCGAGCCGAACGTGAACCTCCCGCGCGAGCAACGAGACGCATCCCGCGGCACGTTCACGACGGACTGCGGCACGAACGAGAACGGCAACCGCAACCCGGACAACGTCATCGCGGCCCCCGGCGTGAGCAACGGCGCGCACCACATGCACGACTACGTCGGCAACCAGGCCAACGACGCCTTCGCCGGTGACGAGGACCTCGCGAACGGCGACACCAGCTGTCGCGACCAGGGCGACCGCTCCACGTACTACTGGCCGGTGCTGCGTGTGCAGAACGGTCAGGACGAGGAGGACGCGGGGGCCGACGGCGGCGGCAACGACCAGAACGTCGGGGAGATCCAGACGCCGGTCGAGGTGAGCCTGACGTTCGTGGGCAGCCCGGTCGGCGAGGTCACCGCGATGCCCAGGTTCCTGCGGGTGATCACCGGCGACGCCAAGGCCTTCACCAACGGCGACGCCAACGCCAACGCGTCCTGGAGCTGCACCGGATTCGAGGACCGTCAGCTGGCGGACAAGTACCCGCTGTGCCCCGACGGCAGCGACGTCGTCCGCTCGTTCCGCTTCCAGAGCTGCTGGGACGGCCAGAACACCGACAGCGCCAACCACCGCACCCATGTGGCCTTCACCGACGAGCAGGGCCGCTGCCCGCAAGGGTTCCAGGCCGTGCCGCAGCTCGTGCAGCGCATCGTGTACGACGTGGCGCCGGAGCGGAACTTCGCCGTCGACTCGTTCCCCGAGCAACTGCACAAACCGATCACCGACCACGGCGACTTCATCAACGTCTTCGACGAAGAGCTCATGGACCGGATGGTGCGCTGCATCAACAGCGGCGACCGCTGTACGTGAGCCGCCCTCCACCCACCGCCCTCCCCCGACACACAGCACCACCGCATCCCCCGTACCGCTGCGCGGTCAGTTCGTGCCGTGGCCCGAGTGGTGTTCCTCGTCCTTCCCCCCACCACCGCTGTTCCCCGAGTGGTGCGAGGACGTCACCACGGTCCCGCCGAGCCGGCCGCGCAGCTCCACGAGCACGCGCCGCTCGCCGACCGCGATCCACCGGCGGCCGACGAGATAGCTGCCGCCGTAGTCGTTCGCGGCGTCCAGCCACTCGTGCTGGCCACGGTCGGTGCGGAAGGCCACGAGTACGTAACGGGCCGCGCCGCTACGGCAGTTGGCCTGGCGGAGGTCGCGGCTTTCCGTACGTACGACCGGCTCGCACCCCGCTGCCGCCGCGAGCGGCTCCAGGCCGGACGTGCCGGTCACGACCACTTCGGCCTCGTCGGCGCCGGAACCACACCCCGCGACACCGAGCACGGCGACGACCACCAGCAGCAGGACTCGCCTCATGCGCCTCTCCCCTCCCGTACGCCGACACGAACGCGCCAGCTCCGTAAGTACCGTTGAGCACCGTCGACCGTCCGGTTAGCGTGCGCCGCAGCAGACGACAGAGGGGGGCACCACATGACTGATCCGTCCCGCCGCAGAGTCATCGGGACGGCCGGAGCCGTCGGCCTCGGCACCGTCCTCGGCACGACCGTCCCGGCCCACGCCGGCCCGGGCCACGCATCGGGTCGGCCCACGCAGGGCCCCGCCCTCGATACGGATCCCGTGCGCGCCGCGCTCAACCGGCTGCTGCCCGAGCACGCCGACCAGTTCCGGCTCGACCGGCTCCGTGCCTCCGGCGAGGGGTTCAGGGTCAGTGGCTCCACCGGCCGGATCACCGTCGCGGGCACCGGTCCGCTGGCCCTGCTCACCGGCGTGCACTGGTATCTGAAATATGTGTGCGGCGCCCATATCTCCTGGTCGGGCAGCCAACTGGAGCTGCCCAGGCGGCTCCCGGGGCCGCACCGGCCGCTGCACCGCAGAGCGACGGTGCCGCACCGCTTCGTCTTCAACGACACCCACGACGGCTACACCGCCCCGTACGCGGACTGGCCCCGCTGGGAGCGCATGATCGACGTGCTGGCGCTGCACGGCTGCAACGAGGTGCTCGTCACCGCGGGCCAGGAGGGCGTCTACCACCGCCTCCTCCAGAGCTTCGGCTACTCCGACACCGAGGCCCGCACCTGGCTGCCCGCGCCCTCGCACCAGCCGTGGTGGCTGCTGCAGAACATGAGCGCGTACGGCGGCCCGCTCAGCCATGAACTGATCGAGCGGCGCGTCGCGTTGGGCCGGAAGATCGCGGACCGGCTGCGCGCGCTCGGCATGAAACCGGTCATGCCCGGCTACTTCGGGACGGTCCCGGACGGGTTCGCCGAGCGCAATCCGGGCGCCCGTACCGTCCCGCAGGGCGACTGGAACGGACTGCGGCGGCCGGACTGGCTCGATCCGCGCACCGAGCCGTTCGCCGACGTCGCGGCGGCGTTCTACCGGCACCAGGCCGAACTGTTCGGCGAGGTCGACCTGTTCAAGATGGACCTGCTGCACGAGGGCGGCGACCCGGGCGACGTGCCGGTGCCGGAGGCGGCGCGCGCCGTGGAGCGGGCGCTGCGCACCGCACGCCCCCGGGCGCTGTGGACGATCCTCGGCTGGCAGGCCAACCCGCGGCGCGACGTGATCGACGCCCTGGACAAGAAGCAGCTCCTGGTCGTGGACGGCCTGTCCGACCTGGAGACGGTCACCGACCGGGAGAAGGACTGGGGCGGCGCGCCGTACGCGTTCGGCACGATCCCCAACTTCGGCGGCCGCACCACCATCGGCGCGAAGACTCATATGTGGACGGAGCGGTTCACGGTCTGGCGGGACAGACCGGGCTCGACGCTCGCGGGCACCGCGTACATGCCGGAGGCCGCCGAACGCGACCCGGCGGCGCTCGAACTGTTCACGGAGCTGGCCTGGCGCGAGGAGGCCGTGGACCGCGCCGAGTGGTTCCGTACGTACGCCGATCTGCGCTACGGCGGGCGGGACGGGCAGGCCCGCGAGGCGATGGCGGCGCTGCGCGAGACCGCGTACCGGATCACCAGCAAGGACGGCCGGCCGCACGACTCGATCTTCGCGGCACGCCCGAGCCTGAGCGCCAACTCCGGTACGTACTACGCGACACACACCCCCGCGTTCCCGCCCGGCGGCTTCGATGCGGCCTTCGCGGCGCTGCTCGGGGTGCGGGAGTCGCTGCGCCGCTCGGACGCGTACCGCTACGACCTCACGGACCTGGCCCGGCAGGCGCTCGCCAACCGGTCCTGGCAGTTGCTGCCGCAGCTGCGGGCGGCGTACGGGAGGAAGGACCGGGAGACCTTCCGGGCACTCGCGCGCCTGTGGCTGAAGCTGATGCGGCTGAGCGAGGAGGTCACGGGATCACACCGGGCGTTCCTGCTCGGGCCGTGGCTGGAGGACGCGAGGCGGATGGCGTCGTCACCCGCCGAAGCGGCGGAACTGGAGCGCACGGCCAGGGTGTTGATCACCACGTGGGCGGACCGGGCCACCGCCGACGGCGGGCGCCTGGCCAACTACGCCAACCGGGACTGGCACGGCCTGATCGGGGACTTCCACCTGCCGCAGTGGACGGCGTACCTGGACGAGCTGGAGGACGCGCTCGCGGCGGGCCGGGAGCCGAAGGCGTTCGACTGGTACGCGATCGAGGAGCCCTGGACGCGGGAGCGGAAGGCGTATCCGCTGCGGCCGCCGAACGACGCGTACCGCACGGCGAAGCAGGCGTACGACGTCCTGGCCCGGGCCCCCTATCAGGGCAAGGTCGCCGTCTCCGCCGAGCCGTCCGCGTTCCCGCCCGGCGGGCACGCGCGCGTGCGGGCGGTTCTCACCAACGTCAACGGGCTGCGTGCCACCGGCCGCGTGGACTTCACGCTCACCGGCCTGGACGCCGAACCGGAGGACGGCACGTCGCTGAGGTCGGTGCCCCCGGCCGGCGAGGGGGCGGTGACCTGGCGCGCGAAGGCCCCGGACGAGCCACTGACCTCGCCGCTGAAGCCGCTGCCGTACGAACTGTCCGTGCGGTACGGCCCGAAGGGCGAGGACCGGGTCACGGCGGTCGTCCGGGACAGCCTGTACGTGGCCGGTCCCCTGGACGAGGTGTGGCGGACGTACACCAACAGCGCGGCCGTGTTCGGGCAGGCGGGCGAGCGGTTCGCGGTCAACGGCGGCGGCCAGGACCTGTGGAAGGGGACCAGCGAGTTCGGCGCCGCGTACCGCGCGGGCGCCCTGCGGGACGGGGTCGCGGTGACGGTGCGGGTGGACGCGCAGGACGCCACGGGTCCGTGGGCGCGGGCGGGTCTCATCGCCCGCGACTCCCTCGCCGCACCCGGCTCCCCGGGCTTCGTGAACCTGTCCGTGACGCCCGCGAACGGGGTGGTGCTCTCCTACGACACGAACGGCGACGGCACCCTGGACACGTACAAGCGGATCACCGGCATCAAGGCCCCGGTGCTGCTCCGCCTGATCCGGAGAGGGGGCACGTTCCGCGGGGAGTGCTCGACGGACGACGGGGCGAGCTGGCGGACGGTCGCCGAGGTCCCGGTCGGGGGTGCGGCGGCGAGCCAGGACGTCGGCTTCTTCATGTCGGCCGCGCACGGGGGCAGCGGCGCCCGGGGCACGGTGGAGTTCAGCGGGTTCGCGCTGGGGTGAGGCCAGGGCGTACGGCGGGGTGGGCGGGGATCGCCGGGCGCGCCCGCGAGAGGTCGGAGTGGGCGGGGATCGCCGGGCGCGCCCGCGAGAGGTCGGGGTGGGCGGGGATCGCCGGGCGCGCCCGCGAGAGGTCGGGGTGGGCGGGGGCGCGGAGGGGTCAACTCCCGTTCCGCTGGGGCACGGAGCAGTCAACTCCCGTTCCGCCACGGCCTGTTCGAGTGACCATCCGAGGATTCGCTCGTTCTGCTGAACGTGAGTTCTTCGGACGCCGCCACGCGCACCTCCCCGCCCTCCTCCCCCGGGCCCGCTCCCGTCGTCGACGTGGAGCAGGCCGAGGCCGCGCTCGTCGAGCACTATCCGCGGCTCGTGCGGCTCGGCTACCTCGTCCTGCCGCCGTCGCTCGGCCGCAACCGGCGGGTGCTGACCGCGCACTGGCTCACCCAGCGCGCCCTGCCCCGCGCCCGTACGACCGTGGAGCGCGCCATGGTCCCGGCGCAGCGCGGGGCGGGCAGGCCGGGCGGCGACCCCGGTTACGGCTATGTGCGCCTGCGGGTGCTGCGGAGCGCCCTGGAGGCGGGGCTTCCGCTGCGGCGGCGGGCCTGGCCGCGGCGCGCGCAACTGCCACCGCTGCTGCCGCAGGTGTGGGGCCTGCGGCTGTTCCCGCGCTCCGGCGGCGCCGATGAACTCGCCCTCGACCAGCGGCTCTCCGCGCTCGGCGGCCCGGCGCGCGCCGCGTTCGTGCTGCGCGGTCTGGAGAAGCTGCCGGACGCCGAGGTGCGCCGGATCCTGGAGGGCGCCGGGGTCACGGACCCGCACGCGGCGCTCGCGGAGGCGGACGGTGTGGCCGCGTCGTACGAGCTGCTCGACTCCCCCGAGTTCGACCCGTGCTCGCTCCAGGCCAGGCCGCCGGACCTGATGCGGCGCAGGCAGCACGGCCGCGCCGCGCTCGCCGCCACGGCGGCCGCCCTGGTCTGCGGCACGCTCCTCGCCCTTCCGGGCGACGGCCTGGCGCCCGGCACCCCCGCGGCCCCCGCGTACGCGCGCAACCCGGCGGCCGAAGCGGCCCTGGACCCGGAGGAGTTGACGCGCGTCGGGGCGGGCGAGTGGCGGCGCTCGGCGCGCACCGACTTCTCCGTGTGGCCGGCCCGCGGCTCCCTCACCGGCGACCGCGAGCTGCTCGGCCGGGCGCTCGCCGTGTGGGCGCGCCCGGGCCCGTCCGTGCAGGTCTCGGCGACCCCCGGCACCGCGTCGGGCGCCCCGCCGGGACCGGCGCAGCTGCTGTACGCGGGTGAGGTGGGCCGGGCCCGCGTGGTGGTCCTGCACGACGGCCTGCGCCTGGTGCGGTACGCCGAGCCGCGGTCCGGGGCGGGCGGCGGCGCGGCCCTCGACTTCGCGCGGGTCGACGGCGCCGCGCAGGGCACGTCGGGGGCGGTGGTCGTGGGCCGGGGCAAGGGTGAGGTGCGGTATCTGACGGCGCCGTGGGTGCGTACCGTCGCCGTCCGTGATCTGCGCGAACCGAGCGCGCCCGCACGGGAGTTGGACCGGTCGGCGGACGGCGTGACGGCACCCCTGACCGCCGTGGCGCAGTCGCAGTCGCAGTCGCAGTCGCAGTCGCAGTCGCAGTCGACGGGATGTACAGAGGTCGCCGCGCTCGAACTGCGCGAGGAGGGTCCGGGGTCGGGCGGCACCCGGCTCGTGACCGACCTCGGCGAGCTCACTCCGGCCCACCTCACGTCCGGGCGCCCGCAGTCCCCGGGCGAGGTGGACGGGCAGGCGGCGCGGGAGAGTTGGGCGCGTACGGCCTGTCTGCTCGGGGCGGTCCGCTCGAACGGGGTGCGGTCGGTGAACTCCTGGGCGTACGCGGCACAGCGGCTGCCCGAGGGGAACGGCACGGCTACCTGGGTGTGCACGCGGGCGGAGACCTGGCGGGGCGCCGGCAGCAGGGTGCTCGCGCAGTTCCAGGCGCCGGGCAAGGACACCGGGGCGATCGCGGCGCGGGCGCAGGACTCGCCGGCCTGCGGGGCGCGCGAGCCGCGGGTGCTCGCGGGGGTGCTGTGGAAGTCGCGGGCGGGCCACTGGCACGTACTGGCGGCGGGCAGCAAGGATGTGGCGTCGGTGCGGGTGACGGGCGGCGCGCAGGGCTCGGCGCGCGGCAACACCCTCGCGGCACCGGCCCGCGAGGGCGCGCGGGCGCAGCTGCGGGGGCGCCTCGCGGACGGCACGGAGGTATCGGCGCTGCGCTGACAGGCGTACGGGAGCGGGGAGCTGAGGTGGCGGCCGCAGAAAAGCGCCGCACGAGCAGAAAAGCGCCGCACAAGGGGTACACCTCGACCGTACCCATCAGTACATTGACGCCATGTCTAATAAGCCCCAGGCCCGGTCCGACCGGGCGCCGCAGCCCATCGCCTCCGAGTGGACGGCGCTGAAGGCACGCAAGGTCTCCTTCGCCTGGGAGGAGACGCCGCTCCACTGGCTGCCCGGCGACCCGTTCACGACGCACACCATCAACGTCCTGCACCTCCTGCTGCCCGCGGGCGAACGCTGGTTCGTGCACGTCTACAAGCAGGTCCTGCCGTACATCGAGGACGAGCAGCTGCGCGCCGACGTGATCGGGTTCATCGGGCAGGAGGCCATGCACTCCCAGGCCCACGACGAGGTCCTGCCGCACCTGCGCGAGCAGGGCCTGGACCCGACCCCGTACACCGCGCAGATCGACTGGTTCTTCGAGAAGCTGCTCGGCGACCGCACGCTGCCGCCCGGCAAGGCCCGCAAGTGGTGGCTGATGGAGCGGGTCGCGACGATCGCGGCGATCGAGCACTACACCGCGTTCCTCGGCGACTGGGTCCTGAACGCCGACGAGCTGGACCGGCGCGGCGCCGACCCGACGATGCTGGACCTGCTGCGCTGGCACGGCGCGGAGGAGGTCGAGCACCGCTCGGTGGCGTTCGACCTGTTCATGCACGTGGACGGCTCGTACGCGCGCCGGGTGCGGACCTGGGGAGTCGCGTTCGCCGCGCTCGTCTTCCTGTGGCAGCGCGGGGCGCGGTTCTTCATGGAGAACGACCCGACGCTGGTCGACGGCCGCGCCTCGTTCAAGGAGTTCTTCGCCAAGGGGCGGCAGGGCGTGCTGCCGACGGCGGGCGCGATGGTCCGCTCCATCCCCCGGTATCTGAACCGCGCCTACCACCCCTCGCACGAGGGTTCCACGGCACAGGCCGTCGCCTACCTGGCGTCGTCGCCCGCCGCCCTCGCCGCCGAGGCCCACGAGAAGGGTGCCGCCTGAGATGCCCGGGATCCGCACCGTCGCCGCCGTCGCGGGCGCCGCGCTGCTCGTACGACGGGCCGTACGCAGCCGCATGGGGACCGCGCCCCTGTGGCCGATGCCCGCCCTGGAGAACCCGGTCTCGGGCCGCCCCCGCGGGCGCGCCCAGCGCCTGCGGGTCGCGGCCCGCACCGAGGTCGCCGACGGCGTGGTCCGGCTGCGCCTCACGCCGCGCGACCCGGGATCGGGCCCGCTGCCGGCCTGGGAGCCGGGCGCCCACCTGGACCTGGTGCTGCCGTCCGGGGTGGTCCGGCAGTACTCGCTCTGCGGCGACCCCGCGGACCGCACCGCGTACACGGTGGCGACCCGGCTGATCGAGGACGGCCGCGGCGGCTCGCGCGAGGTGCACGAGAAGCTGGCCGAGGGCGCCGAGATCGAGGTGCGCGGCCCGCGCAACCGCTTCCCCCTTGAGCCCGCGCACGCGTACGTCTTCGTGGCCGGCGGCATCGGCATCACCCCGGTCCTGCCGATGCTGCGCGCGGCCGAACTGTCCGGCGCGCAGTGGCAGTTGGTGTACGCGGGCCGCTCCCGCGCCTCGATGCCGTTCCTGGACGAGGTGGAGCGGCTCGGCCGCAGCCGCCGGGGCCGGGTGACGGTGATCGCCGAGGACGAGTCCGGCCGGCCCGACGCGGCCGCGCTGTTCGACGGGGCACCGCAGGCCGCGGCCGTGTACTGCTGCGGCCCCGAGGGGCTGATGGACGCGGTGGCGGCGGCGCTCCCGCAAGGCAGCTCCCTGCACCTGGAGCGGTTCACGCCCGCCACGGCCACCGAGGGCAACACGGCCTTCGAGGTCGAACTGCGGCGCAGCGGCGCCACGGTGGCCGTCCCGGCCGACGCGACGGTCCTCGCCGCGGTCCGCGAGCAGCTGCCGAACGTCGCGTACTCCTGCGAGCAGGGCTTCTGCGGCACCTGCCGACTGCGGGTCGTGGCGGGCGAGGTCGAGCACCGGGACGAGCTGCTCACGGACGAGGAGCGGCGCGACTCGATGCTGATCTGCGTGTCCCGGGCGCGCGGCGGGAGGCTGGTCCTGGACGTGTGATCCGCGCGTTCGGCCCCTGGCGTCGAACGTGGCCCCGCCCATTAGGGTGTTCGTATGACGACCGGGGTGCGCCGCAGGATGGGAGTCGAGGAGCGGCGGGAGCAGTTGATCGCCGTGGCGCTCGAACTGTTCAGCCACCGCTCCCCCGACGAGGTCTCCATCGACGAGATAGCCGGTGCGGCGGGAATATCCCGCCCGCTGGTGTACCACTACTTCCCGGGCAAGCGCAGCCTGTACGAAGCGGCGCTGCGCAAAGCCGCGGAAGACCTCGCCGAGCGTTTCGAGGAGCCGCGCGAAGGCCCGCTCGGCGCCCGCCTGTTGCGGGTGATGGGCCGCTTCTTCGACTTCGTCGACCAGCACGGCCCGGGCTTCTCGGCCCTGATGCGCGGCGGCCCCGCGGTCGGCTCGTCCACCACCAACGCCCTGATCGACTCGGTCCGGCAGGCCGCGTACGAGCAGATCCTCGCGCACCTCGGCATCACCGCGCCGTCCGCCCGCCTCCAACTCGTCGTGCGCTCCTGGGTGTCGCTCGCCGAGTCCACGGCACTGCTGTGGCTGGACGGCCGCCGGGTGCCGCGCGCCGAGCTCGAACTCCAGCTGGTGCACGACTTCGCTGCGCTGGCTGCGGTGAGTGCGGCGTACGACGAGGAGATGGCGTCCGTCCTTCGCCGCATCCTCGCCGACGAGCCGTCGGACGGGCCTTTCACGGACCTGGTGACGCGGCTCGTCGGGCTGGCGCCGCTGCCGGGTTCGGTGTGAGGGCTACCCGTCTGCCCCTTCCCGTTTCGCCGCCGGGTGCGGGCCGTGTTTGGTTGCTCGCGCCCCGCGGCGAAGCCGCAAATGTGACAGCCCCGCGCCCCTGACGGGGCACTGCCCGATAGGCACCGGATGATCCGCCCGGTACAGTCGCGTCCCATGACCGCGAGGCTTGCCGACATCGCAGCCCAGGCGGGGGTCAGCGAGGCCACGGTCAGCAGGGTGCTGAACGGGAAGCCGGGCGTAGCCGCGACCACCCGCCAGTCCGTGCTTGCCGCTCTCGACGTCCTCGGGTACGAGCGCCCGGTGCGGCTGCGCGGCCGGAGCGCGGGTCTGGTCGGGCTGATCACGCCGGAGCTGGAGAACCCGATCTTCCCGGCCCTCGCACAGGTCATCGGCCAGGCCCTGACCCGGCAGGGGTACACGCCGGTCCTCGCCACCCAGACCCCCGGCGGGTCCACGGAGGACGAGCTGACCGAGATGCTCGTGGACCGCGGTGTCTCCGGCATCATCTTCGTCTCCGGGCTGCACGCCGACACCAGCGCCGACATGGACCGCTACGAGCAGCTGCGCGCCCAGGGCGTGCCGTTCGTCCTGGTCGACGGCTTCTCGGAGAAGGTGCGGGCCCCGTTCATCTCCCCCGACGACCGGGCCGCGATGCGCCTGGCCGTGACCCACCTCGTCTCCCTCGGGCACACGGACATCGGCCTGGCCCTCGGCCCGAAGCGGTTCGTGCCGGTGCAGCGGAAGATCGAGGGGTTCGTACGGGCCGTACGGGAGCAGCTGGGCCTCGATGAGGACGCGGTGCACGAGCGGTTCGTCCAGCACTCGCTGTTCACCTTGGAGGGCGGGCAGGCGGCGGCCGCGGCGCTCCTTGACCGCGGCTGCACGGCGGTGGTGTGCGCGAGCGACATGATGGCCCTCGGTGCCATCCGCGCGGCACGGCGGCGCGGCCTCGAAGTGCCGGACGACATCTCGGTGGTCGGCTTCGACGACTCCCCGCTGATCGCGTTCACCGACCCGCCGCTGACCACGGTGCGCAAACCCGTCCCGGCGATGGGCCAGTCCGCGGTGAACACGCTGCTCGAGGAGATCGCCGGCACCCCGGCCCCGCGCAGCGAGTTCGTGTTCATGCCCGAACTGGTCGTACGCGGTTCAACTGCTTCTGCGCGCAAGGCTTCTTCCCCTAAGGGCTGAAGCCGGGATTCCTCGGTCGGAGGCCTTTCGCGCATCGTCCTTGGGGCGTAGAAAATGCACCCCGGACCCACCCGAGGGATGATCGGGCAAAGGTGAATTTCTGGCAGACTTTCTGTCCATGGGTGAGACGAATGTGAGTACACGGGAAGGCCGGACGGCGGCCGGAACCTCACCCCTCGAAGCGGAGGGAACCCGTCCGGCAGGGTCCTTCGTGCGCCGACTGCGCACCCCCCGGCGCCCCCGTATCTGGTACGAGCTGGCCCTCATCGCGGTGAGTTACTGGCTGTACTCCCTGGTGCGCAACGCCGTGCCCGAGCAGCGGGCCGCGGCGATGCAGAACGCCGACTGGATCTGGCAGGCCGAGCAGGCCATCGGCCTCGCCTTCGAGCGGGGCGTCAACCAGGCCGTGAACTCGGTGACATGGCTCGTCGTCGGCATGAACTACTACTACGCGACGCTGCACTTCATCGTGACGATCGCGGTCCTGGTGTGGCTCTACCGCCGCCACCCCGGCCGGTACGCGGCGATGCGCACCGTCCTCTTCGTGACCACCGGACTCGCCCTGGTCGGCTTCTACTTCTTCCCGCTGGCCCCGCCGCGGCTCCTCGAGGGCGGCGGCTTCGTCGACACGGTCCTGGTCCACCAGACCTGGGGCTCGATGGCCTCCGGCGACCTGAAGCACATGACGAACCAGTACGCGGCGATGCCGTCGATGCACATCGGCTGGTCGCTGTGGTGCGGCCTCGCCCTGTTCACGCTCGCCCGGGTGCCGTGGGTCAGGGTCCTCGCCGTGCTGTACCCGCTGGTGACACTCGTGGTGATCATCGCGACGGCCAACCACTTCTGGCTCGACGCGATCGGCGGCCTGCTCTGCCTCGCGGCGGCCCTCGCCGTCACCCACCTCTGGTACGGCAGGGCCCCGCACCGGATGGGCGCAGTCAGGGGGCGCCCTGAAGGGGCGCGGGGAACTGCGCGAGCAACCACGGCGGACCCGCAGCGAATCGGACAGGCTGCCGCGGCAGAATCAGCCCGTCCGGCGTTTGAGGACGAGCCCGCAGGGCGATAGACGGCGCCCAAGTCAACAGCACCACAACGCCGACCTACCCCACCGCCCCGTAGAACAACTCCTCCACCACGTGCCGCGCCCGCCGCGTGATCCGACGGTAGTCGTCGATCATCTCGCCGACCGTGCCCGCCTCGTACCCGAGATAGCGGCCCACCGCGGCCAGCTCGCGGCCGTCCGACGGGAACGTGTCACCGGCCCGGCCGCGCACCAGCATCACCGCGTTCCGTACGCGGGTGGCGAGCACCCAGGCCTCGTCGAGGATCTCCGCGTCCTCCGTGGAGATCAGCTCGGCGGCACGCGCCGCGGCCAGCGCCTCGCGGGTCCTGGTCGTCCGCAGGCCCGGCTCGGCCCAGCCCTCCTGGAGCTGGAGGAGCTGCACCGCCCACTCGACGTCGGAGAGCCCGCCGCGGCCCAGCTTCGCGTGCAGCGTCGGGTCGGCGCCGCGCGGCATCCGCTCGGCCTCCATGCGGGCCTTGAGGCGGCGGATCTCGCGTACCGCGTCGTCGCCGAGGCCCTCCTGCGGGTAGCGCAGCGGGTCGATCAGCTCGATGAAGCGGCGCCCCAGGTCCGCGTCGCCCGCGACGGGCTCGGCGCGCAGCAGCGCCTGGCTCTCCCAGACGTGCGACCACCGGTGGTAGTACGCGGCGTACGACTTGAGGGTGCGCACCAGCGGGCCGCTCTTGCCCTCCGGGCGCAGGTCCGCGTCGATGAGCAGCGGCGGGTCGGACGTGGGCAGCTGGAGGAGCCGGCGCATCTCGGCGACCACCTGGTTCGCGGCCTTGGCCGCCTCCTGGTCGTCGACGCCCTCGCGCGGCTCGTGCACGAAGAGCACGTCGGCGTCGGAGCCGTAGCTCAGCTCGTGCCCGCCGAAGCGGCCCATGCCGATGACGGTGAACCGGGTGGGCAGCTCGTCACCCCAGCCGGCCCGGACCACGGCACGGAGTGTCCCGGCGAGGGTGGCGGCGGTGAGGTCGGAGACCGCACTCCCGACCCGGTCCACCAGGGCGCCAGGATCCGCCTCGGCGGGGCTCTCCTCCGTCCCGTACGAGCCGATCAGGTCGCCCGCGGTCGTACGGAACAGCTCGCGGCGGCGTACCCCGCGGGCCGCCGCCACGGCCTGCTCGGCGCCGTCGGCCCGGCGGACGGCGGCGAGGATCTCCTGCTCCAGGTGGTCCCGCCCGCGCGGTTCGAGGCCCCGGGAGTCGCCGAGCAGGGCGACCGCCTCCGGGGCGCGCAGCAGGAGGTCGGGGGCGAGCCGGCCGGCGGACAGGACGCGGGCGAGGTTCTCGGCGGCGGCGCCCTCGTCGCGCAGCAGCCGCAGGTACCAGGGGGTCTTGCCGAGGGCGTCGGAGACCTTGCGGAAGCCGAGCAGACCGGCGTCCGGGTCGGCGGAGTCCGCGAACCAGCCGAGGAGCACGGGGAGCAGGGTGCGCTGGATGGCGGCCTTCCGCGTCACACCCGACGCCAGCGCCTCCAGGTGGCGCAGGGCGGCGGCCGGGTCGGCGTACCCGAGGGCGACGAGGCGTTCGCGGGCGGCGTCCGCCGAGAGCCGGGTCTCGCCGGGGGCGAGCTGGGCGACGGCGTCGAGGAGCGGCCGGTAGAAGATCTTCTCGTGCAGCCTGCGGACCACGGCCGCGTGCCGCCGCCAGGCCCGGTTGAGCTCGGTGACGGGTTCGGTGCGCAGGCCGAGGGAGCGGCCGAGGCGGCGCAGGTCCCGCTCGTCCTCGGGCACGAGGTGGGTGCGGCGCAGCCGGTACAGCTGGATGCGGTGCTCCATGGCGCGCAGGAAGCGGTACGCGGCGTCCAGCTGGGCGGCGTCGGCCCGGCCCACGTACCCGCCTGCCGCGAGGGCCGCGAGGGCGTCGAGGGTGGAGCCGCTGCGCAGCGAGACGTCGGCCCTGCCGTGCACCAACTGCAGGAGCTGGACGGCGAATTCGACATCCCGCAGCCCGCCGGGCCCCAACTTCAGCTCGCGTTCGATCTCGGCGGCGGGGATGTTGTCCACGACCCGGCGGCGCATCTTCTGCACGTCGGGCACGAAGTTGTCGCGCTCGGCGGCCTGCCAGACCAGCGGGGCCAGCGTCTCCACGTACGCCTCGCCGAGGTCGGGGTCGCCGGCGACCGGGCGGGCCTTGAGGAGGGCCTGGAACTCCCAGGTCTTGGCCCAGCGTTGGTAGTAGGCGAGGTGCGAGGAGAGGGTGCGGACGAGCGGGCCGTTGCGCCCCTCGGGGCGCAGGTTGGCGTCGACGGGCCAGATGGTGCCCTCGACGGTCGTCTCGGAGCAGATCCGCATCATGTGCGAGGCGAGCCGCGTCGCGGCTTGCATGGCCTTGGACTCGTCGGCGCCCTCTGCTCCGGCTGCTCCGTTGACGGGCTCCGCTACGAAGATGACGTCCACGTCCGAGACGTAGTTCAGCTCGTGCCCGCCGCACTTTCCCATCGCGATCACGGCGAGCGTGCAGAGCGCGTCGTCCTCGGGCGCCGCGCCGCGGGCGATGGCGAGGGCGGCCCGCAGGGTCGCGGTGGCCAGGTCGGCGAGCTCGGCGGCGGTCTCGGCGACGTCGGTGGTGCCGCACACGTCACGCGCGGCGATGGACAGCAGACAGCGCCGGTAGGCCACGCGCAGCGTCACGGGGTCGACGGCCTCGGCGAGGCCGTGCTCGAACTCCTCGACGCCCGGGTGCAGATCGCTCGCCTCGTACGTCACGAGGGCCTGCCAGTCGCGGGGGTGGCGGGCCAGGTGGTCGCCGAGGGCTTCGGAGGCGCCGAGCACGCCGAGCAGCCGGTCGCGCAGCGGCTTCGAGGACAGCAGCGTGTCGAGCAGCAGGTGCCGCTCGTCGGGGGTCTCGGGGCCGCCGGGGTCCTGCGCCTCGACGAGCCGGACGAGCCCGAGCAGCGCGAGGTCCGGGTCGGCGGTGGCGCCCAGGGCGTCGAGCAGCACGGGGTCGTTGCGGACGGAGGCCAGCTCCGGGCTGTCGAGGAGCCGCCCGGCCGCGGAGGCGTCGTTGAAGCCGTGCCGCAGCAGCCGCGTGAACGTACTGCTTCTCCGCCCCGGCGTGGTCATGTTCGGCCTCCCGTGTGATCATCGTACGGGGCCGAGCCTAGACGCAGGCGGGGGTGGCTACAGGTCGGCGGGGAGGAGGTCGAAGTACGGGACGTGCCTGGGCTTCACCACGCTGAAGTGCCTGCGGTCCACGGTGGCGACTTGCTGGGCCTGCCACCGCTCCGCGAGCGCGATCACGCACGCATCGGTACCCCCCAGAGGGAAGCTGGCGTACTTCCGCACCAACTCGGCCATACGCGCCAGATCCTCCGGCATCAGACCGCTCACGGTACCGAGCTGATCAGCCGCGAGAGCTTCGAGAAATGACGCCTCGACCTCGGTTCCGCAGCGCTTCCAGATGATGTAGCAGGCTTCCGCGATGACCGGAGCGGGAATCACGAGGTTCGCCGGGTTGACCCCGTCGTACCAGCGTGCGCAGGTCTCGTGATGGCGGTCGTCCGCATCGGCGAGGGCCACCAAGGGGCCCGTGTCGACCATGATCACTCGCCGAACCCCGTCTCCCGCAAGATCTCGTCCACGCGCTCGGATGTATCGCTGTATCCCGAGCGTCCCATGCCGATGAACCTGGGACGCTCCCGCGGCGGCTCGCTCTGTATCAGCGGCTTGAGGCGCATGGCGGCCACGTCCAGGTCGTCATCCGCAACCAGATCGATCATCTCGCGCAGCTCTTCCCGAGTGGTCATGCTTTCAGAGTAGCGACGCGGAGTGACAAGGCGCATGGTGATGTGTATGGAATACACCTTCGAAGTAGTCACCATCCCCGTCTCCGACGTGGACCGCGCCAAGGAGTTCTACCGCGACAAGGTCGGCTTCACCGTGGACTTCGACGGCGACGTGATGCCGGGCGTACGCGTCGTCCAGCTGACCCCGCCCGGCTCGGGCTGCTCCGTCGCGGTCAGCGACAACCTGGAGGGCCTGAACGTCACACCGGTGCCCGCGCCCGGCTCGTACCAGGGCATGCAGCTGTGCGTCGCCGACATCGCGCAGGCCCACAAGGAACTGAAGGACCGCGGCCTGGACGTCAGCGAGCCGGTGACCTACGCCGAGCAGGACGGCGGCACGTTCATGTACTTCAGGGACCCGGACGGCAACGGGTGGGGCGTCCAGGAGTACCGGGTCCGGGCGGAGCAGCCGCTGCGGTCGGTGATCTGAGGGCGGTACGGCGAAGGGCCCGGGGAGCAACGCCCCGGGCCCTTCGCCGTACCGTCCGACTCCCTTACAGAACCGGCAGGTTCTTCCGCAGTTCGAAGGCCGTGACCTCGCTGCGGTACTCCTCCCACTCCTGCTTCTTGTTGCGCAGGAAGAAGTCGTAGACATGCTCGCCCAGGGTCTCGGCGACCAGTTCCGAGCGTTCCATCAGGGCGATGGCCTCGCCGAGGTTCTGCGGCAGGGGCTCGATGCCGAGGGCGCGGCGTTCGGCGTCGCGCAGGGCCCAGACGTCGTCGTCGGCGCCGGGCGGGAGTTCGTACCCCTCCTCGATGCCCTTGAGGCCGGCGGCGAGGAGGACCGCGTAGGCGAGGTACGGGTTGGCGCCGGAGTCCAGGGAGCGGACCTCGACGCGGGCCGAACCGGTCTTGCCCGGCTTGTACATGGGCACGCGGATCAGCGCCGAGCGGTTGTTGTGGCCCCAGCAGATGTACGAGGGGGCCTCGCCGCCCGCGCCCGCGGTGCGCTCGGAGCCGCCCCAGATGCGCTTGTACGAGTTGACCCACTGGTTGGTGACCGCGGAGATCTCGGCGGCGTGCCGGAGGAGGCCCGCGATGAAGGAGCGGCCGACCTTGGAGAGCTGGTACTCGGCGCCGGACTCGTAGAACGCGTTGCGGTCGCCCTCGAACAGGGACAGGTGGGTGTGCATGCCGCTGCCCGGGTGCTCGGAGAACGGTTTCGGCATGAACGTGGCCTGCACGCCCTGCTCCAGGGCCACCTGCTTCATGACCAGGCGGAACGTCATGATGTTGTCGGCCGTGGAGAGCGCGTCCGCGTACCGCAGGTCGATCTCCTGCTGGCCCGGGGCGCCCTCGTGGTGGCTGAACTCGACCGAGATGCCCATGGATTCGAGCATGGTGATGGCCTGGCGGCGGAAGTCCATGCCCACGTTCTGCGGGGTGTGGTCGAAGTAGCCCGAGGAGTCGGCGGGGGTGGGCCGGGAGCCGTCCACCGGCTTGTCCTTGAGCAGGAAGAACTCGATCTCGGGGTGGGTGTAGAAGGTGAAGCCCAGGTCCGAGGTCTTGGCGAGGATGCGCTTCAGGACGAAGCGGGGGTCCGCGTACGACGGGGAGCCGTCCGGCATCAGGATGTCGCAGAACATCCGGGCCGTGCCGGGGGCCTCCGCGCGCCACGGGAGGATCTGGAACGTCGACGGATCGGGCTTGGCGATCATGTCCGATTCGTAGACCCGGGCGAAGCCCTCGATCGCGGAGCCGTCGAAGCCGATGCCCTCGTCGAAGGCCTGCTCCAGCTCGGCCGGGGCCACCGCGACGGACTTCAGGAAGCCCAGGACGTCCGTGAACCACAGGCGTACGAAGCGGATGTCGCGCTCTTCGAGCGTGCGGAGCACGAATTCCTGCTGCTTGTCCATAGCTACATCCTTGCAGTTCAGATGGTTTACGCACCACCGCCCCGGCACGGTAGGGGCTTCAGTATCGAGGCCAGGGGTTTCCGCCAGATTACGGGCCCCTTGTGGCGTGCGACATCCCGGTGGCCACTACGATCGGCGGTCCGCCGTACCCGTCATCCGTACCTTTTCGCAGAAGAACGCAGAGGTTCCTTCATGGGTTCAAGCAATACGTCCGGGCAGGGGAGTTCGCAGGACCGCAAGGCCCGGATAGAGGCGATGCGCCGGGCGGAGCGGGCGCGGGAGCGCCGCAACCGGACGATCGCGATCGTGGCGAGCACGGCTGTCGTCGCGGGCCTGGTGGGGTTCGGCTCGTATCTGTTCATCCGGGAGCAGGACGAGAAGAAGAAGGAAGAGGCCCAGGTCGCGGCCGAGCAGAAGCGGCAGGAGAAGCTCCGCGAGGAGGCCGCCGGGAAGAACATCGACGGCGAGCGGTCCTGGGACGCGAAGAAGCTGGGCCGCGACCACGTCACGAAGCCGGTGAGCTATCCGATGACGCCTCCGGTCGGCGGTGACCACGACCAGGTCTGGATGAACTGCAACGGCGATGTCTACGAGAAGCCGATCCCGGACAAGCACGCCGTGCACTCCCTCGAACATGGCGCCGTATGGGTGACGTACAACGCGAAGGCGAAGCCGGCCGACCTGAAGGCTCTTGAGTCGAAGGTGAAGGCGACGCCCTACTCCCTGATGAGCCCGGTGAACGAGCAGAAGGGCGCGCTGATGCTGAGCGCCTGGGGCAAGCAGCTGACCGTGGACAGTGCGAAGGACCCGCGGGTGGACACGTTCTTCGCCAAGTACGTGCAGGGCAAGCAGACCCCGGAGCCGGGCGCGGCCTGTCAGGGCGGGATCGCGCAGTGAGGCGTGCGGGGTGGGCGGCCGTGTGCGCCGCCGTGGTGTTCGCCGCGGCGGGCGGCGGGGTGACCGCCGCCCTGGCGAACGGCACGGTCCACGACCCCGCGCCGCCGTCCGCTCCGTCCACGCCGTCCGCGCTGGAGCGTCCGGCCGCGGACTCGGCGGACGCGGGTTTCGCGCGCGACATGGCGGTGCACCACCAGCAGGCGGTCGAGATGTCGTTCGTCGTACGGGACCGAACGGACGACGAGGAGATCCGCAGGCTCGCGTACGACATCGCCAACACGCAGGCGAACCAGCGGGGCATGATGCTCGGCTGGCTGGACCTGTGGGAGCTGCCGAAGGTGTCGTCGCGGCCGCCGATGGCGTGGATGGGGATGGGCGGGCACGACGGCCACGGTTCGGGCGGGGACGACGCGCCGTTGATGCCCGGCATGGCGACCCGGGCCGAACTCGCACGCCTGGAGAAGGCGGAGGGCGAGCGGGCCGAGGTGCTGTTCCTGCGGCTGATGACCGCGCACCACAAGGGCGGCGTGCACATGGCCGAGGGCTGTGTGGACCGGTGCCGTCCGGGGGTGGAGCGGGACCTGGCGAAGGGGATGGTCGAGGCCCAGGAGTCCGAGCTGCGGCTGATGGCGGATCTGCTCAGGGCGCGGGGCGCGAAGGGAAGTTGAGGTTGCCGGGGGGGCTTCGGGGGCCAGCCCCCGGACCCCC
>NZ_JASCIS010000052.1 GCF_029968015.1 Streptomyces luteolus
GAAGTTCGGGGCGGTGCGCAGCGGATGGGCGGCGGGCAGGGGCTCCCGGTCGAAGACGTCGGCGCCCGCGCCCGCGATCCAGCCCTCGTGCAGGGCGCGGAGGAGGGCGTCCTGGTCGACGAGTGCCGCGCGGGAGGTGTTCACGAGGTACGCGCCGGGGCGCATCAGGCGCAGCTCGGGCTCGCCGATGAGGCCGCGCGTACGGTCGCCGAGCTGGACGTGCAGGGAGACGAAGTCACTGCGGGACAGCAGGTGGGGGAGGGACGCGGCGAGCTCCACGTCGGCGGCCGCGGCGCGCTCCGCGGTGAGGTTCTGGCTCCAGGCCGTCACGTCCATGCCGAAGGCGCGGCCGACCCGGGCGACCTTGGTGCCGATTCTGCCGAGCCCGACGACGCCGAGGCGCCGCCCGTGCAGGTCGGCGCCGAGCGTGGACTGCCAGGGGCCGCCGTCCCGCAGCGCGCCGCCCTCCGGCAGGACGTGGCGGGCGAGACCGAGGATCAGGGCCCAGGTCAGCTCGGCGGGCGGCTCGGAGTTGCTGGGTGTGCCGCAGACCGTCACGCCGTGCCGGGCGGCGGCGTCCAGGTCGACGGAGGCGTTGCGCATCCCGGAGGTGATCAGCAGGCGCAGCTTGGGGAGGCGGGCGAGGAGCGAGGCGGGGAACGGGGTGCGCTCACGCATGATGACGACGATCTCGCAGTCCGCGATCTCGGCGGCCACCGAGTCCTCGTCGTCCAGGTACTCGCGTACGACATGGATGTCGATGTCCTTGGCGAGCGGTGACCAGTCGGCCGTGGACAGGGCGACGCCCTGGTAGTCGTCGAGCACGGCGCAGCGCAGCTTGGCCATTTCCACTCCCTCAGCGTGATCGTCCGCGGTCCACCGTCAGCGTAGACGGCGCTCTCGGCGGACGAGCGGGCGACCGCCGCCCGCACCGGCGAAGCGGCCACCGAAGGCCGGACAGCACACTCAAGAGCCACCAGCGCGGGACGACTGGCACGCGGCGAGCGAGCGGCTGCACGCGACCAACAACTTCCCCGAACTCACCGGCAGGTTGCGCCCCGCGCCCTGCGAGGCGGCGGCTGTGTCCTCGCGATCAACCAGCCCGCGGTCACCATCAAGAGCGTCGAGGTGGCCGTCGCCGACGGCGGCTCGGGCCCGGCGGGCCTCGCGGCGGCCCAGCAGTTGACGCGGGTGGGGCATACGGTGGTGGTGTACGAGCGGGACGACCTGGCGGGCGAGCTGCGGCGGCGGCACGACGCGCTCGTGCTCGCGACGGGCACCACGGCCTGGCGTGAACTCCCGGTTCCGGGGCGGGAGTCAAGGGGCATGCACCAGGCGATGGAGTACCTGCCGTACGCCAACCGCGCCTGCCACGACCCGGAGGCGGACCGGCTCGGCACCGCCCCCGCGGCGGACAAGGAGGACGGCCTGATCGGGCAGTTGGGGCTCGGACTTGACGAACGTGGGGTGCTGCGACGGGACTCCGGGTTCGCGACGGGCGCGCCCGGGGTGTACGCGGCGGGCGACGCGGCCCGCGGGCAGTCACTGATCGTCTGGGCCATCGCGGAGGGCCGGGCGGCGGCGGCCGCGGTGGACCGCTGCCTGACCGGAGCCACCCGCCTGCCCGCACCGATCACGGCGGACGCCCGGCCGATGCGGGCGTAGCACCCCGCTGGAACCTCCCGCTCCGGTACGGAAGTTCAGGCCGCGGCCCGCTCGTCCGTGCCCGCCACCTTGCCGGTGGCGAGGGCGACCCGGTTCCAGGTGTTGATGGCGGTCATCAGGGCGATCAGCTGGGCCAGCTCCTCCTCGGAGAAGCGGGCGTCGGCGTCGGCGTACACGTCGTCCGGCACACCGCCCCCCGCGACCAGGGTGACGGACTCGGCGAGGGCGAGGGCGGCCTGCTCGCGCTCGGTGAAGAAGTGCCGGGCCTCGCGCCAGACGCCGACCATGTGCAGCCGCTCGTCGCTCTCACCCGCCTTACGGGCGTCACCGGTGTGCATGTGCAGGCAGTAGGCGCAGCCGTTCAGCTGCGAGGACCGGATCTGGACCAGCTCGACCAGGGCCGGGTCCAGGCCCGCGCGGGCGGCGGCGTCGAAGCCGATCAGCGCCTTGAAGGCGCGGGGCGCGGCCTTGGCGAAGTTGACCCGGACCGGCCGCCCGACCAGGGGGTTCGTCGTGTCGTACGTCGTCTCGTACGTCGTCTCGTACGTCGTCTCGTACGTCGTCTCGTTGCTCATGACCACGAACCTACGGGCCCGAAAGACCCACTGTAGGGTGCAATTCCATGGGAGTTTCTGAGGTCAATCACGGGCCCGCCGAGCCGTCGACCGGCACCGACCTGCACCTCGACCTCCCGCCCACCGGCAGCCGCCGCCTCGCCCTGCAGCACGCGCTGCGCTCAGCCGTACGGTCGGGCCGTCTCGCTCCCGGCACCCTGCTGCCGCCCTACCGCGCCCTCGCGGCCGACCTCGGCATCGCCCGCAACACCGTCGCCGAGGCGTACGCGGAGCTGGTCGCCGAGGGCTGGCTGGTCGCGCGCCAGGGCTCGGGCACCCGGGTCGCCGAGCGGGCCGCCCCCGCGAGCCCCGTCCGCGTACCGAAGAAATCGCCCGCACGCGCGCGTGGGCCCCGGTTCGACCTGCGGCAGGGGCAGCCGGATCCGGCCTCGTTCCCGCGTACGGCCTGGGTGGCGTCCGTGCGGCGGGCCGTGAACGCGGCGCCGCACGAGGCGTTCGGGCCGGGCTCGCCGCAGGGCCGGACCGAGCTGCGCACGGCGCTCGCCACGTATCTGGCACGCGCGCGTGGCGTGCGGACCGACCCGGAGCGGATCGTGATCTGCGCGGGCTTCGCCCACGCGCTGCGGCTGCTGTTCGGCGGCGCGGGCGGGCGCGGCGGCGGCGCGCTTGAGGGTCCGCTCGCCGTGGAGGAGTACGGGCTCGCCTTCCATCGCGCGCTGCTCGCCGACGCGGCGGTACGGACGGTTCCGCTGCCGTTGGACGAACAGGGCGCGCGCACCGACGAGTTGCGTGACCAGCGGGGTGTGCTGCTCTCCCCCGCGCACCAGTTCCCGACCGGCGGCCCGCTGCACGCGGAGCGGCGCGCGACGGCCGTCGACTGGGCACGCGCGCGTGGTGCCCTGGTGCTGGAGGACGACTACGACGGCGAGTTCCGCTACGACCGTCGTCCGGTGGGCGCGGTGCAGGGCCTCGACCCGGAGCGGGTGGTCTATCTCGGCTCGGTCAGCAAGAGCCTCTCCCCCGCGCTGCGGCTGGGCTGGATGGTGCTGCCCGAGCATCTGGTCGACGCCGTGCTGCGGGTCAAGGGCGAGCGGGAGGCATGGACGGGTGTGCCGGACCAGCTGGCGCTCGCGGACTTCCTCGAATGCGGCGCGTACGACCGTCATGTGCGGCGGATGCGGCTGCGCTACCGGCGCCGGCGCGACCGTCTGGTGCAGGCCCTGGCGGCGCGCGCCCCGCACATCCCGGTCACCGGGGTCGCGGCGGGCCTGCACGCGGTGCTGCGGCTGCCGCCCGGCACGGAGCGGTCGACGCTGAAGGCGGCGCGGTGGCAGGGCCTCGCCCTGGACGGCCTGGCGGAGTTCCGGCACCCGGACGCGACGGGCGCGCGGCGCGAGGGCCTGGTCGTGGGGTACGCGACGCCACCGGAGCACGCCTACCCGGCGGCCGTGGACGCGCTGTGCGCCGTCCTGCCCCCTGACGGGTCGTGAGAAGACGCGCGCCTACGGCTTGCGCCCGATCCCCACGAATCCCGGAGTCGGCCCCTCCGACTCGTCCGCCTCGAAGCCGTTCGCGCCCGGCTCCGGCCGCCAGCGCGTGACGATCTCGACGCCCGGCTCGACCAGTTCGAGGCCGTCGAAGAACCGGGCGACCTCGGCGCGGTCGCGCAGGGCGAGGGTGAGGCCGCGGGCGCGGTACATCTCGGTGGCGGCCCGCGCGTTGTCGGGCGTGAACTCGCCGGTGCCATGGGACAGCATCAGGTAGCTGCCCGACGGCAGCTCGGACATGAGGCTGCGCACCAGCTCGTACGCGCCCTGCTCGTCGGAGACGAAGTGCAGCAGGGCGATCAGGGAGAGCGCCACCGGCCGGTCGAAGTCCAGGACTTCACGGGCCTGTTCGACGATGGTCCGCGGCTCCCGCGCGTCGGCCTGCAGATACTCGGTGACACCCTCGGGCGTCGAGCGCAGCAGGGCCTCCGCGTGCCGCAGCACGATCGGGTCGTTGTCGCAGTAGACGACCCGGCTCTCGGGGGCGACGCGCTGGGCGATCTGGTGGAGGTTCGGCTCGGTGGGGATGCCGGTGCCGATGTCCAGGAACTGCCGTACGCCCTGCCGGGCCAGCCAGTCCGTGCCGCGCTGCATGAAGGCGCGGTTGGCGCGGGCCATGGTCAGGGTGCGCGGGTCCATGGCGACGAGCTGCCTGCCCATCTCCACGTCGACGGGGTAGTTGTCCTTTCCGCCGAGGAACCAGTCGTACATCCGGGCCGGGTGCGGCCTGGTCGTGTCGATGGGGTCGGGCCCGGTCATGGCGCGCTCCAAGCGGTGAACGGAGAAAAGGAGGAAAAGAGATAAGGAGGAAAGGAGGAAACGGCGAAAGGGTGCGGCTCAGGACAGCAGGAAGTCGGCCTGGCCGGACTTCGCGCCCTGGATGAAGGCGTGGATCTCGCTGGTCGTGTAGATCAGGGCGGGCCCGTCCGGGTCGGCGGACTGGCGCACGGCGACGCGGCCGTCGGCGAGCTTCATCGCCTCGACGCAGTTGCCGCCGTTGCCGCCGCTCCAGGGCTTGTGCCAGCCCTCCGTGCCGAGGTCGCGCGCGGGCATCCCGTTGTAGACCCAGCCGCCCTCGTCGGCGCGGCCCGCGGGGTCCGCGGGGTCCACGTGGTCCTCGACGGATATGCGGTCCATTCACAGCTCCTTGCGGAGACCCCGGAGGATCTCCTTCGTGCGGTGTGCCGTCGCCGACTGCGCCGCCATCCGGTCCATGACCTCCAGGTACGTGACGACCTCGGCCCGGCGGTCCAGATAGACCGCGCCGGTCAGGTACTCGGCGTAGACCATGTCCTGCAGCTCGGGCACCCCGAAGCGGAAGAGCACGAACGGGCCGTAGGTGCCCGGGTGGTGGCCCTGGGCGAACTCGGCGACCTGCAGGGTCACGTGGGGCAGCCGCGTGGCCTCCAGGAGGCGGTCGAGCTGCGCCCGCATCACCTCGGGCCCGCCGACCGTCCGGCGCAGCACGGTCTCGTCCATGACGACCCACAGCCTCGGGGCGTCGTCCTGGGCGAGCAGTTCCTGGCGCTGCATGCGCAGCGCCACATGCCGCTCGATCTCGGCGTCGTCGGTGCGGCCGACGGCTCCGGAGCGCATCACGGCACGGGCGTAGTCCTCGGTCTGCAGCAGACCGGGCACGAAGTGCGGCTCGTACGACCTGATCAGGCTGGCGGCGCCCTCCAGGCTGACGTACATGGAGAACCAGCTCGGCAGGATGTCGTGGTAGCGCTGCCACCAGCCGGCCTTGTTGGCCTCCTCGGCGAGCGTGACGAAGGAGTCGGCCTCCTCGTCATCGACGCCGTACGCCTTGAGCAGCAGCTGGAGATACGGAATCTTCAGCGTGACCTCGGCGGTCTCCATGCGGCGGACCGTGGCGGGGGCGACGCGCAGGACGCGTGCGGCCTCCTCGCGCTTGAGCCCGGCGTGCTCACGGAGCTCCTGGAGACGTTTGCCGAGAACGACCTGACCCACGGTGGGAGCGGACCGCGGTTCGCTCACTGCTGCCTCCGTCTCGCCTGGGGTCCGTCGCCGGTGATCGCTGTCGGCCAACGGGAAAAAAGCTGTCGGACATAGGAAAAAACGCTGCCCGCCAGCGGGAAAATCCCTGCCCGCGCGGCGCCGTACGGATGCCGCTGGAGAAGTGTGCCACGGGCACTCCGCGAGGAACACTGCACTCTGCACTTTTCAGAGTGGCGCTTGCCAAGTGTTCGCGGCGGGGAGATAGTGGCAGGCGTGAACTCGTCCGCCCCGTTAGGAACCGGCCGTGGCACTCGGTAAGACCCATGCTGTGCAGTCCCCTGCCGGGGCGCCGTTCGGCGACCGCCGCTGCCGTTTCGAGCTGGCCGCGAGCCCCGACTCCGTGCCGCACGCCAGACGCCTGACGCGCGAGCACCTCTCGGGCTTCGCGGTGTGCCCCGACACCTGTGACACGGCGGCACTCGTCGTCTCCGAGCTGGTCACCAACGCCCTCGTGCACACGGTGAGCCGGCAGATCGTCTGCGACCTCACGGACGACCCGACCGCGGGCCATGTCCGGATAGTCGTACGCGACGAGGGCCCCGGCAGGCACGGCGGCCCCCATCCGCACCCCGCGCGCTCCGGCGACGAGGACCACGGCCGTGGCCTGCTGCTCGTCTCGGCGGTGAGCTCCGCGTGGGGCGCCCAGGAGGACGGGCCCGGCTTGATGGTCTGGGCCGAGCTGCCGCGGTCTGCCGGGGCGGCGGCCGCGTGACGCGGGCCGAAGACGGTACGGGAGCGGCCCGCACGGAGACCGGGGTGGCGGGATGCGCGTACTGACCTTGACGAAGCTCGCCTCGCTGGCGCGCCTGCCCCATGACGTTCCCCTGGAGCTGCCCGAGGGCATGACGACCCCGCTCGGCTGCGACGCCGTGGGCATGCCCGAGGAGTTCGGGCACCAGGTACGGGCCCGGCTGCCGCGCATCGGCTGTGTGTACGAGGACGGCGCCCGCTGGTGGTGGATCGTTCCGTCGGGCTCCTCGGTCTCCCTGGACTGGCCGCTTCCGCTGCGGTACGCGGCGGGGGCGCGGCTCCCGTCCGGCCCGAGCGCGCCCCGGCTCGTGCACCGGCCCGAGGGCACGGCCCCCTACACGCCGCCGATCCCGCTGTACCTCACGGTCTGCCGGATCACGGGCACGGTCCCGCTCTGGATGCGTACGACGCGCACGGCACCGGCCTCGCCCACCGGGTGTCAGGGGCGGTAGTCCTGGATCCGTCGGCCGGGTGCGCGGCGGGTCAACTCCGGTAGCCGTTCCTCCAGTTGGGCCGCGATGCGCGGGACGTCCAGGGTGAGCAGCTCGCGGTCGCGCATCAGGACCTTGCCGTCGACGATCGTCGTGGTGACGTCGGCGGAGCGCGCGCTGTGCACGAGGGTCGCGGCGAGGTCGTGCACGGGCCGGGTGTGCGGGCCGCTCAGATCGACGAGGATCAGGTCGGCCCGCCGGCCCGGCGCGAGGGAGCCGACGGTGTCGCCGAGGCCGACGGCGTGGGCGCTCTGCAGGGTGGCGTGGTGCAGGGCCTGGCGGGCGGTGAGCCAGGCCGGGTCGCCGGTGGACTGCTTCTGGACGAGCGCGGTGAGCGTCATGGCCTCCCACACGTCGAGAGTGTTGTTGGACGCGGCGCCGTCCGTGGCGAGGCCGACGGGGATGCCGAGCCGAGCGAGGGCGCGTACAGGCGTGGTGTCCCAGGCGAACTTCAGGTAGCCGCGCGGCGCGCTCGCCACGGCGACCCGCCCGCCTGCGGCGCCGAGCACGTCGAGGTCGCGTTCCACGAGTCCGGTGGCGTGCGCGATCAGCAGCTCGACGCCCTCGTCGAGGAGTCCGGCGCGCTGCAGGGTCTCGATGGGCGTACGGCCCGTGCGGGCGAGGCTCGACTCGGTCTGGTCGCGGTTCTCGGCGGCGTGGATGTGCACGGACAGGCCGTGTTCCTGGGCGAGTTGGGCGATGGCGGCGAGGTCGGCGTCGTCCACGGTGTACGGGGCGTGCGGCGCGAGGCACGTGGTGATGCGGCCGTCGGCGGCGCCCCTGTGGTCGAGGGCGAACTCCAGGGAGCGGGCGCGGCCTTCGGGCCCCTGGGAGGAGAAGTAGGCGGCGCCTAGGTGGGCGCGAAGGCCGCTGTCGGTGACGGCGTCGGCGACCGACTCCATCGCGAAGTAGTGGTCGGCGAAGCAGGTCACGCCGCCGCGGATCATCTCGGCGCAGGCGAGCCGCGCCCCGAGCGCCACGTCGCGGTCGGTGAGGTTGGACTCGATGGGCCAGATCCAGTCGTTGAACCACTCCTCGACGGGCAGGTCCTCGGCGATGCCGCGCAGGGCCACCATCGGGCTGTGCGTATGGCAGTTGACCAGGCCGGGCAGGGCGACCTGGCCGTGTGCGTCGATGCGTTCGACGGCGTCCAGGCGCGCGGCCTCCGCGCTGGAGGTGAGGGCGGCGACGATGCCGTCGCGGACGACGATCGCGCGGTCGGCGGCGAAGCCGACGCGGCCCTCGGGGTCGTGCACGAGCGCGGTGCAGTGGGTGACGACGAGGTCGGCGGGGCCGCGCGCGCCGGGGGCGGGAGGTTCGGCGGCAGGCTGGTCGGTCGCTGTCATCCCGCCAAGGTAGGGGCTTGCGGGCGGCGTCGCGGCGTGTCCGGACAACTCGGCAGATGTCCTTGCCATAGTGAGCGGCGCCGGGTCCCGGGCAACCGTCCGTGGCCCGCTCCCCACCCCTCCGACCAAGGGATCCGCATGCCCCGCACCGCCTCCGCCCGTACCCGACTCGCCGTCGCCGCACTCGCGTTGACGACCCTCACGGTGGGCGCGCCCGCCGCGTACGCCTCGCTCGACAAGGAGCCGGTCTCCGCGGCCGGTGCGCGCGGGGACGCGTATGTCGAGACCCGGCTGATGTTCGGCACCGAACGGCCCGACGGCGGTCCCGATGTGACGGACCGGCAGTTCATGGACTTCGTGGACCGCGAGGTGACCCCGCGCTTCCCGGAGGGCCTGACCGTGCAGACCGGCCACGGCCAGTGGCGGGACGCGCACGGCACGGTGGAGCGGGAGCGTTCGTACGAGCTGGTCCTGCTGTATCCGGCGGCGTCGGCCGCGGAGCGCGATCCGCAGGTGGAGCGGATCCGGGACGCGTACATCCGCGCGTACGGGCAGGAGGCGGTGGCGCGGATCGACGACCGGCTGAGGGTCGACTTCTGAGGGTCTGAGGGGTCTGAGGGTTGCGGCTCATTCCCGGGGTGCGGCTCCGGCTCCGGCCCCGCTGACAGACTGCGGGCATGAATCGAACTCCTGAGCCCGGGCGGGTCGACGCCGCCGTCACTCTCGGCCTGTTCGCGGCCTGGCTGGTGCATGACCTGGAGGAGCTGGCGACCGTGCCGCGCTGGACGCGTACGCGGATTCCGGAGCTGCGGCGGCGCTTTCCGCAGGTGCCGGAGCGGCTGTGGCGGAGCATGGAGGGCATGCGGGGGCGGGAGTTCGCCGTCGCGATGGCCGGGGTGGGGCTCGTGGTGGCGTCGGCTGCGGCGGACGGGCATCGCACGGGCGGGCGTTCGGCGTACTACCAGTCGGTGCTCGACGGGTTCGGTCTGCACGGCCTGGTCCACCTCGCCCAGGCCGCCGCCACCCGTGGCTATACGCCGGGCTCGGCCACCTCGCCCCTGTTGGTGGTGCCGTTCACGCTGTGGGCGCGCGGCCGCTTGCGCCGCGCGGGTGTGCTGCGGCCGACGACCGCCAAGGACGCGGCGCTGAGCCTGGGCCTTGCGGGGGTGGCGGCGGTGGGGGCGCACGCGGCGGCGCGGAGGGTGCTGTCGGTGCGGCGGATGGGGTGAACCAGTCTGTGTCCAGGGCGAGTTGGTCCTGAGCCTGGTCCCTCAGCCGCGTGGGCGGCGGTATCCCAGCGAGGCCTCGATGCGGCCGATGAGGCGGTCGCGGCCGGCCGGGCCCGCCTGGTCCGTCCCGATGAGCCAGGCACGGCATCTGCTGGCGAGGAGCAGGCCGAAGCTCTCCGCGTCGCTCTCGTCGTCATGGTGGTCGAAGTGGGTGCGGGCCGCGACCTTGAGGACGGTCGCCTGGAGGTCGGCCTCGTCGGCGAGCAGCCGGGCGGCGACGCCCGCGCCCTCCACGTGGTGGCTGGCGTGCCCGGCCTCCATGTGCCACAACTCATGTCCCAGAATGACGAGTTGGTGGTCGGGGGCGGTGCGCTCCTCGATCACGATCAGGTCCTGGTCGACCATGTCGAGCCAGAGCCCGCTGGCGGTGCCGGGCGGGAACGAGGCGGTGCGCAGCCGTACGGGGCGGCCGCGGCGCCGGCTCATCGCCTCGCAGAGCGCCGCGTGCAGGTCCTGGGGGCGGGCGGGCGCGGCCGACTCGACTCCGGCGAGCAGGTCGGCGCAGAGCCTGCGCATGTCCTTGGCTATCCCCACGGTTCTCTCCGTGCCTCGCTCCTGAACCTGGTGCTGCTCCTGGCGGCGGCCATCAGGACTCCGACCGCCGCACGTTCTCCAGGAGCATGTCCAGCCACTCCGTGACCGTGTCCCGGTGCTTGTCGGTGGGCAGTTGGGCGGCGCGCCAGGCGATGCCGCGCACCCCGTGGTCCTGCAGCAGGCGCTGCAGCGGGTCCGCCGGGCCGTCGGCGGCCTCTTCCGTCCCCTCCGCCGCGGCCGCGGGCGCGGTCGACGGGGCCGCGGCGGATCCCGGCGCTCCGGCGTGCCCGGCCGCGTCGACCGGCGGGCGCTCCTCCGGGAGCCCGGCCTGGCGCTGGCGCAACTCCTCCTCCACGCGCCGCAGCGCGCCGGTCAGGGCGTCGGTGTCCTCGGCGGTGAGGAATCCGGCGTGCACCTTGAAGAACCGCTGGATGGCGGCGCAGTGCTCCATGGTGGGGCGCCGGTCGCCGTTGATGAGGGCGCCGGCCTGCTGACGTGACATGCCCGCGCCGTGGGCGATCTCCTGCTGCGTGTACCGCCGGCCGTCGGGCTTGAGCCGGGTCTTGCGCAGCAGGGCGAAGCGTTGCAGGAAGCGCGCCTGGAGGTCTGCCTCGCCCCCGGACCGTCCTGCGAGCAGCTCCTCGACGACCGGGACGGGCACGCCGGACTCCGCGGAGAGCTTGGCGGGCCGGAAGGCCTCGGCGCGGGGCACGCCGACCCGGTCGGCGAGTTCGGCGACTCGGGCGACCACCACGGCGAGCGGCCCGGCGGCTGCCGGACCGGGAACCGAGAAGTCATCAGTCACCGGTGGGTCTCCTACGTCGAGAGCTTCGATTCGGTCAACTGTCGTTCCGTACGGCCGCGTCGTGTCCGGCGGACCTCTCGCACGGCGCTCACCTCGGGGAACTCCGGAGAGTTCCGGGAAATTCCACGGAACTCCGGGGAACTCTGGGGAACTCTCCTTGCCCTGGGCGTACTTGGGCGGCTCGACGCCGGTGCCGTACCGGCTTCGGACAACAACCGGGGCTGCCCGGAGGGTAGTCGGTCCGCAACGGCCCGGCCAAGACTTGCCACAGCTGTGGCGCAAAGCGATCGGCCTGCGGCAGGAAATGCCACGATCATTGACACACGGTCTGCGGGACAAGGAGTATCGCCTTCAACAAAGTACGTAACGGACGGTCGCAGCCGGGCAGGGAGCACCGCGGACCGGTCCGGGCCCGAGGAACCGCCTCGCGGACCCGCGTACGGAAGGTCTCACTCCACGGGAGGGACAGCGTCTCGATGACGAATGATCTCGATGGCGAATGACCCGGCGTCCGGATCCTCCGGCTCCCTGAAGGCCTGGCCCCACGGCACCGGCAAGGCCCAACCGACCTCCGCAGAGCGTGAGTTGGCACTGCGGGCCTACCTCCGCGACTACACCGCGCTGATCGCCGCCACGCCCCACCCGTCCCTCCTCGTCGATCACGCGTGGAACGTCCTGGCCGCCAATCCCGCGTACGAGAGCCTCTTCCGGGAGGTGCGGGAGGTGGCCTCGGCGATGCCGGGCGAGAACCTGCTGCGGTTCGTCCTCTTCCACCCGGACGCCGGCAGGGTGCTCCGCGAGCACGAGACGGGCTGGTGCCTGCCGCTGCTCGCGCAGTTCTCGGCGGCCCTCGACGCGCACGGGCAGGACGCCACATTGCGCGACATCCGCGAGGAGATCGCCCGTGACCCGCTGATGAACGCCGCCTACCAGCAGGGGCTGCCCCGCTGGATGCACAGCGTGGGCCCGGCCGCCCTGGACCACGACGGGGCGGTGCGTTCGCTGCGGCACCCGGATCCGGCCTGGGGCACCACCACGTGCCGGATCGTCACGGACACGCCCGGCACGCTGCGTGAACGCGGTCTGACCCGGCTGACGTTGATCCTGCACGAGCCTGGGCGGCGGCGGGAGGAGACCACGGCCCGCCCCGCCGCGAGCACCCCGCAGGGCTCGCCGCCCCTACTGCGGGTCGTGCGTCCGCGGGCGTGAGTGCTTCGGGGGCCAGCCCCCGGGCCCCCGCTCCTCAAACGCCGGAGGGGCTGATTTATCAGCCCGTCCGGCGTTTGAGGACGAGCCCGCAGGGCGATCGGCGGTGACCGAGTCGACGGTACGGGCCCGTCCCCGTACAAATCGCTCAGCCGCCGATGTTGACGTCGATGCAGGCGTAGAAGGCGTTCGACGTGTCGGCGATGTTCCACACCGCGAGCACCTTCTGCTTGCCGGTGGCGCCGCCGAAGTTCACGTTGTGCGTGACGGTCTCTCCGGGCTGGGCGCCGCCGTCGTCGAACGACGCGATCTTGCTGCCGCCGAGGAAGTACTCCCAGGTGCTGGTGGCGTGCCGGGCGGTCAGCTTCCAGGTGAAGTCCTGGGAGCTGCCGACCGGGGTGACGGCCCAGCCCTTGTTGTCGTCGTCCAGCTCGGCGAAGCGCTCGTTGCCGCCCGCGCAGCTCTTCAGGCCCTTGGGGCCCTCGACGCTCTGCGGCTCGTACTTGATCGCACCGCACGGGACGGTCCCCGCGGCGCACTGGGCCTGCCTGCTGGGCGGCGAGTTGACGTATCCGTGCGCGCTGGCGGTGCCGGTGGACAGGGTCAGGGCGATGAGCGGTGCGATGCCCGCGCCCAGGGCGAAGGCCAGCTTCCGGTTTCGCTGCATGGCTACTCCTTCACTGCAGTGAGCCGCCGCTCTCGTGGGGTACGACGGCTCCGCTCGGTGGGGGGAGGTGAAGGAGCGTGAAGGTGCACAGCCCGGCGGACCGCCAGGGCGCCAACTCAGCGGCCCACTACGGGAGTTCACGCTCATTCTTGGTCTAGACCTTGGGCACAGACCATAGCGGTTGTCCGGCCACGGTCAAGAGGTCAGCCGGAATCGCGCGGAGCCTCCGGAGGCTCGGGCTCCTCCCGGCGCTCCTCCCAGTGCTCCTCCCAGTGCTCCTCCCGGCGCTCCTCCGGGCTCCCTTCGTGGCGCCCTTCCCAACGCCCCTCCCCCGCCGCCTCCGACGGCTCCAACGGCGGTCCCGCCACCGCGCAGTTCGTACGGCACTCCGGGTGGCAGCGCTCGGCGCGCTCCGCCTCGGGCGCCCGCACCGTCCACCAGGCGACGAGGGCGCCCAGGGCAAGGAGCCCGGCGCACAGCGGCATCGCACGCCGGAACGCGCCCCCGAACTCCGCCGCCGAGCGGTACGCCTCGGGCCCCATGCCGACGAGCAGCGGCAGCGCCGCCACGGTGACGAGCCCGGCGGCGCGGGCGGCCGCGTTGTTGACCCCGCTGGCGAGTCCGGCGTACGCGGTGTCCACCGAGGCGAGGACGGTCGCGGTGAGCGGGGCGACGAGGGTGACCATGCCGAGCCCGAGCACGACCATGGCGGGCAGCACATCGGTGGCGTACGAGGTGTGCGTACCGTCGACGCGCAGCATCAGGAGCATGCCCGCCGCGCACAGCAGCGGCCCGACGGTGAGCGGCAGGCGCGGCCCGGTCCGCTGAGCGAGGTCGCCGGAGCGGGCGGAGAGCAGCAGCATCAGGACCGTCGTCGGCAGCAGCGCGGTACCGGCGCCGAGGGCCGAGTAACCCGCGACGACCTGGAGTTGCAGCGCGGCCAGGAAGAAGAAGCCGCCGAACGCCCCGTACACGCAGAGGGTGACGATGTTGACGGAGGTGAACAGGCGGGCCCGGAACAGCGACGGCGGCAGCATCGGATCGGGGCGGCGCCGCTCGACCCTGACGAACAGCCAGGCCAGGACGAGTCCGGCGACGGCTGAGCCGAGCACGGCCGGGGACGCGGCGCCGTCCGGGGCGGCGATCAGGGCGTAGGTGAGCAGGCCGAGCGCGAGGGCGCCGAGGGCCGCGCCGAGCACGTCGAAGGAGTGCGCGCGGGCCTCGGCGCCGCCCGCCGACTCGGGTACGTGCCGCAGCGCGACCGGCACGCACACCGCGGCGAGCGGGACGTTGAGCAGGAACACCCAGCGCCAGCCCGGTCCGTCGACCAGCCAGCCGCCGAGGAACGGCCCGACGGCCGCGCCGACCCCGCCGAGCCCGGACCACACGCCGACCGCCCTGGCCCGGTCGCCGGGGTGGAAGGAGGCCTGGATCAGGGCGAGGGAGCCGGGCGTGAGGAGGGCGCCGCCGATGCCCTGCAAGGCCCGGGCGGCGATCAGGACGCCCGCGTTCGGGGCGAGCCCGCACAGCAGCGAGGCCGCCGCGAACCAGACCACGCCGAGGACGAACACCTTCCGCCGCCCGAACCGGTCGCCGAGCGCACCGCCGAGCAGGATGAGCCCGGCCAGGGTCAGCATGTACGCGTTGACGGTCCACTGCAGCGCGGCCAGATCCGCGTCGAGGTCGGCGCCGATGCGGGGCAGGGCGACGTTCACGACGGTCGAGTCGAGCAGTGCCATGGCGGAGCCGAGGACCGTGGTCAGGAGCACCCAGCGGCCCGCCGCGCTGCGGGTGCGCAGGGCTCCGGCGGGGTGCGAGGCGTCTTCGCTCATGCCCGGATCATCCCTCGCGGGGCGGGCCCGCGCCGCTCGCTGTCGGCTGATCGTCCGAGTCACGCCCGCCGCGATCGTCGTCGCGAGCACCCAGCCGGTGACGATCAGCCCGTACGCGAGCGCGTTGGAAGGGCGGTGACTCCTCGGGTTTGAGGGCGCGCGGCACGTCGAGAGCGAACGCGACCGTGCCGACGAGCAGCGGCGACGCGAGCCGGCCGGCCGCCCGCACGGGCCGGAATCCGTAGCCGACCGCTGCGTCCTGCAGATGGCCCCAGCCCTGGCGTACGCGGGCAGGGTCGCCCGGTGCCGGCGCTGCTTGGAGGCGGTGCTCGGCGGGTTCGTGCGGGTCGAGCGTGGCGTAGCCGAGTCCGTCGAGGCGGACCACGTCCGGGTAGGTGGCGGGTGCGATGTGCAGGAGCTCTATCTGTGAGCGGCGCAGGGTCAGCTCGCCGTCGATCCGGTCCGCCTCGCGCAGCCACAGCTCACCGACGACGGCGCTGCTGACCCTGAGGGCCGTACCGCCGGGGTTGGCGAACCGGGCGAAGGCGAAGTTGAGTTGGCCGGGTACGCGCACCCCGCGCGCGAGCCGGGGGCCCCACAGGTCGTGACCGAAACGGACGGCGACGCCTTCGGCCCACCGCTCGCAGTCGCATGCCGTGCAGGTTGGAGCACGGGTTCGCCCAACTCCCGTCCGGGTCGGCCGAGTTCGGCCGGGTCGAGGAAGAACGCGCCGGACAGCTGAGCCCCGCCGAGCCGTACCGGTCCGGGGATCCGGCAACCGGTGATGCGCAGCACTCCGTCGACGCGGACGGTGGCGGCGTGCAGTGCGGGCAGCGTGCAGCCGCTGAGGTCGATCTGGCGCAACCGCGCGCCGTACAGGTCGAGCGGCTCCTCGAACGTACAGGCCGGCAGGCTGATCGCGGACTCCGCGACGGCGTACCGCAGATCCAGTTTCCCGGTGATCAGGGCGCCGGTGACGCGCAGGGCGGCCACGTCGTCGTCGCGCCGGTTGTCGCCGAGGAGAAGGCCGCGCAGCACCTCGGCGCGCAGGGCCCGGCTCTCCTCCGGCTCGCCGGCCAGGTCGACCCTGCCGCCGTGCGGAAACGCCTCCCACACCCGTCGCTCACTGCCCGTCAGCTCACTGATCTCCACCGCGTGACTCTCACCCGGGAGTCGGCGGCGGTCAACCAACTGTCCGACAGGCGCGCACTGTTGTCCGCAGAGCGCTCACCACATAAGAATGCGCATGACAAAGCCGAGGGCGCCAAGGCCCTCGGCCACAGAGGGGACCCCCACATGAAGAAACCTCTCGTCGGCGCGTTCGCGGCAGCGCTGCTGCTCGCGGGAGCGGGCGCCGCACCCGCCGCGGCGCAGGCCGAGCCCTCCGATACGCCCGCTGCGCCCGGCAAGTCGGCGACCGGCACCGAACTCGGCGCCGGACTGGACCAGTTGCTCGGCAAGGCGAAGAAGAAGCCGAAGGCCGTGGACTTCGCCGGGACGGTGGCGCTCAGCAACTGTTCCGGCTCGGTCGTCCGCACCCCGGACGCCGAGGCGGGCGACCCGGCGCTCGTGATGTCCAACGGGCACTGCCTGGAGGGCGGGATGCCCGGCCCGGGCGAGGTCCTCGTGGACCAGCCGTCCAGCCGCACCTTCGACCTGCTGAACGCCTCGGGCGCCGAGATCGGCACGCTGAAGGCGAGCAAGCTGGCGTACGGCACGATGACCGACACGGACGTCTCGCTGTACGAACTCACCGATACGTACGAGCAGATCGAGAGCGAGTACGGCATCAAGGCCCTGGAGCTGAACGCGGAGCACCCCACCGCGGGCACCGCGATCACGGTCGTCTCCGGGTACTGGAAGAAGACGTACAGCTGTGACATCGACGGGTTCGTGCACACCCTCAAGGAGGGCGACTGGACCTGGAAGGACTCGGTCCGCTACACCGACGCCTGCAAGACGATAGGCGGCACCTCGGGCTCCCCGGTCGTGGACGACGCCACCGGCAAGGTGGTCGCCGTCAACAACACCGGCAATGAGAGCGGCGAGGAGTGCACGGTCAACAACCCGTGCGAGGTGGACGAGAACGGCGAGGTGACCGTCCGCAAGGGCATCAACTACGGCCAGCAGACGTACCAGATGGTGCCGTGCGTGGGCGCGGGCAGCAAGATCGACCTGGACGCGGAGGGCTGCGGGCTGCCGAAGCCGGGCGCGGGCAAGTAGGCCAAGTAGGCCAAGTAGCCATGCATGAGGGCGGGTCGGGGCCGATGGCGGCCCCGACCCGCCTTCGTCGCTCCCGTCCGAGCAGCAGTTCCTCCACCCGCTCCACCGCCCTCACCAGGGGCTCGGGTTCCGGGGCGAGGCCCGTCAGGACGGCGTCGAGGTCACGCAGTCCTGCGCGGACGAGGAGCGTCTTCTCGTTCGTGACCCACTCCCCGCGCTCCGCGAGCACCGCGTGCGCCGCCTCGGCCGCGGCGACGGCGAGCGCACCCGCGACCTCGGTGAGGCGGCCGTACGGGGCGTGGTTGGCCTTGGCGTACATGAGGGTGAGCGCCGCGCGTCCGCGCCACACCTCCGGGGCCGCGGCCCGCAGTGCCCGCGGGTAGGCGGGGCGCGGGAGTTCGCCGCGCAGCACGCGGTTGACGGCCAGTTCGGCGACGACCAGGTAGCTGGGGATGCCGGCCAGGTGGAACATCAGCGGCTCCCAGCGGAACCTGCCCTGTCCGGCGTCGGCCAGTTCGCGCTCGACGACGTCCAGGTCGCGGTAGTGCACGTCCACGCGGCGGCCCTCGACGGTGAGCCAGGCCCCGCCGTTGAAGACGCCGCCGCCCCAGCCGCCGATCTCGGAGACCTCGCCCTCCCAGCCGAACTCGTGTGCCGTAAGGCGGAGTTGCTCGGGGTGGAAGGAGACGCTCGCCGTGTCGCGGTAGTACACGGCCAGATCCCAGTCGCTCTCGGCGGTGTGGGTGCCCTGGGCGCGCGAGCCGCCGAGGGTGACGGCCTCGACGGCGGGCAGTGCGGAGAGGCGGTCGGCGAGGCGGTTGAGGAAAGCCTCATCGGTGTCGCCGTCGGCCGTGGGGGTGGTGGCGCTGTGCTCCATAGGGCCAAGCTAGCGGCGCCCGCGTACGGCCCTCGATCGAAATTCCGTGGCCCCGGCGGGTGTTGTCCCCTCATGATGCCCCAATGAGTCAAAGTGACCACAAAGACGCGGTGGCGATCGCCGCCAGGAGCATCCGCGCCCACCACACCGCCGACACCGTCACCGTCTACCAGGCCTACTCCCCCGCCATCGGCGTCCCCGCCGCCCGCGACGGCCGCTTCCCCGCCGCGTGGAAGCGGGACCGGATGACCTGGGTCAAGCCGTCGTTCCTGTGGATGATGTACCGCTGCGGCTGGGCCACCAAGGACGGCCAGCAGACCGTGCTCGCCGTCGAGATCGACCGTACGGGCTTCGAGTGGGCGCTGCGGAACGCCTGCCTGTCGCACTACGACCGGGACCTGCACGCCGACCACGAGGCATGGCGCCGGGAACTGCGGTCCGCGCCCGCGCGCGTGCAGTGGGACCCGGAACGCGACATCCGCCTCCGGCCGCTCCCGTACCGTTCGCTCCAGCTCGGCCTGGCCGGGGAGGCGACGCGGCGGTACGCGGACGAGTGGATCGTCTCCCTCACCGACGTCACCGAAACCGCCCACACCGTGCACGCGCTCGTACGGGAGGGCCAACTGGAGGCGGCACGGGGGATGTTGCCCAAGGAGCGGGAGTATCCGGTGGCGGCGGGTCTGCTTGCACACCTGGGGGCGTAGGCCGTCCTCGCTGTCCTCGCCTCGCCGCCGTCCTCGCCGTCCTCGCCGCCCTCGCCGCGCCGGCGTCCTCGCCGTCCTCGCCGTCCTCGCCGTCCTCGCCGTCCTCGCCGTCCTCGCCGTCCTCGCCGAGGAGAGGCTCAGACCGTCAGCACGATCTTCCCGCGCGTCCGCCCCTCCTGGCTGAGCCGCCATGCCTCCGCCGCGCTCTCCAGCGGCAGCGCGTGGTCCACGTGCACGGTGAGCTTCCCCGCGTCGGCGAGCCCCGCGAGCTCCGTGAGGCCCTCCGCGTCCGGGCGGACCCACACGTGGTGGCCGCCCAGGCCCAGGACATCGCCGTCCGCGATGGACGCCAGACGGGCGGAACGGGCGCCCTGCGGGGCCCGCTTGAGCAGCGGCACGGACACCTCGGCCACCCCGCCGCCGACGAAGTCGAGGACAGCGTCCACCCCATCGGGCGCCAGCGCGCGGACGCGGTCGACGAGCCCGTCCCCGTACGTCACCGGCTCGGCGCCAAGGTCGCGCAGGAAGGCGTGGTTGCGCTCGCTCGCGGTGCCGATCACCCGGGCGCCCGCGGCCACCGCGATCTGCACGCCGAACGATCCGACGCCGCCCGCGGCCGCGTGGATCAGGACCGTGTCACCGGCGCCCACGCCGACCCGGCGCAGCGACTGCAGCGCGGTCAGCCCGGCGAGCGGGACGCCCGCGGTCTGGTTCCAGTCGAGCGCGGCGGGCTTCTTCGCGAGCATCCGTACGCTCGCCGAGACCTGCTCCGCGTACCCGCCGTTCTGCGCCCAGTCCTTGCGGATGTAGCCGTACACCTCGTCGCCCGGGGTGAACTCGCACGCGTCGAGCCCGTTCGCCTCCACCACGCCCGCCACGTCCCAGCCGGGGATCAGCGGGAACCGCGTCTCCATGACCGGGTCGAGGCCGCCCGCGGCGAGCTTCCAGTCGACCGGGTTCACGCCCGCCGCGCGGACGCGGACCAGGACCTCGCCCGGGGCCACCTTGGGCTCCGCGAGATCGGCGACGCGCAGGGCGTCGGGGGATCCGTAGCTGTCGAGTGCGATTGCCTTCATGGTGGGCGCAACTCCCCGGTGGTACTGAGCGTTCCCGGCGAAATTCGGGTGCGAGGGGCAGTCCCTCCCGTACATGATCCGATCGGTAGTCCCCGCAGGCATGTCGGCAGGCGTTCAGGAGGCCGCACCCGTGATCAGGCGCAGCGTCGTCCCCACTCTCTTCACCCCGCCCCGGTACACCCACGCGTCCGTCGTCGAGGCGGGCACGCGGCTCGCGTTCCTCGCCGGTTCGGTGCCGCTCGACGCTCGGGGCGAGCTGGTCGGCCCCGGCGACCATGTGGCGCAGGCCCGGCAGGTGATCGCCAACCTGGAGGAGCAGGTGAAGGCGGTCGGCAGCGACCTCTCGCTCGTCGCGTACACCGATGTGTACGTGGTCGCGGACGAGCCGGGGCCGCTCTCCGAGGTCTGGCGGATCGTCGAGGAGTCCGGCCTCGCCACGGGCGCCTCGGGCCCGCACTCCTCGACCCTGATCGGCGTCCCGACGCTGGGCTATCCGGGGCAGCTGGTGGAGATCACGGCGACGGCGGTCGTGCCGGACTGACCGCCCGCAGGCGGTGTCCGGCCCAGGTCGTGTCCGGCCCAGGTCGTGCCCGGCCCAGGTCGTGTCCGGCCCAGCTGGTGTCCGGTCTAGGCCGTGTCCGGCCCAGCTGGTGTCCGGCCTAGGCCGTGTCCGGCCCAGCTGGTGTCCGGCCTAGAGCGTGTCCGGCCGCACCGCCCGCATTCGCCCGTACGCGTACACGCAGCCCGCGAGCGCCAGGTCGGACAGGAGCATGAAGCCGATCGAGTACGAGTCCTTGGCGCTGTAGATCGCGCCCATCACCAGCGGCGGTACGAAGCCGCCGAGGCCTCCGACCGCGCCCACGATGCCGGTGACGGAGCCGACCTGGGGCTGCGGCGTGACCTGCGCGACCATCGCGAACACGCTGCCGCTCGCGGCGCCGAGACCGGCGGCCATGCCGAGCAGGCAGATCGTGCCCATCGGCACGAGCGACGGGTCGAAGGCCTGCACGATCGCGAGCAGGGCCACCAGGACGAGCGCGCCGGCGGTGACCAGGGCCGGGTGGACGCGGTCCGAGAGCCAGCCGCCGATCGGCCGGAACACGACGGTGACCAGGGCGAACCCGGCCGCTCGGGTACCCGCGTCGGTGGGCGAGAGCTCGTACCAGGTCTTCAGGTACGTCGGCAGGTACACGCCGAACGCGACGACACCGCCGAAGCCGATCGCGTACAGCGCCGACAGCTCCCAGGTCACGCGCAGCCGTCCGGCCGAGCCGAGGCGGGAGGAGAGCGAGGCGGTGGGCACCGGCCGGTCGGGCCGGTCGGTGATCAGCAGCGCGCCGAGCACCGCGAACACGGCGAGGGCCGCGGCCACCACCAGGAAGGGCAGGTTCTCGCCGTGCTTCGCGATGCGCGGCGTGAAGTAGCCGGAGAGCGCGACGCCGCCCATGCCCATGCCGAAGACGCCGATCGCGAAGCCTCTTCTGGCGGGCGGGAACCAGGAGTTGACCAGCGGCACACCGATCGCGAACGTCGTCCCGCCGAGCCCGAGCAGAAAGCCCACGCCGAGCAGTCCGGCGTAGGAGTTCTTGGCCGGGATGAGCAGCAGCACCGGCACGATGGTGAGCGCCGTGACCAGCGGGAACATCAGTCGGGCGCCGTAGCGGTCGGTGAGCGCGCCCACCGGGATACGGCCGATCGAGCCGACGATCACCGGCACGGCGACCAGCAGCGACTGCTGGAAGGAGCTCAGGCCGAGCCGGTCCTGGTAGCCGCTGCTCAGGGGCGCGATCAGGTCCCAGGCCCAGAACGTCAAGGTGAAGCCGACGGTGGCCACGATCAGATTGCGGTAAGCGGCGGCACCGGGACCGGCGGGGGCGGCGGCAGCGGCGCGGGGGCTGTCAGCGGTGTCTGTCACCCCGCCCAAGTTAGGCTCGCCGCACCTTTTGCGCAGTTCGACTGCTTTCCAGGGGTTATCGGGGTCGTTTCGGGCGTACGGGGAGCCCGGCCGCCGTGGCCGCGTCGCTCAGGACCTCCCGGAGCATCGCGGGCGTGAGCCGTCCGGTGAACGTATTGCGCTGGCTGACGTGGAAGCAGCCGAACAAGTCGAGGGCGCCGGGCTCGCCCCGCAGGGTCGTACGAGCGCCGTGGCCGAAGGCGGGCCGGGGCCGGGGCACGTGCCAGCCCGCCGCCGCGAACGCGGGCAGCACCGCCTGCCAGCCGAAGGTGCCGAGCACGACCGCCCCGCGCAGCGTGGGCGCGAGCAGCCGCAGCTCGTCCACCAGCCAGGGGCGGCAGTTGTCCCGCTCCTGCGGCGTCGGCTTGTTGGCGGGCGGGGCGCAGTGCACGGGCGCCGTGATCCGGACGCCGTACAGGGTCAGCCCGTCGTCGGCGGCGGTGGCGGTCGGCCGCGAGGCGAGTCCGATGTCGTACAGGGCCTGGTAGAGCACGTCGCCCGAGCGGTCGCCGGTGAACATCCGCCCGGTGCGGTTGGCGCCGTGCGCGGCGGGCGCCAGGCCGACGATCAGGAGGGCGGCGTCGGCGGGCCCGAAGCCGGGCACGGGCCGCCCCCAGTACGTCTCGTCGGCGAACGCGGCCCTCTTCGTACGGGCGACCTCCTCGCGCCAGGCGACGAGGCGGGGGCAGCGGCGGCAGTGGGACAGGTCCCGGTCGAGGGCGCCGAGCTCGGGATACGGCCAGGCGCCGGGAGGCGGGCCTGCCTCCCCGACGCCCTCCCCCGACGGCCTGCTCACCACTCCACCCGCACCCCGTCGCGGAAGAACCCGCCGGTCGGGCCGCCGCCGGGCAGGGTCGCGGCCCAGACGACCCCGGCCGCGCCGTCCGCGACGGGCCGCCCGCCGGGACCGCCCATGTCCGTGTCCACCCAGCCGGGACAGACGGAATTGACCAGGATGCCGTCGGCCCGCAGCTCGGCGGCGAGCATCCGCGTGAGGGCGTTGAGGGCGACTTTGGTGGTCGCGTACGCGGGGGTGCCCGCGCCCATGTCGGCCAGGGACGCCGCCCCGCTCGACACGTTCACCACCCGCCCGCGGCGGCTGGCCCGCAGCAGCGGCAGCAGTGTCTGCGTGAGCCGCCACGGCCCGTACAGGTTGGTCTCGGCGGCCTCCCTGACCACATCCAGGTCGGCGCTGACGGCGCACTGCCAGGTGTCGTACGCGATGGCCGCGTTGTTGACCAGGACGTCGAGCCGGCCGAAGCGGTCCCTGACCTCGCGGGCGACCCGCTGCCGGTCGTCCTCGCAGGTCACGTCGAGCTGTACGGGCACGACGGAGGTGCCGAGTTCGGCCGCCGCCTTCTCGGCCGCCTTCAGGGAGCGGGCGGTGAGCAGCACGATGTGGTCGAGTCCGGCGAGCTGACGGCAGACCTCACGGCCGATGCCCCGGTTGCCGCCGGTGACGAGGGCGACGGGCGCGGTGGAGTCGGTGGAGGCGGCAGAGGCCGTGGAGGCGGCAGACGTGGCAGAAGCGGCGGAGGCGGTGGAGGCGGCAGAGGCGGTGGAGTCATGGGAGTCATGGGAGCCCGACATGTGACCACGGTACGTACGGGAGACCCGGAAATCTCGGCGGCGTCGGGGCCCGCCCGAGAGCTACAGTGCGGGCATGACTTCGCAGCCCGACAAGGCCGCCCCGCAGCGCCCGGCGACGCAGCCGCAGGAGGGCGGCAGCGTGCGCGTCGACGCCTGGATCTGGTCGGTGCGCCTGATCAAGACCCGCTCGGCCGCCGCCACGGCCTGCCGCGGCGGTCACGTCCGCGTCAACGGCGACCGCGTCAAGCCGGCGCACGCCGTGAAGGCGGGCGACGAGGTGCGGCTGCGGTACGCGGGCCGGGACCGGGTGGTCGTGGTGAAGCGCGTCATCCGCAAGCGCGTCGGCGCCCCGGTGGCGGTGGAGTGCTACGTCGACAACAGCCCGCCGCCCCCGCCCCGCGAGGCCGCCGCCCCTGCGGGCGTGCGCGACCCGGGGACGGGCCGCCCGACGAAGCGGGACCGCAGGGAGATGGAGCGCCTGCGGGCACTCAACTCCCGCCTGCCGGGCGCGTGATCGCCGAGGCCGTCCTCAACTCATCCGAGCCGCGGCCGACTTGATCGCCTCCCGAATGCGGAAGTACGTCCCGCACCGGCACACGTTCGCGATCGCGTCGATCTCCTCGTCCGTCGGACTCTTCGTCCGCCTGAGGAGCGCGACCGCCGCCATGATCTGCCCCGGCTGGCAGTAACCGCACTGCGCGACGTCCTGCTCCAGCCACGCCTCCTGCACGGGATGCAGCCGGTCGCCGTCGGCGAGCCCCTCGATCGTGGTGACCTCGCGGTCCGCCACCTCCGAAACGGGCACGGCGCACGGGTTGACCGCCTCCCCGTCGAGATGGCTCGTACAGGCCTTGCAGACATCGATGCCGCAGCCGTACTTGGGGCCGCGGATGCCGAGCAGGTCGCGCAGGACCCAGAGCAGCGGCAGGTCGTCGGGCGCGTCGACGGTGACCTGCTCGCCGTTCACGGTGAAGGTGTGTGCGGGCAAGGGAGAACTCCTCAGCAGGGTGCCGGCGCTCAGCGCGGGAACGGCTCGAAGTCGACGTCGAACAGGATGGGGAAGCTGCGCACCCGGGTGCCGGTCGCGCGGGCGTAGGCGTTACCGACCGCGGCGACCGCTGCGGGCACGCCCAGCTCGCCCACCCCGCCCGGTTCGGCGTCGGAATCGATGACGTGGACGGTGACGTCCGGTGGGGAGTCCTTCTGCCGCGCGTAGTGGAACTGCGAGTAACTGCCCTCCAGGGGAAGGCCCTTGTCGAAGTGGAGCCCGGCGCGCAGGGCCGTCGCGATGCCGTCCGTGAGCCCGCCGAGCATCTGCGCCTCCACCCCGCGCGGGTTGACGGCCCGCCCCACGTCGACGGCGATCACCGCACGCGTCACGCGCGGCTCCTTCGGATCGCGGGCGTCGAGCTCGACGAGGTACGCCACCCGCGATTTGTACTCCTCGTGGAAGCCGACGCCCTGCGCACAGCCCGCGGGCAGCTCCCGGCCCCAGTCGCGGGTGGCCGCGTCGAGCACCGCCCGCTGCGCCGCGGTCCTCAGCCGCGTACGCCGGAACTCCACGGGGTCCGCGCCGAGCTGCTCCGCCACCTCGTCGAGGAACATCTCCTCGGCGGCCCGCGCGGTGCCCGAGTACACGCTGCGCCACGAGCCGGTGTGCAGCTTCAGCGGCAGCTCGGTCAGGGTCTGCGCGGTGGCCCCGAGGTCGTACGGGGAGCGCATGGAGAGCCGGAACATGGTCTGCGCGAACGTCTCGCCCGCAGCGGGGAGTTCGGTGAGCCCGGCGGTGAGCGCGTCCCCGATACCGTGGCCCGCGTCGATCTCCACCGAGGCCGTCCGGTGCTGAAGGGACAACGGCGTGCCGCCGCGCGTGTGGGTGACACGCAGCTTGTGGTGGGTGGGCGGCCGCATCCGCCCGTGCCGCATGTCGTCGACCCGCGACCACATCAGGCGTACGGGACGGCCCGCGGCCTTGGACACCTGGGCGGCCTCGATCGCCGCGTCGTAGAACAGCCGCCGCCCGAACGAGCCGCCCGCCTGCACCACATGGAAGTCGACGCGGGACGGGGGCAGTCCGATCGCCTTCGCGACGGCGGCCCGCGCGGCGATCGGGGACTGCGCGGCCGTCCACACGGTGGCCCGGTCGTCCCTTACGTCGGCGACCGCGCTGTTGGTCTCCAGGGGCGCGTGGCTGACGGGCGCGAAGTCGTACTCGGCGTCGATGTGCCGCACGAGCAGCGGCGGCAGGAAGTCGGGGACGGTCTTGCGGAGCCTGGCCTTGATGTCCTCGTGGGACAGCTCGTCCACGGTGCCCGGACCCCAGTCGACGCGCAGTGCGTCCTTGCCCGCGAGGGCCTGCCCGAAGGTCTCGGCGACGACGGCCACGCCGGTGGCGATCTCCACGACGTCGAGGACACCGGCCATGCCCCGTACGGCGGCGGCGTTGTGGACCTTCGCCACGGTGCCGTTGACGGTGGGCGGCCTGCGCACCATCGCCGGTTTGGCGCCGGGGACGTCCAGGTCGAGGGCGTACTCCTGGCGGCCGGTGACGATCGCGCGGGCGTCGATGCGTCCGGTGGGGCGGCCGACGACGCGCTGCTCGCCGGCCGGCTTGAGGGTGACCTCGGGTGCTTCCGTCGTCCGCGGAGCGGCGGCTCGGGCGGCGAGCGCGCCGTAGTCGAGGGTGCGGCCGTCGGGGGCGTGCACGGCGCCTTCGCGGGTGGTGAGGTCCGCGGCGTCCGTGCCCCACCGGCGGGCGGCGGTCGCGATCAGGCGGGCCCGGGCGGCGGCGGCCGCGGCGCGGACGGGGCGGTGCAGGGCGCGGATCGAGTTGGAGCTGCCGGTGAGCTGGTTGAAGAGCAACTCGGGCCTGGCGTCGTCGAGTCGGACCTTGATCCGGTCGAGCGGCAGGTCCAACTCGTCGGCGATCAGCATCGCCACCGCCGTGGTGAGGCCTTGGCCGACCTCGGCACGGGGCAGACCGAAGCGGGCCGTACCGTCCTCGCCCAGCTCCAGGGTGAGCAGGTGTGCGGTGGGCGCCGCGGCGAGGATCAGTACGTCACCCAGGTCGGGCAGCACGTCCGGCAGGGCGGTGGCCTCCGGGGTGGCCGCGGCGGCTTCCGGCGCCCAGGCATCGGCACCGACCCGGACCGCGACCGTCAGGGTGGGGGCGGCGACCAGATACGCGAGCACCTTGCGCCGACCGACACCCGAGCCTTCGGGGCTCTGAGGGCTCTCGGGGCCGTGGGGGCTCTTGGGGCCCTGGGGGCTCTCGGGGCCCTGGGGGCTCTCGGGGCCCTGGGGGCCCTGGGGGCTCGGGGTGATCTGGGGGGTCTGGGGGCTCTGAGCGTGTCCGGCGTGCCCGGCATGCTCGGCCCGTTCAGAGCCCCGCAAGGACTCGGCGTGCCCGGCATGCCCAGACCCCTGCGAGGACTCGGCGCGCCCAGACCCCTGCGAGGACTCGGCGCGCCCAGACCCCTGCGAGGACTCGGCGCGCCCAGAGCCCCGCGAGGACTCGGCGTGCCCAGAGCCCCGCGAGGGCTCGGCGTGCCCAGAGCCCCGCGAGGGCTCGGCGTTCGTGGTGTGCTCGGCCGCGGCAGGGGGCGGTTGGGGCTCCACCAGAGGGCTCCAATGGGTCGTCGGCAGCGCCAAGCTGCTTGAGTGATAGGGGCATTGACTGACCGTCAACAACACCGGGACGATGCTTGGCTACCACAACCGGACGGCGGCGACCACACCCTGCCCAGTACCCGACGCACTACCTTCACGAGCCGACCGCCCTGCGGCCGAACGCGCCTACGCCGTGACCGGCCGCGCGAGCACCCACGTCCCGTCGTCCGTCAGGACGCGGTCCACCGCGAGCCCGGCGCGTGCGAGCTGCTCCTCGAACTCCGCCGCGCTCAGCACCCGCGCCCGGAACGTCTGCGTCCAGGTGGCGTCCGGCCATATGTACTGCGCGTGCACGGAGTTGACCCCACCGCCGACGGGCGTGGACGACACGATGCGGACCGTGTACCCGGCGGGGTCGACTCGCTCCCTCGGCAGGTCCGTGTGGTAATCGGCGCCCTCGCGCTGGATCAGGACGCAGCCGTCGTCCGCCACATGGCTGCGGCAGGCCCGCAGGATTCCGTCCCGCACCTCGGGGTCGGCGGCGTGCACCAGGAACGAGGCGAGCAGCACTACATCGAACCGCTCGAACTGCTCGAACCGCTCGAACTGCTCGCCCCGCTCGCCGAGCGCTCCCCCGGCAAGCGCCTCGATGGGACTGCGCACCGCCCGCGCCACCCCCGGCAGGCCCTCGACGTGCGCCAGCATCTCCGCCGACTCGTCGACCGCCGTCACCGTGAAACCGCGCTCGGTCAGCGGACGCGTCAATCTCCCGGCCCCGCAGCCGAGTTCGAGCAGCCGGGCGCCCGGCGGCACGGCACCCGCGATCACCTCCGGCTCGGCCCCCGCCTTAAGCCGCGCGTACAGCTCGACCGCGCAGCCGTCGGGCGTGATGGCCCCCGGCCCCGTACCCGAGTACCCCTCGCGGATCAGTTCGCTCATACCGGTCCAACGGGCAGGCAGAGCACGGGAGTTCCCGACCCGCTCACCCTTACGAGTGAAGAAGAACGCGACCCCCGCACCGGATCGATGCGGGGGCCGCGGAACACTCACACCCGACTCAGCTCGTCTGGGCCTTCTCATACAGGTTCTTCGCGTCGTCCCCGAAGTAGGGGCCGAACATGTAGCCCGGCAGGAAGGTGTAGCCGAAGCTGTTCACCGAGTTCTGCAGGCCGGTTCCGGACGCCTCGTCGAAGTCCTGGAACCAGGGGCCGCCACTGGAGCCGCCGGTCATGTCGCAGGACAGGCCGTGGTCCGTGGAGAGCAGCGGGTCCTGGATGGAGTTGCCGCTGCAGTGGATCAGCTTCGAGCCGTCGTACGGGTCGGCGGCGGGGTAGCCGAAGGCGTACATCTTCTTGTTGTAGCCGGTGTTGAAGGCCACGCCCTGGGCGCCGACGACGTCGGTGAGCTTCTTGCCGTCGAGCGGGTTCACGACCGCGGCGCCGACGTCGTAGTTGATGTCCTCGGTCGCGGTCCACTGCGGCGTGGACAGGGTCTTGGCGGCCGTCCACTTGCCGTGCGGCGCCTGCCCGTCCTTGTACTCGGGGACGAAGACCCAGTTGGTGTGCCAGGCGCCGTCCATCTTCACGCAGTGCCCCGCGGTGAGGACCGTGGACTTGTTCGCGCTGGTCACGGCGTTGCCGGAGCAGGAGGCCTGCCGTCCCTGATAGGTGAAGAAGACCCGGCCGGCGGTGCTGGTGACCTTGCCGCCGCCGGTCCACGGCCCGCCCGTCTCGGGGAAGGCCTCGGCGCCCGGCAGCCCGGTCGGCGGCACCAGCTTCTCGACGCCCTCCTTGACCTTGTTCAGATCACCGGGGCTCACGGGCAGTACGTCGAGCGGCTCGGCGGCCCGCATCCGCTCGGCCGTCCAGAAGTCCTCCACCGAGGGGGTGGCGGAGGCGGAACCGGTCTGCAGGAGCAATCCGGCGACGAGGGCACCGGTCGCGGTGGCCGCGCTCAGTGCCCTGTGGGGTATTCGAAGGCTGCGTCTTCTCACGCTGCGTTCTCCTTCGTCGGGAGGGTGGTGCGTGCAGGGGGCAGCGTGCCATGAATTCGACACCGTGTCAGGAGCGCGTCAACGCATGGTCGTTACGGTTTCACAGGGCCTCTACGGCACCACTCCACCGCGTGCACCCCAGCTCATCGTCCGAGGTCATCCGGCACGCACCGGAGCCCCGACTACCGCAAGGGCCGCCCGTGGGTGGATCCTGGAAGGAGCAGCTCAGCAGCGACGCCGGGTGCTCGGTGCACCCGGCAGCGGGAGATGACTCCGATGCGCACGGGCAGTGAACCGGTGACTGCGCGCAGTCCGCTCCGGATGCGGTTCTGGCTCAGTCTGTGGGGCCTGATCTGGGCGTCGGCCGGCACCGTCGCGTTCGCCCTGGCGGGCCGCCCCGGCTGGGCGGCGGCCTGCGGCGTCCTGTGGGTGATCGTCACGGTCGACCTGGTGATGGTCCTGCGCCACATCCACCAGGGCCCCCACTACCAGCCGGGCCGGGACGTCCCTCCGTACGAGCCGGACCACGGCAACCGGCGTCCTCGTACCGGCTGAGGGCTATCCGTCGCTATCCGCCTATCCATCTATCCATCTATCCGTGCTATCCGTCGAAGCGTGCCGCCGCGAGGTACTCCGGCTGCGGGTCGAGCGCCGCGGCGAGGCGGAAGTGGCGGCGGGCCTGGCCCGGCCGGTTGGCGCGTTCGTACGTGCGCGCCAGGGCGAAGTGCGCGAAGGCGTTGTCCGGCTCGCGTTCCAGGACGATGGAGAACTCCAGCTCGGCGGCGCGGAGTTGAGCGGAGGCGAAGAACGCGCGGGCGCGCAGCAGCCGGGCCGCGGTGTTCTCGGGGTGCGCGGCGATGACCTCGTCGAGCAGCTTCACCGCGCCCCGCGGATCGCGCGCGGCGAGGAGCTGCTCGGCCGCGCGGAAGTCGATGACATGCGTCTCGGGGTTGCGCCCCGCGCCGGAGCCACCGCCGCCGGGTCCGCTGCTGTTACGACCGATGCTTTCGGGCACGGCTGAGTCCTTCCCTTCGCTCTCGGTATCAACGCGCCCCGTGCGAAGGCTATTCCGCCCCGCGCGCCCGCCCGCCGCTGCTCACCAGGCCCGTACGACCAGCACCACACCCAGCACCGCGAGCGCCGTCCCGGCCGTCATGAACGCCTGGTCGACGCGGACGCGGTCCCGGCTCAACAGCACGATCTCGCGCGGGTCGTCGGCGTCGTACGCGATCCGCAGTGCGCTGCCGTCCCGCAGCGGCCTGCGGCGCGTGCGCCGTACCGGGGAGGCGATCTCCACGACCTTGCCGTCGGCCGTCTCGAACTGCACCCGCGGCCGGTCCGCACCCGCCTGCGGCGGCTTGACCAGCGCGTCCACCGACTGGACCGACTCCTCCATGCGCCGGGTCCGGTGCAGTCCGTAACCACCGGCGAGGGCCGCGACGAGACCGCCGAGGACGGTCAGCACCGCCAGGACGAGCATGGGCGGGGCCGTCAGGCGTCGCTCGCGGCGGCGCGGCGCGCGAGGTCCTCCCATACGGTGCGGACCTGGGGTTCCAGCGCCTCGATCGGGCCGTCGTTGTCGATCACGATGTCGGCGGTCTCCAGGCGCTTCTCCCGGGTGGACTGGGCCGCCATCCGCGCGCGGGCGTCCTCCTCGGTCATGCCGCGCAGCCGTACGAGCCGGTCGAGCTGCGTCTCCGGGGACGCGTCGACGACGACCACCAGGTCGTACAGCGGTGCCAGGCCGTTCTCGGTGAGCAGCGGCACATCGTGTACGACGACGGAGTCGGCGTCGGCCGCGGCTTCCAACTCGGCGGAGCGGGCGCCCACCAGGGGGTGGACGATGCCGTTGAGGACGGCGAGGCGGTCCGGGTCGGCGAAGACGACGGCACCGAGCCGGGGCCGGTCGAGGCTGCCGTCGGCGGCGAGCACCTCGGGCCCGAAGGCCTCGACGACCGCCCGCAGCCCCGGAGTTCCCCGTTCCACAACCTCGCGCGCGATCCGGTCGGCGTCGATCAGCACCGCGCCGTACGAGGCGAGGAGCCGGGACACCTCGCTCTTGCCCGCGCCGATTCCGCCGGTCAAACCCACTTTCAGCATGCCCAGCAGCTTAGGGCCTCGCTTCACTCTCCGCTGCGCGTCCCCTCGGGATCTTCACGTCGACCGGCCTGATCCGAAGACGGGCCTGGTCCACAGGGGGCGGCGCCTAGCCCTCGCCCTCCCGCTCCGCGAGGAACCGCTCGAACTCTCGGCCGATCTCGTCCGCGGAGGGGATCTCCACCGGTTCGGCGAGCATGTTGCCGCGCGTCTCCGCGCCCGCCGCCGCGTCGTACTGGTGCTCAAGTCCCTGGACCATGGCGACGAGTTCCTCGTCCCCCTCCTGGATCTGGCGGTCGATCTCGTTCTGCGTGCGGTGCGCCTCGGTGCGCAGGGCGTGCGCGGCCGCGGGCAGCACCAGGCCGGTGGCCGAGGTGACCGACTCCAGGGCGGTGAGGGCCGCGTCCGGGTAGGCGGAGCGGGCGATGTAGTGCGGGACATGCGCCGCGACACCCAGGACGTCGTGACCGGCTCCCATCAGGCGGTACTCGATCAGGGCCTCCGCGCTGCCGGGCACCTGCGCCTCATCGAAGGGCGAGGTGTGTCCGGGCACGAGGTCGCTGCGGTTGCCGTGCGGAGTCAGGCCTACGGGCCTGGTGTGCGGCACACCCATGGGGATGCCGTGGAAGTTCACCGACAGGCGGACGCCGAGGCGCTCGACGATCTGCTTGACGGCGGCCGCGAACCGCTCCCACTCGACGTCCGGTTCGGGTCCGGAGAGCAGCAGGAAGGGCGCGCCGGTGGCGTCCTGGAGGAGGCGCACTTCGAGTGCCGGGACCTCGTAGTCGCTCCAGCGGTCGCGCTCGAAGGTGAGCAGGGGGCGGCGCGCGCGGTAGTCGATCAGCCGGTCGTGGTCGAAGCGGGCGACGACCTGGCCGGGGAGCGTGTCGACGAGCTTCTCGACGATCTGGTCACCGGTGTCACCGGCGTCGATGTATCCGTCGAAGTGGTAGAGCATGACAAGCCCGGCCGACTCCTGCGCCAGCGCCATGTCGACGACCGCCAGGCCCTTCGGCTCCCACGTGTACAAACCCTCGGGATCAACCACAGTGACCGCTCCTCCTCGTGTTCGTACTGCACAACACGTCACGCGGCACGAGCATTCCCACCCGCGCTCGTGAACACCTGGAGCGGCAAGCCGAGTTAAGCGGCACCTCCTGGTCCAGACCTTGACGCGGACATGCCTCGTCCCTACCTTCCGGGAGCAGCCCCTCGTTCACAAACGGGCCCCACATTCATATAGGAGAACCCCCACATGCGTACGCGTACTCTCCTCACCACTCTGGCCGCCCTGACCGCCGCCGCAGCTGGCCCCTCGGCGGCCGCCGCGGCTCCGGACGCGGTCATCGACGTGTCCACCTCGGCCGAATTGAAGTCGGCCCTGTCCTCGGCCCGCGCCGGCGACACCATCCGCCTCGCCGACGGCACGTACAGCGGCAACTTCAAGACCACGACGGCGGCCCGCTCCGACGCCCGCATCACGCTCACCGGCTCCCCGAAGGCGGTTCTGACGGCGGGCGGCGGCTATGGCCTGCACCTCGACGGGGCCGCGTACTGGACCGTGCGGGGCATCACCGTCACGGGCGGCCAGAAGGGCATCATGATCGACGCGGCCCGCGGGGTGACCGTCGACTCCGTCACGGTGCACGGTCTGGACATGGAGGGCGTCCACTTCCGCAAGTCGTCGAGCGACGGCGTCATCAAGGACTCCCGCATCTACGACACCGGCAACGACGGCCGCGGCATGGGCGAGGGCGTCTACGTGGGCAGCGCGAACACCCTGGACGACAAGAGCGACCGTGTGCGGATCACCGGCAACACCATCGGCCCGGACGTCGGCGGCGAGAGCGTCGACATCAAGGAGGGCACCACGGGCGCCCGGATCATCGGCAACACCTTCGACGGCAGGGGCCTGACGGGCGCGAACTACGACGACTCATGGGTCGACGTGAAGGGCAACGACGTCCTGGTGGAGAACAACCGGGGCGAGAACACCACGAACAACGGCTACGAGACACACAGTCAGAGGCCCGGCTGGGGCTGCGGCACGGTCTTCCGCGACAACGCCTCGGACCTGACGGGCGCGACGGGCGGCAAGCAGCTGGCGATCAACGTGGCCAACCACAGCGGCGACTGCCCGACGACGGTCCACGCGAGCAACACGGTCACGGGCGGCAAGGGCCTGACGAACATCCCCGTCACACCTTGAAGGCTGGGGGTGCCGCGACAGGGGCGCGGGGAACTGCGCGAGCAACCACGACGAGAGCCGCACCCGCGAAACAAGAGGCCGCCCCACGGCGAATGGACGAAACAACAAGTGGGCCCGCACCAGAAGGTGCGGGCCCACTTGTTCAACTACCTGCTAGCGCAGAGCGATTCAGCTCTGACCACCGGCCAGCTTCTCGCGAAGCGCGGCCAGCGCCTCGTCCGAAGCCAGGGCGCCGGAGTTGTCGTCCGACTCCGAGGAGTACGAACCGCCGCCGCCACCGCCAGCCGCAGCCGGAGCCGCACCGCTGGGCGCAGCCGCACCCTCGGCCTCGGCCTGGGCGTCGGCCTCGCGGGACTTGATGACCTGAGCCTGGTGCTGCTCGAAGCGCTGCTGCGCCTCGGCGTACTGGGTCTCCCAGGCCTCGCGCTGGGTCTCGTAGCCCTCGAGCCAGTCGTTGGTCTCGGGGTCGAAGCCCTCGGGGTAGATGTAGTTGCCCTGGTCGTCGTACGACGCGGCCATGCCGTACAGGGTCGGGTCGAACTCGACGGCCGACGGGTCGGCGCCGAAGGCCTCGTTGGCCTGCTTCAGCGAGAGGCTGATGCGGCGACGCTCGAGGTCGATGTCGATGACCTTGACGAAGATCTCGTCGTTGACCTGGACGACCTGCTCCGGGATCTCCACGTGGCGCTCGGCCAGCTCGGAGATGTGCACCAGACCCTCGATGCCCTCGTCCACGCGGACGAACGCACCGAACGGAACCAGCTTCGTGACCTTGCCGGGCACGACCTGGCCGATCTGGTGGGTGCGGGCGAACTGCTGCCACGGGTCTTCCTGCGTCGCCTTGAGCGACAGGGAGACACGCTCGCGGTCCATGTCCACGTCGAGAACCTCGACGGTGACTTCCTGGCCGACCTCGACAACCTCGGAGGGGTGGTCGATGTGCTTCCAGGAGAGCTCGGAGACGTGGACCAGACCGTCGACGCCACCCAGGTCCACGAAGGCACCGAAGTTGACGATCGAGGAGACGACGCCGGAGCGGACCTGACCCTTCTGGAGGGTGGTGAGGAACGTCTGGCGGACCTCGGACTGGGTCTGCTCGAGCCAGGCACGGCGGGACAGGACCACGTTGTTGCGGTTCTTGTCCAGCTCGATGATCTTCGCCTCGAGCTCCTTGCCCACGTAGGGCTGGAGGTCGCGGACGCGGCGCATCTCGACCAGGGAGGCCGGAAGGAAGCCACGGAGGCCGATGTCGAGGATGAGACCACCCTTGACGACCTCGATGACGGTACCGGTGACGATGCCGTCCTCTTCCTTGATCTTCTCGATGGTGCCCCAGGCACGCTCGTACTGGGCGCGCTTCTTCGAGAGGATCAGGCGGCCTTCCTTGTCCTCCTTCTGGAGGACCAGGGCCTCGATCTCGTCACCGACGGCGACGACCTCGTTGGGGTCGACGTCGTGCTTGATCGAGAGCTCGCGGCTCGGGATGACACCTTCGGTCTTGTAACCGATGTCGAGCAGGACCTCGTCCCGGTCGACCTTCACGATGACGCCGTCGACGATGTCGCCGTCGTTGAAGTACTTGATCGTCTCGTCGATCGCGGCGAGGAAGGCTTCCTCGTTACCGATGTCGTTGACCGCAACCTGCGGGGTGGTGGCGGTGGTCTCGGTGCTGCTCGTCATGTGGGAAAGGGCTCCGGTACGGACATTGAAGTCGTAGGTACTGCTACGCCGAGAGCCCATTTCGCCCTGCAGAAGCCAGACAGTTCAGGAGGCGCGGTTTCCCCATGAAGACTTCCCAAGGGAAAAACGGAATCGCCTCGACAACCGAGGGGACATACAACAGATGCGAGCGCACCCTGCTCTGTCTGAGGAGCGCAGGCCGCCAGCGCAACTTGTAGCATACGGGGGCTGCCGGGCAGGGTCAATGCGCGAAGGCGGGCACCCGGGGCGGATCGCCGCATTCCCGGCACAAGAACTGTCGCACGAGGCCAACAGTGCCCCGCAATACCCCGCAGCGACAGCTTTCGAGGACAAGACGGAACAGTACGACGAGGGAGCCGACCATCCAAGAGCACGAGCTGCCCGAGCCGGAAGCGACCCGACGTGACTCGGGCGTCACCGAGAGCAGCCGCGCGAACCGCGGCTGGTGGGACCGGAACGCGGACGAGTACCAGGTCGAGCACGGCACCTTCCTCGGCGACGACCGCTTCGTCTGGTGCCCCGAGGGGCTCGACGAGGTCGAGGCCGAGCTGCTCGGCCCGGCCGAGGACCTGAAGGGCCGGGACGTACTGGAGATCGGCGCCGGCGCCGCACAGTGCTCGCGCTGGCTGGCCGCCCAGGGAGCGCGCCCGGTCGCCCTCGACCTCTCCTACCGCCAGCTCCAGCACGCGCTGCGGATCGACGAGCTGAACTCGGCGGCGCCCTTCCCCCTGGTACAGGCGGACGCGGGTGCGCTGCCCTTCGCCGACGCCTCCTTCGACCTGGCCTGCTCCGCGTACGGGGCGCTGCCGTTCGTCGCCGACCCGGTGCTCGTGCTGCGTGAGGTGCGCAGGGTGCTGCGGCCGGGCGGGCGGTTCGTGTTCTCCGTGACGCACCCGCTGCGCTGGGCCTTCCCGGACGAGCCGGGCCCCGAGGGCCTGTCCGTGTCCGCCTCCTACTTCGACCGCACTCCTTATGTGGAGCAGGACGAGCAGGGCCGCGCCGTCTATGTGGAGCACCACCGGACCGTCGGCGACCGGGTGCGGGACGTGGTCGCGGGCGGCTTCCGGCTCGTGGACCTGGTCGAGCCGGAGTGGCCGGAGTGGAACACCCAGGAGTGGGGCGGCTGGTCCCCGCTGCGCGGCGGGCTGATCCCGGGTACCGCGATCTTCGTGTGCGAACGGGACGAGCGCGGCTGATCCCGTACGGACGCGGGGCCTGTCAGTGCCGTCCGGGAGACTGGTGGGCGTGATCCGTAGCGACGTCCTGGAGCAGTTGCCCGTACGGCAGGCCGTGCCCGAGTTGCGTGCCGCCCTGGAGGAGCGGGGCGCGGCGGTGCTGTGCGCGCCGCCCGGCACGGGCAAGACGACGCTGGTGCCGCTGGAGCTGGCGGGCCTCCTCGGGGGTTCGGCGCGGCGGCGCGTGGTGGTGGCCGAGCCGCGGCGGATCGCGGCGCGGGCCGCGGCGCGGCGGATGGCGTGGCTGCTCGGCGAGAAGGTCGGCGAGAGCGTGGGGTTCACGGTGCGCGGGGAGCGCGTCGTCGGGCGGCACACGCGCGTGGAGGTCGTCACGACCGGTGTGCTGCTGCAACGCCTGCAGCGCGACCAGGAGTTGGCCGGGGTCGACGTGGTCGTCCTCGACGAGTGTCACGAGCGGCATCTGGACGCGGACACGGTGGCGGCGTTCCTCCTCGACGTACGGGCCGCGCTGCGGCCGGAGCTGGAGCTGGTGGCGGCCTCGGCGACGACCGACGCGGAAGGGTGGGCGCGGCTGCTCGGCGGTGCGCCGGTGGTCGAGGCGCAGGGTGTCGCGTACCCGGTGGACGTGGTGTGGGCGCCGCCCACGCGTCCGGTGCGGCCTCCTCATGGCATGCGGGTGGATCCGGCGCTGCTCTCCCATGTCGCGGCGGTGGTGCGTCGGGCGCTCGCGGAGCGGGACGGGGATGTGCTGTGCTTCCTGCCCGGTGTCGGTGAGATCGCGCGCGTGGCAGGGCAGTTGGGGGATCTGGGCGGCGCCGAGGTGCTGCAGGTGCACGGGCGGGCTCCGGCCGCGGTGCAGGACGCGGTGCTGTCGCCGGGTGCGGGGCGGCGGGTGGTCCTGGCCACGTCGGTCGCGGAGTCGTCGCTGACGGTGCCGGGGGTGCGGGTGGTCGTGGACTCGGGGCTCGCGCGGGAGCCCCGTACCGATCACGCGCGGGGGCTGAGCGCGCTGACGACGGTGCGGGCCTCGCAGGCGGCCGGGCGGCAGCGCGCCGGGCGGGCCGGGCGGGAGGCGCCGGGTGCGGTGTACCGCTGCTGGGCGGAGGCGGAGCAGGGGCGGCTGCCACGGTTCCCGGCGCCGGAGATCAAGGTGGCGGACCTCGCGGCGTTCGCACTGCAGGCCGCGTGCTGGGGCGCCCCGGACGCGTCGGGCCTCGCGCTGCTCGACGCACCTCCGGCCGGCGCGATGGCGGCGGCGCGGGAGGTGCTGACCGCGCTCGGCGCGCTGGCCGCGGACACCGGTCGGGTGACCGAACGGGGCGCGCGCATGGCCCGGTTGGGGCTGCATCCCCGCCTTGCGCGGGCGCTGCTCGACGGGGCTCATGAGGTGGGTGCGCGGGCCGCGGCCGAGGCGGTGGCGCTGTTGAGCGAGGAGCCGCCGCGCGAGTACGGCGACGACCTGGCGGCGGCCCTGCGGTCGGCGCGGCGCGGCGGTGACGCTTACGGGGCGCGCTGGCGGCAGGAGGTCCGCAGGCTCACGGCGGCCGTCGGGGAGCGGCGCGGGCGCGGGGCCGGCCTTGGCGACGACCGGGTGTGCGGGCTTGTCGCGTCGCTCGCGTTCCCGGAGCGGGTCGCACGCGCGCGTGGCGACGGCACGTTCCTGATGGCGTCGGGCACGGCCGCCGCGACGGGCCCCGGATCGCCGCTGCACGCCGCGCCCTGGCTGGCCGTCGCCGTGGCGGACCGCCCGGTGGGCTCGCCGCACGCGCGCGTGCGCCTCGGTGCGGTGGTCGACGAGGAGACGGTCCTACGGGCTGCCGCGCCGCTGCGGTCCGACGGCGAGGAGGTCGCCTGGGTGGACGGTGACGTGGTCGCGCGTAGTGTGCGCCGCCTGGGTGCCGTGGAGCTGGCGGTGCGCCCGCTCCGGGACGCCGACCCCGCCCTGGTCCGGGAGGCGCTCCTGACCGGCCTGCGCGAGGAGGGTACGGCGCTGCTCAAGTGGTCCGCCGACGCAAGGGAGTTGCGGTGCCGCCTCGCGTTCCTGCACCGGCGTCTGGGGGCGCCGTGGCCGGACGTATCGGAAAACGCCCTGCACGCGCGCGTGGCGGAGTGGTTGGAGCCGGAGCTGTCCAAGGCGCGCAGGCGCGCGGACCTGGGCCGGATCGACGCGGGCCAGTGCCTGAACCGACTGCTGCCGTGGGCGGGCGGTCAGGCCGCGCGCCTGGACGAGCTGGCGCCGGAGCGGCTCGCGGTACCGAGCGGTTCGCGGATCCGGGTCGACTACTCCGATCCCGAACAGCCCGTCCTTGCCGTCAAGTTGCAGGAGATGTTCGGCCTCGCGCGGACGCCGGAGGTCGCGGGGGTGCCCGTGCTGGTGCATCTGCTCTCCCCCGCCGGCCGGCCCGCGGCGGTGACCGCGGACCTCGCGTCGTTCTGGCGGGACGGCTATCGGGGCGTACGGGCGGAGCTGCGCGGCCGCTATCCGAAGCACCCGTGGCCGGAGGACCCGGCGTCGGCGGAGCCGACCCGCCATACGAACGCGCGGCTCAGGCGGTGAGCCTTACGCGGCCGGGCCTCAGGCGTTGACCGGTTCCGGTTCCGGGGCGGACTCGGGTTCGGGTTCGCCGGGCCTGCGGCCGCGGGCCTCCAGGACGAGGGCCAGGGTCAGCAGGGCGGCGCCGAGGCCGAGGAAGCCCCAGGGCAGGTAGCTGGTGAGCAGCAGGACCAGGGTGCGCTGGGATTTGACCAGGTCGACGGTGTAGTCGATGTAGTCCTCGCGGATCTTGGCGTGCCCGGCGAAGGCGGTGACCTTGTCGCGGCCGCTGCCTTCGAGGAGCGTGCCGCCGCGCATCTCCTCCTTGTGGATCTCCTCGCCGTACACGGGTGCTCCGGTGGTCGGTTCGACCCAGAACTTGCGGACCGTCGTGTACCAGAATTTCGTGCCGGTCTTGCGTACGGAGTCCGGCGTGATGCCCTTCACGGGCAGGGTGTTGGGGACCTCGACCTCGGTCCAGGGGACGGTCTGCTCGAAGTAGTAGACCTCGACGCCGCGGAAGTCCCGGGTGCCCTTGTAGTGGATGGGCGCGGTGGTGTCGGAGCGTGCGTCGTAGTACTCGTAGTCCCGTTTCTCCGTCAGGAAGGGCCACTTGAACTCGATGCCCTGGCGTTTGACGGGGCGGTCGTCGACCATCTCGCCCTTGGCGTGCACGGGTTCCTGGCTGTGGGCGTCGAAGATGTAGCGCTCAGGGATCTGGGAGACCATCTTGCCGTCGGGGCCGACGACATGGACGAGGGCGTCCCAGACGACGACGTCCTTCCCGACCCGCTTCTCGATCTTCTCCGACTCCTCGACGTTGCCCTTGAGGGTCTGCACGATGGTGAGTTTGTCGACCTTCTTGGGCTGCATGGTGCCGTAGTCGATGAGCGTCGCGGGCTTCACCTCCAGGACCATCTCCTGGTACTGGCTGGGCGGGATCTTCGCCAGACGCGGGAAGGCGTAGAACCGCATCAGGGGAGACAGGGCCGTGAAGAACACGGCGAACGCGAGCAGTACGAGGCCGGCCTTGCGGCGCATCGCGGCCCTCCCTACGGGTGGTCGGGGACGGTGGTGAGCAGCGGCTTCGGCGAGGTCTCGCCGGGTGGCGCGCCGATCGCCGTGATGGTGAGGACCAGCGCGATCGCGGCGACGAGGCCGATGCCGGCGGAGATCAGGGCACGCATGCTCGGCCTCCCGTGGTGGTGGCCAGGCCGGCCGGAACCGCCGACCTGATACGGCGTCAGGGCGGGGGCACCGTAGCAACGCGACCGCGAGATGAGAACACGTTGCACGCGCGGTCCCCCGGGGTTCCTGGGGCGCTGCCGCGGATACGGGTCCGCCCCCGGGCCCGTAGCGGGCGCGGGGGCGGAGGAGTTCCGGGGGTTGGGCTGTGCGGCTCGGTGATCTCCAGGGGTCGGGCTGTGCGGCTCGGCGGTCTCCAGGGGTGGGGCTGTGCGGCTCGGTGGTCTGCGGCGGCCCGTTGTCCGGGTCAGGAGACCTTCAGCTCGACGGTGACGCTGCCGCCGCCGACCGTCTCGATCCTCAGCAGGTACGTGCCCTTGGCGTCGCCCGCGTAGATCTTCGGGAGCTTCAAGGTGCCGTCGGTGTCGGTCTTGAGATCCTTGAGCGTACGGAGCGCCTTGCCGTCGGCGTCCTTGAAGTACGGGCCCTTGTCGTTGGCGGTCGGGTCGTCCGCCGACTTGATCATGGTCGCGGTGGCCTCGACGCCGGCCGCGGCCGCGCCCTTGTAGGTGGCCTTCACCTCGACGGGGTCGGCGTACTCGGCGCCCGCCTCGCAGGTCAGTTCCTTGTCGCCGACGCGCGTCAGCTCGTCGGCCTGGCGGGCGGTGACCTCGGCGGTGTGGTCGACGGCGTCGAGGGTGCGGCCGACGACCTTGGCGCGGACCTTGAACTCGCCGGTCTTCTCGCCCGCACGGAGCTCGGGCGCGACGGCCTTGCCGCGGCTGTCCGTGGTGACGGTCGCGGAGGCGGCGCCGCCCGCGAAGCGGCTGTCGGTGTCGCCGACGATCTCGAACCGCACCTTCACCTCGGCGACGCCCGCGCCGTTCGCGCCGTGCGCCCGTACGGCGGGCTTCACCGCGAAGGTCTGGCCCGCGGTCGCGGTGAGCTCGCCGGTGCCCGCGTCCGCGAGCTTCGCGACGCGGTCCTCGGGGGCGGGTGTGGGTGTGGGGGTGGGCGTGGGGTTGGGGCTCTCGCCGCCACCGCCGCCACCGCCGCTGCCTCCGGGACCGCCGCCGCCCGGGTGGGAGCCGCCTGGCTCCGTGGGGTCCGTGCCGGGCTCGGAGGGGTCGCCGCCGGGGGTCTCTCCGCCAGAGCCGCCGGTGGACGAGCCGGGGTCGGGGGTCTCGCCGGGGTTCTTGCCGGGGTTCTTGCCGGGGTTCTCGCCAGGGTTCTTGTCGTCTGCGCGGCCCGTCCCCGTGTGGCCCTTGCCGCCGTCGCCCGAACCGCCCTTTCCGGAGCCGGACTTGGCGTCGTCGTTGCTGCGGCCCACGGGCAGGACACCGGTGCCGTCGGGGATCTCGTGCGTGCCCTTGCGGTAGTACTCCAGCCACGACAGGACCGTACGCAGATAGTGCTGCGAGCGGTTGTAGCTGAGGATCGCCTGGTGCAGCCCCGACGTGGTGGACAGGTCGCGGTCGCCCGCGCAGAGGTAGCGGCCTGCGGCGAGGGCCGCGTCGTAGATGTTGTTGGGGTCCTTCCTTCCGTCGCCGTTGCCGTCCTGCGCCCAAGTCGCCCAGGTGGAGGGGATGAACTGCATGGGGCCCACGGCGCGGTCGTACGTGGTGTCGCCGTCGTACGAACCGCCGTCGGTGTCGCGGATGTTCGCGAAGCCGACGCCGTTGAGCGGCGGTCCGAGGATCGCTTCGAGGGTGGTGCCGTTGCTGTCGACGCGGCCGCCGCTCGCCTGCCCCGACTCCACCTTGCCTATCGCGGCGAGGAGTTGCCACGGCAGTCGGCAGCCGGGTTTGCTCGCGCGCAGTTCCGCCTCGGCCTTCTTGTAGGCGTCGAGGACGGTGGCGGGTATGCCGGCATCGGCCTCGCCGGTGCGCTCCTGCTCGTCGCCGTCACCCGGCGGGATCGGGCTTTCCAGGCGCGGAAGGTCCGTGTAGTACGGGGAGTTGCCGGTCGCGGAGTCGTCCGCGGGCGCGGTGGACTCGGTGGTCCTGCGGCCCTGCGGGGTGTCGGTGATGCCCGGAGCCTGCGACGCGGAGAGCGCCGCCACCGCCGCCGCGGCCAGCGCCGCGCTCACCGCTGTCTTGCGCAACCGTCGGCCGTGCAGCGCTGCCATACGTCAGATCCCCTCCGGTGGTGACCGCGCGCTCTCCCCAGCGCGCTGACCCAAGCGACCCTACGGCAACTTTCCGCGCACAGACACCCGTTCCCGACCGCTTTTCACCGGTTGGCCACAGGCTGCCCGGTCCTCCGGAGGTCACTGTCGGCGCTCGCTGCCGGAGCCTGCGGTGCGGGTGCGTACGGCGCGCTGCCCGGCGCGGGTCTCGGCGCGTGTCAGGCGCCGCCCCAGCTCCTGCGCCCGCCGCAGCACCGTCTCGACGAGCAGGACGCGGCTGGGACCGGCGGCTGCCTGCCGATGCCCACCGCCTTCGAGCGCGCACCACAGCACGCTCTCGTCCTCGGGTACGGGGATCGGCCGGGGGTCCGGTGGCCCGTACGACGACGCCGCCCGTACGTCCGGGGACGTACGGGCGGCGCGTACTGGTGCGGCTGCGGTGCGGCAGGTCGCGGCGCGACGTGCGCGCCGGTCCTCGGCGCGTGCCGCGACCGCGGATATCGGCACGAGCAGTGCGGGGACCATGGCGGCGAGTACGACCGCGCGGCGCTGGTGGCTGACCATGCCCGCCACGTTGCCGCCTGCCGAGACCCACGGCACGGGCACAGCGGCCATACGGGTGTGTGAGCTGCGGGGGAGGGTGGTTGTGGGGGTGGGGGAGGGTGGTTGGGGTGGGGTACGGGGCATGTTCCCCGGCTCACCGGCCAGGCCGCGCCCGTACCCCCGTCGCACCCCGCCCCGTCTCAGTGCGCCGCCGACTCCCAGTCCGTGCCCAGGCCGACCGATACGTCGAGCGGGGCCCGGAGGCTGACCGCGCCGGCCATCTCGCGGCGGACCAGCTCCTCGACCCGCTTCCGCTCCCCGGCCGCGATCTCCAGGACGATTTCGTCGTGCACCTGGAGCAGCATCCGGGAGGACAACTCGGCCTTCTCCAGGGCCTGTCCGACCCGCAGCATCGCGATCTTCACGATGTCCGCGGCGGTGCCCTGGATCGGTGCGTTGAGCGCCATGCGCTCGGCGGCCTCGCGGCGCTGGCGGTTGTCGCTGCTGAGGTCCGGGAGGTAGCGGCGACGGCCGAGGATCGTCGCCGTGTACCCCGTCGCGCGGGCCTCCTCGACGACGCGGTGCAGATAGTCGCGTACGCCGCCGAAGCGCTCGAAATAGGTGTCCATCAGGGCACGGGCCTCGGACGCCTCGATGTTCAGCTGCTGGGACAGGCCGAACGCGGAGAGGCCGTACGCCAGGCCGTACGACATGGCCTTGATCTTTCGGCGCATCTCGGCGTCGACCTGGTCCCCGGCGACGCCGAAGACCTGCGAGGCGACCGTGGTGTGCAGGTCCTCACCGGACGTGAACGCCTCGATGAGGCCTTCGTCCTCGGAGAGGTGGGCCATGACGCGGAGCTCGATCTGGCTGTAGTCCGCGGTCATCAGGGACTCGAAGCCCTCGCCGACGACGAAGCCGCGGCGGATGGCGCGGCCCTCGTCGGTACGCACCGGGACGTTCTGCAGGTTCGGGTCCGTGGAGGACAGACGGCCGGTGGCGGCGACGATCTGGCTGAACGAGGTGTGGATGCGGCCGTCCGCGGCGATCGTCTTGATCAGGCCATCGACGGTCACGCGGAGCTTGGCCTGCTCACGGTGGCGGAGCATGATCACCGGGAGTTCGTTGTCCGTCTGGGCGGCGAGCCAGGCCAGGGCGTCGGCGTCCGTGGTGTACCCGGTCTTGGTCTTCTTCGTCTTCGGCAGGCCGAGCTCGCCGAAGAGGACCTCCTGGAGCTGCTTGGGCGAGCCGAGGTTGAACTCGTGGCCCGCGGCGTCGTGCGCCTCCTTCACGGCCTGCTGCACGGCGCCCGCGAACTGCTGCTCCATGGCCTCCAGATGGGCGCGGTCGGCGGCGATGCCGGAGCGCTCCATCTTGGCGAGGAGCGCGGAGACAGGCAGCTCCATGTCGGTGAGCAGCTCGGCGGCGCCGACCTCCTTGAGGCGCTCGCCGAAGGCGGTGCCGAGGTCGAGGACGGTACGGGCCTGGTGCATCAGGGCGTCGGCCTCGGCGGTGTCGTCCGCTCCGAACGCCAGCTGGCCGTCGGCCTCGGCGGCCGGGGCGAGTTCCCGGCCCAGGTACTCCAGGGAGAGGGCGTCCAGGGCGAAGGAGCGGCGGCCGGGCTTGACCAGGTAGGCGGCGAGGGCGCTGTCCATGGTGATGCCCTCGATGGTCAAGCCGTGCTCGGCGAAGACCCGCAGGGCGTTCTTCGCGTCGTGCACGACCTTCGGCTTCTTCGGGTCGGCGAGCCACTGCGCGAACGCGTTCTCGTCGGCCTCGTCGAGCTGGGACGGGTCGAACCAGGCGGCCGCTCCCCCGGCGGCGGCGAGGGCGACCTCGGCGACGGCTCCGGCGCCCAGCTTCCAGGAGGCGACGGTCGCCATGCCGAGGACGGCCTTGCCGTGCTCGGCGAGCCAGGGGGCGACCTCGCCGGAGCCGAGGACGGTGCCGTCGATCTCCACGCCGTCGGCCGCGGGCGTCTGCTCAGTGTCCTCGGCGCCCGGGTCGACCGCGAGGAGGCGTTCGCGCAGCGAGGGGTTGCGGATCTCCAGGGTGTCGAGGACGACGGCGACGGCCTTGCGGTCGTACGCCGCGCGCTCCAAGTCTGCGACGGTCCTGGGCAGTTCGACGTCCCGGACCATCTCGGTGAGGCGGCGGTTGAGCTTCACTGCCTCCAGGTGGTCGCGGAAGTTCTGGCCGGCCTTGCCCTTGACCTCGTCGGCGCGCTCCACGAGCTCGGCGAACGAGCCGAACTGGTTGATCCACTTCGCGGCGGTCTTCTCGCCGACGCCGGGGATGCCGGGCAGGTTGTCCGACGGGTCGCCGCGCAGGGCCGCGAAGTCCGGGTACTGGGAGGGACTCAGGCCGTACTTCTCCTGGACCTTCTCCGGGGTGTACCGCGTCAGCTCGGAGACACCCTTCGTGGGGTACAGGACCGTGATGTGGTCGGAGACGAGCTGGAAGCAGTCGCGGTCACCGGTGACAACGAGGACTTCGAATCCCGCGGCCTCGGCCTGGGTGGCGAGGGTGGCGATGACGTCGTCCGCCTCGAAGCCGTCGACCGCGAACCGCTCGGCGTGCATCGCGTCGAGCAGCTCGCCGATCAGCTCGACCTGGCCCTTGAACTCGTCGGGGGTCTTGGAGCGGTTCGCCTTGTACTCCGCGAACTCCTGGGAGCGCCAGGTCTTGCGGGAGACGTCGAAGGCGACTGCGAAGTGCGTTGGCTCCTCGTCGCGCAGCGTGTTCGCCAGCATCGACGCGAATCCGTAGATCGCGTTGGTGGGCTGGCCCGTCGCCGTCGTGAAGTTCTCCGCGGGCAGCGCGAAGAACGCCCGGTAGGCGAGCGAGTGCCCGTCCATGAGCATCAGGCGCGGGCGCTTGCCGCCTGCGGACGGGTCGGCGGCCTTGGCGGCCTTCGTCTGGGCGGGGGTCTTCTTCGATGCTGTCTCTGCCACGCCCCCGATCCTGCCACGCCCCACTGACAATCCGGTCCGCGTCCGCTCTCCGGCCTCCTCCCGCCCTCGCCGCGAGCCGCCGTCGCCGCGCCGGCGCCGGTCTGGCCGGGCCGCTCGCCCTGTCCTGTCCCGTACGCCGGTACTGCCCAGGTCCTACGCAGGGTCGAGCGTCCGTCGTGCGTACCTCATGCGTCCGTCGCGCGTCCGTCGCGCGTCCGTCGTGCGTCCGTCGTGCGTCCGTCGTGCGTCCGTCGTGCGTCCCTCGGCCGAGTTATCCACAGGCTGCCTGAGCCGGTCGCGGGCGTGCGAGGATCGAGACGTACGCAGACAGTGACTGTTCGAAGGAGACCGGTCATGGCAGGCAAGCCCCCCGCCGGCGATCCCGTCCAGGACGCACCGCAGGTCGAAGGCCCCAAGCACGCCGCCGCCGGGCTCCCCGCCATCGGGCACACCCTGCGCATGGCCCAGGAGCAGATGGGTGTGCGCCGCACGGCGCTGACGCTGCTGCGCGTGAACCAGAAGGACGGCTTCGACTGCCCCGGCTGCGCCTGGCCAGAGCCGGAGCACCGGCACAAGGCCGAGTTCTGCGAGAACGGCGCGAAGGCAGTCGCGGAGGAGGCCACGCTGCGCCGGGTCACGCCGGAGTTCTTCGCCGCGCACCCGGTGGCGGACCTGGCCCGCCGCAGTGGGTACTGGCTGGGCCAGCAGGGCCGCCTCACCCGCCCCATGTATCTGGCGGAGGGCGCCGAGCGGTACGAACCCGTCACATGGGAGCAGGCCTTCGACATCGTCGCCGACGAGCTGGACGCGCTCGGCTCACCGGACGAGGCGCTCTTCTACACGTCGGGCCGCACCAGCAACGAGGCCGCGTTCCTGTACCAACTGTTCGCCCGCGAGTTCGGCACGAACAACCTGCCGGACTGCTCCAACATGTGCCACGAGTCGTCGGGCTCGGCTCTGACGGAGACCATCGGCATCGGCAAGGGCAGCGTTCTCCTGGAGGATCTCTATAAGGCGGATCTGATCATCGTGGCCGGGCAGAACCCGGGCACGAACCATCCGCGCATGCTGTCCGCCCTGGAGAAGGCGAAGGCGAACGGCGCACGGATCATCACGGTCAACCCGCTGCCCGAGGCCGGGATGGAGCGGTTCAAGAACCCGCAGACCCCGCAGGGGATGCTGAAGGGAACAGCCCTTACGGACCTGTTCCTGCAGATCCGTCTCGGCGGCGACCAGGCCCTGTTCCGCCTCCTCAACAAGCTGATCCTCGCCGCGTCCGACAGCGGGTCCGCCGCGGGGTCCGGCGCCGTGGACGAGGAGTTCGTCCGCGAACACACCCATGGGTACGAGGAGTTCGCCGCCGCCGCGCGTGCGGCGGACTGGGACGAGATGCTTGCCGCGACAGGCCTGGAGCGGTCCCGTATCGAGGAGGCACTCGCCATGGTGCTCGCCTCGAAGCGGACGGTGGTGTGCTGGGCGATGGGCCTGACGCAGCACAAGCACGCGGTACCCACGATCCGCGAGGTCGTGAACTTCTTGCTGCTGCGCGGCAACATCGGCCGCCCGGGCGCGGGGGTGTGCCCGGTGCGCGGGCACTCCAACGTGCAGGGCGACCGCACGATGGGCATCTTCGAGCGGCCCGCGCCCGCGTTCCTGGACGCCCTGGAGCGGGAGTTCGGCTTCGCCCCGCCGCGCGAGCACGGCCTGGACGTGGTGCGGGCGATCCGCGCGCTGCGCGACGGCGAGGCGAAGGTCTTCTTCGCCATGGGCGGCAACTTCGTGTCGGCGTCGCCCGACACCGAGGTCACGGAGGCGGCGATGCGCCGCGCCCGCCTGACGGTGCATGTGTCGACGAAGCTGAACCGCTCCCACGCGGTCACCGGCGCGCGTGCCCTGATCCTGCCGACGCTCGGCCGCACCGAGCGCGATCTGCAGGGCGGTGGTGAGCAGTTCGTGACCGTGGAGGACTCGATGGGCATGGTGCACGCCTCGCGCGGCCGCCTGGAGCCCGCGAGCCCGCACCTGCTGTCCGAGCCGGCGATCGTGAGCCGGCTAGCCCGCCGCGTCCTGGGCGAGAAGAGCACCACGCCGTGGGAGGAGTTCGAGAAGGACTACGCCACGATCCGCGACCGCATCGCGCGCGTGGTGCCCGGATTCGAGGACTTCAACGCGCGTGTGGCACGGCCCGGCGGCTTCGCCCTGCCGCACGCCCCGCGCGACGAGCGCCGTTTCCCGACGGCCACCGGCAAGGCCAACTTCACGGCGGCACCGGTCGAGTACCCCGAACTGCCCGATGGGCGGCTGCTGTTGCAGACGCTGCGCTCCCACGACCAGTACAACACCACGATCTACGGCCTCGACGACCGCTACAGAGGCATCAAGAACGGCCGCCGCGTCGTCCTGGTCAACCCGGCCGACGCCCGCGAGCTCGGCGGCCTCGCGGACGGGGCGTACGTCGACCTGGTCAGCGAGTGGCGGGACGGTGCGGAGCGGCGCGCGCCGGGCTTCCGGGTCGTGCACTATCCGACGGCCCGCGGCTGCGCGGCGGCGTACTACCCGGAGACGAACGTCCTGGTGCCGCTCGACGCGACCGCGGACACCAGCAACACCCCGGCCAGCAAGTCCGTCGTCGTCCGCCTGGAGGCCCGCCCGTAAGGGAGTGCGCCCTCCCCGCCCGGCTCCCGGAGGGGGGTGGGGCCTCCCCTCCCGGCTCCCGTGAGGGCGGTGGTCCCGCTCCGGCCGTGGGCGGGCGGTGGTCCGTCCTGGTGGTCTGGAACAATCGGCCCTCGTCTAAGCGTTTGCTCAGGCGGCGGGTACGGTGCACCGCACGGCCGTACCGCCGCCACAAGGACGACGAACTGGAGTCGAGGCCCATGGGCGAGAAGCACAACGTCAAGTTCCCGCAGGAGATCGTCGCCGAGTACGCCGCACTCGGTGTCGACCTGCCCGCCCTGTTCTCCGCCGGACACCTCGGCACCCGCATGGGCATCGAGATCGTCGAGGCCGCGCCCGACCGGGTCGTCGGCACCATGCCCGTCGAGGGCAACACCCAGCCGTACGGGCTGCTGCACGGCGGTGCGTCCGCGGTGCTCGCCGAGACCCTCGGCTCGGTCGGCTCCATGCTGCACGGCGGCGTCTCCAAGATCGCCGTGGGCGTCGACCTCAATTGCACGCACCACCGCGGCGCCCGCTCCGGCCTCGTCACCGGTGTCGCCACGCCTGTGCACCGCGGCCGCTCCACCGCCACGTACGAGATCGTCATCAGCGACGAGCAGGACAAGCGGGTCTGCACCGCGCGCCTGACCTGTCTGCTCCGGGACACCGTGCCCGACAACGGCCAGGCGGGCAAGGAGAGTTGACCCTTCAGCGGTCGGCCTCGGCGCAGGGGGGCGACAGTCGGTCTCGGCATGCGATCCCGGCCACCCCGGGTCACCACGGGCGGGGCACGTCACGCAAGTGGCGTGCCCCGCCCGTCTGTCGTGCCACCGCGTCGGGCTGCCCGGCCCCACCCCGGACCGATCCATTCCGCGGTAACCGTGAGTAATTTCGACGGGCCCTCTCGACACAATCCGTTCACACAAAGCGGATCATCGAAATCCCCTATTCACACTGCAGGATTCACATCGAGCGGCACTTCAAGATCACTTGAGACCCCTGAGCGGAACTGCAAATTCTCACCATGCGAACGACGGTGACAGCACCAAAAACCCGGTTTGGACCTCACTTCACCGCCGACGATTCACCCCGCATAACAAGAACGTCACATCCTGCTCCGCACCGCTCCCACACTCCTTCACCTGCGCTTAGAGTCACCGCCAGTCACCGCGCCGCCGGGCGCGAACTGAATTGCACGGCCCTGTACCACACCAGTACGGCCCGGCGATCACACGGCACCTCACCACTGAGGAAGCCGCGCCAGGGAAAGGACCAATCGTGCGAAACCGTTCCTTGCTCATACTCACCACCGTGCTGACCACCGGGGCACTCACACTCACCGCCTGCGGATCGCGCGACGAAGGAAAAGGCGGCGGCGACGGAGACAAAACCACCGTCGTCATCGGCGTGGACGCGCCCCTGACCGGTGACCTTTCCGCACTCGGCCTCGGCATCAAGAACTCCGCCGACCTCGCCGTGAAGACCGCCAACAAGGAAGGCACCGTCGAAGGCGTCGAGTTCAAACTCCAAGCCACCGACGACCAGGCACAGCCTTCCGTTGGCCAGCAGAACGCACAGAAGTTCATCAGCAACAAAGAAGTACTCGGCGTCGTCGGACCACTGAACTCCAACGTCTCCCAGTCGATGCAGAAGCCCTTCAACGACGCGGGCCTCGTCCAGGTCTCCCCCGCCAACACAGGCACCGAACTCACCCAGGGCGACGGCTGGAAGACCGGCGACCTCAAGCGCCCCTTCAAGACCTTCTTCCGCACCGCCACGACCGACCAGGTCCAGGGCGACTTCGCCGCCAAGTACCTCTACAACAAGGCGAAGATCAAAAAGGTCTATCTCATCGACGACCAGAAGACCTACGGCGCCGGACTCGCCGCGTCCTTCAAGGACACCTTCACCAAGCTCGGCGGAAAGATCGTCGCCTCCGACCACATCAACCCCGAGGACCGCGACTTCCGCGCCGTCGTCACCAAGGTGAAGAACTCCGGCGCCGAAGCCGTCTACTACGGCGGCGAATACCCGGCAGCAGGCCCCCTCAGCCAACAGCTCAAGGGCAGCGGCGCCAAGATCCCGCTCATGGGCGGCGACGGCATCTACAGCGCCGACTTCATCAAGCTCAACAAGAAGGCCGAAGGCGACCTCGCCACATCCGTCGGCAAACCCGTAGAAATGCTCGACTCCGCCAAGACCTTCATCAAGAACTACGAAGCGGCCGGATACAAGGACGCCTACGAGGCCTACGGCGGCGGCACCTACGACGCCACCTGGTCCATCATCGAAGCCGTCAGGATCGCCGTCGAAGAAAACAACGGAAAGCTCCCCGAGGACGCCCGAGCCAAGGTCCTCGAAGCCATGAGCAAGGTCAAGTTCGAAGGCGTCACCGGAACCGTCTCGTTCGACGAGTACGGCGACACCACCAACACCATGATGACCGCCTACCGGGTCGAAGGTAAGGAGTGGAAGCCGGAGTTCAGCGGCGCTTACAAGCCCGAATAAGAACCCGGCCCTCCCGGCCGCCAAAACGGCACAGCACCAGACCGCGCGGGAGCGCTACGAGCGCTCCCGCGCGGCGCCTTATCCGAACCACTCCACGGAGGCCTTGCGGTGAACGAACTGCCGCAGCAGCTGGCCAATGGACTCATCCTCGGCGCGATGTACGGACTCATCGCGATCGGCTACACGATGGTCTACGGCATCGTCCAGCTCATCAACTTCGCCCACGGCGAGATATTCATGATCGGGGGCTTCGGCGCCCTCACCGTCCACCTCATACTCCCCGACGGCTTCTCCCTCGCCGCCGCCATACCCCTCATGATCATCGGCGGCATGATCTGCTCCGTAGCCGTCGGCACCGCCGCCGAACGCTTCGCCTACCGCCCCCTGCGCGGCGCCCCACGACTCGCCCCCCTGATCACCGCCATCGGCCTCTCCATCTTTCTCCAACAAGCCGTCTGGAAGTGGTACCCGGACGCCAAGAAAGACCTCTCCTTCCCCCAGTTCGACAGCGAACCGGTCAACATACTCGGCGCCAACATCCAAATAGGCAGCCTCTTCGTCCTCCTCGCCGCACCCCTCTGCATGCTCACCCTCGGCCTCTTCGTCAGCAAAACCCGATCCGGCCGCGGCATGCAGGCCACCGCCCAAGACCCAGACACCGCCAAACTCATGGGCATCAACACCGACCGCATCATCGTCATGGCCTTCGCCATTGGCGCCGCATTCGCCGCCATCGCAGCCGTCGGATACGGACTCCACAACGGCCAGGTCGGATTCAAAATGGGCTTCATCCTCGGCCTCAAAGCCTTCACCGCAGCCGTACTCGGCGGCATCGGAAACATCTACGGAGCCATGCTCGGCGGCCTCGTACTCGGCGTCGCCGAATCCCTCGCCACCGGCTACATCGGCGAGATCCCCGGAATGGAACTCTTCGGCGGCGGAGCCTGGAAGGATGTCTGGGCCTTCACCCTCCTCATCCTCGTACTGCTCCTGAGGCCACAAGGCCTGCTCGGCGAACGCGTCGCGGATCGGGCGTGATACCCATGACCACCAACACCACCAAAACCCCCGCACAGCAGCCCACTTCGCTGCTCCCCCTGCCCACCAAGGCAGCCCGCACCGGCGTACTCACCGGAGCCGCACTCGCCCTCGCCGGCACCTTCCTCGCCTGGACCTGGACCGAAGAATTCCCAGGCAACCTCACCGTCACCGGCTACCCCGGCGGCCTCCAGGTCATCACCCTCGTCGGCGCCGCACTTACCATCCTCTTCACCCTCTCCGGCATAGGAATCCGCGGCCTCACCTGGCTCACCCCCGGCGGAAAAACCAGCCCCGTCACCCTCACCGCACTCGCCGTCCTCGGCACCACCACCTACGCCCTCGCCGCCATCTCCGTACAACTCGGCGGCGTCATCAACCTCGAACCCGGTGCCTGGATATCCGAGATCGGCGCACTCATCGCCGTCATCGCCGCACTCGGCCTCCCCAGCGACCTGCCCCCAGACGACGAAACCACCGGCACCTGGAACCGCTTCAAGCACGCACTCAAAGCACCACCCGCACCACCCGCCAAAGAACTGGCGAACTGGGTCGAAATCCTCATCATCACCGCCGCATTCGGCACCGGCCTCTACGTCTTCGCCTACGGCATCGACGCCTACTCCGAACTCTTCGTCGGATTCCTCATCACCGTCGCACTCGCCGCCCCCGCCGTGTTCCGCGCCGGCCTCATCGCCCGCCTCAACCGGCTCACCGCGAAACACCGCACCATCACCCTCACCGCCGCACTAATCGCCGCGGCCTGCTTCCCCTTCACACAGACCGACGAGTCCTACGCCCTCATCGGCGCCAACATCCTGATCTTCGCCACCGTCGCCCTCGGCCTCAACGTCGTCGTCGGCCTCGCCGGACTCCTCGACCTCGGATACGTCGCCTTCCTCGGCGTCGGCGCCTACACCGCCGCCCTCGTCTCCGGATCGCCGCAATCCACCTTCGGCGTCCAATTCCCCTTCTGGGCCGCCGTACTCGTCGGCGCAGCCGCCTCACTCATCTTCGGCGTCCTCATCGGAGCCCCCACCCTCCGACTCCGCGGCGACTACCTCGCCATCGTCACCCTCGGCTTCGGCGAAATCTTCCGCATCACCATGAACAACCTCAACGGAAGCGCCGGACCCGACATCACCAACGGCTCCCAAGGCATCCCCAACATCCCCGACCTCGAACTCTTCGGATTCAACTTCGGCGCACCCCACGACATCGCCGGATTCACCCTCGGCCGATCCGGCAACTACTACCTCCTGATGCTGCTCTTCACCGCAGTCGTCGTCATGGTCTTCCGACGCTCCGGAGAATCCCGCATCGGCCGCGCCTGGGTCGCCGTACGCGAAGACGAAACCGCGGCAACCGCCATGGGAATCAACGGATTCCGCGTCAAACTCATCGCCTTCGCCCTCGGCGCCACCCTCGCCGGATTCGCCGGAACCGTCCAGGCACACGTCTCGTACAGCATCACCCCCGAGCAGTACCTGTTCGCCAACACCGTGCCCCCGAACTCCGCCTTCCTCCTGGCCGCAGTCATCCTCGGCGGCATGGGCACCATCAGCGGCCCCCTCATCGGCGCCGCACTCCTCTACCTCATCCCCGCCAAACTCCAATTCCTCGAAGACTTCCAGCTGATCCTCTTCGGACTCGCCCTCATCCTCCTCATGCGATTCCGACCCGAAGGACTCGTCGCCAACAAACGCGCCCAGCTCGAATTCCACGAGACCGACCAACTCGACGTACCAGAACAAAGACTCCCCGGCACCAATGTCGGCACCGCCAAGGCGGGGGCGTGACCACCATGACGACAACCACCACCGTCCTCGAAGCCACCGACGTCACCATGCGATTCGGCGGCCTCACCGCTGTACGCTCCGTCGGCCTCACCGTCAACAGCGGCGAAATCGTCGGCCTCATCGGCCCCAACGGCGCAGGCAAAACCACCTTCTTCAACTGCCTCACCGGCCTCTACGTCCCCACCGAAGGCACCGTCGCCTACAAAGGCACCGTCCTCCCCCCGAAACCCCACCTCGTCACCAGCGCCGGCATAGCCCGCACCTTCCAGAACATCCGGCTCTTCGCCAACATGACCGTCCTGGAAAACGTCCTCGTCGGCCGCCACACCCGCACCAAAGAAGGCCTCTGGTCGGCACTCCTCCGCGGCCCCGGATTCAAGAAAGCCGAAGCCGCATCCCACGAACGAGCCATGGAACTCCTCGAGTTCATCGGCCTCGCCCACAAAGCCGACCACCTCGCCCGCAACCTCCCGTACGGCGAACAACGCAAACTCGAGATCGCCCGCGCCCTCGCCAGCGAACCCGGACTCCTCCTCCTCGACGAACCCACCGCGGGAATGAACCCCCAAGAAACCCGCGCCACCGAAGAGCTGGTCTTCGCCATCCGCGACCAGGGCATCGCGATCCTCGTCATCGAGCACGACATGCGGTTCATCTTCAACCTCTGCGACCGCGTCGCCGTCCTCGTCCAAGGCGAAAAGCTCGTCGAGGGCACCTCAGACGTCGTCCAGGCCGACGAACGCGTCATCGCCGCCTACCTCGGAACGCCCTTCGAAGGCGCACCCGGCGACGAAGAAGTAGCCGAAGTCGAAGCAGCCGAAGCCGCCCAGACCCCCTCCACCAAAGCAGCACCCGGCACCGACACCCGCACGGAGGACGACCAGTGACCGCACTACTGGAAGTCGAAGACCTCAGGGTCGCCTACGGCAAGATCGAAGCCGTCAAAGGCATCTCCTTCAACGTCGAAGCCGGACAGGTCGTCACCCTCATCGGCACCAACGGCGCCGGTAAAACCACCACACTCCGCACCCTGTCGGGCCTGCTGAAGCCGCTCTCCGGGAAAATCACCTTCGACGGAAAACCACTGGCCGGCGTCCCCGCCCACAAAATCGTCGCCATGGGCCTCGCCCACTCCCCCGAAGGCCGGCACATCTTCCCCCGCCTCACCATCACCGACAACCTCCGCCTCGGCGCCTACCTCCGCGACGACAAAGAGGGCATCGAAAAGGACATCCAGCGGGCGTACGACCTCTTCCCCATCCTCGGCGAACGCAGAAAACAAGCCGCGGGAACACTCTCCGGCGGCGAACAACAAATGCTCGCCATGGGCCGCGCCCTGATGTCCCGACCCAAACTGCTCATGCTCGACGAACCCTCCATGGGCCTCTCCCCGATCATGATGCAGAAGATCATGGAGACCATCAGCGAGCTGAAATCCCAGGGCACCACCATCCTGCTCGTCGAACAGAACGCGCAGGCCGCCCTCTCCCTCGCCGACCACGGCCACGTCATGGAAATCGGCAAGGTCGTCCTCTCCGGCACGGGGCAGGACCTCCTGCACGACGAATCCGTACGGAAGGCGTATCTCGGCGAGGACTGAGCAGTACTCGTACCTGTACGGCGG
>NZ_JASCIS010000053.1 GCF_029968015.1 Streptomyces luteolus
CGACTGATGCCCGAGCACATCGAGGACCGCTGCCCGACCTGCCTGGGAAAGGCCCACGAGGACGCCGCAGCCGAGGAGAAGCGGCAGGCCGCCGAGGACCAAGAGATCAGCTCCTCCATGGTCATTGCCGGTGTTCTGTTGCTCCTGGCCGTCCTCGCCGCGGGCAGCGCCGTTCCCTTCCTGCTCTGGAAGCTGTCATGACCCCACCACACGGTTGGCCGGACCTCGAAACCTCATTCGTCACAGGCGTTTCAAGCCTCGGCGATTCGGCCAATCCGCCCCGTCCGCGAGCAGCCCCGTAGCGGCGATCCCACGTTCCGCCCCTTGCAGTTCAAGGGGCCCAGCGCGTCCGGAATCGAGCGCGTTCGATTCCCCGGCCGCGTCGTTAGGCCGTGCACCGCCGAGCCATCCAGGTGCGGCATCACCCCAAGGAGGGATACAGGTGACAGTGACTGACGCCTCGACCACACAAGGGAAGACCCCGCCCCCTCCACCACCCGCCACCCTCAGCTTCGAGGGGCACTACGGCAGGAATCCGCTGGCAGATGCCAGTTTCGGGGCGATGTGCCGCCGCCTTCCCTCCGTGCTCGGACACACCGCACGGATGGCCTGGAGCGTCGACAGGGCCGGGGTCGTGCTACTCCTCGCCTGTCAGCTGTTTACCGGTATCGCCGCCGCGCTCGTGCTCGCCTTCACCGCCCAGGCCATGACGCACATCCTCGGAACAGGAACGGTGTCCGAACGCCTGCACGCCGCTCTGCCCGCCCTGATCGTCGTGACGGCAGCCGCCGGCATCGGCCGGATCAGCAGCGCTCTGTCCTCGTACGCCGACGGCCGGATCACACCCCTGCTGATCACCGAAGCGGACATCGCGCTCGTCGAAGCCGTCTGCCGGGTGGAGTCCTCCGCGTACACCGAGGACGGGTTCGCCGACCGGCAGGAAGCCGCCGAGGTCGGCGTCACGCGGACCCGGATGATGGTCCAGGACGCCCAGCGGTTCATGTCCGCCCTGATCCGCATGATCGCCGCGAGCAGCGTCATCACGGCACTTCACCCCCTGATGCTCCCCCTCCTGCTGCTGGCCGTGCTTCCGGCCGGCGCCGGCGCCGTGCTGTCCGCGCGCGTCGACTACGAGACCCATTACCTCAATGTCGGTGACCGCAACGTCCGCTCGATGATGCGCTGGTGGGCCACATACAGCCGGTACGGGGACGAGGTTCGCGCCAACGGCATGACCGGCTACCTCATCTACTGGTACCGGGCCCTGTCCGACCGGATCGACCAGCGCACCCTGACCGCGGCCCCGCGGATGCTGCGCATCGTCCTGGCCACCAGCGCCCTGGGCGGGATCTTCCTGCTCGGCACCTGGGCCACCCTCGCCTGGCTGGCCACCAGCGGACAGGTCGCCCTGCCCGTCGCGGCCACCGCCGTCGTCGCCGTTCAGACCACACTGGCCGCCCTGTCCCAGTTCGTCATCCACGGGGCCGCGATGTTCCACACGTCCCTGTACCTGGCCGACATGAGGGCTTTCCTCGACACCGCCACGGAACGCGCTCCGAAGCGCGGCGAGTTGAGCATTCCGGAGCGCGTGGACGAGATCCGCCTCGACGAGGTCGTGTACCAGTACCCAGGCAAGGACGAACGGGCCGTCGACCACGTCTCCCTCACGCTGCGCCGCGGGGAGATCCTGGCCATCGTGGGCGAGAACGGCTCCGGGAAGTCGACGCTGGCCAAACTGATCACGGGGATTCTGCTGGCCGACAAGGGCCGCGTTCTCTGGGACGGAACGGACCTGGCGAAAGCCGACCCGGACGCCGTGTGGAAGCGCACGTCTCTGGTCCCGCAGAACTTCGCGTGCTGGCCTCTGCGGACCCGCGAGAACATCACTCTGGGACAGCCCCGAACCTTCGACGACGCCCCGGTGTGGGACGTCATCGACGCGGTCGGGATGCGCGAGGCGATCGAGAAGCTGCCGAAACAACTCGACACCCTCCTGGCCCGCGAACTGTGGGGCGGCGCGGAACTGTCCGGCGGCCAGTGGCAACGCCTCGTGGCCAGCCGGCCGCTGTACAGGAAGACACCCCTGGTGGTCCTGGATGAACCAACCTCTCAGATGGACGCACGCGGTGAGCACTCGATCTTCCTGGAGATCAAGCGCGAGGCTGCCGAGCGCATGACGATCGTCGTGACGCATCGGCTTGAGAACACCAGGCTGGCCGACCGAATCCTGGTGATGGACAAGGGCCGGGTCATCGAGCACGGCACCTACGAGGACCTGGTGAACGCCGGCGGTCTTTTCGCCGAACTCGTCGCCCTGGCCAAGGACAGATAGCCCTCCCCCATCACCGGGGCGTGGGGGTGTACGTCCCTGCTCCCCGGCTGTGCCCCGGCGGGGCACAGACCACGAACCGCACGTGTTCGCCCACAAGACACCCGCATCACCATGATCGTTCCCAGCCGCACGCGCAACTGCAGCGCCGGATGAACGACCGTGCCTCCTGAGCAACCACGCCTGTCCGCGCCGCGTGCGTACCCGCCCGCCTACCGTCCCGAAAGGCAGAGCTGAGTGCCCTCTCCCGTCTCCCCTGCGGATCCCGTCTCGCCGCGTGCCACTCTGTCGGCCGCGCAACACGCCGCGTCCCGGCATGCGGCGTGGCTCGGTGCCGCCGCGATCATCACCGACGAGGTCGGTCGGGTCCTGCTGGTGCACCCCACCTACCGCAAGGACGACTCGTGGCTGCTGCCCGGGGGCGTGGTCGAGGCCGGTGAACACCCGCACGTCACCTGCCGGCGTGAGATCACCGAGGAACTGGGCCTGGACCTGCCCCTGTCGGCCGTGCTCGCCGTCCACTCCTTCTCCTCGCACCATCCCGATCTTCAGCCTGGCACGGCCTGCCCCGGGGAGGTCCGGTTCGTTTTCGACGGGGGAACCCTCCGCCCCGATCAGGTGGAGGCGATCCGTCTGCCGCGCGAGGAGTTGTCCGAGTACGCCTTCCTGGAGACCCGGGACGCGGTGCAGCGGCTGCGCCCCGTGGACGGGCAGATCATGCTCGCCGCATACCGTGCCCGGCTCGGGAACACCGCCACCGCGCACCTCGCCGACGGCCGGCACATCCTCGGCGTCCCGACTCTGGACCGCCATGACGTCCACGTCCGCTACCGGATTCTCTGGGACAGCCCTCTTCACCACGGCCCCGTGCCCAAACATCTGCCCGTGCAGCAAGCCTGGGCATGGTGCTTCGTCCCCGACGGCCGTGTCGTCGTTGTGGCCGACCCCGGCCCGCGGGGCGCGCTGCCGATGCTGCCGGGCGGCACCGTGGAGGCGACCGACGCGACGCCCGAGGGCACCCTGCATCGCGAAGCTGCCGAGGAGGCCCAGCTCACCCTGGCCGATCCGTTACGACTGGGCTGGGTGCTGGACGAGACCGGCGAGGTCTACGGCGGCGTAGGGCCCAACGTCCGGCTCCGCCTGGCTGCCCGGGTCCACGACATCGGACCGGCGGAGGTCGACCCCGCCACCGGCCGCTCCTTCGCCCGTCTGCTCGCCACTCCCGCCCAGGCCGCGGCCCTGCTGGGCTGGGGCCCGCCCGGCGCGCGGCAAGCCCAGCTCGCGGCAGAGACGGCAAACGAGCGGTGGGGGCTGCCCATCGCTCGCACAGCTGCCGTCGAGGAGATCCCAGCGGAGGGGATGCGGCTGAGCTGACCCGACCGACCGCCCCGCCTCGACTCGTCCCGCTCCACGCCCTCTGAGGTAGCCCAATGCCGTTGTCGCACGATCACATCCGCACCACCGTCGATGCATACCTCGCTCGCCACTCTCACGAGCGCGAGCAGCTCGACGCTCTCTTGGACGCCCTCGACCGGGCCGGCGACGAGATCGCCAGCCGCTCCACCTTCGCCGGACACGTCACCTGCGGCGCGATCGTCGTCGACGACCTCGGCCGCGTCCTGCACGTGCTGCACTTGGCGAGCGGGAAGGTCCTCGCCCCTGGCGGCCACGCCGAGCCCGCCGACGAGTCCTTGGCGGCAACGGCGCTGCGGGAGCTGCACGAGGAGACCGGGATCCCACCCCAGGCCGTCGCACCGTGGCCCTGCTACGAGGCCGTGCCGTTCGACATCGACATCCACGACGTCGACGCCCACCCGGGCAAGGGTGAACCCGGCCACCAGCACTTCGACCTCCGGTTCCTCTTCCGCCTGCACACCCCGACCGACGTGCCAGTCGTGCTGCAGGAAGAAGAGGTCGGCGGCATCGAGTGGCGACCGGTGGACCAGGTTTCCTCCCAGTCCCTGCGCGAGAAACTGCTCAAGCTCCCATCAGAGACCGAACCGGAGACGGCCAACGCCTCCGCCCTGATCTACAACGACCGCGGCGAGTACCTGCTCCACCTTCGCGACTACTTCCCCGGCCAGATCTGGGAGCCGGGCATGTGGTCCCTGCTGGGCGGCGGCCGAGAACCGCAGGACGCCACCCTGCAACACACCGCCCGGCGCGAACTGGCCGAGGAAGCCGGCCTCGACCTCGCCGACCTCACCCCGTTCGGCACCGAGTACGCCTTCAACGATGCCGGCGCAACCGTGCCCATCGCCATCTACGCAGGCCGCTGGAACGGTGACCCGCGCGAACTCCACCTGACCGAAGGGGTGATGCTCGCCTGGTTCACCCCCTCAGACCTTCACCGCCTGCGCATCGCGGACACCACCAGCGACCTCGTACGGCGCCACGCTGCCAGCCTCCCGAGGACGCAGAGCAGGCCCGGACCCGAGGAGGAACGTCTGGCTTCGCCGCACGGCACGGTCCCCAACATCATCGGCGTCCACCTCTACCTGGAGCGGCCCGACGGGACGGTGCTGCTCGGACTGCGCCACCCCAACTCCGCGTTCGCGCCATCCACCTGGCACGTCCTGGCCGGCCACTGCGAGCAGGAGAACGCCATCGCCTGCCTGATCAGGGAGGCTCAGGAGGAAGCTGGCCTGCACATCGAGCGCCAGGACGTCGAACTCGTCCACGTCGTCCACCACATCGGCAAGCCCAGGAACCCGCCCCGCATGGGCCTGTTCTTCCGCGCCCGCACCTGGCGCGGCGAGCCGAAGCTGCGCGAGCCGGACAAGTGCCTCCAGTGGAGATTCTGGGACCCCGCCGCCCTTCCCGATGACCTCGTCCCCTATACCCGACTGGCTATCGCGAAGATCCAGAACGGTGAGCTGTACAGCGAGACGGGCTGGCCCGCATGACCGCCACACCGACCGAGCACCCTGTCGCATATCCGCCCGACAGCGGCCGGCCGTCCGGACACCCGCCTCGTCGTGATCCGCGGCAACTCGGCGTCGGGCAAGTCGAGCGTGGCCCAGGGCCTGCGAGAGCAATACGGCCGCGGTGCTCGATGCCGGGTGCGGGGTCGGCGACACTGCGCGCACGCTTGCGAGGGCGAGCGGCTCTTTCGTCACCGGAATCGACGGGATCAGGCCGGACGTCGCCATCGCGCGGCGGCGGTCGGCCCGTGCCCGGTGAGCTGTGCGGGCGCACTCGCTTTTTCCAAACGAACTACCACACCTGCCGTTCGCCGACGGCACCTTCTCAGAGGGTGTTTTGACCCAATGTTTCGTGCCAGTTGTGACCGAGATACGCATCAAAAGGGGGATGAGATGATCTTGAAGTCCTGAGCGCCCGGCCCCGTCACCCAACGGCCGCCACACATAGGGCCGGCGCCCAACTCAGCCTGATTATCACCATGAACCGGGCTTGACAGGGAGTGAACTGGCCGGCCATCAGCTGGTGCCCTACAGCAGCTCTACCAACTCCTTCAGCTCTTCGGCGGCGGGAACCCACTCCCCCGCAGCCGCGTTGGCCCTCACCTGTTCCGGCTTCGTGGCCCCAGCGATCACCGAACTGCAGCCGGGGAACGCGGCAAGGCCACCCACAGCGATATCCAGGAGACCGCGCCCGCGCTCCATACCCCACGCGATCAGTGTCTCCACGGTGTCGAGCCGCGCCTCCGTGACCTGGTATGCGCTCTGCGCGATGCGGGTTCCTGCCGGAATGGGCTTGCCTCGTCGCACCTTGCCGGTCAGCAAGCCGTTCGCGAGCGGGAAGTATGGAAGGACTCCCAGGCCGAAATGACGTGCCGCGGGCACGACTTCGTCCTCGATGCCGCGATCGAGCAGCGACCAGTGGTTCTGGGCGGACACGAACGACTCGAGTCCCCCGGAACGTGATGTGCAGGCGGCTTCGGCGATCTGCCAGCCGGCAAAGTTGGAGTTCCCGATGTAGCGGACCTTGCCTTCGCAGACGAGTTCGGTCAGGGCCACGAGCGTCTCCTCGATAGGAGTCCGCGGATCGGGCGTATGAATCTGATAGAGGTCGATGTAATCCGTACGGAGACGGCGGAGGGACGCCTCGACAGCCCGACGGATGTACGCACGCCCCCCCTTCGCACCAGCGGCGGGTCCGTACCCCATCTCCATCTTCTGATGCCCGAACTTCGTCGCCAGGACGACACGATCCCGCTCACCGCGCAGGCATTGGCCGAGCACGGATTCGGAATCTCCGTACACGTCGGCCGTGTCGAATAGCGTGATTCCGGCGTCGAGTGCGGCATTTACCACGGGGCGCGCCCCGTCGAGCCCGACGGACCGGCCGAGTTCATTGCAGCCCAATCCGACCACGGAGACCTTTAAACCCGAAGTTCCCATGTGTACATGGCGCATGGACCAAGAGTGTACGGATATCCGATGCGCGTTCAATAGGTCCGCCTCCCTGGGCGGGCCCTGATGCCTCACCGACGTCAAGGGCATCCGGCAGCACAACAGCGCCCTTCACCGCAGGTCTCACCCGCGATGTCGAGCTCAAGGCCGAAGTCGGCGCCAGAGTATCCGGCTCGGCGCATGAGTGGGATGGGAGGGATGCGAGGGGCCAGAGGGATAGAAGTCAGATTTTCATGGCGTGGCCGAATCTGCAGGACGAGGAACCGGGGTCTCTTGACGATCCCAAACGGCTGCCGACAATCGACTGGGTCGGGTGTCTATTGCGCCGTGCTCCGTGTCAGTAATTCCTGTGGCGGGTGGAGCACGCGCAGGCTTCCTGGGCGGCATCGTGGCGCCCGGTGGTTCCTCTCACGGCCCGGCTGGAAGGCACGGACTACGAATAGGCGCCGAAAACACGAGCGAAGAAGCGTGCAGGGCTGACAGCCGGCCACAGACGACCGCGCTTCCCCGGTTGATCGCACCTGTCTCGGAGAGGATTTCTGCTATGGCAGATGGTGCCGAACCCGTCGCGCTGACGGGTGTCGTGAGCCCGGCCGACTACTTCCGTTTCGAGGAACGCGACGCGCTCGGCTGGGAGGTGTGGTCGGACGTCCTGCGCGGACGCATCGTGGGCGCCGTCTTCCGGGGCGTCCTGTCACCTGAGGCGTGTGCGAGTCTCCGGAGGAACTTCTGGAACAGTCCCCTCCTCAAGCGGTCGTCCGACGGCGTGCCCCTCAACGTCAACACGTGCGGCACCCCCCCCTGGTGGCAAACTCCAGCATGGACGCCTACCTGGACGAGGTGGAACGCGACCGGTCCTCCATGGCGGCGCTCTTCGAGGGCCCCGGCCGCGCCGTACCGGATCTGGTCGACGAATACGCCCGCCATCTGGCAGGAGAAGGCATCCGGCTCCGGGTGGCGGAACACCAGGGCCGTCAGGCGGGGCTGTTCAAGCTGCGGAGCCGGCAGCGCGGAGGCGCCTACACGCTGGAACCGCATACCGACGCCTCCGCTTTCCGCGCCATGCCGCACCTGAGCGGTTTCGAGATTCAACGGGTCAGCCGCTGCTACTCAGCACTTGCATGCGTGAAGAACGTCGCCGGTGGCGAACTGGTGTGCTGGAACATCACACCCGACGAGGAAAGCAGCCAGAGCATGAGCTCCGGCCCCGACCCCAGGTATCCGCAAGAGGCGCTGGCCCGGTTTGACCGGATCACCATTCCCATCCGTACCGGGGACATCTACCTGTTCGACGTAGGCAAGATCCATGCCGTCGGACAGCGGCACGACGAGGAAAGCACGCGTCTGGTCGCCCAGTGGAACATGGGCGTACTCGACGACACGACCATTCTGCGCTGGGTATGACCGAAAGGGCCGAGTGTGACCGTGGAATCGTCCAAGACCGAGATACGCCGCGTCGCGGGAAGGATCGGGGCGGAGATCCGGGGAATCGACCTGGGAGACCCGGAGAAGCTGCTGCCCGAGACGATGGCGGAGATCCGGGCAGCCCTGCTCCGCCACAAAGTGGTCTTCTTCTCCGGCCAGCACCTGGACCACGCCGCCCAGGTGGCTTTCGCCCGTCGGTTAGGCGAGATAACCCGCCTTCCGGGCGCGCAGCACGGCACCCACCCGGAAGGATTCCCGGAGATCCTCGTCGTCGACCCGGACGTGAACGACGCCCGGCATGGTACGAGGTTCGAGGAGCGATTGCACCGCAAGTCGGAGCGAGCTGACTCCGGCTGGCACGTCGATGTCGCCTCCGTCGTCAATCCGCCGGCTATTTCGGTGCTCCGGTGCGAGGTGGCCACGGAGTTCGGCGGCGACACCCAGTGGACCAATCTCGTCGCCGCCTACGACGGGCTGTCCCGTCCGCTCCAGCAGCTGGCCGACGGGCTGCGCGCCGAACACGCCCTGCACGCGGGAGTACGGCTGCTCTTCTCCGACGAAGAGGACCTGGAGATCATCCGGAAGCGGGCCCGGGAGACGTTGGTGTCCCTGCATCCCGTGGTGCGGGTGCACCCGGAGACCGGGGAGAAGGCGCTCTTCGTGCCGCCGGCCTCCGTCTCGCACATCGCCGGACTGCTTCCCTGGGAGAGCGACGGAATCCTCGACATCCTCCTCGCCCACCTCAGCCGCCCGGAGTACACCGTGCGCCACCAGTGGACGCCCGGCGACATCGCCGTCTGGGACAACCGCGCGGTCGCGCACCTCCAGCCCGCCGACCTCCACCACACCGACTACCGGCGCAGGATGTACCGGGTACTGGTCCTGGGCGACCGCCCCGCCGGACCGGACGGATTCGTCTCCGAAGCCGTACGAGGTGAACCGCTCGCGCCTTTCCACGACCCCGAGGAGAACTGACCCCCTGACGGCTCCCCCGGCGGTTCGGCACCCCGCGCCGCCTGAACACGCCGTGCCGCGTCCCGCCGTCGGCGGAGGCGCTCATGAACATCGGAAGAGGTCCTCTTGCGCATCGTCTATCTGCATGCCTGCGAAATCCCCTCCGTCTTCGCCAACGGCGTTCATGTGATGCGCATGTGCGACGCCTTCGCGGACGCCGGTCACGACATCACCCTCTACGCGGCGACGGGGAACGTCTCCGCCGAGGACGTCCACGCCTACTACGGCACCCGCAACCGGTTCCCGGTCCGCATCTTCGGCACCCCCCGGGTTCCGGTGCTCGGCCTCTGGATCAGGGCGTGGCGAATCCGCCGGGCCGTACGGCGCTCCGGTGCCGTCGATCTCGTCTACGGCAGGGATCTGTACGCGCTGCTCGCCGCCGCGGGCTTGGCCCCGCTCGTCTACGAGACCCACCTCCTGCGTCCACGCCGAGGACAACGCGCCCTGGAGCGCGTCCTGTTCCGTCTCCCCGGCCTGATCCGGGTGGTCACCGTGACCCAGGCGCTCGCCAGGGACTACCTGCGTACGGTCCCCCGGCTGCGGAGACCCGGCGGGCCGGAGGTGGTGTCCGTCCCCGACTGCGCCGACCTCCCGGCGGCCACCGGGACGACGGCGACGCTGCCCGGCCGGCCGGACGCGCTGAAGGTCGGCTACGTCGGGCACCTCTACCCGGGGCGGGGCATCGACGTGGTGTTCGATCTGGCCGCTTCCCTGCCCGAGGCCGACTTCCACCTCGTCGGAGGTACGGACGAGGACCTGGCCCACTGGCGAGGCAGGCCCCGTACCCCCAACGTGTACTTCCACGGCCATCTGCCGCCTGCCGAACTGCACCCCTACTACCGCGCGTTCGACCTCGTTCTCGCTCCGTACCAGCGGCGAGTGGCGGTGGCAGGGGGCATGGGGGACATCAGCCGCTGGATCTCGCCGATGAAACTCTTCGAGTACATGGCTCACGGCAAGGCGATCATCGCCTCCGATCTGCCGGTGCTCAGGGAGGTCCTGACGGACGGCGTGAACTGCCTGCTCTGCCGCCCCGAGGACGTCGCCGCCTGGACGGCGGCCGTGCGGCGCCTGGCGGACGCTCCCGAGGAACGCGCGGCCCTGGGCGAGACGGCCGAACGAGTGCTGAGCGGCGAGTACACCTGGCGCGCCCGGGTGGACCGCGTCCTGCCGCGCTCGGACGGCGCCTCCGCACGCGGGGGCGCGTGATGCGGGCGGCCGTGACCGGGGCGGCCGGGTTCATCGGCTCTCATCTGTGCGCCCACCTGCTCGCCGCCGGGGACGCCGTCGTCGGCATCGACGTGCTCACGGACTACTACGACCCGGCGCGCAAGCGACGCAATCTGGCAGAGGCGTTCCGCTCCCCGGCGTTCTCCTTCCACCCCCTCGATGTGCTGGACCCGCGGACGGACGCACTGCTCGACGATGTCGACGTGGTCTACCACCTAGCAGGGCAGCCCGGCGTACGGCCGTCCTGGGGAAGGGAGTTCGCGCTCTACACCCGCCACAACGTGCTGGCCACCCAGCGGCTGCTGGAGAGCGTGCGCGACCGGCCGCTCCGCAAGTTCGTCCACGCCTCCAGTTCTTCGGTCTACGGCGATGCCGACCGCTTCCCGACGCCCGAGACCGCCTGCCCCGCCCCGGTGTCTCCGTACGGGGTCACGAAGCTCGCCGCCGAGCACCTGTGCGAGCTGTACCGCACGACGTACGGCGTGCCCACGGTGTCGCTGCGGCTGTTCAGTGTCTACGGCCCGCGTCAGCGCCCCGACATGGCCTTCGCCCGGCTGATCGCCGCCGCGGCCGGCGGCCCGCCTTTTCCCCTGTACGGCGACGGCGAGCAGACCCGGGACTTCACCTACGTGCGGGACGTCGTCGTGGCAATGCGGGACGTCGCCTGTTCCGGCTTCACCGGGATCGCCAACCTCGGTGGCGGTCGGCCCGTCTCGATGCGGCAGGCGATCGCCGCCGTGGAGCGGGTCGCCGGGCGGGTCGCTCTCGACCGGCGGCCCGCCCTGCCCGGCGACGCCCGGCACACCGGCGCCGACATCACCGTCGCCGCCCGGGGGTTCGGCTTCCGGCCTCGAACCGGTCTTGAGGACGGGCTGGCAGCGATGGCCGCACACCCCGCACCCGAGGTCTCACAGGAGTAGGCGTGGACCGGCGCGTCCGAAGGGTCTGGTCGGCGGCGCCCGGAGCACTCGCGCGCCGGATGCACCGGTTCCGTCACTCCTTTGGCATCGGCCACACGTCGCGCCGGGCGTGTGCCACCAGTTGGCCGGGAACGCCCTCGCCGCCATCATCCCAGGAGACGGGCACCACGTGGATGCCCGGCAGGTGCACCGCGTCGTATGTGGCCAGCGCTGTCGTGGTGTCCAGGGGGCGCGCGGCGAGGAGCACCCGCCCACCTGGCGGGACCGAGGCCAGGGCCTCACGGATGCCTGCGGCGGTACCGGTCGTCTCCACCACCACGTCCGGGCCCGGACCGGTGTCCTGGGCCGGGCCGCTCGTGGCCAGCCGGACAAGGCGGGCAAGCGCGCCGTCGCCCACCACCTCGGCGGTGGCGCCGCCGAGGGCCGAGGCGGCGGCGTGCGCGGTGGCGGCCCAGGCGCGCGCGGCGCGCGCGGCGGCGCCCTCCGCGGGGTACCCGTACGCCCAGGTCTCGGCGGCCTCCGGGTCGTCCGCGAACCACACCAGGTTTCCCGCAACCGCGGACTCGCCCCTAGGGCTCGTGACGCGCCGCCAAGTGCTCACAGCGTGTCGCCTTCCAGGAGTCGCGCCGGGGAGATCGCGCGGCCGAGGCGCGCGGAGGCGTAGGCGGCCTCCACCACCGCCTGGGTGCGTAGGCCGTCCGCGAGGCTCACGTCCTCCGGCGTACCTTCGTGAATCGCCCTCGCGAAGCGGGTGAATGCCCAGGTGCGCAGGTCGATCGCGGTCGGGGCGGGCACGGGGTCGGGCTCGTCGTCGTGACCGGGCGTGCCCCGACGAGTGAGCGTGAAGCCGGGCGTCAGCCGCACCTCCCCCTTCTCACCCCACACGCGGGTCCGCATCCCCCCGCCGCCGGCCACGCTCGCGCTGCCCACGAGCGTGGCGACGATGGTGCCGAAGCGCAGTACGACGCTGACCACATCCTCGATGCCGGGGGCCTCGGCCGTCGCCGAGGGGGCTGTCTCCGCGTAGACGCGGTCGGGTTCGCGGCCGATGAGTGCCCGGACCGCGTCGATCTGGTGGATGAGGTTCATGATGAGGAATCCACCGCCCGCGCGCTCCTTCGACAGGCGCCAGGTGGTGGGGACGCGGCCGCTGATGCCGCCGAGGAAGTACGCGGCGGTCTTGTCCGTGAAGTACGTGGTGGCGACGCCGAGCGGCTCGCCGATCTCCCCGGCCGCGACGGCCTCACAGGCCCGGCGGAACCTCGGGTCCGTACGGGTCGGGAAGAGGACGCCGGTGCGCAGCCCGCTGTTCTCCGCGAGGGCGGCCATCCGCTGCGCCGCGGCCAGGTCCTGGGCGACGGGCTTCTCCAGCAGGACGTGCTTGCCCGCCGCCAGTGCCTGGGCGAGCAGAGTCTCGTGGGTGTCGTGCGGGGTGGCGACGAGCACCACGCCGACGTCGGGGCGGGCCAGCAGGGCCGGTACGGATGTCTCCCACGCTCCGCCGAAGCGCCCCGCTGTCTCCTCGGCCACCTCCCTGACGGGGTCGTGGCAGGCGCTCAGTGCGACCTCGGAGGCGGCGGCGAGCGCCCTGGCGTCCTCGATGCCGATGTCGCCGCAGCCGAGCAGGCCGAAGCGGACGGGGCGCGCGGCGAGGGCGGGACGGGCGGGTGCGGGGCGCGGGGCATCCCAGTGCAGCACGGCGCTGATGAAGGCCCGGTCCTCGGCGAGCCGCCGGTAGACCTCCGGTGCCTTGTGTGCCGGGTAGTCGGCGAGGACGTCCCTGATGGTGAAGCGGTGCTGCTTCAGCAGGGAGAAGAAGAGGTCGCCGAGGCGCTCCTCGTCCGCCTCGGTCATCCGGGAGACATGTGCGCCGCGCAAGTCGAGCCGCCGGTCGTGCAGTTCTTGCAGCGGTACGTCGGCCTGCTCGCTCCTCGGCGAGCCCAGCAGTACCACCCGGCCGCCGTCCGCCGCGGCGGCGAGGGCGACGGCCAGCCCGGGGCCGCTGTCGGTGGCGTCGATGACGAGGGGGGTGCCGCCGTCGAACCGTCCGGGTTCCTCGAACGCGGTGGCGGGTTCGTTCCTGGTGCTCCAGGTACGGGCGGTAGAGGCCGCGACCGCCCGCACCCTGGGCGCGCCGAGGGCCGTGGCCAGGCGCCGGGTGATGACGCCGAGCAAGCCCTGGCCGACCACCGTCACCGGCTCCCCGGCCGCCGCTTCCCCGGTGCGCAGGCCGTGCAGAGCGGTGAGGGCGAGTTGCCAGACCGCGGCGTCGACCGGCCGGACGCCCTCGGGCACGGCGCGTACGTAGCGGGGCGACACGACGGCCACTCTGGCGTGGCGCGCACGGCGCACGGCGACCCGGGTGCCCGCCGGGAACGCGGGGCCGTGCCGTACCGTACCGGCGGCCATGTAGCCGGGGAATTCCGGGAACCGGGAACCGGCGGTCGGGAGGTCCAGCAGGATCGCGCGTTCGGTGCCGGGGGACAGCACGCTCACGCCGATATCGATCACGACATCCCCGGGACCGCTCGACGGCTCGTCCCGTTCGACGATCTCGCACCGGCCGGGACCGGGTAGGGCCACCTGTCGCATAGACGCCTCCACAGGGAATTCAGGGATTTCGATCGGGGCATGGCCCCGATTGCGGAATGGGTGCCTGAGAGCCGTCTTTTGCAGGCGTGGTTGACCGGGCGTTGCTCTTCGGGCACGGTGAAGCACGTGATGGCTTCTCTATTGCGAAAACTTGACTTCGATCGCCGCACCATCGCACTCGTCGAGCATGATTTCTCCCGATTCCGCGCACAGTTGAGGCAACGCCGCCGGGCGCGGAGACCCGGGGTCCTGCTGAAATCCCGCAGAATCCACTTGGGCTGCGGTGACCGGCGCGTTCCCGGCTGGCTCAATTGCGATGTGTCCGGCTCGGAACTCGACCTCGATCTGGCGTCCGGCCGGCTGCCGTTCCCGGACGGTTCGGTGACGGCCGTCGTGATGCAGCACGTCGTCGAACACCTGGAGCTCCACGGGCAACTGATCCCGCTGCTGCGGGAGTTGCGCCGGGTCTGCGCGGACGACGCCGTGCTGTGGCTCTCCTGCCCCGATCTGGCCAAGGTCTGCGGGGCCTACGTGGCGGACCGGGGGCAGGCTCTCAAGGAGGACCGCTGCCGACGGTATCCGGATTACTCCCTCGGCGGTGCCCCCGTCCAGCAATTCGTCAACGACCTCTTCCACGCGCGCGGCAGACATCGCAACCTCTTCGATCTCGAACTGCTCGACTGGGCACTCCACCAGGCCGGTTTCCCCTCCGGTGAGCAGGTCATGGAGGCGGACCTGCTCACCGCGCACCCCGAGTTCCCGCCCCGGCACGACGACGCGCAATCTCTCTACGTGCGGGTGTGCAAGTCCCGGTAGTGGCACCACAGGTCGTAGAGGGGGATCAGCGCCGGGTCCGTCCAGGTCGGCTTGACGGGCTCCGTCCAGTGGACCAGTAGGGCCGGAGGGGCGGAGGGGTGCGTGATCCCTCCGTCCTTCGCCTGGACACCGGGTGTCCAGGCGAAGACCTCCGCCGGGATGGACTGGTCGCCGGTGGTGGTGCGCAGCCGGTGCAGGCTGGTGAAGGGCAGTCCCGAAGTGACCATGAGGTAGTTCAGGAACGGCTGTTCATAGCCGAGTTTCATATGTGGTTTCAGCTCGCGGGCGGCGGGAAGCGCGGCGGCGATTCCGGCTCGAGTGAGTGCGCCTTTCCGGGAGGCCACAAATCCGGTGTTGGCGGCGTATGCGTACTGCTTCTCAGTCAGCTTTCCGGAGGTTTTGACGCTCTCTAGCCAGGCGCGTCCCGGAAGGTGTGACGTGGCGGTCACGAATGCGTGTTCCGCGAGGTGGTCGAATACGAAGTCGATGTTCCGCAGGATGGCTGTGTCGCTGTCGATGTAGAGGAATTCGTCGAACTCGCCCTCCCATGCCGCCAGTTTCCTGAAGTGCCCTGTCCGCCGCTCGTGGAAGGAGAGGCTGATCTCGTCGCACCGCGCCAGCAGCGGCTCGTCGTTCCAGACGGTGAACTTGTACCGCTCGCCCAGCGCGGCGATCTGTCCGTACGTCTCGTCGAAGGGGATCAGCCGGAGCGGGATGTCGGGGTTGGTGCGGCGGAAGCTGTTGAGGAACACGGTGACCAGCTCCACCACACGGTCGTTGGCCACGAAGTACACGCCGCGTTTACCAGGCATGGCGTCTCGCCCCATTCTCGTCCAGGAGTGCGGTGTCAGGAGTTGGTGCGGCGGTGAGCGGATTGGGTGTCAGTAGGCGGCGCTTACGACTGTTTGCGGTGAACCGTGTACCTTCTGCGCCCGCTCCTGCATCGCCATCACCCCGGACAGCCCCTCCGGGGTATAGAAGGCGCTCAGCTTGGTATACCCGTCGAACTTCACCTCCTCGCCGCTCCGGGACACGGCGGCTGCGGGCTCCGCCAGCAGTGCCGCGTCCTGGGCGACCCAGGGGTGACCGGCTGCGGTGTCGGCGCAGATCCGGTCGAAGAGGCCGCGCAGCGCCGGTCCGGAGAAGCTGCCCGTGTGGTAGACGGCGCGACTGCCCCAGTTCAGCGTCGGGTGATGGCTGCCGAACTTCACGTAGTAGCGACGCTTGCCCTGACCCAGACGGCAGTACTCGTCCAGGGTGATCCACGTGCCGTCGGGGAGGTGGAAGCCCTCGGGCGTGATGATCTCGGTGTGCGGGAAGATCCCGCGGACCTCGTCGGGATAGAACTCGCGGGCCTTCGACCAGAAGGGCCAAGCCATCGTCACCTTGGCGTCGTACAGGGGCATGGGCGGGTGGTCGAAGACGAGTTCACCCTGCGCGCACGCCTCCATCCACTGATCGAAGAAGCCGTTGTACCTGAGGTCGTAGAACTCGTGGGCACGGACGAATCCGCAGTCCTTCCAGTGCACGGCGTCCCAGCCGAAGTGCCGGATGCCGGCCTCGCGCAGCCGCTGCACGGTGTAGTGGACGCCGTGGGGCCGGGACGCGTTGCCGGTGAGGTGGTGGATGACGAGGTCGTCGCCGAACCGGGCGCGCAGGGAGGCCGCGAGGGTGTCGATGAGCGGTGCGAAGCGCCGTTCCCCGGCGTCGAAGTCGTCCGGGAAGGCGCGGTAGAGGGCGTGCACTTGATCCGCTATCTCCCAGCCGGAGGCCGGGCACTGCACTTCGGCGATGGCTCCGGGGGCGGGCTCGTCGGTGCGGAAGTAGAGCGGGAGCGCGAGGTGGCGATCCGTCAGTTCGAGGTGGAACTGACGGCCGCGCTCCGGAGGCTGGCCGGTCAGGATCGTCTCCGCGATGGCGGGGTCGGCCTCACCGTGCAGGCTGGCCAGGAAGACGTCGCGGGTGATCCGCTGGAATTCGCGGATCACGGCGTTGCGGTCCTCGAAGCCGCGCAGGGTCTCGGGGGCGAGCGCGTAGGGACGGGTGGAGATCAGGTTGGTGAAGCCGACGCCCATCCGGGCCCTGGCCTCAATGTCGTCGTCGATGAAGCGGTACCAGGGGTTGCTGGTCTGCTCCGCCACGCGGGTCTCCTTCAGTCGGCGGACAGGGCGGCGAGATCGAATCGGTACAGGCGAGCGCAGTTGCCCGAGGTCACCTGCTCGCGGGCCTCCTCACCGGCGTCGGCCAGACCGCGGTCGAGGACTTCGCGGGAGTGCGGCCAACTGCCCTCGTAGTGCGGGTAGTCGCTGCCCCAGAGGAAGTTGTCCGCCCCCAGCAGGCGCATGGTCACCACACCCACCTCGTCCTCGGTGAAGGTGGCGTGCACCTGGCGGCGGAAGTAGGCGCTCGGCGGCATCGTGAGGTCGGTGCGCAGCGCCGGGCCGAGCTTGTCGTAGATGCGGTCGGCGTGCAGCAGGTGGTAGGCGATCCAGCCGATGTCGTTCTCGGCCATGACGAGTTGGAGGCCGGGGAAGCGCTGGAGGACGCCGGAGAAGGTCAGGTCCGTCAGCGTGTGCATCAGCTCTTCCGGGTAGCCCATGTTGCGCTGGATGCGGCCCATCGGCGTCGTGTAGTCGAAGAGCTGCGGGCTGTCCCGGTATCCGGTGAGGCAGTGCATGGAGACGGGCATGCCAAGCTCCTGCGCCTCCCGCCAGAACGGGTCGTTGGCGGTCCCGGTGAAGTCCCGCTCGGCGGGGGCGGAGGCCCAGACGGCCGCGCCCTTGAGGCCGAGGTCGTGGCAGCGGCGCAGCTCGCGAACGGCCTCCTCGGCGTCCCAGAGGGAGATCAGCCCGAGGCCGGCCAGGCGGTCCGGCGCGTAGCGGACGTACTCGGCGAGCCAGTCGTTGTAGGCCCGGAAGCAGGCGCGCTGGAAGTCACCGTCGGAGAGCCAGAAGAGGTGCAGAGCAAGGCTGGGGTACAGCACCTCTCCGGCGACTCCGTCCAGCGCCATGTCCTTGAGCCGTGCGGCCGGATCGCTCCCTCCGGCTCGGGCGGCCTCGACGACGGCCTGCGCACCGTCCACGAAGTCCTCGGGCGTGGTGTCGGTGGCGTAGAGGCTGTTGACCAGAGCGGGCCTCAGATCGTCGCAGGTGAAGTACCACCCACGCCGTTCGGGGTCCCAGGAGACGCGGGGGGCACGCTCGCGGTATCGGTGTTCCAGTCCCTCGGCCCACAGGTGTACGGGTTCGACGACGTGGGAGTCTGCTGACAGCACAGGGGCGACCACAGGCCCACTCCTCCCCATGAGTGAGATCGGCAGGCACAGCGGTGACCATGACCTGCAGCGATGGCGGAATGCGGTGGGGCGCGTTCACGAACGGCCGCCTGGGGCGTGCGGATCGGACGGCGGCGGTGCGCCCTCTCATCCTCCGCATCACACCTGCTCCGTCAAGAGCACCCACTACCGAACGCGCCTATTCGGACACCGGGTGTAGCAGTCCCCTGGTGCGGGCGGCAGGCGCGTGCCACCATGCCCGGCATGCTGATCGACGACACGCCCGCCCGAGCGCGACAGGGCGTGGACATCCTTCTCCTCAGCGCTTCCAACTACCCGGCGCTGCCCATCTATCCCTACGCCTTCGTGCAGGTCTCGGCGCTCGCCGCGCGGCACGGCCTCACGACCGCCCGCCTCGACCTGCTGGGCACGCCGAAGGAAGCCTGGCGCACAACGTTGCACGCGGCGCTGGAGCGCGCCAGTCCCCGGCTCATCGGCATCCACCTGCGCCAGCTGGACTCCATCTTCATCTGGAACTACGCCGATTACGACCTGCCGGGCGCCCCGCCCGTGCGCAGAAACAGCTACTGGCCGTTCCATGACACTGCACAACTCATCACTATTTTGCGGGAGTTGACTGACTGTCCGATAATGCTCGGCGGTTTCGGGTTCACCACGCGCACTCCGGACCTGCTGGAGCGGCTCCAGCCCGACTTCGGAGTGACCGGTGAGCCGGACGAGGTCCTGGAGCACCTGGACGACGTCCTGGCGAACCGCGACGTGGCGCGGATCGCCAACCTCGCCCACCGCTCCGGCGACGGCTACGCGCTCACTCCCCGGGTCTTCCTGCCTCCCGCCGACCACACCGAGTACACCGACGCCGTCCTGGACGACCTACTGGACTTCTACGGGCCTCGGCGCGTCATCGGACCGGACGCGGACGTTCACGTCGCGGTGGAGATTCAGCGTGGTTGCCCATACCGCTGCTACTTCTGCACCGAACCGATGGTCAAGGGGCGCAGGCACCATGTCCGTGACCTGGACGCGGTGATGGCCGACATCACCTTCCTCGCCGACCGGGGCGTCTCCCGCGTCTGGCTGGTCTGCTCGGAGATCAACGTCGGCAGCAACGGGCTGCTCTTCGAGATGGCCGCGCGGATGCGGAAGCTGAACCACGGCCGCCGGCAGCCGGTGAGCTGGACCTGCTATCTCCTGCCCAACCCCCCACTGGAGCGGAGCGAGATCCGGACGCTACTGGAGTCGCGCTTCGAGCCGAGCTGGAACCAGTTCGGCTCCTACCACGACGAGAACCTCAAGCGCACCCGTGTGCCCTACCGCGCCCGGCACGCGATACGGGCCCAGGTCGACTGGCTGGAGGAGGACCAGGCGTTCCGCCGGGAGCGCGGCCTGCCCGAACCGACCCGGCGCCTCGACATGTTCCTGGGCAACACCTACGCCACCCCGGAGACGGTCTCGGCCACCTTGCGCACCGTCAGTGAGCTGCGGCTGGCCGAACGCTTCGACGACTCGCTCATCACCCGTGCCACCCGGGTATTCGACCTGGGGGACGGCCTGATCGAGGACACGTCCACCGGTGCGTATTCGGTCGGCCCCAACGGGCGCCTGGACGAGGTCGACCTGGTGCATCCCACGTTCAGCTACCCGACGGCGCTCGTGGAGGTCCTCGGTAGTGCCAGGGCGGTGGACGAGCTGTTCGCGTATGCGGAGAAGACGTTCCTGTCCCGCGCCTACCGGACCCGCCTCGACTGGCCGGCGTTCCTCGTCCGTCACACAGGGGAGGAACAGCTGGCACGGTGGTGCGACCTTCTGCGGCACACCCCGCATCCGCCTGGCGAGGACGAGGCGGCGGGGGCCGTTCGCGCGCTCCTCGCTGCGGACGGCGGCAGGACGCTGCTCGGCCGGCTGCGACGGAACACTCCGGGACCGCCGGAAGGCGCCCCGGCGCGGGAGAACGACGGTCGGCTCGCCCGTGCCCTCGTCGAGCTGGTGGTCGGCACCGAGCCGGAACGCACCGGCGCGGTTCTCGCGGCGATCGGTCTGACGGGCTACTGGGACGAGCGCGCCGCCCGGACCGCCTACGACGTGTGCGCCGGGCTCGCCGCCCGCTTCGCCACCGTCGAGGCCGCGCGCGAGGCCGCGCGCACGGCGGCGGGCCCGGACGACCCGGCTCTGCCTCTGCTGGCCGTGGAGTACTGCCTGTACGACAACAACGTCCTGCTGCGCCCGGACTGGTCACGCGTCCTGTTCGACGCGTGACCGGCCTCCTCGCGTCAGCGGTCCTCGGGCCAGGAGAGGTACCGCCCGGTCCCGCCGTCCCGCACGGTGTCCAGCGTGACGCAGTGGAAGGAGCCGCCGAAGGTGTAGACGTGGCGGAAGTCCACCGGCACGCACCGGAACCCCCAGGCCGTCAACGCGTCGATGAGCGGCTGTTCTTGGCGCTCGACGAGCACCGTCTCCGGGTTGAGGGAGAGCACGTTCATGCTCACCCACGGGCTGCAGAAGTACATCGGCCAGTCCCGCGGCAGTGTCGGAGCCGGGGCGGGCAGGATCTCCCAGCCGTCGAAGAGCGGGTGGGGGACGTAGCGCTTGGGGTGGACCAGGAGTTTGCCCGGCGCCAGCGGGGCCATGGTGGCGTCGATGTGCATCGCGTGCGGATCGTCGGTGTCGACTACGGTGACGCGGAACTCCGGCCCGAGGGAACGCCGCACCCAGTCGATGCCGAACGCGTTGGTGACATGGCTTCGCTGGACCACGAGGTCGCGCCCGAAGCGCAGGAAATCGGCGGCGTCGAAGACCGGTTCGAACTCGGTGACGGCCCACTCACCCGCCGCGTCCCCGGTGCGATACAGCTCGTCGGTCAGCTGGGGACGTGGTGCCGGAAGCCAGCGGGCACCGCGCCGGAAATAGGACTTGATCAGTGAACGGAAGGCGTCCACCTCGTGATACCGGGAGCGCCAGGACATCGGGGCCTCGATGATGGCGTCGCCGACGACCATGAGCAGGTCCCTGGGCATCCCGGCGTAGAGCCCGCCCGCCGAACTCCAGCTCGGGGTGCCGAACGGTGTCTGGTGCTGCACGGTGTCCGGCCGGACCGCCGTGACACCGTGGTCCTCCAGTACCTCGACCAAGCCCTCCAGTTCCTCCTCGGCCGCCTTGACCAGGCCGGCGGGCAAAGGGGTCCCGCCCCGTTCACGGAAGACCTGCTGAGCGGCATCGGGCACGACCCGTGCCATGGACTCCTGCCAACCGGGGAAGGCCCCGTTCTGCAGACTTCCCACCACCACCTCGCGTAACGGGTCCCACTCCGTGTACGAGTTGACCGCCGGACGCGGTTCCCGGTTCTGCCCCGCCGGCTGCCTCGTGTCGTCCCTCATGATCCCCCACCCCGTTCCGGTCCCGCTGTCGTCATCCCGTGCCCATCGCGTTCGGCGCGCTCCTCGGACGCGTCGCCGCGATCGCATGCGTCGTGGCCCCCGGCTTCTTCGTGGCCCCCGGATACGTCGTGCCAGGCAGCGCTGGCCAGTCCTCCGGCTGTCTCGCCCCCGTCGATCACGAAAGTCTGCCCCGTGACGAACTCGGCCTCCGGGGAGGCCAGAAAGGCAGCCATGGACGCGATCTCCTCCGGGGAACCGAGTCTCTTCAGCGGCAACGCCCCCGCCTGCTCGGCAAGCTGCCGCTCGGTGTACTCGGCCCGCTGCATGGGGGTGAGCACGTAGCCGGGAGAGATCGCGTTGACCCGGATTCCCGGCGCCAGCTCAAGGGCCAAGGTCTTGGTGAGCTCGATCAGCCCGGCCTTGCTGGCGTTGTACGCGGCGTAGCCGGGCATGCCCACCATGCCGCTGACCGAGGCGGTGTTGATAAGGACACCCCCGCCCGGGACCATCCGGCGGGCCGTTTCACGGGCCACCAGAAAGGCGCCCGTGAGGTTCACCCGCAGGGTCCGCTCCCACTCTGCGAGCGAGGTGTCGAGGAACGACCGCCGGATGCTGATTCCGGCGTTGTTGCACACGACGTCCAGTCCGCCCCACGCCGCGTCCGTCGCGGCGAACGCGGCCTGTACGGAGTCCTCGTCGCCCACGTCCGCATGGAGCAGCACGCCCCCTTCCGGAAGGTCCTTCTCGAAGCGCGCGAGAGCGTCGGGGTCACGGTCCAGGACGGCCACTCGTGCCCCGTCCTGTGCGAAGCGCCGTGCCAGGGCGGCGCCAATTCCCGAGGCGCCGCCGGTGACCAGTACTCGTTGCGGTAGCTGCTCATCCTTCTCTGCCAAACCAGGTCTCCTGAGGTGGTGGTGAGGTTGGCCCGCGAGGCGGGAAACCGTGCGAGGCGCAGATGTGTCACGCAGGTCGCAGAGGTGTCACGCCGGCGCTGGGAGACCGGGCGGGACGCTCGTGTGCCGACCTCGTCGTGTCCGTCCGTGCCGCCTCACGTCCGTCCGGACGCCGTCTACGAGGTACTTGGGTCGTTTCCGCGCGAGAAGTCGCCGAAGCGCAGCGCGTCGTAGAGCCGCTTGCCGGTGGACGGAGGGCTGAAGAAGAAGCGCGTCGACTCCTCGCGGCGGAGCAGCCCGTGCGTGAGGAAGTCCCGGGCGGTGGCCTTCCAGTAGACCGGCCCGAGTACCCCGAGCAACGACAGGTACTGCGTGAGCCCGAGCGGCTGACCGAACCAGTGGTTGACCGAGACGGAGGCGGTGTGTGCCCGGATGTCGTGCCACCAGCCTCGCGGGATGTAGAGCAGGTCCCCGGGGCCCATGCGCACGTGGTGCAGTACCGCGTTCCTCAGCCGGGGGAAGCGGCGGAAGTCCGGGGTGGCAAGGTCCACCTGACTGTTCACCAGATTGTCCGGAAAGGGGTAAGCCGCCCTACTGTCCCGCCAGGACAGCAGGGTCACGCTCTTCTCGCCCCACAGCTGGCAGAAGACATTGTCCTTGAGGTCCGAATGAAGCATCGAGCGCGTCCCTGCGGAGCCGATCCACACCCGCGTGTCCGTGGGGTGTGGATCGGGCGGGAGAAGGGAGGCGAAATCGCAGTCGGCCGGGTCGAAGATCTCGTGCGCCCGCTTGTACGCCAAGTAGCAAGGGGCGGAAGGCTCGGTGGAGTTCATCCGCTCGACGAACGCGGCAAAGCTCAACTCCCGCTGGTAGTGCCGTTGGTCCTCTGGGAAGAGGACACCGGCTTCCGGTAGATCGAGCAGGGCCGTGACCTTCCGCGCGCCGTGGCGCTCCGCCAGAGCGGCCGGATTCCAGGCGGCACGAGCCGGCCAGGAGTCGAGAAGCCCGGAACAGAGCAGCGGCCCGGAACGTCGGCCGACAGCACGGCGCAGTGCGGTGACGTCGGAAGGGGTAGCGCGCTGAACCCGGCGGACCGTCAACCCTTTGCCCAGCAGATCCAGTGCCGTCATGGCCGTCGGACTCTCCCCCGCCCCTGGTGACGCCGGCTGCTTTACGCGCTGGTGCACTCCGGATCGTTCGATTCGGCTCATGACAACTCACTGTGAGGGCCTGGTCGCTCCTTGCCTACCCCGCCTGGTCGGACCCCCCGGAGGAGCGCCCACTTTTGGCCATCGCTGGACACCTGGGCACCCTCACGCGTCCGGTGAGCCGGCTGCCACTACAGCCCAGGAGCAGACGCCCGAGACAGCGCGACAGCGCCTGGTGCTCCGGTCGCCGCGGTTTGCGGGCTCCCCGATTTTCCCGACCTTCTCCTTCCCGGCAGCTGCAATTTCCAGAGCAGTGAGGACCAAGGCATCGAGGCGCATCCCGGCGACATTCTGGTGGGCCCGGACCGTGGTGGAGCCAGCGTGACCAGTGGCAGGTCCACCTCTTGCCGCCTGGCGGCATCGGCGATCAGCCCCCAGCAGGGCTTCGCAGACACCGGCGTCCCGCCACTGCCGGCAACGGTTGTGGACGGTGAGCCTAAGGCCGGCCTCCTGCGGCATCTCCCGCCGCTCCCCGCCAATCCTGAAACGCCAGATCACTCCCTCGAACTGCTGCCTCAGCCGCACGGGGTTGGTGTGAATGAGGCAGCACGGAGGCGCAGAGGGCGCGCAGAATGCGCACCATGTTTGAGACGGCTTCGGTCGTGGTGTCATGGCTGATGGGCGGGCGTTCAGCCAATCGCGGGCGCCACAGGAGCGGCATCGGCCACTCCGATACCGAAGAGCCTGGGACGCAACGACCCATTCCGGGCGCACGCACGTGCGATGCCGACACACACCAGCGGCAATGGACCGATCTTCGCTGTCCGAATACTACGGGTACAGCCAGGCGGACACGCTGGGATCAGCTTGCGTGGGTAGCACTGGGACAGGACCGCACCAGTACGAGAGGAGAGGTCCTCTTGGAACGCAAGGAGATCGAGTAGGCCCGCCGAGGGACTTCCCACGTGCGAATTGCCGAGGTGGGACGACCTTCATGCGGATCACCTATCTGCGCGCGTGTGAAATCCTCTCTGCCTACGCCTACGGTGGTCATATTTTGCACATGTACTACGCCTCCGCGGACTTGCGCGACATCACCCACTGCGCGACGCCGGGATCCACTCCGGCCATACGTTCCAAGCCGAACGATCAGCAGACCTTGTCATTCCCAACCGACTGAATTGACGGGATGTGACTCGCGTGCGGCCGGTGGCGAGTGCTCCAAAGATTAGCTGATTCTCGGGCGATCTTGCCGACAGAGAAGGCGAATTTGATGCAATACTGCCGGGCATTCTTTTCCGGTAGAACCTTCTTACGGATGCTCCGGGATGTCCAAGTCAGTCGCATTGTCAGGGGAAGGGGATTGCTGTGCTGATCTGCGGCATCAAGGTTTCACATGATGGCGGCATTGCGGTACTCGACGGAAACCGCCTGCTTTTCAGTATCGAGACGGAGAAGATCGACAACAGTCCACGATACAGCCCACTGGGAGACCTCCGTCGAGTGCCGGAAATCCTCAGGTCCGAGGGTGTGGAGCCGGAGGACATCGACCGCTTCGTCGTGGACGGTTGGAGGTTGTCCAAAGAGAATCCCTGTGCCGTATCCACATCCTATGACGGACAAGCAACTATTCTGCCGGTAGCACCCTACGCGGACGGCGTTTCGTCAACCTCCCCACTGCACCGCTATACATTCACCGCGCACGACTTCAGCAAGAGAACTCTCGGTTACACCAGCTACCACCATGTGTCGAACCACCTGCTCGGCGCCTACTGCTCCAGCCCCTTTGCTGCCGGCGACCATGACGCCCTCGCCCTTGTATGGGACGGCGGCACCACGGCCAGGCTGTACGAGATCACGCCAAAGCAGGGGTCCGTCAAGCCCGTGGCCCGCCTACTTCCTTTCCGTGGAAGGTTGTTCGCTCTCTTCAGTGCGAACTTAGGACCATTTCGCAAAGATGCCTCGCAAGTCGACCTCGACGCGGATTGGCGCTACCGCTCCGTCCCCGGGAAGGCGATGGCCTACGCAGCACTGGGCAATGTTGAGCAGGACGCGCTCCCGGCTCTGGCTGCTCTCCTTGGCGGCATGTCCAAAGCAGCCAAGGAGAGCAGCCTCGCTCTAGGCAGAGAACTGGCCGCCAAGCGCGAGCATCTCTTTCCGGGCATGTCGGATGCCGACCTCATCGCGACCTTTCAGGATTACCTTGGCCGCGCTCTCGTATCCGCCCTCAAAACCGTGGTGCAAGGCAAGTACAAAGGTCGATATCCACGCCTCGTGATGGCCGGCGGCTGCGCTCTCAACATCAAATGGAACTCGGCGATCCGGGAAACTGGGCTCTTCGAGGAGATCTGGGTCCCACCGTTTCCCAATGATTCCGGCGCTGCTATCGGCACCGCCTGCTGCGAGATGGTGCACAGCACAGAACACCGTTCCCTAGTCTGGGACGTCCACAGCGGTCCACGCCTCTACCGGGATGGGACCATGCCGGAGGGGTGGCGAGTACGTGCTTGCGACGAACGCCAACTGGCCGAACTGCTGCACATCGATGGGTCACCTGTCGTCGTACTCTCCGGCCGGGCAGAGCTTGGGCCCAGGGCGCTCGGAAACCGCAGCATCATCGCTCCCGCCACCGACTCCGGGACCAAAGACCTGCTCAACACGATGAAGGAACGGGAAGCTTACCGACCAGTCGCGCCGGTCTGTCTCGCGCACCGTGCGAGTGAGGTGTTCGATCCGGGCTGCGACGACCCGTTCATGCTCTTCGACCACCGTGTACGTCCGCAATGGGTGAGCCGCATTCCGGCGGTCGTCCACCTCGACGGCACTGCCCGGCTGCAGACGATCAGCCCAACATCAAGCAGCGCCATCGCGCGTATTCTCACAGCTTATGAGGAACTGACCGGTATCCCCGTCTTGTGCAACACCAGCGCCAACTACGGCGGACGCGGCTTCTTCCCGAGCATCGCATCTGCTGCCGAATGGGGCCGTACCAGCTACGTATGGTCGGACGGCCGCCTTTTTACTCATCCGGCGCAGGCCGAGAAGTCGTTCCTCCGTTCTTGAGGGACGGGCCCCAAACGGGAGCTTCGGTCAGGTGAGCGCGACTGGTGCCCGGGCGCAAGAACCGGTCCGATGGCTTGGAGGAGTAGGCACGTTCCCGGTCGGGGCCGTCGCGGTTAACAGAGTCTGAGCCTGTGCCATGCCCCTGGTCCTGGGCGAGCTGCCCCCTGCACTGGCGGCACAGGGGAGCATTGCGCCTGCCGTGCGGTCAGCGGTCGTCGCCGAGTTCCTGGTGCATCTGAGGCTGGTCGTCCTTGTCGTGCTTGAGGGCGTATTCCTGGACCTTGTTGAACGCCCTCGATGCCTGGCCCAGGACTGCATCGTAAGGATTTGTCCCGACAGTCTTCTTGGCGGTGCCTCCGAAGACGCCACCGAAGGTGTTGCTGACGAGGCCGTGACCGGCCGAAGCGATCTTGGCACCCGAGTCAAGGGCGGCGTTGCGCGGGATACCGGCCATGTCGGCGTACTTGTCCCCGAACGCCTTGCGGATCATCGCGACGAACGGATCGTAGGCCGGTGGGGGCACCATCTCCCGTTCGTAGAACTTCAGGGCCTGCTTCGTCATGAACTTGCCGTCGTCGGTCTCCTTCCACTCCTTCTCCCGCTCGGTTCGCCACATGCGGTCCACCAGGTCGACGTCCTTGGGCATCAGCCACTTCTCCGGCGTGCCGAGGTAGTGGTTGACGTAGTGCCAAGCGCACATGAAGCCCTCACGGTCCTCGTCGGACACGTGCACACCGAGGTTCTTCATCGCCTCCAGAATCTGGACGCTGAAGACACAGATGGCGCCGACGGTGTACTTCTGCGAGACCGGCTCGCCCCACTTGGCGTAGTCCCACTCGCCACTCTTCTTGTGCAGCTGCCGGACCGAGGCGTGAACCAGGCGCACCTTGGTCACGGTCGCCGCCAGGGTGCCATTACGCAGGGCGCCCCTGTCTCCCATGCCGATGAACAGCCGAGAGGACTGGGCCAGGCGCCGTCCCGGGCCGTCCACGCCGCCCAGACGGCCGGTGGAGCGCAGGGTGAAGGCGCCGGTGGGGGAAAGATACGTGCCGATCAGTCCGACCGTGCCCTGAAGCATGGATGCTTCCCCGTGATGGTGGTCGAAGAAGCCTTCCGCGGCCTTGACGTCCGCCTCGCTCCAGCCTGGCGGCTCGGCGGTCGCCTCCTTCAGGAACTCGGCCAGCTTCGGGGGCAGGCCCGACAGATCCTGTCCCTGCTTCAGGGTCCCGATCGTGCGGAAGAGACCGTTGACTCCGTCGACCTCCCCGTTGTCGATCAGATCGGACACCAGCGTGTCGGCCGGTGGATCGCCGGCCTGGTTCGCGGCCTCCATATCGGCCCCGATGCTTTCGACCGTCATCGTCATGGGTGTTTCTCCGTTCTTCGTGGATGGGAAGGCGAGAAGGCGCACCCGGTGCCGCCGCACGGCACGGCGAACAGGGCGCAGCGTGCTTCCCAACCGCGATCCTTGCCCGTGGTGACGGGCCCGGCGCTCATGCACGGGAGGGGTGCGGAAGCATTCGGTATGCCTCACTGTGCCCCAAGATCACCCGATCGGTGAGGCCGGGAACGCGAGTTGGAGCTCCTGACCACGTGCAGCCGTACCTCGCCAGACTCCGCCTCGCGCCATCTTCATGTGGTAAGCGAGGTGATCCGGAAGAAGCTGCCTAGCGCGCCGGCGGACTCGTCCACTCCCCCGCCGCCCACTCCGGTCCGGAGACATAGGAGCGCGGCCACCGCTCCTTCGCCGGTCGCGACCACACGACCGCAACGGACGGAACGCATAGAACGGAGGCACGTATGCCTGGCGACACCCGGCAGGCGATCCCGGCGGCCGGAGACGAACCACGCGAGCACCACATGCACCTGCTCGGGCGGCATTACCGCCAAGTGGATGCAGGCCGCAAGACCGTCGAAGTGAGGGTGGCCACCCCGAACAAGCGCGCCGTCGCCGCCGGCGACACGGTCGTAAGCAGTTGGCGCGGGTGTTGATCAGCTCGCGAGTGCGGTCCCATGCACGCGTCCACTCGGCGGGCCCTCGCCCTGCCACGTGCGCGACTGCTCGTTGATCGTCGTCCTGCGGTCATCCTTCGCTGGGTTGTTGTGAAAGCGGATCCCTGCACGGGTATGTGGCTGTCGGAGACAAGCAGGTCGAATAGGAGGGTGACACGCTCCTCGTTGCGGTTGGCGGGAAGTTCCTCGTGGATGCGCTGGGCGATGGCCCGGCGCGTTGGACTCGTGCTGGTTACTGGAGAATGCCGCGGCTCGCACGGTGGCGGAGACGAGCCTGTCGGGGGCACGGCTGTGAGCCGTGCCCCCGCATAGATGAGGAGCCTGAAGCGGTGTTCGCTGGTATGTCCGGGGTCAGCGGCGGCGGAGTTCGCCGTTCTGGATGCCACTGATGAAGGCGTCGTACTCGGAGTCGGTGAACAGATGCGGGGCCCTGTTGGGGTTCTTGGAGTCACGCAGGGCCACGATGCCTTGGTCGAGGAAGGCGACCTGGACGCAGTTGGTGCCGCCGCTGCTGGCGCTGCTGGTCAGCCACTGGGCGTCCCGCAGCTGGGACTCAACCCACTCCGGGTCGAGTTCGTTCTTGTTCATGCAAAATCCTTGGCGATGGTGGTGAGAAGTGGCAGCGACGCTTTCTGGGAGAGAGCGTCAGATTTGAGCAGGTCGCTGGTGGTGCGGTAAATCTCTACCGTCTCCGGCTCGTTGAGGTGAAGCGATGCCCTCGATGACTCGATGCACACCAGGTCCCGCCCAGTCGGGAAGGACATGAGCATGAAGGGTCCGTCCATCCCGGCGTGCGCACCGGCTCGGTATGGCAGGACCTGGATGGTGATGTTTGGCGCCGTACGGGCGAGGTCGATCAGGTGCTCGATCTGTGCGCGCATGACGGGACGGCCGCCGACTTCCTGACGCAGGAGCCCTTCGGGGAAGATGGTCCACATCTTCAGCGCCGGGTCGCGCTCCAGCATGTTCTTCTGGTGCTCAAGACGCATGGACACGAATCCGTCGATGTCCTCCGGGGTCTTCCACACCCGGCTTCCCTCAATCACGGCTCGGGCGTACTCCGGCGTCTGGAGAAGCCCGTGGATGGCTGTGGGATTGAAGACGAACAGGCTGCTGGCCATCTCCACCAGAGAGAGGTAGTCGGCGAGTGGGTCGTCAACAACGCCCTGATAGCGCTGAGTCCAGTCAGCTTCGCCAGCGCGGCGCACAAGGTTGCGTAGTTCTTCACGCAGGGCCGTGTCGTCGATCTCGTACACCTCGAAGAAGTGTGGTAGCTGCTGGATCTTGAGGCCCTGTACCCCTTTCTCGATCTTGCTGACCGTGGAGAAGGATCGATAGCCGAGACGGCTCGCTGCCTCCTCCTGCGTCCAGCCCAAGGCTTCGCGGATACGCCGGAGTTCAGCACCCAGGCGTCGGCGCCGAGGCGTCGGTTCGACCGGCATCTCCCACCTCCTCGTCAACGTCGCGGCCAGACTAGCGCCCGGGACAGTTTGTGAATATGCCAAGTCCCCGGGAGGAAAGACTTTCCTCAAGGACTGCTTGTCGAAAGGGTAGTTGGCCGTCATTATCGAAGCTCGCCCAGCGGACGGTGGCGCCCCGGTTACAGCGCGCCACCTCTGCCATGGACGCTCGCGTGCCACCTGGAGGGTCAGTGCCCGTGATGGCGATCAGCCCCGTACGACAGCACCACATGATGCTGCCCGCGATCGGCCCCGAGGCCATGGAACCGGTACGGGAGATCGTGCGGGTCCTGCTGCGGATGTGGCGCAAGAGCGATCTGGAGTTCGCCATCGAGCTCGGAGTCACGGAGCTCCTGACCAACGTCGTCAAGCACGCGCCCGGCGATTGCGAGCTGCTGGTGCGCGAGACACCGGACGGGATCCTGGTCGGCGTCACCGACTTCGAGGACCGGCTGCCGGATGTGAAGGAGCCCGACGACGAGGCGGAGGGCGGCCGGGGCCTCTTCCTCCTGTCCTGCCTGACGGATGAACTGCAGACCCAGCCGCTGCTGCGCGGCAAGCAGGTCTGGTTCCGGATCAGCTGCCCTGCCGGAGAGGAGGGTGAGCAGTGACGATCACCAGAACGAAGGGCGCGATCAGGCCATCGCCCCTGCTCCGTACGGCAGTTCGGGCAGTCTCTTGCTTTCGTGACGTGCTGCTGCGAGATCTGCACTCGGGGTCGTTTGCCCGGGTACGGCCGTTGGCTGCCCAGGGTGCACGCGGCCGTGAGCCGTGATCGCGGGTGCTGCGCCGCGTCCCGTTCCACCACATTCAGGAGAGGTGTTCCCGTGCCCGAGAAGGTCACCAAGGACAAGGTGCTGTGCTACGTCGTGCGCGACGGAAAGCTGCTGGTGTTCCGGCACACCGACTACAGCTACGAGGAGGTCGGAATCCAGGTCCCGGCCGGCAGCATCCGTGCGGGTGAGAGTCCGGAGTCGGCGGCCCTGCGCGAGGCCGGGGAGGAGACCGGGCTGCGGGACTTCAAAATCATACGGAAGCTCGGTGAAGCGGGTTACGACATGAGCCCCTACCGGTTCGAGTTCCAGCGCCGGCACGTCTTCCACCTGGAGCTGACCGAGCCCGCACCGGAGCGATGGGACAGCCAGGAGAACCACGACGGAGCACAGGAGCCCACCCGCTTCGAGTGCTTCTGGATCCCGTTGGAGGCCGCTCACGTCCTGCAGTCCGGCCAGGGCGCCTTGCTCGGCCATCTGTACAACTGATTCCCAGTCCGGTTCACGCGGCCTACCACTGGAGGCGGCCGATGTACCGCGCCCTCCGTGCGGATGACACTACGGATTCGAGGCCAAGACGGGAAGCGCTGACAACCCCCGGATGAGCCGGGTACGCCGCCATCGCAGCTGATCCACGGGTACGGCGAGTTGCATTCCGCGGAATCGGGTCAGCACGGATCGCAGGGCAATGTCCATCTCCGCCTTGGCCAGAGGGGCGCCGAGACAGCGGTGGATGCCGTGTCCAAAGGCGAGGTGAGCCGCCGCTTCCCGATCCAGGTTGAGCTGATCTGGCCCCTCGAACCTCTGCGGGTCGCGGTTGGCGGCCCCAAGGGCGACTAGCACCGGGACGCCGGCTGGGATTTCGGTGCCGCCGAGCCTGACTGCTTCCACGGTGAACCGGAAGGTGGAGGTGCTCACTGCCGAGTCGAAGCGGAGCAGCTCATCGAGTGCACTGGGGATGTCATCCGGGTTCTGCCGGAGACGATCAAGCTCGGCTGGGTGCTGGAGCAGTGCCAGCAGAGCGTTGCCAAGGGCGTTGGTGGTGGTTTCGTGTCCGGCTACGAGCAGCAGCACGGCCAGCGACACCAACTCCTCCTCGCTCAGGCGGTCGTCTCCGTCACGAGCCGAGATGAGCTGGTCCAGTAGGGAACTGCCGGCATTCCGGCGCTTGGCGTCGATCAAACCCGCCATGTACTCCGCCATCGAGTGCGAGGCCGCATCGATGACGTCGGGCTGGCCTGCAGCGAACAGTTCCGCGGACCAGTGCTGGACGTCGAGCCGGTCGGCCAGCGGCACGCCGAGCATCTCGCAGATCACAATGACCGGCAGCGGTACCGCCAGGCCAGCCACGAAGTCGAAAGGTTCATCGAGGTTCCACCCGTCCAACAGTTTGTCGGCGACGCGGGCGATGAACGGACGCAGATCCGCGACGGCCCCTGTGGTGAATGCTTTGGCTACTAGTTTGCGAAGCCGGGTGTGCTGGGGCGGGTCACTGGCCAGCATGGTGTGGGCCACTGCAGGGTGCAGGCTGCGCCGTGATCCCTTGCCCTCGAAGAAGACGGATGTGTTCTTCGAAAGCCTGTTGTCACCGAGAGCTTCTTTGGCCTCCGCGTAGCCGGTGACCACGTAGCTAGTGTGCCCACCCGAGCTGGCCGATACAGGTTGGACCGGGCAGGCGGCCCGCATGGCTGCATAGGCCGGATAGGGGTCTTGGAGGAAGCGCGGATCCTGTGTCGGGTCGGTCATGGTCCTAGGCTCCGACGGTGTTCGCCTGGCCGTCGTCGGCGACACGCCCGCCACTGCTGGCGTAGGCGTGTGCCATCAGCAGGTACCACTCCGTGGCCGCGCGCAGGTCCCTGCGGGAGTGGGCCTCTGCAGAAGGCGGGGCTACGTCGTCAGCGAGTCGGCCGACTTCAAGGTTGGAGAGCGCGGCCTTCACCACTGCCGCTTCGACCGCTGCGGCGCCTCGCACCGTTCCGGCATCGACGGTGCCCTCGGCCATTGCCTGCACCGCGCGCGGTCGGTACGGCCGAAGAGTGAGGATGCCGTCGCTTATCTCGATAACCCGTCGTTGGAGGAGGAAGTCCGATTCTGTCGACATGTCCTCGGCGTCTTCGGACGACAAGACGATGTGGGGCATCGCCGCCGAAAGGTCCTGCCATAGGCCGCCGAGCGCTTCGAAGGACCGCACCTCCCAACGCCGACGACGGGCCTGACTTATCGGGTAGATCACCGCGGGCAGGGTCAAGCCGACACACATCAGGAGGACGGCGAGCACCGGAGAGGTAACGCTGAAGACGCAGGGCGTACCCACGAGCGACGAACACTCCGCGTGGCTGTCTACCAGACCCAGGCTCAGGCCCAGGTCGATGAGCCGTACCAACTTGTAGACGAGATAGATCAGGGCGAAAACACAGCCGGCTGCCGCTGTTCGAAGCCCCACCCTCACGCTGCTGCGGCGTGTGGACGTCGACTGCCGCAGGGCCTGCGCTAGGAAGTCAACAACCGCGAACCCAAGGTAGGAGACATATAGGAGCAGGTAGACGGCGTACACGTGGGGAGAGCGATGGGCCAGCTGTTCCACGGCGAACAGGATTGTCATGCTGGCGACTGTCGTACCGAGGAGCGCTAGGCGCACTCGGATTCGTCGCCGAGCTTCCACAGGGTCAAGGTTGAGCTGGAAGATTACGGCCAGAACCGCCGTGGCAGCCGCCAGTGACGCGCTGTTGCTCAACAGACGGGCGACGTGCGGCACTAGCGTCTCGACGGTGTCCCCGACCAGTGGCGCGTAAGAGGCAAACGCCAGGGCGAAGGCTCCAAGGAGCCCACCCATGGCCCATACGCCTGTTGGCCGGGGGGTGCCTCGGCCAAATACCCAGTAGCCGGCAGCCCCCGTGAGCAGCAACGCCATGCCAAGAAAGACGACGTTCATCGGCCGAGCCGACTCCTCTTGAAGGGCTGGGCGAAGAGTGCGTCCCAGCTGTCCGGCCCCTTTTCCGGTCGGAGCGAGGGAGATTCACGGTCGCGATAGATGCGCCGGCGGATAACCGACGCCATCATTTCCGCCTGACGTTCATCCGTTGTCGAGTAGCTCGTGCGCCCCGACATACGCAGGACCAAGGTCGGGTTGACGCCGAGCGCCAGAGCTTGCGCCGCATCGACCTCCAGACTGCCCGGATGATCGCAGTAGACGTGACACAGTTCGTGCGTGAGGATGTGCCGCTGATGGTGGACCGATGTCCCCTCCTCGAAGAAGAGGAGGTCGGCATCTGGGGTTTCCATCCGGATACCACAAGGCACGTCGACGGCACCAAGCGTCGTCAGCGGTTGTAGAACGATCGGCTTTCCACGCCGGTCGGCTATCGCCTCGCGCAATTCACGTGTACTGAAGCGGTGCGGCAGGTACAGGAGGTCAACCTGCTCCTCGCACCAATTGCGCAGTCGACTCTCGCCAACCTCTGACAAGGGCATGGCTACCCCCCTCGGCCTCGGCTGTGCGCCAGCTTGCTGGCGATGGGCAGGCCGAGCATGCCAAGAGGAAGGCGGAACTCACACTTCCCGGAAGTCCCGGTTCCGATTACGGATCGTGACTTTCAGGCGGAGGCGAATTCGCGACGTGGCACGACCCATGAAGGCAACTGACCGGCGAACCGCCGATCAGCTCTGGGCGCCGTACCCTGCGGTTGAACTGGTTGAAGTATCGACCATCCGTTATGTCCGACTACTCTGAATGACTGATCTCAGGCGCCCAAACAGGTGCGGGCGCGGGCTGTGGTGCATGTCACCGGGGGTCAAGTACTTAATGTCATCGCATGGACGCTCGGGGTGGGCAGGACGAGGGTGATGAGTTCGATGGCGAACCCCTGCCTGCACTGCTGAAGTCGTGGCGGAGACGTACGGATCCGCGACGGATTCCAGGCTTGCCGACCTCGGGGAGGCGGATCGAAGGACTGACCCAGGCCGACGTTTCCCGTCTGGCTGGGGTAACTGCGCGCTGGTACGGCGCATTGGAGCGTGGCATCGAGGCCGAGTATTCGGCCGACTTCCTCGACCGCGTCTCCTCGGCGCTACGACTAAATTCCGTGGAACGGCGCGCTTTGTACCTGAAGGCGGTTGGCCGTCCGCCGGCGCTGGCTGCACCGCCAGGCGCAGAGCTGGCTGCGACAGTGGACGAGGAACTGCTGCAGGAATTCCTGGACAATCAGGCTCCCGCCCCTGCGTTCGCGACAGACCTCGACTGGAACCTGATCGCCCACAACGGGCCGCTGCGGGACTGGTTTCCTTGGGCTACCCATCAGGCCAATCAAATGCGATGGGTGTTTCTGGCCTCCGAAGCTCGCGAACAGCTCGTGGCCTGGGAGGAGGACTGGGCGCGCCCCCTCCTGGGGCAACTGCGCTACGAGAGGGCCCACCACCCGAAAAACAAGGCGCTGCTACAACTCGAGCGGGACATCCTCGCGGGATCACCGGCCGCGCGCGAGATATGGGATCGCCGCGAGGTAGTCGAGCACTCCCACGGAGCCTCGCGTCGACTCCGGCTCCCGTATCACCAAGGACGAGAGGTCGCGGTTCGCATCGTCGCCCTACGTCCGATGCGCAGCGATGCGCTCCGCGTCGTTGTACTCATGAAGGACCGACGCGAGACCCCCGGGTCTTGATCGCCCGCGCGGCCGGGACGCACCCTGCCCCGCAGGCAGCGTCACTCATCATCGAGCAGGTTCGAGTCATCGGCCTCCGACATCCCTTCGAGGCGGCGGGCCTGGTTGATCACAGTACTCAGCATGTCCAGGCTTTCCGCACTGAGCCCGTTGGCGCGCAGCGCGACACGCCGTACACCCTGGTCACGCATGGCAGCAACGACCTGAATCTCGGCGCGCTGGCGCTCAGCCTCTTCCTCGCTGAAGAAGTAGCCCGGGCTCACTCCGAAGAAGCCTGCAAGAGCCCGGATCGTCTGCATCTTGGGGTTCGTGTTTGTCCCGGTACGAAGCTGCTGGATGGCGCTCGCGGAGACAGCCACGCCGGAGCCATTACGGATGCCCTGCGAGACCTCCGAGTACGTGTACGGGCCACGCCCCTTTGGGTGGACCTCCCGGAATAGGTAGTCGAGCAGCTCCGCGAAGCTCTTCTCAGTCATCCCCTGCCCTTCGTCATGACCCCATCCTATCCACTCCAGTGGCGATCGCGCTCCACCCAGTCCCACCCTTCGACATCCCAGTTGACGACGTGGGGCCACTGCGATGTACGTTAGGGCTCGAACCCGTCCAGTGCAGTGTTCCTAGCCTGCTGAGAACGGGTGAAGGCAAGTGTGGCTTCCGTGCAGGCCCGGACAACCTCGCCCCCTCACGATGGGCGCAGCGACCGGCAATGACGGGGAGAGGAGGGGTGGTGCGGACTCACGCGACCGCAGAGCGAGCAGGCTGCCACGCAGAACACCTCTGGACTGGGGGTGCGCGGCCACTCCGTGACTCTCTGCAACCAGTACAGAGTTTAAGAATCAACTCTGGATCTTGACACGGGTCCGTGCGTATGTTCGTCGTCCTGGGGCAGCCGCCCGCGACGACGGACGTGAGGAGCAAGACCGAGAAGGTCCCGTAAACAGCGACGACGCCCGAGAGCGGTAACTCACGGACGCCGAACGCTAAGCGGCATACCCGCCCCGGCAAGGGCGGAGATTTGCCCACCATCACCACGCTGAGTCCTTCCAAGGGGCGCGTCAGCGTGGCAACACTGCAAAGGGGATTATCGCATGCCTCCTGCCCTGCGCAAAAGGCCCTTCCGCCTGGCCTGCGCGGCAGCCACCTCCGCCTCGGCGCCTCAGCGCCCCGAGCCGGATTGCGCCGTCCTGTCCCCGGCGAGCAGCCGGACCCGCCCGCTCGTCTGGAGCGGCCGATGAGCAGCGAAGCCCGCGAGTGGGTGTGGGAGCACAGCTCCAGTCGGGGGGCCGCGCGCCTGGTCCTGCTGTCGATCGCCGACCGTGTTGCCGACGAGCAGTGCATCTCGTGGGCCTCGCTGTCCAGCCTGGCCAAGCGCACCCGTGCCTCGGTCTCCACGGTGCGCGAAGCCATCGAGCGCCTGCTCCTGGCCGGCGAGCTGGAGCTGCTCGACGACCTCGTCGGCCCGCAGCGCAGCACGGTCTACCGCATGCCTGTCGCCGCCGAAGCGGTCGCCCAGGCCCAGCGTGAGCAGCAGGAGCAGGAGGACAGCGGCACGGCAGCAGCAGGCGTGCCCGACAGCCCCGCGAAGCTCCGGCTGTCGGCTCTGCGTCGGTACGGAATCCGCCCGCGTGAGGTGCCGGAATCCTCTGCGAGGGTCCGGAAACCGGCAGTACCGGAAACCGGCAGGTCGAGGCGGAAACCGGCACAGCGGCGTACCGGCCACCGGCACAGCGATGTACCGGCTACCGGCACACAGAACCGTAGTGAACCTGATTTGAACCGGAGGTACAGCAGTAGTGGTGCTGCCGTTCTCCCGGCTGCCGAGTGGCAGGTCGACCCCGCCACCCACACCTGGATCCGCCAGCAGGGACACCTCGACCGCCTCGGCGAGGAAGGTCTCTGCGCCGCCGACGCCAAGTGGCGCGCCCATCGAGCCGCCCTCAAGCCGAGGCCGGCGGAAGCATGGGCTGCCGACTGGCGCTCCTGGGTCGCCCGGGAGCACGCCCCCAGCCGCCCGAACCTCTACGCCGTGCCCGGCAAGAACGCCGCCGCACCGGGGGGCATGACCCGGACGGAGGCTCACACCGCCGCCCTGCTGGCCGTCCTCGACGAGCCGACCGGAACGGAGGGCTGACCGTGGACCGCCGCGAAATCGCCGCCCTGCTGGCCTACATCGGCAGGCTCGACCCCCGCACCATCCGCACCCTCCAGGGCGAGGCCCGCGACCAGCTCGCCCAGTGGCACGAACTGCTCGGCGACGTGCCGATGGCCACCCCGCATGGCTGGGACGTCCGTGTCGCCGCCCGCCAACACATCCGCACCTCGCCGTACCAGATCCTGCCCGCAGACCTGGCCCGGCCCTGGGAGAGCTACCGGCGCGACCGCCTGGCGCGGCACTCCGACCCGACGCCGTCCGTCGACCCGGACGACCAGGCCGCCTGGACCGCGGAGCTGGCCGGCACCCGCCGCGCCGTCGCCGCCGGTACCGCGCAGCCCGCGCAGGCCCGAGCGATCACCAGCGGTCGCGACGGAGTGGACCCGAAGCTGGAGGTGCGGCTGCGAGAGATCGGCTCCTGCATACCGCCCGCCGCCCGAGCGGCACTCGCGCCCTACCGGCCCGCCCGTGCAGCCCGAGAGACCGCTGTCGCGCAGGGGCTGCCCGACGCCCTGAGCGTGCGGTGCGAGTGGTGTCTGGCCCAACCCGGCGAGCCGTGTCGCCGCCGGAGGATCGGTCCCGACGGCGGAGCCCGCGGAACCGCTCTTTGCGCCTCCCATCCCAGCCGTGTTGACCTCGCCGCCGCCCAGCAGGCCCAGCAGCCCGCCCCCGCCTGATCGGCAAACCCGGCGCGTGCACCCCGTCCGCTGCACCGCCACCCGAGACCACCGTTCCGCCCGGCTGTGGCGCCCGCCCACGCGCCTCAGCCGGCACCCGACGCCGCACCCGACGGCCACCGGCCCGGCCAGCAGACGCGGCAGCACATCGGAGACCCGCCTTGCGCCACATCACCACCCACGACGCGCCGGCCACCGGCCTGCGCGGCATCGGAGACACCAGCTGGCACACCCGCGGCACGTGCCACGGCATGGACGTCGAGGACGCCGAGGCCGTGTTCTTCCCCGGCCCCCGGGACCACGAGGAGATCGCGGAGGCGAAGGAGCTGTGCGGCTGGTGCCCCGTACGCCGCGAGTGCCTGGACTTCGCCCTGGAGAACGTCCTCAAGGAGGGCGTGTGGGCTGGCATGACCGAAGCCGAGCGGCGCCCGCTGCACGACAACCTGCACCAGCGCCTGGACTACCGTCGCGTGACCGCCTTCTTCCAGGGGCGCAACGTGCACCTGACCGAGGCCGAGCGGCAGGTCGTCATCGACCACGCCTACGTCCGGGGCTGGCGGCCCGACCGGCTCGCCGCCGCCCTGCAGATCAGCCACAAGCACGCCCGAGACGTGCTCCGACAGGCAGCCAACAAGGTCCTCGACCGCGACCGCAACTACGGCGTGCCCCGCCCCAAGAAGAAGCGGAAGAAGACCTCGAAGGCCAAGGACATCCCCACTCCTACTGCTCCCGGCACCCAGCAGCCCGCAAGCCGCCCGGCAGCGTCGGCCCCGGCGCACGCCGCTCTCGGAAAGGCAGCATGACTCACCCCGTACTCGCATTCGGTGCCACCTCGGACCTCCCTCTCCTCCTGGCCGCCGTCGTGCCCGCCGCCCTTGCGCTCGTGCTGACCGCCTGGACCATCCGGCGCTGGGGAGCCCGAGCGCAGAAACGTCTCGGCGGACCGGCGGTCAAGGTCGCCGCCGTCGCCGCCCTGGGCTGCACGGCGTACAGCGCGGACACGAGCTGGCGGTTCGCCGCCGACTATCTCGACATGGCCGGCACGGCCGAGCGCGCCGGGATGTTCGCCGCCGCCGAACTCGCCCTGTTCGCGACGGCGCTGATGGCGCGGCAGAACCTGGCCGTCCAGGGCGCCCCCGGGCTGCCGGGCACGCTGGTTTGGGTGATCACCACCGTGCAGGTGATCCCCGCCTACGCCGAGAGCGGCCCCGTCGGCGGCACGGTCCGCGCCTTCGTCGGGCCGATCATGGCGGCAATGCTGTGGCACCTGGCCATGGGGATCGAACTGCGGCTGCGCACCCCCGGCGCCGCGTCGACCGGACTGGTCGCCGTGCTGGGCCGGGAGGCCCGCGAACGGCTGCTGTCCCGCCTAGGCATCGCCGCGCGAGACCGCGACGCCGCACAGATCACCCGGGACCGGGCTACAGCCCGCGCGGTCACCCTCGCTGCCCGTCTCGCGGAGCGCACTCCCGAGCAGCAGCGAAACCGTCGAGGCCGGCGGCTGACCCGACGCCTGTCGAAGGCGGTGGGCAGGGCCGCGGTCGGCACCGATCCCCTCCAGCGGGCACATCTGCTCGACCAGCTCGCCGCCCGGCGACACGCTCTCGCGCTCGCCACGGTCCCGCTCCCCTCTCCCTGGTCTCCGGCGCACGGCAGCGCATCGGTGGTCACGGTCCCCCCGCAGCCGACACCGAATGTGGCGGCGGTCCCCGCCTCCGGTCCCGACAGTTTCGACGAGTCGGTCCCGGACCGAGGACCGGGAACTCCTTGGGGACCGGTCCCCAACGAGGCAGCTCCGGAAGCGGAGGTCGGCTCAGGGACCGAGGGCGACGAAACGGGAACGCTCGCGGCGACCAAGCCTCCTGAGGACGGTGCGGTCCCGGGGACCGGTCCCTCCGATCCAGAAGCCGCCGAGCCAGACACAGTGGGCACGAAGGCCGACCACAACGCGCACGAAGCAGCAGCTCAGAGCCCGGATTGTCATCGGGGAGCGGACCTCGCGACGTCCGGGACCGAGACCACCCAGGACCGAGGACCGACCGCCACCGAGTCCGGGACCGAGACCACCCAGGACCGAGGACATAAGGTCCCGCTCCGCCGGAAGTCGGTCCGGAAGCCCCGGACGAAGGCCAAGGACAAGCGTGCCCGGTCCCGCTCTCCCCAGACTGAGCGCCCGACAGGCGAGCTGGGCGAGTCCGAGCGCCAGCTCGTCCACGAAGTACGCCCCCACGTTCCGGCCCTGCTCGCACGGGACGGCAACGCCGCGATCACCCGGGTGCAGCTGCGCGAGATTATCCGCCGCCAGGGCCTGACCGGGGTTGGCAACGACCGACTCGGCCTCGTCCTCCAGGAACTGCGGAACGAGGAGATCACCACGACGAGGAGCACCGCCCGATGAAGACCTGCCACCAGTTCAACACCGTCCGCGCGGAGTACGAGCGAGAGATCGGCTTCATGCTCGCTCACTCCGAGCGGCACGCGGGCAGGCCGGCGGCGAAGTCCAGCGCGAAGCAGGCGGCCTCGGCGAAGCAGCGGATGGCCCGCGCGCTCAGCAGCCACGTCGGGCGCTGCCCCGAGTGCGGCTGAACCGGCAAATCCGCAGCTCAGACCCCATATTTGTTGTGGTGGCCCGGTTCCGCGCCGGACCACCATCCCGCTCCGGAGGTATGTCGTGATCTCGCGTCCACCTCGCTCTTCCGAGCCCACAGTCGCCGAAGCTGATGCCTGGGCGGACGTCCTGGTCCGCCGGCAACTCCTCCACGCAGTCGTCCGCGCTCCAGTCGGGCAGTGGCTCGTCCAGGACCAGCCCGACGAACCGGTCCGCGTCCTCGCGGGACCGGCCGACGTCGTCGCGCTGGCCGCAACCATCCAGCATCGCACCCGCTCCATGAGGCCCGAATCCCGATGACGAACTCCAACATGAACGGCACCGCCCCGAAACCTGATCGCGACTCCAACTCGGTCTCAGGGCGAGCAAGTTGGGGCGGAAGCATAGCTTCCGCCGATCCCGCCCCCGAGGGGGCGGGAGAGGACCTGCACCGGGGGGCGCAGGTCCTTCGGGCTTCGACCGGGGGCGGATCGAAGCCGGGGCCAGAGGAGAAGCAGACCGAGCCGCGCGCCCACCGACAGCGCGCTCGTCAGCGACCGCGCCAGCCGCCCGCAAAGAAGCGCTTGCGCCAGCCCGCCACGCGATTCAACGAAGACGAGTACGCCCTGATCAAATCCGCCGCCGTCCAGTGCAACCTGTCCGTCGCCGGGTTCCTCGCCCGCTCCGCGCTCGCTGCCGCCCGCGACCTCAGCCGCACCAGCGCCGAGATCGCCGACGAACGCGAAGTGATCACCGCCCTGTTCGACAGCCGGCGTCGGCTCGGCTGGGCTGGCAGCAACCTCAACCAGGCAGTCAAGGCGCTCAACTCCGGTGCAGACGTTCCTCACCTCGAAGCGGCCATCGCGGCCGTACGGCGGGCCGCCGACACCGCCCACGAGACCGCCACGCGGCTCATCGAACACCACGGCTCATGATCCCCAGCGTCAACCCGTCCGGGTCGGACACCAGAGGTCTCCTCTACTACCTCTACGAGACCGGTAAGTACGAGGACCACACCGACCCTCACCTCATCGCCTCCTTCGACGGCATGTCCCCGGACCCCGGCCGCGATCCGAAAGCCACCCTCACCGACCTCCAGCAGCTCCTGGACCAACCGGTGATGGCCCTCGCCAAGCACGCCCGCCCGGCCAAGCATGTCTGGCACACCTCCGTACGCGCGGATCCGGGCGACCGGATCCTGTCCGACGAGGAGTGGGCCGGCATCGCCGGACGCATCGTCGCCGCCACGGGCATCGACCCGGGTGAGGGACAGTCCGGCTGCCGCTGGGCCGCCGTGCGCCACGCCGACGACCACATCCACATCGTCGCCACCCTCGTCACCGAGGACGGCCACCGCCCTGACGACTTCCGCTCCGGCGCCCGCGCCCAGGCCGAAGCCCGGCTCATCGAGAAGGAACTCGGCCTCCATCAGGTGTCACCCGGTGACGGCACCGCAGCTCAACGGCCCACCAGCGCCGAGCGCCACAAGGCCGAGCGGCAGGGTCGCGAGCGCACCGCCCGCGAGGAACTGCGCGAAGCCGTACGACGCGCGGTGAGCGGGGCGCGGAGCGACGAGGAGTTCTTCGACCGGCTCGCCGCCGCCGGCCTCCTGATCCGCAAGCGCGCCGCGCCCTCCGGCGACCTGCTCGGATACAAGGTCGCCCTGCCCGACGACCTGAACAAGGACGGCGAGCCCGTGTTCTACCCCGGCGCCCGCCTGGCTCCCGACCTGTCGCTGCCTCGCATCCGCGAGCGCTGGTCGGCCGACGCCCCAGCTTCCCGGCAGGAGGAGGCGATCCGTACGGGGCCGGGCAGTCCGGCCGCCGCACGCCGCGGAACGGCCTCGGCCGTGTGGCAGGCCATGGTCGTCTTCGAGCACGGCGAGGACGCGGTCGCCGCCGCCCACATCGCCGCGGCCGGCGAGGTCCTGGACGCCCTCGCGAAGACGTCCGCCGCCCACACCCGCCGCGAACTCCGCGACGCCGCCACGGCTTTCGAACGGGCCTCGCGCTCGCACGTCCGCGTCGCGCGCGGGCACGATCGAGCGCTGCGGCAGGCCGCCCGCGACCTCGTCCAGGGCGGCACGGCGCTCGGCCGTGGCGAGGACGGCGCCACCACGGCGATGGCGATCGACATGTTGTTCTTCCTGATCACCGCCACCGCGCACTGGCACGCCCGCAGGGGCCACGCCCAGCAGGCCGAGGCCGCGACCCGGACCGCCGAACACCTGCGCAGCGCCTACCAGGCCGCCGCCGTGCAGCCCCTCGGTGTCCTTTACCAGCGCGGCCGACGCCTGAGCCGGCCGATGCTCCAGCGCCAGACCGCACTGCTGCGCGAGGCCCTGCCAGATCTGGGCGAGCAGATCCTCGCCGAGCCCGGCTGGTACGCCCTGGCCGCCACCGTCGCGGAAGCCGAAGCCGCCGGCCACGACCCGGCCGCCCTGCTGTCCGACGTTGCCGTACGGCGCGAACTCGGCACCGCGGACTCCGTCAGCGACGTGCTCGTGTGGCGGATGCGGCGGGCTGCAGACCTGCCCGCCGACGCATCCCACCTGCCCGAGACCAGCACCGCAGAGACCCGGTCCGCGACGCGCAGGACGAGCACCAGGCCCTCCCCGCCCGGCAGGGGGCGTAGCGGCGAGGACACCTCGCGCCCGAGCCGGTAGGCCCGCCCGATGCGGTCACGCGGCCTCAGCGCACCACCGGGAGAAGCCACAAGACCACCGCCCCGCCCGCGGTCCACAACATGGTCGTGCGCCGCATCCGACCCCGGTGGCGGCCAGGTCCGGGGCGGAGCCTGCCGACGTCCGTGCACCCGCAGGACGGACGGGTGTGGCGTAGGTGAGGTGAGTCGAGCCAGTAGGGGCCACGCAGTTGGGCGGTCGAAGGAGACGATGCCGTGTGTTCGGGAACACCGTGGCAACGCCGCCGCACAGGACCGAGACACGCATCGTGGCCAACTCCTCATCTGGGCAACCGAGAAGCCCGAGCACCCCTGCTGACCTGGCCGGAAGGACTGTGGACTTTGTGAATTGAAACCGGCGGGGGTGTGGGGCACGATCATGAAGCGCGCAGGACAGGTGACGAGGTAGAGGAGGACGCCAGGGTGTTTCACCGGATACGCCGACGGGCAAAAGAGCCGACCGAAGCTCAGCGGCAGTTCGCCGAGCTGCACGCGCAGTTGCAAGGCCAGGTCCCACCCGGCTTCGGGGTGCCGGCACCCGAGCCGGAGCCCGCCGCGCCGGTGGCCGTCGTGGACGACTTCCTCCCGCCGGAGCTGCGTGTGCCGAGCCACGACCAGGTCGACGGCAAGATGATGCCCTGGGCGCAGCCCCTCGTCCTCGACGGCGAGATGGTCGCCTGTGCCGAGTGCGGCGCGTACCGGGACTGGCTCATCCTCTCCACCCGCGGCGAAATCTGGCTGCGCTGCCGGGCAGGCCACCAGCAGCGGGAGACCCGCATCGACACCGCCTGGTACAACCGCAACAGCGGGCCGGCGGACGCGACGCACGCCACGTTCGAGGACTGCCTGCGCCACCTCGGGCACTGACCACCACTCCTACGACCCCACGGGCCCTCGGGCCCGCACTGACCACCCGTCGCCTAGCACCAAGGGGTCAGTTTCGTCATGCGCGTTCGCGTCGCCACCACCGCCCTCGGCATCACCGCCGCCCTCCTCGCCCTGTCCGCCTGCTCCACCGACACGAACGGAGACCAGCGCCCTTCCGCGGCCCGGGCGGGAAAGCCGTCCGACCGCGCTCAAGAGACGGCGGTGCTCTCCTCGGCCGCGCTCGAGTCCCGCCTGCTCGACCCGAGCGACCTCGGCAGGGGCTACCTGCCCAAGCCGGAGCGTCCGGCCCAGCACGACGACGTCACCGTCCTCGGCTGCGCGGCCCTGAGCGAGCTGGGCGGCGACGCGGTGACGGGCGGCACGCTCGCCTTCCCGCGCGAGGCGAAGGCGGACTTCACCTACGGCGGCAGCTCCTCGGAGATCTCCGAGGAGCTGTACAGCGACAGCGCGAAGAAGCTCTCCGACGGCATCGCCCGGGTCTTCGACGCCATGACAGGCTGCCCGACCTATCAGGTCGTCTCCGGCGGCACCCCGGTCGACGTCGCCTCGCAGAAGCTGACCGTTCCCAACGCCGGCGGTGACCAGCAGTGGAGCCAGCTCCTGACGTTCACCGCCGCAGGGCGAAGCAGCGTGGTCAAGCAGACCGCGATCCGCGACGGCAACCTGCTGGTGATCGTCTCCGGCTCCCCCGCCCTTGTCGACCGTCACCTCGACAAGGCCCTCGCCAAGGCCACGGAAACGAGCTGATCCCGCACGTCCCCAGCCTGTGATGCTGCCCTCGACCGCCATGGTCGAGGGCAGCATGGCGTTACTGGCTGATGCGCTGCGCGGCGCGAGCGGCCTGGCCCGGCGCCCAGGCGCGGACCTGGCCGGGCTGGACGTAGAGCACGTTCGGGTTGTGGCTGTGCGGCCCGTAGCCGCTGGACGCGTTCACGAGCAGGTACGCGCCCACCGGAACGTGCCAGTTCCAGAACCAGGCGTCCTGCTGCCGCCCGGTGTCGCACCAGGTCACGACGGCCTTTGAGCCACGACGTCCGTGCTGGTAGACCCGCGCGACCTGAAGGAGTTGCCCCTGGCCGGAGCTGCGGTGCTGCTGGAATGCCTGCCACTGGGCCGCGAGGGCGGCCGTGCGCTTGCGGCGTGACCGGACCGTCAACGCGATCGTCACAGCGACGACGAGAACAATGACCAGAAAGGCGCCGACGCTGGGTTGCATGGCCGCATCCTGCATCGTTCCGCTTCGGGGCGGCAAACCCTCCTGGGCGTTGAAGACTCAGTGGCTGCTACCCGAGAAGCAAGAAAGTCCGGCACCCCTCTCCTGGGGTGCCGGACTGCGATCGTCGAGAGATGCGCGCTGATGCTAGATGGCGGGCGCGCGCAGAAGGCGCTCCTGGGTGGCCTCGGGCAGTACCCGCCGCAGGACGGGTGCGGTCGAGCTGAGGGAGGCCGAGAATGCGGCGACGAGATCGTGCGGGACGCTGGCGGCGAACGACGCCGCCCACAGACACGGTGCGCCGAGCACGGGCTCGGCCCACGCCTGCCATCCGGCCGGCCCCGTCTCATCGACCTCAGCGACCAGGGCGCGCGGATCGGCGTCCTGGATGAGGGGCGGGACCTCGCCGAGGCTGATGTGCGAGGTGAACGTCGGGTCCGTCGCTGCCGCCTGGGGCTGGTCGATGTCACGGAACCATCCGTGGGCGGCGACCGCGTCGAGGACCAGCTCGGCTCCTGCGAGTGGAACTGCGGGCTGGTCGCTCGCGTCGAGCGCGACGAGAAAGTCGACGACCGCCTCGCCGGGGACGTCGCGGGTGAAGTAGGCCGACCACTGGGCGAGCGGACTGCTCGCCTCGGCCCGGGCGGAAACCTGCCAGGCGACCGGCAGCTCGCCCAAGTGGAACGGCTCGTCCGCCAGGGCCCACTGGGCCCAGCGCAGCGCGTCAGGACTGATGTGCAGGACGGTGCTCCGCAGGACCTGGCGGTCCTCCGGTGCCTCGTCCGGCTCATGGCGTCCGCGGACGATCGTCAGGCTCGTCCAGCCCAAGCCGGAGAGTGTGTCGGCGACCACGTCGTAGAGGCGCCCATCGTCACCGGCCAGGTGCCGGGGCCCGACCCAGAACGCGGACCGGCCGGCGCTCGGGGTGGACGAGTCGGTCGGGAAGTCGGGGTACAGGGCGCCTCCAAGGGCTCGGTGCGTATCTAGTTGCCGCCGGCGCGGCGGCGGGGGCGGCGCGGGGATGCCTGGACGGGGCCCTGCCACGTCAGGGCGATGGCGACATCCGGTGGCAGGTGGCCGAGCTGCGCGTCCTCGTCCCGCCCTTCGGCGAGGTAGACGACGGTCCGGCCGGTCTCGTCGACCGACTGCAGGACTTGCGCCAAGCGGTGGGCCATCGGGAAGAACGGGTTCATGGCCTGGCGGACCGGAGCGTTCGGGTCGCAGGTCGACAACAGGTCGATGAGACCGCCGACGGTCATCTCCGGGGACGTCACGAACAACCTCCTGGGGTGCGGGAAACGGGTGTGGGGGAGCGGATCGCTGTTCGGGCGGCCAGCTCGTTGAATGGAGGCACGGCCTCTACGGTGTCCGCGCTGTCAGAGGCGGTGCGAGGTCTCCAGCACGCGCGCTACGGCGGCGGCGACGATGTCGGCCGGCGTCTCGGTGTCGAACGACACGTGGTAGCCAGGCACCTTGGCGGTGCCGGTGACCGCGATCTTCCATCCCTCGCCGTCCGTGCCGGGGCGGCCGAGCGGGAACCAGCCGAGGTAGAAGCGGCCGTCCTTGCTGCTGACGTGTACGTCCGCGCGGTCATCGACGACCAGGTGGAAGTCCTCGGCGGAGAACTGGTCCATGACCAGGGTCGGCTGACCGGGACCGAGTTGCCACTGCCGCAGCCGCAGCGCTTCGACGGTGGTGGAGAAACCGGGGCCCACAGGGGCTACGGTCACGGGCAATCACCTCTCTGACCTGGGGTTTCTTGCAAGGTCATCTACGTTGACATGCCCTCGCACTCGTTGGCCAGTCTTTCCGCGATCTTTCCTGTCTGCCCCCGGCGAACTGTCCTTTGTCATCCAATCGAGGCGTTTGGCAGCGAACCTAGTTGTTTCGGCTTTTCTGACAGGGAGGCCACAGCCCGCCGCATCGCGGGAATGCAGGACGTCCGTCTGTGCGCCGGCATCACGAGCCGGCACAACCTCCTGGTCATCGCCTGGGTACGCTCGGTGAACGAAATCCAGAGGCTCGAAACACTGGTCTCCGAGCAGGCCCCCGGCATCGTCATCGCGGACCGGTCCATCGCCCTGTGGACCGCAAAGCTCAGCGGCCACCTCCTGAACGAACACGGCTACCGCCGCGAGACGATCCCCATCGACGCGTGGGGCCCGTTGCCAGTCGAAGTCGCCCGCAGGCGATGACCGGCAGTCCCCACTCGCGCACCCGAAAGCAAGCAGGCCGCCGGTAGGTTCTGGAGGTTCACCAGCGGCGGCGAGCGGCGGGGGGGCGCCCTCGGCGACAGGGCGACCGCGTCCATGCCGGGTCGGCCTCACGGGCCCCTTGCCAATCGAGTTAGTCGCCGCAGGTCAGCGTGCAGAGGACGACTGGATTCGTTGTCCGAGGACAAACTCGTCCGTTGTCGCCCAGCTCGGCGCCCGGACTCGTCAGCGATCTCGCCGTACCCCCTGCAAACCGGGCCTCTGGCGGGAATCGTCCAAGTAGTCGGCCATGACCCGAAGGAATGAACTCCCCCTTCGGCATGCCGCCCATCCTCAGCCAGCCCATATCGTTTCGGTAGGCCCGGCGGATGCGAGACCGCAACCACTATGCAGAGCAGCGCTGGCAACTACAGTGCACCCGCACTGCCAGGCGGCACAGAACGATCGTGCTGCCGCCCCCGAGTGGTCACCACTCCGCCGGGCCCCATACGGAACAGCACGATGGGCACTGGGCACACGACGATCGCGTTGGAGCGCCCCTCATGAGGTCCCGGTCCGCCACGATGCACCCACTTCCGCGAGCCGCCCTCGAAGTACCCCTCGCTGCTCCTCCAGGTCCTGCGACGCCGGCGAAAGCAGATAGACGTTGTCCCGGTAGAGACGGAACCCGAGGCTCTCCCACCCTCTGGCGATCTTGGCGTTCACGCGGTCCCACTCGGACCCGTCCGTCAGCCGCTGGCTGCTGAGGTCGGTAACGCCGGGCGAACAGGCAACAGCCCTGCATCCGACCATGAGCCGATGGATCACCTCGCAGCCGAGCACGGCCGCCAGCCCCTGCCCACGCCACGCAGGATCCAGCGTCACCCGATCCATGACGAGCAGCGCGGAGCCGACGTACTCCAGCAGTTCGCTGACCTCGCTGGTGAACGAGCCTGTCGCGGGGTCGAGGAGGACCTGAGCGGTCTCATACAGCTCCTCGGACTCCTCCTCCATGGCCCAGTAGGCATTCCGGCCGCGGTCGAGATGCACCCGGTAGAAAGTCATCGACCCGACGGCGACATCCTCCACCGTGCACGCCGGGCAATCCTCGATGCCGCAGTCGCGGCTCGGCGCCGGGTCCTGGCCGCTGTCATGCGTACGCCGCCGGTGCAGCACGGCCACGTTCCACCGCTCCAGCGTGTCCGCCCGCGGGGTGTCCCAGAGTTCGTCGTCGTAGGAGATGCGCAGGTGCAGCTCGGTGGGGTCTCCGGGCAGCGAGGAGGGCTCATTCACCCCGGAAGGCTAACCGTGCTGGGGCCAAGAGATCGGCGCCACTGCCGCGGTCTCGATCCGGCTCGCGGCGCAGCGTATCCGGCCTGCCGACAGGGGCGCCACGTACTACCGGTCACGATCGGTCCTGCGGGTCGGGGGCGAGGGTAACGGCCAGCCACGGCGCCGCCTCTTCGCGGTAACTGTGTCCGACTGGGGCCACTTCGGCGGCGCGGTCGAGGCTGAAGATCGTCACCATGATCATGTCCGAGCCGTCGGCAACGGACGTCAGCTGGGTTCGGCAGCGCCGACAGGAACCTCGGTGCAGTGTCGGCCAGGTGGAGAAGTACGCCGGCTCGCCTGCGGGGCCTGTCCACTTCAGGGCGTCCCTACGGAACCCGACCCAGGCCATCGCCGGCGCCCCGGACAGGCGCGTGCAGTGCTCGCACGAGCACAGTTCCCTGTCAAGTCCATGTGTTCACGTCTTGTGCCTCCTCCGTGTGGTCGCGTGCGGTGGTGGCCGTCGAAGGAGTGGGACGGCCACCCAGCGGTTTGGATGAGCAGTTCCCGTCAGGTCGACTGTGCCTTGTTCACCGGCGTGATGTAGGCCGCTTCGATGAAGTTGATGAACGTGTTCGTGCTCCTGGTGCCGAGCATGTTCCCTATGCGGAGGGCGGCTCTCAATTCATCACTGATGGACCCGAGGCTCCACTCACCCAGATTCCTCGTACCCGCCCGGAATTCTCAACCCTCCTGGGATGTGGTCTCACGCTTTCGTCCCGGCAGGCGCCGGTGGCCAGGATTCGTCTAGGAAGTAGCCCAGCGCCTTTCTGGACTCGCTCCGGTTGCGCATCCCCTGGACTGTCCTTGGACTGCCGCGCGGCACTCGCAGAGTTCTCCGTTATCCGCGCTGAGCATGGCCGCGGCGGGCCCCGGCCCGGGGGTTCGCGCCCAGCTCGCGGGCGAGAACGGGATGCCGACCGGGGCCATCGAGGGAGCAGGTGACGTTGCCGACCAGTGGACGGTCGGTCAACCGGCCGTGCTGTGCTCGGTCTCCGGCACCGACGGCAGCCAGTGCACGGCGTTGTCGCGGAAAGACGCGTGGATCGGCACGAGGTCTGGGCCGCTGGTGTCGTCGAGGGCGGTGACGTTGATGCCAATCTCCGGGATGTCGCTGTCGATCGCCGCGAGCCGACTGCCGCAGGTCGGGCAGAAGCCGCGTTTAGCCTCGCCTTCGAAGGTCTCGTACCAGGTTGGCTCGCCGCCCTCACCAGTCCAGGTGACCGTTTCGAATCCCACCCACCACATCACTGGTGTGCCACCGAGCTTTTGACAGTGGCGGCAGACACAGGTGTGCGGGAAGACTGCCGGAGCTCGGGTAGTGAAGCGGATACGGCCGCACAGGCAGCCGCCGGTACGTTCCCCGGCTGTTTCGGTTCCCTGGGCGTCGGCCGCGGGGGTGGCGTTCATCAGGTGATCTCCCAGGCACAATGGGCGAGTTGGGCCCATCAGTGTGCCATCCATTGCGCGATCGTCAGGACCCTCGACCCGGTCGCGTGGGACACCGAGACCTCCATGACCGCCGAAGCCTCGTCGCTGCGAACCCCATCCGTCCGCAGCGACGACGGGAAGCTACGGCGATTCTCGTGGATCACGACCACACCCGCCCTGCACGCTCGGTACCGTCTGGAGTAGCGGTATCGGGCACGGCCCGAACGCACCATGGACAAGGGGAGTTCAGGTGATTGATGTGCGGCCCAGCCAGCTGATGCGAGACCTCGGCGTCGTCCAGCACGGCGCCGGCATACTCGCCGAACCGGCCCGCGCCTTCGACCTGCCCGCCGAGCGCGACGAGGCCGAGGGCATCACCGACGAGCTGTTCGCCGCCATGGAGCAGATCGGCCAGGTCCACCTCTTCGCCAAGGGCATGGGCATCGCGGCCCCGCAGATCGGCACGGGGCCGTGGACGTAGCAACTCTGCTCTTGCTCGGGGCAGCGGGAGGCTCCTTACGGGCGTTCGTGGACTTCTATAACCACACGATGGAGTGGCGGGCAGCCCGTCGGGCCCATCGCCAACTGGCCCCCGTCGACCAGCCAGCCGAGGTACCAGCATTCCGAGATTTCATCGATCCCGTGCCTGACCTGGTAGCGGCCCTATTCCACACAGCGCTTGGGGCCGGTGCCGCCGCGATGTTCGGTAGCACAGGGCAGATTGACGGTGCCTACGCAGCGATTGCGGTGGGTATCTCAGCGCCGGCGCTGCTGACACAGCTCGGTCAGTTGCAGAGCGTCGGTGACGCGGTGGCCGGCCTCCCTCCCCCCGGGGAGGCTCCTGCAGCCGCTCCAGCTCCGAGCAGCCCGAACATGGGTGGACCCGATCAGCAATCTGCGCGGCCGAACACGATCCCTCCCCCGACGCCGGGAGCAGAACCACGGAGGGCTGTATGAGCACGGAGAATTCATTCGCGCGCAGACTGATTTCAGCAACGCTCAAAACGGAAAAGCGTCATCGTGTCATAGTCGCTCGCAGCCGGGGCCGGCACTACTACAGTCTCTGGCGTCGCTGCGTGGCAACTACTTTGAACGTCACTCTTCCTATTCCGCCAATAACCCACCGCCCATCCACCCGTGCCCAAATTGAGTTGCAAGGCGCCAGAATTCATCACAGCACCCTCAGAGCGGCAGTGCTGCTGGCAGTCCTTCTCGGAGGGGCGGCGTTGGCTGGGAGTAGCTTCGGTCGTCCAGGAATGATCACCGCCATGGCGGGCGCACTTACTGTCATCGGGTACGCCTATTGGAACGGCGACAGACTTGCGCTGCAAGCCATGCGCGCACGACCAGCTAGCGAACAAGAGGTGCCACAGCTCTATCGAATCGTGCGTGAACTGTCCGTCGACGCACGCCGTCCCATGCCATCGATCTACCTCTCGCCAACGCAAGCCCCGAACGCCTTCGCCGTTGGACGGACCCGGCGGAACGCTGCTGTGTGCTGTACCGATGGCATCTTGCGCATCCTCGATGAACGGGAACTACGCGGTGTAATTGCGCATGAGCTGAGCCATATCCACAACCGCGACGTCTTGATTTCGTCCACAATTGGTGCACTGGCCGGGGTGGTTCTATTCGCGCTCAACCTTGTCTGGCTGACTCCAGCCGGCCGTTCCGACGACGAGGGTGGCTCTACCATGCTTGGCTCGCTGCTGGTCATCCTTTTGGGCGGCCCTCTTGCTGCCTCCCTTATTCGTCTCGCGGTCAGTCGGTCCTGTGAATACAGGGCAGATGCTGCTGGTGCTTCATTGACCGGGGACCCTCTCGCCCTTGCATCAGCGCTCCGCAAGCTGGAAAAGGGAACCAAACTGCTGCCGCTTCCGCCCGAGCCTCGCCTCCAGGTAAGGGGACATATGATGGCCGCCGCCCCTTTTCGTTCGGATACCCTTGTGTCGAGACTCTTCTCGACACAAGCCCCCATCCGGAAGCGCGTTGCACGCTTGGAGCACATGGCCGGCCATCACGCCGCGCCGTGAACGTTGTCCTTGACTGACGAGAGCTTGGGTGCTTCTGCTGCCACTGCCTCATCGGCGTCGCGGCGTGACGGCCGGGTGATTTGCCGAAGCCCCGAGGTCTGCCACAGCCTCGCCTCCTGGGGCGCGAGTCGGCCGTCCGCGAGTTCACCCACCCCTCAAGGAACTCGGCATCGCTGCGGCCTGCTCTCTTCAATCGCCGGACGGGCGGAGCGGGATGACGTTGCTGGGGGCGAGTTGGTCCTGTTTGTCGGGTCGCCGGAGGATGAGGACGGCTGCCGCGAGGGTCATCTGCTCCGCTCGATGCCGGGACTCGGCTTCGGCAGCGCGGGAGTCCTTGAGGGCTTCCTTCAGGCGGACGACCTCTTTGCGAAGCCGCTTTTCGACTTCCGGCGTCTGGTGCGTTTCCGCACGCACGCGTGCGTAGAACTCCTCCTTGAGGTCGGCGTGGCGCTTTTGCAGAGCCATGCGGTGAACACCGGCCTCTGCGGCGAGCGCGACCACCGTGAGGCTGCCGTTGGAGCTGGTGGGCTGGCCGGCCAGGAGGCGGTCCATGGCCTCGCGGATACGGGAGCGTTCGTCCGTGTGCTGCTGGTTCATGCGATGGCCTCCTCGGCGGACTGGGCGGCGGAGTCGTGGGCGTCGGCGAGTGCACGGAAGCGGCCAGCTGTTCGGCGAAACCGGTCGCCCAGGGGCTGGGGCACGAGGGCTGCCTTCGCATCGAGCCGATCGGCGTGCTCTCGTGCCGCGCGTGCGTGCCTGTCGGTGCGGATCGCGTTGCCGCAGCCGAGTTGGCAGGCGAACTGGTTGGGTGCCGTCGCCCCGGGGTCTGGATCGCACAGGGCCGTGTCGCGCTTGAAGGCGCAGATGAGGAAGGAGTCCGTATTGTCGAAGAGGACGAGGCCGTCGCGCGCGAGGAACTTGGCGGCGGCCTTCGGGGTGGTCAGGGCGCCTTCGAAGGCGGGGATCGAGGCGGCTCCGATGAGAGCCCGCCGCGTGGCGGGACCGGATATCTTCTCTCCGGCCGCTGCGGCGTCGCGCAGCCGGGCTGCGGTCGTCGCGGCGGCGAGAGCGGTCTCGACGTCGAGCTCCCCGTGGAACCCCCGGCGGGCGCGGTTGCCGTAGCCGGTGGAGGTGCGGGCGTCCAGGGCGGTGCGCATGTGTCCGTACTGGATGGCGAGGGCGACCAGGCCGCCGGGGCGGCGGGCGACGTGCCAGGCC
>NZ_JASCIS010000054.1 GCF_029968015.1 Streptomyces luteolus
TGTCGCGGGGGCGGGCCTTCCGCCTGCTCCCGTCCGGCTCTGATCAACTCCGTATGGATCATTCGCCGGACGCGTGATCCGTCATCTGCGTGAGATCGCCTCGTACCGAGGTGTGTCATACACGGATTTCCCGGCTCCGTTCCCTTTCTCACCGCGGCCTCCTCCCGCACCGCGCTGACCTGGCGCTTCACCGGCGCGCTCGTTCGGCGGTACGGTCCCGGCGCTGCGGAGTCCTTGATTCCGCTAGTGGCGTCGGCTTCCCGCACCATGAACCTCGTCACACCGACCTTGCCGAATGGGTGGCCAGGACGCCCGGGAGGGGTGATCATGAGAAGTCCAGAGCGCACTTCCCATGAGGAGGCACGGGTGGCCGAGACTCTGAAGAAGGGCAGCCGGGTGACCGGCGCCGCGCGCGACAAGCTCGCGGCAGACCTGAAGAAGAAGTACGACGGCGGTGCGAGCATCCGGGCACTCGCCGAAGAGACGGGCCGTTCCTATGGCTTCGTGCACCGGATGCTCAGCGAATCAGGAGTCACGCTGCGGGGACGCGGCGGAGCGACGCGCGGCAAGAAGGCCGCGTCGGCCTGAGAGCGGGCGGCTCACCGGCTTCGATGGTGGCCACCCGGTCGGTCCGCTGATCGGCCGGGTGGTTACTGTGCAGTCACTTAACTGACAGGCGTACGCGCGGGACGTCCGCGTCCGACGGGTCCGGCTGCCAGCTGTCGACTGCTGTCCCATCGGAGGCACCCCATGGCTTCGCCCGAACCCCAGCACGCAGCCGAGTCCGACGCGACCGAGGTGTTCGCCAAGGACGGCGTGCGTCTCGCCGTCGACGGCGAGACCGCGACGGTCACCCTCACCAACCCGGCCAAGCGCAACGCTCAGAGTCCCGCGCTGTGGCGGGCGTTGGCGGAGGCCGGGCGCGCGCTGCCCGGCAGCGTGCGGGTGGTGGTGCTCAGCGGTGAGGGCAAGTCGTTCTCCGCCGGGCTCGACCGGCAGGCGTTCACGCCCGAGGGCTTCGACGGCGAGCCGTCCTTCCTGGACATGGCGCGCGGGAACGACGCGGAACTCGACGCTGTCATCGCCGAGTACCAGGAGGCGTTCACCTGGTGGCGGCGGAGCGATGTCATCACCATCGCCGCCGTCCAGGGCCACGCGATCGGCGCGGGCTTCCAGCTCGCCCTCGCCTGTGACCTGCGGATCGCCGCCGACGACGTGCAGTTCGCCATGCGCGAGACCAGCCTCGGCCTCGTGCCCGACCTCACCGGCACGCACCCTCTGGTCTCCCTCGTCGGGTACGCCCGCGCCCTGGAGATCTGCGCCACCGGGCGCTTCGTCCACGCCGAGGAGGCCGAGCGCACCGGCCTCGCCAACCTGGTGGTCCCCGGCGCCGAACTCGCCGCCGCAGCCCAGGACTTGGCGGGCGCGCTGCTCGCGGCACCCCGCGACGCCGTCATCGAGACCAAGGCTCTGCTCCAGGGCGCGGTCCACCGCACGTACGAGGACCAGGTTGTCGCCGAGCGGGCGGCGCAGGGGCGCCGGCTGCGGGATCTGGCGGGGCTCGGGGAGTAGCGCCCGTCCGGGCGGGTCTCCTCAATCTCCCCCAGCTACCGCTGGGAGGTGCCCCCAGAGGGGCTCAAAATTGAGCCCCTCCGGCGATTGAGGAGATTCGGGAAGGGGCGGGGAGGGGAGGGGAAAGAAGCGCCTCAAGCCAGCGCCACCACGACCACCGCCACCGGCTGAGCTGCCGCCGACCTCGCTGCGCGGGCGACGTGCAGGACCTGATGCTCCGCAGCCACCACCAGCTCGAACCGCAGATGCGGTGAGCGCAGGACCCGTACGTCCACCACGCCCGGGACCGCCCGTACCGCAGTCGTCGTCGCATCCTCGTCCCGCGCGGGTGCGATGGTCGGAGGGGCTTCCACGGCAGCGGGCGGCGGCGCCGCGTCCAGGAGTTCCGTGACCTGCAGGTCCACCTCCGCCACCACCAGGCCGAGCCGCTCCACCGCTGCCGCGGTCAGTGCCGCCCGCACCCGCGCCGCCGTCGACGGCAGCGGCACGTCCGCCGTGACCGCCAGCTCCGCGGCGATGCGCAGCGGGCCCGGCGGCAGGGCGCTCGGTGGCGCCGGTACGGCCGGATCGCCCGCCGCGTCCGGCTCGGCGAGCGCGAGGCGCAGCTTGTCGATCCGTACGCCCGCGACCGAGGCGCCCGCCGGCCGCAGCACCTGGACCGCCGCGCGCTCCGCGATCCACGCGCCGTCCGCCGCCTCGCCCAGGGGCAGCAGCCGCCCGAGGCGGAGCTGTTCCCGTACCGCGCGCATGCGCGAGGCCGCCCTGTGCGCCTCGTCGTCCGTCGACCGGTCAGCCGTCATTGCACCAGCCTGCCGCATCCCCTGGCGCGAAGTTGGTCAACCCAGCCTAATGTGGGCAAAAGGAGCGCATCACCCCTCCTTCGAATGGGACAGAAGCGATGACCGACACCGAAGAGCGAGGCAAGCCGGGGGCCGTGCGGGCGACGGAGAGCTCAGCCCAGTCAAAACGCGGCGGAGGTGACCCCGGCAGCCGGGGGCGTACCACCATCGCCGACGGCGTGGTCGAGAAGATCGCCGGGCTCGCCGCCCGGGAAGTGCCCGGCGTGCACGCCATGGGCACCGGGATCTCCCGCACCTTCGGCGCCGTACGGGACAGGGTCCCCGGCGGCGCAGCGGCCGTCACCCGCGGGGTGAAAGCCGAGGTCGGGGAGGTGCAGGCGGCACTCGACCTGGACATCGTCGTGGAGTACGGCCTGCCCATCGCCGAGGTCGCCCGTGGCGTACGGGAGAACGTGATCACCGCCGTGGAGCGGATGACGGGCCTTGAGGTCGTGGAGGTGAACATCGCCGTCGGCGACGTGAAGCTGCCCGACGAGGAAGAGGCCGAGCCGGAGTCCCGGATCCAATGACCGGTGATCCAATGACCGGAGATCCAATGAGCGGTGATCAGATGACCGGCGATGCGATGACCGGCGATGCGATGACCACCGTGCCGACCGGTCCGGTCGGTGGGGCGAGGAGAGTGCGATGAGCATGGCGTTGGTCGGCCTCCTGGCCGGCATGGGACTTGGCTTCGCCGCGTACTTCGGCGGCTTCGGCGCGTTCCTCCTGGTGGCCGCGCTCGGCGCGGTCGGTTTCCTGGTGGGCCGGTTCGCCGACGGTGACCTGGAGGCCGGTGACTTCTTCCGCGGCCGGGGCGAGGCGCGCGGCGAGCGGCGGCGCTGGTGACGGTCGCGGCGATCGAACCAGGCGAGCGCGGGGCGACCCGGATCGCCGACCGGGTCGTCGCGAAGATCGCCGCCCGCGCGGCCCGCGAGGCGCTGCGCACCGGCGTGCCCGAGGACGGGGACGCACCCAGCGCCGCGGTCACCGTGCACCGCGGCAGCGCCCACGTCCGGGTCACTCTCGACCTCGACTACCCCTGCGACATCGGCGCCCAGTGCGGCGCCGTGCGTCGTCAAGTCACCGAGCGGGTAGAGACGTTGGCGGGGATGACGGTGCCCGAGGTGAGTGTCCAGGTGGAGCGGCTGCACTCGGCGCGCTCCCGGGCCGCGGCGCAGGGGAGGACACGATGAGCGGCCCTGACGACAGCACGGACGGCACGGACGGCACACACGGCACACACGGCACGGACAGTACGGGCAGTACGGACAGCGCCGACGGCGGTACCCGCCCGGTCCTGGAGAAGCGTCCGAAGAACCCGGACGGGCTCGACCAGTCGGCGTCCGCCGCCTCGTACACCCCCGTCCTGACCCCGCCGGAGGGCGGCGAGCACCGGCGCAGATGGTCGGTGCGCCGCTGGCCGTCCGTCGTCGTCGGCCTGCTCGGCCTCGGCGCGGCCGGGCTGCTGCTGTACGACGTGGCCGCGGTGCGGGCCGACCGGCCCGCGATGCGCTGGCGGCACGTTCTCGGCGAGCAGCTGGACGAGCGCCCCCTCGACGACCTGTGGACGCTGATCGGCGCGGGCGCCGCGGCCCTGCTCGGCCTCTGGCTCCTGCTGCTCGCCCTCACCCCCGGCCACCGCTCGACCCTCGCGATGGACAGCGGTCAGGAGGACGTCCACGCCTGGCTCGACGCGGAGGCCGCCGCCCTGGTGCTGCGTGACCGCGCGATGGAGGTGCCGGGCGTGCGCTCGGTCCGCGTGCGGGTGCGGCGCGCCAGGGTCGATGTGCGCGCGGTCGCCCACTTCCGTGAACTCGACGACGTACGGGCCGACTTGGACACCGTGCTCGGCGACGGCATCGCCGCGCTCGGCCTGTCCCGCGCGCCGGGCCTGCGCGTGCGCGTCGACCGGCCGGGAAAGCGGGGCTGAACGATGCTGCGGACCGTCAACCGCGTCCTGCTCGCCCTGGTGAGCCTGATCCTGCTGCTGCTCGGCGGGACGGTCCTGGCCACGGGGCTCGGTGCGCCGATGCCGTCGTGGTGGGTGTACGACGGCCGGGACGACGTCCTGCTGAGCGACGCCGACCGGGCCAGGTGGCGGGACGAGTCGTGGTTCTGGCCCGTCGTGATCGCGGTGCTCGCCGTCCTCGTGCTGCTCGCGCTGTGGTGGCTGGTGGCCCAGACGCGGCGCGGCCGGCTTGCCGAGGTGCTGGTCGACAGCGGCGACGGCGAGGGCGCACTGCTGCGCGGCCGGGCCCTGGAGGACGTGCTCGCCCGCGAGACGGAGGTGCTCGACGGGGTGGAGCAGGTCCGCGTACGCCTCAAGGGGCGCCGCTCGACCCCGCACGCCGGGGTCCGCATGCTGCTCGCCCCGCACGCCGAACCGTCCGTGGCGCTGCGCCTGCTCACCGCGGACTCCCTGGCCCAGGCCCGTACGTCGACGGGCCTCGACCGCCTGCCTGCGGAGGTTCGGATGCGGGGGGTCAAGCACCGGGCGAGGCGGGTCAGTTAGGGGGTTTGAGCCCCTCCCCGCCCCTTCCCGAAAGCTTGCAGCAGCTGCGGGGCCGCGCCCCGGACCCCTGGCTTCGTCTTTCGGCTGCCGCGCCATCGTGGCTGGTCGCGCAGTTCCCCGCGCCCCTTGAAAGCCCGCCCCTCCCCACGCACAATTCAGCCCCTCCGGCGTTTGAGATGGGGGTCCCCCCTGCTCTGGGGGCACCTCCCGGCCGAAGGCTGGGGGAGAAGCCGAGAGCTTGAGGGAGGGGGTCCGGGGGCGGAGCCCCCGAAGCTGCTGCAAGCTTTCGGGAAGGGGCGGGGTGGGGAACAAAACCCCGGCCTCAGAACCCCCGCAGCGCGCCCCCGTCCACCGGCACCATCACGCCCGTCACGTACGACGCCGCAGGCGACAGCAGGAACGCCGTCGTACGGCCGAACTCCTCCGGGGTGCCGTACCGGCCGAGCGGGATCTTCGACTCGTTCGCGGCGCGGGCCGCCTCCGGGTCCGGGGAGAGGCCGTCGAGCTGCTTCATCCGGTCCGTGGCGATGCGCCCGGGCAGGACGCCGACGACGCGGACGCCGCGCGGGCCGACCTCGTCCGCGAGGGACTTGGCGAAACCGGCGAGGCCGGGGCGCAGGCCGTTGGAGATGGTGAGGCCCGCGATCGGCTCGTACACCGAACCGGAGAGCACGAAGCCGATGACGCCGCCGTCGGAGAGCTCCGCGGCGGCCGTGCGGGCGAGCCGGACCGCGCCGAGGAAGACCGACTCGAAGGCCGACTGCCACTGCTCGTCGGTGTTGCTCGCGGCGGTGCCGGGGGCCGGGCCGCCGACGCTGATGAGGACGCCGTCGAAGCGGCCGAAGCGCTCGCGGGCGGTGCCGATGAGGCGGGCGGCGGCGGCCGGGTCGGCGTTGTCGGCGGCCAGGCCGACCGCGTTCTCGCCGAGCGCGGCGGCGGCCTCGGCGACCGACTTCTCCTCCCGTCCGGTGACGACGACCTTCGCGCCGTCCGCGACCAGGGCCCGCGCCGTGGCGTGGCCGAGCCCTCGGGTGGCGCCGGTGACTACGTAGACACGGTCCTTCAGTCCAAGATCCATGGCCCTATCCTGCCGGGTCTGCGGCGGCGGGGGCGAGGCCGGTCCACGAAGCGGTCACGCGGGCGCGGGCACGTCCTCCGCGGCCGGAGCCTCCGCCGCGCTCTCCCGGTCGCGGCGCTCGCGGCGGACCATGATCCACCAGCCGACGGGCACGCCCGCGGCGAACAGCCACCACTGGATCGCGTACGCCATGTGCGGGCCGATCGAGTCGTGGTCGGGGGAGCCGATCAGCTCGGGGGAGCCGTCCTTCGGCTCGGGCGTGGCCAGTTCGACGTATCCGCCGAGGACCTGCTTGCCGAGGGACCGGGACTGGTCCTCGCTGTCGATCAGCATGGTCTGGCGCGGCGGCAGCCCCTTGAGGTCCTTGATGCCGCTGCCGTCGGTGGTCTCGTCGGCCATCAGGCGGCCGGTGACGGTGACTTCGCCGGCGGGCGGCGCGGGCACCTTCGGGAACGTCGTCTGGTCGGCGGCCGAGGGCACCCAGCCGCGGTTGACGAGCAGCACCTTGCCGTCGCGCAGTTCGAGCGGCGTCAGTACGTGGAAGCCGACCCGCTCGTCGGCGTTGGTGCGGCGGCGTACGACGACCTCGTGCTCGGTGTCGAAGGTGCCGGTGGCCGTGACCTGCCGCCAGTAGTCCTTGCGCGGGACGGTGTGGCCCGGAGACGTGAGGTCCTCGACGGGGGCGGGGTCGGCCGCCAGGTTGTCCGCGATCAGGGTGTTCTGCGCGACCCGGTGCTGGTGCCGGTGGAACTGCCAGAAGCCCAGCTCGATCATCACAGGGATGAGGACAAGGGCGAGGAGGGTGAGCAGGACCCACTGCCGGGACAACAGGAAGCGGTACACGACGTCGACGGTACCCCGCACACGACGGCCCCCGGCGGGTGGGGTCCCGCCGGGGGCCTCAGGCCCTGCCTGCGCTGAGCCACTGTTCACACCTTGTCGACGATGCCCACCCTCCCCTCGGCGCGGGAGCAGTGCGCCCCGCAGAACCAGTGCCCCTCGACCTCGACGCCCTGCCCGATGATCCGGCAGCGGCAGTGCTCGCAGATGGGCGCCATGCGGTGGATGGCGCAGGAGAAGCAGTCGAAGACGTGCACCGCGCCCTGCGCGTGCACCTCGAAGGACATGCCGTAGTCGTTTCCGCAGACCTCGCAACGTGCCATGCGCCACAGGTTGGGACCCGGGCACGCCCGCGCGGGTCAGGCATGCGGGACGCGGCGCCGACAATCACTCGGTCGCGGTCCCGCGCCTCACCCGTCTGACGGCCCGCTCAGCTCCCGGTGGCCGGGGCGACGTCCCGCAGGAGCTGGCCGAAGGCGGCCTCGTCGAGGATCGGGGTGCCGTACGACTTCGCCTTGACGACCTTGGACGTGCCCGCGTCCGGGTCGTTGGTGACGAGCAGGCTGGTCAGCCGGGACACACTCGTCGCCACGTGCAGTCCGGCGTCGACCGCGCGGTCCTCCAGGAGTTCACGCTCGACCGAGGTGTCACCGGAGAACGCCACCCGCATGCCCTGCTTGAGGGGTTTGTCTGCTTCGTACCGCCCGGGGTTGGGGTACGGGCACGCCGGGCGCTTGCGGTTGGGGCGCCAGCCGCCGGGGCGGTACGAACCCTGGCGGCCGATGTGCGGGGTCGCGGGGGAGTCCTGCCACTCGGTCAGGGGGCGGCACTCCAGGAGCGGGAGGCGCACTCCGTCACCGGCGGCGGCGTGCAGGCTCGGGCGGAACGCCTCGGCGAGCACCCGCGCGTCGTCCAGGGCGTGGTGCGCGCGCTGCTGCACGACGCCGAAGTGCGCGGCGAGCGACTCCAGCTTGTGGTTGGGCAGCGGCAGGCGCAGCTCCTTGGCGAGCGCGATCGTGCACAGGCGCTGGCGGACCGGGGCGGTGCGCCGCGCGCGGGCGTACTCCCTGGCGATCATCGACCAGTCGAAAACGGCGTTGTGCGCCACCAGGACGCGGCCCTCCAGGCGGGCCGAGAACTCCTCGGCGATCTCCGGGAAGAGCGGGGCGCCTTCGAGGACGTCACTCGTCAGACCGTGGATCCACACCGGGCCAGGGTCGCGCTCCGGATTGACCAGCGTGTACCAGTGGTCCTCGACCTCGCCCTGGGCGTCGAGCCGGTAGACGGCAGCCGACACTATCCGGTCGTCCCTTGCGAGGCCGGTGGTCTCCACGTCGACGACCGCGTACCCCGAGGGGTACGCGGCCGGCCACGGCGCTGCTGTCGTGCGGTCTTCGAGCATGGTCCATGAGGATACGGCCCGGCACTGACAACGCGGACACGTGGTCCGCCGCCCGTGCCCGGCTCCGTCAACTCGCCCCGGGCGTACGGGAGTCCGCACTCGAGTCGGTTCCGGGGGCGCGCGACGGGGTGCTGGACGGGGTGCTGGACGGGGTGCGTGACGGGCTGCTCGACGGGGTGCGTGACGGGGTGCGCGACGGGGTCGACGGGGTGTTCAGGAGGCCCTCGACCAGGGCCCGGACCGAGACCGTGAACAGCTTCTCCGGCTGCGGTCCGCGGGCAAGGGCGCGCGCGAGCGCCGGATCGTGCACACTCTGGCCGGCGCCCCGCACGTCCCACAGCTCCTGCTCGCCGGGCCGCTGTACGGGCGTGCGGGCGCGGTTGCGCTCGACCAGGACGAAGCCGACGGTCTGGAACAGGACCGCCCGTACCGCCTCCGCGGCCGGGGCGCCGCGCAGTCCCGCCGCGTGCACCTCGTGCACCAGGGCGCGGGCGGCGGGCTGGAACATCCGCTCGGTGAGGCCGCGTTCGTGCACCATCGCGATCAGATGCGGATGGTCGAGCAGCCGGCGGCGCAGCGCACGGGCCACCGACACGAGCCGGGCCGCCGGGGTGCGGCCGCGCGGGGTGAGGTCGCCGAGCTCCTCGACGGTCCGCTCGACGAGGGCTTCGAGGAGCGACTCGCGGTTGCCGACGTGCCAGTAGATCGACGTGACCGCGGTGCCGAGCTCGGCGGCGAGCTTCCGCATCGTCAGAGCGCCCGGCCCGTGCTGCTTGACCAGGACGGCGGCCGTCGCGAGCACCTGCTCACGGGTCAGCGACGGCCGTACGGGACCGGAACCACGGGCACGACCGGACACGGCACCCCCAACTCCCTTGCGTGCACGGCTCTTTACCCTTCATCGCCCACGGTGTAACTGTGTTACAGAACCGCGCACGTCGAGCACGTCCTGCGAAGGGTGGTACGACATGGCACGGATACGGTACGGCGCACGCTCCGAGGCGGAGATCCGGGCGGCGCGCGGCGCGAGCGCGAAGCTCCCCGACATCTGGTCCACGGGAGTCGTCGCCGTATGGGAGACCGACCCGGACGCGGTCGCCGCGGTCCTCCCGCCGCCGCTGAAACCCACCGGCAGGCCCCTGGTGCGGGCCAACATCAGCAAGGTCGACCTGCCGGGGTACCCGCTCGGCGCGGGCTCCGTCGCGGTCGCCGCGGCGCACGGCGGGGTCACCGGCTGGTACCCGCTGGTGATGCCGATGACCCACGAGCGGGCGCTGATCGGCGGCCGCGAGGTCTTCGGCGAACCGAAGAAGCTGGGCGAGGTCACCGTCGAGCGGGACGGGCTCGTCGTCCGCGCGGCGCTGGCCCGGCACGGCATCGCGTTCGTGGAGGTGCGCGGCGCGGTCGGCGAGGCCCTGCCGCCGCCTGAGCCGGCCCGGAAGACCGACTTCTACTTCAAGTTCCTGCCCGCGGTGGACGGTTCGGGCCTGGAGGACGACGCGGCCCTCGTGCACTGCGTACGCCACGAGAAGGTGCGCAAGCTGGAGCGGATCACCGGGGACGTGGTCCTGCGCGAGTCGATGTACGACCCGGTGGCGGACCTGCCGGTGTTCTCGCTCGTCGAGCTGACCATCGGCGAGAAGACCACCGACCAGCAGGGCCGGGTCGCCGAACGCGTCAGCGCCGAGTCCCTGTTGCCGTACATCCACCAGCGGTACGACGACCCGCAGCAGATCCTCGACGGGCCGCCGGAGGGCAGTACGAACCCGGTGGCCGGGAAGGGCGGTGCCTGATGGAGCTGCGCCCCGGACAGGTCGCCGTCGTCACCGGCGCCGCGAGCGGCATCGGCCTGGCGATGGCCCGGCGGTTCGCCGCCGACGGGCTGAAGGTGGTCCTCGCGGACGTCGAGGAGGCGGCCCTCGACAAGGCCGCCGCCGATCTGCGTGGCACGGGCGCCGAGGTGCACGCGCGCGTAGTGGACGTTTCCGAGCGTGACTCGGTCACAGAACTCGCGGACGCGGCGTACGACGCCTATGGCGCCGTGCATGTGCTCTGCAACAACGCGGGTGTCGGATCGGGCGCCGAGGGACGGATGTGGGAGCACGAACCGAACGACTGGAAGTGGGCGTTCGCCGTCAACGTGTGGGGCGTCTTCCACGGCGTACAGGCCTTCCTGCCGCGGATGCTCGCGGGCGGAGAGCCCGGCCACGTCGTCAACACCTCGTCCGGCGACGGCGGCATCGCCCCGCTGCCCACCGCCTCCGTGTACGCCGTCACCAAGGCCGCCGTCGTCACGCTGACCGAGTCGCTGTACGCGCACCTGAAGGCGGAGCACGCGCGCGTGGGGGCGTCCGTGCTCTTCCCCGGACCGCACATGCTGCGCACCGGCCTGTGGGAGTCGCACCGCAACCGGCCCGAGCGGTACGCGAAGCAGCGGCCGCGCCGGACCCCGTACCGCAGCCTCGGCCAGTGGGAGGCCGCGATGAAGGAGGCGGGGCAGGAGGTGCGGTTCACGCCCGTCGAGGAGGTCGCGGACTTTGTCGCGGACGGCATCAGGGAGGACCGCTTCTGGCTGCTGCCCGAGAGCGAGCACAGCGACCGGCAGATCCGGGCGCGTTCGCAGTCGATGCTCGACCGCGCCGACCCCTCGTACCTCGAACCTTTCATTCTGGACTGACTGGACTGAGGAGCAGTGACCGAGATGCCCGACCCCGAAAAGGACCAGGACCCGTACCTGATCATCTCCTCCGACTGCCACGCCGGCCTTCCCACCGAGGAGTACCGGCCCTACCTCGACTCCCGTTTCCACCGCGACTTCGACGACTTCCTCGCCGGACGTGAGCGCCGCCGCGAGGAGATGACCCGGCTCGGCGTGCGCAACGAGGCCTTCGCGAACAAGTGGTTCAGCGACAACGAGGAAGGCCTGAAAGGCGGTTGGGACACCGCTCAGCGCGTCAAGGAGCTCGACGGGGACGGAGTGGCCGCCGAGGTCGTCTTCCCCGACGCGGACGCCGTCGACAGCCAGACGGCGGCGCCCTTCGGCGTGGGCCTCGGCCTCTCCGGCGACCAGGACCCCGAACTCGGCATGGCCGGGGCGCAGGCGCACAACCGCTGGCTCGCCGAGTTCGTGTCCGCCCATCCCGAACGGCACTGCGGGGTCGCCCTGCTGCCCGTCACCGGCGAGGTGGACCGGGTCGTCGCCGAGATCCACCGGGCCAAGGAGTCCGGACTCGGCGCGCTGATGATCCCGTCCATGTGGGTCGACAAAGCGCCCTACCACGACCGGCGTTACGACCCCGTCTGGGCGGCGGCGGCCGAGACCGGCATGCCGCTCGTCACGCACTCCGGCGCGGCGCCCCGGCACGAGTACGGCGACCACCTCGGCATCTACGTCAGCGAGGTCACCTGGTGGCCCGCGCGGCCCCTGTGGTTCCTGCTCTGGTCCGGTGTCTTCGAGCGGCACCCGGGGCTCAAGTTCGGTGTGGCGGAGTCGGGTTGCTGGTGGCTGCCGAACCTGCTCTGGTTCATGGACCGGCTCTACCTCGGCGCGCACGGCGGCAAGAAGCTCTCCCCGTTCGCCGAGCTGAAGCGGCCCCCGCACGAGTACCTGGACCGCCAGGTGTTCATCTGCGCCACCAACACCAAGCGCCGCGAACTCGCCCAGCGGTACGAGATCGGCGTCGACAACATCCTGTGGGGCTCCGACTTCCCGCACCCCGAGGGCACGTGGCCGGACACGCGCGCGTGGCTGCGGAAGACCTTCCACGACATCCCCGTCGCCGAGACCCGCCGCATGCTCGGCCTCGCCGCCGCCGAGGTCTTCGGCTTCGACACCGCGAAACTCGCCCCTATAGCGAGGCGTATCGGCCCGACCCCCGCCGACCTCGGCCAGGACGCGGACCAGAGCGCCGTCGAGGCCTCCTGGGCCCGCTCCCGCGAGGTCGGCCGGCACTGGCTCACCGACCACGACTTCCCGACCCTGGGGGTGCGCTGATGACCCCGCACGACCGCTACACCGTCATCTCCGCCGACTGCCACGCGGGCGCCGACCTCCTCGACTACAAGCCGTACCTGGACTCCGCCCACCACGACACGTTCGACGCCTGGGCGGCGACTTACGTCAATCCGTACGAGGACCTTCTCGCCGACACCGCCGACAAGAACTGGAACTCCGAGCGCCGCATCGCCGAGCTCGAACAGGACGGCATCGTCGCGGAGGTGGTGTTCCCCAACACGATCCCGCCGTTCTTCCCGTCCGCGTCGCTGATGGCCCCGGCGCCCACGCGCGCCGAGTTCGAGCAGCGCTGGGCGGGCCTGCGTGCCCACAACCGCTGGCTCGCCGACTTCTGCGCGGCCGCGCCCGGCCGCCGCGCGGGCGTCTTCCAGATTCTCCTCAACGACGTGGACGAGGCGGTACGCGAGATCCGCCGCTGCCATGCCGCAGGGCTGACCGGCGGCCTGCTGCTCCCCGGCACGCCGCCCGGTTCGGGTCTGCCTGAGCTGTACTCGTCGGCGTACGACCCGATCTGGGCGGTCTGCGCGGAGCTCGGCGTTCCGGTCAATCACCACGCGGGCTCGGCCTCGCCGCCCCTTGGCGAGGAACCGGCCGCACGGGCGGTGTTCATGGTGGAGACGACCTGGTTCTCGCACCGGGCGCTGTGGCACCTGATCTTCGGCGGGGCGTTCCGCCGCCACCCGGACCTGAAGCTGGTCCTCACCGAGCAGGGCTCGGGCTGGATCCCGGGCGTGCTCGACATGCTGGACTACTACCACGGCAGGCTCGTGTCGGCGGCCGCGAAGGCAGGCTCGGGGGCGGGCACCGCGGAGTCCAAGTTCGGTGTGGGGCTCGCCGATTCGATGGGCAAGGGACCGTCCACGGTCTGGGCGGAGAACTGCTACGTGGGGGCCAGCTTCATGCGCCCGCACGAGGTGCCCCTGCGGGAGCGGATCGGCCTCGACAAGATCATGTGGGGCAGCGACTATCCGCACGACGAGGGCACGTACCCGTACACCCGGGAGGGCCTCAGGGCCGCCTACGCCGGACTGCCGCCCGAGGAGATCGCGGCCATGGTCGGCGGCAACGCGGCCCGCGTCTACGGGTTCGACCTGGACCACTTGGACACCCTCGCGGCGAAGGCCGGCCCGACGGTCGCGGAACTCGCCGAGCCCCTCCACACCCCACCCGCGAACGCCACGTCACCGGCCTTCGCCCGCGGCGGGTCGGTACGGGTGTGGTGAGGCTGCGCGGGTCGGTGCGTCATGTCGGCCCTGAGTGGGTGGTGTAGGAGACCGACAGCCTGGAAGGGCTTACCTCTAGTAATACTTGTGGGTAACTACCTCTAGTCGACCCGCCCCGACCGCCCTTACGGTGCATCCATGTCCCCGAACCTGCCTGATGTAGTGCTGTGGTCCATACCGGCGTTCGTGCTGCTCACGGTTGTCGAGATCGTCAGCTACCGGCTCCATCCCGACGAGGAGGCCGCGGCGTACGAGACCAAGGACGCCGCCACCAGCATCGGCATGGGACTGGGCAGCCTCGTCTTCGACTTCCTGTGGAAGATCCCGATCGTCGCCATCTACACCGCGGTGTACGAACTCAGCCCGCTGAAGGTGCCCGTGCTGTGGTGGACGGTGCCCCTGATGCTGCTCGCGCAGGACTTCTTCTACTACTGGTCGCACCGCGGCCACCACGTCATCCGCATCCTGTGGGCCTGCCACGTGGTGCACCACTCCAGCCGCAAGTTCAACCTGTCGACCGCCCTGCGCCAGCCCTGGACGAGCCTCACCGTCTGGCCGTTCTACCTGCCGATGATCGCCCTCGGCGTGCACCCGGCCGCGCTCGCGTTCTGCTCGTCGGTGAACCTCGTCTACCAGTTCTGGATTCACACCGAGCGCATCGACAAGATGTGGCGCCCCTTCGAGTTCGTCTTCAACACGCCTTCGCACCACCGCGTCCACCACGCCTCCCAGGGCAGCTATCTGGACCGCAACTTCGGCGGCATCCTCATCGTCTGGGACCGGCTCTTCCGCTCGTTCGTGCCCGAGACCGACCGGCCCGTCTTCGGTCTGACCAAGAACATCGACACGTACAACCCGCTCAAGGTCGCCACTCACGAGTACGTCTCCATCGCCAAGGACCTGAGAGCGGCGGGGAGTTGGCGCGAGCGGGGCGGACGGCTGTTCCGCGGGCCCGGCTGGTCGCCCGCGCCGCCCGAGTCGCCCGCCGAGGCCAAGCGGCAGGACGCGGTCGCGGAAGGTGCCGCGTGAGGCTTGAGCGGCTGCTGCTCGCCGCGTTCGGCCTCGCCCTCGCCGGCGACCTGGGCTCCCTGCTCGCAGGCTTCACCCCTGGCCACACCGTGTGCAAGCCCCTGCTCATGCCGCTGCTCGCCGGGTGGGCGGTGTGCGCCTGGCGGGCGTGCGGTGAGCGGGCGGGGCGCGTGCCGCCGCTCCTGGTCGCCGCGCTGCTCTTCGGCTGGGGCGGCGACGTACTGCTGCTCTTCGACGCCGAGCCCGCCTTCCTCGGCGGCATGGCCTCGTTCGCGGCCGGTCACGTCTGCTACCTGCTGCTCTTCACGCGCTACGGGACGGCCCGCCCGCACACCCTGCCGCTCGGCCTCGCCTACGGTGCCGCGCTCGTCGGTACGGTCGCGCTGCTCTGGGCCGACCTTCCGGCGGAGCTGCGCGTCCCGGTCGCCGGGTACAGCCTGCTGCTCACCGCCATGGCCTTCCGGTCGGCGCGGCTCGGGCTCGCGGCCGGGGCCGGCGGTGCGCTCTTCCTGCTCTCCGACACCCTGATCGCCTCCGGGATCGCCGAGTGGCCGCAGCTGCCGAGACCGGACTTCTGGATCATGCTGACGTACGCGGCGGCCCAGTACCTGCTGGCCAGGGGAGTCCTCGCGACGCTCAACCCCACAGCGGCCGTTCCCACCACACCGGCGCGGGCACGGCCGTGAGCAGCGCCGAGACCGCGACCACCACGGCGAGCACCAGCACCTCGACCCGCGCGGGCGCGATCGCCGCGTACGGGTCGCGGGAGCGGCGCAGCCGGACGCGGGCGGTCACGGCCAGGGCGGCGATCACGGCGACGAGCAGCAGCTTGGCGATCAGGACGCGGCCGTACGCGGTCGTGAACACCGATTCCAGGGGGAGCTTGCGCAGCGTCGAGCAGACGCCGGTGGCCGTGACCCCGGCGAACAGAACGGCCGCCACGCGCGCGTAGCGGCCGAGCAGCGCGGCGCCCGCCGTGGGGCGCGCACGCCAGGCCCGCATCGTGCGCAGCACCTGGAGCAGCCCGCCCGCCCACAGCGCCGCACAGGTCAGATGGACCAGCGTGAGCAGGCTGCCAAGCAGCGGGTCGTCCTCCCGGCCGAGGTCCGGGTGGGCGCGCAGCGCCTCCGCCACGATCACCGCGGCGAGCGGCACGGTGGCGGTGCCGGGCCTGCGGGACCGGGCACAGAACCCGGCGGCGACAAAGGCGTTGACCTCCAGGAGCGCGAGCAGCCCGTCTGTCGTCTCGTACAGCCGCCCCGGATGCAGCTCGTCGAGCGAGCCCGGCACGAGGTTGCCGTTGGCGACGATCAGCGCGAGTCCCACGGCGGAGGCGGCGCCGACGAAGGCCGCGACGAGCCCCCAGCTCCTCGGCGTACCGCCGGGCGCGTCCGGGACCCGCCGCGCCAGCCACGCGGCCGCCGACTCCCCGACGAGCACGCACAGCGCGGCGAACATCGTGATCCGCAGCAGCGTGACGACCGCGACCCCGGGCGGCCGGGCCTCGCCGGTGCCGTCGAGCGCGAGCGGGGGCCCGAGCAGCGGTACGAGCGCGGCGGCGGCGACAAGGACGAGCACGGCGAGCGCCCGCCGCACCGCGGCCCGCCGTACGGCCGCGCCCACCTCGGGCACCTCTTCCCGCACGGCGACGGAGGGTTCGGACATGCTCATCGACTGATCGTCACCGGAACGTCGGGGCCCGGCAAGCTCGACGGTCCACTGGTGGCTTTCCCCGCCCAGCCCCTCCGGGGGCTCCGCCCGTCCGGCAGGCCACGCGGCCGCGGGCGCATGTCGACACAGCCCCCACAACGCGCGCGTACGGGCCGCCCGTTGATCGGACGGCCCGTACACCTGGGGCACAGCTGGACCTGGGACAGATCTACTTGCGGACCGCGTCCAGGGCGTCCACGATGCCGAAGCCGTAGAAGCCGTTCAGGTTCTTGCCGCCCTCGCACTCCGCGTCGACCGTGCCGTCACCGTCCGGGTCGTACGGCTCGGTCGGGCAGCCCGGGTTGTCCGCCTGCACCTTGAGGAGCCGCTGCAGCTGGGCCGGGCCCGCCTTCGGGTGGGTGGACTTCAGCAGCGCGGCCACACCGGCGGCGTGCGGCGACGCCATCGAGGTGCCCTGCAGCCAGCCGTACTGGTTCTCCGGCATGGTCGACAGGATCCGCCCGTTCTTCGACGGGTTGTCCGGGATCTGGTACTTGTCACCGCCCGGCGCGGCGACGTCGACGACCCCCTTGCCGTACGTGGAGTAGTACGACTTGAGGTTCTTGTCGCCGGTCGCCGAGACCGTGACGACGCCCGGCAGCTGCGTCGGGACGTCGAAGCACTCGCTCGGGTCGATGGTCCGCTCGACCGGAGTCGAGTCGTCCGGCGAGGAGTCGTCCACGATGGCGTCCGAGGCCAGATCGTGGTTGGAGTTGCCCGCCGAGGCGAGGTGCAGCGTGCCCTTGCGCTGGGCGTACAGCTGGGCCCGGTTGACCGCGTCGACGATGGCCTTCTGGTCCGGGTCGTCCATGCAGTTGTACAGCCACGGGTCCACGTAGTAGCTGTTGTTGGTGATCTCGATGCCCTTGTCGGCGGCGAACACGAAGGCGCAGACCACGCTCTCCGGGTAGAAGAGGTCGTTGTCCGGGTCGCTCACCTTGATGGCGGCGACCTTCACGCCGGGCGCGACACCGGCCACGCCGATGCCGTTGCGCGCGGCCGCGATCTCCCCGGCGACGTGGGTGCCGTGGTAGTCCTCCGCGGTGTACGGACGCCAGGCGCCCGGCGACGTGTCCGCCTTGCCGCCGACGCAGTTCGCGGACTGCGAGGCGGAGAAGTTGGGCGCCAGGTCCGGGTGGGTGTCGTCCACCCCCGTGTCGATCACGCCGACCGTCACCTTGGAGCTTCCCGGGTTGATCTTCGCGGCCTTGTCGGCGCCGATCGCCCGCAGGTCCCACTGGTCGGCTTCCATCGGCTCCGCGTCCCCGGCCGCCGACTTGGTGCTCGCCGCGGGCGCGTCCACGTACTGCGGAGCGCCCTCTTCCGTCGTGCCGGCGGCCTTCAGCGGGGCCGTACGCGTCGCGCCCGCGGACTGCACGCCGCGGGCCTTGCGTATTTCCTTGCCGAAGTCCGGATTCGCCGAGTGCACGACGATGACGCCTATGCGGTCGTACGCGACCACGACGCTGCCGCCGGCCTTCGCTATCGCCTTCTTCACCGAGGCGATCGTGTCGTCGTCCGCCTTCGTGTTCACCACGTAGGCCAACTTCGGTGCGTCCGCGGCCACTTGGGTCTGCTCGCCCTGGGACGCCGCCGCGGACGCGGAGCCCGGCAGCAGCCCGAGTGTCGCCGTCGAGAGGGCGACGGCCAGACCGACCGGCGCGGCGAGGCGACGGCGTCTGGAGCGCAGATGAGTCATGGGGTCTCCACTTCATCCGTATTCATCCGTGAACAAAAAACCCGAACACCAGCCGTGCCCGGGCGTCACTTGGCGCGAAGCCAAGGCCTGAACGTAGCGCCGCGCCTTGCTGACCGGCAACGACTTGCCGCAGAAAGATGGGGAGTTGGGGTGGAACGGGCGCGCCGCCGTGCGGTTGCGGTTGGGTGAAGCAAGCATCTGACCCCTGTTGGATCACGTGTCGATGGGCCTAGCATCGCCATCCGGCCCGCGTGATCCTGCTCACTTGTTCGCCCCCGAGAGCGCTCATCGCGAGGTCACATGCCCGACGTCAACGCACCCGTGTCGCTAGGAGAATCCGTGGCCACCGATGCACCACCACCGTCGAAGGGCGGTTCAGAGAGCAGTCCGGCGACCCCCACGACGGAGGCGTTCGTCGAGGTGCAGAAGGGTGCGGAATTCGGCGAACTGCGCCGCTCGCACCGTTCTTTCGCCTTCCCGCTGACGATCGCCTTCATCGCCTGGTACCTGCTGTACGTGCTGCTCTCGAACTACGCGGGCGGCTTCATGGGCACCAAGCTGTTCGGCAACATCAACGTCGCCCTCGTCTTCGGGATCCTGCAGTTCGTCAGCACGTTCCTCATCGCCTGGCTCTACTCGCGGCACGCCGCGGCCAAGCTCGACCCCAAGGCTGAGGCCATCAAGTCCCGTATGGAGGCCGGAGCATGAGCCAGCACGTCTCCCTCGCGGCGCCTTCCGAAGTCCTCGCGGCGTCGTCCGAGGTCAGCGAGCACCAGCCGCTCATCATCACGCTGTTCGGCCTCTTCGTCGTCGCGACCCTCGTCATCACCGTCTGGGCCGGCCGGCAGACCAAGGACGCTGCCGACTTCTACGCCGGCGGCCGCCAGTTCACCGGCTTCCAGAACGGCCTCGCCATCTCCGGCGACTACATGTCCGCCGCGTCGTTCCTCGGCATCGCCGGCGCCATCGCCCTGTTCGGCTACGACGGCTTCCTGTACTCCATCGGCTTCCTCGTCGCCTGGCTCGTCGCGCTGCTCCTGGTCGCCGAACCGCTGCGCAACTCCGGCCGGTACACGATGGGCGACGTGCTCGCGTACCGGATGCGGCAGCGCCCCGTCCGTACCGCCGCCGGTGCCTCCACCATCGTGGTGTCGATCTTCTATCTGCTCGCGCAGATGGCGGGCGCGGGCGTCCTCGTCGCGCTGCTGCTCGGCATCACCACCGACGAGGGCAAGATCGGCATCGTCGCCCTCGTCGGCGTCCTGATGATCGTGTACGTCACCATCGGCGGCATGAAGGGCACCACCTGGGTGCAGATGGTCAAGGCCGTGCTGCTGATCGGCGGCACCGTCCTGATCACCTTCCTGATCCTGCTGAAGTTCGGCTTCAACGTCTCCGACCTGCTCGGCGCCGCCGCCGAGAACAGCGGCAAGGGCGCGGCGTTCCTGGAGCCCGGACTAAAGTACGGCGTCTCGCCCACCTCGAAGCTGGACTTCATCTCGCTCGGCATCGCCCTGATCCTGGGCACCGCGGGCCTGCCGCACATCCTGATCCGCTTCTACACCGTGCCCACGGCCAAGGCCGCCCGTAAGTCCGTGAACTGGGCCATCGGCATCATCGGCGCCTTCTACCTGATGACGATCGTCCTCGGCTTCGGCGCCGCGGCCCTGCTCTCGTCGGACGAGATCACCGCGTCCAACAAGGCGGGCAACACGGCCGCACCGCTCGCGGCCCTGGAGATCGGCGGCGGTGGCGAGTCCGCCGGCGGCGCCATCCTGCTCGCCGTGATCTCGGCCGTCGCCTTCGCCACCATCCTCGCGGTGGTCGCCGGTCTGACCCTGGCGTCCTCGTCGTCCTTCGCGCACGACATCTACGCCAACGTCATCCGCAAGGGGCAGGCCACGGAGAAGGAGGAGGTCCGCGCGGCCCGCTGGGCGACGGTCTTCATCGGCATCGTCTCCATCGCCCTCGGCGCCCTGGCCCGCGACCTCAACGTCGCCGGTCTGGTCGCCCTCGCCTTCGCGGTGGCCGCGTCGGCCAACCTGCCGACCATCCTCTACAGCCTGTTCTGGAAGCGGTTCACCACCCAGGGCGCGCTGTGGTCGATCTACGGCGGCCTGGCCTCGTCCGTGCTGCTCGTGCTGTTCTCGCCGGTCGTCTCGGGCAAGGAGACGTCGATGTTCCCCGGGGTCGACTTCCACTGGTTCCCGCTGGCGAACCCGGGGATCATCTCCATCCCCCTGGGCTTCCTGCTCGGCTGGCTCGGCACGGTCCTCTCCAAGGAGAAGCCGGACGACGGCAAGTACGCGGAGCTCGAGGTCCGCTCCCTCACCGGCACCGGCGCCCACTGAGCCGGAAGGCCGTCTCCTGAGCCGGAAGGCCGTCTCCTGAGCCGGAAGGCCGTCTCCGGCCACTGAGCCGGGAGCCGTCACCCGCGCCGCGGCCCCGTCGTAGATCCCTACGACGGGGCCGCGGCACGTCTCGTCGTAGATCCCTACGACAGGGCCGCGGCCCGTCTCGTTGGATCAGGCCGGTGTTCTTGTCGGTCCCGTCACGTAGGCTCTGGAATACCGGAACCGGAAAAGGGAGGGGCCCGACGTGCTCATCGACACCTTCGGCAGAGTGGCCACCGACCTGCGGGTCTCACTGACGGACCGGTGCAACCTGCGGTGTACGTACTGCATGCCCGAAGAGGGCCTGCAGTGGCTGGCCAAGCCGGACCTGCTCACCGACGACGAGATCGTCCGTCTCATCCGCATCGCCGTCACCCAGCTCGGCATCACCGAGGTCCGCTTCACCGGCGGCGAGCCCCTGCTGCGCCCCGGCCTCGTCGGCATCGTCGAGCGCTGCGCCGCCCTCGAACCGCGCCCCCAGATGTCCCTGACGACCAACGGCATCGGCCTGAAGCGCACGGCCCAGGCCCTGAAGGCCGCGGGCCTGGACCGGGTCAACGTCTCCCTGGACACCCTCAGGCCGGACGTCTTCAAGACCCTGACCCGCCGCGACCGCCACCGTGACGTCCTGGAGGGCATGGCCGCCGCCCGCGAGGCGGGCCTCACCCCGGTCAAGGTCAACTCGGTCCTGATGCCGGGCCTCAACGACGACGAGGCCCCCGACCTCCTCGCCTGGGCCGTGGAGAACGACTACGAGCTCCGCTTCATCGAGCAGATGCCCCTGGACGCCCAGCACGGCTGGAAGCGGGACGGCATGATCACCGCCGGCGACATCCTGCAGTCGCTGCGTACGCGCTTCACGCTCACCGAAGAGGGCCAGGAGGAGCGCGGCTCCGCCCCGGCCGAGCGCTGGATCGTGGACGGCGGCCCGCACACCGTCGGCGTCATCGCCTCGGTGACCCGCCCCTTCTGCGCCGCCTGCGACCGCACCCGCCTCACCGCCGACGGCCAGGTCCGCACCTGTCTCTTCGCCACCGAGGAGACCGACCTGCGCGCCGCCCTCCGCTCGGACGGCGAGGACGGCGAGGACGGCTCGGACGAGACGATCGCCCGGATCTGGAAGCAGGCCATGTGGGGCAAGAAGGCGGGCTCGGGCCTGGACGACCCGTCGTTCCTGCAGCCCTCCCGGCCCATGTCGGCGATCGGCGGCTGAACCGGAACCGCGCCGGGATCTCGGCGCGGCCGCTCAGCTCTCCGTGGGCCCTCAGCTCTCCGTGGGCCCTCAGCCCTCCGTGGGCCCTCAGCTCTCCGTGGGCCCTCAGCTCTCGGCGGCCGAGGCCTCCCAGTCCTCCAGGCGTACGACGTCCTTGAGGAACCCGCGTACGCCCAGGAACTGCGACAGATGCTCGCGGTGCTCCTCGCAGGCCAGCCACGTCTTGCGCCGCTCCGGGGTGTGCAGCTTCGGGTTGTTCCACGCGAGGACCCACACCGCGTCGGAGCGGCAGCCCTTCGCGGAGCACTGCGGGGTGGCGGGGGACTCGGAAGGCGTGCCGGGGAGGCCGGGAAGACCGGGAAGATTCACGCCTCAACCCTAAACAACGCGGAAAAGGCGACGCCGAGCAGCCACGGGGGGAGCTGCCCGGCGTCGGTCTGTCGCTCCGACGGGGGATGCGGAGCGCGTACGAAGTATGTCATGGGGGACCCGGTGCAGTGCACCGGAACAACATGATTGATCTGAGCATTTCTTGAGCTTCGCGGTCAGCTCTGCTCGCGTGCCTGCTCGCGTGCCCGTTCGCGCTGTCCCGCACCGCCGGTCCCGGCCGCCGATTCAGTGGTCTGTGTCCGGCCCGCCTCCTCGGCCGAGTCGCGCTGCGAGGGCGCGTCGAGCATCGGCCTGACTGGTGTCGGCACGTACGTGGACGGCAGCGAAGGGGCGTTCTCCCGACCGGCGTTGGCGATCACCACCGCGATGTAGGGCAGGAGAATACCGAGCACGAGGGCGACGATCGCGACGTGCCGCTCGACGTTCCACAGCACCGCGGCGAGGATCACGGCGACCGTGCGCACGGACATGGAGATCACATAGCGGCGCTGCCGACCCCGCACGTCGTCCGCGAGGCCCTGCCGGGCTCCGGTGATCCGGAACACCTCGACGTTGTTGTGCTTCCGCATCACGTCCCACCACCCCGCCCGCCGTAACCGGTCTCGTCCCGGTCTGAACACCCTCCACGGTACGCCCGGCCTGCGGCGCCGGGGAGACCGGGGCCGCCGTCCCCGCGCCCGAGTGATCGTCCCGAAATGCGCGGTTCGGTCGCAGGCCTGAGACTGTCGGTAACTGCTCACCGAGCCGTACGAGGAGGCAGCCATGAGCTGGTTGTGGGCGATCATTGTGGGATTCGTACTGGGCCTGTTGGCCAAGGCGATTCTCCCAGGCAAGCAGCACATTCCGCTGTGGCTGACGACCGTGCTCGGCATCATCGGAGGCGTGGTCGGCAACTCCATCGCCGCGGGCTTCGGCATCGACGAGACGAGAGGTATCGACTGGGGCCGGCACGCCTTCCAGCTCGTCGCCGCCCTGGTCCTCGTCTTCCTGGGCGACATGGCCTACAAGGCGGCGAAGGGCAAGAGACAGGTCACCTGAACGGTCCAGAACGCAACGACGAGGGGCCGGTCCCACACGGACCGGCCCCTCGTCGTACGCGCGCGGTACTGCGCGTAGTCGTACGCGTGCGTACTACGCGGCCGGGATCAGGCGTCGACGACCTCGACCGCCGCCAGGTTCTTCTTGCCGCGCCGCAGGACCAGCCACCGCCCGTGCAGCAGCTGCTCCCGCTCGGCCACGGCGTCCTCGGCGGCGACCTTCACGTTGTTCACGTACGCCCCGCCCTCCTTCACCGTGCGGCGCGCGGCGGACTTGCTGGCGACCAGGCCGACCTCGGCGAACAGGTCGACGACCGCGCCCAGTTCGGTCACCTCGACGTGCGGCAGCTCGGAGAGCGCCGCGCTCAGCGTGTCCTCGTCCAGGTCGCCGATCTCGCCCTGGCCGAACAGCGCCTTGGACGCGGCGATCACCGCGGCGCACTGCTCGGCGCCGTGCACCAGCGTGGTCAGCTCCTCGGCCAGCGCACGCTGCGCGGTGCGCGCCTGGGGCCGCTCCTGCGTGACCTGCTCCAGCTCCTCAAGCTCCGTCTGTGACTTGAAGCTGAGGATCCGCATGTACGTGGAGATGTCCCGGTCGTCGACGTTCAGCCAGAACTGGTAGAAGGCGTACGGCGTGGTCATCTCGGGGTCGAGCCAGACCGCGCCGCCCTCGGTCTTGCCGAACTTGGTGCCGTCCGACTTCGTCATCAGCGGCGTCGCCACGGCGTGCGCGTGGGCGTCCGGCTCCAGGCGGTGGATCAGGTCCAGGCCCGCCGTGAGGTTGCCCCACTGGTCGGAGCCGCCGGACTGCAGCACGCAGCCGTAGCGCCGGTACAGCTCCAGGAAGTCCATGCCCTGCAGCAGCTGGTAGCTGAACTCGGTGTAGCTGATGCCCTGGTCGGACTCCAGGCGGCGGGCCACCGAGTCCTTGGTGAGCATCTTGTTGACCCGGAAGTGCTTGCCGATGTCCCGCAGGAACTCGATGGCGGACATGCCGCCCGTCCAGTCCAGGTTGTTGACCATCGTCGCGGCGTTCTCGCCCTCGAAGTCCAGGAACGGCTGGATCTGCGAGCGCACCCGCTCGACCCACAGCGCGACGGTCTCCGGGGAGTTCAGCGTGCGCTCGGCCGTCGGCTTCGGGTCGCCGATCTGCCCCGTCGCGCCGCCGACCAGGGCCAGCGGGCGGTGGCCCGCCTGCTGCAGCCGGCGCATGGTCAGCACCTGAACCAGGTGCCCGACGTGCAGGCTGGGCGCGGTCGGGTCGAAGCCGCAATAGAAGGTGATCGGGCCGTCCGCGAGCGCCTTGCGCAGTGCGTCCTCGTCAGTGGACTGCGCGAAAAGTCCGCGCCACTGAAGCTCGTCGACGATGTCCGTCACGATCCCGTGTCTCCTCGTAGCGTTAGGTCGGCCGCAGAATGGGCCGCTGGCCCCAGTCTATGGGGGCCGCACGACCGGCCCGAACCGCGTATCGGCCGGTGGCCGGCGAACACGGAGGGCGCGCCCCGCGCGGAGCGCGCCCTCCGGTCCGGTCACACGCCCTTGCTGACCGAGCTCATGTTGAAGTCCGGTACGCGCAGAGCGGGCATCGCAGCCCGGGTGAAATAGTCGCCCCACTCGCGCGGCAGCGTCTTCTCCGTACGGCCTGCCTCCGAGACCCGGCCGAGGAGGCCGACCGGGGACTCGTTGAAGCGGAAGTTGTTCACCTCGCCGACGACCTCGCCGTTCTCCACCAGGTACACGCCGTCGCGCGTGAGGCCGGTCAGGAGCAGCGTGGCGGGGTCGACCTCGCGGATGTACCAGAGGCACGTCAACAGCAGCCCGCGCTCGGTCGCCGCGACCATCTCCTCCAAGCTGCGCTCGCCGCCGCCCTCCAGGATCAGGTTGTCGACGCCGGGAGCGACCGGAAGGCCGGTCAGGCCCGCGCTGTGCCGGGTGCTCAGCAAGTGCGTGAGCTCGCCGTCGCGGAGCCAGTCCGTGGGACCGACCGGGAGCCCGTTGTCGAAGACCGAGGAGTCGTCGCCCGAGGCGTGCGCGAGGACGAACGGGGCGGATTCCAGGCCGGGTTCGGCCGGGTCGCTGCGCAGCGTCAGCGGCAGCTCGGACAGCTTCTCGCCGATCCGGGTGCCGCCGCCGGGCGTGGAGAAGACCGTGCGCCCCTCGGCGGCGTCCCGCGCGCCCGACGACCAGTACTGGTAGATCAGCAGATCCGCCACGGCGCTCGGCGGCAGCAGCGTCTCGTACCGCCCTGCGGGCAGTTCGATACGGCGCTCCGCCCAGCCGAGGCGGGTGGCGAGCTCCGCGTCCAGGGCCGCCGGGTCGACGTCCTTGAAGTCCCGCGTGGCCCGGCCCGCCCAGGCGGAGCGGGTGCGGTCCGGCGACTTGGCGTTCAGTTCGAGGGTGCCGTTCGGCTGGTCGTGCCGCAGCCGCAGCCCCGTCGACGTCCCCAGATAGCTGGACGTCACCTCGTGGTTGGCGAAGCCGTACAGCTCACGCCCGCCAGCACGCGCGCGTGCGAAGGCCTCACCGAGGGCAGGGGCGAACTCCGTGAACACGTCCGAGCTCGTCTCGGCGGGCGACTCCGTGAAGTCGGCGGAGACAGCGCCCGTGTCGACCAGGGGCTGCGCGTCCTCGGCGGGACCGGCCGAGCGTGCCGCGTCCTCGGCGGCCCGCACGATGTCCGCCAGCTCGTCGGCGGTCACGGCGGAGCGCGAGACGACTCCGGAAGCCGTGCCCTCCTTGCCGTCGACGGTGGCGATCACGGTGAGGGTGCGGCCGCGCGTCACCCCGTTCGTGGTCAGCGCGTTGCCCGCCCAGCGCAGGTTGGCCGTCGACGCCTCGTCGGCGATCACCACGCAGCCGTCGGCCCGGGAGAGCGCGAGGGCACGCTCGACGATCTCGTGCGGCTTGTTCGTACGAGAGCTCACTGCCCCGCCTCCTGCGTCGTGTTCAGGATGTTCACGTTCTGGAAGAGCGCCGAGGGGCAGCCGTGGGAGACCGCCGCGACCTGGCCCGGCTGGGCCTTGCCGCAGTTGAACGCGCCGCCCAGGACGTACGTCTCGGGGCCGCCGACCGCGGCCATCGAACCCCAGAAGTCGGTGGTCGTCGCCTGGTACGCGACGTCGCGGAGCTGGCCCGAGAGCCGACCGTTCTCGATCTTGAAGAAGCGCTGGCCGGTGAACTGGAAGTTGTAGCGCTGCATGTCGATCGACCAGGAGCGGTCCCCGATGACGTAGATGCCGCGCTCCACGCCCGCGATCAGCGCGTCCGTCGAGGGCCCGTCCGGCGCCGGCTGCAGCGACACGTTCGCCATTCGCTGCACCGGAACGTGTCCGGGGGAGTCGGCGTACGCGCAGCCGTTGGACCGCTCGAAGCCGGTGAGCTTCGCGATCCGCCGGTCCAGCTGATAGCCGACGAGCGTGCCGTCCTTGACCAGGTCCCAGGACTGCCCTGCCACGCCCTCGTCGTCGTACCCGATCGTCGCGAGCCCGTGCTCGGCCGTGCGGTCACCCGTGACGTTCATGATCTCGGAGCCGTACTTGAGCTTGCCGAGCTGGTCGAACGTCGCGAACGAGGTGCCCGCGTACGCCGCCTCGTAGCCGAGCGCGCGGTCCAACTCCGTTGCGTGGCCGATCGATTCGTGGATCGTCAGCCACAGGTTGGACGGGTCCACCACCAGGTCGTACGTCCCCGGCTCGACGCTCGGCGCGCGCATCTTCTCGGCCAGGAAGCCGGGGATCTGCGCCAGCTCGGCGTCCCAGTCCCACACGTCGCCCGTCAGGTACTCCCAGCCGCGTCCGACCGGCGGCGCGATCGTGCGCATCGAGTCGAACTCGCCGCTCTTCTCGTCCACGGCGACCGCGGTGAACTGCGGGTGCAGCCGGACCCGCTGCTGCGTGGTGACCGTGCCCGCGGTGTCCGCGTAGAACTTGTTCTCCTGCACCGTGAGCAGCGAGGCGTCCACATGCGCCACACCCTCGGCCGCGAGCAGCCGCGCACTCCACTCGGCGAGCAGCCCGGTCTTGTCCTCGGCCGGCACGTCGAAGGGATTGATCTCGTACGCGGAGATCCACGTCCTGTCGGCGTGCACGGGTTCGTCCGCCAGCTCGACCCGCTCGTCGGAACCCGCCGCCGAGATCACCTGGGCGGACAGCTTCGCCATCGCGACGGCCTGGGAGGCGACCCGCGCCGCCGCGTCCATCGTCAGATCCACACCGGAGGCGAAGCCCCAACTGCCGCCGTGCACCACGCGCACCGCGTACCCCAGGTCCGTGGTGTCGGACGAGCCGGACGGCTTGGCGTCCCGCAGCCGCCAGGCCGCGCTGCGCACCCGCTCGAAGCGGAAGTCCGCGTGCTCGGCGCCCAGCGCGCGGGCGCGGGCGAGCGCCGCGTCGGCGAGCGCCCGCAACGGCAGCGCCGTGAACGCTGCATCGATGGAATGAGGCACGAATGTCTCCTGTCGGCTGCTGTCGGTGTTCGTGAACCTGTGTGTCCGGTCAGCGGCCGGACGTGTCCGATCATGTCGCGGCGGCCCGTACGGTCGCCAGGACTTTCTGTAGAGATCCGACAGTCAGTGCTCCGAGGGGCTGTCGGGGCTCGATTCTCCGTATCGCGGAAGCTACCGATAGTTTGCTGGGGTACCAGACTGCTAGGGAAAGGGTGATCCGTTGAGCCGCTCGGTTCTCGTCACTGGAGGCAACCGGGGCATCGGCCTCGCCATCGCCCGGGCTTTCGCCGACGCCGGCGACAAGGTCGCGATCACATACCGCTCGGGTGAGCCGCCGGAGGGCTTCCTGGCCGTCCGCTGCGACATCACCGACACCGAGCAGGTGGAGCAGGCATACAAGGAGATCGAGGAGAAGCACGGTCCCGTCGAGGTCCTCGTCGCCAACGCCGGCGTGACCAAGGACCAGCTCCTGATGCGGATGTCCGAGGAGGACTTCTCCGCCGTCCTCGACACCAACCTCACCGGCACCTTCCGCGTTGTGAAGCGCGCCAACCGCGGCATGCTGCGCGCCAAGAAGGGCCGCGTCGTACTCATCTCCTCCGTGGTCGGACTGCTCGGCTCCGCCGGTCAGGCCAACTACGCCGCCTCCAAGGCCGGTCTTGTCGGCTTCGCACGGTCCCTGGCCCGTGAACTCGGATCGCGGAACATCACCTTCAACGTCGTCGCGCCCGGCTTCGTCGACACCGACATGACGAAGGCGCTCACCGACGACCAGCGGCAGAACATCGTCGGCCAGGTGCCGCTCGGCCGCTACGCGCAGCCCGAGGAGATCGCCGCCACGGTGCGGTTCCTCGCCTCGGACGACGCTTCGTACATCACTGGAGCCGTCATCCCCGTTGACGGCGGATTGGGCATGGGGCACTGACACCGATGACTACCACTGGCGGAATTCTCGAGGGCAAGCGCATCCTCATCACCGGTGTGCTGATGGAGTCCTCCATCGCGTTCCACGCCGCGAAGCTGGCCCAGGAGCAGGGCGCGGAGATCATCCTCACTGCCTGGCCCCGGCCGACGCTGACCGAGCGCATCGCGAAGAAGCTCCCCAAGCCGACCACGGTCATCGAGCTCGACGTCACCAACGACGAGCACATGGCCGGTCTGCAGGACAAGGTCCGCGCCGAGCTCGGCGGCCTCGACGGCATCGTGCACTCCATCGGTTTCGCGCCGCAGGACGCCCTGGGCGGCAACTTCCTCGACACCCCCTTCGAGTCGGTGTCGACGGCCATGCACGTCTCCGCGTACTCGCTGAAGTCGCTGACGATGGCCCTGAAGCCGCTCATGACTGCATCTGACAGCGCCTCCGGAGCGGGCGGCGGCTCGGTGGTCGGCCTGACCTTCGACGCGCAGTTCGCCTGGCCGCAGTACGACTGGATGGGCCCGGCCAAGGCCGCCCTGGAGGCGACCAACCGCTACATGGCGCGCTACCTCGGCCCCGAGAACATCCGCTGCAACCTGGTCTCGGCGGGCCCGCTCGGGTCGATGGCCGCGAAGTCCATCCCGGGCTTCTCCGACCTGGCCTCCGTCTGGGACACCCGCTCCCCGCTGAACTGGGAGCTGACCGACCCGGAGCCCACCGGCAAGGCCATCGTCGCCCTCCTCTCGGACTGGTTCCCGAAGACCACCGGCGAGATCATCCACGTCGACGGCGGCCTGCACGCCATCGGTGCCTGATCGCGCAGCGCCCCTTTTCGACGCCCCGTCTCCCGCTCCGCGCGGGAGGCGGGGCGTCGCCCGTTCGGCCCCCTTGACCGGGCGCCCGGGGCCCGAAGTGCGCACTCTGGAAGTCGAGTTCGAGACCGCCTGCCGGTCCGGGTTCGAGACCGCTCTCTCCCCCTTGTGGTGCAGCCACGGCAGCCCGAGTGACTTGTCGTAGTACGGCCGAGGAGGTCCTTCCGGTGCGCAGCCCCCGCCCCTTGCCGTCGGTGCTCGCCGGTCTCGCGCTCCTGGTCTCCCTCCCCGTGGCCCTGCCGACCGAGGCCGCTTCACATCCCGCCTCGGGCGCCGTGCAGCGGGTGAAGCCTCCGTTCGGCGCCGACTGCCGCGTACGTGAGTCCGGCTCGCACGTGGTCGCGTACTGCCACAACCCGTACCCCGACACCGACAGGGTCGCCCTGCACATCGAGTGCCGCGAGTGGTGGGACATCGACACCGACACCGCGCGTGTGGCGGCCGGTCCGGCGATGACGGTACGGCTGGCGGGGCGTTGCTGGAAGGAAGTCGGGGCGGCCTGGGTCAGTCACGAGAGGTGAGACGCGTGCCGGTGCGCCCCATAACCGGCACTACGCGCGCGTGCCGTACTACGCGCGCGTGCCGTCCGCGTCCTGGTCGTTCTCGCTGCTCTCGTCGAACTTCTCCGTGCGGCACAGGAACGGGTAGCCCGCCGCCTCGGCCGCGGCCGTCTCCGCGTCGCCCGCGCGGATCGCGTCCACGAGCCGTGCGTGGTCCATGTTGTTCTCGGGGCTCAGCTGTTCGCCCACGTCGTCGCGGAGCCAGGCGCGCAGGACCTCGCCGAGGTCGGCGTACAGCTCGGTGAGGACCTCGTTGTGGCCCGCCGAGACGACGGCCAGGTGGAAGGTCGCGTCGGCCTCGACGAACGCGTCCCTGTCCCGCTCCTGCCAGGCCTGTTCGCGGCGTTCGAGCAGCACGTCCAGCTGCTTGAGCTCGCGTTCCGTGCGGCGCTCGGCGGCGAGCTTCGCGGCGCTCGACTCGAGCGTGGAGCGCAGCTCGGCGATGTGCCGGGGGTCGGCGTCGGCGAACCTGCGGTGCATCACCCCGGCCAGCTCACTGGTCGCGGCCACATAGGTGCCGGAGCCCTGCCGGATGTCGAGCAGGCCGTTGTGCGCCAGCGCCCGTACCGCCTCGCGCACCGTGTTGCGGGCGACGCCGAGCTGCTCGACCAGCTCCGGCTCGGTGGGGATGCGGCTGCCCACCGGCCACTCGCCCGAGGTGATCTGGTTCCGCAGCTCGGCGATGACCTGGTCGGAGAGTGCGGAGCGCCTGGGAGACGTCAGCGGCATGGGGCTTCCTTCGGCGGACGGGCGGAGCGGGGCGTCGCCGGGATCTTAAGCGGCGCCGCGTCCCCGGACCGGAACAGGGAGAGGGTGGTGCGAGCATTCATCCCATGATTCTATGATGACTCTCATGCCACACGAGGAAACCCAGACGACGACCCAGGCCCCACCGCGTACGGCGACCCCGCACAGCGCGAGCGAACCGCCCACCACGCGCGCGTGGACCCTGCGGCTCGTCGCCGTCGGGCTTGTCCTCGCGGCGCTCAACCTGCGTCCCGCGATCACCAGCCTCGGCGCCCTCCTCGAAGAGGTGCGCGCCGGTCTCGGCATGAGCGCCAGCGTCGCCGGCGTGCTGACGTCCGTGCCGCCGCTGTGCTTCGCCCTCTTCGGCGTGATGACCCCCAAGCTCGCCCGGCGCTTCGGGCCCTCCGCCGTGGTCTGCGCCGGCATGGCCGCCATCGCCATGGGCCTCGCTGTCCGTCCCTTCGCGGGCGGTACGCCGGGCTTCCTGGCCGCCAGCGCCCTCGCCCTGATGGGCATCGCGGTCAGCAACATCCTGATGCCGGTGATCGTGAAGCGCTGGTTCCCGGACCGCGTCGCCGGTATGACCGGCCTGTACTCCATGGCGCTCGCCCTCGGCACATCCCTGGCGGCCGCCGCCACCGTGCCCCTCACCGGCGCACTCGGCGGCGAGTGGCAGACCGGGCTCGGCCTGTGGGCGCTGGTCGCCGCCGTGGCCGTACTGCCCTGGCTGCTGCTCGTACGCGCGGGGCGCGGGAGCGCGAGGCAGGCCGAAGCCGCGAGCGAGACCGAGGGCGTGAGCGGGACTGAAGGCGCGAGCACCTCGGGGTCCGCCGCGGCCGGGCGGGACAAGGGCGTGCTCGCCCTGCCCATCACCCGCAGCCGTACGGCCTGGGCGCTCGCCGCCTACTTCGGGCTCCAGGCCACCGGGGCGTACATCACGATGGGCTGGATGCCGCAGATCTTCCGGGACGCGGGCGTTCCGGCCTCCACCGCAGGTCTGCTGCTCGCCGTGACCATGGCGATGGGCGTCCCGCTCGCCTTCGTCATCCCGCGCGTGGCGGGGCGGCTGCGCAACCAGGGCCCGATCGCGGTGGTCCTCGGCACCTGCGGACTCATCGGGTACGCGGGTCTGTTCCTCGCCCCGGCGGCCGGTGCGTGGGTGTGGGCCATCGTGCTTGGCGTCTCCAACTGCTCGTTCCCGCTGGCCCTCACGATGGTCGGCATGCGCGCGGGCACCGGCGCGGGCGTCGCCAAGCTGTCGGCGTTCGCGCAGAGCACCGGCTACCTGCTCTCCATCCCCGGACCGCTGCTCGTCGGCGTCCTCTACCAGCACAGCGGCGGCTGGGGCCTGCCCATCGGGCTCATGGCCGGCCTGATGGTGCCGCAGATCGCGGTCGGCATCCTCGCGGGCCGCAACCGCACCATTGAGGCGGAGCTGGCCGAGCGGGCGGGGGCCGCGGACAAGGGCGCCTGAGCGTTCGGCGGGCCGTGGCTGAGGCGCCTGAGCGTTCGGCGGGTCCGTGGCCGAGGGTGCCCGAGTCCCCGGCGGGCCGTGGCTGAGGCGCCTGCGCGCGGCGCCGCCCACGGCACCCCGCTGAGGGCAGACCGGGCAAAGGGTGCGAGACTTGGCGGCATGCCCGTCCTCGAACCGAACCCGCAGAACGGCCAGAAGAAGTTCCTCATCGTGCTCGGCGCGATGCTGGCCATCACCGTCGTCATCGGCGTCGTCGCGTCCATCGCCTCACCCTGAGCGCGGCGCAGTGGGCAGGCCCCCCGGCCCCACTGCCCCCCGGCCCCACTGCCCCCGCGTCCCCTAGGGGGCAGGTATCAGGGGTAAGTGGGTGGATCACCTGATAGTCCCGGGCCGCGTCGGTCCGTAGGTTCAAGATGTGCCCGCGAAGGAGCGGCGCACGGCAACCGAACCGCGGAGGCGAGCGACATGCCGGCACCGGCGCACCCCCGAGCCACCCCGGAGCAACGTGGCCGGATCACGGCCGAGCTGCCCTGGTGGGCGCTCGCCCTGCCCACGGTCGCCTTCGTGCTGCTGCTCTCCCTCGTGCTGGACCCCGCCGACGCGCACGCGGCGGTCGGCCGCCTCCCGCACCTCGACGTCCTGGCCCAGCTGAGACAGGCCCTGCCCTTCTGACCCGCCGAGGTCGAACGGGGTGTTCCGGCGCGCTTCAACCCCCGGTCACCCATGCGTGCGGAGCATGTCAACTACCTGCGCCGCAAGGCGCGTTTCGTGCGAAGCTGGGACGCATGAGCGTCGATACACCCCGCAGGATTGTCCTCCTTCGGCATGCGAAGGCCGACTGGCCCCAGGTGTCCGACCATGAGCGGCCGCTCGCCGAGCGCGGTCGCCAGGATGCCCCGGTGGCCGGCCGCAGACTGGCCGAGACCGGCATCGACTTCGACCTGGCCATCTGCTCCACCGCCACCCGGACCCGCGAGACCTGGAAGCTCGCCGTCCACGAGCTGCCGCGCCGCCCGAAGACCGTCTACGAAGACCGTCTGTACGAAGCCTCGCCCGGCGAGCTCATCGCCGTGCTCAACGAAGTGCAGGACGACTGCTCCGACATCCTCCTGATCGGCCACAACCCCGGAGTGCACGGCCTCGCCGACGTCCTCGCCGGCTCGTCCGAGGGCGACGCCCTGGCACGCATGAACCGGCGCGGCTTCCCGACCGCGGCGATGGCGACCCTGTCGTACACCGGTTCCTGGAAGGGCCTGGAGCCCGGCACCGCGACGCTGCTCGACTACTGGGCGCCGCACGAGTAACTCCCGCCCCGAGACGACCCGTTCGGGGCCCTTCGGGATCCGCTCCTGACCCCTTCGGGATTCGCTCGCGACCCCTTCGGGATTCGCTCGCGACCCCTTTGGGATCCGCTCGCGACCCCTTCGGGACCGCTCACGACAGGGGGCCCGGCACGCACACCGTGCCGGGCCCCGCTGACTGCCGGGAGTGATCAGTCCGCGTGCGTGTCCGCCAGCTCCACCTCTTCGCGGGTGACACCGAGCAGATACAGCACGGTGTCCAGGAACGGCACGTTCACCGCCGTGTGCGCGGCCTCGCGCACCACCGGCTTGGCGTTGAAGGCGACCCCGAGGCCCGCCGCGTTCAGCATGTCCAGATCGTTGGCGCCGTCGCCGATCGCCACCGTCTGCTCCAGCGGAACCCCCGCCTCCACCGCGAACCGGCGCAGCAGCCGCGCCTTGCCCGCGCGGTCCACGATCTCGCCCGTGACCCTGCCGGTCAGCTTGCCGTCGACGATCTCCAGCGTGTTGGCCTGCGCGAAGTCGAGCCCGAGCCGCTCCTTCAGGTCGTCCGTTACCTGCGTGAACCCACCCGAGACGACACCCACTTGGTAGCCGAGGCGCTTCAGCGTACGGATCAGGGTGCGGGCGCCCGGCGTGAGCCTGACCTCCGTACGCACCTTGTCCACCACCGAGGCGTCGAGCCCTTCGAGCAGCGCCACGCGCGCGTGCAGCGACTGCTCGAAGTCCAGATCACCGCGCATCGCCGCCGCCGTCACCTCGGCGACCTTGTCCTCGCAGCCCGCGTGCGCCGCGAACAGCTCGATGACCTCGTCCTGGATCAGCGTCGAGTCGACGTCCATCACGACGAGCCGCTGGGCCCGGCGGTGCAGACCGGCCGAGACGACCGCGACGTCCACGCCCTGCACCGCGGCCTCTATGGCGAGCGCCGTCCGCAGCGGCTCGGTCTCCGTGCCGGACACCGCGAACTCCACGGCCGTGACCGGGTACTTGGCGAGCCGGAAGATCCGGTCGATGTTGCCGCCGGTGTCCGTGATCCGGGCCGCTATGGCCGCCGTCGACTCCGCGGTCAGCGGGTGCCCGAGCACCGTCACGTGCGAACGGCCCTCGCCGCGCGGCCGGTTGTCGCCGATGCCGGAGATGATCTCGGCCTGCATCTTCAGGGAGTCGGCCCAGCTGTGCACCGTGGACCGCAGCTCGCCCTCCATCCCGGCGGGCGGCGCGGTGACCAGCGCGCACAGCACGATCCGGCCACGCGTGACGACCTGCTCCAGATCGATCACGTCTACGGAGAAGGCGGCAAGGGTGTCGAAGAGACCCGCGGTGATGCCGGGCCGGTCCTTGCCGAAGATCTTGACGAGGAGAGTGGGTACGTCAGCGGGGTGCGGTGGCTGCGATGCGCTCATGGTGCTTCCACGGTATCCGGCACCGCGTGCCACGTGCGCCGCCGTCCCGGCCTACGGACACGCCGGGCCCCTGATGAGCAGCACTTTCCGATCCGTACGCATTTGTACCGATGCCTAACGATCCGCACCTTCCGCACTTACTGATCGCTGATTCAGCTGATTCAGCCAGTACGGCAGGGTATGCGCATCTCAACGGCCGGGCGCAGCAAGGGTGGTGGGCGCTCATCCACAGGCCCGACTTTCGGTCAGCGGGCGGAGCCTGGAATAGTTCCCCACGATGTTCGACATCCCTAGACTCCCCAAGACGGGGGCTAGCTCGGGGGACAACGTAGTGGGGCTGGAGTGCCGGAACTCGTACTGGAAATGAATGGACAGACCTGGACGCTTGATGTGTCCAGGTCGTATGCCGTCGGACGTGATCCGGGCGGCGATGTGGTGATCGACGACGCCCGGGTCTCCTGGCGGCACGCCACGATCAGCTGGGGCGGCCGGAACTGGGTGATCGAGGACCACGGCAGCACCAACGGCACGTTCGTGCAGGGCCACCGGATCCAGCACATCGAGATCGGGCCCGGCACCGCCGTCCACCTCGGCAACGCCACCGACGGGCCGTGCCTCAACCTCGCGGCCGCCGGCGCCGCTCCGAGTGCCGCCCCGAGTGCCGTCCCGGGCGGCCCGCAGCAGGCCCAGGCGGCGCAGGCCCCCGGCCAGCAGGCGGCCCCGGCCCCCTACCCGCAGCAGCACGCCCCGCAGCAGCACGCCTCCCAGCAGCACGCCCCCCAGCAGGCGGGCCCCGGCTGGCAGCAGCCGCAGCAGCAGCACGCGCCACAGCAGCACCACGCACAGCAGCACGCGCCGCACCAGCAGGCCTGGCCTCAGCAGGCCGGCGCGGGTCAGGCGCACGTGCCGCCGCAGCAGGTCCCCGGCCAGCAGGTCCCCGGTCAGAAATTCCCGCACCAGCCCCCCGCCGGCGCGGGCGCCCCGGCGCAGGGCGGCGACCGCAGCCCCACCACGTTCCACCAGGTGGCACTCGGCCACGTCATGCGCATCGGCCGCGCCCTGGAGAACGAGCTGGTCGTCTCCGACCTCCAGGTCTCCCGCCACCACGCCGAGTTCCACGCGACGCCCGACGGCCGCTTCGAGATCCGCGACCTCGGCTCGCACAACGGCACCTACGTCAACGGCCAGCCGCTGCCCAAGTCCGGCACCGCCCCGATCGGCCCGAACGACATCGTCGGCGTCGGCCACTCCACGTTCCGCCTGGTCGACGGGCGCCTGGAGGAGTTCGTCGACACCGGCGAGGTCTCCTTCTCGGCCCGCCACCTCACGGTCACCGTCGACGGCGGCAAGCAGATCCTCAAGGACGTCTCCTTCGGCGTACCGGAGAAGTCCCTGATCGCCGTGATCGGCCCGTCCGGCTCCGGAAAGTCGACACTCCTCAAGGCCCTCACCGGTTACCGCCCCGCCAACCAGGGAGAGGTCCTCTACGACAACCGGAACCTCTACAAGCAGTTCGCCGAGCTGCGGCAGCGCATCGGTCTGGTCCCGCAGGACGACATCCTGCACAAGGAGCTGACCGTCAAGAAGGCCCTCAAGTACGCAGCCAAGCTCCGCTTCCCCGCCGACACCAGCGAGCAGGAGCGCGAACAGCGCATCGGCGAGGTCCTGCGCGAGCTGAAGCTCGACATCCACAAGGACAAGAAGGTCACGTCCCTGTCGGGCGGCCAGCGCAAGCGCGTCTCGGTCGCCCTCGAGCTGCTCACCAAGCCGTCCCTGATCTTCCTGGACGAGCCCACCTCGGGCCTCGACCCGGGCATGGACCGCGACGTCATGCAGCTGCTCCGCGGCCTCGCCGACGACGGCCGCACCGTCCTCGTCGTCACGCACTCCGTGGCCGAGCTGGCGATCTGCGACAAGCTCCTGGTGATGGCTCCGGGCGGCTCGGTGGCGTACTTCGGCCCGCCCGAGGAGGCCCTGAACTTCTTCGGCTACAGCACCTGGGCCGACGTCTTCTCCGCCTTCGAGAACTACCGCGAGTACGACTGGGCGGGCCGCTGGAAGGGCTCGCAGCACTACCAGATGTACGCCGCGGACATCGACGCCGCCGCCCCGCAGCAGCAGCCGCAGCAGCAGTACATGCAGCAGCCCCAGGCGATGATGAGACCGCCCAAGCCACAGGGCTGGGGCTCCCAGCTGTTCACCCTGATCAGGCGGTACGTCTCCGTCATCGCGTCCGACAAGGGCTTCCTGGCGCTGAGCGTGGTCCTGCCCGCCGTGCTCGGCGCGGTCAGCCTGCTGATCGAGCCGGACAAGGGCCTGCTCGTCAACCCGAAGGTGAACCCGCAGACCGGCCTGCACGTCCCGAACGGCACCGCCACCACGGTCCTGCTGATCCTCGCGGTCGGCGCGTGCTTCGCGGGCGCCGCCAACTCGGTCCGCGAACTGATCAAGGAACGGGTCATCTACGAGCGGGAACGCGCCACCGGCCTGTCCCGCTCCGCGTACCTGATGTCCAAGGTCATCGTGCTCGGCACCATCACCGTCCTGCAGGGCCTCATGGTCGGCGCGATCGGCTTCGCCAGTCGTGAGATCCCCGAGGAAGGCCTGATCCTCGGCGGCTCGGTGCTCCTCGAACTGTCGCTGCCGATCATGGCGCTCGGCTTCACCGCGATGATGTTCGGCCTGGTCATCTCCTCGCTCGTGAAGACCGCCGAGAAGACCATGCCGCTGCTCGTGATGTTCGCGATCGTCCAGGTCGTCTTCACCGGCTGCCTGTTCATCCTGCACGGCACGGTCGGCGTCAATCAGTTCTCGTTCCTGATGCCGTCCCGCTGGGCCGTCGCAGCCGCGGGTACGACGCTGGACTTCAACAACATCAACCCGAACACCGACGACCCGTCCAGCACCGACCCGCTGTGGGACCACGAGGTCGCGTCCTGGCTGCTCGACATGGGCGCGCTGATCGCGCTCGGCGTCCTCTGCGGCTTCCTGGTGGCGCGCTTCCTGCGCCGCCACGAGCCGGAGGTCATGCGCAAGTAACCGCACCGCGGTCGCGTACGTACGCCGAAGGGCGGCACCCCGTGCGGGGTGCCGCCCTGTGCGCTATCGGTGGTCCTCAGCCGCTCAGTAGGCGCTGTTGACGTTGTCCATCGAGCCGTAACGGTCGGCGGCGTAGTTGGCCGCGGCGACGATGTTGGCGACCGGGTCGTACTGGTCGTGCTTGGTGCCCTTGACGTGGTACGCGTCGAAGGTGGGCTTGATGACCTGCAGCAGGCCCTTCGAGGGGATGCCGTTCTGGGCGTTGATGTCCCAGTTGTTGATGGCACGCGGGTTGCCGGACGACTCACGCATGATGTTGCGGTGCAGACCCTCGTAGGAGCCCGGGATGCCTTCCTTCTTCATGATGGCGAGGGACTCCTTGATCCAGCCGTCCAGGTTGTTGGCGTAGACCGGCTTGCGGGCGGCGTCACGGGCGGCGCGGGCCTTGGCGTCTCGCTCCTGCTTGGCCTTCGCATCGGCCTTCGCCTTGGCCTCGGCCGCCGCCTGCTTCTGCGCGGCGGTCTCGGCGGCCTTGGCGATGCCCGCGTAGGCGGTCTGCTGCTTGGCGACGCCTGCCTGGATGGTCTTGGCATCCGCGGAGAAGGCGACGGGGGCGGCGGAGACCTCGGCGGCCTGCGCGGTCTGGTCGTTGCCCGGCACGAACGAGAAGGCGAGGGCAGCGGCGCCGACAGTGGCGACACCGGCGATCGAGATCTTCTGGCGCTTGGTCAGGGAAAGGCCAAGGGTGTTCTGCTGGGACATGCGAAAGGACCTCTTCGAAATAGCGGAGATCGCTCGCTTTCCGACACCGGGACAGGGACTCCGGCAAAAACGCCGTGGTGTGGGTAACCACGGCGCCGAGCGACGAGAGCAATTCTTAGCGGCCGCAAAATCTCGAAGCAAAGGTGTGACGTACGATCCTGCTTAGTGGATCAGGGCCCGGGAGTGGCGGAGCCACGCCCGATATTTCCCCCATGGAAGGCACCCAATCGGTCAACTAGGACACTTCGTACGTGACGTGCGCCCTATGCGTGGGCTCACATCGGTCCCGTAACAGTCTTACCAACCGTTGCCGAAGCAATTCATACGGTGACTGTTCTCCTCCTTGAGGACCAGATGGCTGTCCCCGAACTCGTGCCAGAGGTAGAGACGCCGTACGGCTTCCGTATATCCACTGGTCACAGCGTCCTTTCCGGCAATCGCGACCAGCATCGAAAGATGTGACGCGGCCGGCTCGTGCAGTCCCGTAAGAACGCCGTCCACCACGCGCACTCCGCGCTCCGGAGTGACCACGAGATCCGTCCATCCGGCGGCCGCCCGCACCACGCCTCCCTCATCCGCCGCCGACTCGACGGCGCGCACCGCCGTCGTACCGATCGCGATGATCCGGCCCCCACCGGCCCGCGCCGAGTTGATCAGCCGCGCCGAGGCCGCCGGTACGGAGAAGCGCTCGGGGTACGGCGGCTCGTGCGCCTCGGCCGACGCCACCCCGGTGTGCAGCGTGACCGGCGCGAACTGCACGCCCCGGCTGACCGCCTCCGCCACGATCCGGTCCGTGAACGGCCGCCCCGCACTCGGCATCTCCGCCGAACCCGCCCCGCCGGGGGACGGCAGGGCAAACACCGTCTGGTACGCCGACAGCGGCTGGTCCCGCTCCGTATAGGCGTAGCGGATGGGCCGGCCGTGCTCGCGCAGCAGCTCCGGCACACCCCCCTCCACCCGCGCCCACCAAAGCCGCACACCCCGCTCACTCAGCGGCTCCTCCAATACGAGGGAGCGGCCGCCGGGAAGCTCCACGCGCGCGCCCGCCGGTCCGCCCGCACGCGCGCGCGTGGTTCCTGTTCCATCGGGGTCGCGCAGCTCCACGGCCCAGCGCCCGTCGTCGCCCCGCGTCGAGAAATGCACCACTACGCGCGCGTGCCCCCGGTTCTCGCCGACGAGCGTCCCGTCCACGGCGGCGGCGAGCGTGGGCGAGGTGTTCACCACGAGCAGGTCGCCGGCCCGCAGCAGTCGCGGCAGGTCCGCGAACGCGTGGTGCGAGACGGACCGCCCACGCGACACGAGCAGCCGCACCCCGTCGCGACCCGCCCCCGGCCACCGCTGCTCCACCGGCACCCGCGCCGACAGCTCGTCCGGCACCCGCAGCCCTTCGAGGACCGGTGCGACCCCGGCACCCGTACCGTGCGCATCCCGAACCGTCACAGCGCCACCCCCAGCTCCGAAGCCGCGTACCGCCCACTGGCCGGCCGGGAGTCGAGCAGCCGCAGGAACGCCGGAACCACCGACTCCGGGAGCGGCCGCCCGGACATGTCGTCGAGCGGCACCGCGGCCCGGTACAGATCGGTCCGCATGTCGCCCGGGTCCACCGCCCACACCCGCAGCCGCGGCTCCTCCACCGCCAGCACCGCGGACAGCTGGTCGAGCGCAGCCTTGGAAGCGCCGTACCCGCCCCACGTCTCGTACGCCTCGACGGCCGCGTCCGAACTCAGGTTGACCACCGCACCCGCCTCCGCGGCCCGCAGCAGCGGCAGCGCCTCCCTGACCAGGCCGAGCGCCGCCACCACGTTCGTCTCGAACGCCTCCCGCACCCCGTCGAGCGACAGCTCCCCCAGGCGTACGAGCGGCTCCGCGCCCAGCGCGCTCGCGTTGTTCACCAGCAGGTCGAGCCCGCCGAGCTCACGCGCCGCAGCGACCAGGGCGCCCCGGTGCCCGGCATCCGTCACATCCCCGGCGATCGCCCGCACGCGCGCGTGGCGCCCCTCCGGCTCCCGCGCGGTGCCCTGCGCCTGCTCCCGGTCACGCGCGGTGCCCTGCGCCTTCTCCAGCTCACGCGCGGTGTCCCGCAACGGCCCCGCGGACCGTGCGTCCAGGACGAGGTCCCAGCCGCGGGCGGCCAACGCCGCGGCCAGGGCCCGGCCGAACCCCTTCGAAGCCCCCGTGATCATCGCAACCGGCATCTGATCCATCCCCTCGAGTCCGGCCGCCCGGTCCTGCTCGCAGGCCTCTGCCGGGCGGCTCCCGACTCTCAACGTAGGAACCCGACCACCCCCGGGACCTGAGCCGCCGGACCGCACCACGCAGGGGCCTTCGGCCTAGTCCCCGGGTCCTAAGAGGCCGCCGTCCCGCGGCCGATCCGGTTGTCCGAGCCCGCCGGTACGGTGAGGCCATGACCGACGGTCCCCGATCAGGCCTGCTCGCGGTGAGCTCCGCGCTCCTCGCCATGAGCAGGCACCTGGAAGTGCGCGACGTCCTCAAGACGATCGTCGTCTCGGCGCGCGAACTCCTCGACGCCGAGTACGCCGCGCTGGGCGTGCCCGACGACCACGGCGGCTTCGCCCAGTTCGTCGTCGACGGCGTCAGCGAGGAGCAGTGGAAGGCCATCGGCCCGCTGCCGCGCCAGCACGGCATCCTCGCGTCGATGCTGCACGGCGCCCGCACCGAGCGCCTCGCCGACGTGCGCAAGGACCCCCGCTTCGAGGGCTGGCCCGCCGCCCACCCCGACATGTCCGACTTCCTCGGCCTGCCCATCCGGGACGGCGACGAGACCCTCGGCGCACTCTTCCTCGCCAACAAGAGGTGCCCCAAGCCGCAAGGCGGTTGCGGCTTCACCGAGGAGGACGAGGCCCTCCTGGGCATCTTCGCCCAGCACGCCGCCCTCGCCCTGACCAACGCCCGCCTGTACGAGCGCAGCCGCGAGCTGACGATCGCCGAGGAACGCTCCCGCCTCGCCCACGAACTGCACGACGCCGTCAGCCAGAAGCTGTTCTCGCTGCGCCTGACCGCCCAGGCCGCCGCCGCCCTCGTGGACCGCGACCCCGGCCGCGCCAAGGGCGAACTCCAGCAGGTCGCCGCGCTCGCGGCCGAGGCTGCCGACGAACTGCGCGCCGCGGTGGTCGAGTTGCGCCCCGCCGCCCTGGACGAGGACGGCCTCGTCGCGACCCTGCGCACCCAGATCCAGGTCCTGGACCGCGCCCACTCCGCACACGTCACCTTCGACTGCACCGGAGTGCGCGCCCTGCCGGCCGCCCAGGAGGAGGCGATGCTGCGCGTCGCCCAGGAGGCCCTGCACAACGCCCTGCGCCACTCCGGTGCCACGCGCGTGTGCGTGGCGCTGCAGAAGCGCGGCCAGGGCGCCGAGTTGAGCATCACCGACGACGGCAGCGGATTCGACACCCGCGCGGTGAGACGAGCGGGACGCCACCTCGGCCTGGTCTCCATGAGGCACCGGGCGGGCGGAGTGGGCGGCCGCCTGACCGTGGAATCGGCGCCCGGCAAGGGCACCACGATCACAATGGAGGTCCCCGGTGGCTGACGAAGAACGCTCCGAGGCGCGCCAGGTCGCCGCTGCCCGGGCCATCAGGGTGCTCCTTGTCGACGACCACCAAGTGGTCCGCCGCGGCCTGCGCACGTTCCTGGAGATCCAGGACGACATCGAGGTCGTCGGCGAGGCCTCCGACGGCGCCGAGGGCGTGGCCCGTACGGAAGAACTCCGCCCTGACGTCGTCCTGATGGACGTGAAGATGCCCGGCATGGACGGCGTCGAGGCGCTCCGCAGACTCCGTGAACTGGCCAACCCCGCCAAGGTGTTGATCGTCACCAGCTTCACCGAGCAGCGCACGGTCGTCCCGGCCCTGCGCGCGGGAGCCGCCGGCTATGTCTACAAGGACGTCGACCCGGACGCGCTCGCGGGCGCCATCCGCTCCGTGCACGCCGGCCACGTCCTGCTGCAGCCCGAGGTGGCGGGCGCCCTGCTCTCCCAGGACGAGTCGGGCGGCGCACAGGGCAGGGGAGGCTCGCTCACCGAGCGCGAGCGCGAGGTCCTCGGCCTGATCGCCGACGGCCGCTCCAACCGCGAGATCGCCCGCGCCCTGGTCCTCTCCGAGAAGACCGTCAAGACCCACGTCTCCAACATCCTGATGAAACTCGACCTCGCGGACCGCACCCAGGCAGCTCTCTGGGCGGTACGCCACGGTGTGGCCGGCTGAGCCACGGCCCTCTACCTCACCGGGCTAGACTCCCGCCGCGGACCGTCACGTTCCGGTCTGAGATTCATACCGTCGTGTGGATGTCGCCCGTACGGCGCAACTTCCGTACGGGCGGAGCGTTCTCCAGTGCGTGCTGCGGCGGCTGGCCGCAGCTTCCGCAAGAAGGGTCCAAGAAGTGAAGAACCTGAAGAAGGCCGCTGCCGTCACGATGATGGCCGGTGGCCTGGTCGCCGCCGGCGCCGGCATGGCCTCCGCCACCTCCGGCGCACACGCCTCGGGCGCGGCCGTGCACTCCCCGGGCGTCGGCTCCGGCAACCTCGTGCAGGCGCCGGTCCACATCCCGGTCAACGCCACGGGCAACTCCGTGAACGTCATCGGCGTGCTCAACCCGGCCTTCGGGAACGCCGCCGTCAACCACTGACGTACGCCCCGGGTCACTTGCCGACCACCGGCCCTCCAGGCACCCCAGCCTGGAGGGCCGCGCGCATACCCGGACCCGTACGCGCCACGGCCCCGACGTACGAGTCACGGCCCCGACGTACGAGTCACGGCCCCGACGTACGCGCCACGGCCCCGACGTACGAGTCACGGCCCCGGGCCCTCGCACACCACTGGCCGCACACCCACGCCACGGGACACCCGCACGAGTGCACACGCGACCGACCGCACGCCCGTGCGCCCCCGAGTGACCCGGTACGCCTCAGCGCACCCCGCGCTCCCGCTCCTCCACGAACGCGTTGTACGCCGCCACCTGCGCCCGCCGCGCGGTCCGCTCCACCGGCCGCAACGCCTCGGTCCGCGCCGCCATCTCCGAGGCGCTCACGGCCCCGCCGTGCCCGTTCTCGTACGCCACCGAGATCAGCAGCGCCACCCGCTGCGCCAGCTCCAACACCCGTACCGCACGGGGCGGATAGCCCGGCGCGAGGATCTCGCGGCCGCGCTCGGCACGCGCGCGGTACGCGTCGATCGCCGCTTCCGCGACCGGACCCGAACCCGCCACGTCGAGGCGCGACAGGATCTCCGTCGCGTCCCGCAGCGCCTCCGCCAGCTCCCGCTCCGCCTCGCCGAGCGAGGGCACGTCCGCCGGCGGCGCCGCACGCACCGGCAGGCAGTGCCACACCACCTCGACGTGCACGTCAGCAGCGTCCGGACCGGAACCGGCCTCGTACACCTCGGGCACAAGACCCAGCGCGACGCCCTGGCAGACCACGGCCTCCTCGGCGTCCAGAGCGCGCGCGTTGAACTCCGGCGGACCGCTGAGGCCGAGCGGATGCCCGGGCGCGGGCAGCGCCACCCGCAGCCCCGTCGCGCCGAGCGACCTGAGCCGCCCCAGCGCGAGCGTCAGACCGACCGGCGCGGACTCACCCGGCAGCCCCTCGACCCGGTGCACCGCGTCCTCGCCGACGATGGCGAGCACCGCGTCATCCGGCGAGACAAGTCCCGCAATAAGGGCATTTCCCCAAGAGGCCAACAGGCCCGAGCGTGGTTCCGTGAGCATGGACACCAGCCTAAGGACCCCACTGGCGGCGGGAGTGTCCGACCGGTGGCGTAGGTTTTACCGGGGGCTGCGTCCACAGACGCAAGCGAGACGAGACTGCAATGGGAGACAACGCGCTCATGAGCGATGTTCTGGAGCTGGTGGACGTATCCGTGGTCCGCGAGGGCCGGGCCCTGGTGGACCAGGTCTCCTGGTCCGTCAAGGAAGGCGAGCGCTGGGTCGTCCTCGGCCCCAACGGCGCGGGCAAGACGACCCTGTTGAACATCGCGTCCAGCTACCTCTTCCCCACCACGGGCACCGCCACCGTCCTCGGCGAGACCCTCGGCAAGCCCGGCACGGACGTCTTCGAGCTCCGCCCGCGCATCGGCGTCGCCGGCATCGCGCTCGCCGACAAGCTGCCCAAGCGCCAGACCGTCCTGCAGACCGTCCTCACCGCGGCCTACGGAATGACCGCCACCTGGCACGAGGACTACGAAGAAGTGGACGAGCGGCGCGCCCGCGCCTTCCTCGACCGCCTCGGCATGACGGACTACGTCGACCGCGATTTCGGCACCCTCTCCGAGGGCGAGCGCAAGCGCACCCTGATCGCCCGCGCCCTGATGACCGACCCCGAGCTCCTCCTGCTCGACGAACCCGCCGCAGGCCTCGACCTCGGCGGCCGCGAGGACCTCGTGCGCCGCCTCGGCCGCCTCGCCCGCGACCCGATCGCCCCCTCGATGCTGATGGTCACCCACCACGTCGAGGAGATCGCCCCCGGCTTCACCCACGTCCTGATGATCCGCCAGGGCAAGATCCTCGCCGCCGGACCCATCGAGCTGGAGCTCACCTCCCGCAACCTCTCCCGCTGCTTCGGCCTCCCGCTGGTCGTCGAGCAGAACGGCGACCGCTGGACGGCCCAGGGCCTCCCGCTGAGCTGAGCCCCGGCACGGCGGCACGGCCCCGCCGTGCCGCCGCGCGCCCACGGGGGCCGAGGTGCACCCTGTCCCTCGGGCGACCTTCGCGCCTACGATGACCACGTGGACATCGACGCATGGGTGTGGTGGCTGATCGCGGCGGTCGGCCTCGGAATTCCTCTCGTCCTGACGGCAATGCCGGAGTTCGGGATGTTCGCGGTGGGCGCCGTCGCCGGCGCCGTGACGGCCGCCCTCGGCGGTGGAGTCGTCCTGCAGGTGGTGGTGTTCGCCGTCGTCTCGGTCGCCCTCATCGCGGTCGTACGCCCCATCGCCGCCCGGCACCGCTCGCAACAGCCCCAAGTCGCCTCCGGGATCGACGCGTTGAAGGGCAGGCGGGCCGAAGTGCTCGAACGGGTCGACGCCCGCAGCGGCCGCGTCAAGCTCGCCGGCGAGGTCTGGTCCGCCCGCGCCTTGGACGACTCCCAGTCCTTCGAACCGGGCCAGCAGGTGGACGTCGTGGAGATCGACGGAGCGACGGCCATCGTCATGTGACCGCGGCGCGGCGGACGTTGGCGTGAACTGACCGAACGTCCCCCCGCGCACCCCGGTCGTCTGACAGACTCGACCACCAAGATCTTTCCGATGGTCACCAAGGCAATGGGTCACCGAGGCATTGGTCACCAAGGCAGTCAAGGCAAGAAGGGCTCGGGGGAACACCGATGGAACCGATCATCATCGTCCTCATCATCCTGGTGGTGCTCGTCTTCATCGCCCTGATCAAGACGATCCAGGTGATTCCGCAGGCGAGCGCCGCCATCGTCGAACGCTTCGGGCGCTACACCCGCACGCTCAACGCGGGACTCAACATCGTCGTCCCGTTCATCGACTCGGTCCGCAACCGCATCGACCTCCGCGAACAGGTCGTCCCCTTCCCGCCGCAGCCCGTGATCACCCAGGACAACCTGGTCGTCAACATCGACACGGTGGTCTACTACCAGGTGACCGACGCCCGCGCCGCGACGTACGAAGTCGCCAGCTACATCCAGGCGATCGAGCAGCTCACCGTCACCACCCTGCGCAACATCATCGGCGGCATGGACCTCGAGCGGACCCTGACCTCCCGCGAGGAGATCAACGCAGCCCTCCGCGGAGTCCTCGACGAGGCCACCGGCAAGTGGGGCATCCGCGTCAACCGCGTCGAGCTGAAGGCCATCGAGCCGCCGACCTCCATCCAGGACTCGATGGAGAAGCAGATGCGCGCCGACCGCGACAAGCGCGCCGCGATCCTCACCGCGGAGGGCATCCGCCAGTCCGCGATCCTCACCGCGGAGGGCGAGAAGCAGTCCGCGATCCTCAAGGCCGAAGGCGAGGCCAAGGCCGCGGCCCTGCGCGCGGAGGGCGAGGCCCAGGCCGTCCGCACGGTCTTCGAGGCCATCCACGCCGGCGACCCGGACCAGAAGCTGCTGTCCTACCAGTACCTCCAGATGCTCCCGAAGATCGCCGAGGGCGACGCCAACAAGCTCTGGATCGTCCCCAGCGAGATCGGCGACGCCCTCAAGGGCCTCTCCGGCGCCATGGGCAACTTCGGCGGCCTGGGCGGCGGTTCAGGCACCCCGACGGTCCCCGGCCCCACCAAGAGCCTCAGCTCCGAGCGCCGCGAACAGCCCCCGCTCGACTGACACCCCGTCACGTGGAAGGGCCCGCCTCCCGGTCGAGGAGGCGGGCCCTTCCACGTATTCACCACGCGCCCGCAGTACGCACATCACGCCCGTACGGAACCTCAGGCGGCCGCCGCGGGCTCCGGCAGCCAGTCCGGCAGCCCCGCCAGCCCGTCCGTGCCAAGGGCGAGCAGCATCGCGTCCGAGGGCGTCGGTACGTACGGCTCGAAGAGCAGCGGCATCCCGGCCTGCTCCGGCGTGCGGTTCGCCTTGCGGTGGTTGTCCGGCGCGCACGAGGCGACGGTGTTCAGCCACGTGTCCCCACCACCCCGCGACTTCGGTACGACGTGGTCCACCGTCGTCGCCCGACGCCCGCAGTACGCGCACCTGTGCCGGTCCCGGACCAGCACGCCCCGCCGCGACCACGGCGCCTGTCTTCGGAACGGCACCCGCACGAACCTCAGCAGCCGGATCACCCGAGGCACCGGCAGATCCACGGCGGCGGCACGCATCCGCAGCTCGGGGTGGGAGGCTTCGACGACGGCCTTGTCCTGCAGTACCAGTACGACAGCACGGTTCAGCGACACCGTCGACAGCGGCTCGAAGCTCGCGTTCAGCACCAGCGTGTCCCGCATTTCCGCCCACCCTCCCGTGTTGCACCTGCCCACCCCACGGCGGACTTGGATCAACTCTGGCCGGGCGCGCCGCATGGGACAACGGAATAAAAAATGCCCGCCCCTGATCACTTCCATGACCAAGGACGGGCAAACAGCCGGTGAACGATCGGCTTCCAGCCGGAACGCGTCGGAACGCGTCGGAACGCGTCGGAACGCGTCGGAACGCGTCGGAACGCGCCGAAACCCGATCTTGAGCGATCAGCCCTCGTCGGCCGCCGTGTACTCACCCACGAGCTGCGCGCGCGCCAGCGTGTGGAAACGCAGATTGAAGCCGACGACCGCCGGCGAAGCGTCCGCGTCCGGCCCCAACTTCTCCTGATCCACCGCGTACACGGTGAACACATAGCGGTGCGCGCCGTCCCCGGGCGGGGGAGCGGCACCACCGAACTCCTTCGAGCCGTAGTCGTTGCGCGCGTGCACGGCACCCTCGGGAAGACCCTCGAACTTGCCGCTGCCCGCACCGGCGGGAAGCTCCGTGACCGACGCCGGAAGGTCGAAAAGCACCCAGTGCCAGAACCCGCTGCCCGTGGGCGCATCAGGGTCGAAGCACGTCACGGCGAAGCTTTTGGTGTTCTCCGGAAAGCCCTCCCACCGCAGCTGCGGCGAGACATTGCCACCCGACAGCACCTGGGCGTCCCCCAGCACCTCACCCGGCGCCACGTCCTCGCTCAGCACGGTGAACGACGGCACCTGCGGCAGGTGGTCATGGGGAAGCGGCGGCCTCTTGTCAGTCACGTCAAACCTCCGGTCCAGCGGTAGAGCCTGCTGCGCAAAAGCCTAGGCCCTAGGCCCAATTGCGCTTGCTACCGACTTCCGACAGCCACTGATTGAGGTACGCGGCCCAGTCGGTCCCCTGGAAGTCCGCGAGCCCCACCTTGAACGCGCGGTACGAGTCGCTGCCCGAGGTGAACAGACCCGGCTTCTTGTCCATCTCCAGGACGACGTCCATCTCGCGGTCGTCGGCGACAAAGCTCAACTCGACCTGGTTGATGCCCCGGTACTGCTGCGGCGGAAGGAACTCGATCTCCTGGTAGAACGGCAGCTTCTGCCGCGTACCGCGAATGTGACCCCGCTCCATGTCCGCGCTCTTGAAGCGGAACCCGAGCTGGATGAAGGCGTCGAGAATGGCCTGCTGAGCGGGGAGCGGGTGCACGTTGATCGGGTCGAGGTCACCCGAGTCCACCGCGCGTGCGATCTCCAGCTCCGTGGTCACACCGATGTTCATGCCGCGCAGCGCGGTGCCGTCGATCATCGTCACCGGCGTCTCCCAGGGGATCTCGAGCCCGAAGGGCACGGAGTACACCTGCTCCGGCTGCAACTGGAACGCGCCACCGAGCTGCTGCCGCGTGAACTCGATGTCCTGCTTCGTCTCCTGGTCCCCGCCCTCGACCTCGACGCGCGCCTGCAGCCCGACGGAGAGACCCTCGATCTCCTGAACCACGGACCCACCCTGGATCCGCACCTCACCCTGCACGACACCACCGGGCACGACGTTGACCTCGGTGAGCACCGTCTCCACCGAAGCACCACCAGCACCCAGGCTCGCAAGCAGCTTCTTGAACCCCATGGCTTCTCCCCGCACTCTCGTCCCAGCGGACGGTGAACTCTGACCTTCGGTCTCTACAACCACTACCAACGCGATCCGGCCCCGGCCGGTTCCGCACCCTCACCCTGGCAAGGGCCGACCACCCTTGACCACCCACGCGCGAGCATCCATTGCACTACGCTCGTACGCCATGATCGCGGCCCCTGACCGTACGCCCCTGCCCAGGGAGTTCTTCGACCGCCCCGTCCTCGAAGTAGCCCCCGACCTCCTCGGCCGCACGCTGGTACGCAGCACACCCGACGGCCCGATCCGCCTCCGCCTCACAGAGGTGGAGGCCTACGACGGCCCCAACGACCCGGGTTCCCACGCCTACCGAGGCCGCACGGCCCGCAACGCGGTGATGTTCGGCCCACCCGGTCATGTGTACGTCTACTTCACGTACGGGATGTGGCACTGCATGAACCTGGTGTGCGGCCCCGACGGGATGGCCAGTGCGGTGCTGCTGCGCGCCGGCGAGATCACGGAGGGCGCGGGGCTCACCCGGACCCGGCGCCGCGCGGCCCGCAACGACAAAGAACTCGCCAAAGGCCCGGCACGTCTGGCCACGGCTCTGGACATCGACCGAGCGCTCGACGGCACGGACGTCTGCGCCGGGCCGCCGTCCCCTCTGTCGATCCTCACGGGGACGCCGACCCCCGACGACCAGGTGCGCAACGGTCCGCGCACCGGAGTCTCGGGCGAGGGAGGGGGCCACCCCTGGCGCTTCTGGATCGCCAACGACCCTACGGTGAGCCCGTATCGGGCCCACAAGCCCCGTCGTCGCTCGACTTGACGCGGCCCCGGCGGATCCGTAATGTGGCCCGAGCCTCTTGAACCGGGTACTGCCTTCGACAGCAGCCGGAAGAGGCCAACCCACTCAATGCGACTTCCCTCAACGGGGTCAATTTCGGCGTGCCCGGAATTGAATTCGGGGCCCGATTTTGAACGGCCGGGGAAATCCACTAGAGTTTGAGTGTCGGAACGGCCCAACAGCCGCAACGACAAACCCGGTTGACAGGGAATCAGGCCCGAAAGGATCTGATAGAGTCAACACCGCCGAAAGGCCCGGAAGGGCCGGAAAGCAAACCCCTTCCGACGGGGAATCGGACACGAAAGAGTCTGATAGAGTCGGAAACGCAAGACCGAAGGGAAGCGC
>NZ_JASCIS010000055.1 GCF_029968015.1 Streptomyces luteolus
GTCGAAGCGGCGGCGTGCCTCCTCGATGGCGCCGATGTGCCGGTGGGTCCAGTCGCACATGGCGCCGACGGTGGCGCGCAGGCCCCGGCCCGGTCCGGTGAGGGTGTACTCGACGCGCGGCGGCACGGTGGGGTGGACGCGGCGTTCGACGAGGCCGTTGCGCTCCAGCATGCGCAGGTTCTGCGTGAGCATCTTGTGGCTGATGCCCTCGATCTCGTCGCGCACCTCGCTGAAGCGGCGGGTGCGGTCGCCGAGGGTCTCGATGATCAGGAACGCCCACTTGTTGGCGACGTCGGAGAAGATCTCCCGTGCCAGCGAGTCGGCCCGTCTCAGATCGGCCGCGTCCTCGGGAGGGCCGTTGAACTGCTTGGTCACCATCTGGTTCCTCGGTCACGGAAAAGTGCGTTCTTCCACGTCGTCGCCGACTCTCCTACGGTTCCCGAGTAACCACAAGTGACCACGGGCGCCCCGCGCCACGCCCTTCGAGGAGCACGCACCATGGCCATCACTCTCGTCGACCCCCGCGGACTGCCCGAGATCGGCGCGTACCGGCAGGTGGCCGTCGCGACCGGATCGCGCCTGGTGTTCGTCGCCGGGCAGGTCTCCTGGGACGCCGACGGCACCACCGTCAGCGAGGGCGACCTCGCGGCGCAGGTCGAGCGCTGCTATCTGAACGTCGCCACCGCGCTCGCGGCGGCGGGCGGCTCCTTCGCGGACGTCGCGAAGCTGACGGTGTACGTCGTGGACTGGGCCCCGGAGAAGCTGCCGCTGTTCCTGGACGGGGTGTCCCGCGCGGCTGCGAAGCTCGGCGGGACGCCGGTGCCTCCGGGCACGCTGGTGGGCGTCGCGGCCCTCGACGTGCCGGAGCACCTGGTCGAGGTGGAGGCGACGGCGGTACTGGACTGAGGCGCCGCCCGATGGCCGGGTTCAGTCGCAGAGCGCGGCCTGCTGCGCCCGAGCGAGGGCCTTGCTGCGCGGCACCGGCGGCTCGCCCCGCAACTGCGCCCCGATGTCGAAGACATTGACCGCGAGGACGAGTTGGCGTTCCCCGTCGGCGGTGGTGAGGGCCACGCTGGTGTAACCGGGACCGGCGCCGTCGCTCCCCCAGGCGTGTACCGTCCCGCCGTCGCAGGGCACCTCCCGGCGCTGCACTCCGAGCCCGTACGCGGGCGCGTCCGGGAAGTCCACGGTGGTCAGGAGCTCGCGCTGCTGGGCGGGTGGCAGCAGCCGGCCGGAGAACAGTGCCCGGTGGAAGCGTGCGAGGTCGTCGAGGGTGGAGACCATGGCGCCCGCGGTCCAGTCGTACGACGGGCTGAAGCGGGTCATGTCCTCCCCGTCGAGGTCGTATCCGTGCAGGTGGGGGCCGCGCACGGCCGGGTCGGTGGTCGGCAGGGAGGTGTCGCGCAGGCCGAGCGGGGCAAGGATCCGGCGGCGGATCTCGGCGCCCGCGCCGCGGTGCGTGACGGCCTCGATGACGAGTCCCGCGACGAGGTAGTTGGTGTTGGAGTACGCCCACCCGGTGCCCGGCGCGAACGCGGGCTCGTGGCGTACGGCCCGGGCGATGACGGCACGCGGCGGGTACACGTGGTCCCGGTCGCCGTCCTTGAGGTAGGGGTCGAAGAACGCTGCTTCGGTGGTCGGGTCGTAAAGCCCCGAGGTGTGGTTGAGCAGGTGCCGGACGGTGATGGCGTGCCCGTCGTTGCCGTGTCCCCGGACGACTCCGGGCAGCCATTTCTCCACGCTGTCGTCGAGCGAGAGCCGCCGCTCGCCCTCCAGCTGGAGCAGCACGGTCGAGACGAAGGCCTTGGTGTTGCTGGCGATACGGAACCGCTGTCCGGGGTGCGCGCGCTCACCGCTCGCCGTGTCCGCGAGCCCGGCGGCCGAACGGAGCTCCCGCTCTCCGTTCCTGGCGTACGCGACGGCGCCGGGGAACCCGTCCGCGACTGCGCTCTCAAGTGCCGTGCGGAGGCGGGGAGTTGTCGGCGTGGGCTCCGAGGCCGCTGCTGCGGTGCTGTGCGGACCCACCGCCATCAGTGCCACCGCACACACCAGGGTGGTCCCCATCCGTACACGTGCCGTCTTCACTCGTCACCCCGTCTGTCGCGCCGACGGCGCCCTGTGCCCCGTCGTCCTCCCAGAGTCCCCGGCGGGCGCGCCCCGCGCCCTCCAGCGGGCGCCCGACCCGCTACGGGGGTTGTCCCCACCCTCGTACCGCCGCGCTCTCCAGCCGTGCGCGGCCCCGCCGCAGACGAAGATCAACAGGTGTGCAGAATGAGCGGTATGCCGAAAATCAACGCCACGACCAAGGCGACGTCCGGCGACGCCGAAACGATCAGCCGCACCCTCGCCCTGGCCTTCGACGACGACCCAATGATGCGCTGGTTCTTCCCCGAGGACACCACCCGCGAGGCAGGACTGCGCCGCTAGTTCCACACGCTCTTCACCCGGCAGTACGGCCTGCACGGCGTGTGTGAACGCACGGACGCCGCGGCCGCGTTCTGGGTGGCGCCGGAGGGCCGGGAGAAGGCCGTGCCGGACGCCGGGACCGTCCAGGAGCTGCAGGACATCCTCGGCGACCGCGCCCCGGTGTTCCGCGCCGCGGTCGAGGCCGCGGCGGAGCACTCGCCGAAGGAGCCGCACTGGTACCTCGCGGTCGTCGGCGCCGACCCGGCCGCCCGAGGCCAGGGCCACGGCTCGGCCCTGCTCCGCTCCGGCCTCGCCCAGGCGGACGCGGCGGGCCTGCCGGTCTACCTGGAGTCCTCGAAGCCGGACAACCTGCCGTTCTACGAGCACTACGGCTTCGAGGTACTCGGCGAGGCCCGACTCCCGGGCGGCGGCCCGGCGCTGTGGCCGATGCGCCGCGCGCCCCGGCAGGCCGGTGCCTGAGCAACCGTCCCCGGCCTGGCGTCAGGAAGCCCCGGCTTGGCGGCAGGAAGCCCCGGCCTGGCGGCACGAAGGCGTCCTACGGTCCTACGGCGTCCCTCAGGCCCGACGCGTGCGCCTAGCAGCCTCCGGGCGGCGAATCGTTACTTCCAGATGTCCGCGACCCATTCGGGGTGATCGATGAACGGGTTCCGGTTGTGCTGGACCTCATCGAAGATGACCTGGTTGCGGCGCTTCTCGAAGTCGTCCGGCGGGTCCTCGTCGTTCCACTGCTTGAGGACCGAGAGGCGGCCGATGGCGGGGGCGGAGCCGTTGCCGACCTGGTCGTTGGGCTCCAGGTCGGCGAAGCCGTCCTCGCCGTCGTAGCGCACGGCCATGTAGAGGATCATGCGGGCGACGTCGCCCTTGACCTGGTCGCGCGGCTCGTACGAGTCGTCGTCGGTGAAGTTGCCCGGCGCCTCGGAGAGTTCCTCGCCGCCGTTGTCGAAGTCCTTGCTGCCGCGCGTGCTGTTGACCGACACGTCGGTCGGGCGCAGGTGGTGGACGTCGGTGCCCGGACCGGTGGACGTGCCGAAGTCGCCGTGGGACTTGGCCCAGACGTGCTCGCGGTTCCATTCGTCCGGGTTGCCGCCGTTGGTGTCCTTGGACTGGGAGCGGCCGGTGTAGAGCAGGATCACGTTGGACGTGTTGCCCGGGTCCTCGTCCGTCTTCTTCAGGGCGTCCCAGACCTGGTCGTACGAGAGCTTGGTCTGGTCGCTGATGATCGTGTGCAGCGCGGCCTTCAACTCGGGGCCGGTCTTGCCGATCGCGTCCTTGTAGTACGTGTCGTCCAGGGCCTGGACGGGGGTGCGGGCGCCGGAGTCGGCGGGCCCGCTGTCCGTGGCGCTGTCGGTGGCGCTGTCCGTGGCGCTGTCGGTGGCGAAGGCCACGGAGGGGACGGCTATCGAGGCGGCGGCGGCTGCGACGAGCAGCGGGCGGCGCCAGCGGCGGCGTGCGGAATGAGCGGACATGTCGTGGGGGTGTCCTCTCCCGGATCGGCAACGGTGACACCAACACTCGTCCCCCGAAGAGCAGTTGACGAAGCATCGGCCCACGCACCCTGCCACGTTGCCCGGGTTCTGCGGTAGCCGCGACATATCTGTTCCATGCCGAACACGTAAACACCCGTTCCCACGCTTGCGGGTGCGACGAGGCCGGGTGTACGTGCCCCGCGCGGCCCGGACTTGACCCTGCACCGCGGTGCGGGACTTGACCCTGCACCGCGGTGCAGGGTGCACCGTGACCGGCATGACCACACAGCACGGCGCCCCAGGCCGCCGCACACCCGACGCCGTCCGCATCGGCGCCTTCTACGATCTGGCCGTCGCCCTCCCCTTCACCACCCCCTGGACCGCGTCGCTCGCCCTCGACGCCGTCCGCGCCGCGCACACGGGACTCGGCCTGCCGGGCCTCCCTCTCGCCCCTTTCGGGCCCGAACACCTGCTGTTCGTCACGTTCTTCGGCGTACTGGTGACGATGTGGGCGGTGGTGCGGCTCGTACGGCGTGACGACGCGGTGACCGGGATCGCGGACACCGTGGGGCGGGCCGCGTTCGCTCTGCTGATGACGGCCGCCCTGGTCGCCGGGGCGACGCCCGTGCTCGGAGCGTTCCTCGTCGTCGAGGTCGGCTTCCTACTGGCGCAGGCACGGCAGTTGACACGGCACCGGAGCCCCCGTACACGTACGGACGCAACCGCCGCACGCACCCAGGAGACGGTCAGCCCGTGAATTCCGCCGAAGCCGCCCGCGCCGCCGACGTACCACCGAGCACCCTGCGCTACTACGAGCGCCGCGGCTTCCTGGCCCCCGTGCGCGACCCGCACTCCGGGTACCGGCGGTACACCGAGGCGGATGTGCGTCGGGTCCGATTCGTGCAGCGGGCCCAGGAGTTGGGCTTCGGGATGGGCGACGTCGCGGCCTTCCTGGCGCTCGCTCGGGACGGTGCGGTGCCGTCCGCGCGGCTGCGCACGGTCGTCGACGCGAAACTCCACGACCTGGACGAGCGCATCGCCGACCTCACCAGGATGCGCACAGCGCTCGCCCACCTCGCCGACGCGGGCGAGGTGGGCGGGTCCTGCGCATGCCCGGTCGAGGCGGCCCTCGTGGACGGCGGGGCGGAGATCTCGCCGTCCACTGCCCCGGAGATCTCTACGAGTTGACCCGGCGGCACCGAGTGCGATTAACGCCCGATTCCTTCCACCGTGTGATCCGTGGCCGATCCTGCAACCGCCTCCAGGCGTCCGCGCCTCTCATGCGGTGCCGTCGACGACGGCGCCCCGTAGCGAAGGAGAGCGTTGTGCACGCGATGACTGACCCTCACGTAGCCGACTCGACGTTCCGCACCTGGCCGCAGGACGACTTCCTCCTCCCGCCGCCGAACCCGGCCCAGCGCCTGGACGCCTTCCCCGAGCCGTCCGCCGCGCCCACCGTGCCCGCTGTGCCCGCTGTGCCCGCTGTGCCCGCCTTGCCCACCTTGCCCTCCGTGCCCTCCGTCGCGTCGGTGCTCGACCCGCGCGATCTGCGCCGCCTCGAACTCAACGCGGCCCTGACGGCGGCCGGGATCGCCCCGCTGCCCGGCGACCGCGAGGCCATTGACCAGCTCAGCGCCCTTCCGCACACCGTCCACGAGGCCCTGCACCGCTGGCTGACGGCCTGAGGCGGCTGCGGCCGCCGGGCGCCCGCGCCCTGGCCCGCCACCAGCACCAGCACCAGCACCAGCACCGGCACCGGCACCGGAAGATCCCCGCTGTCCGACCCGCCCGCTAGGCTCGGCCGCACGATGAGCAACCACCTCGCGCCCCTGGAGCCCAAGGCCGACAAGGCCGCCGTGCGGCGGCACAACCTGAGCCTGGTGCTGCGGGCCGTGCACGACGAGGGCGAGACGACACGGGCGGCCGTCGCCGGGCGTTCGGGGCTGACGCGCGCGGCCGTGTCCTCGCTGGTCGAGCAGTTGCTCGCGAGCGGCTTCCTCAGCGAGTCCGGGAAGTCGTTCAGCGGCCAGGCAGGCCGCCCCGGCACGGTCCTGAAGGTGGCTCGTACGGGCCTCGCCGGCGTCGGCGTGGAGATCAACGTCGACTATGTGACGGTCTGCGTCGTGGACCTCTCCGGTACCGATCGCGTGCGCCTGACCGAGCACCTCGACAACCGGGGCGCACCGCCCGCCGACGTCCTCGACCGGGCCGCCCGGATCACCGCGCGGGCGCTGGAGTCGGCGGGCGCGCGGGAGTTGCGCCCGGCCGGGGCGCATCTGGCGCTGCCCGGTCTCGTGTCCGGCGGAACCGTCCGGCAGGCCCCGAACCTGGGCTGGAACCGGGTGGCCGCCGAGGGAATCTTCGCCCAGGCCCTGTCCGGCCTGCGGCTGCGGCGGTCCCCCGAGGACGCACCGCGGCCGCTGCCGGTCGGCTCCGGCAACGAGGCGGACGCGGCGGCCCTGGCCGAGCTGTGGTTCGGCGGCCGCGGCGACGACCGAGGGCGCGGGCCGCGCGGCTTTCTGTACCTCTCGGGCGAGATCGGCATCGGCGGCGCCCTCGTCGTCGACGGTGAACTGCTGCGCGGCGCCCACGGGTTCGCGGGCGAGATCGGGCACGTGGTGGTGGACGAGGACGGCCCACTGTGCCGCTGCGGCTCGCACGGCTGCCTGGAGCAGTACGCCGGGCAGGCGGCGCTGCTGCGCGCGGCCGGCCTGGCCGAGGACGCGGGCCTGCCGGGCGTCACGGAGCTCGAACGCCGCGCGCGGGACGGGGACGGATCAGCGGTCGCCGCGATCACCGGCGCGGGGCGCACCCTCGGCCTGGTGCTGTCCGGCGCGGTGAACCTCTTCGACCCGGAGGCGGTCGTGCTCGGCGGCACCTTCCGCCCCCTGATGCCGTGGCTGGCTCCGCCGATCACTGAGCGCCTTGAGCGGCGCGTGGTGTCGGGCCTGTGGACCGAGGACAGCGGCCGACTGCGCGCCTCGTCCTCGGCCGCCGACGCGGCGCGCGGCTCTGCGGCCCTGGTGGTGCGGGACGTCCTCGCGGACCCTCTGGCGTACGCGGAACGGGCGGAGTCCTGACCTCCCGTACAGCCCCGGGCAGGCGGACTCTCGTGTCGAACCGCCGTACGCCAGTGGGGAGTTGAGGCCGCGAGGGCGGGCTCAGGCCACCCCGAGCAGATGCTCCATCGCCAGCTGGTCGAGGCGTTCGAAGGCCATGGACCGGTCGGCGGCCGCGGGCACGTCGAAGGCCTCGTACGCACCCCGGTCCGCGAGCAGGCCGGACAGGCCGTCCGCCGCGGTGGGTTCGGCGAGTTCGTGGAGGCGGGAGTCGCGCAGCGCCTGTCGCACGGCGGGGTCGGCGCGGAAGGCGGCCGCGCGCTCCTTGAGGATCAGGTAGTTCCGCATGCAGTTCTTCGCGGACTCCCACACCCCGTCGAAGCCGTCGGTGCGCACCGGCTTGAAGTCGAAGTGGCGCGGCCCCGCGTACCCGGCGTCCTCAAGGAGGTCGACGAGCCAGAACGCCTGGCGCAGGTCGCCCGCGCCGAAGCGGAAGTCCTGGTCGTACTTGATGCCGGACTGGCCGTTGAGGTCGAGGTGGAAGAGCTTGCCCGCCCACAGGGCCTGCGCGATGCCGTGCGGGAAGTTGAGGCCGGCCATCTGCTCGTGGCCCACTTCCGGGTTCACGCCGACCAGTTCGGGGCGCTCCAGGCGTTCGATGAAGGCGAGGGCGTGGCCGATGGTGGGGAGCAGGATGTCGCCGCGCGGCTCGTTCGGCTTCGGCTCGATGGCGAAGCGCAGGTCGTAACCCTGGTCGGTGACGTACTCGCCGAGCAGGTCGAAGGCCTCCTTCATCCGGTCGAGGGCGAGCCGCACGTCCTTCGCGCCGCCCGACTCTGCGCCCTCGCGGCCGCCCCAGGCGACGTAGGTGGTGGCGCCGAGTTCGACGGCGAGGTCGATGTTGCGGATCGTCTTGCGCAGCGCGTACCGGCGCACGTCGCGGTCGTTGGCGGTGAAGCCGCCGTCCTTGAAGACGGGGTGCGTGAACAGGTTCGTGGTCGCCATCGGCACCTTCATGCCGGTCGCTTCCAGGGCGGAGCGGAACCGTTTGACGATGGCTTCGCGCTCGGCGTCGGAGGACCCGAACGGCACGAGGTCGTCGTCGTGGAAGGTCACTCCGTACGCGCCGAGCTCCGCGAGCCGTTCGACGGACTCCACGGGGTCGAGGGCGGGCCGGGTGGCGGTGCCGAACGGGTCGACGCCCTGCCAGCCCACGGTCCACAGGCCGAAGGTGAACTTGTCGTCGGGGGTCGGGGTGAAGCGGTCCGTCATGGTCGCCCCTTCTGCGCCAGCAATTTGTTTTCCATGCTTACTAATGCGCAAGCAGACTCTCCCGTCAACCCTGGGGTACGAGAACGGCACGCTGCCCGCCGCACACCGTGACCGGGACGGACGGTGCCCGCCGGACCGACCCCGAGGTGTGGTGGCGGGCAGGCGCCGCCGCCCTCGCGCACGCGGCGGTCACGGATACGGACCCGGTCGCGGTGGCCCGGAGCTGGAACCTCGGCGAGGTACGCGAACTGCCACCGCTGGAACGGGACATGGGCACCTGGGAGCGGATCGGATCGGATCGGTCCTCGAACAGGCACGGGCACGCTCCTCGGCTGACCGGACCCGCGCCGACACCCCGTACGCCGTACCCGCCCCGCCGCCTCACACCGCGAAAACCTGCCCGTCGTCCGCGAACGCCTTGAACTCCAGCGCGTTGCCCGCGGGGTCGAGCAGGAACATCGTCCACTGCTCGCCCACCTGGCCCTCGAAGCGGACGTACGGCTCGATCACGAACTCCGTGCCCGCGTCGCGCAACCGCTGGGCGAGCTTCTGGAAGTCGGGGATCGTCAGGATCAGACCGAAGTGCGGTACGGGGACGTCGTGGCCGTCGACCGGATTGCGCACACCCTCGGGGCGTGCGGGGGCGAGGTGGGTGACGAACTGGTGGCCGTGCAGGTTCCAGTCGACCCAGGTGTCCGCGCTGCGGCCCTCGTCGAGCCCGAGGACCTCGCCGTAGAAGTGGCGGGCCGTGGTCAGGTCGTCGACAGGCATGGCCAGGTGGAACCGCGGGATGGATGCGCCGAGTTCGGTCATGGCGGTGCCTTTCCGTGTGCTGGTCGGGGCGGGCAGGTCGTTCACTGGGCCCAGCCCAAGGGGTGCGGGCCCGCGGCCTCGTCGGCCGCCGGGGCCGGTGGTTCGCCGCTCGCCTCGCTGAACGCGGTGAGCGCGGCGACGAGGGCCGCGCGGCGTTCGGGCGTGAGGCGTTCGACGATGGTGGCGATCTCCTGGCGGCGGCGTGCGGTGACGTCCGTGACGATGCGGCGGCCGTCGTCGGTGAGCTGCAGCAGCGTCTCGCGGCGGTTGTCGGGGTTGACGCGGCGGTCGGCCAGTCCCGCGGCGATCAGCCGGTCGACCATGCGCATCGCCGTCGAGGGCGCGACGCCGAGCAGCTCGGCCAGGTGGACGAGTTTGGTGGCGCCGCGGCTGGAGAGCACCATCAGCATCCGGAACTGCGGCAGCGTCACCCGGTCCTCGACGGCGGCGAGCGAGCGCGCGGAGACGGCTACCAGGACGCGGGACGCCGTCAGCACGGCCCGCGTGACCTCGTCCACGTCGACCGCACCCTCGTCCGCGCCGTTTCGATCAGCCATACCTCTTTGTACCGCGCGGCCCCGCACCCCCGACACCACACACCTCGCCGTGCACAGCGGGCGCCGCGCCTCACCCCCGCTGATAGCGCAGCAGCAGCATCGCCGCGTCGTCGTGCGGCGGGCCGCTCGCATGCCGGACCACGTCCTCCCGCAGCGCCTCCAGGGCCGTCTGGGCGTCGGGGTCCTTGAGCAGTCCGGCCCGGTCCTCCAGCGGGTAGAAGGTCCCGGCGGCGTCCCGTGCCTCGGTCACGCCGTCCGTGTAGAGCAGCAGCTGCTCGCCGGGGGCAAAGCGGACCTCGTACGGAATCGGCGGTTCGCCACCGTGCACGCCCAGGCCGAGCGGCAGCGCGTACGCGGGCGGCGGGGGGAACTCGACGGTTCCGTCGCCCCGTACGAGCATGGGCGGCGGGTGGCCGCAGTCGACCAGGACGAGCCGTTCCTCGTCGGCGCGGATCTCGGCGAGGACGGCCGTGACGAACTTCTCGCCGTTCAAATCCCGTGCCACGCTGCGCTCCAGGCGCGCGGCGAGCGCCGCCAGGTCGGGTTCCTCGTGCGCGGCCTCGCGGAACGAGCCGAGGACGAGCGCGGCGGTCTCCACGGCGCCGAGTCCCTTTCCCTGTACGTCGCCGACGATCACGCGCACGCCGTACGGCGAGGCCACGACCTCGTACAGATCGCCCCCGATCCGGGCCTCGGCGGCGGCGGACGTGTACGAGACGGCGACGCGGAGCGGTCCGGCGCTGCGTGGCACCGGGCGCAGCAGGACGCGCTGGGCGACCTCGGCGACCGAGCGGACGCTGGCGAGTTCGGCCTCGCGGCGCCCGCGCATCACGGCCGCGGCGACGCCCGCGACGGTGACTCCGGCGACCGAGACGAGGGCCGTGTAGCCGCGCCGGGTGTCGAACAGGCCGTTGTAGACGCCGAGTCCGAGGCAGAGCAGCAGCGCGACCGCACCGGTCACGGCGGTGCGCCGCCAGGTGCCGATCAGGCCGGAGAAGGCCGGGCCGAGCGAGACGAGCGGCAGCAGGCCCACGCCGGGCCCCCCGATCACGTCGGCGACGGTCACGACCGTCATCACCCCGGTCGGCAGCCAGGTCAGCACGGCACGGGCCTCACGGCGACCCTCCGTACGGCCTTCCCGGTAATCCGCAGCGGTCACGGCACCCCCAGCCAGGTCGTCGCAGATGCGCAAGTGCGTTTTCCGCACGAACTGTACGGCCACCCATGGCGGGCGGCCCTCTCCGCGTTTAGACTATGCAAAGATTGCGTGGATCCATTGCGGACACCGGGTGCTCGTTACCCGATCGAGTCCGGCGAACGACCTGTCGGGGGAAGGGGCGTCGATGGCATCCGACCAGGGGGCAAGCCGCGGGCGGCCCCAACTCCCGCGCGGCTGGCGGCGACTGCTCGCCAGACTGCCCATCGCTCTGTACCGCGTGGGCCTCGGCCCGCTGTTCGGCGGGCGGTTGCTGCTGCTCCATCACGTCGGCCGCAGCACCGGACTGGACCGGCGCGTGGTCCTGGAGGTCGTCGCCCACGACCGTGAGCACGGCAGCTGGACCCTCGCCTCCGGCTTCGGCCCCAAGTCCGCGTGGTACCAGAACCTCCGCAGGACGCCGACGACCACCATCCAGGTCGGCAACCGCCGCCACCGGGTCACCGCGCGATTCCTCAGCGAGGACGAGGGCGGCGAGGTCATGGCCCGGTACGCGCCACGGCACCCGCGCACCGCCCGCCGGTTGTGCGCGTTCATGGGCTTCGACGTGGACGGCAGCGTGGAGTCGTACCGCGAAGCGGGCCGCCGGATCCCGTTCGTACGCCTCGACTCATCCCCCGGGCGCGGTTGACGTGCGCCGGGATGGGGAGCCGGGCCCGCCGGACGACGTGTGGCAGAGGTTCCTGCACGACAGCGAGGCCGCGATACGCCGGACCGCACCCAAGGAGCCCTCCGCGCGGGAGCGCGCGGCCGCGCCCGTGACGGCGGTCGCACCCCCGGCCGCGGGCGGGGACGCCGTCGGCGAGCTGTGGCATCCGCGCCCGGAGCGGGAGCGGGCGGCGTGGCGCGACCTCGACGGCCGTGGCCGACTCGGGCGCACGGCGCGTACGGTGGGCGCCGCGGCCGTGTTCGTCGCGGTTCTGGCGACGGTGTCGCTGCTGTCCAACGCCCCGGCCCCGCGGGGCGACCGCCCCGGAGTCGTCCTCCAGGAGTCGGAGCCCGCGCCCACGGAACGACCGACGGCCGAGGTCTCCCCGTCCCCCGCGGCCTTCTCCCCACCGAAGTAGCCGAGGCCTGCAACGGAATGACCAACTCCGCTTTCAATGACTTGGAGTTGACACCCGACCAGACCTCCCGCGGCGGAATACGCACGCGCGTACGGGCGTTGGGAGCAACCATGACCAAGGATCACCGCACCATCACCAACCCGCCCGCGCTTCACGACCCCACCCCGTTCGGCTACAGCCACGCGGTCTCCGCACCCGGCGAGCAGGTCTTCATCGGCGGCCAGTACGCGTCCGACGCCACCGGCGCCGTCGTCCCCGGCCCCTTCGCCGAGCAGGTGGAGCTGGCCTTCGACCACCTCCTCTCGGCCCTGCGGGGGGTCGGCCTCGGGTACGAGAACGTGGTGCGGCTCGGTACGTTCATCGTCGACCACGACCTGGACAAGCTGCAGGTGCTCGGCAAGGCCCTGCAGTCCCGCTTCGGCGACCGGCTGCCCGCCCAGACCCTGAGCGGCGTCGCGTCCCTCGCCCTGCCGGGGATGTTGTTCGAGGTGGACGCGGTGGCGGTGCGGGGGTAGCGGGCCGCGCGGCCGGTCGGTTCGTCCGGCGTGACGCAGCTCATGCCCGTTTCGGGTATTTCGTGGACCGGGCGCGGCCTACCGTTGACGGGTGTTTTCGTTGGCCGAGATCAGCAGTGCGTACCGGACGCGGTTCGCGGAGTTCGCATTCGAGCCCGCGTTCGTCGCCCTGGTCGATCAGCATGTCGCTGACGTACGTACGCGCCTCGGCGCCGACGGCCCGGAGCTCGAACCCCCGGCCCCGGACGCCGAGCGGCTCGGGGACTACGCACTCGGGTTCCTGGACGCGCTGACCGAGATCGACTGGCGTGAGCCCGTCGGGCACGACTACGCGGTGTGCCGGCTGACCGCCATCAGCTGGCTCGTCCACGCCTACGACCTGCTCCCCGAAGTCAGGGACTGACGGGACGGACCCGCCCCGAGACAGCCGTCGACCCCGTCCGCCCGAGGCCCGGAACAGTGCCGGGACTCGGGCGGACGGGGTCGATCGCGTTGCCGTGCGGGCGGAGCCTCACATCTCGGGGCCCATGGGGCGCCGCTGCTCGCGCTCCTGCACGGGCTGGTTGGTCATCGCGTCCTCGCGGCCCGCCTGGTAGTCCGAGACGCCGGGGCGGACGCGGTTCGTCTCGCGTTCGGCGCTGTCCAGCCACCGCTCCCAGCGCTGCCGCATCGGCTGGATCATGCCTCCGCCGACGCCGACGATGAGGATGCCGGCCACGGCCGCGAGGCCGGCGATCAGGATCGGCTGGGTCACCGCGGTGGCGATGCCCGCCTGGCCCAGGGCCGCGATCACGCCGATCACCACGATGGCCGCCCAGACGATCTTGCCGACCATCTCCCCGTACGAGGCGCGGGACAGGGCGCTGGTGACGATCGAGCGGACCGCGTTGGCGATGGCCATGGCGATCACGACCAGGGCGACGGCGACGATCGCGCGCGGCAGCCAGGCGACGATGCCGTTGATCATCGTGCTGATCGGGTTCGGACCGAAGACACCGAGGGCCAGCTGGAGCGTGATCAGGATCAGCGCGTAGTAGATGATCTTGCAGACGAGGCCCGTGAGGTCGAACTTCGACCCTTCGAGCATGCGCGCCGCACCCGACCGCTCCGCGAGCCGCTCCGAGCCCACCTTGCGCAGCACCCTGTCGAGCACCCGGACGATCAGCCTGGACACGAACCAGCCGATGGCCAGGATGACCAGGAAACCGATGAGTTTCGGTACGAACTGCGCGATCTTGGACCACGCATCGTCGAGACCCTGCGTGAAATTGACGGCGAGTATGTTCATGGGAGCCCTTCGTCCGGTGCGGTCCCCTTCCACATGATGGGCAAGCTCCCACGCCGAGCGCCGCGAAATGATGACCCATACGGATGACACCCCGGCCCCCGTTGCCGCCGTCGGCGGCGGCGCGCTACCGGATCAGCGCGAGGACGACCACGACGTCAGCAGACCGGGCCCGGCCGGGCGGCGACGGCGCGCAGCAGGTCGCGTACGAGATCGAAGTCGATCCGCGCGGCCCCGCGGAAGCGGAGGCAGCCCTTGCCCATGTCCTGGGCGGCCAGCCGGTCGGCGAACTCCTGCCGGACGTCGTCGCGCATCAGATAGAACGAGATGTACTGCTTCTGGCTCGCGAACGCGATCTCGCCGCGGCCGTCCCGTTCGTAGGCGGGCATGCCGTACGCCATCACCTCCGTGAAGCCCGCGAGTTCGGTGCGGCACAGCCGCCGCAGCCGGGTCAGCGCCTCGCGCCGCTCCTCGGGCACCTCGGTGAGGTACGTGTCCACATCCGCCGCCCTGCTCTGCACCATGCCCTTGAGCCTACCGATCCGCGGTCCGAACGGCCTGGGCCTTCCGGGGCCGGAGCGCGGGCTCGGCCGGGGCCGGGTGGTCGGGGACCGGCCTGGTGCCGTCGGCCTGGGCGGCGATCTTCGGCTGGTCGGGGTCGAGATAGGGGCGGCGCCAGCGGAGGAAAGGCCGTTCGATGCCGTGGAAGGTCACCGCGGAGATGGCCAGGCTGACCGGCAGCACACCGAGAACCGTGGTGAAGAACGCGTCCCACACGGGATTTCCGGTCGGCTCGATCCAGCGGTTACGGGCGAGAAATACCGTGATGACGAGAAAGTGCAGGAGATAGAGCGAGAAACTCATCTCGCCGACTTTCGCTACGGCCCGGGAAGCCAGGCAGGTCGAGGTCACCGTGGCGACGTACGTGAGAACGAGCAGCGCCCAGACGAATCCCTCGACATCGATCCAGATGAGCCGTACGGTGCGGCCCTCCTGATAGGCGTGGCTGCGGTTGAAGGCCCAGATCGTGACGATCGCGAGTGTGGAGGCGATCAGCACTTTCGCCGGCCCCCGGAACCGGTCGCGGTGATGGACGAAGAGCCAGGCGGCGAGCATTCCGAGCAGGAACTGGTCGATACGGCCGGCGAGGCTGTAGTAGAGCAGGTTGTTCGCGGCGATCTTGCCGCCGCCGGAGAGCCAGACGAGGGCGCGGATCACCGCGATCGCGGCCATCAGCTGGACGAGGGCGGTCGGGCCGCGGCGCGTGAGGATCCTGCTGAGCAGCGGAAACAGCAGGTAGAACTGCAGCTCGACGGCGATCGCCCACCACATGTGCGAGACATTGCCGAGGTGCAGCGAGCCCGGCAGATTGCCGAGGCCGATGAGCGACTGCAGGACGGACAGCAGATCCGCGTCGGCCCGGTACGCGCCGGTTCCCATGATGATCAGGACCACATAGAGCGGGAAGATCCGCAGGACGCGATTGCCGAGAAAGCGGCCGTAATGGATGTCCTTGTCCAGGGTGCCGATCGTGAAGATGAATCCGGAGAGCACCATGAAAAGGGCGACGCCGGTGTGCCCTTCCGCGACGAGCGCGCCGAAGGGATTGTCCGCGTAGAGCCAGCCCTCGCGGTCCCTGTCGATCTCGGTGAGCATCATGTACGTGCCGTGGTAGAGGAGCACGAGCACGGCTGCGAAGGCACGCAGGTGATCCACCGACACGAGGTACTGACGGTTACTGCTCCGCACGAAGGGGTCGACCTCTCACACATCGTGTCGCGAGCACACGCGACGGAGAACGGGCGCGAAGTCACAGCGTCACCGAAGCAAAAGCCATATGAACGCCAATACTCTTTACACGCGCAAGAAATCACCCACACGCATTCAATTTCCGGAGGCCGATTGCTCCGGAGCGGTCAATTCTCGGCGCGCGGCGGCCCGGGACCCGGCCGCCGCAAGGGGTGTCCGTACCTCCGAGCAACGGCCGGACGGGCGAGGAGCGTTGTCCGTACGCGCGTTCCCTTCGTCGCCGCCCTGAGTGAGGGAGGGTGCGGGGTCGCTACCCCGCGCGGCCCGAACCCGTTCCCTCTGTGGTCGGCTCACTGCAGGAGCGTTCCTGCGGCCGGATTCGGCCCGGGAGACGCAGTACGTCTCGCGCCGGTGCACGGAAGTGATCAGGAGCAGGACAGTGTTTGACCGCCTTCGCGGCTCGTCCGTTCGGCACGGCCGAGGCCAGCGGCAGCGCCGGCCGGGAACCGGCGCGCCGGGCGAACTGGTCGGCAGGGACGAGGAGTTGGCGCGCCTCGACGGGCTCCTGGACCGGCACCGCCTGGTGACCGTGACCGGCGCGGCCGGGGTCGGCAAGAGCCGCCTCGCCCGTGCGGCGGCGGGGCGGCGCGAGGTGGAGGTGGTCCGGGCCCGCTGGTGGACCGAGGGCCCGGCCGGCGGCCCGGACGCCCTCACCGGAGTGGCCACGGCACTCGGCCTGCCCGTCACCGCCGGATTCGACGAGGTAGCCCGAGCCCTGGACGGCGGGCCGCGGCTGCTCGTCCTCGACGACGTCGACCCGGTGCGCGGCGGCTGCCTCGCCCTCGTCCAGCGGCTGTTGCAGACGCTGCCCGGGCTGCGCGTCCTCACGTCCGGCCGGCAGCCGCTCGGCCTGGGCGAGGAGGAGGTGCTGCGACTCGGCCCGCTCTCCCTCGTACCGTCCGGCGACGGCAGGCCGAGTCCGGCGGTCCGGATGTTCCTGTCCCGGCTGCCTCCGGGGGCGTCGCAGCGGATCGGTGCGGGCGCCGCGGGCCGGACCGTGCTCGACATCTGCGCGCGGGTGCAGGGGGTGCCGCTGGCCCTGCGCCTCGCGGCCGAGCAGGTGGGCCGACGGCCATCGGCGGAGGTGGCCGCCCTGGTCGAGTCCGCGCAGTGCCGGCTCGCCGGGGACGCCGCCGGGACCTGGCGGCACCGCTCGCTGCACACCGCGCTCGGCGCGAGCTACACCCTGTGCGAACGGGCCGACCGCATCACCTGGGCGCGGCTGAGCGTGCTCGGCGGCGACTTCGACGAGGACACCGCGGTGCGCGTGGCCGCCGGCGGGCAGTTGCGCGCGCGGGACATCCCGGCCGGCCTGGCCCGGCTCACGCTCGCCTCGGTCCTGGAGCCGGTGCGCGACCCCGGTGGCGTACGGCCCGGGCGGTACCGGATGGCGGTCGCGGCGCGGGAGTTCGGCTTCGAGCGGCTGCGGGACGCGGGCGAGGCACCCGAGGCGGTGGAACGGCACCTGCTGTGGTGCCGGGACGCGGCCGAGTCCGCGCAGCGGCTGTGGCAGGCGGGGCTGCAGCAGCAGGCGATCGCGCTCGTACGCGCCGAGGAGGCGAATCTGCGGGCCGCGCTCGTCCGGTCGCCGCGGACGGCGGCGCAGGCCGAGACCGCGCTGCACGCCGTGGTGGCGCTCTGGTTCTGGTGGGGCGTGTGCGGGCGCACCGGGCAGGGCCGCTCCTGTCTGCAGCGGCTGCTTCCTCTCTGTCCGGAGGTGTCGCTGCTGCGGGCGCGGGCGTTGTGGCTGGCCGGGTGGATCGCGGTGCGGTCCGGGGAGGACGACGCGGCCGAGGCACTGCGCGAGGCCGGTGAGATGGCGGTGCTGGTCGGCGACGACACGACCCTTGGTCATGTCGCTGACGCGTCCGGGGTGCTCGCGGCGTTCGCGGGCGACCGGGAGCTTGCGGTCGCCTGCCTGCGGGAGGCGGTGCAGCTGATTCCGGAGGAGGTGTTCTACGGGCCCTCGGTGGCGCACAGTTGGGCGGTCCTCGCCTGCAACCAGGCACACACCTCGCCCGCCGCGGCCCGCCGTTCCGTACGCCGCGCGGTGGCGCTGCGGCGCACCCGCGACGACCGGTGGGCGCGCTGCGTGACGGGGTACGCGCTGGCCTTCGTGGACCATCTGGCGGAGCGGCCCTCGCGCGCCTGGCGGCGGGCGCGGCGTGCGCTGAACGACGCCGAGGTGCTCGGCAACCCGCTGGGGACGGTCGTCGTGGAGCGGCTGCTCGCCGAGATCCAGCGCGTTCCGGCCTCGGCCCCGCCCCTGCCGGACCGTCGGCTCGTACCGCGGAAGCGGCCGGGCTCGCCGACCCGGTACGCGGAGCCCGGCGGCGACGGCCGGCTCGCGCGCGGGGGCGCGCGCCCGCGCTGACCCGGACAGGCCCCAGCGGTCAGCTGCCGTCGGCCGGGGGAAGGGGGTGCGTACGGGCGATGAGGACGGCCACGTCGTCCGGGTCGCCGTGGCGGCGGAGCTGGGTGAGGAGGAGGTCGCAGGTCTCCTCCAGGGAGCGGCGCGGCTGGTCGAGCAGGTCCAGGAGGGTGGCGAGGCGGGTGCCGATGTCCTCCTCGCGGACCTCCACCAGGCCGTCGGTGTAGAGCAGCAGCTCGTCGCCGTCGGTGAGGGCGAACTCGGCCGCCTCGAACGGCACTCCGCCCACGCCGAGGGGTGCGCCGGTCGGCAGGGAGAGCAGCTGCGGGCGTTCGTCCGGGCGGCACAGGACGGGCGGAAGGTGGCCGGCGGTGGCGATGCGGCACCGGCCGGTGTGCGGGTCGTACTCGGCGTACACGCAGGTGGCGAGGGTCTCGTCGAGTTCGCCCGCGATCCGGTCCAGGTGCGTGAGGACGTCCGCGGGTGCGAGGCCGAGACCGGCCAACGTGCGGGTGGCGGTGCGGAGTTGGCCCATGGAGGCGGCGGCGTTGATGCCGCTGCCCATGACGTCGCCGACGACGAGGGCGGAGCGCTCACCGGCGAGGCGGATGACGTCGAACCAGTCGCCGCCGACCTCGCCCGCGGTGGTGGCGGGCTGGTAGCGGTACGCGATGTCGAGGCCCGGGGGTTTGACCGGCCGGTGCGGCAGCAGGTGGCGTTGCAGGGAGAGCGCGGCGTGGCTCTGCTGCTGGTAGCCGCGGGCGTTGTCGATGGCGACGGCGGCGCGGGCGGCGAGCTCCCCGGCGAGCAGCAGGTCGTCGTGGTCGAAGGGCAGCGGGTTGCGGGTCCTGGCGAGGGTGAGGGCACCGAGCACGGTGCCGCGCGCCCGCAGCGGGATCGCCATGTACGAGTGCACCCCGGCCTCTTCGAGCAGCGCCGACACGTCGCGGTCGCGGCCGATCCGGGCGAGGTCCTGCTGCCTGACGTGGGCGATGAGGGTGGGGCGTCCGGAGCGTACGCACTGGGCGACGAGGCGGTTCGACTCGTACCGGGAGGTCCGCCCGGCGGGTTCGGAGGCGCGCTCGGCGAAGGTGGGGTGGGCCGCGCTGGCGACGGCGACCGCGCGGACGAGGCCGCCTCCGGAGGCGGGCGGCCGGGCGGGGCTGCCGAACTTCAGGACGCTGTCGAGGAGGTCGACGGCGGCGATGTCGGCGAACTCGGGCACCAGGCAGTCGGCGAGTTCCCGGGCGGTGCGGTCGAGGTCGAGGGTGGTGCCGATGCGTTCGGTGGCGTCGGCGATCATCGCGAGGCGGCGCTGGGCGCGGGCGGCGGCGGTGGCGGCGCGGTGCTGTTCGGTGATGTCGACGACGGACACGGCGAGGCCGATGACCCGCTTCTGGCCGGGGTCCTCCAGGCGGTGCAGGGACACCGACCAGGCGTGCTCGGTCTCCGGGTCGGCGGGGGTGCGGCCCACGGTGAAGGTGTCGAGGGACGGGGTGCCGGTGGCGAGCACCTCGTGCATCGCGGACTCGACGGCCTCGCCGTTGAGGAACGGCAGCGCCTCGGAGACGGTGTGCCCGAGGTGCTCGGCGGCGGGGATGCCGTTGATGCGTTCCAGGGCCGGGTTGACCATGACGTACCGGAGATCGGTGTTCATCACGGCGAGGCCGATCGGGGACTGGCTGAACAGGCGCAGGGAGAGTGCCAGGTCCCGCTCCATGCGCTGCAGGGTGGCGCGCTCGGAGGCGAGCCCGAGGGCGTAGACGTTGCCCCGCTTGTCCTCCAGGCGCATGTTGCGGAACTCGGCGAGGCGGGTGCCGGTGTCCTTGTGGCGTACGGGGAAGACCCCGGCCCAGGGTTCGCCGCTGGCCATGACCTCGGTGAAGAGGGAGAGGACCAGGTCGAGGTGTTCCTCGTCGACGAGGATCCGGGCGGCGGGACGGCCCAGGGCCTCGGCGGCGGTGTACCCGAAGAGGGTCTCGGCCTGGGGGCTCCACAGGGCGATGCGGCCGTCGGCGTCGAGGACGACGGCGGCGACGCCGAGCACGTCGAGGAGGCCGCCCGGTTCCAGGAGTGGGCCGGAGTCCTCCGGGTCGGGTCCGGGAGGCAGAGCGTCCGCAGCACGCATCGGTCCGCTCCCTTCTCCTGTCGACCGCCGCCTGTCGGCCTCCCGAGTCTCCCCCGATGTCGCGTCTCCTGTCTGCCCTCCGGCGCGGCCGAAGATCTCTCCATCATCCCCATCGGGTGGGGCGGTCGCCATTCGCGTACGGAGACCGGCGGGTAAGGGGCGCGGCGGGGTGCTCGGGGTCAGGTCCTCTCGATGTGGTGCGGGCCGCCGAGCGGGGTGCGCATGAGGAGGACATACAGGACCGGAGAGACGACGAGGCCGACGGGCAGGGCGACGTCGATGCCGTCGAGGGCCTGGGCGATCGGGCCGGTGTACAGGGTGTTGACGCTCAGGGCGGAGGCGGTGACGCCGCCGGTCAGGGCGCAGGCACCGGCCCAGTTGACGCCGCCGCGGTACCAGAAGGGGCTCCGGCGGGACTCGTCGGTGAGCGCGGAGCCGTCGTACCGGTTGCGGCGCAGCACGATGTCGGCCGCGTAGATCGACATGCTCGGGCCGAGCAGGACGACGGTCAGCTGGAGGATGTTGCTGACGGTGTCGAGGAAGTTGGAGACGAGGAGCGCGTACAGCGTGAGGGCCACGGCGGCCGCGCCGTCGACGAGGACGCTGTACGAGCGGCGGATGCGGACGCCGACGGCCTGGAGGGCGAGACCGGCGCTGTACGCGGTGAGGGCGTTGATGGCGATGGTGCCGAGGACGAGCGCGACGAGGAAGAGGGGCGAGAACCAGCTCGGCAGGATCGATTCGAGGGCGGTCTGCGGGTCGCTCATGTCGAGCGTGGTGGCCGCCATGGCGCCGAGCCCGGAGACGAGCACTCCGGGCAGGAAGGCACCGAGTGCCGTCCAGCCGAGGACGGCCCTGGCGGAGCTGGCGCGCGGCAGGTAGCGGGCGAAGTCGGCGCTGGTGGTGTACGAGAGCGGCCCGGAGGCGATGAGTGTGACGCCCGCGAGCAGCACGGCCCACAGCCGGGTGCCGGTGAGCGGTGCGGCGGGAGCGTACGAGAAGTCGGTGTGGCGGACGACGGCGATGCCGACGGCGATGAACACCGCGGTCAGGACGAGCGTGATCGGCAGGTAGAGCCTCAGGATCAGGGCGTGGCCGTAGACGCTGATGGTGAGGGTGAGGACGGCGATGACGATCACGACGGCGATCTGCACGCCGGTCGTGGCTCTGATCCCGACGCGTTCGACGAGGGCGAAGCCCGCGGTCGCGGCGGCGGCCAGGTTGAGGGCGAAGTAGCAGACGGAGATCATCCAGCCGGTCACGGCGTTGTTCACGCGGTTGCCGCGGACGCCGTAGAGGGCGCGGGTGATGACCTCGCTCGGGGTGCCGGAGGCGGGCCCGGAGATGGCGAGGAACCCGGTGAGCAGCCAGCAGAGGTTGCCCACGACGATCACCGCGAGGGCCTGCCGGAGGTTCAGGCCCATCAGGACGAGAGCGCCGCCGACCACGAGGCTCAGATACGTCACGCCGGCCGCGGCCCAGACGGCGAACAACTGGCGCGGCCGGCCGTGGCGTTCGCTCTCGGGAATGTGGTCGATGCCGTGCGCCTCGACATGGCCCGCGCGCTCCGATCCGGCCGGGTGGGCCGACTCTCGCGCGGCGGGACGCGGTTCGGGAAGTGTGGACGCCATGGCCCCTCCGGGTGCTCGTACTATCCACCTGCTTGCTTATTGGTCGAGCACTCAATAGCATCCCTCGTATGCCGTCAAGCGTTCAGCGCAAGCGAGTCAGAAAAACTCCAGCCGCCCGACGTGCGGAAATCGTCGCCGCGGCCGCCCGGGTGGCACTGACCGAGGGCCTGGAGTGCATCACGCTCCGCCGGATCGCCGAGGATCTCGACGTACGCCCCGGGCTCATCAGCCACTACTTCCCGTCGGCCGAGGAACTGGTGGCCGAGGCCTTCGGCCAGGCCGCGGGGCGCGAGCTCGACGCACTCCTGCCGAACGAGCGGACCGAGGGCTCCCCCGCCCACTACCTGGCCCGTTTCTTCGCGCTCGCGACCGGCGCCGCGTACGACGACGTCTCCCGGCTCTGGATCAACGCACGGCATCTCAGCCGCTACCGGCCGGCGCTGCGCGAGCGGGTCGGGGTGCAGGAGGCGGCCTGGCGCGAGCGGTTCACCGCGGTGATCGAGGACGGCGTGCGGGACGACGGATTCCGTACCGACAGCCCGGTCCTGACGGCCATTCACATCCTGGTCGTGCTCGACGGACTCGGCGCCCAGGCCAACTCCCGGACTGTAGACCGCCCCCAGGCCGTCGCCCTGCTGGCCGTGACCACGGCAGAGCGCGAACTCGGCCTGGAGAGCGGGACGTTGAGCCGCCTCGCCGACGAGCTGACCGAGGCGGACCTCGCTCGGGACTAGGGCATGTCCGTAAAGTCCCTCCCCCAGCCTTCGGCCGGGAGGTGCCCCCAGAACAGGGGGGACCCCCATGACCCCGCAGGGCCCGCCCTCCGGGCGGACGACGGGACTTCACGGACACGACCTAGCCCGGGACGAGCCGCACTCCTGACCCCCCGCAGCCCTCCCCCCATACCCCCTCCTGGAGCCTTCGTGCGCACTCCCCTGGCCCTCCTCTCTGCCCGCCTACTCGACCCGCTGTCCGGCGAACCCCTGCCGCAGACCGCGCTCGCCGTGTCCGACGGGCGGATCGCCGCGCTCGGCGACGACCGGGAGATCCGCGCCCTCGCCGACGCCTCGACCGAGGTGATCGACCTGGGCGGCGCCGTCGTCACCCCCGGCCTGGTCGACGGGCATCTGCACCCCGTCTCCGGCGCGGAGATGACGCAGGGCCTCGACCTCTCGGGCTGCGCGAGCCTCGACGACGTACGGGAGGCCCTGGCGGCCGCCGTACGCGAGCTGCGGCGCGGGGAGTGGCTGCGCGGGTGGGGGCTCGACCCGAACGTGTTCGGGGACCTGCCCGTCGAGTCGGCCGCGCTCGGGCCCGTCCTCGACGGCGTGCCCGCGCTGCTCCAGCTCTTCGACGCGCACTCGATGCTGGCGAGCCCGCGCGCCCTGGAGCTCTCCGGCGTGGACGGGCCGCGGCGGTTCGACCAGGCCGCCGAGGTCGTCTGCGACGCGGCGGGCAGGCCCACCGGGCTGCTCCTGGAGGACGCGGCCTGCGAGCTGGTCGAACGCGCCACGCCGCAGCCGACCCGCGCGGCGCGCCGGGCCCGACTCGCCGCCGTACTGCGGGAGATGGCCGCTTCGGGGCTGACCGGCGGGCACGCCATGGACGCGGGCGGCGACAGCCTGGCCTTCTACCGCGAGCTCGACACGTCGGGTGAACTGCCGCTGCGGCTGCGCGTCGCCCCGTGGTGCCAGCCGGGCGTGGACGCCGACGGGGTCCGTGCGCTCGTCGGGCAGCAGGGCGTCGGCGGTGCGCTGTGGCGGGTGGACGGCGTGAAGCTGTTCATGGACGGCACGATCGACAACGGCACGGCGTGGCTGGAGCGCCCCGACTGCCACGGCGAGTCCACGCACGCCTTCTGGCCCGATCCCGCGGCCTACACCCATGTCATCGCCGAGCTGCACCGGGCCGGTGTGCCCACGGCGACCCATGCCATCGGCGACGCGGCGGTGCGGCACGCCCTCGAAGCGGTGGCCCTCGCGGGCGGCGGCCGGGACTCGGGCGTACGGCATCGGGTGGAGCACATCGAGACCGTGCCGGACGACACGCTGCGGCGCTTCGCGGAGCTCGGCGTCGTGGCGTCCATGCAGCCCACCCACTGCTGCGACTTCACGCGGGCCGACCACAGCGACAACTGGTCGCGGCGGCTCGGCGAGGAGCGGGCCGCGCGCGCCTGGCGCTGCCGCGACCTGTGGGACTCGGGGGCCACGGTCGTGCTCGGCTCGGACTGGCCGATCGCCCCCTACCCTCCGCTCCAGGTCATGGCGGGGGCCCGCCACCGCCGCCCGAGCCGTGATCTGACGCAGCCTCCGCACGGACCGGAGCAGGCCCTCACCGCACTTGAGTCGCTGCGGGCCATGACGGTCAACGCCGCGTACGCGGCGGGCGAGGAGGACCGGGCCGGGCGCCTCGCGGTCGGGCACCGCGCCGATCTGACGGTGTTCGCGGAGAGCCCGCTGACCACCGACGCCACGGAACTGCCGGATCTGCCGGTGCTCCTGACGGTCCTCGACGGCCGCGCGACCCACCGGGCGGCCGGGCTCTGAGAGCTGCGGCCCGATGTCCCTTGTCCCGCAGGGGAGTTGAGCGGGTGCCGCTTGCCTCGGGCGACCGGCCGCGCGCGTACACCGCCGGTCGCGGCGCGGGGGGCGGTGGAGCGGTGGAGCGGTGGAGCGGTAGCACCGCGCCACGCCGAAGGCGATTCACCACTCAGGTGAATAAACACACTATTTGACTGCGTATCGGATAGATCGCTCCCTTCGGGCGGGTATCAGTGGCCGACGTCGGACGCCGTGTCCGACGTCCAGGGGACGCGCGTCTCCACTCCGGCGCCCCACAGCCCCGGCGGACACCCGCGCGCTCCTGGTCCTCACGAAGGGAAAGTCATGGCCTCAGTCACAATGGGTGTGGTGGGTCGGGCCGCGCTCGGCACCGTTTTCGCCGCATCCCTGGTCGCGACCACCGCCGGCACGGCGCACGCCGCCCCGGGTATGAGCTCGGCCTACGGCGCCAAGGCCTCGCTCGGTCCGATCAAGCTCCCCGAGGTGATCAAGTCCCGGTTCACCGCGGGTCCCTCGTCCGACACCCTCGCCCAGCTGACGGTGCCCACCGTCGGCACGGTCAGGGCCGTCGAGACCACCGCGACCGGCAACGCCACGTACGGCACCACCCGGTCGAGCGCGAAGACGGCCGCGGTGCGGCTCAACCTCCGGCTCGCCGCGGTCAGCGCCGACGCGATCGGCGCGACCTGTTCCGCCAAGCCCGGCTCGCTCCCGGTGGGCAGGACCCTCATCGTCAACGGCGCCGCCAAGACGCCGATCGGCGCGGGCAACGTGAGGTTCCCCGCCAACCCGGCGCCCAACACCAGGCTGACGCTGCCCGCGGGTCTGGGCTCGGTGACCCTGAACGAGCAGATCAGGAAGCCCGACGGCTCCCTCACCGTCAATGCCGTGCACGTCAAGGTGGCACCGGCGTCTCCGCTCAAGGGCGACATCGTCCTCGCCTCGGCCACCTGCAAGCCGGGCAAGGCGGAGAAGAAGGGCGCGATCACCCCCTACGCGGTCGACACGTACGGTGACCGCGTCGGCGGCGTCGCCTTCGAGCTCAAGAAGTACCCGGAGCGCGCACTCGCCCCCTCGTGCACGGGCAACTCCATGGGCTACTGCACCTTCCCGAACCTGTCGGCGGGCAAGTACGCGGTCTGCGCGACCGACGTCCCGGACGGCTACAAGATGCCCAAGCCCCGCTGCAGGGGCGACATCGTCGTCGACGGCAACCACCGCTACGTGCGCTTCGTGATCCCGGAGGAGGAGGGCAAGGGCAAGCAGGACTGACGTCCGCTCCCTGAACGGGGCGGGGGGGGCGGCTGATGGGCCGCCCCGCCCGCCCCTTTCCGTCGTCCGGTCAGCCGTGGTGCTCACCGGCCGACCGCCCGCTCACTCGTCGAGCGCCGCTGCCAGTTCCCGCGGCGTCGGCGCCTGTTCGGCCGTCGGGTCCTCGGCGATGCCGAACGAGCCGAAGCCCTGGGCGATCAGGACGTCGTCCGAGTAGACGCCGTGGCGCTTGCCCGTGCCCGGCTTGGTGCCCCAGACGTACACCCGGTCCCCGACCTTCAGCAGCTTGAACAGCCGCTTCGCGTCGGCCGCGTACATGTTGACGCAGCCGTGCGAGCCGGACTTGAACAGGTCGGAGTAGGTGCCGTGGAAGGCCTGGCCGCCGTTGAAGAACTGCGAGTGCGGCATGGGGGCGTTGTTGTAGATCGTCGAGAAGTGCCGGGCGCGCTTCAGATAGATCTTGTGCCAGCCGCGCCGGGTCTCGTACCCGTCCTTGCCGCTGCGGATCGGGACGGGCGCGAAGACGAGCTTCCGGCCCGTCTGCACCCACATGATCTGCCGGTTCAGGTCCACGCACGTCACGCGGTACTTGCGGACCGGGCACTTCCCCTGGGCGTTGGGGTTCTTCCTGACCTCGTAGACCAGGACCAGTCGGTACGTCCTGAGGTCCGCCTTGCCGTCGGCGGGCTTGATGCCGAGGAGCTGCTGGGCCCTGCGGATGACGATGCAGTCCCGGGTGCTCTGGACGCCGTCCTGCGGCAGCCCGAACTTCTTCTCCAGCTGCCACTGGTAGGCGCCGGACCCGGAGGTGCAGGGCTTCTCCGGGGCGGTTCCGGACGGGCCCTCCTGGGCCAGGGCCGGCGATGAGGCCAGTAGTTGCCCGGCCAGGGCCGCGGAGCAGGCCAGCCCTGTGGCGAAAGACAGTCGCGACGGCACGACGCGCACCGCCCTTTCTCCCTCGGGGAGGGAATGGGAATTGTGACTCTGCATCGGTTCTAAGCGGGCCGGTCGGCGCCCGCCGGGCAACTGCTCCGCATGGCCGAGCGGACCGGGCCCAGGTTCACCTGTGTCGCTGCGCGGGTTCCGGTCCCTTCCGTGCCTTCCGTGCCTGCTGTGCCTGCTGTGCCTGCTGTGCCTGCTGTGCCTGCTGTGCCTGCTGTGCCTGCTGTGTGGCGTCCGTCGCAGAGTCCGGGTGGCCGGGGTGCGGTGATCGCCGAGGTGGCATGCTCGGCCCTGCCTGCCCGTACGCAACCGCTCGGGGGCTCAACCACCGCTGCCCGCAAGGGAGATGGGGGACGCCACGATGGCCGACCACGACCTGTCCGGGTTCGCACGCGACCCGTTCACGTACCGCGGTGTCACCCATGAGGTGGTGCGGCGCGGCAGCGGGCCCGCCGTCATCGTCATCGCGGAGATCCCCGGCATCACGCCGAAGGTGCTCGCGTTCGCGGAGCGCGTGGCCGCGATCGGCTGCACGGCGGTGCTGCCCGTACTGTTCGGACGGCCGGGACGCGATCCGCACCCGAGCGGGCACGGCAGGCTGAAGTCCCGGGCGTACATGGCGTCGAGCATCCTGCGCGTCTGCGTGAGCCGGGAGTTCACCGCCTTCGCGACGGGCCGCAGCTCCCCGGTGGTGGACTGGCTGCGGGGTCTCGCCGCGTACGAGCACGAGCGGTGCGGCGGGCCCGGCGTGGGCGCCGTCGGGATGTGCTTCACCGGCGGCTTCGCGCTCGCGATGGCCGCCGACGAGCGGATGCTCGCACCCGTCCTCTCGCAGCCCTCGCTCCCGATGCCCGTGACCCGGCGGCACCGCGCGGGCATCGACATCTCCCCCGCGGACCTCGCCAAGGTCAAGGACCGCTGTGCGCGCGGCGGACTCACGGTGCACGGCCTGCGGTTCCGCAGCGACCGGCTCGTGCCGGGCGAGCGTTTCGCGTTCCTCCGCCGCGAGCTGGGCGACGCGTTCGTGGCCGTCGAGCTGGACGACGCCGACGCCAACCCGGACGGCCTGCGGGACCCGCACTCCGTGCTCACGGAGCACCTGATCGACGAGCCGGGGCAGGCGACGCGGGCGGCCCTCGACGGCGTGCTCGACCTGTTCCGTACGCGGCTGTCGCCCGGGGAACCCCGGACGGGCCCTCACCGGTAGGGGCGCCCGCGTACCGCTGCTTAACGTGAGGGCATGGACGAGCCGAGCGACGGACCCAGCGGCGCGCAGCGCACCCCGCCCCCGCACGGAGCGCATGGGCGGGTGCCCTCGGGCCGGGAGCGGTGGCGGGCGTTCAAGGAGTCGCCGTTCCTGCCCGCGACCGTCCTCGTCCTCATCCTCGCGGCGGCCGCCGGACTGTTCGCGGGCAGCTACACGTACTCGATGGCCGACCCGACGCCCCGGCACGTACCCGCCGCCGTCGTGGGTGCGCACGACTCGGCGCGCGGGCGGGCGTTCGTGGACGGCATGGAGCAGGCCCTGGACGCGACGCTCGCCCTGACGTCGTACGACACGTATGCCGAGGCGAAGGAGTCGGTGGACGAGCAGCGGGCGTTCGCGATCCTGGACGTGCACGGGCGGGAGCGGGTGACGCTCTCGGTGTCCGGGGCGTCGGGCGCCTCGGTGGCCCAACTGCTCGCGGAGGCGGGCGAGTCGGTGGGGCAGAAGCTCCGGATTCCGGTCACGGTGCGGGACGTCACCCCGATGCAGCCGGGCGATCCGCGGGGGCTGGCGATCTTCTACATCTCCCTCGCGGCGGTGATCATCGGCTTCGTCGGAGCGATCCAGCTGTCCGTGCACGCGCGGAGCCTCAATCCGCTGGAGCGCGTCGGCTTCACGGTGGCGTACGCGCTGCTCGGCGGGTTCGCGATCGCGGCGGTGGTGGACTGGTGGCTGGGGGCGGTCGACCTGCCGTTCGTGGCGTCGTGGCTGATCCTCGCGCTGACGATGTTCACCTCGGGGATGGTGTTCACCATGTTCAACACCCTCTTCGGGCGCTGGGCGATGCTGCCCACCTGGGGGCTGATGGTGCTCCTCGGCAATCCGTCCTCGGGCGGCGCGGTGTCCTGGCCGCTGCTTCCCTCGCCGCTCGGGGCCATCGGCCAATGGCTGCCGCCGGGCGCGTCGGTGAACGCGCAGCACACGGCGGTGTACTTCGGCGGGCATCAGCATGTGTTCCCGTTCCTGGTGCTCGCCGGGTGGGCGCTGGTGTCGAGCGGGGTGTTCTGGTTCTGGCGGCACCGGCATCCCGGCGGGCGTCCGGTGGGGCCCGCGCATGCGGCCGAGTGAGGTCCGGGCCGGTCCCTCTGCTCCGAGTCCGTGACGTTCCGCCTGGCCGAGGCCCGCTCAGGCTCGCTCAGGCTCGCCCGGTGAGCAGGTCCATGCCGAGGGGCGTGAGCGTGTGGCGTACGCGGTGGCGCTCTCTGGTGCTGATGATCAGGCCCGCGCGGCGCAGCACGGCGGCGTGTTCGCTGGCCGACGAGAGCGAGACTCCGGCGTGCTGCGCCAACTCACTCGTGGTGCACGGCTCCTGGAGGGTCTGCAGGACGGCCGCCCGGGTGTGGCCGAGCAGCGGGGCCAACCGGCGGCAGGGCGTGAGCTGCTGCCGCGGCCGCGGCACCCTGGCCGGGTAGACGAGTACGGGCAGCAGCGTCTCGTTGAGCAGCGCGACCGGGGTGCGGCGGCAGAAGTACGAGGGTACGAGGAGGAGTCCGCGGCCCTCCAGGTACACGTCGCGGTCCACCGGGTAGTCGGCGCAGAGCACCGGCGGCTGCCAGCTCAGCAACGGGGCGAACGTGCGCAGCATCGCGTGCGTGTCGCCGCGGCTGTGCGTCCCCGACCGGTGCAGCCGGTCGCGCTCCACGCGGGCCGTGATGTCCGGCCAGGCGGGGCCGAGCACGGAGGCGTGGTACTGGCGCAGCGCGCCGCCGAGCCGCCGCAGCGTGTCGGTCTCGCCGTCGGCCAGTGAACGGGCCCAGGACGGAAGGCCGTTGGCGTCCGCCAGCATCCCGACCTCGGCGCGCAATTGACGGCGCGGAGTGCTCAGTACGGCGTCGATGCCCGCCTCCAGGCCTCCGGCCGCCGCCGCGGGCGTGAGGAAGTCCGGGAAGTAGCCCCGCTTCGGCATCAGCGGGGCCAGGATCCGCTGGGCGGACCGGCCGCGGCGGCAGGCTCTGCGCCGCCAGGCGTCGAGCAGCGGTTCCGGCCGCGGCTCGTGGAGCTGTTGCATGCTCAGGACGGTCTCCCACAATGGGTCGGGCCCGTCCGCGATCCTGGTGCGCGCCAGGTCACCGGCGCTGAAGTGCATTCGCAGCACGACTTCCCCCGAAGTCCCCCGAAGGTACGCAAGCGGCCCTCCCCCGCCCCGGTCCTGCCGACCGGGAGAATGGCCGTTCTCTTTTCGCGACTGTAGTGACGAGAACCGCGGTTCTCAAGGTGTTGAACGGGGCGCGAGGGGCGGTACCGGCGCATTCGGGCCGCGTCGGAAAACGCCCCGCACGCCCTGCGCCGGTCTCCCCTCAGCCCGGCGCGGACCTCCCCGCACCCCATGGACAGGGCAGTTCCGGACAGGTGAGAATGATGGTTCTCACGCCGCTTCGGGGCGTGCAACCCGCGTTCCGGAAGGGCTCGGCAGCTCATGGACGGCCTGGTGGATGGTGGACCGCGCGACCATGTCGTGGCGGTGGCCGACGACCTCTTCTTCACGCACGGCGTGCACGCGGTGACGATGCAGCGGATCCGGTCCGAGGCAGGGGTGCCGCTGAAGAAGCTCTACGGCATGTTCCCGTCCAAGGATGTGCTGCTCGCCGCGAGTCTGGAGCGGCGCGACCGGATCGCGCTCTGCGCCATCACCGAGCGCGCTGAGACGTGCGACGACCCGGTCGAGCGGGCGCTGGCCGTCTTCGACTTCCTGGACGACTGGTTCCGCCAGCCCGGCTTCCACGGCTGCGTGTTCGCGGGCGCGTTCGGCGAGTCGGGCGCCGCCGCCCCCGTGGTGGTGAGCGCGGTGCGGGCGCACAAGCGGAGCCTGCGCGAGCTCGTGACCGCTCTCGTGGCCGGCACCGGCGTGCGGAACGCGGACGCGGTGGGCGCGCAGTTGGCCGTGCTGGTCGACGGTGCGATGGCGGTGGCCACCTTCACCGGCGACACGGACGCCGCACGGAACGCCCGGCAGGCGGCACGGACCGTCCTGGACACCGCGCTGCGCGACTGACCCGGCGTACGAGGTGCTCAGGCCACTGCCACCCGGACCCCGGATACGGCGGACCGCACTCCCCCGTCCGCCCGGACCCCGGATGCGACGGCTCGTGCTCCCCCGTCCGCCCGGACCCCGGATGCGACGGCTCGTGCTCCCCCATCCGCCCGGACCCCGGATACGGCGACTCGCGCACCTCCGTCCACCCGGACCCCGGATGCGACGGCTCGTACTCCCCCATCCGCCCGGACCCCGGATACGACGGACCGCACTCCCCCGCCCACCCGGACCCCGGATACGACGGACCGCACTCCCCCGCCCACCCGGAGCCCGGATGCGACGGCTCGCGCACCCCCCTCCGGCCTGCCGCCGCCCGGCACGGCCCCCCAGCCGTGCCGGGGGCGGCCACCGGCCCCCGACCGGTCGTGCGCACCTCTCGCCGCCCGTCCGGCGGGCTTGCCCCTTGCGCCCGGAGCGGAGCGGTGGGACGCCCTTCGGGCGTGTGCCGCGTTCGCCATGAGTCCCCCGAATCATGTTGCTGCACGCTGCTTGAGGTCGCACTGTTCTTGCCGGGCCCGAGTGTCCCGGCGGGGGCGGCCGGTGCGCCAGGTGTTTCGGGTGAGCCCGAAAGAGCCTGCGGGCAGGGGTGTGTTGGGGCTCGACGGGTTCCGGACGGAACGCTCACCGCAGGCGCGTGCTGGTTCGCGCACGGCGGGGCGGCGTTGGCGTACAACTACCGCATGCCCACGTACCGCAGCAGTCACCGTCCCGGCGGGGAGTCGCCGGGCTCCGTCGCCGCGCGGCTCACCGGATGCTCCGTGGCGGGTGAGCGGCCGTTGTCGTCGGCGCTGACCGAAGTCGCCCTGGACGGCGGGCAGTCGGTGATCGTGAAGCGGGCCTCGGACCCGGGGGCGGCGGCGGCCGAGGCGGCGGGGTTGCGGTGGCTGGCCGAGCCCGGGAGCGTGCGGGTACCGGAGGTGCACGGGCACGACGCGATCTGGCTGGTGCTCGACCGGGTGCCGTCGGGGCGGGCGAGCAAGGCGGGCGCGCTCCGGTTCGGGCGCGCCTTGGCCGCGCTGCACGCCGCGGGCGCGGACGCGTTCGGCGCGCCGCCGCCGGGCGGGCCCGTGGACGCGGCCATCGGACTGGCGCCGATGCGGAACGTCACGGCCGCCCAGTGGCCCGGCTGGTACGCGGAGCAGCGCGTGCTGCCGTATCTGCGGAGTGCCGTCGACTCCGGCACGGTGCGCGCCGACGAGGCGCGCCTGGTGGAACAGGTGTGTGCGCGACTGCCCGAACTCGCGGGCCCGGCCGAGCCGGTGGCCCGGCTGCACGGCGACCTGTGGAGCGGCAACGTCCTGTGGGACGCGGACGGCGAGGCCTGGCTGATCGACCCCGCCGCGCACGGCGGCCATCGCGAGACCGACCTGGCGATGCTCCACCTCTTCGGCTGCCCGCACCTCGACCGTGTCCTCGACGGATACGAGGAGGAGGCCCCGCTCGCCGACGGATGGCGGGAGCGGATCGGGCTGCATCAGCTGTTCCCGCTCCTGGTGCATACGGTGCTGTTCGGGCGGTCGTACGCGGAACGGGCGCTGCGGGCGGCCGAGTCGGCGCTCGGCCGCTGAGGCGCGTCGCCGCACGGGCTGGTGCCGTCGGCCTGGCCCGTCGCGGCGCGGTCAGCAGACGCGGACCGCGTCCACGGTGTTGTTGTAGGCCGTGCCCTGGAGGTCCGGGACGTTGTGCGGGGCGGTACTGCCGAAGACAAGGGCCCAGTGGCCCCGCCACTCGTAGAACTTCGCCCTGGTGCCGCCCGTCTGGTTGTTCTTGAAGGACGTGAGCCGGTTGTGGAAGCCGTACTTGCTCAGCTTCCGGAACGCGCACGTGTAGAACGTGAGCTTCGCGTGGTCGTAGTTGTCGCCCGCCCACAGGCACAGCCGACCGCTCTTACAACTGCTGTCCCGCGCCGCGCCGGGGGCCGCGAACGTCACAGTCGCCGAGCCGTCCGCGGTACGGATCGTGTCGTGGCCGACCTGCCGTGCCGGGACGTCCATGGTCGACAGGTACCGGTCGATCCGCCCCTGCAGCCCCGAATCCGTGGCCGCGGCCGCGCCGCTGCCCGTGACGGCCGCCAAGGCCAGACCGGCGCAGAGGACGGCGACGCCCTTGCGCGGCCCGCGCCTCGCGCCGCGGCCGTTCCCGCACGTCCGGCTCTCGTTCGCTGTGTTGCTCGTACGGCTCTCGTTCGCTGTGTTGCTCGTACGGCTCTCGTTCGCTGTGTTGCTCGTACGCCTCTCGTTCGCTGGGTTGCCCGTACGGGTCTCGTTCGCTGTGTCTGCCGTTGCGTTTTCGGTCATGTCCGGAAGTTACGGACCTGGGCGCCTCGCCCGCCACACCCTTCGGCCCTCGCCGAAAGACCTGGGCGAGCCGGGCGCGCTCCGTGCCGGGACCGCAACTCCCTTGTGCGGTACGGGCTGTCAGTGGCGGCCCGTACGATCGCGAAGCATGAACGACGACGTGCGCAACATCGTCCTCGGAGTGATCGCCACCGGAGTCGCCACGGCCCTCGGTTGGTTCGCCCGTACGTACCTGTGGCGCCGCAGACTGCGGCGCAAGCAGCGCTTCTTCGGGCTGCCCGAGAACTCCGAGTGCCTCCTCGTCGTCAACGAGTCGGCGGGCAGCGGGGGTTGGACGGTGGCGCGGCGGGACGTGTTCGCGCTGCTCGAGCTGTACGCGCTGATCAAGGACTGCGGGGCGAAGGCGCAGATCGTCGCGCACGACGCGATGCGGCAGGGCTTCGGCGAGCACACGGAGTTCTGCATCGGCGGCCCCGTCTCCAACCAGCGGATGGCCGCGCATCTGGGCACTCTGCTCCCCGGCGTCGAGGTCGACACGGAGGCGGACCGCGGCCCCGACCGCGGGGTGATACGGGTGGGCGGCCGGCCCTACCGCTGGGAGCGCGGCGCCAGCGAGTACGTCCTGCTGGCCCGGCTCACCGGCGGCCGGTCCGCCCCGGACGCCCGCCCCGTCTTCCTCGCCTCCGGGCAGCACTCCAACACCAACCACGCGGCGGTGCGCTATCTGGCCCGCAACCACGGGAGCCTGATCCGCAAGTACGGCACCGATCCGTTCTGCCTGATGCTGAAGGTCGTCAATCCCGAGGCGTACGGGCCGGACGTAGTCGAGCTGGCCGCCGACGTCACCGAGGCCGCACTGCGCCCGGCGCCTGCCCCCTCGCCTGCCCCGGCTCCGGCTCCGGCCGCCGACGCCGGGTGACGCAGGGCCGGGTGCGGTCGGCCGCGCCGTATCCTCCCCTGCGGTGCCGACAGGTGAACGTAGGGACGATGCGGTGACGAGCAGTGCGGGTGGTACGGAGCGGATGTCGTTGAGCGCCCAGGCGCGCGAGGCGGTCCGGGACCGCATCGTCGACCGGCGGTACGCGCTGGGTTCACGGCTCGTCGAGCGGGAGATCGCCGAAGAGCTGCAGATGTCCCGCGTACCCGTCCGCGAGGCGCTGCGCGCGCTCGTCGCCGAGGGCCTGCTCGAACTGCTGCCGCACAGCGGAGTGCGGGTGCGGCGCCTGGAGCGCGGCGACGTCCAGCACCTGTACGAGGTGTGGGAGCCCCTCGCCGTACAGGCCTCGCGGCTCGCGGCGCGGCGGGTCGCCGAGCACGCGCCCGACGAGGCGGCCGGTCTCGCGCGGCTGCGCAGCACCCTCGAACACGCGGACACCGCCTCGCGGTCCGACGACGGGGCGCGCGAGGTGGCCGCGCACACCGCGTTCCACGAGGGGATCGTCGCCCTGGCCGGCAATCCGCTGCTCGAGCGGATGATGGAACAGCTGAGCTGGCAGCTGCAGTTGCTCTTCGGGATGCGCGCCGAACCGGACCACATGCGGGCCCAGCACCATCTGATCTTCCGCCACATCGCGGCGGGCGACGAGGAGACGGCGGCGGCGAGCACGCTCCTGCACGTACGGGACAGCCGCGCCGTGGCGCTGCGGTCACTGTTCGAGGACGAGTCCTGAGCTCTTCGGTATACCAGGACCCCTGACTCTTTCGGATCTTTCTGACAATCCACGCACAGCAACGCCAAATCACTGGACGAGTCCTTGCGGAGCAGCCGGGCTCGGTATACAAAATGGCGGACGCGGTCCCTCCGCTCCCGTCGTACGCCGGTACGTCCGTACGACCGCCCGCTCACCCGTCCAGGAGCCACCCATGTGCGTCGAGAACACCCCGCCCCCTCCGTCCCGGCTGACCCGGCGCGGCATCCTCGCGGGTGCCGCCGCGCTCGCCGGCACCACGGCCGCGCTGGCCGCCGCCGGGCCCGCCGCCGCGGCTGCCGCCGCCGACCGCCCGGGGCGCGCTCCGGGAACCGGTCGCGCCACGACGGGTGACCTGGTCGTCGAGGGCGGCACGCTGCTCGACCCGGCCACCGGAGAGGTCACCGAGGACGCGGTGGTCGTCATCGTCGACGGTGTGGTGCGGGCCGCCGGTGCGCGGAGCCGTACGCACGTCCCCGACGGGATCGAGACGCTCCACGCGCACGGCCGCTGGATCCTGCCCGGGCTCGTGGAGGCGCACATCCACCTGAACACCGCGAAGGAGGCGCGCGAGGCCGTCCTCAAGGGCGCCACCAGCGCGCGCAGCGGTTCGACCAACTTCTACCAGGACGTCGCCGTACGGGAGTTGGCGCGGCAGGTGCCGCAGCTGGCGCCGCGGTTGCGGGCCGCCGGTGTCTTCGTCACGCCCGACCTGGGCGACACGATCCTCGCCGACCCCGACCTCACCGCGCTGGCCAGGCTGAAGGACGGCGTCCGCTCCCCCGAGGCGCTGCGCCGCGTCGTGGAGGTCAACCTGGCCCGCGGCGCCGAGGTGATCAAGACCCGTGTCAACGAGCGCGCCGGGCTGCCGGAGCAGGACCCGATGGCCCAGGTGTACGACCGCGAGCAGCTGTCGGCCGTGGTCGCGGCCGCGCGGCGCGGCGGCAAGGGCGTGCTGTGCCACAGCTACAGCGAGAAGGGCTGCCACGACGCGGTCATGGCAGGCGTGCGGTCCATCGAGCACGGCGCGTTCATCGGCGAGCGCACCCTGCACGAGATGAAGCGCCGGGGCACGTACTTCACGCCGACGCTGACCGCGATGGCCGGCATGGTCGACTCCCCCGACCCGGTCCTCGCCGAGCGTGGCCGCACGTTCCTGGCGGCCGCCCAGAAGAGGGCGCTGGCCGCGCACGAGCTGGGTGTGCCGCTCGCCGCGGGCACCGACTCCTCCGGTGGCGAGGTCGACCCGATCGGCCGCGAGGTGGAGCTGATGCGAGAGGCCGGGCTGCCCGCGCTCGACGCGATCCGCACCGCCTCCACCGGTGCCGCGAAGCTCCTCGGCCTGGAGGGCAAGGCCGGGCGCCTCGCGCGTGGCCACGCCGGTGACGTGGTGCTCGTGGACGGCGACCCGCTGGCCGACGTGGCGGTCCTCAAGTCACCGAAGCGCGTGGTCCGTTCGGGCGTCGCGCTCTGACCCTTCCTCCCGCAGGGCTGTACGCCCGTACGGCTTTCCTCCCGCAGGGCTGTGCCCGTACGGCCCTGCGTCTCGTCCCCGTCCCCGCACGATCCCGAAGGAGAACCCCATGACGCCCCTGTCCCGTCGCGGCATGATCGTCGGCGCCGCCGCCATGGCCGGTACCGCCACCGCGCTGTCGTCCGGCGCTTCCACGTCCGCCGCTCCCCGGGAGCGGCACGACGACCGCCCGAGCCGGGCCGTCGTGTTCCGCGACGTGCGCCCGTTCGGTGCGGGCAAGCCGGTGGACCTGACCGTCGTCGACGGCCGGATCGTCGAAGGACCGGCCCCGCGCGGCGCGCGTGTCGTCGACGGGGGCGGTCGGGTCGCCCTGCCGTCCCTGGTGGACGCGCACATCCACCCGGACAAGACGTCGTGGGGCGGCGACTGGGTCTCGCGCGAGCCGGCGAGCAGCATCGCCGAGTACTGCGAGCAGGACGTCGAGCTGTTCAAGAGCCAGAAGCGCCCGGTGGGCGAGCGTGCGTACGGCCTGATGGCGCACGCCGTGACTCGTGGCACCCGCGCCATGCGCGCCCATGTGGACGTGGCGCCCGCGTACGACCTGGCCGGTGTGGAGGGTGTGGCCGACGCGCGCAGGAAGCTGAAGCACGCGCTCGACGTGCAGATCGTGGCGTTCCCGCAGCACGGTGTGGTGCGTACGCCCGGTACGGCGGAGCTGCTTGAGGAGGCGGCGCGCGGCGGGCAGATCGACTTCGTCGGCGGCATCGACCCGATCAGTTTCGACCACGCGATGGACGAGCAGCTCGACCTGGTCTTCGGTCTCGCGGACCGGCACGGCGTGGGCGTCGACATCCACCTGCACGACCGGGACGAGAAGGGTCTTGAGGTGATGCGGGCGATCATCGAGCGGACCCGGGCGCTGTCCCTGCGCGGCAAGGTGACAGTCAGCCACGTGTTCTGTCTGCCGGGCCTGTCCGACGCCGAACTCTCCGCGATGGCCGAGGACTTGAACGACCTGGACATCTCCCTGACGACGGTCGCCCCGAACGAATCGCTCGTACTGCCCGTCGGCAAGCTGCAGGAGCACGGCGTGCGCGTCGGCCTCGGCTCGGACGGGGTGCGGGACGCGTGGAGCCCGTTCGGCAACGCCGACATGCTGCACCGCGCGCACATCCTCGGCTGGGTCACCGATGTCCGCCTGGACGACGAGCTGAACCATGTGTACGACGTGGCCGCGCACGGCGGCTCGGACGTCATGAGGCTTGACCGCGCCGACCTGAAGCCCGGTGCGCCCGCGGACTTCGTCCTCGTCAAGGGCGAGGGCGCGCCGCAGATCGTGGTGGACATGCCGCAGCGCGACCTGGTCGTGCACGGCGGCCGGGTCGTGGCCCGCGACGGCGAGCTGGTTCTTCCGTAGCACGTCCCGCACTGTGGTGGTTCAGCCTCGTCCGGCGCGCCCTCGATCGCCCTGCGGGCTCGTCCTCAAGCTCCCCCAGCTATCGCTGGGAGGTGCCGCCGGACGGGCTGATCGTCCGGCCCGTCCGGCGCACTGTGATGCCGTACGATCCCTGGCTTCCAGGTCAGCGGTGTTGAAGGGTGCGGTGCGTGCGGGGCAGGCTGGGGCGGGGCTTCGGGTGGCTGTGGGCGGCGTACGCGGCCAGTACGTTCGGGACCTGGCTGGCCTTCGACGCGTTCCCGCTGATCGCCGTGACGGTGCTCGGCGCGGGGCCGACGCAGGTGTCGCTGCTCGCCTCCGCCGGTCTGCTCGTCGGGGCCGTGGTGGCGTTGCCGCTCGGGCCGTGGGTGGATCTGCGGCGCAAGCGTGCCGTGATGATCGCCATGGATCTCGTACGGTGTGCGGCGCTCTTGAGCATCCCCGCCGCGTATGCCCTCGGCGGGCTCGGTTTCGGGCAGTTGCTGCTCGTGTCGGTGGTGGTCGCGGCTGCGGACATCACCTTCACAGCGGCGGCGGGTGCCTGTCTGAAGTCCCTGGTGGAGCGGGACCAGCTTCTGGTGGCCACCAGCCGGTTCGAGTCGACCACCTGGACGGCGACCGTGCTCGCGCCACCGCTCGGCGGCGCCCTCGTCGGGATGGCCGGGCCCGTGGTGACCGTGGCCGCCAACGCCCTCAGCCATCTCCTCTCGGCGGTCGGGGTCCGGGCCATCGGCGGCGACGAGCCGCACCCGGCGGGCTCCGGCGCCCCGGCACGGCTGCGGCGCGGCGACCTGCTCGACGGCTGGCGGACAATCCTCGGCAATCCGGCGCTGCGCCCGCTCTTCCTCAACACCGCCCTGGTCAACGGTCTGATCATGGCCATGCACCCGCCGCTCGCCGTGCTCATGCTCGGCCCGCTCGGCTTCGCCCCCTGGCAGTACGCGCTCGCCTTCGCGCTGCCCTGCGTCGGCGGTCTCATCGGCTCGCGCCTCGCCCGGCCGCTGGTCGCGCGCTGCGGCCGGCACCGCGTCCTGCGTACGGCGGGGACGCTGCGCGCCTGCTGGTCCATCGGTCTGGCCTTTGTGGGCCCCGGCACCGGCGGGCTCGTCCTCGTCCTGGCCGTCGAGCTGGGCCTGATCACCTGCGCGGCCGTGTTCACCCCGGTCCAGGCCGCCCACCGCCTGGAGCACACGCCCGACGACCGCGTGGCGCGCACCCTGTCCGCCTGGTCGATCTCCGTCAAGGTCACGACGGCCGCGCTCACCGCACTCTGGGGCCTGATCGCCGCGCTCACCGGCACCCGCACCGCCCTCGCCCTGGCCGGACTCCTCCTCCTGGCCACGCCACTGCTGCTGCCCCGCTCCGACGCGGACCGCGCTCCCCGTGAAGACGTGCGTACGACCTGAGGAGCCTGAGGAGCCTGAGGAGACGCACGTGGACCGGACCGACACCGTCGTCCGCCTCGCCGCCGAGCTGCTCGGCCCGCGCACCGTCATCGGCGCCTATCCGCACGGCTCCGCCCTCCTCGGCGGGTTGCGGCCGCACAGTGACGTCGACGTGCTCGTGGTCGTGCGCGAACAGCCCCCGGTGCGGGTGCGGCGGGCCCTGGTCGAGGCCCTGCTCCCGGTCTCCGGGGACGGGGCCGAGGGCGGTCGTGCCCGGCCGGTCGAGCTGACGGTCGTGGTGCAGGGGGATGTACGGCCGTGGCGGTATCCGCCGGTCTGCGCGTTCCAGTACGGCGAATGGCTGCGCGAGGACTACGAGCGCGAGGCGACGCCCCGCTGACCGGCCCGCCGCCCGCCGAGGTGCTCGACGCCCCGCCGCCCGAGGATGTGCGCCGCGCGCTGCTCGGGGGCGTACCGCCCCGGACCCCGCTCCTCAATCGCCGGAGGGCTCAAAATTGAGCCCCTCCGGCAGGTAGGGGAACAACTCGGCCGCGCCCTACCCCCCGTACCAGACCGTCGTCGCGTTGCAGAACTCGCGGATGCCCTCCCCCGCCAACTCCCTGCCGTATCCGGAGCGTTTGGCGCCGCCGAAGGGGAGGCCGGGGTGGGAGGCCGTCATGCCGTTGAGGAAGACGCCGCCCGCCTGGATGTCCCGTACGCAGCGGGCGATGTCGTCCTCGTCGCGGGTCCAGACGTTGGAGCTCAGGCCGAACGGGGTGTCGTTGGCGAGGGCGACGGCCTCGTCGAGGCTCTCCACGCGGTAGAGGGTGGCGACCGGGCCGAAGGCCTCCTCGCGGTGGATGCGCATCTCCTCGGTGATGCCGGTGAGGACGGTGGGGGTGTAGAACCAGCCGCGGTCCGGCTGGTCGGGGCGGCCGCCGCCGCACAGCACGGTGGCGCCCTTGGCGACCGCGTCGTCGACGAGCTCCTCCAGGTCCTTGCGGCCCTGTTCGGAGGAGAGCGGGCCGACGTCGGTGTCCTCGGACATCGGGTCGCCGACGGTCAACTCCCGCATTCCGGCGACGAATCGGTCCCGGAAGGCGTCGTGCACATCGGCGTGCACGATGAACCGCTTCGCGGCGATGCAGGACTGGCCGTTGTTCTGCACGCGCGCGGTGACCGCCGTCTTCGCCGCCTTGTCGACATCCGCGCTGGGGAGCACCACGTACGGGTCGCTGCCGCCCAGTTCGAGGACGGTCTTCTTGACCTCGTCACCGGCGACCGAGGCGACGGCACGGCCCGCGGGTTCGCTGCCGGTCAGGGTGGCGGCGGCCACGCGTGGGTCGCGCAGGATGTCCTCGACGGCACCGGAGCCGACCAGGAGCGTCTGGAAGCAGCCCTCGGGATATCCGGCTCGCCGGAAGAGTTCCTCCAGGTAGAGGGCGGTCTGCGGGACGTTGGACGCGTGCTTGAGCAGTCCGACGTTGCCCGCCATCAGGGCCGGTGCGGCGAACCGTACGACCTGCCACAGCGGGAAGTTCCACGGCATCACGGCGAGGACGGGGCCGATGGGCCGGTAGCGGACGACGGCGCGGACGGCGCCCGAGTCCTCGACGTCCCGCGTCTCGGGCTTCTCGTCCGCGAGCAGCGACTCGGCGTTGGCCGCGTACCAGCACATCGCCTTCACGCACTTCGCGGCCTCCGCGCGGGCCGCCTTGAGGGGTTTGCCCATCTCCAGGGTCATGGTGCGGGCCACGTCCTCCGCGTCCGCCTCCAGGAGGTCCGCCGCGCGCTCCAGGAGCGCCTTCCGGTCGGCGAAGGAGGTGAGGCGGTGCTCGCGGTACGCGGACTCGGCCGCCGCGAGCCGTCGCTCCACCTCCTCGGGGGTGAGCGCCTCGAACGTCCGATGCGTCTCGCCCGTGGCGGGGTTGACGGTGGCGATGGGCATGAGGTTCCTCCTGCTCGCGTTCCGGCTCGGCTCGTTGCTCCTCCTCGACCCTCGCTCGCCCCGGCCACAGACGCAACGCCGTACGGAACGGGCCTGGTCGAGGGGGGGCGAGCGGTGGCCGGTCCGGTCCGGTGCCGGGATAATGCGGTGGATCGCACGGCGGGACGGTCACAACCTTGCCCGGCGTGGCGGATGAGACCTCAGCCCCTGTTCCCGCACCGGCCGACTCCACGTACGAACACCCCCTGGTCTGTCTCCTCGACATCTCGGCATCGAGGGACTCGCCGGTGCGAGCGTGGACGTGGCCCGCGTCGGCTCGGTGGACGGCTACCGGATCTGGTCACGGACGTACGACGGCCCCAACTCGGCGTTCGCGATCGACGCGCCCGTCTTCGCCGCTGCCCTGGACGAGCTGACGGCCGGTCGCCCTGGACGCGGCCTGCGGCACCGGTCGCGTATCGGAGCTGTTGGCGGGGCGCGGGCACCGGGTCGTGGGCGTGGACGGTTCGCCCGAGATGCTCGCGGCAACCCGCGCGCGTGTGCCCGACGCGGAGTTCGCGGAGTTCACAGAGGGCGACCTGCACGCGCTGCCGCTGCCCGACGACTTGTGGACCTCGTCGTATGCGCGCTCGCCCTGACCCATGTGCCGTGTCTGCGCCCGGTGTGTGCCTGGCGGACCTGGTGCCCGAGGCGGCTCGGGCGGTGGACGCTCCGGCGCCGGTCGAGATCATCCGGGAGTTTCAGACGGCGGAGGCCTGAGGACGGCCCCGGCGGCACACTGGGGCAACTCGCCTGCTAGCAGCGGTTTCTGACGGGAACTCACTCTTGTGGTCCAGACCACCTTCCCGCATTCTGGTGGACCCCGAAGGGAAGGCGGCACCGCCGATGAGTGTCCGATGAGCGTCGAGGATTTCTCCGGCCGCAAGGGCGCCGCCCTGGTCGCGGGCGGCACCGGCGGGATCGGGGCGGCGATCGTGCGTACGTTGGCGCGGCGCGGCAGCGAGGTGGTGTTCACGTACCGCAGCAGCGAGGTCACCGCGCACCGGCTGGTCTCCGAACTCGCCGCCGAAGGGCTCCACGTGCGCGCGCTTCGGGCGGACTTGGCGGACGAGGCAGCGGCCGCGAGGGCGGTCGACGAGGCGGCCGGCGGGCACGACGGTCTGCACACGGTGGTGTACGCGGCCGGTCCGCACGTGCCGATGGTGCACCTCAGCCAGGTCCCACCGGCCCGCTACCGGGAGCAACTGCACGCGGACGCCGCGGCGTTCTACCAGCTGGTCCACCCCGCGCTGCCCGCCCTGCGCGCGAGCGGCGGCAGTCTCGTCGCGGTCACGACGGCGGCCACCAGCCGGTTCCCCGTACGCGACGGGCTCTCCACCGGGACCAAGGGCGCGGTGGAGGCGGTCGCGCGGGCGCTCGCGGCGGAGGAGGGGCGTTACGGCGTGCGGGTCAACTGCGTCGGCCCGGGGATGCTCACCGACGGCATCGCGGCCCGCCTCATCGACAGCGGCGAGCTGGACGAGGAGGCCCTCGCGGTGACGCGGCGCAACATCCCGTTGCGCCGCTTCGGCCGCGCGCAGGACATCGCCGAGGCGGTGGCGTTCCTGGCCTCTGACCGGGCGGGGTTCATCACCGGGCAGACCCTGGCCGTGGACGGCGGGTACAGCGTGTGAGACCGCGCGGGCCCGGCCCTCCGGGACGTACTTCCGGGCGTGTGCATCATGCATATTACATGTCCGATCCATGTCATATGCATGATGCACGACCGTGGTAGACATGCGCTCGGGAGCCACCGTCACGCCTCCCGGACCGCAGCAAGGAGACCGCCTCATGGACAACGCCGACGCCACCCGCCAGGTGGAGTACGAGCAGATGCTGCTCGGCCGCTATCTGCACCTGCACAGGTCGAAGGGCCGCAGCAAGGGCAGCACCCTCGACCGCAGCGCGTACATCCTGTTGAGCCGGATCCGGATGCAGGGGCCGATGTCCATCGGGCAGCTCTGCGACGCCTTCGGGCTCGACGCGTCCACCCTCAACCGGCAGACGGCTGCGGCCATGCGGTCAGGTCTGGTCGAGCGCATCCCTGACCCCGAGGGCGGCATGGCGCGCAAGTTCCGCATCACGGCCGAGGGAGAGCAGCGGCTCGACGCGGAGCGCGAAGGCATCGTCGAGAGCCTGGAGGCGATCATGGCCGACTGGGCGGAGGAGGACGTGGCCGCGTTCGCCGCGCATCTGAAGCGCTTCAACACCGACATCGAGCGGATCGGCGGCCGCCCCTGGCCGCGCCCGTGAAGCCCCAAGGAGCAGCGTGAGCAACCGGAATTTCGCAGGCCGCGGCGTCGTCGTCACCGGAGGCGCGTCCGGCATCGGCCGGGCCGCCGCGCTCGACTTCGCGCGCCGGGGCGCCAAGGTGCTCGTCGCTGATCTGCGGGAGGAGCAGGCCGGTGCGGTCGTCGAGGAGATGCCGGTGCGGTCGTCGAGGAGATACGGACGGCCGGCGGCAGCGCCTGCGTGGTCGTCGGTGACCTCAGCGAGCAGGCGGTCGTGGACCGCGTCGCGGCCAACGCCGTCGAGGAGTTGGGCGCGATCGACGTGCTCGCGAACAACGCGGGCGTCATGGACCGGATGTCCCGGCTGGGCGAGACCGACGACACCGAGTGGGAGCGGGTCGTACGGATCAACCTGACCGCGCCGTTCCTGCTGACGCGGGCCGTGCTGCCGCACATGGTGGCGGCGGGGCGGGGCTCGATCGTGTTCACCGCGTCGGAGGCGGCGCTGCGCGGAGGCGCGGCCGGCGCCGCGTACACCGCGAGCAAGCATGCGGTGGTCGGCCTGGTGAAGAGCGTCGCGGCGATGTACCGCGACCAGGGCATCCGCGCCAACGCCGTCGGCCCGGGGCCGACCATGACGGGCATTCAGGTCGACGTGGCCCCGGACTCCCCCGGCGCGGCCGCCATCGCCCCGGTGCTCGGACTCGTCAACGGGGTCTCCACACCCGAGCAGCAGGCAGCCGCGATCGTCTTCCTCGCCTCCGAGGAGGCCTCGTTCATCAACGGCGCGGTGCTTCCGGTGGACGGGGGCTGGGCCGCGCTGTGACGTCGCGGCGGGACTGCCCGGGCACCCGTTCCGTACCGCCGTCCAGGGCGACCGGGAAGGCCGGGCGGCGCGACAGTCAGGCGTGGACCGGACCGAGGGCACTGCCGCCGGGGAGCGGGGGCGGCGGCGGGGGCTTTCGCGGGGATCTCCTCGCCCGCCCGGAACCGCCCCGCCCGCTCCCGCCGGAGGTCCGACCGGCGGCCAGGCGCACCGTACGGGCGCTGTCCCACGCTCCGGCGCACGTCGTACGCGAGGCGGCGACCGGACCACTCGGCCTCGGGCCCGGACTCACCCCGTCCGGTGACGACTTCCTCTGCGGCCTGCTCCTCGCGAGCCGCACGGCCCCTCAACCGCCGCTCTGGACGGCCCGGTTGACGGCTCTGGCCATGTGCGCCGATGCGTACACCTCGCTGGTCTCCGCCTCGCTCCTCCGGCACGCGGCCGCCGGCCACTGCGTCGCCCACACCGCCGACCTCCCGCACGGCGCGGCCACCCGCGCCGACCTCGCTCCCCGCCTCGACGCCCTCCTCGCCGTCGGCCACAGCTCGGGCGGGGACCTGCTGCGCGGGATCTGCGCGGGGGCGCGGGGGCGCGGGTGTGGAGCGCAGGCCCCGGGAGCCGCGCCCTCGACCGCACCGATACTCTCCGGTAACGTCGCGGCGCGGCGGCGCGACTCCGCCGGTGCCGTTCCCCCCTGCCTCGGAGGCCTCTGTGCGTACGCCCCGAACTTCCGCCCCCGGGACACCCCGAGCGTCCCGGACGTCCCGGATGTCCCGGACGTCCCGCTCTCCCTTGTTCCTGGCCGGTCTGCTCGCCGGTGCGGGGGCCGCGCACTTCGTCGCGCCGAAGGTGTTCGACGCGCTCGTGCCGAGGGTCCTTCCCGGTTCGCCGCGGGCCTGGACGTACGCGAGCGGTGCGGTGGAGCTGGCCCTGGCCGCCGGCGTCGCGGTGCCGCGTACGCGCGCGGTCGCCGCGAAGGCCGCGGCCGGGTTCTTCGTCGGGGTGCTGCCCGCCAACGTGCAGATGGCGGTGGACTGGCGCAACCGCCCGGCGCCGCTGCGGAACGCCGCGTACGCGCGCGTGCCGCTGCAGGCGCCGCTGATCCTGTGGGCCCGCAGCGTGGCCCGGTCCTCGGAGGGTGCCGTATGAGTGGACAGCGACGTGGCCGGCGGGTCGAAGTCGGCTCCGTGGTCGAGGACTTCTCGCTGCCCGACGAGCAGGGGCAGCCCACGTCGCTCTCGGGCCTGCTCTCCGAGGGCCCGGTGGTCCTGTTCTTCTACCCGGCCGCCCTCACCCCGGGCTGTACCGCCGAGGCCTGCCACTTCCGTGACCTGGCCGCCGAGTTCGCGGCGGCGGGCGCACGGCCGGTCGGCATCAGCTCGGACGAGGTGGCGCGGCAGCAGGAGTTCGCCGAGAAGCACTCGCTCGGCTTCCCGCTGCTCTCGGACCCGGAGGGTGTCGTACGGGGCCGCTTCGGGGTGGCCCGCGGCTTGGCCGTGCTGCCGACGAAGCGGGCGACGTTCGTCATCGGCGCCGGGCGCCGCGTCGTCGAGGTGGTCCGCAGCGAGTTCCGCATGAGCGCCCACGCGGACCGGGCGCTGGCGGCGGTACGGGCCCTGGGCTGACCCGCGGGCGCACTCCTCCCCCGCCGCGAAGTCGAAGCCGACGCAGGCGTACGCAGCGGGTGGGGCGTGGAGCGCTACGCACGGTCCTCCGCCCCGCCCGGCTGCTTCCAGAGCGCGTCGAGGTGGGCGTGCAGGACACCATGGGCCTCGCTCGGCGTGAGGTGGCCAATGAGGACGTGCGCGGTGAGGCCGTCCGTCAGGGCGAGCAGGGCGCGGGCGGCACGCTGGGCGTCCGGGGGCTGAACGCCGTCGACCGACCGACGGCCGGACGCCTCCGCGATGAGGTCGGCGAACAGGCCTTGCAGGGCGGCGTAGTTGGCGCGCAGCGTCGCCGCGAGCGTCTCGCTGACGGCGGCCTGCGCGACGAACGCGAGCCATACGCGCGCCTCGGTGCGGTGCTCCGCGCGCAGCAGGGCGACCTCGGTGGCCGCGTACCCGAGCGCGCTGCCCGCCGACTGGGCGGGGCTGCTGAGCAGCCGGGCCCGCACGCGTTCGGTGACGCGCTCGCCGACGTGCCCGAGCGTGAAGTTGAGCATCTCGTCCTTCGTGCGGAAGCAGCGCTGCACGGCCCCCATGGAGACCTGTGCGCGCTCGGCGACATCCCGCAACGTGACGCCTTCCAGGCCGCGTTCGTCGGCGAGCAGGCAGACGGCCTCGGCGATCTGGCGGCGGCGGCCTTCGTGGTCCACCTGCTTGGGCATGGGCGCCTCTCTCTTTGGTGCCTGTTTCGGCTTGTTGGTGCCTGTTTCGACTTGTCTCTGGTGCCGGGCGCTGTCCCGCTGCGGCGAGTTTATTCGATGCAATCGCATCGGTTCATCGGGTACGGTTCCGATGCAAGCGCATCGGAAAAAGACCTGCCCTGCCGGAAGGCCCGCCGTGAACACCTCCGAGAACCCGACCTCCGCACCACCGTCTCCGTGGCGCCTGACCGCCACCGAACAAGCCGCGGCCGTACGGGACGGGCGCATCTCCGCGGTCGAACTCGTCGACAGCCACCTGGAGCGCATCGCCGCGGCGGACCCGCGGGTGAACGCCGTGACCCAGCTCCTCGGGCAGCAGGCGCGCGCTGCGGCCGCGGAGGTCGACCGGAGCCGCGCGGCGGGCGTGGAGCTCGGGCCGCTGGCCGGTGTGCCGTTCACGGTCAAGGAGACGACGGCGATCGAGGGCGTCCCCACGACGTACGGGTCGCCGCGCTTCCGCGACCTGGTCGCACCGGCGGACGCTCCCCCGGTGGCCCGCCTGCGCGCGGCCGGGGCCATTCCGATCGGGCACAGCAACATGCCGACGCTGATCCTCGCGGGCATGCACCCGCGCAGCGAACTCTTCGGCGAGACCCTCAGCCCGTGGGACCCCGAGGTCACGCCGGGCGGCACCAGCGGCGGGGACGGCGTGGCCGTCGCGACCGGCATGGCGGCGCTCGGCCTCGGCAACGACTCCGGCGGCTCGATCCGCATCCCGGCCCAGTTCTGCGGGGTCGCAGGACTGAAGCCGACCACGGGGCGCTTCCCCGCCGACCACCGCATGGTCGGCCCCGACGACCCCGGCCCGGCCTCGCAGAACCTCGTCGTCGACGGCCCCCTGGCCTGCAGCGTGCGGGATCTGCGCGCCGCGTACGAGGTGCTCGCCGGGACCGACCCGCGCGACCCCAGGGCGGTGCCGGTCCCCGCGTACGGCCCGCCGCTCCCCGGACCCGTGAAGGTCGCGGTCGTCGCCGACCCCGGCGGGCAGGGGGTGCACCCGGCGATCCGTGCGGCCGTGGAGCACGCGGCGGGCGCGCTGCGCGACGCGGGGTACGACGTCCGGGAGGTCGAGGACGTGCCGCGGCTCGACGAGGCCCTCGAGGCGTACGGGCGGATCACGCTCACCGAGTTCTCCGCCGCCTGGCCGGTGGTGCGCACGCTGCTCGGCGACGGCGGCGACCGGTACATCCAGCTGGCGATGGACCGGGCGGCACCCGCGAGCGTGCCGGAGTTCATGAAGCTGATGGGTACGTGGATGAACATCCGGCGCAGTTGGGCCGAGTTCCTGGACACGTACCCGCTGCTGCTCGGCCCCGTCTTCACCGAACCGCCCGTCGAGCCGGGCCTGGAGTCGCGGGACGCGGAGGGCCGGGACCGGGTCGCCCGGGGGATGCGCCTGTGCACGGCGACCAGCTTCGTCGGCGTGCCGGGTGTGGCGGTCCCGACCGGGCTCGTCGACGGGGTGCCCGCGGGCGTCCAGGTGGTGGGCCGCGCCTTCCGCGAGGACCTGTGCCTGGACGCGGCCCAGGCGATCGAGGACCGGCTCGGGGTGCTCACACCCGTCGACCCGCGTCGGGTCCGGTCGCGGTGAGGCGCGAGAGGATGGGCGCTTCAGTGCCCGCCCGGCACCTCCTCGCGTCAAGTGCCATGCCCTCAACATCAGATGAGGCTCTGACATGCCCCATACGGAGACACCCGCCTGTGTGCCGTCGCCACACCCGGCCGCCTGGTCGCGGCCCCCGGCAGCCTCACCCGGCGGCGCCGAGCGCCAGGGCCGCGACCACCGGCGCCGCGTAGACCAGCGGGAACGGCACATGGGAGTACGAGCGGGCCCTGAGCACGGTCACGACGGCGCCGGTGAAGTACAGGACCAGGCAGACCCCGGCGACCACCCCCACGACCGGCACGAACAGGCCGGCGAGCAGCCCCGCGGCACCCGCGGCCTTGGCGGTGCCGAGGAGGTTCCACCAGGTGCGGGGCACGCCGTACGCGACCAGGGCCTGGACCACCCAGTCGGCGCGGGTGAGCAGGGCGAAGCCGGAGAAGCCCGCCATCAGGGCGGCGATCACGGTGACGACCACGAATGCGACAGACATCTTTCGATCTCCTCATCAGCCGGACACCGGCGCCGCCTCGGCCCCGCGGATGTACGGCGCGGGACCGGGCCACCCGGTGCGTTGTCACTTCCCTGACCCGGCGACGGGAGGAGATGTGACAGCGCGGCCGGAATTTCTTGCGGGAGAGGACCGACTCCAGCCGGTCGCCGCGGAACGTGGCGCCGGGGTCGGGGAGCGGGCCGGTGCGGGCGCGGGCCGTTGTCAGTGGGGGTGGCCATACTGGTCGACACGGGGGCCGATCCGGCTCGTCTCGAAGGGAGTTCGGCATGTCCGAGGTGCTGCTGTTCCACCACGCGCAAGGCCTGACGAAGGGCGTCCAGGGCTTCGCCGACGAGCTGCGGCGGGCCGGTCACACGACACATGTGCCCGACCTGTACGAGGGGCGGGTGTTCGGCACGCTCGAAGAGGGCATCGCGCATGCCCAGGAGGTGGGTTTCGGCACGATCCTGGAGCGGGGCGCGGCGGCCGCGGAGGGTCTGCCCGTCGGCTTGGTCCTCGCCGGGTTCTCCCTGGGTGTGCTGCCCGCGCAGCGACTCGCCCAGACCCGGGCGGGCGCCAGGGGCGCGCTTTTGTTCCACTCCTGCGTCCCCGAGGGCGAGTTCGGGATGTGGCCTCCGGCGGTGCCGGTGCAGATCCACGGCATGGACGCCGACCCGGTGTTCGTGGGCGAGGGTGACATCGAGGCGGCCCGCGCCCTGGCCGCGTCGGCGCCGGACGCCGAGTTTTTCCTGTACGCGGGCGGCGGTCACCTGTTCGCGGACAGCAGCCTGCCGGAGTACGACGAGGACGCCGCGCGGCTGCTCACGCGGCGCACGCTGGAGTTCCTCGCGAGACTCGGCTGAGCGCGGCGCGGCGGTTCAAGGCCGGAGGCCGGGCGGCCCCGC
>NZ_JASCIS010000056.1 GCF_029968015.1 Streptomyces luteolus
GGGGGTCCGGGGGCGGAGCCCCCGTGGCGGTGACCGAGTCGACCCGCACCTCACGCCCACCTGGGCTCCCGCACCAACCCCGACTTCACCCCCGCCCCACACAACGGCACCGCCACCGACCGCTCCCCGAAGCGCCCACCCCGTACCGCCGCCCAGCACACCGCGGCCGTCGACTCGACGAACAGTCCCCGCTCGGCGAGATCCCGCTGGGCGGAGGCGATCGCCGGGTCCGGGACCGTGAGGAAGCCGCCGCCGAACTGCCGTACCGCGGCGAGGATCTGGCGGGCGCGCGGAGGCCGGGGGATGGCGATGCCCTCGGCGTACGTGGGCCGCGAAGGGTACGGCTCCGGCGGCAGGTCGGCGGCACCCTCCGCCCAGGCCGCGGCGACCGGGGCGACGGCCGCGGCCTGCACCCCGTACAGCGCCGGGAAGCGACCGATCTGCCCGGCGGAGTGCAGCTCGCGCAGGGCGAGCGCGGCGCCGAGGAGCAGGGTGCCGTTGCCGACGGGCACGACCAGGACATCGGGCAGACGGCCGCCGAGGTCCTCCCAGAGTTCGAGGACGTACGTCTTCGTGCCGTGCAGGAAGTACGGATTGTGCACGTGGGACGCGTAGAACGTGCCGGGTTCGTCGGCCGCCGCGCGGGCCGCGAGCGCCGTGGCCTCGCGGTCGCCGGGGACCGTCTCGACGTGCGCGCCGTGCGCCCGGATCTGCTCCAGCTTCTTCGGCGAGGTGGTGGCGGGCACGTACACCGTGCAGTCGAGCCCGGCGCGGGCGGTGTACGCGGCGACGGACGTGCCCGCGTTGCCACTGCTGTCCGCGACGACCCGCTCGGGAGCGAGGCGGCGGGCCAGCTCGGCGAGCAGGACGGCGCCGCGGTCCTTGAAGGAGAGCGTCGGCATCAGGAAGTCCAGCTTCGCCGTGATCGTCTCGGTCAGGTCGACCAGCGGGGTCCGGCCCTCGCCGAGGCTCACCTCGGGCGCGGCCAGCGGCAGTGAACCGGCGTACCGCCACAGCGAGTTGACCCGGCCGGCAAGCGCCTTGAGATCGGTGGGCGTCGGATGGAAGTCCAGGTCGAGGGGGCCGCGGCAGACCGGGCAGCACCAGGCGAGGGAGCCCGCGCGCACCCGGGTGCCGTCCGCGGGGCAGACGAAGTCCGGCAGAGACATCATGGACCGACCTTAGATCTTTCACCAGGCCTTCAAGTGCCGTGAATCCGCTCATGTACTGACAGATGGCGACTGTTGGCAATTGGTCCTGACTAGTCCTGACTAGTCCTGACTGGTCCTGACTGGTGCTGACTGGTCATCATGTCGGCGGCATGGCGGCACTGTTACGTCGGTACCGGCCTCTTGTGGGAATCCTGTGGATCAGCCAATCTTTCGGACGGCGACCGGCCCAGAACGTCTGTGCGGCGGGCCTGTCGTGTTCCTTGTGCACGCTCGTGCCCTGTTCGTGCTCGTGCTCGTGCTTCACGCTCCCCTGCCCGATCGGCGCTTCGGCGTGCACACCTGCACCACCACCCCCACCAGCGCACCATCGACGAGGAGGATCCCTCAGATGGCACTGAAGAGAACCGCACGGCGAAGATTCGCAGGCACCACCGGCCTCGCCGTCGCGGCCCTCGCGCTCGGCGTCATATCCGCACCCCAGGCGGGAGCGGCCGACGCCCGAGTGGGCACCATCGAGAACGCCGGGGCGCCCGGCGCGATCGCGGACAGCTACATCGTGACCCTCAAGAAGAGCGCGGCGAAGTCGAGTTCGGCGAAGGGCAAGAGCCTGGCGAAGGGGTACGGCGCGGAGATCGAGCGCACGTACACCGCCGCCCTGAACGGCTACGAGGTCGAGGCCTCGAAGTCCGAGGCGGAGCGGCTCGCGGCTGACCCGGCGGTGGCCTCCGTGGTCCAGAACCGGACCTTCACCATCGACGCCACGCAGCCCAATCCGCCTTCCTGGGGCCTGGACCGCATCGACCAGAAGTCCCTGCCCCTGAACCAGAGTTACACCTACCCGGACAAGGCCGGCGAGGGTGTGACCGTGTACGTCATCGACACCGGTGTCCGCATCAGCCACAACGACTTCGGCGGCCGTGCCTCGTACGGCTATGACGCCGTCGACGACGACAACACCGCGCAGGACGGCCACGGTCACGGCACGCACGTGGCGGGCACGGTGGCCGGGACCGCGCACGGGGTGGCGAAGAAGGCGAAGATAGTCGGCGTCCGGGTCCTGAACGACCAGGGTTCGGGTACGACGGCGGGTGTCGTCGCGGGCATCGACTGGGTCACGAACAACGCCGTGAAGCCGGCCGTCGCCAACATGAGCCTCGGCGGCGGCGCGGACTCGGCCCTCGACACGGCCGTCCGCAACTCCATAGCCTCCGGCGTGACGTACTCGCTCGCGGCGGGCAACGAGTCCACGGACGCCTCGACCCGCTCCCCGGCACGCGTCTCGGAGGGCATCACCGTAGGCGCCACCACCAGCACGGACGCCAAGGCGAGCTACTCCAACTACGGCAGCGTCCTCGACATCTTCGCGCCGGGCTCGTCCATCACGTCGGCCTGGAACACCGGGGACAGTGCCACCAACACGATCTCCGGTACGTCGATGGCGGCCCCGCACGTCGCGGGCGCGGCCGCCCTGCACCTGGCGGGCGCGCCGAGCGCCACCCCGGCGCAGGTGCGGGACGCGCTGGTCGCCGCGGCCAGCACGGGCGTCGTCACGAGCCCCGGAAGCGGCTCGCCGAACCGTCTCCTGAACGTCGGCTCGGGCGACACCACGCCGCCCGGCAAGCGCTTCGAGAACGCCACGGACTACGCGATCAACGACAACGCGACCGTCGACTCGCCGCTCTCCGTCACCGGCGTCTCCGGCAAGGCCCCGGCCGCGCTGCAGGTGCCGGTGAACATCGCCCACACCTACATCGGCGACCTGCGCGTCCAGCTGATCGCCCCGGACGGCACCGCGTACACGCTGAAGGGGTACGGCACCGGCGGCAGCGCGAACGACATCAACACCACGTACACGGTGAACGCCTCGTCCGAGACGGCCGGCGGCACCTGGAAGCTCCGGGTCAGCGACAACGCGAACTACGACACCGGGAAGATCGACTCCTGGGCGCTGCAGTTCTAGCGCGCTCGGGTACGGCTCTCTGAAGGGGCCCCGGTGCACCGCCGAACGGCGGCGCACCGGGGCTCGTTCGCGTATGACGCCGTGTCAACTGTGCTTCATCGCAACCGTGTTACGTCTGTGCACAACCCTTGCCGGGATTCCTATGCATCCGTCAATCTTTCAAGGACGGGAGCGAAGTCCCCCGATGCAACCGACCGGTCTCCCGTCGTGCGATTCCCCCCATCAGCGCACCATCGACGAGGAGGACCCCTCAGATGGCAGTTGTGCGTCAGCGCATGCGAACGTACGCAGGGATCGGCACAACCGTGGCAGCGGCACTCACCCTCGGACTCGCCTCCGCGCTCCCCGCGGGCGCGGCCCCGGAGCAGGAGGCCGGAGAGGGCGCGATAGTGGGAGCCGGAGCGCCCGGCACCATCGCGGACAGCTACATCGTTACGCTCAAGAAGAGCGCGGTGAAGTCCAGTTCGGCCCAGGGCAGGAGCCTGGCCAAGGAGTACGGCGCGAAGATCGAGCGCACGTACACCGCCGCCCTGAACGGCTACGAGGTCGAGGCCTCGAAGTCCGAGGCGGAGCGGCTCGCGGCCGACCCGGCGGTGGCCGCCGTGGCCCAGAACCGGACCTTCACCATCGACGCGACCCAGACCGACCCGCCGTCCTGGGGCCTGGACCGCATCGACCAGAAGGCTCTGCCGCTCGACCAGAAGTACACGTACCCCGACTCGGCGGGCGAGGGCGTCACCGCGTACATCATCGACACCGGCGTCCGTAAGTCCCACCAGGACTTCGGCGGGCGCGCGGCCGACGGCTTCGACGCGGTCGACAACGACAACACCGCGCAGGACGGCCACGGTCACGGCACGCACGTGGCGGGCACCGTCGCGGGCACGCTGCACGGGGTGGCGAAGAAGGCGAAGATCGTCGGTGTCCGGGTCCTGAACGATCAGGGTTCGGGTACGACGGCGGGTGTCGTCGCGGGCATCGACTGGGTCACGAAGAACGCCGTGAAGCCGGCGGTGGCGAATATGAGCCTCGGCGGCGGGGCGGACGCCACCCTCGACGCGGCGGTCCGCAACTCCATCGCGTCGGGCGTGACGTACTCGCTGGCCGCGGGCAACGAGTCCACGGACGCCTCGACCCGTTCGCCCGCCCGCGTCTCGGAGGGCATCACCGTGGGCGCGACCACCAGCACGGACGCCAAGGCGGGCTACTCCAACTACGGCAGCGTGCTCGACATCTTCGCGCCGGGCTCGTCGATCACGTCGGCCTGGAACACCGGGGACAGTGCCACCAACACGATCTCCGGTACGTCGATGGCGGCCCCGCACGTCGCGGGCGCGGCGGCGCTCTACCTCTCGGGCAACGCCTCGGCCACCCCGGCCCAGGTCCGGGACGCGCTGGTCGCGGCGGGCAGCTCGGGGGTGGTCGGCGGCCCGGGGTCGGGTTCGCCGAACTTGCTGCTGAACGTGACGCAGTAGGCAACTGTCGCGCTTGCGGCCGGCGTTCTTCTCCCCTCCCCGCCCCTTCCCGAAAGCCTGCGGCGCTGTCGTTCGGCTTACGCGCCGTCGTGGCTGGTCGCGCAGTTCCCCGCGCCCCTTTGGGGCACCGCCCAATCCAGCCCGTCCGGCGTTTGAGGACGAGCCCGAAGGGCGATCGGGGTCCGGGGCAGAGCCCCGGGGCTGTCCGCAGGACTTTCAGGAAGGGGCGGGGAGGGGATCAATCTCCGCCGTCCACCGCCGTGCCGAGCCCGAACAGCGCGGCGTCGGCAAGCAGGTCGTGCTCGGCGCTGAGCCCGGCGAGGGAGCGCTGCCGCCAGGGGCCGGTCGAGGGCCGCAGGTCGGACGCGGCGAACGGGCGCTCCCAGCGGGTCCGCAGCGCCAGCGCGCTCGCCAGGACCAGCCACATCGCCGGTTCCAGCTCGACCGGCATGGACGTGATCCGCCCGCCCGTCCGCTCCCGCGCCCACCGGTCGAGCTCCGCCGCGTCCGCGTCCAGGTCCCCGCTGAGCCAGGCGTGTGCCCCGTCCGGCACCTTCGTCAACCAGCCGTCGTGCAGCGGGAGTTCACGCCGGGTCCACAGGCCGAGGGCCGCGTCCACGCCGTCCGTCGCGTCCAGGGCGGCGAGCAGCCCACGGGCCGCGCGGCCCGCCCGGTCCGGCGGCAGCCCGAGTGCCTCGACCAACTCGCCCCGTACCGCCGTGTCCGCGCCCTCCGCGAGCAGCCCGAGCAGCGGCCACACACCGGCGGCCGCGAACACCGTCCCGCGCCCCGCGTCCGCCGGGTCGCCCGCGTCCGCCGGGTCGCCCGGGTCCGTCGTGTCCACCGCGTCCGCCCAGCGAGCCGTGAGCGCGTTGAGCGCCCGTACCGTCCCCCGGTTCACCGCCATCCGCCGCCCCCGGCCCCGCTGCCCCGACGTACGATTCGCGCGACCGTTCGCACGTACCGCCGTCCGATCCCGACCAGGAGCACCGTACCCGTGGCCATACCCCCGCCGCCCCAGGGCCCGCAGCCGCCGCCTTACGGGCAGGGCGCTCCGCCGCCGTACGGCTGGCAGCCGCCCTATCCGTACCCGCAGCAGCAGCCGTCGACCAACGGGCTGGCCGTCACGTCGATGGTGCTCGGCATCCTGTGCTTCCTGCCGCCGCTCGGCCTGGTCCTCGGGCTCGTCGCGCTCTCGCAGATCAAGCGGAACGGGCAGCGCGGCAAGGGCATGGCGATCGCAGGCGTCACCCTCTCCTCGATCGGTACCGCCTTCCTCGTGCTCGCCCTGTCGCTCGGCTGGGCGTCGAGCTTCTGGGGCGGCTTCACGGGCGCGGCCGACAAGTCGCGGGACGACCGCTCGGCGTTCTCGCTGGCGGAGGGGGACTGCTTCGACTCGCCCACCGGCAAGCTGGAGGGCGAGACCTACGACGTGGACATCGTGGACTGCGCGCAGCCCCATGACGGCGAGGCGTACGGCAACTTCCGCCTCGACGAAGGGCCTTACCCCGGCCTGGACCGCATCAGCCGTCTCGCCGAGGAACGCTGTGCGGCCTACTCCGAGGGCTACTTCGGTGACCGGGCGGCGGCCTCCGGCAACGTCTACGACTACTACTTCTACCCGACCGCGCGGAGCTGGTCCCTCGGCGACCGCACCGTGACCTGCCTCGTCGGCGCGGAGGACGGCGGCAAGCTCACCGGCTCGCTGCGGGACACGACGGGCGGCGGGTCCGACGGAGGTTCGGGTTCCACCGGGGGTCTCGACGGCGGTCCCGGGGGTCTCGACGGCAACCCGGGCGAGGGTGCCGAGGTCTCCGTCAAGACAAGTCATCACTTCGGGTGATTCTTTGGCCTAAGGTTGCGGTGCTCAACCGAGGGTTGTCAGGCTGTTGCTGTCTGTCAACCTGATGGGAGTGGCTCGTGACAATCGGTGAGCAGCCGGCGTATCTGCGCGTTGCCGACGATCTTCGCAAGCAGATCGTCAACGGCGCGCTCCCGCCCCACACCCGGCTGCCCTCACAGGCACGCATCCGCGAGGAGTACGGGGTCTCCGACACCGTCGCCCTGGAGGCCCGCAAGGTCCTGATGGCCGAGGGCCTGGTCGAGGGCCGCTCCGGCTCCGGCACGTATGTGCGGGAGCGCCCGGTGCCGCGCCGCGTCGCCCGCTCCGCGTACCGGTCGAGCGGCTCCACGCCCTTCCGGCAGGAGCAGGCCGAGACCGGGGCGCGCGGCACGTGGGAGTCCCGCAGCGAACAGGCCGAGGCCGGCCCGGAGATCGCCGAGCGGCTCGCGATCAAGCCGGGCGACCGCGTGATGCGGACGAAGTACGTCTTCCGGGACGCCGGCGAGCCGATGATGCTCTCCACCTCCTGGGAACCCCTCGCGGTCACGGGGCGTACGCCGGTGATGCTTCCCGAGGAGGGCCCGCTCGGCGGTTGCGGAGTGGTCGAGCGGATGGCCGCGATCGACGTGATCGTCGACAACGTCGCGGAGGAGGTCGGCGCCCGCCCCGGCCTCGCCGAGGAGCTCCTCGCGCTCGGCGGAGTGCCGGGCCATGTCGTCCTCGTCATCGAGCGGACGTACTTCGCGTCGGGCCGCCCCGTCGAGACGGCCGACGTGGTCGTGCCCGCCGACCGCTACCGCGTCGCGTACCACCTGCCGGTGAAATGACCGCAAGCCCGTGCGGCGAGGCGCGCCCCCGCGCCTGACGGGGGCTCAACTCCGCGCCCGCGTAAGGTCCGTCCGGGCTTGGGGAGGCGGCAGGGCCCCAGGGGGCGCACGCGAGCCGTGCGCCCCCTCGGACTTGGTCCGGTCCTGGCCGATTGCGTATCTCTTTGTGCCATTCCGTATCCGCTGTGTGAAGTCCGGGCGTACGCTCGGGCATATGCGTCATGGGATTGCGTCAGCGGACGGGAGACGGCCAGGGCCGGCGGCCGGGGGAGAGGTGCGATGAACGAAGGCAGCACGATGCTCCCGTGGCATGTCATACGGCAGGACGACAACGGCAACCGCTACCGCGTCGGCCGGTACGCCACCAGGTCGGAGGCCCAGCAGGTCGCCGACAGCCTGGAGGTCCGCGGCCACAAGCAGCTGTACTGGATCGAGCGGCTCGGCCAGAAGACCGCGTGACCCCGGCGGGCGCCTCCCGGCGGGCGCCTCCCGGCGGGCGCCTCCCGGCGGGCGCCTCCCGGCGGCCCGGCCCCGGAGTGCGCATAGGCTCCGGCGCATGACGGAACGCATCCTCGTCGTCGGCGGCGCCCTGTACGCCGAAGGGCGCCTCCTCGCCGCCCGGCGCAGCGCCCCCGCCCACCTGGCCGGACGATGGGAACTCCCCGGCGGCAAGGTCGAACCGGGCGAAGACCCCGAGCAGGCCCTCGTACGCGAACTGCGCGAGGAACTCGGCGTCGAGGTCAAGCTCGTGGAACGGGTCCCCGGCGAGTGGCCGCTGGAGCGCCCCGGGTACGTCCTGCGGGTCTGGGCCGCCGAGTTGATCTCCGCGAGCGCCGAGGGCGTACGCCCCCTGGAGGACCACGACGCGCTGCGCTGGCTCGCGCCCGACGAGCTCTGGGACGTGGACTGGCTGGAGCACGACCGGCCGGCGGTGACGGCGACGGCACGCTGGCACGCGACTCGTGCGTGAGGACCTACCTCGTACGTAAGGGCCCATCTCATACGTGAGGACCCATCTCGTACGTGAGGACCCATCGGCAGGGGGCGTGCGAGGCGGCGGGCGCGGAACTCGTGCGCCGTTCGTTCCACCATGCGCCCGTGCGGACGGTAGGGCTCTCTTGATATCGGGTATGTGCTGATTAACCCCATGAAACCGGACGGGTTCTGCCACCTTCCCCCTGGTCCTTTTGGAAGTGATCGGCGTGATCGACAGCGACGGCGACCGCGCCGAGGGGGCCGAGGGCCCGGAGCGCGCCGAGTGGCACTTTCCCGCCGATCCCGGAGCCGTCCGCACCGCCCGCGCCCGCGTGCGCAAACAGCTCGACGCCTGGGGGCTCGACGAGGTCGGCGACATGACCGTGCTGCTCGTCAGCGAACTCGTCACCAACTCCCTGCGGCACGCGACCGGACCCATCGGCGTACGCCTCGTACGACCCGTGAACGGCGCTGATCCGCTGCGGGTGGAAGTGTCCGACCCGCTCCCGGACCCGCCCCGCGAACGCAGTGCCGAACCCGATGACGAGAGCGGGCGCGGGCTGCAGCTGGTGGCCTGTTCCGCGCGCCGCTGGGGTACTCGACAGGGCAGGACGGGCAAGACCGTGTGGTTCGAGCTGTCCCTGCCTGGTTAGAAGGTGAGGGAGAGCCGATCTCCTCGAAACCCCCGACGGCACACGGCCGGAATGTGTCGGGACGGACAGGAGATGTGAACGCGGTGTTGCGTGCGGCCGTAGTGCTGGATACTGCGGGCTAGCCGTCCGATGGGCCTGGTCGGTGGCGGTGAGCTGGAGGGGACGGTCGCGTGAGCGAGATACCAGCCAGGGCGCGGACGCCCGAGCAGCGAAGGGGCGAGACTCGGCCAACTGCCGCCGAGGGTGCCCCCGGCGACATCACGTGGCAGTCGAGCCCGCCCGGTTCGATCTACGACTACATCAAGGTCGCGTCCTTCTCCCTCGGCCCCGACGGGCTGATCGACCAGTGGTCGCTCCGTGCCGAGCAGCTCTTCGGCATCCCCGCGCGGGAGGCCGTCGGCAAGGACCCGATCGAGGCGTTCGTCCCCGCCGACCTGCGCGAAGCCGGACACCGCAAGGTCGCCGAGATACTCGACGGGCGTGAGTGGACGGGCGCCGTCCCCTTCCGGATGCCCGGCGACCGCGCCCTGAACGGCATCGCCGAGGTGTACGTGATGCCCACCGAGACCGAGCACGGCGAGCGAGCCGCGGTCTGCATCGTCGTCGACGTACGCGCCCTGCGCGGGATCGAGACCGACCTCGCCGCCTCCGAGGCCATTTTCGGCCAATCGCCCTTCGGCTTCCTGCTCTTCGGCACCGACCTCAAGGTGCAGCGCGCCAACCGCCGCTTCGCGGCCGTCTTCGGCGGTGGCGCGGACGATCACCGCGGCCGCACCGTCCACGACTATCTGCCGCGGCAGGAGGCCGAGCGGATGCAGGCCGCGCTGCGGCACGTCCTGGAGACCGGCGAGTCCGTGACGGACATGCAGCTCGTCGGCCCCGCGCCCGGCTCCAACAACGACCGCAGGCATTGGTCGATCAACCTCTACCGCGTGCACAGCGGCAGCGGCCGGCCCATCGGCGTCGCCGGGCTCGGGACCGACGTCACCCGCAGACACGCCGCCGCCCGCGAGGCCGCGAACGCCCGCCGCAACCTCGCCCTCCTCAACGAGGCCGGGGCCCGCATCGGCAACTCCCTGGACCTGGAGACCACCGCACGCGAACTCCTCGACGTCACGGTCCCCGTCTTCTGCGACCTCGCCTCCGTCGACCTCTACCAGGGCCTCCTCGACGGCGACGAGTCCCCGCGTGTGGGGAGTCTGTGGGGGTCCCCCCGGACGGAGTCTGGGGGAGGCTCCGCCGAGCTGCGCCGCGTCGCCTTCGCCAGCGCCGTCTCCGACGCCCCGCTCGCCGACGCGGGCGCCACGCCCGTCACCGTCGGCGCCGTGCACCGCTACACCTTCAACTCGCCCTGCGCGGACGCCCTGCGCACCGCCCGCCCGGTGACGATCTCCGGGGGCGACGAGAACGGCCTGGTGCAGTCCACGCTCGCCGTGCCGATGGTCGCCCACGACACCGTCGTAGGACTCGCCCGGTTCTCCCGGGCCAAGGGCAGCGAACCCTTCGGCGACCGCGATCGCGCCCTCGCCGTGGAACTCGCCGCCCGCGCCGCCGTCTGCATCGACAACGCCCGCCTGTACCGAAGAGAGCACGAGCGCGCACTCATCCTGCAGCGCTCCCTGCTCCCGCCCGGCGACCCCGAGGCGTCCGGGCTCGACATCGCCTGCCGCTACCTGCCCGGCAACGCCGCCACCGAGGTCGGCGGCGACTGGTTCGACGTCATCGAACTGCCCGGACACCGCACCGCGCTCGTCGTCGGCGACGTGATGGGCCGCGGCCTGCGCGCCGCCGTCGCCATGGGTGAACTCCGTACGGCCGTACGGACGTTGGCGCTGCTCGACCTCGAACCCGCCGAAGTGCTCGCCGCCCTCGACGAGATCGCCCGCGGCCTCGGCAACCCCGCCCACACCGCCGGGAACCAGCTGCGCCCACCGCAGTCCCCGCAGTCCACCCGCCGCGCGCTGCAGGGCCGCGACATCGACCCGGCCGAGGTGTACCTCGCGACCTGCGTGTACGCCGTCTACGACCCGGTCACCCGGCGCTGTACGTTCGCCAACGCGGGCCATCTGCCGCCCGTCCTGGTCGAGCCCGGCGAGCCGGCGCTGATGCTGGAGGTGCCGCCCGGGATGCCGCTCGGCGTCGGCGGCGAGCCCTTCGAGGAGGTCGAGGTCGAACTCCCCGAGGGCGCCCTGCTCGCCCTCTACACCGACGGCCTCGTGGAGTCCCGCGACCACCCGCTCGACGACGGCCTGCGCGCCTTCCGCGACGCGATCACGCCCCCGGCGGACACCCCCGGCGAGCCCCGCTCCCTCGAAGACGCCTGCGACCACGTCCTGAACACCCTGGACACCCACCACGGCGAGGACGACATCGCGCTCCTCATGGCCCGCGTCCAGGGCCTGCCCGGCGAGTCCGTCGGCGACTGGACCCTCCCGCGCGAGCCCCGCTCCGTCGGCCGCGCCCGCGAGTACGCCCGCGCCCAGCTGCTCGCCTGGGACCTCGAACCCCTCGTCGACACCACGGAGTTGCTGGTCAGCGAGCTGGTCACCAACGCCCTCCGGTACGGCGAGGGCGACATCCGGCTCCGCCTCCTCCTCGACCGCAGCCTCGTCTGCGAGGTCTGGGACGCGGGCCTGGTCCAGCCCCGCCGCCGCCGGGCCCGCGACACGGACGAGGGCGGCCGCGGACTCCAACTGGTAGGCCTCCTCAGCGCCTCCTGGGGCTCCCGCCGCACCCCCCGCGGCAAAACGGTCTGGTTCGAACTGCCCCTGCCGGACGGGGGGCCTACGGAGGAGCCTTCGGTGGAGGCGCTGTTGAGCATGTTCTAGGGCGCCGATAGGGGCGCGGGGAACTGCGCGACCAGCCACGACGGCGCGGCAGCCGAACGACAACGCACGGCCGGTCAAGCCGTTTGCTTCAGCGCAGCCAACCGCGCCTCGATCTCCGCCTGATCCCCCACCGCATCCAACTCCTCGAACTGCGCGTCAAGCGACGACGCCGCCAACTCCTCCTTGCCCAACGCCCGCGCCTCCTCCCGCCGCACCTTCTCCTCGAAGCGCCCCAGCTCGCTGGTCGGGTCGAGCACGTCGATGCTCCGGGCCGCGTCGAGCATCTGATTCTGGGCCTGCGCGGTCTTCGCCCGAGCCACCAACTCGTCGCGCCTCGAACGGAGTTCGGTCAGCTTGCCCCGCATCCGGTCAAGCCCCGACTTCAGCTTCTCGACCACCTCCGCCTGCGCGGCGATCGTCGGCTCCGCGTCCCGCGCCTCCCGCTCGGACTGCAGTTGCCGCTGAAGGGCCACCTTGGCGAGCGCGTCGAAGCGGTCGGCGTCCGCGCCCTCGTCGGCGGCGCGCAGCTGGTCGGCCTTGTCGCTGGCGGCGCGTGCCTTGCCGCCCCACTCGCCGGCCGCGTCCACGTCCTCCCGGTGGTCCGCCTCCAGGAGCCGCAGATTGCCGATGGTCGTGGCCACCGCCTCCTCCGCCTCGGAGATGTTGTTCGTGTAGTCGCGGATCAGCTGGTCCAGCATCTTCTGCGGATCCTCGGCCTGGTCGAGCAGCGCGTTGATGTTGGCCTTCGCGAGCTGGGTGACCCGCCCGAGGATGGTCTGCTTGCTCATCTCTGTCTCCTTGCACAAGGGGTAGCCGTACGAGAGGGGTGCCAGGCGTACGAGTCAGAAGCGCCCCCCGCCGCCCCTGCGCCCCCGCGTACCGCCGCCCCCGAAACTCCCCGGCCCGCCCCCGCCGAAGCCGCCGCCGAACCCGCCGCCCCCGCGCGACCGGCCGCCGCCCAACAGCTCGCCGAGGATGATCCCGCCGAGCACCGCCCCGCCCATCCCGCCCCCGCCGCGCCCGCTGACCGTGCCCGTCGGACCGCCGAACCCGCCGCCGTACGGACTCTCGAACCCGCCCACGTCCCGCTCCGCGAGCTGCCGTGCCTCGCGGGCCAGGGCGTCCGCGCGCTGGGCCGTGGCGAGGGCGCCCGAGGCGTCGTCGGCGGCGAGCGACTCCGCCTGCGCGAGGTGCCGCTCGGCCTCGGTGAGCCGGGTCCTGGCGCCGCTGCCGACGGCGCCGCGATGGGTCGTCACATAGTCCGCGGCGGCACCGATCGCGCTGCGTGCCGTGAGCATCGCCTGGTCGAGCAGCGCGCGGGCGCGCCGGTCCGCGCTCTCGCGCTCGCGCGCGCCGGCGAGCGCCTCGTCGAGGGCCGCGTCCGCCTCCTCGACCCGGCGCAGTGCGTCGATCGGGTCGTAGCGCCCGGCGGCCAGCTCCTCGCGCACGTCATGGGCGACCGACTCGGCCCGCGCGATCCGCCCTTGGAGGTCGGCCGTGGAGGTCCCGGGCGCCGTGCCCTTGAGGAGGCCGCGCGCGTCCGCCAGGTCGGTGTCGGTCTCGGTCAGCGCACCGGGCAGCTTCCCGCTCGCCTCGGCGGTCTCCCGCGCGAGCCGGTCCACCGCGTCCACGAGCGTGCCGGCCTGGTCCAACGCGCCCTCGGCGGCCCGCAGATGGACCGCGGCCCGCCCGTTGTCACCCGCGCTCACCGCCTCCCGGGCCGGGGCCAGCTGGGCCTCGGCGAAGACCAGCCGTTCGCGCGCCTCGTCGACATGGCCCGCGACGGGTGCGGCGGCGGAGTCCGCGTACCGGCCGGTGAGCGCGGTGAGCGTGGCGGCGGCGGTGTCGGCCCGCGCGGCGACCCGCCGGTACTCCTCCTCGGCGTGGGCGAGCGCGTCCGGCGCGTGCTGCTCCAGGTCGCGCAGCCGGTCGAAGGCGGCGGCCTCGGCGTCGAGCCGCCGGTCGGCGGTGGTGCAGCGGGCGACGATCTCCTCGAGCATCCGCCGCCGGGTCGTGTCGTTCTCCGGCGTCGCGTCGTCGAGCCGCTGCCGCAGCCGGAAGGCCGCCGTCAGCTCGCTGTTCGCGTACGTGAGCGCCGCCTCGAACGGCGCCACCGCCTCGTCGCCGAACTGGGCGCGGGCGAAGCCGAGTTCCTCGGTGCTGGTGCGGACCGCGTCGTCCGTCGCGACGAGCAGCCGCTTCGCCTCGGCGTCGAGCTCGTCGAGCGGCGCCACCGGCGGGCCCCGCTCGCCGCCGTGCGGGGTGGTGCGGGTGGCGGCCCGCCGCTTGCGCCGGGTGTACGCATACGCCGCGAGCGCCCCCGCGCCGCCCACCGCGACGATCGGAAGCACCAGGTCCCCGGTGATCCCCTTCGAGCCCGAGCCGGGATCGGCGAGGCCGGGCGTGATCTCCGGGGTGGGCACGGGCCGCCCGGCGAGCACGGCCCGGTACCCGTCGGCTGCCCCGATCGCGGCGCCCGCCCAGTCGTTCTGCCGCAGCGCGGGCACGATCGCGGTACGGGAGACCTCCCGCAGCTGGGCGTCGCTGAGCGGCGAGTCCTGGTCCACGGAGGTGGCGTACTGCCGGTCCCGGGTGGCGACGGCGAGCAGCACGTCGTCCGCGCCCAGGCCGTTGCGCTGGGCCGTCGCGTCGGCCCAGTTCCGCGCGGAGCGGCCGGAGAAGTCCTGCACGTACGCGACGAAGAGCTGCACTCCGCCGTCCGTGTAGAGCCGGTCGAGTGCCTGCTCGACGGTGTCGTCGCGGTCGCCGAGCGCTCCCACCTTGTCGGTGATCTGCCCGCCGCCGGAGAGCCTGACCGGGTCGTCGGCGTACGCCCGTGGCTGCGGGGGCAGCAGGAACAGGCCGAACGCGGCGAGTGCTGTCGCGACGAGCGCCACGCCGGGCAACGAACGGGAAGGCGTCACATGGGGGAGCGTATGTCCCGTTATGCCCGGTCGCGACCGGGCGCCGTGGAACCCCTTGCGGGGCTCAGCGCCCGCGCCGCCGGATCGTGTTGCCCAGCCACACCAGCGGGTCGTACTTCCGGTCGGCGGCCCGCTCCTTCAGCGGGATCAGGGCGTTGTCGGTGATGCGGATGCCCTCCGGGCACACCTCGGTGCAGCACTTGGTGATGTTGCAGTAGCCGAGGCCGTGCTCGTCCTGCGCGGTCGTCCCGCGGTCGAGGCCCTCGGCCTCGGCGGCGTCCAGGGGGTGCATGTCCAGCTCGGCGATCCGCATCAGGAAGCGCGGGCCCGCGAAGGCGGCCTTGTTCTCCTCGTGGTCACGGACCACATGGCAGGTGTCCTGGCACAGGAAGCACTCGATGCACTTGCGGAACTCCTGTGAGCGGTCCACGTCCGCCTGCGTCATCCGGTACTCACCGGGCCCGAGCTCCCGCGGCGGTACGAACGCGGGGACCTCCCGCGCCTTCGTGTAGTTGAAGCCCACGTCGGTGACGAGGTCGCGGATCACCGGGAACGCCCGCAGCGGCGTCACCGTGATCGTCTCCTCGCGTGAGAACACCGACATCCGCGTCATGCACAGCAGCCGCGGCCGCCCGTTGATCTCCGCCGAGCACGAACCGCACTTGCCCGCCTTGCAGTTCCAGCGCACGGCCAGATCGGGGGCCTGCGTCGCCTGAAGGCGGTGGATGATGTCGAGCACGACCTCGCCGTCGTTGACCTCGACCTTGAAGTCCTCCAGGCCGCCGCCCTCGATGTCCCCGCGCCAGACCCTGAAGCCCGCTTCGTACGAACTCAACTTCCGAGCTCCTCTTCGCTGAGGTACTTGACCAGCTCTTCCTTCTCGAACAGGGCGAGCAGGTCGGGTCGGATGGGTTCGGTCTCCTCGCGTTCGAGGCGGATCTGGCCGCGCACCGGGTCGGTCGCCGCGAGCCCGCCGGTCGGATCGGCCAGCCGGCAGAGCAGGTTGGCGTGCCGCCACTGCCGGTCCATCTCGGGCCAGTCCTCGCGGGTGTGCCCGCCGCGCGACTCGGTGCGCTCCAGGGCGGCCCGCGCGATGCACTCCGAGACGAGCAGCATGTTCCGCAGGTCCAGGGCGAGGTGCCAGCCGGGGTTGAACTGCCGGTGCCCCTCGACCCCGGCCCGCCGCGCCCGCACCCGCAGATCGGCCAGCTTCTTCAGGGCCTGCTCCATCTCGGGCTCCCGCCGGATGATCCCGACGAGATCGTTCATGGCCTGCTGCAACTCCTGATGCAGGGTGTACGGGTTCTCCGGCGGCCGCCCCTCCTCCGCCTCACCAGGCGTGGGACCCTCCGCCGAGAACGGCCGCAGCGCCTCGGCCGCGGCGGCGTCCACCTGGACCTCGTCGAGCACGGGCCGTTCACCGAGCCCGGCCGCGTACTGCGCCGCGTGCAGCCCGGCCCGCCGCCCGAACACAAGGAGGTCGGAGAGCGAGTTCCCGCCGAGCCGGTTGGAGCCGTGCATACCGCCGGCCACCTCGCCCGCCGCGTAGAGGCCCGGCACGCCGCGCGCGGCCGCCGAGTCCGAGTCGACCGCGATGCCGCCCATGACGTAGTGGCAGGTCGGGCCGACCTCCATCGCCTCGGCGGTGATGTCGACGTCGGCCAGCTCCTTGAACTGGTGGTACATGGACGGCAGCCGGCGCCGGATCACCTCGGCGGGCATCCGCGTCGACACGTCCAGGAACACCCCGCCGTGCGGGGAGCCGCGCCCGGCCTTCACCTCGGCGTTGATGGCGCGGGCCACCTCGTCGCGGGGCAGCAGCTCCGGCGGGCGGCGGTTGTTCTCGGGGTCGTCGTACCAGCGGTCGCCCTCGGCCTCGGACTCCGCGTACTTCTCCTTGAAGACGTCCGGGATGTAGTCGAACATGAACCGCTTGCCCTCGGAGTTCCGGAGCACCCCGCCGTCGCCGCGCACCGACTCGGTGACCAGGATGCCCTTCACGGACGGCGGCCAGACCATGCCCGTCGGGTGGAACTGCACGAACTCCATGTTGAGCAGCGGGGCGCCCGCGAGCAGGGCAAGGGCATGGCCGTCCCCCGTGTACTCCCACGAGTTGGACGTCACCTTGAAGGACTTGCCGATGCCACCGGTCGCGATCACCACGGCCGACGCCTCGATGACGAAGAACCGCCCGGACTCCCGCTCGTAACAGAAGACTCCGGCGACCCGGCCCGCGGCGTCCTTCACGATCCGGGTGACGGTGCACTCCTGGAAGACCTTCAACCCGGCTTCGTAGTCCCCGCTCTCCCGGAAGTCCTCCTGCTGCAGCGCGACGATCTTCTGCTGCAGCGTGCGGATCAGCTCAAGTCCCGTACGGTCGCCGACGTGCGCGAGCCGCGGGTACTCGTGGCCGCCGAAGTTCCGCTGCGAGATCCGCCCGTCCGCGGTCCGGTCGAAGAGCGCGCCCCAGGTCTCCAACTCCCAGACGCGGTCCGGGGCTTCCTGCGCGTGCAGCTCGGCCATCCGCCACTGGTTGAGGAACTTGCCGCCGCGCATCGTGTCGCGGAAGTGCACCTCCCAGCCGTCGTGCTCGTTGGCGTTGCCCATCGCCGCGGCGATGCCGCCCTCGGCCATCACCGTGTGCGCCTTGCCGAACAGCGACTTGCAGATCACGGCCGTACGAGCACCCTGCTCGCGCGCCTCGGTCGCGGCGCGCAGACCGGCGCCGCCCGCGCCGACCACGACCACGTCCCACCGCTGCCGCTCCACCTGAGTCATCGAGGCACCCTTCCTAGAAGAACCGCGGGTCGGCGAAGGCGCCGGTGGCGAGCAGATACACGTACAGGTCGGCGGCGGCCACGCTGATCAACGAGGCCCAGGCGAGCTGCATATGGCGGGCGTTCAGCTTCCCCACCCACTGCCACATCCGGTACCGCACCGGGTGCTTCGAGAAGTGCTTCAGCTTGCCGCCGACGATGTGCCGGCAGGAGTGGCAGGACAGTGTGTACGCCCAGATCAGCCCGATGTTGACGAGAAAGACGAGCGTCCCGAGCCCCATGTGCCCCCACGCGTACCGCTCGTCCCGGAAGGCGAGCACGGTGTCGTACGTGAGGATCGCGGCGACCGGCACGGCCGCGTAGAAGAAGTACCGGTGGATGTTCTGCAGGATCAGCGGGAAGCGCGTCTCACCGCTGTACTTCTTGTGCGGCTCGGCCACGGCGCAGGCGGGCGGCGAGGCCCAGAAGCCCCGGTAGTACGCCTTGCGGTAGTAGTAGCAGGTCAGCCGGAAGCCGAGCGGGAAGATCAGGATCAGGAGGGCGGGGGAGAGGCCCCACCAGCTCCCGAAGATCTCCCAGTTGGGCCCGCCCTTCATGGGGACGCAGTTCTCCGCCAGGCACGGCGAGTAGAACGGCGAGACATAGGGCGCCGCGTAGTAGTCCGCGTTCGCGAAGGCCCGCCAGGTCGAGTAGACGACGAAGGCGAGCAGGCCCGCGGCGGTCAGCGCGGGCGACAGCCACCAGCGGTCGGTGCGCAGATGCGGGGCGGCGATGGCGGCACGCGAGGCGCCGCGCACCCCGCCCGCGGGATCGAGGTCGGGTTCGGTGCCAGTGGCCAACAGGATCTCCAGTGGGGAGAGCTACCGGTCGTCGGTGGGGGGACGGGGTGGGTTCCGCGGGCCGGTGTCAGGGTGCGCGCCGGTCCTTCGCGCCCAGGCCCTCGTCGTCCACGTCCGACCACAGGGAGTTGTCGTACGGCTTGTCCGGGATCCGGATCACCTCGGGGCGGACGCCGGGGTCCTCTCCGGGTGAGGCCTCGCGGAGCTGGGCGAGGCTGGCGCGCAGATGGTCGGTGTCCGCGCGCACCCGGCGTACGTCAAGGGTGTCGCCGACCTGCCGCCCCAGGCTGTCGACGGAGCGTCCGAGCTCGTCCAGGGAGCGCTGCGCGGCTTTCAGATCGTCTTGAAGAGACATGATTGCCCTCACTTCCGCGGTGGTGCGGTGGCATCCTCATGCGCCTGCGAGTGTCGCGCGTCACATCCTGGGTTGTGAAGGGATACGCGCGGATTGAACGCTTCGGTGCACCGAGTGGCGGGTCCCTTGCGCTCAGCGCCCGCGATCGACCTCCGGTGGCCGCGCACTCGCTCAGCGGCAGGGCGGCCGGCCCTCAGCTGTACGGCCCGCCGTCCCACCTTCGACGGTACGCCTCGACGGCGTCTCCACCCTCGGCCGACTGGCGCTGTTGGGCCGGGCGGGTGGGGTTCGGGCGGCGTGTCGCCGTGTCTGTGGCGCGGGCGCCCGCCGGTCACCTTCAGTGGGGGCGATAGGTGTGATCAACTCCTTATACCGCCAAACGTGATCAAACCCGGCCTACACCGGATTCGGGCGGCCGGGCGAGCCCCGGAGGTACCTAGCCATGGCCCGACTCGATTCGGCCGGCGTCAGAAAGCGCCATGTCCGCAGAGCTGCCGCCCTCCTCACCACGGGAGTCCTCGCCGTGCCCGCCCTGGCCGGCTGCGGCTCGGGCGACGAGTCCGGCGCCCCCGCCGCCGGTCAGGACATCGCGCCCGCGGCACGCGACCGACTCGTCGACGGGGGCAAGGTCACCTGGGCCGTGGACGGACTGCCGCAGACCCTCAACTCCTTCCAGGCCGACGCCGATCCGGCCACGAACCGCGTCGCCGGCGCCGTACTCCCGTCGATGTTCACGCTCGACGAGAAGGGCCGGCCGCAGACCAACCCGGACTTCCTGGAGAAGGCCGAGATCATCGAGCGCGAGCCCAAGCAGGTCGTGCTCTACAAGCTCAACCAGCAGGCGGTCTGGAGCGACGGCCGGGAGATCGGCGCCGCCGACTTCGCCGCCCAGTGGCGCGCCCTGTCCGGCAAGGACAGCGCGTACTGGACCGCCCGCAACGCCGGGTACGACCGCATCGAGAAGGTCGAGCGCGGTGCCAACAACCTGGAGGTACGGGTCACCTTCGCCAAGCCGTACGCGGACTGGCGCTCGCTGTTCTCGCCGCTGTACCCCAAGGAGGTCATGGGGACGCCGGACACCTTCAACGACGGGGCGCGCGGCAAGCTGAAGGTCTCCGCGGGACCGTTCCGCGTCGCGAAGACGGACCGCGAGGCGGGCGAGATGACGCTGGTCCGCAACCCCCGCTGGTGGGGTGAGCCCGCCAAGCTGGAGAAGCTGGTCTTCCGTGCCGTACCGCGCGCACAGCGGGCCGCCGCGCTCGCCGAGGGCAAGGTCGACCTGGCCGAGATCGGCGCCGAAGACGCCGAGCGGATCGAGCTCGCCCGCCGCGAGGGCGGCGCCAAGGGCCCGCTGACCCACGGCCCCGGCGCCGACCTGACCCCCGCACAGGCGCTGCGCTCCTGGGCGATCGCACACGGCGCGAAAGGGGAGGAGCAGGCGGACGAGGAGATCGAAGCCCGCCAGAAGAACCGCAAGGCGATCAAGCGGTACGCGGAACAGCAGAGCGGCCTGCGCGCCTTCAAGGTCCGCAAGTCCCTCGAACCGGCCTACACCCAGCTCGCCCTGAACGGTGCCGAGGGCCCGCTCGCCGACGAGCGCGTCCGCCGTGCCGTGGCCCGCGCCATCGACCGCACCGAGATCGCCGAGACCGTGCTCAAGCCGCTCGGCCTCCCCGCGAAGCCGGTCGGCAGCCACCTCGCCCTCGCCGGGCAGTACGCGTACGCCGACAACAGCAAGGCCCTCGGCAGCCAGGACACCGCCGAGGCGCAGGCCCTGCTCGCCGAGGCGGGCTGGGAGCGCGGCGGCGCGATCGAGGAGAAGGGCGCGGGCTCCGAGTCCGAGAAGAAGGGCAAGTCGGAGAAGGACTCCGAGGCCGGCTCGTCCGGCTCCGAGTCCGAGTCCGGCGACGGCACGTACATCGTCGGGCAGGACGACAAGCCCGCCGACCGGGACGACCGGCAGCAGGCGAAGAGCAGGGACGCGGTCCCGGGCGCGTACGCCCCGAAGGGCACGGCCGCCCCGAAGGACGAGAAGGACAAGGACAAGAAGGAGGCCGATCCGCAGAAGAAGGAGCAGGGCAAGGAGCAGGGCAAGGAGCAGGACAAGGAGCAGGACAAGGAGAAGGGGAAGGGGGACAAGGAGAAGGGCAAGGGGGACAAGGAGAAGGGCAAGGGGGACAAGGAGAAGGGCGGCAAGAAGAAGGCCGAGGAAGGCGCCAAGGGTTCCGCGGCCAAGGCCGCCTCCGGGCCGATGGCCAAGGACGGCAAGGCGCTGACCCTCCGCTTCGTCCTGCCGTCCGGTCCCGGCTCGGAGGCGCTGCGTACCGTCGGCGACAAGATCTCCCGCATGCTGCAGCGGATCGGTGTCCGTACGGAGATCGAGAAGGTCGAGGACGACAGCTACTTCAAGGACCACATCGCGTCCGGCCAGTACGACCTGGCGCTCTACTCGTGGCCCGCCTCCGCCTACCCGGCCACCGACGGCCGGCCGATCTTCGCCAAGCCGGTGCCCGCGGCCGACGGGTCGCTGAACGTCGAGCAGAACTACACCCGTGTCGGCACCGACCACATCGACCAGCTCTTCGAGCAGGCCGTGGCGGAGCTGGACGAGGCGAAGGCGCGGGAGCTGGTGCGGAAGGCCGACGCCCGGATCTGGGCCGCGGCCGGTTCCCTCCCGCTCTACCAGCGGCCGCAGCTTTACGCGGCGCGGCCGAACCTCGCCAACGTGGGCGCCTTCGGCTTCGAGACGCCGAGCTACGAGGACATCGGCTACCTGAAGCGCGGTGCTGCCGCGGAGGGGCCGGAGAAGAAGTAGCGCCGTCGTCGGGGTTCGGGGGCCAGCCCCCGGACCCCGGCTCCTCAAACGCCGGAGGGGCTGATCAACCCCGCCCATGCCGCTTCCGCGACGTCAACGTAGGATGGGGTGAGGCCGTGGCGTGTCCAGCCCGGCAGGGCTCGCGTACCGGACCGTACGCGCCAGCCGACCACTCTTCCCGGGAGAAGCGCCGCAAGTATGCCCACGCGCCACGACATCCGTAACGTCGCCATCGTCGCCCACGTCGACCACGGCAAGACGACCATCGTCGACGCCATGCTCAAGCAGGCGGGTGCCTTCGCCGCGCACCAGCTCGAGTCGGTCGACGACCGGGTCATGGACTCCAACGACCTGGAGCGCGAGAAGGGCATCACCATTCTCGCGAAGAACACCGCGGTCAAGTACCACCCCAAGGACGGTGGCGACCCGATCACGATCAACATCATCGACACCCCCGGCCACGCCGACTTCGGTGGCGAGGTCGAGCGCGGCCTGTCGATGGTGGACGCGGTCGTGCTGCTCGTCGACGCCTCCGAGGGCCCGCTGCCGCAGACCCGCTTCGTGCTGCGCAAGGCCCTGATGCAGCGGCTGCCCGTCATCCTCTGCATCAACAAGACGGACCGCCCGGACTCCCGGATCGACGAGGTCGTCAACGAGACGTACGACCTCTTCCTCGACCTGGACGCCGACGAGGACCAGATCGAGTTCCCGATCGTCTACGCCTGCGGCCGTGACGGCATCGCGTCGCTGACCAAGCCGGAGGACGGCACCGTCCCAGCGGACTCCACCAGCCTGGAGCCGTTCTTCAGCACGCTCCTGGAGCACGTCCCGGCGCCCAAGTTCGACGAGACCGGCCCGCTGCAGGCGCACGTCACCAACCTCGACGCCGACAACTTCCTCGGCCGTATCGCGCTGCTCCGCGTCGAGCAGGGCGAGCTGCGCAAGGGCCAGACCGTGGCCTGGATGAAGCGTGACGGCTCGGTCTCCAACGTCCGCATCTCCGAGCTGATGATGACCGAGGCGCTCACCCGCAAGCCCGCCGAGGTCGCGGGCCCCGGTGACATCTGCGCCGTCGCCGGTATCCCGGACATCATGATCGGCGAGACCCTGGCCGACCCGGAGAACCCGGTCGCGCTGCCGCTGATCACGGTCGACGAGCCCGCGATCTCCATGACGATCGGTACGAACACCTCGCCGCTGGTCGGCCGCGGCGGCACCGGCAAGGGCGCCGACGCGAAGGCCGCCGTCAAGGACCGCAAGGTCACCGCCCGCCAGGTGAAGGACCGCCTGGACCGCGAGCTGATCGGTAACGTCTCGCTGCGCGTCCTCGACACCGAGCGCCCCGACGCCTGGGAGGTGCAGGGCCGCGGTGAGCTGGCGCTCGCCATCCTGGTCGAGCAGATGCGCCGCGAGGGCTTCGAGCTGACCATCGGCAAGCCGCAGGTCGTCACGCAGGAGATCGACGGCAAGACGCACGAGCCGGTCGAGCGCATGACGATCGACGTGCCCGAGGAGCACATGGGCGCCGTCACTCAGCTCATGGGCGTCCGCAAGGGCCGTATGGACAACATGTCGAACCACGGCTCCGGCTGGGTCCGCATGGAGTTCGTCGTCCCGTCGCGCGGCCTCATCGGCTTCCGTACGGAGTTCCTCACCAACACCCGCGGTACGGGTATCGCGCACTCCATCCACGAGGGCCACGAGCCGTGGTTCGGCCAGCTGCAGACCCGTAACAACGGTTCGCTGGTCGCCGACCGCGCCGGTTCGGTCACCCCGTTCGCGATGATCAACCTGCAGGAGCGCGGCGTCCTGTTCACCGAGCCCGGCACCGAGGTGTACGAGGGCATGATCGTCGGCGAGAACTCGCGCTCCGACGACATGGACGTGAACATCACCAAGGAGAAGAAGCTCACCAACATGCGTGCGGCTTCCGCGGACACCACCGAGAACGTGGTGCCGGCCCGCAAGCTCTCCCTGGAGCAGTGCCTGGAGTTCTGCCGCGACGACGAGTGCGTCGAGGTGACCCCGGAGGCCGTGCGTATCCGCAAGGTCAACCTGAACAAGACCGAGCGCGCCCGCAGCGCCTCGCGCGCCAAGCACAGCTGAGGCACCCAGCACAGCTGAGGCTCCGAAAAGCAGCTGAGGCACCCGGCACACCCGAGGTTCCGCAGGAGCCTTTCCGACTGGCCCGACTCCACGCCCAACTCGGCGTAGAGTCGGGCCAGTCGGCGTTTTCGGGGCCGATCCCGGCGTCGGGTCTACGCGCCTTGAACGGACATGACCTGCGGCGCCGTACGCGCAACTGATTTTGTCTCACGAGCCGTCCGAATACCGGACGTGGCTGACCGATAGATGTATAACGAGTCCGTTTCGCGGCCATCTATCTCGGATCGGTTTGTCCAGATTTCGGAAGATGTACGCGTCAGGTGTGATCGAACCGAGACCAAAAGGGTGTGGCCGGGCCGAACCCCATGGCTAATAGTTGAGCGCGAAGAGCTCGGGTCAATGGGTCACGCGCTGTGGGGAGCGCCGACTCACGAGCACACTGGGGCACTCAACTCTCGCCGTCAGGGGTGTCGGTGGGACGTCGCGTGCCCTCTCTCGTAGTGAACAAGTGGACTCATGAGGAGGAACCCATGCGCGGTGCCAAGAGCGCCAAATGGGTCGCGATAGCCAGCGTCGTCGCATTGGGTGCGACCGCCTGTGGCGGCGGCGGCAACAGCGGCAGTGACGACATGAACAAGGGGTCGGCCGACCCCAAGGGCATCGTCACCGCCCAGCTGAGCGAGCCGCAGAACCCACTGCAGCCCGCCAACGCCAAGGAGAGCCAGGGCTCTCGCGTCCTGCGCACGGTGTTTTCCACGCTCGTCGACTACGAGCCCGGCACCGGCAAGCTGCAGTACATCAACGCCGAGTCGGTCGAGCCCAACAAGGACTCCTCCGTCTGGACCGTGAAGCTCAAGAAGGGCTGGAAGTTCCACGACGGCACCCCGGTCACCGCGCAGTCCTACGTGGACTCGTGGAACTGGTCGGCCAACGTCAAGAACAACCAGACCAACTCCAGCTGGTTCGCCGACATCAAGGGCTACGAGGACGTCCACCCGGAGAAGGGTGACCCCAAGAGCGACAAGATGTCCGGCCTGAAGGTCGTCGACGAGCACACCTTCACCATCTCCCTGACCGGCTCCGTCTCGTACTTCGCGTACAAGCTGGGCTACGACGTCTGGGCCCCGCTGCCGAAGTCCTTCTTCAAGGACCCGAAGGCCGCGGGCGAGAAGCCGATCGGCAACGGCCCCTACAAGTTCGTCTCGTGGGACCACAACAAGCTCATCAAGGTCCGCAAGTACGAGGACTACAAGGGCCCGAACGCCGCGAAGAACGGCGGCATCGACTTCAAGAACTACACGACCGCGGACGCCGCCTACTCGGACCTGCGCTCGGACAACCTGGACTGGATCGAGCAGGTCCCGACCACGGCCCTGACGAACTACAAGGAAGACCTGGGCAAGCGCGCGATCGACGAGGAGTACTCGGCGGTCCAGTCCATCGTCCCGGCGTTCTACACCGACCAGTTCAAGGACATCGACCCGAAGGTCATCCAGGGTCTGTCCATGGCGATCGACCGTGAGCAGATCACCAAGACGGTGCTGCACGGCTCGCGCACCCCGGCCGACTCCTTCGTCGCCCGCGGCGTCATCGGCCACAAGGCCGGTGCGCTCGGTGACGTCGCCAAGTTCGACCCGAAGAAGGCCAAGGCCCTCATCAAGGAGGGTGGCGGCGTCCCGAAGAACAAGATCTCCATCCAGTACAACGCCGACCAGGACCACAAGCCCTGGGTCGACGCGGTCTGCAACTCCATCAAGCAGTCCGTGGGCGTCGAGTGCGTCGGCGACTCCAAGCCGACCTTCCAGGCCGACCTGAACGCGCGTGACAAGAAGCAGGTCAAGTCCATGTACCGCGGTGGCTGGGTGCTCGACTACCCGGTCAACTCGAACTTCATGAGGGACCTGTACGGCACCAAGGCCGCCGGTAACACCAGCGGTTACTCCAACAAGGAGTTCGACGAGCTCGCCGCCAAGGCGGACAAGGCTCCCACCCTTGAGGAGACGGTGAAGCTCTACCAGGAGGCGGAGCAGCTCCTCGTCAAGGACATGCCGGCCATCCCGCTGTGGTTCTACAAGGTCAACAGCGGTCAGTCGACCAACGTCTACGGCAAGATCCCCTACGGCCAGGACGGCGACCCGATCTTCACCGACGTCCAGGTGAAGAAGAAGTAAGTTCCGGGACCGCAGGCCCGAGCCGCCGCGCCCCCTGAGACGGGGTGCGGCGGCCTCGGGCCACAGGCGTAGGCCCGTAACTCTCCACCCCCCACCAGCGGTTGATGAGTGCCAGGCTGCGCCGGACCCCTCACGGCATGGAGGCATGATGGGGCGCTACGCCGCCAGGCGACTGCTCCAGATGATCCCGATCTTCATCGGGACGACTCTGTTGATTTTCCTCATGGTCCACATCCTTCCCGGAGACCCCATCCGGGCGATGTGGGGTGACAAGGCGGCCGACCCCGCTCAGGTCGCCGCGCTGCGCCATGAGTTCGGGCTCGATCAGCCCGTGTGGAAGCAGTACATCGACTACATGCTGAATCTCTTCCAGGGAGACTTCGGCAAGACCTTCGGTGGCCGGCAGGTCATCGACGTGATGAGCGAGGCGTTCCCCGTGACGCTCCGCCTCACGCTCTTCGCGATCGCCATCGAGATCGTCGTCGGCATCGGCCTCGGCGCCTGGGCGGGGCTCAAGGCCGGCAAGGCCCCCGACTCCGGCGTGCTGATCTTCACGCTCCTGGTGATCTCCATCCCGGTGTTCGTGCTCGGCTACCTCGCCCGCTTCGTCCTCGCGGACAAGCTCGGCTGGGTGGCGCCGAACGTCCAGGACTCTGAGAACTGGGGGCAGTTGTTCCTGCCGGCCTTCGTCCTCGCCATGCTCTCCATGGCGTACGTGGCACGGCTGACGCGGACCACCTTCGCGGAGAACCTGCGCGCCGACTACATGCGCACCGCGCTCGCCAAGGGCCTGCCGCGGCGCCGCATCGTGGGCGTGCACCTGCTGCGCAACTCGCTGATCCCGGTGATCACCTTCATCGGCACGGACGTGGGCGCCTTCATCGGCGGCGCCGTCATCACCGAGGGCATCTTCAATGTTCAGGGCGTCGGCAACGTGCTCTTCCGGGCCATCCAGACGAGCGAGGGCACCACGATCGTCGGTGTGGTGACGATCCTCGTGCTCGTCATCCTCCTGATCAATCTCGTCATCGACCTGCTGTACGCGGTCCTGGACCCGAGGATCCGGTATGCCTGACACCACACAGACCACGCTCACGGCAGCCGAGAAGACGGGCGGCGACACCGCCGCCCTCGTGTCGAAGCCCGAGCAGCGCAAGCCCCGCAGCCTGTGGGGAGACGCCTGGTTCGAGCTGCGGCACCGGCCCATGTTCTGGGTGTCGGCCACCCTCCTCGTACTGCTGCTGCTGATCGCCGCCTTCCCGGGCCTGTTCACCAGCGCCGACCCCACCAAGGGCGACCTGACGAACCACTTCCTGAGCAAGCCGGAGCTGACGCACTTCTTCCAGCCCGACTGGTTCGGCTACGACGGCCAGGGCCGCTCCATCTACGCCCGCGTCATCTACGGCACCCGCGCCTCGATCCTCGTCGGCGTCGGCGTGACCGCGGCGGTGACGCTCGTCGGTGGCCTGCTCGGCCTGGTCGCGGGGTACTTCGGCGGACTGATCGACTCGATCATCTCCCGGATGACGGACATGTTCTTCGGCATCCCGTTCCTGCTCGGCGCGATGGTCGTCCTGAACGCGTTCACCGAGCGCAAGGTGTACGTGGTGGTGCTGGCCCTCGCCTTCCTCGGCTGGACCTCCATGGCCCGTGTCACCCGCAGTTCGGTGATCAGCGCCAAGCAGGCGGACTACGTGACGGCGGCCCGCGCCCTCGGCGCGAGCACCACGCGGATGCTCTTCCGGCATGTGCTGCCCAACGCCATCGCGCCGACCATCGTGGTCGCCACGATCGCCCTGGGCGGCTACATCTCGGCGGAGGCGACGCTCTCGTACCTCGGCCTCGGTCTCTCCGAGCCGACGATCTCCTGGGGCATCGACATCTCGCAGGGCTCCAAGGCGATCCGCGACAACCCGCACGCGCTGATGTTCCCGGCCGGAATGCTGACGCTCACGGTCTTCGCGTTCATCATGCTCGGCGACGCGGTCCGCGACGCCCTCGACCCCAAGCTGCGCTGAGGAGGGCGTACGTGACCACCATCGACAAGACCATGAGCGTCCCGGGCCCGCGCGGCGGGTCCGAGTCCGGCGCCCCCCTGCTCGAAGTGCGCGATCTGCACGTCGAGTTCCACACCCGTGACGGGGTGGCCAAGGCGGTGAACGGCGTCAACTACACCGTGGACGCGGGCGAGACGCTCGCCGTGCTCGGTGAGTCCGGCTCCGGCAAGTCCGTGACCGCGCAGGCGATCATGGGCATCCTCGACATGCCGCCAGGGAAGATCCCGCGGGGCGAGATCCGCTTCCGCGGCGAGGACATGCTCACCATGTCCCACGAGGAGCGGCGCAGGATCCGCGGCCAGAAGATCGCCATGATCTTCCAGGACGCGCTCTCCGCCCTAAACCCCGTGCTCTCGGTGGGCTATCAGCTCGGCGAGATGTTCCGCGTGCACCAGGGCATGAGCAAGAAGCAGGCCAAGGCCCGCTCCATCGAGCTGATGGAGCGGGTGCGCATCCCGGCGGCCAGGGAGCGGGTGAACGACTACCCGCACCAGTTCTCCGGCGGTATGCGCCAGCGCATCATGATCGCCATGGCGCTGGCCCTGGAGCCCGACCTGATCATCGCGGACGAGCCGACCACGGCCCTCGACGTGACCGTGCAGGCCCAGGTCATGGACCTCCTCGCTGAACTGCAGCAGGAGTTCAACATGGGCCTGATCCTGATCACCCACGACCTGGGTGTGGTCGCCGACGTCGCCGACAAGATCGCGGTGATGTACGCGGGCCGGATCGTGGAGACCGCCCCGGTGCACGAGCTGTACAAGCGCCCCGCGCACCCGTACACCCGGGGCCTGCTCGACTCGATCCCGCGCCTGGACCAGAAGGGCCAGGAGCTGTACGCGATCAAGGGCCTGCCGCCCAACCTGACCCGGATCCCCACCGGTTGCGCCTTCAACCCGCGCTGCCCGAAGGCCGAGGACATCTGCCGTACGGACGTGCCCGTCCTGCACCGGGTGACCGAGCAGGGCGGTGGCGAGATCGCCGGCCGCGGCAGCGCCTGCCACTTCTGGAAGGAGACGATCCATGGCTGAGCTGAACAAGGGCGACGAGCCGATGGACGCCACGCCCAACGTCTCCGAGGTCGAAGCGGCCGGCGTGGCCGGAGAGACTGAGGCGGTCGCGGCGATCGAGGCCCCGGTCGAGCGCGGTGAGCCGATCCTTCAGGTGCGCAACCTGGTCAAGCACTTCCCGCTGACCCAGGGCATCCTCTTCAAGCGGCAGATCGGCGCGGTCAAGGCCGTCGACGGGATCTCCTTCGACCTGTACCAGGGCGAGACCCTGGGCATCGTGGGCGAGTCCGGCTGCGGCAAGTCCACCGTCGCCAAACTCCTGATGCTGCTCGAAACGGCCACCTCCGGCGAGGTGTTCTACAAGGGCCAGGACATCACCCGCCTGTCGGGGCGCGCGCTGAAGGCGGTGCGCCGCAACATCCAGATGGTGTTCCAGGACCCGTACACCTCGCTGAACCCGCGTATGACGGTCGGCGACATCATCGGGGAGCCCTTCGACATCCACCCGGAGGCGGCCCCCAAGGGCGACCGCCGCCGCAAGGTCCAGGAACTCCTGGACGTCGTGGGCCTCAACCCGGAGTACATCAACCGCTATCCGCACCAGTTCTCCGGCGGCCAGCGCCAGCGCATCGGCATCGCCCGCGGCCTCGCGCTCAACCCGGAGATCATCATCTGCGACGAGCCGGTCTCCGCGCTCGACGTGTCGGTGCAGGCGCAGGTCATCAACCTGATGGAGAAGCTGCAGGACGAGTTCAACCTGTCCTACCTCTTCATCGCGCACGACCTGTCCATCGTGCGGCACATCTCCGACCGGGTCGGCGTGATGTACCTGGGCAAGATGGCCGAGATCGGCACAGACACCCAGATCTACGACCACCCGACGCATCCGTACACGCAGGCGCTGCTCTCCGCGGTGCCCGTGCCGGACCCGGAGGCCCGCGAGGGCCGGGAGCGGATCATCCTCACCGGGGACGTCCCCTCGCCGGCCAACCCGCCCTCCGGCTGCCGGTTCCGTACGCGCTGCTGGAAGGCGCAGGACAAGTGCGCCGAGGAGGTGCCGCTGCTCGCGGTGCCCGAGCGGTTCAAGAGCTCGGACACCCCGGCCGCGCACGAGTCGGCCTGCCACTTCGCCGAGGAGAAGGACGTCGTGCACGCGGCCTGACCCTGTTTCACGACGCATCCGCGGCCTGACCCTGTTTCACCTTCCGCCCCCCGGAAGCCCGCTCGGGCATCCGGGGGGTTTTGGCGTACGGGGGCGCACGGAAGGCGGTCGTACGCATGCGGTCTGTCCGGGTGTGGGGTGTATTGGGGCCTACCTGCGTCACGCATCGAGGAGGCACACCATGCGCGGAGCCACCCATGCCAAGTGGGCCGTGTGCGCGGTCTCCGTCGCACTCGCGGCGACGGCCTGCGGCGGCGGAAGCACCGTCGCCGAAGGCGCGGGAATCGTGCGCTCCTCCTGGGGCGACCCGCAGAACCCGATCGAACCGGCCAACACCAACGAGGTCCAGGGCGGCAAGGTCCTCGACCTGCTCTTCCGGGGTCTGAAGAGGTACGACCCGAAGACCGGCGAGGCCGAGAACATGGTCGCCGAGAAGATCGACACCACCGACCAGCAGAACTTCACGGTCACCCTGAAGACCGGCTTGACGTTCAGCAACGGCGAGAAGGTCACCGCCAAGTCCTTCGTGGACGCCTGGAACTACGGCGCGCACATCGACAACAAGCAGAACAACTCCCCGTTCTTCGCCAACATCCAGGGCTACGACGACGTCCACCCGGCGTCCGGGAACGCCAAGGCCAAGACGATGTCCGGTCTCGTCGTCAAGGACGAGCGGACGTTCACGGTGAAGCTGAAGGAGAAGTTCTCCACCTGGCCGGAGACCCTCGGCTACCAGGCGTTCTCGCCGCTGCCCCAGGCCTTCTTCAAGGACCACGACGCCTGGCTGAAGAAGCCGGTGGGCAACGGCCCGTACACCGTGGAGTCGTACACCAAGGGCTCGTCGATGAAGCTGCGCGCCTGGGACGGGTACAAGGGCCCGGACAAGGCGCAGAACGGCGGCGTCGACCTGGTCGTCTACACGGACAACAACACCGCGTACACCGATCTGATGGCGGGCAACCTCGACCTCGTCGACGACGTACCGGCCAAGCAGCTGAAGAACGTCAAGAGCGACCTCGGCGACCGGTACATCAACCAGCCCGCGCTGATCATCCAGACCGTGGTCTTCCCGATGTACGACAAACGCTGGAACAAGCCCGGCATGGAGAAGGTCCGCAAGGGGCTGTCCATGGCGATCAACCGGGACGAGATCACGAAGCAGATCTACCAGGAGACCCGCACCCCGGCCACCGACTGGACCTCGCCCGCCCTGCACGACAAGGGCGGCTACGAGGAGGGCCTGTGCGGCGACGCCTGTACGTACAACCCGGAGCAGGCCAAGAAGCTGATCGACGAGGGCGGCGGACTGCCCGGCGGCAAGGTCCAGTTGACGTCGAACGTGGACACCGGCTCGCACCGCGACTGGATGGACGCGGTCTGCAACAGCATCAACAACGCCCTCGGCAAGGGCGCGGTGTGCACGGTCAACCCGGTCGGCACCTTCGCCGACTTCAAGAACCAGATCGCCGGCTTCAAGATGACGGGCCCGTTCCGCTCCGGCTGGCAGGCCGACTACCCGCTCATCCAGAACTTCCTCCAGCCGCTGTACGCGACCGGCGGCTCCTCGAACTACGGCAAGTTCGAGAACAAGGAGTTCGACGGGCTGATCGCCGAGGCCAACCGGGAGAGCGACCCGGCCGCGGCCGTGGCGAAGTTCCAGGAGGCCGAGAAGATCCTCGCCGAGCAGATGCCGGCGATCCCGCTCTGGTACCAGAACGGCTCCGCGGGCTACTCGGACCTGATCTCGGACGTCCAGCTCAACCAGTTCAGCGTCCCGGTCTACGACCAGATCAAGGTCAGCTGACCCAGGGAGCCACCGCATGGGACGCTATGTGATCCGGCGCCTGCTCCAGATGATCCCGGTCTTCATCGGCAGTACGTTCCTGATCTTCGTGATGGTGTACGCGCTCGGCGACCCGGTCGCCGCGCTCTTCGGGGACAAGGCGCCCGACCCCGCCACCGCGGCGCGTATCCGCAAGGAGCTCTACCTCGACCAGCCGCTGTGGAAGCAGTACCTGCACTACATGGGGCAGATCTTCCAGGGCGACTTCGGCACCGCCTTCAACGGCCAGAAGGTCACCGAACTGCTCGCCAGCGCCTATCCCGTGACCCTGCGCCTGACCCTCGTCGCCGTCGTCATCGAGCTGGTCGTCGGCATCACCCTCGGTGTGGTCAGCGGACTGCGGCGCGGCCGGACCGTCGACACCTCGGTGCTCGTGCTCACCCTGGTCGTCATCTCCGTCCCGACCTTCGTCAGCGGGTATGTGCTGCAGTTCCTGTTCGGCGTGAAGTGGGCCGTGATCCGGCCGACGGTCTCCCCGGAGGCGCCGTTCAGCGAGCTGCTCCTGCCCGGCACGGTGCTCGCCCTGGTCTCGCTCGCGTACGTCACGCGCCTGACCCGTACGTCCATCGCGGAGAACGTACGCGCCGACTATCTGCGGACCGCCGTCGCCAAGGGACTGCCGCGGCGCCGGATCATCACCCGGCATCTGCTGCGCAACTCGCTGATCCCGGTGATCACCTTCATCGGCACGGACATCGGCGCGCTGATGGGCGGCGCCATCGTCACGGAGAAGATCTTCAACATCCACGGCGTCGGCTACCAGATCTACCAGGGCATCCTGCGCAACAACGCCCCCACGGTGGTCGGCTTCGTGACGATCCTGGTGATCGTCTTCCTGCTCGCCAACCTGCTCGTCGACCTCCTCTACGCGGTCCTGGACCCGAGGATCCGTTATGCCTGAGCCGTACGACCAGCAAGCGGCCGTAGCCCCGTACGGCGGAGGGGGCGCGATGGACCTGGCGATGAGCGAGGCCGAGACGCTCGAAAAAGCGCCGGGTGGGCCGCCGCTCGGCACCGGGCCCGGGAAGCCGCGCAGCCTGTGGTCGGACGCCTGGTACCAGCTGCGCCGCAACCCGATCTTCCTGGTCTCCGGCCTTCTCATCCTCTTCCTCGTCGTCATCTCCCTCTGGCCCGGACTGATCGCCACCGGCAACCCCCTCGAGTGCCATCTCGCCAAGGCCCAGGAGGGCTCGCAGCCCGGCCACCCCTTCGGCTACGACAGCCAGGGCTGCGACGTCTACACCCGCACCGTGTACGGGGCCCGCGCCTCCATCACCGTCGGCGTCTGCGCCACCCTCGGCGCCGCGCTGCTCGGCAGCCTGCTCGGCGGCCTCGCCGGGTTCTTCGGCGGCTGGTGGGACGCGCTGCTCTCCCGGGTCGCGGACATCTTCTTCGGCATCCCGGTGATCCTCGGCGGTCTGGTGCTGCTCTCGGTGGTCACCAGCAGCACGGTCTGGCCGGTGGTCGGCTTCATCGTGCTGCTCGGCTGGCCGCAGATCTCCCGCATCGCCCGCGGTTCGGTGATCACCGCCAAGCAGAACGACTACGTGCAGGCCGCGCGGGCGCTCGGCGCGGGCAACGGGCGGATGCTGCTGAGGCATGTCGCGCCGAACGCGGTCGCGCCGGTCATCGTCGTCGCGACCATCGCCCTCGGTACGTACATCGCCCTGGAGGCCACCCTGTCGTTCCTCGGCGTCGGACTGCGCCCGCCCACCGTGTCCTGGGGGATCGACATCGCCAACGCCGCCCAGTCCATCCGCAACGCCCCGCACATGCTGCTCTGGCCCGCGGGCGCCCTGAGCATCACCGTGCTCGCGTTCATCATGCTCGGCGACGCGGTGCGCGACGCCCTCGACCCGAAGCTGAGGTGAGCGCCGCGATGCTGCTCGACGTACGCGACCTGCACGTGGAGTTCCGTACGAGGGACGGGGTGGCCAAGGCCGTCAACGGCGTCACCTACTCGGTGGACGCGGGCGAGACGCTCGCCGTGCTCGGCGAGTCCGGCTCCGGGAAGTCGGTCACCGCGCAGGCGATCATGGGCATCCTCGACATCCCGCCCGGGAGGATCACCGGCGGCGAGATCCTCTTCCAGGGCCGGGACCTGCTTCAGCTCAAGGAGGACGAGCGGCGCAAGGTGCGCGGCGCCGAGATGGCGATGATCTTCCAGGACGCGCTGTCGTCCCTGAACCCCGTGCTCTCGGTCGGCGACCAGCTCGGCGAGATGTTCATCGTGCACCGCGGCATGTCCAGGAAGGACGCGCGCGCCAAGGCGGTCGAGCTGATGGACCGGGTGCGGATCCCGGCCGCGAAGGAACGGGTCGGGCAGTATCCGCACCAGTTCTCCGGCGGTATGCGCCAGCGCATCATGATCGCCATGGCGCTCGCCCTCGAACCCGCGCTGATCATCGCCGACGAGCCCACGACCGCCCTCGACGTGACCGTGCAGGCCCAGGTCATGGATCTGCTGGCCGAGTTGCAGCAGGAGTACCACATGGGCCTGATCCTGATCACCCATGACCTGGGGGTGGTCGCGGACGTCGCCGACAGGATCGCCGTGATGTACGCGGGGCGCATCGTCGAGACCGCTCCCGTGCACGACATCTACAAGGCCCCGGCGCACCCGTACACCCGGGGCCTGCTCGACTCGATCCCACGCCTGGACCAGAAGGGCCAGGAGCTGTACGCGATCAAGGGCCTGCCGCCCAACCTGATGGCCATTCCGCCGGGCTGCGCCTTCCACCCGCGCTGCCCGCGCGCCCAGGACATCTGCCGTACGGACGAGCCGCCGCTGTTCCGGGTCGAAGGGCCCGGCGAGGACGGCGAGCGGCGGAGCGCCTGCCACTTCTGGAGGGAGACGCTGCGTGATGCCTGAGCAGGCCGAACCGATCCTCGAAGTGCGCGGTCTCGTCAAGCACTTCCCCCTCACCCGGGGCATCGTCTTCAAGAAGAAGATCGGCGCCGTGAAGGCCGTCGACGGCGTGGACTTCGACCTGGGCAGCGGCGAGACGCTCGGCATCGTGGGGGAGTCGGGCTGCGGCAAGTCCACCGTCGCGAAGCTCCTGATGAACCTGGAGCGGCCGACGGAGGGGGTGATCCGGTACAAGGGCGAGGACATCACCCGGCTGTCGGGCCGCGCCCTGAAGGCCGTACGCCGCAACATCCAGATGGTCTTCCAGGACCCGTACACGTCCCTGAACCCCCGGATGACGGTCGGCGACATCATCGGGGAGCCGTACGAGATCCACCCGGAGGCGGCCCCGAAGGGCGACCGCCGCCGCAGGGTCCAGGAGCTGCTCGACGTGGTCGGGCTCAACCCGGAGTACATCAACCGCTATCCGCACCAGTTCTCCGGCGGCCAGCGGCAACGCATCGGTATCGCGCGGGGGCTGGCGCTGCGACCGGAGATCATCGTCGCCGACGAGCCGGTCTCCGCGCTCGATGTCTCGGTCCAGGCCCAGGTGGTCAACCTCCTGGACCGCCTCCAGTCCGAGTTCCATCTGAGTTACGTCTTCATCGCCCACGACCTGTCGATCGTGCGGCACATCTCCGACCGGGTCGGGGTGATGTACCTCGGCCGGATCGTGGAGACCGGCACGGACGAGCAGATCTACGAGCACCCCACGCACCCCTACACCCAGGCGCTGCTGTCCGCGGCGCCCGTGCCGGACCCGGACGCGCGGGAGCAGCGCGAGCGGATCCTGCTCGCGGGGGATGTCCCGTCCCCCGCGAACCCCCCGTCGGGGTGCCGGTTCCGCACGCGGTGCTGGAAGGCGCAGCGGCGTTGCGAGGTGGAGGTGCCGTTGCTGGCGGTGCCGGAGTCCTTTGCGGACGGCCCTCGGGCGCATCCGTCGGCGTGCCACTTCGCGGAGGAGCGGCACGTGGTCCCCGACGGCGCCTGACCCCCAGGGGGCTCCGCCCCCGGCCCCCCGCTCCTCAATCGCCGGAGGGGCTGATCTCTGCGCCGTCTTTCGGCTGCGGCGCCGTCGTGGCTGGTCGCGCAGTTCCCCGCGCCCCTAAAGAACCAGCCCCTCCGGCGTTTGAGGAGCGGGGGTCCGGGGGCGGAGCCCCCGAAGCGCCGCAGGCTTTCGGGAAGGGGCGGGGAGGGGAAACGACCCCCGGCGCGCGCTACAGCCCCAACGCCCGCTTCAAGAAGTCCACCTGAAGCAGCAGCAGATTCTCCGCGACCTGCTCCTGCGGCGTCATGTGCGTCACCCCCGACAACGGCAGCACCTCATGCGGACGCCCCGCCGCGAGCAGCGCCGACGAGAGCCGCAGGGTGTGCGCCATCACCACGTTGTCGTCCGCCAGGCCGTGCACGATCATCATCGGGCAGGCAGGCTCCGCGGCCCCCGACAGCCCCTCGTCCGTGACCAGCGAGTTCGCCGCGTACACCTCCGGCTGCGCGTGCGGGTCGCCCAGGTACCGCTCGGTGTAGTGCGTGTCGTACAGCCGCTGGTCGGTGACGGGGGCGCCGACGATCGCCGCGTGGAACACGTCGGGGCGGCGCAGCGCGGCGAGACCGGCCAGGTAGCCGCCGAAGGACCAGCCGCGGATCGCGACCCGGGAGAGGTCGAAGGGGAACTCCCCGGCGAGCGACCGCAGCGCGTCGACCTGGTCCTCCAGGACGACCGAGGCCAGATCGTCCCGGATCTCCTTCTCCCAGGCGGGAGTTCGCCCCGGAGTGCCCCGGCCGTCCGCGACCAGGACGGCGAAACCCTGGTCGGCGAACCACTGCGAGGTCAGATACGGGTTGTGCGCCGCCACCACGCGCGCGTGATGCGGACCGCCGTACGGGTCGAGCAGCACCGGAAGCGGACCGTCCTCTTCCTGGTAGTGCGTGGGGAGCAGAACGGCGCACGGAATCCGGCGTGCGCCCGCTTCGGTGAGCGTCAGCCTCGGCGTGATGTCCGGCCGCTCCGCGTACGAGGCGATCTGCGCGAGCTGCTTGCCGTCCCGCACCACCTGCACCTGTGCGCCCGGATGCTCGGGCCGCGCCGAGACGAGCACCGTGACGCCGCCGGAGCGCACCGCCGAGTGCACGCCGGGCTCCTGCGAGACACGCTCCACGCCCAGCTCGTTGACCCGGTACACATGCGTCTCGCCGGTCTCCGGGCTCTTGGCCGCCGCCCCCGCCGAGGCCGCGACCAGGAGGTCCTCGTCCGCGATGTCCAGGACCGCCCGTACCTGCAACTGCGGTCCGGTCAGCGGGCGTTCGCCCACGGTGAGGACCCGCGCCCCGCCCTCGTCCGCGATCCGCACCAGCTGCCCCGAGGGCGTCCACGCGGGCACGCCGGGCAGCAGCTCCAGCCAGTCCGGATCCTCGTCGGCGTGCACCATCCGGGTCGCGCCGGTGTCCGGGTTCACCGCCAGATACAGCTGGTCGCGCTGGTCCCGCGCCTGTACGAGCAGCAGCGGCGCCCCGGCCGACGACCAGTGCACGCGCGCCAGGTACGGATACCGGGCCCGGTCCCACTCGACCTCGGTGCGCGAGCCGTCCAGGCCGAGCACGAAGAGGCGGACGTCCGCGTTGGGCGTGCCCGCCGCCGGGTACGCCACCGGGGACGGCTCCCGGTCCGGGTGCGCCGGGTCGGCGATCCACCAGCGGCGTACCGGGGCGTCGTCCACCCGCGCCACCAGGAGCCGGTCGGATTCGGGCGACCACCAGAACCCGCGCGAACGCCCCATCTCCTCGGCCGCGATGAACTCCGCGATGCCGTACGCCACGGTCCCGGGCTCCCCGCCCGGACCCGGGTCCGGCTCGGCGAGCGCACGGTCGTCCTCACCCTCGGCGCCCACCACGCGCAGGGCGCCGCCGCTGACGTACGCGACATGGCGGCCGTCGGGCGCGGGGCGCGGGTCGATCACCGGTGCCGGTACGGGCAGTTCACGTGCCGTGCCCGCGCGCAGCTCCGCCGTGAAGAGGCGGCCCGAGAGCGCGAAGGCCGCCAGCTCCACGGCCGCGTCGGTGGCGTACCCCACGATGCCCGCGCCGCTCTCGCGGCTGCGCTCCCGGCGGGCCCGCTCCTCTGCCGACAACTGCTCGCTCGCGCCGTGCAGCAGGGCCGCCGGGTCGGCCGCCACCCGCTCCGCGGGCTCCGTCCGCGCGGCGGGCTCCGTCCGCGCGGCGGCGTCGAGATCGAGGACCCACAGCACGCTCTCCCGGTCCGTCCCGGAGCGGGACCGCAGGAACACCACCCGCGATCCATCAGGTGAGACGGTGAAGGCGCGGGGCGCTCCGAGCGAGAAGCGCTGCGTGCGTGCGTGCCGGCGGGGAAACGACGGTTTCGGCGTCTGCGGCGCGTGCGGCGCGTGCGGCGCCTGCGGCGACTGTGGGGGCAGTGGGGAGGTCATGACCCGAGGCTACTGATCGTGCCGCCGCCATGCGCCCCTCGTGCTGCCATGCACCGATCCATGCCGACAAACGGAAAGTTATGATCCGTAGCACTGGGTGGGTATACCCCTGGCGTGTGCCGAACTGGCGTACGCCGCCCCGGTGTTGAGGCGGTCCGAGCGGGCCGCCCGCTTGCTGTCCGACGTCCCGGCGTCCCGTCGTCCTATGGAGGTGAACCGCCGTGGCCCTGTCGATTTCGGCGGTGGTGCTGTTCGCGATCATCGTCGTACTTCTGATCAAGAAGTCAGGGTTGAAGGCGGGACACGCGCTCGTCTGTGTGCTGCTCGGTTTCTATCTGGCCAGCTCGTCGATCGCTCCCACGATCAGCGAGGTGACGACCAATGTGGCGGGCATGCTGGGCGACCTGAAGTTCTGACGAGGACGGGACCCGGGGGCGCGCGGCTCGCCTCGTAGGCTGGGGGCATGACGGAACTGGCGGACCGGCGTCTGCTTCTGGTGCACGCGCACCCCGACGACGAGTCGATCAACAACGGCGCGACCATGGCCACCTATGCCGCACGAGGCGTCCAGGTCGCGCTCGTGACCTGCACCCTCGGTGAGGAGGGCGAGGTGATTCCGGCTGCCCTCGCCCACCTCGCCCCGGACCGTGAGGACACCCTCGGCGCCCATCGCGCCGAGGAGCTCGCCGCGGCGATGAAGGAGCTCGGCGTCACCGACCACCGCTTCCTCGGCGGGCCCGGACGCTTCCGCGACTCCGGGATGATGGGCGCCGAGCAGAACCACCGCGCGGGCGCCTTCTGGTCCGCGGACGTGGACGAGGCGGCCGCGCTCCTCGTCCAGGTGATCCGCGAACTGCGCCCCCAGGTCCTCGTCACGTACGACCCCGACGGCGGGTACGGCCACCCCGACCACATCCAGGCCCACCGCGTCGCGATGCGCGCCGCCGACCTCGCGGCCGACAGCGGCTTCCGCCCGCAGCTCGGCGCCGCGCACGCGATCGCCAAGATCTACTGGAACCGCGTGCCGCGCTCCGTCGGCGAGCGCCTCTTCACCGAGCTGCGCGAGCACGCCGTCGCCGGACTCCCGTGGGCCGCCGCGCGGCTCGACGACGTACCGGGCGTGGTGGACGACGACCGCGTCACCACCGTGATCGACGGCCGCCCCCAAGTCGCCCGCAAGGCCGCCGCGATGCGCGCCCACGCGACCCAGATCGCCGTGGCGGAGCCGTGGTTCGCGCTCTCCAACGACCTGGCGCAGCCGCTGTTCGACATCGAGTACTACGAGCTGGTGCGCGGCCGCTCCGGCGCGGCACCGGGAGAGCGCGAGACCGACCTCTTCGCGGGCCTGCCGGACACCGCCGACACCGCAGACGCCGCCGACGTCCCCGACAGCACGGACAAGCCGCAGCACGACCGAGGAACGGTGACCAGCACGTGAGTCCGCGAGGAAACGTCCCCGGAGGCCTCATGGCCCAGCCCCTGAAGCCCGCCCGGATCCTGCTGCATCTGCTCCTCGTCGCCATCGGCGCCGTCGCGGGCGCCGCGGGCGCGCTCATCCAAGCGGCCTGGTTCCCGGGCGGGTTGCTGCTCGCGCTGCTCGGCGCCGCCGGGGTCTGCTACGGCGGGGCGCGCGCCACCGGCACCAAGGGCGGCGGCTTCGCGGCCGGTGCCGGCTGGCTGGTCGCGGTGATCCTGCTGACGTCGAGCAGGCCCGAGGGCGACTTCGTGTTCGGTGCCGGACTTGGCTCGTATGTCTACTTGTTGGGCGGAATGGCCGTTGCTGTGATGTGTGCCACGGTCGCGGCGCCCTCGCAACCGATGCGTCCCGACGGCCGACTTGGCAAGTGACGTTCCACCAGGCCGGTCTTCCCCCGGCGGGCGCGGCCCTCACGGACGCGGTGAGTGCGGTGCGTTGGCGTGCGTCCGGATCGGCCTGGCAGCGCGTCCGGATCGGCCTCGTACTGGACGTACTTGGGTGATTCGGGCGTGCGTCGAGTCGGGCTCCGCCCGGCCGGAGGCTGGGGGAGCGGGCCAGGCGACGCGGGCCCGCAGACATCGGGGAGACGGGCCCTCGGCCCCCCGGGCGGATGGGATTGACTGCGGTCGCCCGCTGACCGCCGCGCGCGGCCAGTATGGTGGTGCGCGCCGCCGAGCTGCCCGCGCTGGCACTGTGCTTGTGCCGATGGAGGATCGGCGGGGCGGTGAAGCCGATCGGGAGAACCTGCCTTGAGTCGTGAAACTGACAGTTCGTCCTCCGGGCCCCAGGGGCGCGGTGGAGCCGCGTACCCCTCGGGGACCCCGCCGTACGGACCGCCCGGCGGCGACCGCACTCCGCAGGGCGCGCCCTGGCAGCAGGGTGCCGAGCCCGAGGCCGAGCAGCCCGCGGCGGAGGAGTCGCCGGAGACCCAGACCACGCTGACCACCCGCATCCGGATCAACATCCCCGGTTCGCGGCCCATCCCGCCCGTGGTGATGCGCACGCCGGTCGGCGAGGGCGACAACGCGGAGGCCGGGGGCCCCTCGTCGCCGATCGGTGGCCGCAAGTCACCCGGTACGCCTGGCGGAAGCGGGCCTTCCGGCGGTCCCGGCGGTGCTCCTTCGGGTGGTTCGGCGCCCGGCTCCCAGGGTGCGCCGAGGAGCGCCCCGGCGCCCGCCGCCGACGCCCCGGCCGAGAAGACCAGCGACTGGTTCGCCCCGCGCAAGCCCGCGCAGCCCACCGGCGGTTCGCCCGGCGGCCCGGGCGGCGCACTCGGCGGGCCCGGTGGCGCACCGGGTTCCGCAGCCGCAGCCGGTGGCGCCCCCGCGCCCTCCGCGTCCGCGCCCGCCGGCCCGTCCGCGGGCGGTACGCGCGGGGACCTGCCGTACTTCTCGGAGTCCGGTGAGGGCCCGGGGCGCGGCCCGGGTGGTCCGGGTGGCCACGGTGCGCCGGGTGGCCACGGTGCGCCGGGTGCTCCCGGCGGCTCCGGTGGCCAGGCGCGTCCCGGTGGAACTCCGGGCGGACGCGGCCCCGGCGGCGGCGGTGCGCCCGGCATCGGGGGTGCGCCCGGCCCCGTGTCCGGCGACCGGGGCACGGACAACCCCCTCGCCCGCTCCAGCCTGTTCGGGCCGGGACCGGGCGGTCCGACGGCACCCGGCGGGCCCGGCCCCTCCGGACCCGCGGCCCCCTCCGGTCCGACCGGTGGTCCGGCGACCGGTGACGGCCCGGTGCTGCCCGCCGCGTTCCAGAAGAGCGGGGGCGCCGGCAACGGCATCAGCGCGGGCCCGTCAGGACCCGCCGCTCCGGCCGCCGCCGACGACACCGCCGTCCTCACTCCGCAGAACGGCGACGGACCGCCGCCCGGCGGCCTGCACGTCTCCGGTGACACCCTGACCAGCGGCATCCCCGTGGTGCCGGCAGGACCGCAGGCAGAGCCCGGCTTCCCCGGCCCGTCCGCGCCGCAGTCCCGGCACACCCCGCCGGTGCTCCCGGACCCGCCCGCCCCGCGCGGGCGGCGCTCGGGCGCGGACCAGGGCGAGTCCGACGCGTACGAGGACGAGGCCACGTCGGCCGCCCCCAGGAATGCCAGGAAGGGCCGGAACAAGCTGGTCCTGATCGGCGCGGGCGTCGTCGTGCTCGGCGGACTCGCGTACGGCGCGGGGCTTCTGATGAACCACTCCGACGTACCGAAGGGCACCACGGTGCTCGGCGTCGACATCGGCGGCGGCACCCGCGACGAGGCCGTGCAGAAGCTGGACGCGGCGATCGCCAAGCGCGCCGACCTGTCGCTGCAGCTGGCCATCGACGGCGACAAGGCCACGCTCAAGCCGAGCCGGTCCGGCCTCTCCGTCGACACCCAGGAGACGGTCCGGCAGGCCGCGGGCAGCGACTACAACCCGGTCTCCGTCATCGGCTCCCTCTTCGGCGCCGAGCGCGTCGTCGAGCCGGTGATGCCGACCGACGAGGAGAAGCTGCGGGACGCCCTGGAGCGCGTCGCCGGCACCTCCGGCTCGGCCGCCGAGGCGACCATCAAGTTCCTGCCCGGCAAGGCCGTCCCGTCGTACGGAAAGTCCGGCAAGCAGCTGAACCCGGAGGGCTCGGTGGCGGCCGTGGAGGCGGCCTACCGCACCCAGGTCGAGACGGGTGCCATCGAACCGGTCCAGCTCCCGGTCTCCGCGGCCGACCCGAACGTCCCGAAGGCCGAAGTCGACCGGATGATGAAGGAGTTCGCCACCCCGGCGATGTCCGGCCTCATCACGGTCCGCACGGACGCCGCCCACACGGTGTCGTTCAGCCCGGAGAAGTCGATCTACAAGTTCGTCCGCGTCGTGCCGAGCGAGGACCGCACCCGCCTTGTCCCGTACTACGACCGCGAGGCCCTCAAGGAGCTGTACGGCGGCGCGTTCGACGGCGTGCAGCTGACCATGGCCGACGGCTCCAAGAAGCCGGTGACCCCCGCGCTCGTGGCCCAGGCCGTGAACCGCGCCCTCGTCGGCAGGACGCCCGCGGAGCGCATCGTCCAGATCGGCCCGCAGCAGCAGAACTGACCGCAGTCCCACCACTCGTACGGCACGACCCCTGAAGGTCGTGCCGTACGCATGTGTACGGTGCCTCAGTTCAGCCGGGCCCGGGCAAGGCGCGCGTCCCGCCGCACCCGCTCCGCCGCCTGCGCGTCCACCGGCTCCACCACCTCCGCGTACTCCTCCAGCTCCGTCGCGCCCGTGAGGAACTCGCCGCGCTGGATCAGGAGTTGGGCCCGCTCGTGGCGCAGCCTGGCCGGGTGGGAGGGGAGCAGCAGGGAGAGGTCCAGGGCCCACAGGGCGACGTCCGAACGCTCGGGGCGGGTGGAGGCCCAGGCGCGGATGTTGTTGAGGATGCGTACGACGACGTCCAGCGGGTCGGCCGGGTGCAGCATCGACGGGTCGAGCGGCCGGCCCGTCGCCCCCGAGACGAGGAGTTCCGCGTCCGTGCCCGTCAGGACCCGCCCGCCGTCGAACGGGTCGGCGAGCACCTGGTCACCCGGCGGCCCGAAACCGACGACGAAGTGGCCCGGCAGCGCCACCCCGTACACCGGCGCACCCGCCCGGCGCGCGACCTCCGTCCACACCACCGACAGCAGGATCGGCAGCCCGCGCCTGCGCCGGAGCACCTCGTGCAGGAGCGACGACTCCAGGCGCTGGTAGTCGGCCGCCGAACCCCGGAACTCGTAGCGCCCGCCGAGGAGTTCGGCGAGCGCGGCGGCCCAGGCGCGCGGGCCGCCGGGGCGGTACGGAAGCAGCCCGGCGAGCCGGTCCAGCTCCATCTGCGCGGTGTCGATGCCCGACTCGTCGAGCGCAGGGTCGCCCTCCGCGGCGAGCAGCAGGCAGAGCAGCGCCAGGTCGGGCCGCTCCGCGCGGGCCTCCCGCGCGAACTGCTCCCGCCGCTGCGTGGACTCCGATCCCATGGGTGCATCGTGCCCTGTCATCCGGACCGGCTCACTCCGCGGCGTCCGGCGCGCGGTAGTGGTGGTAGCTGTGGTGCACCGAGAAGCCCATCCCGTCATAGAGCGCCGCCGCCGCCTGATTGTCGTCCTCGACCTGCAGCCACGCCGCCGACGCGCCCTCGTCCAGGGCCCGCCGCGCGAGCGCCGCCATCACGGCCGTGCCGAGCCCCCGCCGCCGCTGCTCCGGGTCGACCTCGACGGCCATGAACCCGGCCCAGCGCCCGTCCACCACACAGCGCCCGATCGCCGCAGGCGCCTCACCCGTACCGGGCACGGAGGCGAACCACGTCGAAGGCCCGCTGCGGAGCACCCGGCCCACGTGCGGACCCGGCGTCCCGAACCGCTGGTAGCGCCGCAGCCACCCCTCGTCGTACGAGCGGGCGAGCCGCACCGGGTCCGTGTCCACGTCCAGGTCGCCGACCGGCGCGAGCGCCCCGATCCGCACCTGCGTGCTCACCTCGCGCCCCCAGCCGCGCCGTGCGAGCTCCGCGCCGAGCACCTCCTGGGTGCCCTCGGCGCCGGTCGCGATCTGTGCGTACGCGGGGAGCTCACGGCGTGCGTACCAGTCGCGTACGTACGCGAGTGCATCGTCGAGCGGTCGGCCCGGATCGCCCAGCGGGAGGACGGAGTTGGCGCGCCGGGTGAACCCGGAGGCGGCCCTGAGCCGCCAGTCACCGAGCTGTTCGCTCTCCACCGGCTCCCAGGCGCGCGCGGTGACCCGCGCCAGCTCCTCGAAGGACGCGGCGGGTCCGCGGCGACGCGCCGGGGCGGCGGGGATCACTTTCCCGGCGACGAGCGTGGATTCCGCGATGTGGACGGCCTCCCCGCCCCTACGTGTGATCAGCAGCACACCTTCGGTCCACGATGTGAGAACCCCGACCGTATCGGTGAACTTCTCACCTGGGATTCCGCTCCCGCTCAAGCACCGCACCGACACGCGTTTTCCCACGTCAGTAGGCTTGATGTGGACTTCGAGGAGCCCGCCTCCGATGATTTCCACAGCTCAGTCCGCCCCTCCTGTTCGGATCATGACCCGGAACGGAGATACTAGGTGCGGGCATCGACGACGCCGCGCTCCCGCGCGCCAGGCGGCGGAGCCTGAGGAGGCCCGCCAGCGCCCTATCGAGGAGGAACGACAGCGTGACTTACGTCATCGCGCAGCCTTGTGTCGACGTCAAGGACAAGGCGTGCATCGAGGAGTGCCCGGTCGACTGCATCTACGAGGGCTCACGGTCCTTGTACATCCACCCGGATGAATGCGTCGACTGCGGAGCCTGCGAGCCGGTGTGCCCGGTCGAGGCGATCTTCTACGAGGACGACACCCCGGAGGAGTGGAAGGACTACTACAAGGCGAACGTCGAGTTCTTCGACGAGCTCGGCTCGCCCGGTGGTGCCAGCAAGCTCGGCCTGATCGAGCGCGACCACCCCTTCATCGCCGGCCTGCCGCCGCAGAACCAGTAAGCGGCCAGCGGTCCAGGCCGTTTCCCCGAAAGGGACGGCCTGGCACCAAGCCCCGGTCCCGTACGGCCTCGACCGCCGCACGGGACCGCGGTGTTTTCGTACGTACGAGAAAGTGAGCAGCCCCGTGAGTCCACGCGTGGGAGCGGTCTCTTCGCGCCTTCCCGTCTTTCCCTGGGACAAGCTGGAGCCGTACAAGGCGACGGCAGCAGCGCATCCGGGCGGCATCGTCGACCTGTCGGTCGGCACCCCCGTCGACCCGGTGCCCGAGCTGGTCCAGAAGGCTCTGACGGCCGCCTCGGACAGCCCGGGCTATCCGACGGTCTGGGGCACTCCTGAGCTGCGGGACGCGATCACCGGCTGGTGCGAGCGCCGCCTGGGCGCCCGCGGGATGACCCACCAGGGCGTCCTGCCGGTCGTCGGCTCCAAGGAACTCGTCGCCTGGCTCCCCACCCAGCTGGGCCTCGGCCCCGGGGACAGAGTGGCCTACCCGCGCCTGGCCTACCCGACGTACGAGGTGGGCGCCCGCCTGGCCCGCGCCGAGTACGTGGCGTACGACGACCCGACCGAGCTCGACCCGTCCGGCCTGAAGCTGCTCTGGCTCAACTCGCCCTCCAACCCGACCGGCCGGGTGCTCTCCAAGGACGAGCTGACCCGTACGGTCGCCTGGGCCCGCGAGCACGGCGTGCTGCTCTTCTCCGACGAGTGCTACCTCGAACTCGGCTGGGAGGCGGAGCCGGTCTCGGTGCTGCACCCGGACGTGTGCGGCGGCTCCCACGAGGGCATCGTCGCCGTCCACTCGCTGTCCAAGCGGTCCAACCTGGCCGGTTACCGCGCGGCGTTCCTCGCGGGTGACCCGGCGGTCCTCGGCGAGCTCCTGCAGATCCGCAAGCACGGCGGCATGATGACGCCCGCCCCGGTGCAGGCCGCCACGATCGCGGCCCTCGGCGACGACACCCACGTCACCGAACAGCGCGCCCGGTACGCCGCCCGGCGCACCGCCCTGCGCGAGGCCCTCCTCGCCCACGGCTTCCGCATCGAGCACAGCGAGGCCAGCCTGTACCTGTGGGCCACGCGCGACGAGGACTGCTGGTCGACGGCGGCCCACCTCGCGGAACGCGGCATCCTCGTGGCCCCCGGCGACTTCTACGGCCCGGCGGGCGACCACTTCGTCCGCGTCGCGTTCACGGCGACGGACGAGCGGGTCGCGGAGGCGGTGCGGAGGCTGGCGTAGGGGTTTCCGCCCCGTCGACTCGGTCGCCCCCCTGATCGGCCTCCGGCCTCGTCCTCAATCGCCGGACGGGCTGGATTTTGATCCCCTCCCCGCCCCTTCCCGAAAGTCCTGCCGGACAGGCCTCCT
>NZ_JASCIS010000057.1 GCF_029968015.1 Streptomyces luteolus
GGGCGATGAGAAGGACGCGATCGAGTACGTCAAGTCGCTGCTGTCGTATCTGCCGTCGAACAACCTCTCCGAGCCGCCGGCCTTCCCGGAGGAGGCGGATCTTCAGACGGGTGATGAGGACCGTGAGCTGGACACGCTGATCCCGGACAGTGCGAACCAGCCCTACGACATGCACACGGTGATCGAACACGTCCTGGACGACCAGGAGTTCCTGGAGACGCAGGCGATGTTCGCGCCGAACATCGTGACCGGTTTCGGGCGGGTCGAGGGCCATCCGGTGGGTGTGGTGGCGAACCAGCCGATGCAGTTCGCGGGCTGTCTGGACATCGACGCCTCGGAGAAGGCGGCGCGTTTCGTGCGGACCTGCGACGCGTTCAATGTGCCGGTGCTGACGTTCGTGGACGTCCCGGGCTTCTTGCCGGGGGTGGAGCAGGAGCACACCGGGATCATCCGGCGGGGTGCGAAGCTGATCTACGCGTACGCGGAGGCGACGGTTCCGCTGATCACGATCATCACGCGCAAGGCGTTCGGCGGGGCGTACGACGTGATGGGCTCCAAGCATCTCGGCGCGGATCTGAATCTGGCCTGGCCGACGGCGCAGATCGCGGTGATGGGCGCGCAGGGCGCGGTCAACATCCTGCACCGGCGCACGATCGCGGCGGCCGAGGAGTCCGAGCGCGAGGAGGTGCGCGCGCGGCTGATCCAGGAGTACGAGGACACGCTCCTGAACCCGTACACGGCGGCCGAACGCGGCTACATCGACGCGGTCGTGATGCCGTCCGAGACCCGCCGCCACATCGTCCGCGGACTGCGCACGCTGCGCAGCAAGCGGGAGTCCCTGCCGCCCAAGAAGCACGGCAACATCCCCCTGTAGACCCGTGCACCTGGAGACCCGTAGACCTGTAGACCCGTGGACCAGTCAGGAGGACCGATGATCAAGGTCGTACGGGGCAACCCGACCCCCGAGGAGCTGGCCGCCGCGTTGGCGGTGGTGCAGGCGCGGAGCGCCGCGCTGGCGTCCGATGGCGCGGGGGCGGAGGGTTCCGCCCCCGCGCCATCGGACGCGTGGTCCGACCCGGCGCGGGTGGCCCGCCACCGCCTGCCGCAGCCGGGGCCGTCGTCCTGGGCCCGCACGTACTGGCCCGGCTAGGGCGTTCTTCTCCCCTGCCCGCCCCTTCACGAAAGCTTGCAGCAGCTTCGGGGGCTACGCCCCCGGACCCCTGCTCCGTCGTTCGGCTGCCACGCCGCCGTAGCTGGTCGCGCAGTTCCCCGCGCCCCTGAAAACCAGCCCGTCCGGCGTTTGAGGACGAGCCCGAAGGGCGATCGGGGTCCGGGGCGGAGCCCCGGGAGCTGTCCGCAGGACTTCAGGGAAGGGGCGGGGAGGGGCTAGAGCACGCGGGCCAGCTCCCGCGCCATCCGCGCATACCCCGCATCGTTCGGATGCAGCGCGTCCCCGGAGTCGTACTCCGAAGCCAGCCGATCCGGATCGGACTTCGCGGCCAGCGCCTTGTCGAAGTCGACGTACGCGTCGTACTCACCGGACGTGCGGATCCAGTCGTTGACCTCGTCACTGACGCGCGCCGCGTGCGGACCCCAGTGGTCGGAGCCCTTCAGGGGCAGCAGCGTCGCGCCGACCACCCGGACTCCGCGCGCACGCGCCTGGCGGATCAACTCCCGGTGCCCGGCGATCAGTTCGCGGGCGGAGACGACCGGCGCCGGATGGAACGTCGGCCGGTCGTGCCCCTGCGCGTGGGCCTCGCTGAAGCCGATGTCGTTGAGGCCCTGGAGGACCACGGCCGTGGCGACGCCGGGCTGGTCCAGGACGTCCCGGGCGAAGCGCGCCGTGCCGCGTTCGCCGTACCAGGACGAGTCGTTGAGGACGAGGTTGCCGCCGATGCCCGCGTTGAGCACCGGCCCCTCGACGCGTTCGGCGAGCGCGTCGGACCAGCGGCGGTCGGCGCCCGGGGTGGAGCCGAAGCCGTCGGTGACGGAGTCCCCGAAGAGCACCACCGCGCCCGGGCCGGGCGCACCCCCGGCGACGTCGACCCCCGCGAGGTAGTACCAGGACTCGGTCCGCTCGGTGAACGCGTCGCCCGACACGGCGTCCAGCCGGTCGCCCTCGGCCCGGTAGGAGTCCGTGAAGCCCTGCGCGTGGAACGTGGCGGGTCCGGTCGTACCCGCGAAGTACAGCGTGACCGCCACCGGCTCGCCCCTGCCGAGCGGGAGTCGGACCGCGTCACTGGCGATCCGGCCGTACGCGGGGATCTCGGCCGAGCGCGCCCCGCCGAACGTGAGCCGCCCGACCGTGCCGGGCTCGACGGCCGCGCCGCCCGCGCCTCGGGCCACGGTGGCCCCGGTGATCCGCAGCGGCGCCGTGCCGTACGCGTTCGACAGCCGGACGCGGATCTCGTCGCCGGCGTGGGTGACGCGGACGATCTGACGCACGCTCTGGTGCGAGAAGCCCTGCTGCGACCAGTTCGGCGTGAAGCCGGTGCTGGGCGACTGCGGCGCGGCGGTCCAAGCGGCGGCCCAATCCTGCTGCGGGTTGACGAGGTCCCGCATGACGACGTCCTGCATGACGAGGTTCTGCATCACAAGATCCCTATCTCTCATCGGGGAGCCCTAACGGGTCTTGAGTTCCCTTAAGGCGCTCCGTACGGTAGCACCACACCTCGCACTAAAGGAACTGCGTTCCCGTTTAATTGGGTGAGGGCTCAACTGAGTACGCGTACTCAGGCGCCCCCGCCCCCGCAGCCGCGACCATCGACCTCATGCTCTGGTCCGACCCGAAAGACGAGCCACCGGAGGAACTCCGGGAAACTCAGGCGATGTTGAGGCGCGCCGGGCTCGTCCTCGCCCTCGCGATGATCCTGGCGATGCTCGTCCTCGGCGCACCCTGACCGGGACCGCCCCCGGCACGGCCCGCGGGCACCGGCGCAACCAAGGGGCCGTACCCTTCGTCCTACTTCCTCGGGATGGACAGATCGAAAGGGTTCGGTAGCCGGTGAACAGGCCACTGCGGCACATAGCCGTGTTCTGCGGGCTGCTCGTGCTCGCACTGCTGATACGCGCCAACTGGATCCAGTACGCGCAGAGCGAGCCGCTCGCCAAGCACGAGAAGAACCGGCGCGTGTCCATCGAGCGGTACGCGAAGGAGCGCGGCAACATCATCGTCGCCGGCAAGCCGATCACCGGCTCGAAGGCGGTCGAGGGCACGGACTTCAAGTACAAGCGCACCTTCAAGGACGGCGCGATGTACGCCCCGGTCACCGGGTACGCCTCACAGGCCTTCGGCGCCAACCAGCTGGAGGCGCTCAACGACGAACTGCTCTCCGGCACCGACGACCGGCTGTTCCTGAAGAACACCCTCAACATGTTCACCAACGACAAGCCGCGCGGCGGCGACGTCGTCACCACCATCGACCCGGCCGCGCAGAAGGCCGCCTACGAGGGCCTCGGCGACCTCAAGGGCGGCGTCGCGGCGCTCGACCCCGACACGGGCCGTGTCCTCGCCCTCGCCTCCACGCCGTCGTACGACCCGTCCACGTTCGCGGGCATGTCCGAGAAGGACTCGAAGGCCTGGCAGAAGCTCAACAAGGACAAGGACAAGCCGCTCCTCAACCGGGCCCTCAAGGAGACCTACGCGCCCGGCTCGACCTTCAAGGTGCTCACCGCGGCCGCCGCCATCGAGTCCGGCCGGGTCAGCGACATCAACGCCCCCACGGACACCCCCGAGCCGTGGACGCTGCCGGACACCAGGACCGAGCTGCCGAACCTGAACAAGAGCGGCGTCTGCGAGAACGCTTCGCTCAAGGTCGCCATGCAGTACTCCTGCAACACCGTCTTCGCCAAGCTCGCCGCCGAGATCGGCAAGGACGAGATGCGCGAGACCGCCGAGAAGTTCGGCTTCAACAACGGCGAACTGGACATTCCGGTACGGGCCGGCAAGTCCATCTACCCGACCGACATCAACAGGCCGCAGACCGCCCTCACCGGCATCGGCCAGGGCTCCCTGACCGCCAGTCCGCTGCAGATCGCCATGATCGCCTCCGCCATCGCCAACGACGGCAAGCTGATGGAGCCGCACATGATCGACGAGCTGCGCGGCCCGGACACGGACATTCTGGAGAAGACCGACCCCAAGGAGATGGCGCAGCCCATCTCCGCGGAGACCGCGGACAAGGTCCGCGAGGCCATGGTCTTCACCGCCGAGCAGGGATCGGGACAGCCCGCCCTGATCGACGGCATCGAGGTCGGCGCCAAGACCGGCACGGCCCAGCACGGCGTCGACAACAAGCTGCCGCCGTACGCCTGGTTCATCTCGTACGGGAAGAACGCGGAGGGCAAGAAGGTCGCCGTGGCCGTCTTCGTCGACCCGGGGCAGGACATTCCGCGCGACCAGATCGCGGGCGGCAAGCTCGGCGGTCCGATCGCGAAGGCGGTCATGGAGGCCGTCCTGAAGAAGGGCTGACGCCCTCTCGGCACCCACGGACCGGGCGCCCCACGAACCCTCTCGCTCGGGGAGGGAGTTCGTGGGGCGCTTGACGTCGATACCCTCTCCCCATGACCGATCAGCGCCGCCGCCTCGTCCTCGCCTCCCAGTCCCCCGCCCGGCTCGGGCTGCTCCGCCAGGCCGGACTCGAACCCGAGGTGATCGTCAGCGGGGTGGACGAGGACGCGCTCTCCGCGCCCACCCCCGCCGAACTGGCCCGCGTCCTGGCCGAGGCCAAGGCGAGCGCGGTCGCCGGGCGTGCGGAGGCCGCGGGCGCCCTGGTCGTCGGCTGCGACTCGGTGCTCGAACTCGACGGCGAGGCGCTCGGCAAGCCCGCCGACGCCGAGGAGGCCACCGCCCGCTGGAAGTCGATGCGCGGCCGCGCGGGCGTGCTGCAGACCGGGCACTGCGTGATCGACACGGCCACGGGACGCCGCACCTCGGCCACCGCCTCCACCACAGTCCGCTTCGGGGAGCCGTCCGACGCGGAGATCGCCGCGTACGTCGCGAGCGGTGAACCCCTGTACGTGGCAGGGGCGTTCACGCTCGACGGCCGCTCGGCGCCGTTCATCGACGGCATCGAGGGCGACCACGGCAACGTCATCGGCCTCAGCCTGCCGCTGCTGCGCAAGCTGCTCGCGGAGCTCGGCGTCGGCATCACCGAGCTGTGGAGCCCGGCCGCCTCCTGACCGGCCGTCTCCGGGGTGGCCGACCTCCCGGTCACCCCCTCACCCCCTGGATCCGGGTGCGGATAACATCCTCGGGCCAACCGCGTCGCACGTTCCGGGGGAGAAAGATGAGCAACTCGTTCGGCCCGCCCGAGGGCCAGTTCGGCCCGCCTCAGGGTCCGCCGGGACCGCCGCAGGGCGGCTCGGGCTTCGGACCCCCGCAAGGCCCTCCGCAAGGCCCTCCGCAGGGACCCCCGCAAGGCCCTCCGCCCGGCGCGCCGTTCGGCGGCCCGCCGCAGGGGCCGTTCCCGCCTCCGCCGCCGCGCCGCAACAACAACGCGGGGCTCGTCATCGGCATCGTCGGCACGCTGGTGCTCGCCCTGATCGTGGTCGGCGGACTCGCCTTCTGGTTCTTCGTACCCGGGAGCAGTGGCAGCAACAGCTCGTCCGACGCCCCCAGCGCCTCCGCCACCGACAGCACCTCCGGCACGTCCGGCTCCGGCGGCCTCGACTCCAAGCCCGGCACCGACGCCACCTCGGCCGCCCCCGACCCGACCGAGAGCGCCTTCAAGGACGTCACATCCGGCGACTGCCTGCCCCTGTGGGACACCGGCCACGGCGGTACGAGCACCGTCGAGTGGAGCTCCGAGCAGCCCCCGGACCCGGTCTCCTGCAAGAGCGACGACGCCCTGGTCCAGGTCACCGGCACCTCCGGCAGCTGCGACAGCGGTACGAACCAGGCCACCTGGACGTACTCCTCGCCCAGCTCGGGCGAGACCACCCGGCTCTGCCTCTCGCGGGTCTACCACAAGGGCGGCTGCTTCCTGGCCAACCAGAGCAACGGCAAGATCACCGGCATGGGCCCGATGACCGCCGTGGACTGCACGGCCAAGAAGGTGCCCAGCTCGTACAACCAGATCATGCACATCACGGGCGTCTACAACACGTCCAAGGGCACCGACGCCAGCCTCTGCCGACGCGTGCAGAACGACCAGACGACGTACTGGTCCTGGACCGTGGACGACGGCGACACCCTGCTCTGCACGATGGTCTACCAGGGCTGATCTCTTCGCAGGGCGATCAGGTCTCTGCGCAGGGCGATCAGGTCTCCGCGCAGGCCGATCAGGTCTCTTCGCAGCCGACTCAGGCGGGGTTCGGGCCGTTCACGGCGGCGGTCGCCTGCGTACCGTCCGAACCCTCCTCGTCCGCCCCGGCGCCCTTCCCGTACGCGACCAACGTCAGTACGAGCAGGCCGAGTACGACCATCAGGAACGCGAAGGCCGTCCAGCCCACCAGGCCCACGGAGAACGCGCCGAGCACCGCGTGCAGCACCGCGGCCGAGATCAGCAGGACGCGGCCGACGCCGCCGGGTGCCCGGTCGCGTACGCCCGTACGCAGCAACACCAGGCCGCACAGCAGGAGATAGAGCCCCATCAGGCCGCCCGCCACCCACGAGCCGACGGTCATCGCGTGCGGATCAAGGCCGGCCAGGGACATCTTCTGGTTGTCCACGACCAGCCCCAGGAACCAGTTCAGCCACGCGATGCCGGCCGCTTCCACGACGAGCACGAGCGCGGCCACCAAGGCCACCGGTCTGCGCGCCACCGCGCCCCACCCACTTCCCCACGCCGTTACCCCCGGTAGGTCCGAGGGCGCCGCAAACGCTACTAACGGGTAAACCGCGGGACAAGACTCCGCGGAGGGGCAAAGATTGCTACCGCCATTCGTAGGGACTCCACAAAGAAACCAGATCGGCCCTTGCTCTCGCAGACAGAGACCTGCGCCACACCGTCCCGTTACTGTGCGGTTCAGGATCCCGTCGTACCGTGGTGCGACAAGGGATTTCGGGACTCGAGCGCCCCTCGAATAACGCTCCGTGTGGGCAAGCTCACTATTGGGGACGGGTCGATACGCCGTGTCGGCAGTCCCTAAACTCAGCTTGTTTCAAGGAGGGAGCCAACGTGCGCAAGGTGCTCATCGCCAACCGTGGCGAAATCGCTGTCCGCGTGGCCCGGGCGTGCCGGGATGCTGGGATCGCGAGTGTGGCCGTCTACGCCGATCCGGACCGGGACGCCCTGCATGTCCGTGCGGCCGACGAGGCGTTCGCTCTGGGCGGTGACACCCCGGCCACCAGCTATCTGGACATGGCCAAGGTGCTGGCCGCGGCGAAGGACTCGGGTGCGGACGCGATCCACCCCGGTTACGGGTTCCTCTCCGAGAACGCGGAGTTCGCGCAGGCGGTCCTGGACGCGGGTCTGATCTGGATCGGCCCGGGACCGGCGGCGATCCGTGACCTGGGTGACAAGGTCGCCGCCCGGCACATCGCGCAGCGTGCGGGTGCTCCGCTGGTGGCGGGCACCCCGGACCCGGTCTCGGGTGCGGACGAGGTGGTGGCGTTCGCCGAGGAGCACGGTCTGCCGATCGCGATCAAGGCCGCCTTCGGTGGTGGCGGTCGTGGTCTGAAGGTGGCCCGCACCCTTCAGGAGGTGCCGGAGCTGTACGACTCGGCGGTGCGTGAGGCGGTCGCGGCGTTCGGCCGGGGTGAGTGCTTCGTGGAGCGCTACCTGGACAAGCCGCGGCATGTGGAGACGCAGTGCCTGGCCGACACCCACGGCAACGTGGTCGTGGTCTCCACGCGTGACTGCTCGCTGCAGCGCCGCCACCAGAAGCTGGTCGAGGAGGCCCCCGCGCCGTTCCTGTCCGAGGCGCAGAACGCGGAGCTGTACCGGGCGTCGAAGGCCATCCTGAAGGAGGCCGGTTACGTCGGTGCGGGCACCGTGGAGTTCCTGGTCGGCCTGGACGGCACGATCTCCTTCCTGGAGGTCAACACCCGTCTGCAGGTCGAGCACCCGGTCACCGAGGAGGTCACCGGGATCGACCTCGTACGCGAGATGTTCCGGATTGCCGACGGCGAGGAGCTCGGCTACGGCGACCCGGAGATCCGCGGGCACAGCTTCGAGTTCCGTATCAACGGTGAGGACCCGGGCCGTAACTTCCTGCCCGCGCCCGGCACGGTCACCGAGTTCGTGGCGCCGACCGGTCCGGGTGTGCGCCTGGACGCGGGCGTGGAGTCCGGTTCGGTGATCGGTCCGGCCTGGGACTCGCTCCTTGCCAAGCTGATCGTCACCGGTGCGAGCCGTCAGCAGGCGCTGCAGCGTGCAGCGCGTGCGCTGGCGGAGTTCAGGGTCGAGGGCATGGCGACCGCGCTGACGTTCCACCGGGCGGTGGTGGTCGATGAGGCGTTCGGGCCCGAACTGGGCGGCTCCAGCGAGCCGTTCAAGGTCCACACCCGCTGGATCGAGACGGAGTTCGTCAACGAGATCAAGCCGTTCACGGCCGGTCCCGCCGAGGCGGAGGAGGACGAGACGGGCCGTGAGACCGTCGTCGTCGAGGTCGGCGGCAAGCGCCTGGAGGTCTCGCTGCCCTCGTCGCTGGGGATGAGCCTGGCGCGTACGGGTCTGGCGGCGGGTGCGAAGCCCAAGCGTCGGGCGGCGAAGAAGTCCGGTCCGGCCGCCTCCGGTGACACCCTGGCGTCCCCGATGCAGGGCACGATCGTCAAGGTCGCCGTGGAGGAGGGCCAGGAGGTCAAGGAGGGCGACCTCGTCGTCGTCCTGGAGGCCATGAAGATGGAACAGCCCCTCAACGCCCACAAGTCCGGCACCGTCAAGGGCCTGACCGCGGAGGTCGGCAACTCCCTCACCTCCGGCGCCGCGATCTGCGAGATCAAGGACTGACGTCCGAGACGCGCGTACGACGAAGGGCTCCCGGTTCCGTACCGGGAGCCCTTCGTCGTACCCACGCGCCCCTGGGTGCGTCCGGTGACCGGCCGTTCGCGCACCGTACGGGGTGGCATCCTGGAAGCAGACCAGGGCCGAGGGGCCAGGGAGGACGGCTGTGATGACGACCAGCACCGGGCGAACCGGCGCGGTGCCCGCCGCGGCGCGTCCGATGCGTGCGGATGCGCGGCGCAACTACGACCGGCTGCTCGCCGAGGGCCGTGCCGCGTTCGCCGAGCACGGCACGGACGCGTCCCTGGAGGACATCGCGCGCCGCGCGGGCGTCGGGATCGGCACGCTGTACCGGCACTTCCCGAACCGGCAGGCGCTGCTGAGCGCGGTCTTCGAGGACGCGGTGCGCGCGCTGCTCACCCGCTCGCGCGAGCTGCTCGACGACCCGCAGCCGTGCGCCGCGCTCGTGGAGTGGCTGCGGGCGCTCGTGACGCACGCGGGCGAGTACCGCGGCCTGTCCCGGGCCCTCATGTCGGTCTCGCGGGACGACAGTTCGGCCCTGGCGCGGTGCAGCGCGCCGATGCGCGAGGCGGGCGGCGCCCTGCTCGTACGGGCGCAGGAGGCCGGGTCGGTGCGCTCGGACATCACGATCGGCGATCTGCTCCAGCTGACCAACGCGATCGCGCTGGCCGCTGAAGAGACGCCGGGGGACCCGGAGTTGGCGGATCGGTTGCTGATGCTTACGCTGCGCGGGCTCAAGTCGGGTACGTAGGCTTACGTGGACCGATCGGCGCCGTCGACCTGCGCGCCCTCGATCGCCCTTCGGGCTCGTCCTCAAGCGCCGGACGGGCTGATATTGCCGACCGTGGCCGACAGCGCCGCCCTGCGACGCCGCACAACAAGCAAGCAGCAGAAGGCAGTAGATCTACCTGCGCCTCAAGTCCGCCACCCTGGCCGCCCGTTCGCGTTCCCGGTCGCCCGGGGCCGGGTCGGTCAGGGCGCTCGCCGCGCGCAGGGTCGGCGGGCCCGGTGTGACGTTCCTCCGCTGGCCCGGCAGGGGGACGTCCCGGCGCTGTGGAGGGCCCGGCTGCACCGGGTCGGCGGCGCCGCCCGATGGAGTCGCGCCCGCCACCGCGACCTGGACGCCCTGGTCGGCGAGGGCCTGCAGTTCGGTGGCCGCGCGTTCGTCGTGCACCGGGGGTTCGTCCGTGACGAGCCGGGTGATGACGTCCGTGGGCACCGTCTGGAACATGGTGTCGGTGCCGAGCTTGGTGTGGTCGGCGAGGACCACCACCTCCGCGGCGGCCTGCACCAGGGCCCGGTCGACGCTCGCCGAGAGCATGTTGGACGTGGACAGGCCGCGCTCCGCGGTCAGCCCGCTCCCGGAGAGGAAGGCGCGCGACACCCGCAGCCCCTGGAGGGACTGCTCGGCTCCGCTGCCCACGAGGGCGTAGTTGGAGCCGCGCAGGGTGCCGCCGGTCATGACGACCTCCACGCGGTTGGCGTGCGCCAGCGCCTGGGCGACGAGCAGGGAGTTGGTGACGACGGTCAGGCCGGGGACGCGGGCGAGCCGGCGGGCCAGCTCCTGGGTCGTGGTACCCGCGCCGACGACGATGGCCTCGCCCTCTTCGACGAGGCCCGCGGCGAGATCGGCGATGGCCGTCTTCTCGGCCGTCGCGGACAGCGACTTCTGCGGGAAGCCGGACTCACGCGTGAATCCGCCCGGGAGGACCGCGCCGCCGTGGCGGCGGTCGAGGAGTCCTTCGGCCTCCAGCGCCCGCACATCCCGCCGTACGGTCACTTCGGAGGTCTGGACTACGCGGGCGAGCTCCCGGAGCGAAACCGCTCCGTTGGCCCGCACCATTTCGAGGATCAATTGGCGACGTTCTGCAGCGAACACGAAACTGACAGTAACCCCAACGACCGTCTGCTTTCAGCAGTTTGCGCCGAATAACAGAAGTTGTTCGCATGGTCCGACGCGAAGTGGTATACGCAAGGCCCAGTCCCCCGGCATAGTCCGGGCGACTGGGCCAATGACGTCGTACGAGGGTCAACGCACCCTCGGAGCAGGGGCTTTACGGGCTGCTACGCCTCGCCCGCCGTCTTGCGCGTGTGCAACTGCCGGGCGACCTCGGCGATCGAGCCGGACAGTGAGGGGTAGACGGTGAACGCATTCGCGATCTGTTCCACCGTCAAGTTGTTGTCGACCGCGATCGAGATGGGGTGGATCAGTTCCGAAGCGCGCGGCGAGACGACCACGCCGCCGACGACGATGCCGGTGCCGGGACGGCAGAAGATCTTCACGAAGCCGTCCCGGATGCCCTGCATCTTGGCGCGCGGGTTGCGAAGCAACGGCAGCTTCACCACGCGGGCGTCGATCCTGCCGCCGTCGACGTCGGCCTGGCTGTAGCCGACCGTGGCGATCTCGGGGTCGGTGAAGACGTTCGCGGAGACGGTCTTGAGGTTCAGCGGCGTCACCGCGTCGCCCAGGAAGTGGTACATCGCGATCCGGCCCTGCATGGCGGCGACCGACGCGAGCGCGAAGACACCGGTCACGTCACCGGCCGCGTACACGCCGGGGGCGGTGGTGCGGGACACCTTGTCGGTCCAGATGTGGCCCGAGTCCTTCACGCGGACCCCGGCCTCCTCCAGGCCCATGCCGCTGCTGTTCGGGACCGCGCCGACCGCCATCAGGCAGTGCGTACCGGTGATGACGCGGCCGTCGGCGAGCGTGACCTCGACGCGGTCGCCGACGCGCTTGGCGGAGGCGGCGCGCGAGCGGGCCATAACGTTCATGCCGCGGCGCCGGAACACGTCCTCCAGGACGGCGGCGGCGTCCGGGTCCTCGCCGGGCAGCACGCGGTCGCGGGAGGAGACGAGCGTGACCTTGGAGCCGAGCGCCTGGTAGGCACCGGCGAACTCGGCGCCCGTGACACCGGAACCGACCACGATGAGCTCCTCGGGAAGCTCGTCCAGGTCGTACACCTGCGTCCAGTTGAGGATGCGCTCGCCGTCCGGCAGGGCGTCGGGGATCTCGCGCGGCTGGCCGCCGGTCGCGATCAGGACGGCGTCGGCGGTGAGGATCTCCTCGCTCCCGTCCGCCGCGGTCACGACGACCTTCCGCGATCCGTCCATCGCCTGCTGCCCGTCGAGCCGGCCGCGGCCGCGCATCACCCGGGCGCCGGCGCGTGTCACGGACGCCGTGATGTCGTGCGACTGGGCGAGCGCGAGCCGCTTCACGCGCCGGTTGACCTTGCCGAGGTCCACGCCGACGACGCGAGCGGCCTGGTCGATGTGCGGGGTGTCGTCCTCGACGATGATGCCCAGCTCTTCGTACGAGGAGTCGAAGGTGGTCATCACCTCGGCCGTCGCGATGAGGGTCTTGGACGGCACGCAGTCGGTGAGCACCGACGCCCCGCCCAGACCGTCGCAGTCGACGACGGTCACCTCCGCGCCGAGTTGGGCGGCCACCAGGGCCGCCTCGTATCCGCCGGGTCCGCCGCCGATGATCACGATCCGGGTCAAGGGATTTACGCCTCGCGCTCTCGTTTCCGGCCCGCCCAGCGCGGTTCCGGCCGGGGGTCCGGGGGTCGCCCCCCGGGCAGATGCAGTACGTACTCCATTGTCCCGCACGCTTCAAGCTGCTTCTCCCCGGGGCCCTCCAGTGGGGTACGACGGGCTCGCGAGACCGCACGACCTGCGGCGGTCACTGTCGTACCCTCGGTCCCATGTCGCTCTACGCCGCGTACGCCGGCAATCTCGACGCGCGGCTCATGTCCCGCCGCGCCCCGTACTCGCCGCTGCGCGCCACTGGCTGGCTCAACGGCTGGCGGCTGACGTTCGGCGGCGAGCACATGGGCTGGGAAGGCGCGCTCGCCACGATCGTGGAGGCCCCGCGCTCCCAGGTCTTCGTCGCGCTCTACGACATCGCGCCCATGGACGAGGAGTCCATGGACCGCTGGGAGGGCGTCGGCATGGACATCTACCGCCGCATGCGGATCCGGGTGGAGACCCTGGAGGGCGAGATGCCCGCCTGGGTGTACGTCCTGAACGGCTACGAGGGCGGCCTCCCCTCGGCCCGCTACCTCGGCGAGATCGCCGACGCGGCGGAGTCGGCGGGGGCGCCGCACGATTATGTGATGTCTCTGCGGAAACGGCCCTGCTGAGGTCGGCAGCTGGTCGCCCTCCGGGGGCTCCGCCCCCCCGAACCCCCGCTCCTCAGACGCCGGAGGGGCTGAATTCTCCGCCCGTCGTCCGGCTGCCGCGCCGTCGTGGCCGGTCGCGCAGTTCCCCGCGCCCCTGAAAAACGAGCCCGTCCGGCAAATCCAGCCCGTCCGGCGTTTGAGGACGAGCGCGCAGCGCGATCAGACGGCGCCGCAGGCTTTCGGGAAGGGGCGGGGAGGGGCACCCATCCAGCCTGTCCGGCGCTTGAGGACGAGCACGATGGGCGATCGGGGGTCCGGGGGCGGAGCCCCCAGGGACGGCGCTCCACGACCACCTTGGCGGAACGTACAACGCAACGATCGCGACACTGTTTGCGGCAGCATCTACGCGCGTAGGACGACAACAGCTACCCTCAACCGCGTGAACGCTTCCGTAACCCCCACCGACCCGTACGCCGCCGCAGACGCCGCCGCCGCGCGGCTGCGTGAGATCACCGGCGCTGAGACCCATGACGTCGCCCTCGTGATGGGGTCGGGCTGGGCCCCCGCCGTGGACGCGCTCGGCACGCCCGAGGCCGAGTTCCCCGTCACCGAACTGCCCGGCTTCCCGCCGCCCGCCGTCGAGGGCCACGGCGGCAAGATCCGGTCGTACAAGACCGGTGACAAGCGCGCCCTGGTCTTCCTCGGCCGCACCCACTACTACGAGGGCCGCGGCGTCGCCGCCGTCGCGCACGGTGTGCGTACGGCCGTGGCCGCGGGCTGCAAGACCGTCGTCCTGACCAACGGCTGCGGCGGCCTGCGCGAGGGCATGCGCCCCGGTCAGCCGGTCCTGATCAGCGACCACCTGAACCTGACGGCGACGTCGCCGATCGTCGGCGCCAACTTCGTCGACCTCACCGACCTGTACTCGCCGCGCCTGCGCGCCCTGTGCAAGGAGGTCGACGCGAGCCTGGAGGAGGGCGTGTACGCGCAGTTCCCCGGCCCGCACTACGAGACCCCGGCCGAGGTCCGCATGGCCGGTGTCCTCGGCGCCGACCTGGTCGGCATGTCCACGGTCCTGGAGGCCATCGCCGCCCGCGAGGCCGGCGCCGAGGTGCTCGGCATCTCCCTGGTCACCAACCTGGCCGCGGGCCTGTCCGGCGAGCCCCTCAACCACGAGGAGGTCCTCCAGGCCGGCCGCGACTCCGCCGCCCGCATGGGCGCCCTGCTCACCCAGGTCCTCGGCCGGATCTGAGACGCGCACCCGTACGAGGAGAGGCTGAGGCAGACGTGCAGGCAGACACACCCGACGACGAGCTGATCACCCGGGCCAGGGCCTGGCTGGCCGAGGACCCCGACCCCGAGACCCGGGAGGAGCTGGCCAAGCTCATCGACGCCGAGGCGCACGAGGAGCTGGCCGACCGGTTCTCCGGCACCCTCCAGTTCGGCACCGCCGGACTGCGCGGCGAGCTGGGCGCGGGCCCGATGCGGATGAACCGCTCCGTCGTCATCCGCGCGGCCGCGGGCCTGGCCGCGTACCTGCGCGCGCAGGGCGAGGCGGGCGGGCTCGTGGTCATCGGGTACGACGCGCGGTACAAGTCGGCGGACTTCGCGCGGGACACGGCGGCCGTGATGACGGGCGCCGGGCTGCGCGCGGCGGTCCTCCCCCGCCCGCTGCCCACCCCCGTCCTGGCCTTCGCCATACGGCACCTGGGCGCGGTCGCGGGCGTGGAGGTCACGGCCTCGCACAACCCGCCGCGCGACAACGGCTACAAGGTGTACCTGGGCGACGGCTCGCAGATCGTGCCCCCGGCCGACGCGGACATCGCCGCCGAGATCGACGCGGTGGGCGCCCTGGCCGACGTACCGCGCCCTTCGGAGGGCTGGGAGACGCTGGGCGAGTCGGTCCTGGAGGCGTACCTGGCGCGTACGGACGCGGTGCTCGCCGCCGGCTCCCCCCGTACGGCCCGTACCGTCTACACGCCCATGCACGGCGTCGGCAAGGAGACCCTGCTGGCCGCGTTCGCGCGGGCCGGGTTCCCCGAGCCGGTCGTGGTGCCCGAACAGGCCGAGCCGGACCCGGACTTCCCGACGGTTGCCTTCCCGAACCCGGAGGAGCCGGGCGCGATGGACCTGTCCTTCGCGGCGGCCCGTTCCCAGGCTGAGGCTCCGGACCTGGTCATCGCCAACGACCCGGACGCGGACCGCTGCGCGGTGGCGGTGCACGACTCCTCGGCGAGTGGCTGGCGGATGCTGCGCGGCGACGAGGTGGGCGCGCTCCTCGCTGCGCACCTGGTCAAGCGGGGCGTGACCGGGACCTTCGCGGAGTCGATCGTCTCGTCGTCCCTGCTTGGCCGGATCGCTTCGGCGGCGGGTCTGGCGTACGAGGAAACCCTCACCGGCTTCAAGTGGATCGCCCGCGTGGACGGCCTGCGGTACGGCTACGAGGAGGCGCTCGGCTACTGCGTCGACCCCGAGGGCGTACGCGACAAGGACGGCATCACGGCCGCGCTGCTCGTCACGGAACTGGCCTCGGAGCTGAAGGACCAGGGCCGTACGCTGCTCGACCTCCTCGACGACCTGGCCGTCGAGCACGGCGTGCACGCGACGGACCAGCTGTCGGTGCGGGTCGAGGACCTGTCGGTCATCGCGGCGGCGATGCGGCGCCTGCGCGAGCAGCCGCCGACGGAGCTGGCGGGCCTGCCGGTGACGCTGGCGGAGGACCTGACGCAGGGCACGGCCACGCTGCCCCCGACGGACGGCCTGCGCTACACCCTCTCCGGCGCCCGGGTCATCGTCCGGCCCAGCGGTACGGAGCCGAAGCTGAAGTGCTACTTGGAGGCGGTCGTTCCGGTCGCTTCGGATGGCCTGGTCGCTGCCCGGGCGAAGGCGGCGGAGCTGCTTGCGGCGCTGAAGCGGGATCTGGCTGCGGCGGCGGGTATCTGAGCCTGCTCGATGCTCTCGGGGCGGCGGTGACTTCGACATCACCGCCGCCCTTTCCCGTACCGCCCGGCCACCTGAACGGGTGATTCCCGCAGGGCACTTGACGCAGCGGGGCGGGAGGGGTGGTGGCCCGCAAGGAAGGTGGACCGGTCCGCGCCCGACCGAACCCCAGGAGCTGCCCGCCCGTGTCCGCCCCCACCGAGGCCGTCCGCCGCGCCCTCCCCACCTCCCGGCGCCCCCGCCCCCGTCCCCGTCCCCGGGGCGCGCCCCCACCCCGCGCGGACCTCCCCCGCCGCATCGTCCGCGCCCTGCGCCACGCGGCCCCCGCGCTCTACGGCTACGCCTGCGTACGCCTCTTCTGCCTCCTCGCCGTCTCCCTCTGGGCCCACCGGGAGGGCCAGGGCCTCTGGCCGATCCTGGCGAACTCCTGGGACTCGTCCTGGTACCTGGGCATCGCGGAGAACGGCTACGCGCGGGAGCTGGGCACGGCGTACGACACGAACAACCTGGCGTTCTTCCCGCTGTACCCGTTGGCGGTACGGGCCCTGTCGTGGGCCCTGCCCGGTTCGTCGGCGAGCGTGGGCCTGCTGGTGGCGGTGGTGGGGTCGTTCTTCGCGGCCTGGGGCATCTTCGCGGTGGGCGCGCGGCTGCACGGCCGCAGGGTGGGTGTGTGCCTGGCACTGCTGTGGGGCGGACTGCCGGTCGGCCTGGTCCAGTGGATGGGCTACACGGAGTCCCTGTTCACGGCCTTCGCGGCCTGGTCGCTCTACGCCTGCCTGACGGGCCGCTGGGTGTGGGCGGGCACGCTGGCGTCGCTGGCGGGGCTCACTCGGCCTACGGGGCTGGCGCTGGCGGCGGCGGTGTCGTTGGGAGCGCTTTCGGCTCTGCGGCGGGGCTTCTCGTGGCGTGCGCTGGTGGGCGGGTTTCTGGCCCCTCTGGGCTGGCTGTCGTACGTGGGCTGGGTCGGCCTCCGACTCGGCCGCTGGGACGGCTACTTCGCGGTCCAGAAGCTGTGGCACAACCATGTGGACGGCGGCGCGTACACATTGCGCAGACTGGACGACCACTTCCTCGACGACTCGACACCCGAACTGTTCCTGATCCTGGTCTCGTTGGTGCTGATCGCGTCGGCAATCCTCTTCGTACGCTCCGTACTGGACCGCCAGCCCCTGGTACTCCTCGCCTTCACGGGCCTGCTGCTGGCCATCGTGCTGGGCAGCGGAGGCGTCTACTTCTCCCGAGCCCGCTTTCTGCTACCGGGCTTCCCCCTGCTGCTGCCCTTGGCATTGCTATTGGCCCGCGCCTCGCTGCGGCATGCGGTGGCTTGGGTGGGGGGTGTTGTGCTGGTGGCGGCTTATTGCGGGGGGTACATGGTTTTGGTTTGGCGTAGTGCGCCTTGAGGGGCGTGGGCGTTGCTGGGCAGCCCTCGACTCTCGGCTACGCGCAAGGCATCGGTGAGCGCCTCGCTCAACCGCCGCCCGAGAAAGCGAAGTTCGCCGACGGAGACCCGTGGGCACTCCAACAGCTCTCGCGCATGCCCCAACAACTGCTGTGCCATGGCGAGTTGGACGCACTCGATTTCGTCGGCGATACGGGACACCGGACCGTTGCCGTCACCGAGAACGAAGCACGGCTTGCCGTCATCGCTGCTCCAGGGGAGGAGGCGCAGGGCGGTGCGGTGATCCCGGTCGGGGAAAGGGACTTGGCTCATCGATTGCGGCTCCCGCTTCCGTCGAGGTTGTGTCCCGCCATCGTCGGTGGCGGGGAGTGCCCTTGCGACGGCTTTGGCGGCGTCATCGGGGTGTCACTCGAAGGCGTCAAACCGGTGTCATCGGCGACCGGCGGCCGCTACGGTCAATGACATGACGACTGAGCTGCACGCGACGAACGACGTGCTCCGGGCCGTACGGATCAGCCTGCGCATGAGCCAGGACGACCTGGCGAAAGCATTGCGTCGCGCGGGGGAAGAGCTGGGCGAACCCAACGACGCGAGCAAGCGACTCGTACAACGCTGGGAGTCAGGAGTCAGCCGCGCCCCACGCCCCGTGTACGCGCGGGCACTTGAGCACGTCACCGGCCGCCCGGTGGAGTCCCTCGGCTTCGCCCTCCCTGTGCCGGTGGCGCGCGTGCACTCCGACGGAAAGGGAGGCCATGACATGGACGCCGCCGCCCCGGATGGTGCCGCCGCGGAGACCGAGTCCCCTCAACCCGCCACAGCCACGGCGAACTACTCCGGAATCTGGCTGTCCCGCTACGAGTACTACAGCTCGGGCCGAGGCGAGACCTTCGAGGCCAAGCACTACGTCGTAGTACTCCAGCACGGCGACAAGCTGACCGGCCAAAGCCTCCCCGGGGCATCGAGCAACCCCGACAGTCCTCTGACTCTCGACCTCACCCTGGACCGCAACGTGGTCACGGGCACCTGGACCGAACAAACAGCCCGCGCCGGCTACTACCAGGGCGCGCGCTACCACGGAGCGGTCCAGATGCTGATCGAGCCGACTGGCCGCCGTATGGCTGGGAAGTGGATCGGCTTCGGCAAGGACTTCGACGTGAACTCTGGGCCTTGGGAGTTGCTGCTTGTGGAGACGTCTACAAATAAGGCGACACTGGAAGGGTTTAAACGTGCACCTTAATTAGCACCGGCGGCCGCCCTCTCGACACGCGCTTATACCTGAATGCCCGATTCGACAATCACGAAATCACTCCCTGTGCACCGAATGGAACCACACGACAGGGCCGTCCTCTGTATTCGCGCATCCAACTTCGAAAGATTTGGACGGGAATGATTCACGGAGAGCGATCCCCCAGGACTTGGCGGTCATCTCTGCAAGCTCCATCAACACTGCCCGATCCTCCGGCAAGTCATCATTCTCGATAATATCGCCCAGGATAAGCCGGTTAAGGGTGGCCTCCACCGCCGGAACATCACCTTCAAACCGGCGGAACCACTCCCTAAAATTGCTCACCTCATATGAGCGACGCCAAAGAACACAACCTTCGACCTCCACAAAGTCTGGCCAAATAACGTGATAGATGGCCAACCATGTACCCAATGATGCGTTGCGCGTGAGAAAATCGACAGAGTCAAGGCTTCCAGAGTGCTCCTCAATCCAGGACTTGACCTCTGGATAGGCAGCCGGGTCCATAAAGTCGCTCCCCTTTCCGATTGATTCACAGAGGCAATTCGTCAGGCCGAGCAGGCCGTGGCATCTTCTTCCACGTTACAAACTCTTCCCCGGTCCTCGGGTTTCTGTGCCTCTCAGTCTCAAGTACGTGAGGTGCGGGCACTCGAACGTCGTGATCGCGCCCGCAGCCCGTTCGCGCCTCACGGTCGGCGCCCTTGAGCCCGTAGACGAGGACGTACTCATGGCCCCTGCCCCTGGCCCCCGCACACATCCGTCTGCCCAGGCGCTCGGCCTGCCCTGGAGCGAGCGGCAACGGTACGACCCTGCCGCCGCCATCCCCACGTCCACCGTCACCCGCCTTCCCACGACTCGACCGCCGCCTCCAACTCGTCCAGCGCGTAGCCCGTACGCAAGAACAGTTCGCGCGGGCTGAGGGAGACGAGGACTCTTCGGAAGAAGGCGGCCCAGAGCGAGCGTCGCTGCGGTGGGATCTCCTCGAACCGGGCGCCGCCCGCAGCCGAACCCAGTTGCGCCTCGGTGCGCCCGAACACAGCGAGAAGAACCTTCAGCTCCCGCTGCGAGCAGCCCCATTCGGCGAGTCTCGTCTCCGAGTACTCCGGAAGCTGCCAGGCGATCTGTCGGAGCACCTCGAACCGTTCCTCGCGCGGTACGTCGACACCGTCCACGCTGCTCACCTCCCCCGCACCCATGACTCCCCGGATGCCGCATCGGCGCAGCGTGGTCGCAGCCGTGCGGCGTGGGCTCGCGCGTCAGCCGCCCCTCGGCACATCGTCGCCCAGCCCCGGTGACACTCTCACCCCCCGCTGAGTAACAATCACCCCCATGACGAGCCCGGACCCCACTCCCGATCCGCAGCCCGATCCGCGACCCGACGGGCAGCCCGATCGGGCCCCCGAGGGTGAGCAGCGTTCCGACGCCAAGCCCGACGCCAAGCCCGCGCCGCAGCCCGAATACGCCGACCGAACCCACCGCTCCCCCGGCGCCATCGCCGGCGGCGTCCTCCTGCTCGGGCTCTGCGCCTGGCTCGGTGCGGACGCGCTCGTGCGGGGGACCGGGCGGACGCCGTGGCTGGCGCTGGCCGGGCTGCTGTTTCTCGTGCCGTTGATCGTCGCGTACACCGTGCGGCCCGCCGTGTTCGCGAATCAGGTGCGGCTGCGGGTGCGGAACCCGTTCCGGACGATCACGCTGCCCTGGGGCGCCGTCGAGGGGCTGCGGGCCGGGTACTCAAGCGAGGTGTTCGCGAAGGACGGCGGCAAGTACCAGCTGTGGGCGATCCCCGTCTCGCTGCGGGCGCGCAAGAAGGCCGCGCGGCGGCAGGTGCGGGCCGCCGTGGACGATCCGCACGGGCGTACGTCCGCCGTCCTGTCCGGGCGCGACGCCGGCCACACCCGCGCCCCCGCCGACCAGGCCCTGGACGACCTGCGCGAGCTCGCCGAGCGGCACGCGGGGGCCCCGGGGGCGCAGGGTGAGCCGGCCGTACGCTGGGCGTACGAGATCCTCGCGCCGAGTGTCGCGGGGGCGCTGCTGCTCGTGGTGCTGTTGCTGATCGGCTGAGGTCGGCAGCCATACATGCGCGCGTGGCCGGGGCCCGAGAACGAGACGGGTCCCGGCCGCTCTCCTGTCCGGCCTGTCCGGGCCAGATTCACCCCACCCCTGTACAAGCCGCTACGCGCGTAGATATGCTCGTCTGGTGACCATGCCCACCACTGCACATGCCACTGCATCTGCCTTCGCCGACGCCTCCGCGTCCGACAGTGCGCTGCGCCGCTTCCTGCACGGGCTGCCCGGCGTGGACGCGGTCGGACTCGAGGCGCGCGCCGCCGCGCTCGGGACGCGTTCCATCAAGACGACGGCCAAGGCGTACGCCATCGACCTGGCCATCTCGATGATCGACCTGACGACCCTGGAGGGCGCCGACACCCCGGGCAAGGTCCGGGCGCTCGGCGCGAAGGCCGTCCACCCCGATCCGACCGACCGTACGACCCCTCGGACCGCCGCCGTCTGCGTGTATCCAGACATGGTTGCGACCGCGAAGGAGGCGGTCGCCGGGTCCGGCGTGAAGGTGGCGTCCGTCGCGACCGCCTTCCCCGCCGGGCGGGCCGCCCTCGCCGTGAAGCTGGCCGACGTCCAGGACGCGGTCTCCGCGGGGGCCGACGAGATCGACATGGTCATCGACCGCGGCGCCTTCCTCGCGGGCAAGTACCTGAAGGTGTACGAGGAGATCCGCGCCGTGCGGGAGGCCTGCGGCGAGCGGGCCCGGCTCAAGGTGATCTTCGAGACCGGCGAGCTGTCGACGTACGACAACATCCGGCGCGCCTCCTGGATCGGGATGATGGCCGGGGCCGACTTCATCAAGACCTCGACCGGCAAGGTCGGTGTGAACGCCACTCCGGCCAACACGCTCCTCATGCTCGAAGCCGTGCGCGACTTCAAGCAGCAGACCGGGGTACAGATCGGAGTGAAGCCCGCCGGTGGCATCCGGACGTCCAAGGACGCCGTGAAGTTCCTGGTGCTCGTGAACGAGACGGCCGGGTCCGACTGGCTCGATAACCACTGGTTCCGGTTCGGCGCCTCCAGCCTGCTGAACGATCTCCTGATGCAGCGGCAGAAGCTGGCCACCGGCCGCTACTCCGGTCCCGACTACGTGACGGTGGACTGAGACCCATGACCATCGAGAAGCAGACATCCGTGTTCGAGTACGCACCCGCCCCCGAGTCGCGTTCCGTCGTCGACATCGCCCCGTCGTACGGCCTGTTCATCGACGGCGAGTTCACCGACGCCGCGGACGGCAAGGTCTTCAAGACCGTCTCGCCCGCGACCGAGGAGGTGCTCTCCGAGGTCGCCCAGGCCGGGGCCGAGGACGTGGACCGGGCCGTGAAGGCGGCGCGCAAGGCCTTCGAGAAGTGGTCCGCCCTGCCGGGTGCCGAGCGGGCCAAGTACCTGTTCCGGATCGCCCGGATCATCCAGGAGCGCTCCCGCGAGCTCGCCGTCCTCGAAACCCTCGACAACGGCAAGCCGATCAAGGAGACCCGGGACGCGGACCTCCCCCTGGTCGCCGCGCACTTCTTCTACTACGCCGGCTGGGCCGACAAGCTGGACCACGCGGGGTACGGAGCGAATCCCCGGCCCCTCGGCGTCGCTGGCCAGGTCATTCCGTGGAACTTCCCGCTGCTGATGCTCGCGTGGAAGATCGCCCCGGCGCTCGCCACCGGCAACACGGTCGTCCTCAAGCCCGCCGAGACCACCCCGCTGTCCGCCCTGTTCTTCGCGGACATCTGCCGCCAGGCCGGGCTGCCGAAGGGCGTCGTCAACATCCTTCCGGGGTACGGGGACGCGGGCGCGGCGATCGTCGCGCACGACGGCGTGGACAAGGTGGCGTTCACCGGTTCCACGGCCGTCGGCAAGGAGATCGCCCGTACGGTCGCGGGCACGGACAAGAAGGTCACGCTCGAACTGGGCGGCAAGGGCGCCAACATCGTCTTCGACGACGCCCCGATCGACCAGGCCGTCGAGGGCATCGTCTCCGGCATCTTCTTCAACCAGGGGCAGGTCTGCTGCGCCGGGTCCCGGCTGCTCGTACAGGAGTCGATCCAGGACGAATTGCTGGACTCGCTGAAGCGGCGGCTCTCCACGCTGCGCCTCGGCGACCCGCTCGACAAGAACACCGACATCGGCGCGATCAACTCCTCCGAGCAGCTCGCCCGGATCACCTCGCTCGTCGAGACCGGCGAGGCGGAGGGCGCCGAGCGCTGGTCCGCGCCCTGCGAACTCCCCTCGTCCGGCTACTGGTTCGCGCCCACGCTGTTCACCAACGTCACGCAGGCGCACACCGTCGCGCGGGACGAGATCTTCGGCCCGGTCCTCTCGGTGCTGACGTTCCGTACGCCGGAGGAGGCCGTCGCGAAGGCCAACAACTCGGCGTACGGCCTGTCGGCGGGCATCTGGACCGAGAAGGGCTCGCGGATCCTCGCGGTCGCGGACCGGCTGCGCGCCGGGGTCGTCTGGGCCAACACGTTCAACAAGTTCGACCCGACCTCGCCCTTCGGCGGCTACAAGGAGTCGGGCTTCGGCCGCGAGGGCGGCCGCCACGGCCTGGAGGGTTACCTCGATGTCTGACGCACGCCTCAGTGTCTTCAAGACCTACAAGCTGTACGTGGGCGGGAAGTTCCCGCGATCCGAGAGCGGCCGGGTGTACGAAGTGACCTCACGCAAGGGTGAGTGGCTGGCCAACGCCCCGCAGTCGTCCCGGAAGGACGCGCGGGACGCGGTCGTCGCCGCCCGCAAGGCCTTCGGCGGCTGGGCCGGGAAGACGGCCTATCTGCGCGGCCAGATCCTGTACCGCGTCGCGGAGATGCTGGAGGGCCGCCGCGAGCAGTTCGTCCGTGAGGTCGCGGACGCCGAGGGCCTGTCGAAGCCCAAGGCCGCCGCGCAGGTGGACGCAGCGATCGACCGCTGGGTCTGGTACGCGGGCTGGACCGACAAGATCGCGCAGATCACCGGCGGCGCCAACCCGGTCGCCGGGCCGTACTTCAACCTGTCCTCGCCGGAGCCGACGGGCGTGGTCACCGTCGTCGCCCCGCAGGACTCGTCGTTCCTGGGCCTGGTCTCGGTGATCGCCCCGGTGATCGCCACCGGCAACACGGCGGTCGTGGTCGCGAGCGAGGCGGCGCCGCTGCCCGCGCTCTCCCTCGGCGAGGTCCTCGCCACCTCCGACCTGCCGGGCGGCGTGGTGAACATCCTGTCCGGCCGTACGGCGGAGATCGCGGCCCCGCTCGCCGCGCACCAGGACGTCAACGCCCTTGATCTGTGCGGCGCGGACGAGGTGCTCGCCAAGGACCTTGAAGTCGCGGCGGCCGACAACCTGAAGCGCGTACTCCGTCCACAGCCTGTGGACGACTGGACGGCCGACCCGGGCACGCACCGCCTCACCGCGTTCCTGGAGACGAAGACGGTCTGGCACCCGACGGGATCGCTCGGGGCGTCCGGCTCCGCGTACTGACAAGGGCTGCTCAGCGCGACGAAGGCTGCTCAGCGCGACAAGGGCTGCTCACGGACGAGCGCCGGGCGGGACCGACTGCGGTCCGCCCGGCGCTCGTTCGCGTATGCGGAAGTACGGCTCAGCCCGGCAGCAGGCCCGTCGCCGTGCCCACCACGGGCAGGGTGCCCAGCGTGCCGCCGTCCGTGACCGGGTCGGTCACAGCCGCCGTGGACACCGGCTGGAAGTCGGCGACCTGCGTGCCCACCGCGTTGTCCAGCGGGTCGACGCCGGTCTTGGCCAGCGGGTCGAGCTGCAGGTTCTTGAGCGGGCCCGTCGTGTACGGCAGCGACCCCGTGAGCGCCTGACCGGCCGCCAGCACGTCCAAGTCACCGAGTGGTACGGGCAGTTGGGCCGGGACGGCCGCGGGCAGGGGCTGCGCGGCCGCCGTCGCCGCGCCTCCCGCGCCGAGGGCCGCGCCGGCCGCGGCGAGGGTGAGTCCGGCGCGCATCAGCGTGCGGTGCGCGGGCCTTCGGGATGCTGCATGTCGTGCCATCTGCCGTGCCATGGGTACGCCACCTGTCCAGGCCGTGATCGTTGCGTAATCGACTGGGCACGTAGCGTAATTGAGATGTGATGCGGCTTTCAAAGAACCGCCCGCGGGGGTCGCCTGTGCGAGGGAATGCAGCACACTGGTGTTCCGTGAGCGCCCATCCCCCGATACCGACGCGCGTCGTCCTCCTCACCGGCCCCTCCGGCGCCGGCAAGAGCCGACTCGCCGCCCGCTCCGGCCTCCCGGTGCTGCGCCTCGACGACTTCTACAAGGAGCACGACGACCCCACGCTCCCGCTGGTCGCGGGCAGTCGGGACGTCGACTGGGACTCCCCCGACTCCTGGGACGCGGACGTCGCCGTGGCCGCGATCGCCGAGCTGTGCCGTTCGGGGCGTACGCGGGTGCCGGTCTACGACATCTCGGTCAGCGCGCGGGTCGGCCGGGAGACGTTCGACATCGAGCGCACGCCGCTGTTCATCGCCGAGGGCATCTTCGCCGCGGACATCGTGGAGCGCGTACGTGAACTGGGCGTCCTGGCCGACGTGTTGTGCCTGCGGGGGCGGCCGACGACGACGTTCCGGCGGCGGCTGCTCCGCGATCTGAAGGAGGGCCGCAAGTCGGTGCCGCTCCTGCTGCGGCGCGGCTGGCGCCTGATGCGCTCGGAGCGTTCGGTGGTGGCCCGGCAGGCTGCGCTCGGCGCGCACCCGTGCGGCAAGGAGGAGGCCCTCGGCCGGCTCGCGTCCGCGGCGGCGGGGCGGTGCGTGTCCAGACGCGGTACGCGGCGGAGTTCGGCGCCGGATCCGGTGTGACGTGACGTGGCGTGACATGGCGTGACGTGGCATGACGTGGCGTGGCGTGGCGTGACGTGGCGACGGGACCGGTAAGACCCCTCGGCCTTCCGGTCCCGCTGCCTGTTTCTCCCCGTTTCCCCCGTGCTCCCCCTGTTCCCCCGTTCCCCCGTCGGGATCCCCGTTCCCGTACTCCCCCGTACTCCCCCGTGGAATCCCGCTTCCCTGTTCCCCCGTTGTTCCCCCGTTGTTCCCCCGTGGCCCCCTGGGCCCTTTCCGTCGCGTCCCCCGATGCGACGGCCCCCGTACCTTCGACGTGCGGCGGCTATGCCACCAGTTCGCCGAAGGACTCCTCCAGGTCACGGCCGAAGCTGAGGACCTCGTCCTCGCGCAGCCGGCGCAGGGAGCGCCAGATGCTGGACTTCACCGTGCCGACACTGATGTCGAGAATGTCCGCGATCTCCGGGTCCGTACGGCCCTCGTAGTAGCGGAGCACGAGCATCGTCCGCTGCAGTTCCGGAAGGCGGGCCAGGGCCTGCCAGAGAACCGCGCGCAGCTCCGTGCCGCGCATCGCGTCCGTGTCGCCCACCGTCTCCGGCAGCTCCTCGGTCGGGTACTCGTTCAGCTTGCGGCGGCGCCACGCGCTGATGTGCAGATTGGTCATGGTGCGGCGGAGGTAGCCCCCGACCGCGGCCTTGTCGGTGATCCGGTCCCAGGCGCGGTACGTCGAGAACAGCGCGCTCTGCAACAGGTCCTCGGCCTCGAAGCGGTCACCGGTCAGGTGGTACGCGGTGGCGTACAGGGAGGCGCGGCGCTCCTTTACGTAAGCGGTGAACTCCACTTCCGACAGGGACGTCCGCTCCCCCGAGTCCTCCCCGTACGATCCCCCGTTGCCGACGCCGCCCGTGGGGCGGGCGTCGACCACCGTCATGTACCCAGTGTGCTGCCGTCCGGTACCGCGAGCGCACCCCCGCACTCCCGCACCGGACTTCTCGTGCTGGCCGGCGCTCCGCGTGGTGATGTCGTGCAGACGCGTGACAACTGCGCTCGCGCTGGTGCCGTGCAGTGTGTTCATCTCGCGCCCCCCGTCGTGGAGTACTGGTCCAGACGCACCGTCCGAAGGTCCGTGGCCGGTGCGTTCCGTGTGACCAAAAGCCTGCCCTTCGACTTTCATCGCGGTGTCTGTCGACTGTCACAGGCCTGTCACAGCGCCTGTCGGTCGCGGAGATCGAGGCGAGATCGCCGGGTGAACGGCCTGGTCGGCGGCGGGAGCGTCCCAACAGTCGAAACACCACCGCACCATGCGACAGAATGACCGACGTGCCTTCCCTGTTGCTGATCGAAGACGACGACGCCATCCGCACGGCCCTTGAGCTGTCGCTGACGCGCCAGGGGCATCGTGTGTCCACCGCCGCCACCGGCGAGGACGGTCTGAAACTGCTGCGCGAACAGCGCCCGGATCTGATCGTTCTCGACGTGATGCTGCCCGGCATCGACGGGTTCGAGGTGTGCCGCCGCATCCGGCGCACCGACCAGTTGCCAATCATCCTGCTCACCGCGCGCAGCGACGACATCGACGTGGTGGTCGGCCTGGAGTCCGGCGCCGACGACTACGTGGTCAAGCCCGTGCAGGGCCGGGTCCTCGACGCCCGGATCCGTGCCGTCCTGCGCCGCGGCGAGCGCGAGGCCAACGACGCGGCGGCCTTCGGCTCACTCGTCATCGACCGCTCCGCGATGACGGTCACCAAGGACGGCGAGGACCTGCAGCTCACGCCGACCGAGCTGCGACTCCTGCTCGAACTCAGCCGCAGGCCCGGCCAGGCCCTCTCCCGCCAGCAGCTGCTCCGCCTGGTGTGGGAGCACGACTACCTCGGCGACTCCCGCCTGGTGGACGCGTGTGTGCAGCGGCTGCGCGCCAAGGTCGAGGACGTGCCGTCGTCGCCGACCCTGATCCGCACGGTCCGTGGCGTCGGGTACCGCTTGGACACGCCTCAGTGACATCCGCGCAGGAGGGCCCCGGGACTCCTCCCAGGACCTGGAGCCGCTCCCTCTTCACCAGCCTCCGCCTGACCAGCCTGCGGCTGCGCCTCGTCGTCGTGTTCAGCCTGATCGCGCTGACCGCGGCCGTCTCCGCCTCCGGCATCGCGTACTGGCTCAACCGCGAGGCCGTGCTCACCCGCACCCAGGACGCGGCGCTCGGCGACTTCAAGGAGGCCATGCAGGACCGCGTGGCCGCGCTGCCGCGGCAGCCCACGAAGGACGAACTCGACCGCGCGGCGCGGAACATGGCCCACGGCAGTCAGGGCTACAGCGTCGTCCTGATCGGCGAGAACCCCGACGGCAGGACCGTCGTCGGCACCTCCGAGCTGGACGCCTTCACCGTCGACGACGTCCCGGCATCGCTGCGCAAGGCCGTCAACAAGCCGGTCGCCGAGAAGTCGGACGACGGCGCGGACGAGGAGACGTACCGGCTGTTCTGGCAGCGTGAGGTGGAGGGCGGAACTCCGTATCTCGTGGGCGGTACGCGGGTGATGGGCGGCGGGCCCACCGGGTACATGCTGAAGTCCCTCGAACCGGAGGCGAAGGATCTCAACTCCCTCGCCTGGTCCCTCGGGATCGCCACCGCGCTTGCCCTGATCGGCGCCGCGCTGCTCGCCCAGGCCGCCGCGACGACCGTGCTCAAGCCGGTGCACCGGCTCGGCGTCGCCGCCCGCCGCCTCGGCGAGGGCAAGCTCGACACCCGCCTCAGGGTCTCCGGCACCGACGAACTGGCCGAGCTGTCACGGACGTTCAACTCCACGGCCGCGTCCCTGGAGAAGAAGGTCGCGGACATGAGCGCCCGCGAGGAGTCCAGCCGCCGCTTCGTCGCCGACATGTCGCACGAGCTGCGCACCCCGCTCACCGCGATCACCGCCGTCACCGAGGTGCTCGAAGAGGAGGAGGACAGCCTCGACCCGATGATCGCCCCGGCCGTACGCCTGGTGGTCAGCGAGACCCGGCGCCTCAACGACCTCGTCGAGAACCTGATGGAGGTCACCCGCTTCGACGCCGGCACCGCCCGTCTGGTCCTGGACGACGTGGACATCGCCGACCAGATCACCGCCTGCATCGACGCCCGCGCCTGGCTGGACGCCGTCGACCTGGACGCCGAGCGCGGCATCACCGCCCGCCTCGACCCGCGCCGCCTCGACGTGATCCTCGCCAACCTGATCGGCAACGCCCTCAAGCACGGGGGGTCGCCGGTGCGTGTCTCCGTGCACCAGGAGGGCGACGAGCTGGTGATCTCGGTACGGGACCAGGGGCCCGGCATCCCCGAGGAGGTGCTGCCGCACGTCTTCGACCGCTTCTACAAGGCCAGCGCGTCCCGTCCGCGCTCCGAGGGCAGCGGCCTCGGCCTCTCCATCGCCCTGGAGAACGCCCATATCCACGGCGGCGAGATCACGGCCGCCAACTCCCCGGGCGGCGGCGCGGTGTTCACCCTCCGGCTGCCGAGCGGCGAGGGCACCGGCAGCGGTGACGACGCCGGTGACGGCGGAGACGACGGCGGTACGGACCAGCAGGCGAAGAAGGCGGACCGATGACGGCACGTACGCGCACCCGGAGGCTACTGGCCCGGGGTGCCCTGGCCGCCTTGCTCGCCGCGGGCGTCGCGGGCTGCGGCATCCGCGCCACGGAGGTCCCGACGGAATTCGGCCCGGCCCCGTCGCGGGTGCCGTGCGTGAGCACCGCGGCCGACATCACGACCACTCGGGCGCAGACCGGCACCGTCCCGCAGGAGATCTTCCTCGTCTGCGGTTCACAGCTGGTACGCGTGGACCGCGCGGTACGCCTCTCCGACTCGGCCGCCCAGGACCCGGTGCAGGTCGCCCAGGCCCTCCTCGCCGAACTCGGGGAGCCGCCCACCGAGGCCGAGGACCAGGCCGGGTTCACCTCGGACGTCAAGGGCCACCCGAAGGTCACGGGCCCGCGCGGCGACGACCCGTCGAGGGCGCTGCGGATCAGCACCCCGCCCGAGCGGATGTCGCCGTACGAACTGGCCCAGATCGTCTGCACCTTCGCCCAGAGCGTGGCCGCGGAGCGGGACGATTCGGTCCTGCTCGGTGGGACCGGGCAGGACTCCCCCCTCCGGCGGTACGAGTGCACGGAGGAACTCCGGGCCCGCCCCGGCACGGTGCCCGCCCCGGCGGAGACGGTTCGCTGATAGGGGTGCCCCGTCAGGGGCGCGGGGAACTGCGCGCTCAGCCACGACGAAAGCCGCAGTCGCATCTGCGTGGAGCATGCGCAGACGCGACTGCGGCTTTTCGCGGGTTGCTCGCGCAGTTCCCCGCGCCCCTATCGGGGCGGGAACCGATGTGCACGGAAGACGCGTCTTCGACGGCGTGCAGTGTCAAGGCCAAAGCGGCAGCGTGCCCCTTCGCGTGGCGGGAGCCGCCCTCCTCCTCGCGCATCTTCTGTTCGTCGCCTGGGTGACGCTGCGTCCCCTGGACGTGCCCTGGGTGAGCGCGCCCAACCTGCAGCCGATGGCCGGGATCAGAGCGGACCTGGCGCTCGCGCCGCGGGAGGCGGTGCGCCGGATCGGCGAGCAGATGCTGCTCCTGGCTCCGCTCGGGGTTCTGCTCCCGCTGGTCGGCGGGCGCCTGTGCGCCTCGCCCCTGATGTCGCTGACCCGTACCGTCGCCGCGGGTGGCCTCGTCTCCCTCGGCATCGAGCTGCTGCAGACCGGCGTGCCGGGGCAGGTCGTCGACGTCGACTCGCTGCTGCTCAACACCCTCGGGGTGGCCCTGGCGCACGTGGCCGTCGTGCCCGCGGCCCGCGCACGGCTGCGCCGGAGGCCGCTCGGCCCGGCGCGTGCCCGACCCAGGGACGAGGGCTCTCAGGGTTCGACCCCGACGATTCCCAGGGTCGGGATCGCCCCGTAGTCCGACGCTTTGCACCGCTTCGCGGACGTACCGTCGAAGACACACAGACGATTTCCTCGTACCGCGAAGGAGCCACCATGACCGCCCTTGTTCGCCCCAGGAACGGACGGATGATCGGCGGAGTGTGCGCAGCGCTGGCCCAGCGCTTCGGCACCTCCGCGACGACGATGCGCGTGATCTTCGTGGCCTCGTGCCTGTTGCCCGGACCGCAGTTCCTGATCTATCTCGCGCTGTGGCTGCTGCTGCCGTCGGAGAAGCGGGCCACCGCCGCCTGGTAGCCCGTGGCCGTACGCACACACAACAGCGGCGGGGTGCGCACTCGCCCGGGAGTGCGCACCCCGCCGTCCGTCGTTGCCCGCGACCGGGAAGGGGCCGGTCGCGGACCGGCGGGATCAGCCGCCGACGGGCAGGCCCTTGCCGACCGGCAGACCGCCGAGCAGGCCGCTGACCGGGTCACCCTCGCCCGAGGCGGCGGCGTCCGGGGTCTGGGCGGCGGACAGCCCGCCCGCGAGGGCCTGCTGCCCCTGGGCCAGGGACTCGCCGGCGGGCAGGTTCTTCGCGACCTCACCGACCGGCAGGGCGGAGGCCACGTTGCCGACGGTCCCGGCGGCGTCGGTCAGGCCCGGGACCACGGCCGACGCGCTGCCCGCACCGGCAGCGGCGAAAGCGGCACCGAGAGCGGCGACACCGAGGGTCTTGGCGGCAGAGTGCTTCATGGTGAATACGTCCTTGTGACGGGGATGGAGCGGTTTGGCAAGCTATCCACGGGCCGTACGCGCTCGCAAACACCAAAACGCCGGGAAAAAGGGCCGGGAACAAACGTCCCGGCCCTTTCCGATTTCCCCGAATCAGCTCGCTGAGGCCACAGAACCCCTGGTCGAGGCGGTCTGCTGGAACAGCCACTCGGATTTCAACTCGGCGTAACCCGGCTTGATCACGTCATTGATCATGGCCAGTCGTTCATCGAAAGGAATGAACGCTGATTTCATCGCATTGACTGTGAACCACTGCATGTCGTCGAGCGTGTAACCGAAAGCGCCGACCAGGTGCTCGAATTCGCGGCTCATGCTCGTGCCGGACATCAGGCGGTTGTCCGTGTTGACCGTGGCCCGGAAATGCAGCCGGCGGAGCAGCCCGATGGGGTGCTCGGCGTACGAGGTGGCCGCGCCCGTCTGCAGGTTGGACGTCGGGCACATCTCCAGCGGGATGCGCTTGTCGCGTACGTACGAGGCGAGGCGGCCGAGCTCGACCGTGCCGTCGTCGGCGATCTGGATGTCGTCGATGATGCGGACGCCGTGGCCGAGGCGGTCCGCGCCGCACCACTGCAGGGCCTGCCAGATGGACGGCAGCCCGAAGGCCTCGCCCGCGTGGATCGTGAAGTGGTTGTTCTCGCGCTTGAGGTACTCGAACGCGTCCAGGTGCCGGGTGGGCGGGAAGCCCGCCTCCGCGCCCGCGATGTCGAAGCCGACCACGCCGAAGTCTCGGTAGCGGTTGGCGAGTTCGGCGATCTCCAGGGCGCGGGCCGCGTGCCGCATCGCGGTGAGCAGGGCGCCCACGCGGATGCGGTGGCCGCTCTCCTTCGCGCGCCGCTCGCCCTCGCGGAAGCCAGCGTTGACGGCCTCGACGACCTCTTCGAGGGTGAGCCCCTTCTCCAGGTGCTGCTCGGGCGCGTACCGGATCTCCGCGTAGACGACACCGTCCTCGGCGAGGTCCTGGGCGCACTCGGCGGCGACCCGGAAGAGGGCCTCCTTGGTCTGCATGACGGCGCAGGTGTGGGCGAACGTCTCGAGGTAGCGCGGCAGCGAACCGGAGTCGGCGGCCTCGCGGAACCAGACGCCGAGCTTGTCGGCCTCGGTCTCGGGGAGTGCCTCGTACCCCACTTCGCGGGCGAGGTCGATGATCGTGCCGGGGCGCAGGCCGCCGTCGAGATGGTCGTGGAGCAGCACCTTCGGGGCCCGCCGGATCTGCTCCGGGGCCGGTGCGGGAGTGGTCTGGCTCGTCATCTCGGCACTGTAACGCCTACGCGCGTAGATGTCTCGGGTCGTACCGCTCTTCGATACGGAACCGTGGCTCGCGTCGATACGCAACAGTGACCGGTGCTTGGGGCTCCGTACACCCGCGCTTCTGAGAGTGTTCTGTCATGGCACAGCAAGCAATGCCCTTACCGGGCACCCGACTTGGGCGCCTCATCGGCGCGGAGAACTCCGCCGTCAGCGGTGTCGTGCTGCTGCTGCCCGGCGGCACCGAGACCTCCATGCGCCGCCCCTCGCCGCTGGCGGTGAACACGGCCCGGGTCCTTACCCGGAACCTGGTGCGGGCGGGGCGCGCGGAGGGGCTCGTCGGGCATGTCGTGCGCGGCGGCCGACGCGGCTGGAACGGCTCGGACGCGCTGCCGGCGCGCGATGCCCGCTGGGCGGTGGAGGAGGTCGTACGGCGCTACGGGGACGTGCCGGTCTGCCTCGCCGGGATCGACATGGGCGGGCGGGCAGCGCTGCACGCCGCGGGTCATCCGGCCGTCGACTCCGTGCTCGCGCTGGCTCCTTGGCTGCCGGAGGACGATGTCGCGGTGGCGCCCGAACCGGTGAAGCAGCTGAGTGGCCGGCACGTGCTGATCGTGCACGGCACGAACGATGAGCGGACCGATCCGGAATTGTCGTTCCGGTTCGCCGAGCGGGTGAAGAAGGCGAACCGGGACACGTGCCGGTTCGAGGTGCACTCGGACGGGCACGGCCTGCATCAGCATCGGGCCGAGGTGGCGGCGCTCTCGGCGGACTTCGTCCTCGGCACGCTGTTCGGGCGGGCCTTCTCCCGCCCCCTCACCGACGCGCTCGCGGCGCCGCCGCCGCTGGGGCTGCGCATGCCTCTTGCCTCCGGGTTCGGGCGGTCGTTGCGGGGGTAGTCGGGTGTTCGCCCCGGAGATTGTCCCCTACCCGCCCCTTCCCGAAAGCCTGCGGCGCTTCGGGGGCCAGCCCCCGGACCCCCTCCCCCAAGCTCTCGGCTTCGCTCGAGCAGGGGGGACCCCCATCTCAAACGCCGGAGGGGCTGAATTCACGTGCCCCGACAGGGGCGCGGGGAACTGCGCGAGCGACCACGACGGCGGGAAAGCCGAAAGACCGCTGCTGCAAGCTTTCGGGAAGGGGCGGGGTGGGGAAAAACTCACGGCAGCAAGCGGCCCCGTCGGCCCAGCAAGAAGCGGCGGAAGGCCATCACCGGAGGTGGGGACGGGCGGTCGGCCAGCCACGCCACGCCGATCTCCCGTACCGCCCGCGGCGCCGTCACCGTGAGTTCGACAACCCCCGGACGGGCAAACGCCGGCGGCGGCAGCAGAGCCACGCCCAGGCCCGCCGCGACGAGCCCGCGCAGCGTCTCCGCCTCCTCCCCCTCGAACGCGACCCGCGGCCGGAACCCCGCCCGCGCGCACAGGTCGTCCGTGATCCGCCGCAGTCCGAAGGGCGGTTCGAGCGTGACGAACGCTTCCTCCGCGGCCTCCGCGAGCCGGACCCGCTTGCGGGAGGCGAGCCGGTGGTCCTCCGGTACGACGAGCCGCAGCCGCTGCTCGTCCAGGCGGCGGGCGACGAGGTCCGGCGCGTCCGGCACCGGCGAGGTCAGGCAGAGGTCCAGCTCGCCCGCCCGCATCCGCTCCAGCATCCACTCGCCGTAGTTCTGCACGAGCGAGAACCGCACGCGCGGATGGTGCACGCGGAACTCCCGGATCAGCGCGGGCACGGTCTCCGAGCCCATCGTGTGCAGAAAGCCGAAGGCGACCTTGCCGGCCTCCGGGTCCGCGTCAGCGCGTACCGCCTCCGCCGCGCGCTCCACCTCGCCGAGCGCGCGCTCCACCGAGGCGAGGAACGTACGGCCCGCGGGGGTGAGCGAGAGCGTACGGCCGTGCCGGGCGAACAGGTCGACGCCCAGGTCCTGTTCGAGCCTGACCAGCGCACGGGACAGCGTCGACTGCGGCACCTGCATCTCCTGTGCCGCGCGCGTGACGTGCTCGGTGCGGGCGACCCCGGCGAAGTACGCGAGGCGCGGCGCGAGCACGGCCGGCCAGGAGTCGGGGGTGGTCTCGACGGTCCCGCGGATGTCTTGCGGGTAACTGTTCTGCGACAGCCTCCGCCGTGAGCTGCTCTCATGCGCCATGGGAACGATTGTCGCCTGTTCATGCATTGGACGCATCAGGCGCGCGTGCCTACTTTCGACGTATGCCACCTGCCAGTAGCAAGGCGTCCGCCCAACCCGCGGGCGCCCTCACCTCCGCGTCCCCCTCCGACTCCGCTCCCGCCCCGGCCGAGACCGACACGCGTCTCACGCCCGGTGGCCCCGGCTACCGCCGGATGAGCTTCGCCCTGTTCGCCGCGGGGCTCGCCACCTTCGCCCTGCTGTACTCCACGCAGGCCCTGCTCCCCGCGATCTCCGCGGACTTCGCCGTCACCGCCGACACGGCGAGCTGGACGGTCTCCGCCGCGACCGGCGCCCTCGCCCTGTTCGTCCTGCCGCTGAGCGCGCTCTCCGAGCGGTTCGGGCGGCGCACGCTGATGACGGTGTCCCTGACTGTCGCCGTCGTGGTGGGCCTGCTCGTGCCGTTCGCGCCCGACCTCGGCTGGCTGATCGCGCTGCGCGCCGTGCAGGGCGCCGCGCTCGCCGGTCTGCCCGCCTCGGCCATGGCGTACCTGGCGGAGGAGGTACGCCCCAAGGCGCTGGTCGCCGCGATCGGCCTGTTCGTCGCGGGCAACTCCATCGGCGGCATGAGCGGCCGCGTCCTGACCGGCTGGGTCGCGCAGGCCTGGGACTGGCGGGCGGCGCTCGCCGCGGTGGGCCTGATGGCCCTGGTGTGCGCCCTCGCCTTCCGGCTGCTGCTGCCCGCCCCCCGGCACTTCCGGGCCGGTTCGCTGCGCCCCCGGGTGCTCGCCCGGACCGTGCGCGGCCACCTCGCCAACCCGCTGCTCTGCCGCCTGTACGTGATCGGCGCGCTGTTCATGACGGTTTTCGGCGCGGTCTACACGGTGATCGGCTACCGGCTCGTCGGCGCCCCGTTCTCGCTCCCGCAGGGCGTGGTCGGCTCGATCTTCCTGGTCTACCTGGTCGGCACGGCCTCCTCGGCCGCCGCGGGCAGGCTCGTCGGTCGGCTCGGGCGGCGCGGCGCGCTGTACCTGGCCGTCGGCACGACGGCGTCCGGCCTGCTCCTGTCCCTGTCCGACGGCCTCGCCGCCGTCCTGCTCGGCCTGGTCCTGATCACCGCCGGCTTCTTCGCGGGGCACGCGGTGGCGTCCTCGTCGGTGAGCCGTACGGCGACTCAGGGGCGTGCGCAGGCCTCCGCCCTGTACCAGTCCGCGTACTACTTCGGCTCCAGCGTGGGCGGCACGCTCGGCGCGTTCGCGTTCCACACCGGGGGCTGGGCCGGCACCGTCCTGCTCGGCCTGCTCGCGGTGCTCGGCGTCGTCTCGGTGACCCTGTACGGCTCGCACGCGGCCCGCGCGGAACGCCGCGTCCTGGTCGCCGCCGCGGCCCACCGCTGAGCGGTCCCCGACCACGCACTGTCAACCCCAACTGCCGCTTCGTACTTGGTTTTCCCAGCTCCCGCGCGATTGTCAGTGGGCTCCTGTAGCTTCCAAAGAGACGGGTCGGGACAGGCCGTACGAAGCGGTGGTTGAGGTGGACTCCATGAGTGATCTGGCATCGACGCAGAGCGAACTCGACGCCGGCATGCAGAAGTACCGGACGGAGCTGACGGGGTACTGCTACCGCATGCTCGGCTCCAGCTTTGAGGCCGAGGACGCGGTGCAGGACGCCTTCGTCCGCGCCTGGAGGGCGTACGACAAGTTCGAGGGCCGCTCCTCGCTGCGCTCCTGGCTCTACCGCATCGCGACGAACGTCTGCCTGGACATGCTGAACGCCGGGAACAAGCGCGCTCTGCCCATGGACCTCACCGAGCGCGGCCGCCAGGCCACGGCACAGCTCAACCCGCACCCGGAGGCCACCTGGCTGGAGCCGATCCCCGACAGCCGCGTCCTGTCGTCCACCGCGGACCCGGCGGACACGGCCGTGGTCCGGGAGTCCGTGCGGCTCGCCTTCATCGCCGCGCTCCAGCATCTGCCGCCCAAGCAGCGCGCGGTGCTGATCCTGCGCGAGGTCCTCGCCTGGCGGGCGAGCGAGGTCGCGGAGCTCCTCGACACCTCGGTCGCCTCGGTGAACAGCGCGCTGCAACGCGCCCGCGCGACCCTCAACGAGTCCCCGGTCAAGGACTCCGACCCGGCGGATCCGCTCGACGAGGAGCAGCAGGACCTGCTGAAGCGCTACATGGACGCGTTCCAGGGGTACGACATGAAGGCCCTGGCCGCCGTGCTGCACGACGACGCGATCATGACGATGCCCCCGTTCGACCTGTGGCTCAAGGGGCACGACGACATCCTGGCGTTCCTCGTCAACCAGGGTGCGGGCTGCGAAGGCTCCAAGCTGCTGCCGACCTTCGCCAACGGCACCCCGGCCTTCGCGCACTACAAGCCGGACCCGGAGGGCTCGGACGCGATGGTGCCCTGGGCGCTGCAGATCATCGAGACGTCAAACGGCCGGATCAGTGGGTTCCACTGCTTCCTCGACACCAAGCGGTGGTTCCCGCTCTTCGACTTCCCCGAACAGCTCAGCAAGGCCGACCAGGGCGAGTAGCCCGGCAAGGCGGGGGCCTGGGTCCCGGATGCGCATCCCGGCTCCCGCTCTTCGCGCGGTGAGGCGCATCCGGGCCAGGGCCTCGACGGCGGCCATGTCGGGCACGGCGAGCGCACCGGCGTCGCAGACCACCTCGGTGGCGCCGGTGGCCTGCAACCCCGCGAGCATCTGCTCGCACAGCTGCGGGACCTCGTCCCGGGCGACCCGGGCGCCGAGGCCGACAACGAGCGGTTCTGATGCCTTCACACAGAGGAGACCGGCGGACCGCCCGGAACTCATCGCAGGGTGCGGAGCCTTCACGGTACGTGCACGAGGCCGCCGCACCCCGGGGCTCCCCGCCCCCGGGTGCGGCCGGTGGTGCGTTGGTGGTGCGTTGGTGGTGCGTTTCTCAGGCGATGCGGTCGATGACGATCGGCCGCGCGGTGAAGTCGGTGCCGGCGGGGGCGATGTCGTACGCCGAGTCCAGCGCTTGGAGGGCGTAGTCGAAGCGGTCCGGGGTGTCGGTGTGCAGGGTGAGCAGCGGCTGTCCCTTCGTCACCGTGTCGCCCGGCTTGGCGTGCAGTTCGACGCCCGCGCCGGCCTGCACCGGGTCCTCCTTGCGGGCCCTTCCGGCGCCCAGACGCCAGGCGGCGACACCCACGTCGTACGCGTCGAGGCGGGTCAGCACGCCGTCCGAGGCCGCCTCGACGATCTGCTGTTCGCGGGCGATGGGAAGGTCCGCGTCCGGGTCGCCGCTCTGGGCCGCGATCATGCGGCGCCATACGTCCATCGCCGAGCCGTCCGCGAGGGCCTTGGCCGGGTCGGCGTCCTTCAGGCCCGCCGCGTCCAGCATCTCGCGGGCGAGGGCGAGGGTCAGTTCAACGACGTCGGCGGGGCCGCCGCCCGCCAACACCTCGACGGATTCCCGTACTTCGAGGGCGTTGCCGGCGGTGCGGCCGAGCGGGGTCGCCATGTCGGTGAGCAGGGCGACGGTGCGGACGCCGTGGTCGGTGCCCAAGCCGACCATGGTTTCGGCGAGTTCACGCGCGTCCGCCTCGGTCTTCATGAACGCGCCGGAGCCGACCTTCACGTCGAGGACGAGTGAGCCCGTGCCCTCGGCGATCTTCTTGCTCATGATGGAGGAGGCGATCAGCGGGATGGCCTCGACGGTGCCGGTGACGTCGCGCAGCGCGTACAGCTTCTTGTCGGCCGGGGCGAGGCCGTCACCCGCGGCGCAGATGACGGCGCCGGTGCTGTTCAGTACGTCGAGCATCTCGGCGTTGGAGAGCAGTGCGCGCCAGCCGGGGATGGCCTCCAGCTTGTCGAGGGTGCCGCCGGTGTGGCCGAGGCCGCGGCCGGACAGCTGCGGCACGGCGGCGCCGCAGGCCGCGACGAGCGGGGCGAGCGGGAGCGTGATCTTGTCGCCGACGCCGCCGGTGGAGTGCTTGTCGGCGGTGGGGCGGGCGAGGCTCGAAAAGTCCATCCGCTCACCGGAGTTGATCATCGCCGCGGTCCAGCGGGCGATCTCGGGGCGGGTCATGCCGTTGAGGAGGATCGCCATCGCGAGGGCGGACATCTGCTCGTCCGCGACGTCGCCTCGGGTGTAGGCGTCGATGACCCAGTCGATCTGGGCGGGGGTCAGCTCTTTGCGGTCGCGCTTGGTGCGGATGATGCTGATGACGTCCATGGGTTCACCTTCCGGGTGCGGGTGGTTGGTGGTTGCGGTGTTTTCGATCCCCTCCCCGCCCCTTCCCGAAAGACTGCTGTCGGCTGCGGGGGCTCCGCCCCCGGACCCCCGCTCCTCAAACGCCGGAGGGGCTGATTTTGCCCCGATAGGGGCGCGGGGAACTGCGCGACCAGCCACGACGGCGCCGCAGCCGAAAGACAGCCGCTGCAAGCTTTCGGGAAGGGGCGGGGAGGGGATCAAGAGAGGTGCCCGGGGCCGAAAGGCTGGGGGAGCATCTCCGCGAGGGGGAGGACCCCCTCGGGCGTCTCCAACAGCAGCTCGGCGCCGCCGAATTCGTACAGCAACTGACGACACCGCCCGCACGGCACGAGCACCGCCCCCTCCCCGTCCACACACGTGAAGTGCGTCAACCGCCCCCCGCCGGAGAGGCGAAGCGCCGACACAAGCCCGCACTCCGCGCACAGCCCGAGACCGTACGACGCGTTCTCCACGTTGCAGCCGCTGACGACGCGGCCGTCGTCGACCAGGGCCGCCGCGCCGACCGGGTAGCCCGAATACGGGGCGTACGCACGGGACATGGCATCCCGGGCGGCGACGCGCAGGGCGTCCCAGTCGACGTCGACGGCGGCCGGTGTCACGTGCCCTGTCCCCTTCGGTACGGCTTGCCGTTCGCCCTCGGCATCCGCAGGCGCTGCGCGGACAGGGCGAGGACGAGGAGGGTGACCACGTACGGCGTGGCGGTGACGACCTGGGTCGGCACCTCCGTCGTGGTCGCGTACCAAGCAAACACCAGAGCCGAGACGGCGACGGAGATGGCCGCGCCGACGTACTTCTTGCGGACCGCGAGCCAGACCGCGCCGATCAGCACGAGGATCGCGATCAGGAGCAGCAGCGCGTGCACGTTCTCGGTGCCGCCGCGGAGCTTGAGGCTGTCGGTGTAGCCGAACAGGCCCGCGCCGAGGGCGAGTCCGCCGGGCATCCAGTTGCCGAAGATCATCGCGGCGAGGCCGATGTAGCCGCGGCCGCCGGTCTGGCCCTCCAGGTAGAAGGGGTTGGCGACGATGGAGAGGAACGCGCCGCCGAGGCCCGCCAGACCGCCGGAGATGATCACGGCCAGGTACTTGTACTTGTAGACGTTGACGCCGAGGGACTCGGCGGCGATCGGGTTCTCGCCGCACGAGCGCAGGCGCAGGCCGAACGAGGTGCGCCACAGGATCCACCAGCTGGCCGGGACCAGGGCGAGGGCGACCAGGGTCAGCGGCGACATGTTGGTGACGAGGCCGCCGAGCAGTCCGGCGACGTCGGAGATCAGGAACCAGCCCTTGTCGTTCAGGGCCTCCAGTCCCTCGGAGAGCCCTGGTACCGAGAACTGGCCGAGGGACTCCACCGGCGGCGACTGCTTGGACGTGCCCTGCGGGACGCCTTCGAAGGCGAACGCGGAGACGTACCGGGTGACGCCCAGGGCGAGGATGTTGATGGCCACACCGGAGACGATGTGGTTGACGTTGAACGTGACCGTGACGATCGCGTGCAGCAGGCCGCCGAGCGCGCCGCCCGCGATGCCGGCGAGGACGCCGATCCACGGGCCCCACTGGTAGCCCGCCCAGGCGCCGAACCAGGTGCCGAGGATCAGCATGCCTTCGAGGCCGATGTTGATGACACCGGAGCGCTCGGCCCACAGTCCGCCGAGTCCGGCCATGCCGATCGGCACGGCCAGCTTGAGGGCGGTGGACATCTGGCTGACGTTGGTGATGCCGTCGGCGCCCGTGACGATGCGGACGATCGAGGTGAGTGCCAGGACGCCCGCGATGATCAGCAGGAGGACGGGCAGCGAGACGCGGCGGCGGCCGGTCGTGGACGCGGCGGCGGGCCGCTTGTCGAGGGCGGGTGCCGTGCTCATCGGCCGGCCACCTCCTTGTCGGAGTCGTTGCCGGAGGAGCCGGAGGTGCCGGAGGAGTCGGAGGAACCCGAGTCGCCGTCGGCGCCGATGACGTGGCCCGCGGCGATCTCCTCGCCGACCCGCTGCTGCTGGCGGCGCAGGCCCCAGCGGCGTACGGCCTCGTAGCTGACGACGACCGCGATGACGATCAGGCCCTGCATGATGACGGCGATCTCGGTGTCGTAGCCGCGGTAGTCCAGCTCCGCTGAGGCCTTGTCGAGGAAGGCCCAGAGCAGCGCGGCAAAGGCGATGCCGGCGGGGCCGCCGCGGCCGAGGAGCGCGATGCCGATGGCGGTGAAGCCGAGCGAGGTCGGGAACGACAGGCTGTACGTGTGCGTGTCGTTGAGCAGCGTCGGCATGCCCGCGAGGCCCGCGACCGCGCCGGAGAGCAGCATCGCCGTGAGGACCATGCGCTTGGCGTTGACACCGCTGGCTGCGGCGGCGGACTCGGAGGCACCGGTGGCCCGCAGGTCGAAGCCGAAGCGGGTGCGGTTCAGGACCACCCAGTACGCGACGCCGAGGGCGACGGCCACGAAGACGAAGCCGTAGAGCTCGCCGGCCGGGCCGAGGTCCAGGTTCGGGAACCAGCCGGAGTCGTGCATCTCGCCGGTGGTCTTGTTGTTGCCCTGCCGGACGCCGAAGAGCGAGGGCAGCGTGAAGTAGCCGATGACGGAGGTCGCGATGGAGTTCAGCATGATCGTCGAGACGACCTCGCTGACGCCGCGGGTGACCTTGAGGAGGCCCGCGATCCCGGCCCAGAACGCGCCGGTCAGCGCGGCCACCAGGATCAGCACCGGCAGCTGCAGCGCGCTCGGCAGCGCGACCTTGGCGCCGACGACCGCGGTGACCATGGCCGCGAGCCGGTACTGGCCCTCGACGCCGATGTTGAAGAGGTTCATGCGGAAGCCGATGGCGACCGCGAGCGCCGCGATGTAGTACCCGGAGGCGGCGTTGACGATCAGTACCTGGATGTCGGCGAAACCGGCCTGCTCCAGCATGATCACGTACGGCTCGAACGGGCTCTTGCCCGAGGCGAGCAGCACGACCGAGGTGAGCAGCACGGCGACGACCAGCGCGATCACCGGTCCCGCCAGGCCGAGGAGCAGCCGCTCCCTGTCGAACTTCTTCATCAGGCCTCGTCCTCCGGGGCGGCGGCTTCGGTGGGGGACTGCTCGGCGTCGTCGGCGTGTTCCAGGTGGCCGGAGGCCGCACCTGTCATCGCCGAGCCCAGCTCCTCCGGGGTGATGGTGGCCGGGTCGGCGTCGGCGACGAGCCTGCCGCGGTAGATCACCCGCAGCGTGTCGGAGAGGCCGATCAGCTCGTCCAGGTCGGCGGAGATCAGGAGGACGGCGAGGCCCTCGCGGCGGGCCTCGCGGATCTGGTCCCAGATCTGCGCCTGCGCGCCGACGTCCACGCCGCGGGTCGGGTGGGCGGCGATCAGGAAGCGCGGCTTGTGGCTCATCTCGCGGCCGACGATCAGCTTCTGCTGGTTGCCGCCGGACAGCGAGGACGCGGTGACGTCGATGCCGGGCGTGCGTACGTCGTACTCCTCGACGATGCGCCGGGTGTCCGCCTGGGCCGACTTGAGGTCGAGCCAGACGCCCTTGCTGTTGGGCTTCTCGGTGACGTGGCCGAGGATGCGGTTCTCCCAGAGCGGGGACTCCAGGAGCAGGCCGTGGCGGTGCCGGTCCTCGGGGATGTAGCCGACGCCCTGCTCGCGGCGCCTGCGGGTGGACCAGGAGGTGATCTCCTCGGTCCCGCCGCCGGGCTCCACCTCGACCGCGGCCATGCGGAGCGTGCCGGAGTCGGCGTGCTTGAGGCCGATGAGCGCGTCGACGAGTTCGGTCTGGCCGTTGCCCTCGACGCCCGCGAGGCCGAGGACCTCGCCCTCGTTGATGGTGAACGAGATGTCGTCGAGGAGCGGGCGGCCGCCCTCGCCGAGCAGCTTGAGGTTCTCGACCTCGATGACCGGGCGGTCGGTGACGGTGGACTCGGCGGTCTCGGGCGTGGGCAGTTCGCTGCCGACCATCAGCTCGGCGAGCTGCTTGGTGGTGGTCTCGGACGGTACGACGGTGCCGACGGTGGTGCCGCGCCGGATCACCGTGATCTCGTCGGCCACGGAGAGGACCTCGCCGAGCTTGTGCGAGATGAAGATGACGCTGAGGCCCTCGGCCTTGAGCTCGCGCAGGTTGTCGAAGAGCGCGTCGACCTCCTGCGGGACGAGCACCGCGGTGGGCTCGTCGAGGATCAGGGTGGTGGCGCCGCGGTAGAGGACCTTGAGGATCTCCACGCGCTGCCGGTCGGCGACGCCGAGGCTCTCCACGAGGGCGTCGGGGCGGGCGCCGAGGCCGTACCGCTCGGAGAGTTCGACGATCTTGGCGCGGGCCTTGGAGCCGATGCCGTGCAGCCTCTCGCTGCCGAGGACGACGTTCTCCAGGACGGTGAGGTTGTCGGCGAGCATGAAGTGCTGGTGCACCATGCCGATGCCGCGCTCGATGGCGTCGCCGGGCGAGGCGAAGGTGACCTGCCGCCCGTCGACGGCGATGGTGCCCTCGTCGGGCTTCTGCATGCCGTAGAGGATCTTCATCAGGGTGGACTTGCCGGCGCCGTTCTCCCCGCAGAGGGCGTGCACGGTGCCCTTGCGGACGGCGAGGTCGATGTCGTGGTTGGCGACGACACCGGGGAACCGCTTGGTGATTCCGGTGAGTTCGACGGCGGGGGCCGTTCCCGCCTCCGGCGGGCTGCTGGACGTGGCGATGGCGCACTCTCCTGGGAAAGGGGGCCATCTACACGCGTAGCGCCCCTACTTGATGTCAGAGGGTCGGCCGACGGGGCCGGTCCTGGCCTCCGGCCTGCCGCCGTCGCCCGTAGCGCGGCAGGCGGCAGGCCGGAGGGCAGGGCCGAGGGAATCCTCCCCGCGCCCCGTTCCGTACCCGCGTCCCTGTGGTTACGGCTTGTCCTTGACCTTGATGTCGCCGTTGACGATGCCCTCCTCGGCCTTCTTCACGGCTTCCTGGATCGCGGTGTTCTTCGCGAACTTCGGGTTGGAGTCGGACAGAGCCACCTCGCCCGACTTCAGGTCACCGCGCACGACGCCGGTGGTGGGCTTGCCATCCTGCACCGACTTGGCCAGGTTGAACACGGCCTTCGCGACGTCCTTGGTGGCGGACGTCAGGATGTACTCCTTGTACGCGGCCAGGGGCTTCTGCTCGTACTGGTCCGAGTCCACCCCGATGGCCCACTTCTTGGCCTTCGCGGCGGCCTCGATCACGCCCTGACCGGAGAGGCCCGCGGCGTGGTACACCACGTCGGCGCCCTTCTCGATCTGCGCCTCGGCGGCGGCCTTGCCCTTGTCGGGGCTGGTGAAGCCGCCTTCGGCGGCGGTCTCCGTGAGGTACTGCTTCTGGACCTTGATCTTCGGGTCGGTGTCCTTGACGCCCTGCGCGAAGCCGGCCTCGAACTTGTGGATCAGCGGTACGTCCACGCCGCCCACGAAGCCGACGTTCTTGGACTTGGTGGCCTTGGCGGCGGCGACACCGGCCAGGTACGAGGCCTCCTGCTCGCTGAAGACCAGGGACGCGACGTTCTTCGCCTTGATGGTGGCGTCGTCGACGATGCCGAAGGTGACCTTCGGGAACTTCTCCGAGGCCTCCTTGACCGCGGGGGCGTAGGCGTAACCGACGCCGATCACCGGGTTGTAGCCCTGCTTGGCCAGGGAGATCAGGCGCTGCGTCTTGTCCGCGTCGGACTCGCCGTCCTTGGGCTCGACGGCCGTGCCCTTGTAGTTGAACTCCTTCTTCGCCCGCTCCATGCCGGCGGTCGCGGCGTCGTTGAAGGACTGGTCGCCCTTGCCGCCGACGTCGTACGCGATGCCGACGCCCTTGGACTTGCCGCTGCCGGACGCGTCGGCTGACGTGCCGCCGCAGGCGGAGACGGAGAGGGCGAGAGCGGCGGACGCCACGCCCGCGACCGCTATTCGGGAAACCCGGCGCATGTGAAGTGCTCCTTCGTACAAGCGCCGACACGGATCGGAGGGGTTCGACGCTGACTCCGCCGCAGATTAACGCGCGTAGACCGACGGGAGAAGACCTTCCGGCAAACCCGTTATCGGGCTGTGTCGAAGGGGCCCTCCGGGGCCCTCCGGGGCTCGCCCGGGCTCGCTGTACGCGAACGGGCGGGCACCCGGAGTCCTCCCGGATGCCCGCCCGCCGACGGTCGGTGTCCGCGCTACGGCGTGGTCGCGACCTTGATCTTCCCGGCGACGATGTCCTTCTCGGCCTGGTCGACGGCCGCCTTGAGCCCGGGGATCTGACCGAACTTCGGGTTGGACTCGGTGACTCCGACGCCACCCTCCTTCAGCGAGAACCGCTGCTCACCGCTGAGCGGCTTGCCGTCCTCGACCGACTGGGCCAGGGCGAACACGGCACCGCCGACGTCCTTCGTGGCGGACGTCAGGATGTACTCCTTGTACGCGCCCAGGGCCTTGTGCTTGTACTGGTCGGAGTCGACGCCGATCGCCCACTTCTTCTCCTTGGCGGCGGCCTCGACGACGCCCTGACCGGAGAGCCCGGCGGCCTGGTAGATGACGTCGGCGCCCTTCTCGATCTGCGCCTCGGCCGCGGCCTTGCCCTTGTCCGGGCTGGAGAAGCCGCCCTCCTCCGCGGTCTCGGTCAGGTACTGCGTGATGACCTTGATCTTCGGGTCGGTGTCCTTGACGCCCTGCGCGAAGCCCGCCTCGAACTTGTGGATCAGCGGGACGTCCACACCGCCCACGAAGCCCACGGTCTTCGACTTGCTCGCCTTGGCGGCGGCGACACCGGCGAGGTACGAGCCCTGCTCCTCGTTGAAGACAAGGGAGGCGACGTTCTTCACCTTGACCGTCGCGTCGTCGACGATGCCGAACGTGGTGTCCGGGTAGGCCTCCGCGGCCTCCTTGGTGGCGTTGGCGTAGATGAACCCGATGCCGACGACCGGGTCGTACCCCTGCCTGGCCAGCTGCTTGAGGCGCTGCACCTTGTCGGCGTCGGACTCGCCGTCCTTGGGCTCGACGGCCTCGCCCTTGTAGCCGAATTCGGCGCGCGCCTTCTCCAGGCCCGCGTAGGCGGCGTCGTTGAAGGACTGGTCGCCCTGGCCGCCGATGTCGAAGGCGATGGCCATGCCCTTGTCGCCCTGCTCCCCCGCCCCTTCGCCCGAGGTGCCACCGCAGCCGGTGGCGATCAGTGCGAGCGCGGCGACGGCCACGGCGGTACGGCTACATCTGCGGGTGACACGAGACTGAGTGATACGAGGCATTCGACGCATTGGAAGCACCCCTTCATCCCCGACGCGCCGCTGCGGGCGCCGATTTGGGCGCACCGTAACGCGCGTAGAAGCAACGGTCGGTCCTCTTGTCCGGGCCGTTACCGAAACGTGGGGGGGGGGGGGGCGCGCCCCCCCGGGGCGCGGCGGGGGGGGGGGGGGCGGGCCCCCCCCCCACCCCCGGCGGGGGGGGCCCCCGCCGGGGGGGGG
>NZ_JASCIS010000058.1 GCF_029968015.1 Streptomyces luteolus
GCTCCTCGGCGGCTACGGCTACACCCGGGACTACCCGGTCGAGCGCATGATGCGCGACGCCAAGATCACCCAGATCTACGAGGGCACCAACCAGGTCCAGCGCATCGTCATGGCCCGCAACCTGCCGTAGCCGTGCGGCAGTTGCTCGATCAGACCAGATCAGATCAGATCAGATCAGATCAGTAGGAGAGAAAGGGCGGCATCGCCATGCGCGTATCAACTGGCCTGAAAGGCGTGGAAGCTGAACCGTCGCCTCCGTTGGAGGAGCTTCGGTTCCAACGCTGTACCTGGTGCTCCACCGTGACCTTCCGGGCCCGCCTGCTCTGCCCCGTCTGCTCTTCCACCGATCTGCGGTGGGAGCGGGGCCCGGCGGCCGGGAAGGTCTGCGGCGTCATGCAGTTGGGCAGAAAAGGCCATGGGCCCCGGACGGTCATGGTGGTGGAGTTGGGCAGTGGGGTCAGGGTGCGCTGCGAGGTGGAAGACGCGCCGATCGGCCTCATCGCGTACGGGGCGCGAGTGACGGCCGTCGAGGCGGCACCGAACGGCGTCCCGGTGTTCCGCCTGGACCCGGTCAGGGACGAACGCTGGTGAACCCAGGATTCCTAGTCGAGTTGGAGGCAGGCCGATGACGGCAAGAACAGTGAACGGAGAGCCCTTGTGATCGTCGGAGTCCTCAAGGAAGCGCGGGCCGGTGAGAGTCGGGTCGCGGCCACGCCCGGCACGGTCGAGCAGATCCGCAAGCTGGGGTACGAGGTCGTCGTCGACTCGGGCGCGGGCCTCGCGTCGAGCTTCGCCGACAGCGCGTACGAGGCCGCGGGCGCGAGCATCGGCGAGGCGGCCGTGGCGGACGTGGTGCTCGGTGTGAACGCCCCGAGCGCTGTTCAGCTGGACGCGGTACGCGCGGAGGCGACGGTGATCGCCCTGTTCTCGGCCGCTTTCGACCCGGAAATGGTCGAGGAGTTGGCACGTCGTCCGTTCACGGCGCTGTCGATGGACGCGGTGCCGCGGATCAGCCGGGCGCAGTCGATGGATGTGCTGTCGTCGATGGCGAACATCGCCGGTTACCGGGCGGTGGTGGAGGCGGCGCACGACTTCGGCCGGTTCTTCACCGGGCAGGTGACGGCGGCGGGCAAGGTGCCTCCGGCGAAGGTCCTGGTCGCGGGTGCGGGTGTCGCCGGTCTCGCCGCGATCGGCGCCTCGGGCTCGCTCGGCGCGGTGGTGCGGGCGACGGACCCGCGGCCCGAAGTGGCCGAGCAGGTGCGGTCGTTGGGCGGCGAGTACCTGTCGATCGAGTCGCAGGAGGCCGAGGTCTCGGCGACGGGCTACGCCAAGGAGATGGGGGACGACTACAAGGCGCGCGAGGTCGAGCTGTATGCCGCGCAGTGCCGTGAGGTCGACATCGTCATCACGACCGCGCTGATCCCGGGCCGCCCCGCGCCGAAGTTGATCACCGCGGAGATGGTGGCGAGCATGAGGCCGGGTTCCGTGATCGTCGACATGGCGGCCGCCAACGGCGGCAACGTCGAGGGCACCGTGAAGGGCGAGAAGGCCGTCACGGAGAACGGTGTGACGATCATCGGCTACACCGACCTGGCCGGCCGACTTCCCGCGCAGGCCTCGCAGTTGTACGGCACGAACCTGGTCAACCTGCTCAAGCTGATGACGCCGGACCAGGACGCGCAGCTGGTCCTCGACTGGGACGACCCGGTCCAGCGCTCCATCACCGTCGTACGCCAGGGTGAGTTGGCGTGGCCGGCGCCGCCGGTGCAGGTCTCGGCGGCCCCGGCGCCGGAGGCTTCGGCGCAGCCCGTACAGGAGAAGCGGCCGGAGAAGGCGCCGATGACGGCGAAGCAGCGGTTCGGCGGGGTGGCCTTCGGGGCGCTCGCGCTGTTCCTCGCGGCCGCGTTCGCGCCGCCGGCGCTGCTGCCCCGCGTCACCGTCTTCGTGCTCGCGATCGTGATCGGCTACTACGTGATCGGGCATGTGCACCATGCGCTGCACACACCGCTGATGTCGGTGACGAACGCGATCTCCGGGATCATCGTGGTCGGCGCGATGCTGCAGATCGGGCACTCGTCGAGCACCGCCGTCATGGTGCTGTCGTTCGTGGCGATCCTTCTGGCCACCATCAACGTCGTCGGCGGCTTCGCGGTGACGCGTCGCATGCTCGGCATGTTCAGCAGGAGTTGAGATGACCGCGACCATCGCCGCTCAGGCGGCCTACCTCATTGCCGCGTTGCTGTTCATCCTTGCGCTCGCGGGTCTTTCGAAGCATGAGTCGGCGCGCCTTGGCAATGCGTTCGGCATGCTCGGCATGGGGGTCGCGCTGGTCGCGACGCTCGTGCTCGCGGCGGCCGGCGACCTCAGCGCCGCCGGGGTCGGGCTGCTTGCCGTCGCGATGCTGATCGGGGCAGCGATAGGCCTGCAACGGGCCCGCCGGGTCGAGATGACCGGGATGCCCGAACTCATCGCGCTGCTGCATTCGTTCGTCGGCCTCGCCGCCGTCCTCGTCGGCTGGAACGGCTTCCTGGCCGTCGAGAACCACCCGGGCGGCTCCGAGGCCAAGTCCCTTGACGCGCTCGGCACGCTCGGCATCCACCATGCCGAGGTGTTCATCGGGGTGTTCATCGGAGCGGTGACGTTCACCGGCTCCATCGTGGCGAACCTGAAGCTCGCCGCGAAGATCAACTCGAAGCCGTTGACGCTGCCCGGGAAGAACGCTCTGAACGTCGGCGCGCTCGTGCTGTTCGTCGCGCTGACGGTGTGGTTCGTGATCGCGCCGTCGCTGGGGCTGCTGATCGCGGTGACCGTGCTGGCGCTGGCGCTCGGCTGGCATCTGGTGGCGTCGATCGGCGGCGGTGACATGCCGGTCGTGGTGTCGATGCTCAACAGCTACTCGGGGTGGGCCGCGGCGGCTTCCGGCTTCCTCCTGGAGAACGACCTGCTGATCGTCACCGGCGCCCTGGTCGGCTCCTCGGGTGCGTACCTCTCGTACATCATGTGCAAGGCCATGAACCGCTCGTTCCTGTCCGTGATCGCGGGTGGCTTCGGCATCGAGGCGCCAGCGGGCTCGGATGTGGACTACGGCGAGCACACGGAGGTCACCGCCGCAGGTGTCGCCGAACTCCTCGCGTCGGCGCGGTCGGTGATCATCACCCCCGGGTACGGCATGGCGGTGGCGCAGGCGCAGTTCCCGGTCGCGGAGTTGACGTCGAAGCTGCGGGCGACGGGCGTGGACGTGCGGTTCGGCATCCACCCGGTCGCGGGTCGGCTGCCGGGTCACATGAACGTGCTGCTTGCCGAGGTGAAGGTGCCGTACGACATCGTCCTGGAGATGGACGAGATCAACGACGACTTCGCCGAGACGGACGTCGTGCTCGTGATCGGCGCCAACGACACGGTGAATCCGGCCGCGGCGGAGGACCCGGGCAGCCCGATCGCCGGTATGCCGGTGCTCAGTGTGTGGAACGCGGACAAGGTCATCGTGTTCAAGCGGTCGATGGCCTCCGGATACGCGGGAGTTCAGAACCCGCTGTTCTTCCGGGAGAACACCTCGATGCTGTTCGGCGACGCGAAGGACCGCGTCGAGGACATCGTGGGCGCGCTGGGGGCGCAGGGCCGACTCGCGGGCACCGGCGCTTCGGCAAGGGCGTCTGTGTGACCAGCGGCGACGGGCGGTACGGAACGTGGCTTCCGTCTGCTGTTCTCAGCGCGTGGCAGGAAGGGCCTGCTCGGTCCAGATGGTTTTGCCGGAGCGGGTGTAGCGCGTTCCCCACCTCTGGACGAGTTGCGCGACGATGAACAGGCCGCGCCCGCCTTCGTCTTCTTCGCCGCTGTGGCGCAGGTGCGGTGAGGTGTGGCCCCTGTCCGCGACCTCGCACAGGAGGGTGCGGTCCCGGATGAGGCGTACTTGGATCGGCCCTTCCGCGTACCTGACCGCGTTGGTCACCAGCTCGCTGACGACGAGTTCGGTCGCGAAGGACAGCTCTTCGAGGCCCCACTGGTGCAGCTGTCGGGTGGCCAGGTCCCGGGCGTGGCCCGCGGCGACCAGTTCCGCGGGCAGTTCCCATTCGGTGACCTGCGACGTGTCGAGTTCGCGGGTGCGGACGAGCAGCAGGGCGGTGTCGTCGGCGGTCGAGCCGTCCGGCAGCAGTTCCGCCACGGCCCGGTCGCACAGTACTTCGAGCGACGCGTTCCGGTCGCTGAGTACCTGTCCCAGGATTTCGAGCCCGTGATCGATGTCGCGGTCGCGGGCCTCGACGAGGCCGTCGGTGAAGAGAGCAAGGAGGCTGCCCACCGGCAGCTCGATCTCCATCGACTCGAACGGCAGGCCTCCGATTCCCAGGGGAGGTCCCGCGGGGAGGAGCGGGAAGGACAGCCGTCCGTCCGGCTCGACGACCGCGGGCGGCAGGTGCCCGGCCCTGGCCATGACGCAGCGCCTTGAGACCGGGTCGTAGACCGCGTACAGACAGGTCGCGCCGGTGGTCACATCGGCGTCGGTGCCGTGGGGCATGCCCAGCTCGCCCCACTGCTCCTCCACCGACTGCGCCACCAGATCGTCGAGCCGGGACAGCAGCTCGACGGGATCCAGGTCCATCTGGGCGAACGCGCGTACCGTCGTACGCAGCCGTCCCATGGTGGCGGCCGCCTGCAGACCGTGGCCGACCACGTCCCCGACCACGAGTCCGACCCGGGTTCCGGACAGCGGGATGACGTCGAACCAGTCACCGCCGACGCCTGTCATGTCGTCCGAGGGCAGGTAGCGGTAGGCCAGGTCGACCGCTGACTGCTCGGGCACGTGCTGCGGCAGCAACTGGCGCTGGAGGGCCAGGGACGCGGTGCGCTCGCGGGTGAAGCGGCGGGCGTTGTCGATGGACACAGCGGTACGGGCGACCAGCTCGTCGGCCAGCGCCACCTCGCCGCTGTCGAAGGTGGCCGAACCGGTGCCGCGCAGGAACGTGACGAGTCCGAGCGTGCTGTTCCCGGCCCGCAGCGGCACGACCAGGGCCGTGTCGTCGAGCACGAGACCGCCCGAGGAGAGGCTGCGATATTGCGGCGAGCCCGCCGGATACTCCACGGGTGAGTCGCTCACGGCGTTCACCGGGGGAGGGGGCGGAGACTGCTGTCCCGGCCGTCCGGCGCGCGGGGGAGGGGGCGGAGGCTGCTGCCCCGGCCGTCCGGCGCGCGTCTCCCGGTCGGCTTCCTCGGCCGAGCAGCGGGCGACCCGCACCAGGGACATCGCCGCCGGGCCGCCGGCGCTCGGCACCTCGCCTTCCAGGACCGCCCGCGCGAGGTCGACCGTGACCGTTTCGGCGAACTCCGGCACCGCCACCTCGGTGATCTTCTCGGCGGTGACCGTCACATCGAGGGCGGTTCCGATGCCGCGGCCCGCCTCGACGAGCAGGGCAAGCCGCTGCTGAGCCTTGTAGCGATCGGAGATGTCGAACGCGTCCTCGCACACTCCGAGTACGTGCCCGTCGGCGTCCTGGAGCCGGTAGTAGGCGCAGGACCAGACGTGCTCCGTTTCCGGGTCGCTGGGCGGCCGTCCCTGGAAGTGCAGGTCCAGATAGGGTTCTCCGGTATCCAGTACGTGATGCATGACCGCGTCGAGAGTGGGCGGATGCCCTGTGGTCACGAATCTCCCATCGGCGTACAGCTGATCGGCCCGAGTGCCGCGGAACTCGGCGAACGGCCGTCCGATCTCGCGTTCGTACATCGCGTTGCACCAGGTCAGGCGCAGTTCGGTGTCGTAGATGGCCAGGCCGAGGGGTGACTGGGTGGCCAGTCCGTGCAGGAGCGCGAGACGGGATTCCCACAGCCGGAGATCCTGCAGCTCCGTCGCGACGAGGACGCGCGCAGCCGTACCGGCGCCCGGCAGGGGGCACATCGCGGTGGCGACGATCAGCTCACGCCCGTCCCTGTGCCGGGCGGTACGGATCGCGTTTCCCTGGAACGGGGGAGGGAGCGGGGGAACGGAGGGCGTCGGTCCGGGTGCCAGGAAGGCGGCCAGGGACCGGCCGACGATCTCCTGAGGCTTGTAGGCGAGGAGCCGCTCCGCCGCGGGGCTCCAGCCGATGACCGTGTCCTGGGCGTCGACGACCACCGTGGCGGCCCTGGTGACGTCGAGCGGACCACGAAAGTCAGCGCCTTGCTCCGCGTTCGATGCTGTCATGGCGCCACATCAGCCCCGTTCATCCCCTACAGAATCAGCCGTCCCCGGGACAGGCACAACCGTGGTACGCCCACTCGACCGGCGGGAGCGACAGCACCGCATGCATGAACAGGGCGCTGCCTGCCTACTCGGAAGGCATGACTCGGTCCAACGACGAGGTCGCGGAGCTGCTCAGGGAGTACGCGGACCTGATCTCGATCACCGGCGGAGAGGCTTACAAGGCGCGCGTCTACGAGAAGGCCGCCCGCTCGATCGGCGGCTACCACGCCGACGTGTCCACCCTCGACGTCAAGGGCCTGCGGGAGATCCCCAACGTCGGCAAGTCGATCGCCGAGAAGATCGTCGAGTACTTCCGCAGCGGCAGCGTGCCCGCGGTCGAGGCGCTGCGGGCGAAGATCCCCGCCGGTGTCCGGCGACTGACCGCCATCCCCACGCTCGGCCCGACGAAGGCCTGCGTCCTGTACGAGGAGCTGGGCATCTCGTCCGTCGAGGAACTGGCCGACGCCATCCACGAGGAACGGCTGCGGGACCTGAAGGGGTTCGGGCCGAAGACGGAGGAGAACATCCTCCACGGCATCGAACTCCTCCAGGCCTCCGAGGAGCGGGTCCTGCTCGACACCGCCATGGACCTCGCCGACGACATCGTCACCGAGCTGTCCGGGGTGACCGGCTGTCTCCGCTGCACCCACGCGGGTTCGCTGCGCCGCTTCCGCGAGACGATCGGCGACATCGACGTCCTCGCCGCGGCCGGCACCTCCGCGCCGCTGATGCGGGCGTTCACCGAGCTGCCGTACGTCTCGGAGGTCATCGTGCACGGCGGTAAGAAGACGTCCATCCGTACCACCAGGGGCCTGTCCGCCGACCTGCGCGTCGTACCGCCGGACTCCTGGGGAGCGGCACTGCAGTACTTCACCGGCTCCAAGGCGCACAACATCCGCACCCGGGAACTGGCCGTCCACCAGAAGCTCAAGCTCTCCGAGTACGGACTGTTCGACACCGAGACCGAGGAGAAGATCGTCTCCGAGACCGAGGAGGAGGTATACGCGCGGCTCGGCCTGCCGTGGATCCCGCCCACACTGCGCGAGGACCGCGGTGAGATCGAGGCCGGGCTCCACGACGAACTGCCCGACCTGGTCGAGGAGGAGGACATCCGCGGCGACCTGCACACGCACACCGACCTCACCGACGGTCTCGCCCCACTGGAGGAGATGGTCGCCGCGGCCGCGGAACGCGGCTACGCCTACTACGCGATCACCGATCACGGCCCGGACCTCGCCATGCAGCGGATGACGGACGAGCGGATGCTGGCCCAGCGCGACCGTGTACGGGAACTCGACGGAGCCCTCGGCGGCAAGGGCGGCAAGGACGGAAAGGGCGGCAAGGGCGGAAAGGGCGGCAGGGGCGGCAAGGTCGGCACGGGCATGCGGCTGCTGCACGGCGTGGAGCTGAACATCGACACCCACGGCGAGGTGGACTGGCCGGAGGAGTTCCTGGCCGGGTTCGACTTGTGCGTGGCCTCGGTGCACTCGCACTTCAACCAGGGGCGTGAGGCGCTGACCAGGCGGATCGTACGGGCCTGCGAGAATCCGTACGTCAACATCATCGGCCACCCCACCACCCGCATCATCGGCAAGCGGCCGCCCGTCGACGCCGACCTCGACGAGATCTTCGCCGCGTGTGCGCGCACCGGCACCGCCCTGGAGATCAACGGCCATCCCGCCCGGCTCGATCTGCGCGACGAGGACATCCTGCGGGCCCGGCGGCACGGAGTGAAGTTCGCCATCGACAGCGACGCTCATTCCGTCCTCCACCTGGCCAACATGCGCTACGGCGTGGGGATGGCGCAGCGCGGCTGGCTCACCAAGGACGACGTGATCAACACCTGGCCGCGGACCCGCCTGCAGGGCTTCTTGCGCAAGGGAAGAAGCAGTCGGAAGTCCCGCGGTTGACCGAGCACTTCTGATGCGCACCGATGCACCTGATCCAACGAGCGGTTTCCCCGGGAGGCAACAGTGTCGGAATTCGATGAATCGATGAAGCACGCGATCGAGCAGGCGCGCCTGGGTGCTGCCGAGGGTGGAATTCCGATCGGTGCCGCACTCGTTTCCGGTGACGAGTTGCTGGCCGTGGGACGCAATCGTCGCGTCCAGCGAGCGAGCCCGACCCTGCATGCCGAAATCGACTGCTTGGAAAGGGCAGGGAGGCAGCCTGCCTCCGTTTATCGGCAGGCGACCCTCTTCACCACCCTGTCACCGTGTTACCTCTGCACGGGAGCGGTACTGCTCTACGGGATTCCCCGCGTCGTCATCGGCGAGAATCGCACGTACTCGACCAGCGAAGACTTGTTGCGCAGCCATGGCGTGGAGGTCGTAGTCCTCGATCTCGACGAGTGTGCCGAGCTGATGCGGGAATTCATCGCCGCCCGGCCTCAGCTGTGGCACGAGGACATCGGGAACGACTATCAGGGCTGATTCCGCCGCCTGAATCCGACGCCTGATTCCGGCGAGCGACCAGGTCCCGGCCCGTGAGGGGGACACCGGCCTCCGCGGGCCACCGGCGCGGTCGGCCAGGGGCTGCCATGCTGGTCCTGACAGGTGCGGACGTCGAGCGGCTCTCCGCTGCCGACGACCTCCTCCCAGCCTTGAACACCGCGCTGAGCGAACTCTCGGACGACCGTCCCAAGGAGGACCCTCATGGATGCCGTCACTGCGGTACCGGAGCCCCACAACGAGCCCATCAAGGGATACGCGCCCGGCTCGGCGGAGCGGGAGTCGCTGCAGCAGCGGATCGCGCAGCTGAAGTCCGAGCGCATCGACCTCACGCAGACCATCGGCGGCGTGCAGCGGCGCGGCGACGGCGAGCGGTTCGACGTGGTGCAGCCGCACGACCACGGTCACGTCCTCGGCACCGCCGCGCAGGCCACCTCCCAGGACGTGGCCGATGCCGTGCAGGCGGCCAAGGACGCCGCCCCCGACTGGGCCGCCATGTCCTTCGACGACCGCGCCGCGATCCTGCTCCGCGCCGCCGAGCTGCTCTCCGGGCCGTGGCGGGACACCATCAACGCCGCCACCATGCTTGGCCAGTCCAAGTCGGTGCAGCAGGCCGAGATCGACGCCGCCTGCGAACTCATCGACTTCCTGCGGTTCAACGTGCACTACGCGCGGCAGATCATCGCCGAACAGCCGCGCTCGGTTCCCGGCGAGTGGAACCGCATGGACTACCGCCCCCTGGACGGCTTCGTCACCGCGATCACACCGTTCAACTTCACCGCCATCGCGGGCAACCTGCCGACCGCCCCCGCGCTGATGGGAAACACGGTGGTGTGGAAGCCGACGCCCTCGCAGCAGTTCGCCGCACACTTCACGATGCGGCTCCTCGAAGCCGCCGGGCTGCCCGACGGCGTGATCAACCTCGTCACCGGCGACGGCCGGGCCGTCAGTGAGGTGGCCCTCGCCGACCCGGGCTTCGCCGGCCTGCACTTCACCGGCTCCACCGCCACGTTCAAGAAGCTGTGGCGCACCATCGGCGACAACCTCGACCGCTACGGCAGCTACCCGCGCATCGTCGGCGAGACCGGCGGCAAGGACTTCATCGTCGTGCACCCCTCGGCCCACCCCGCCCCGCTGGCCACCGCGTTCGCACGCGGCGCCTTCGAGTACCAGGGCCAGAAGTGCTCGGCGGCGTCCCGCGCGTACGTGCCGCGATCGCTCTGGGACGGCGGCCTGCGGGACGAGCTCGCCGACCTGACCCGCTCCGTCCGGTACGGCGACGTCAGCGACTTCTCCTTCTTCGGTGGCGCCGTCATCGACGCCCGCGCCTTCGCCAAACACAAGGCGGCCCTGGACCGCGCGGCGCGCACCGGCTCCATCGAGGTACTCGCCGGCGGCGGCTGCGACGACTCGACCGGCTACTTCGTCGAGCCCACCGTGCTGGTCTGCGACGACCCGGCCGACGAGGTGTTCACCACCGAGTACTTCGGGCCGATCATCGCCGTGCACGTCTACGAGGACGCCAAGTACGCCGAGATCCTCGACGTCGTCGACTCCTCCAGCCCGTACGCCCTGACCGGCGCGGTGTTCGCCACCGACCGCGGCGCGATCGACCAGGCGCACCGGAAGCTGCGCGGCGCGGCAGGCAACTTCTACGTCAACGACAAGCCCACCGGCTCGATCGTGTCCCGCCAGCCCTTCGGCGGCAGCCGGGCCTCCGGCACCAACGACAAGGCCGGGTCACTGATGAACATCCAGCGCTGGACCAGCCCGCGGGCCATCAAGGAGACCTGGGACGCCCCCGTCGGTCTCGACTACCCGCACATGGGCTGAACCCACCGAGCGCAGGAGCAGTTTCCGGTCGTTGACGGTAACGGCCGGTCGACGCGGTTGAGACGTGAACCTCTGTCTGCCCAGGTCAGGCCGTCGTTATGCGTTAAACCACCGGGTGGCACCCGCATGTCGGGCGCGCGTTCAGGGCCTTGCTCTCCGTGCTGGCCAGCGCAGTTTGCCCCCTGCTCACCGTTGACCGAACAGCGCCGTCCGGTAGTCGACGCCCAATTGGCGCTCACTCTCCGCAAGAGCAAGACTCCCCACCGCGACGAACACCCGCGTCGTCCATGTGTGAACTCCGTGGAAAACCTGCGGAGTTCAAGGAGAGAGGGAAACTTCATGCGTCATGTACTCGGGACGGTGGCCGCAGCCGCCACCGCCGCCGCTTGTCTGCTGACCGCGACGGCCGGAACGGCTGTGGCGCAGGACCGCTCTGACCGTCCCTCAGTACCGACCCTGGAAAAGGGGCTCTACGCACCGACCGATCTCGTCCTGGCCGTGGGCCGGGGTGCCGACGCCGCGACGATCACGGTGGAGCGCACAGTCACCCTCAGCTGTGCTCCGCGGCCCTCCGGCACCCACCCCGACGCGGCTGCGGCCTGCGCCGAACTGAAGGCTGTCGACGGCCGGTTCGGCGACCTGGCGCGCACCAGCACGAACGCCATGTGCACCAAGCAGTGGGCACCCGTGACGGTCTTCGCGACGGGGGTGTGGGAAGGCAGACGGGTCGGCTGGTCGACCACGTTCGCCAACGGCTGCACACGGGACGCGGCTCTCGCGAAGAGCGCGGCCCTGGCGTTCTGACGTAACGGCCTCAACTTCGGCGGGCGTTCGACCTCCCGAACGCCCGCCGGAGTATCGAAAGCCGGGCGGCCGTCACTGGAAGGCCGGCATGACCTCCTTGATGAACAGTTCCAGGGACTTGACCTTCTCCTCGTGGGGGAGGCCGGTGTCGATCCAGAAGCTGTACTCGTCGATGCCCATCTCCTCGTAGGCGCGCAGCCGTTGAACGACCTCGTCCGGGGTGCCGATCATCGCGGTCTTGTGCAGGGCCTCGGGGGCGAACTCGGGACGGTCCGCGAACTTCGACTCGGGGCTCGGCTCGAGGAAGCCGTCGACCGGGTCGATCTTGTTGCCGAACCAGGCGTCGAAGGTGCGGTAGAAGCGGTTGACGGCCTCCGCGGCCGGGCGCCAGCCCTCGGGCTCGTCGGGGGAGTGGACGTGGGTGTGGCGCAGGACCATCAGTTCGGGGCGCTCCACCTCCGGGTGGTTGGCCACCGCGGTGTCGAACTTGCCCTTGAGGTCGGCGACTTCCTCGTCCCCCTTCATCAGCGGGGTGACCATCACGTTGCAGCCCTGGGCCACGGCGAAGTCGTGCGAGCCGGGGTCGCGGGCGGCGATCCACATCGGCGGGGTGGGCTGCTGCACCGGCTTGGGCACGCTGGTCGAGGTCGGGAACTTCCAGATCTCGCCGTCGTGCGCGTAGTCGCCCTGCCACAGCGCCCGTACGGCGGGTACGAGCTCGCGCAGATGCTTGCCGCCGTCGCGCGCCGAGAGGCCGTCGGCGAGGCGGTCGAACTCGAACTGGTAGGCGCCGCGGGCGAGTCCGACCTCCATCCGGCCGTCGCTGATGACGTCGAGGAGCGCGCACTCGCCGGCGGCCCGTATCGGGTGCCAGAACGGGGCGATGATCGTACCCGCGCCGAGCCGGATGGTCGACGTCTTCGCGGCCAGGTGCGCGAGCAGCGGCATCGGGCTCGGGGAGATCGTGTACTCCATCGCGTGGTGCTCGCCGATCCACACGGTGCCGAACCCGCCGGCCTCGGCCATCAGGGCCAGCTCGGAGAGGTTCTCGAAGAGCTGCCGGTGGCTGACCTCCTCGTCCCGGCGCTCCATGTGCACGAACAACGAAAACCTCATGACTGCTCCTCGTGTGCGGGTGTGGCGAGTGCGGGGGTGCTCGGGCCGTTCAGCTCGGTGTCCATCTCGGTGAGGGTGATGTCACCGGTGGCCCAGTGCGTACGGGGGACTTCGTGGACGACGACCCGGATGTGCTCGGCGCGGGTGCCGGTGGTGTGCAGGACCGCGGTGTGCACCTCGTGCAGCAGGTCCCGGATCTGTTCCGGGGTACGGCCCTCGGCGAGGGTGATGGCGACCTGGGGCATGTCAGCTCCGCATCGTGAACGGGTCGGCCACGGGCTCCTCGCTCGTGTTGATCCACACGCTCTTGAGGCGCGTGTACTCCTTGATGGACTCGGTGCCGTGCTCGACGCCGACGCCGCTGTTCTTGAAGCCCTGCCGCGGAGACATCGGGGACATGGCCCGGTAGGTGTTGACCCACACGGTCCCGGCGTCCAGGCAGGCCGCCATGCGGTGCGCCCGCGCGAGGTTCTGCGTCCAGACCCCGGCCGCGAGCCCGTAGTCGGTGTCGTTGGCCAGGCGGACGGCCTCCTCCTCGGTGTCGAACGGCATCACGGCCAGGACGGGGCCGAAGATCTCCTCGCGTACGACCCGCATGTCGTTGTGGACGTCTACGAGCACCGTCGGCTCGTAGAACCAGCCCCCGAGGCCGCCGTCGGTGGGGTTGCCGCCGGTCAGCACGCGGGCGCCCTCCTCGCGACCGAGGTCGACGTACCCGGCGACCTTGTCCCGCTGCTCGGCGAAGGCCAGCGGGCCGAGTTCGGTGTGCTCGTCCATCGGGTCCCCGATCCGGATGGCCTTCGCGCGCTGTGTGACGCGCTCGACCAGCTCGTCGTAGACCGACCGGTGCGCGAGGACGCGGCTGCCCGCGATGCAGGTCTGCCCGGCGGCGGCGAAGATGCCTGCTACCACGCCCATCGCCGCGTTCGGGATGTTCGCGTCGTCGAAGACGATGTTCGGTGACTTGCCGCCGAGTTCGAGCGTGGAGCCGATGAAACGGCTCGCGGTCACCGCGGCGATACGGGAGCCGGTGGCCGTGGAGCCGGTGAAGGAGATCTTCGCCAGGTCGCGGTGGTCGACCAGGGCCTGCCCCGCCTCGGCACCGAACCCGGTGACGACATTGACAGCGCCCGGCGGGAAGCCCGCCTCCAGGGCGAGTTCGGCGAGCTTGAGGACGGTCGCCGAGGTGTACTCGGAGGGCTTGATCACCACGGTGTTGCCCGCGCAGAGCGCCGGGGCCAGCTTGCTGCTGGTCAGCGTCAGCGGAGAGTTCCACGGGGTGATGGCGCCGACGACGCCGAGGGGTTCGCGGGCCGTGTAGTTGAGCACCTGGCGGTCGGAGGTGGGGACGAAGTCGCCGTGGATCTTGTCGGCGAGGCCCGCGTAATAGTGGAAGTACTCGGGCAGCGTGGCGAGTTGGCCGCGCATCTCACGCAGCAGCTTGCCGTTGTCCCGTGTCTCCATCCGCGCGAGCTCCTCGGCGTTCTCGGCGATCAGCTCACCGAGGCGGCGCAGCAGATGCCCCCGCTTGGTCTGGCTGAGGTTCCGCCAGCGCGGGTCCTCGAAGGCGAGGCGGGCGGCGGCCACGGCCCCGTCGACGTCGGCGGCGTTCCCGCGCGCCGCCCGGTAGAGGGGCTGCCGGGTGGCGGGGTTGGTGGACTCGAAGTACGCGCCCGACGAGGGCTCCACCCACGTACCGCCGATGAAGTGCTGCAGCGTGGTGAGTTCAGACATGTGCGCTCTCTCCGATGAACGTGGTGAGGGAGTCGACGAACGCCTGCGGGCGTTCGACGGGCAGCATGTGCCGCGCCCCGGGGACGACGACCGCTCGGCCGCGCGGCAGCGCCGCGGCGAGCCGGTGCGTCATCTCGGGCGTGGAGCCGGGGTCCTCCGCACCCGTGACAGCGAGCGCGGGTACGGCGATGTCGCCCAGGTGCGGGGCGAGTTCGGCGTCCGCGGTCGCGAAGACGCGGTAGCAGCCGAGGAAGGACCGCACGTCGTTGGCGAGCAACGTCGCTTCCGTACGGGCGATCCGGTCGGCGTCGACGTCCGTGCCCGCGTACCACCGCTCCATGGAGGCGGCCGCGCTCGCCGCGAAGTCGGCCTCCGCGGCGCGCAGCCGGCCGAGGACGGACGCGCGCTCCCCGGACGTCCGCGCGCACACCGAGCTGACCGACGTGAGCGTGGCCGTCAACTCCGGCCGGTGCAGGGCGAGTTGTTGTACGACGAGAGCGCCGAGCGAGAACCCGACCAGGTGCGCGCCGACCGGGATCTCACCGGCGACGCCGTCGGCCAGCTCGGCGAGCGTCACCCCGTCGTGCACAGGTGGGCGCGAGCTGTGGCCAGGCAGGTCGGGGGTGATCACGGCGAAGCGGTCGGCGAGGAGCGCGGCCGCGGGCTCCCACATGGTGTGGTCGAGCCCGACGCCGTGCAGCAGCACCAGGGGCGGCTTGGTCATACGGGGGCCTACTGTTCGGTGGAGAGCGGGGCCAGGCGCTGCTGCGGGCGGCCCTGGGCCGCGGCGGCGAGCGCGATGACGATCTCGTTCGGGTGCGGGGCGTCGGGGATGCGGACCTCGATGGTCTGGTGGTGCGAGCGGATCGTGGCGTCGGTGATGTGCTTCAGCGGGATGTCGAAGACCACACCGGCCGGTCCGCGCTTCTCCACGGCGGGCAGCAGGGTGGTGGCGTTCGCGGCCTTGCGGAAGTGGTCGCCGAACTTCAGCGTGTGGATCAGCGCCGAGCCGTGCTCGACCTCGCCGTCCAGGCCGACAATCGCAGCCTTGCCGTACGCCTCGGCGGGGCCCTGCAGGGCGTCGAGCACCTCGGGGGCGAGCAGCGCGCCGACATCGGAGGCGGTGGCGTCGATGCCGGGGTTCAGGTCTTCGACGAAGCCCTGCCCGGCCCACGGGTTCTCGATGATCGCGGCGACGACGGCGACCCGTGCGGGCGGGCTGACCGGACGGCCGCCCTCGCTGCGGATCTCTTCGACGTAGGTCACGATCTTGCGCACGTTCATGAGGGAACTACCTCCAGGGTTTTGGTGGTGACGACGGGGTCGGTCAGGCGGTCCCCGATGCGGGGGTGCGGGCGCGGGCCGGTGGACGCGGCCGCGATGACGACGAGTTCGTCGGCGCGCGGTGCGTCGGGGACCCGGGCGCCGACGGTCTGGTAGTGGCTGCGGGTCGCGGCGTGTGTCTTGTGCCAGAGCGGGACGACCAGGGTCTCGCCCGCCTCGGCCCGGGTATCGGCGAAGCAGATGATCGACTTGCCCTCCAGGTACTCGCGGACGAGATTGCCGAAGTACGGGGTATGGATCAGCGCCCCGGCGTGTTCGATCTCGCCCGCCGTGCCGACGACGGCCGCCTTCCCGAACGCCTCGACGGCGTCGACGCCTCCCAGTGCGCCGACGAGGCGGTCCGTGAGGAGCTTCGCGAGCGCCGGGGCGATGCGCAGCTGCTCCGCGGCGAGATCGACGCCCGGTCCGGAGCCCACCCAGGGATTCCGGATGACGGCGGCGACGCTGGCCCGCCGGGCCGGTCGCGCGGGTGCCTGGCCGGCCTCGGTGAGGACGGCCTCCTGGTGGAGCACGAGCTTGCGGAGACCGATGCCCTCGTCCGCAAGGGCGGAGGAATCAGAGTAACGGGATTGATCAGACAGATCAGAAGGATGTAGACGATCCTGGATGCGCTCTTGCATGCCACAGGACGTTAGACATCCCGCGAAGCGTCGGTCAAGAGGATGGCGGCGACGAATCTCCCGGCCCATCGAGAAACCCCGCAAATGAACCCTCCATACGCCGCTGAACTGCAGCTGAACCTCTCGCGGGGAGAGCTTCGCGTTTCGGTGCCGCCGACCCCTTGACGCTCAATCTGCGACATGCCTTACTGCTTCTTGCATGCCAACGCCGTGGCCTATTGGCCCCGCGTACTCAAGGAGTTTCATGGCCAGCCACCTTCCAGCAGACCCGGAGACGCCCTCCGCACCGTCGCCGGGGAGCACTGCCGCAGCCACCGCGGACGACCCCACCGCCAGCCCCGAGAGTGGTCGTGAACTCGGTTCCGTTTTCTGGGCCTCCATCGGCCTGTCCGCCGTCATCGTGGCCTGGGCGGTGCTTTTCACGGACAACCTGAACAAGGTCACCAGCGCCTCCCTGAACTGGGTCACGGGCACCTTCGGCTGGACCTATCTGCTGGTCACCCTCGCCATCCTGGTGTTCCTGGTGTTCCTCGCCTTCAGCCCCGCCGGAAGCGTCCGGCTCGGCAAGGACACCGACCGCCCCGAGTTCTCCACGCCGGCCTGGATCGCCATGATCCTCAGCGCCGTCATGGGCATCGGCCTCATCTCGTACGGTGTCGCCGAGCCGATCTCGCACCTCTCCACCCCGCCGCACGGGCTCGCCGAGCCGAGCACACCGGCAGCGGCGGTGCGCGCCCTGCAGTACTCCTACTTCGACTGGGGCCTGCACGCCTGGGCGGTCTTCGCGGTCTTCGGCCTCGCCATCGCGTACTCGACCCATCGCAAGCAACGCCGCACTCTGGTCAGCCAGTTGTTCGTGCCGCTGCTCGGTGACCGTGTCAACGGCCCTGCCGGCAAGGCCATCGACGTACTCGCCGTGTTCGCGACGCTCTTCGGCACCACGACCTCGCTCGGCCTGGGCGCGCTCCAGATCAACAACGGCCTGGGCACGCTGTTCGGCATCCCGGTCAACTCGGTGACCCAGGTGATCGTCATCGCCGCTGTCACCTCACTCTTCACACTCTCCGCGGTGACCGGCGTCAGCAAGGGCATCAAGCTGCTGAGCCAGGGCAGTTCACTGCTCGCCGCCGGACTGTTCGTGTTCATGCTGGCGGTCGGCCCCACCGTCTTCCTCGCCAACCTGTACATCGAGTCCGTGGGTCACTGGGCCACCGACTTCTTCCGGATGAGCCTGCAGGGAACCGCGTTCGGCGGGCTCGAATGGATGCAGCTGTGGACCTACTTCATGATGGCCTGGTGGGTCTCCTGGGGCGCCTTCGTCGGCGTCTTCCTCGCCCGGATCTCGCGCGGACGCACCGTCCGAGGCTTCATCGTCGGCGTCCTCGCCGTGCCGAGCGTCGTGTTCTTCACCTGGTTCACGGTCTTCGGCGGTACGGCGATCCACGTGGACCTCTACGAGGGCGGCGACATCGCCCAGCGGACCGCGGCCGACATCAACAGCGCCTTCTTCGCCACGCTCGACCACTTCCCGTTCGCCTCGGTCACCTCGGTGATCGCGATCGTCCTGGTCGTGATGTTCTTCGTCTCCGGCGCCGACGCCAATACGTACGTCCTGTCCATGATGACGTCCGACGGCTCGCTCACACCGCGCCGTTCCGTGCTCATCCTCTGGGGAGTGCTCACCGGCGTCACCGCCATCGTCCTCATGCTCGCGGGCGGACTGAACGCCCTGCAGAACACCGTCATCGTGACGTCCCTGCCCTTCCTCGTGATCATCGCCGGACTGGCCGTGTCCTTCTGGAAGGAACTGGACGCAGACCGAAAGGAAACGACCCATGTCGCACGCTGAAGCCCGCCGCCTGCTCATCGAGAAGGTGTGGAACGCGGCCTGGGGCGAGGGCGACGCCGACGCACTCGACACGCTCCTCGACCCCGCCTACCTCCGGCACGGCTCGGACCCCCGGCCGCAGAACCTGACCGCGTTCAAGGCCGCGATCGTCTCCACCCGGGCCGCGTTCCCCGACCTGACCACGACCGTCGACGACATCGTCGTCGACGGCGACCGCGCCGCCATCCGCTGGCACAGCAGCGGCACCCACCTGCACTCCTTCCTCGGCGTCCCGGCCACCCGCCGCCGCGTCGACGTCAGCGGCGCCACCTTCGCCCGCTTCCAGGGCGACCGGATCGCCGAAGAGCACGTCACGTGGGATCCGCGGGCACTGCTCTCGGCTCTCGGCATCATCCCCGTAGGACAGGACTGACGCGCGTGCGGGACGGCGACGGCGCACCCGCCCGGCAGACCAGCCACACGGCAAGACCAGAACGACAAGGCCAGAACGACAAGGCCAGAACGACAAGGAGCACGCACATGACCGCACTCGCCGCGAAGCCCGACACCGACGTGATGAAGCAGGTCAACCGACAGTTCGTCACCGGCGTCACGGTCGTCACCGCGATGGACGGGGACACCCCGAGAGGGCTTGCGGTCAACGCCTTCTCCAGCATCTCGCTCGACCCCGCGACCGTGATGGTGTGCGTCCAGCGCACCTCGTCCACCCACGACTGCCTGTTCCGGGCGGACCACCTCGCCATCAACTTCCTTTCCACGGACCAGCTCGATGTCGTCGGCAGGTTCGCGAGCAAGTCCGACGACAAGTTCAAGGACCTGGACTGGGAGAGCGGACCGTACGGCAGCCCGCTGATCGCCCGGAGCAGCGCGCGGATGGAGGTCGAGATCCGCGAGAGGCTGCAGGCCAGCACCCACACCGTGTTCATCTGCCGGGTGGTGCACGCCTCCGTGACGGAGCTGCCCGCGATGGTCTACAGCGCGGGTAAGTTCTACGACGGTGGCGCGCTCGCCCCCCTGGCATGACCGGCGGGCCGCTCGCGAGACGGAGGAGGAGTCGGTGAACAGCGGAAAGAGTGCCCCACAGTCTGGGTCCTCCCGGCACGAGGCCGGGGGAGGGTCGATGCAGGGCCGGGTGATAGCCGCGATGCGGCGGCGCATCATCGAGGGCGACATCCAGCCGGGAGCCCCCCTCTCGGAGCTCGCCCTCGCCGACGAGTTCGGAGTCAGCCGTACGCCGGTACGCGAGGCCCTCAAGCAGTTGCAGACCGAGGGGCTCGTCGAAATCCGCCCACGCGTCGGGACGTTCGTCACCACCCCGTCACGCCGCGAGATCACCGAGCTCTTCGAGATGAAGGAGCTCCTGGAGGGCGCCGCCGCCCGCCTCCTCGCCCAGCGCGGCCGGGTCCCGGAGCTCGACCTCCTGGAACGCAACCTGCGCGAGGCCGACGAAGCGGTGGCCCGCGACGACCGAGAGCGGTACGCCGAACTGGTCCGGGAGTTCCACGACCTCCTCATCGCCGGCGCCGACAACAGCAAGCTGGAAGCGCACTACCGCATGCTGATGAACCAGCTCGCCTACTCGCGCTTGGTGAAGACCTCGCTGAGCCGGCCGGGCCGCGCCCTGCAGTCGGACCGTGAACACCATCGCGTACTCGAACTGATCCTGGAGAAGGACGGCGACAGCGCCGAACAGGTCATGCGCGAACACGTCCGCGCCAGCCGCCGTGCGTTGCTGGCGGGCCTGCGCGACAGGTGACCGCGGAACCTGGACCGTCAGGACCGCGCTCAGGAGCCCGACAAGCCCGACGTGGCGTCCCCGGACATCGGGTTCTCCCCGCGCTGATGCCGCTGGACGAGCCGTAGTTGACGACCGCAGCGCCCGCCTTCGCCTTCCCGCCCGCGCCAGCCCCTGGGGCACCGGTCGCCAGATCGCGGTAGCCGTCACCGTTGAAGTTGTCGGCGGGGCCCGACGCGGCCGCTGGCTTCCGGTGAGCCTCCAGGGTTGTACGGAGTACGCCGCTCAGCCCTTGAGCCCGCCGCACCCGCACATCACTCGGAGCGCAACTGCTCGGCGGATTCCCGGTACGCCTCGGTCGCGCGGGTGAAGTAGTCGAAGAGGACCTCGAGTTGCTCCGGCGTGTAGCCGCCGAGAATGTCGCCGATCCTCTGGCGAGCGGGGGCCATGACGCGGTCGAGGTCCGCGGGTTCACTGACCGGCTCAACCGTCACCTTGCGCCGGTCGCCCGGGTCGGGCACGCGGCGCACGTAGCCCGCGTGCTCCAGGCGGTCGATCAGGCGGGTGGTCGGCCCGGTCGTCAGGCCGGTGCGGGCGGACAGTTCGCCGGGGGTCATCGCACCGGTCAGCTGCAGGATGTTCAGCGCGTACAGATCGGTGGCGCCGAGGTCACAGGCGCGGGCGCTCGCGTGGCTGTGCAGCAACACCGCGCTGAGGTACTGGCGGTAGATCCGGCTCGCGTCGGGGCGCATCGACGGCATTGACAACGGTTCTCTCACTCCCTAATCTCTTCTTCGAAGAAGAGAAATCTTCTACGAAGCAACTTCCTCCGCGAAGTTATCACGGGAGGGCTCCACCATGAACGCCACCAGCGCCAGCACCAGCACGAGCAGGACCAGCAACCCGCACTCCGAACAGGCTGAGCAGACCGACGGGTTCACCATCGCTCCGGCCCCGAAGAGCCGTCGTCGTCGCATCAGAATCATCCTGGGCGTCACCGCACTGACGCTCGTCGCGGCCGTAGGAGGCGGATATCTGTGGCTCCATGCCACCTCCGACGCGAAGAACCTCGGCGTGAGCGACTGCAACGCGGTCAAGCCCGTAGTCACCGCCACCCCGTCCGGCACCGCGACCGCCGACGACCAGCAGGCGGTCTGCCGCACCCTGAACTCGATGAAGGACGCGTGGGCCCGGCACGACGCCACCGCGTACGGCGACCAGTTCACCCGGGACGCCACCTACACCAGCTACGTCGGCACCGTCTACCAGGGCCGCCGCGACATAACCGAAGGCCACCGCGCCCTGTTCGCCGGATTTCTCAAGGGCACCAAGCTCTCCGACTCGTGGCTCGGCATCCGCTTCTACGGCCCCGACACCGCCGTGGCCACCAGCCGCGGCGACACCTACGAGGGCGAGGAGCCGAAGGCGGCCGACCTGTCCAAGACGCAGACCTACACACTGGTCCGCCAGGCCGACGACACATGGCGCATCGCCGCGTTCCAGAACACCAAGCGCCAGCGCGTCCTGGAACGCATCTCCTTCCTCTTCTCGCCCGACACCAAGCCCGCGGCCGAGAAGTGACCCCGCGCGGCGGCGGCCACGACACGCTGACAGCGCCGGCAACGGGACGATGGTGCCGAACGAGTGGACTTCCTGACGGGAACGGGCAGTCGAGTCTGCGGCGCGGGCCGAGGTGGTCATGTTCGTGACGTCCGCCCCCTGTCTGGAAGAGACGCCCCCGAATGAGACGTTCCACCTCCCGCCGCACCCTCTGCGCAGCCCTGCTCGTCGCGTCCTTGTGGGCGCCGACGGCTGCCCATCCCGCCGCGGCCGATCAGCGGCCGATCGCCGCCCACCCCGACAAGGGCGACTGTCCGAACAGCCTGGGACACAAGCTCACGTCCCGGCTCGACAAGGCCATGGACGACGTCGGAAGGAAGGCGGACATCCCCGGGGCCGTCGTCGGTCTGTAGCTGCCGGGCCAGGGCTGCTACGTCCGGTCCATGGGCGTCGCCGACACCAGGACCGGCGAGCCGATGTCCGCCGACTCCTTCGTCCGGATCGGCAGCGAGACCAAGACGTTCACCGTCACCGCACTCCTCGAGCTCGTGGACGAAGGCCGGGTCAAGCTGGACGATCCGATCTCCAAGTACGTCAAGGGCGTGCCCAAGGGCCACCGCATCACGCTGCGCCAGCTCGCGGGGATGCGCAGCGGCCTGTTCCCGTACACCGAGGACGCCGACTTCATCCACGACCTGCTGAGCGACCCGCAGCGCACCTTCACTCCGCGCCAGTCCCTCGCGTACGGCTTCAAGCACCGCAACACCTTCGCCCCGGGCAAGAAGTTCCAGTACTCCAACACCAACCTCGTCCTGCTGGGCCTGGTGATCGAAAAGGTGAGCGGCCACCGGCTCGCCGACTTCATCCACCACCGCGTACTGCGCCCGGCGCACCTGCGTCACACACTGTTCCCGCGGGGCAACGAGTTCCCCCACCCTCACCCGCGCGGCTACACCGACCAGACACTGAGCGGTGAGGTCGCGGACGCGACGGACTGGAACCCCAGCTGGGCCTGGGCGGCCGGGGCGATGATCTCGAACCTGCGCGATCTGCGGCACTGGGCCAAGTCCGTCGCCACCGGGCAGCTGCTCAGCCCCAGGACCCAGAAGGAGCGGCTCAAGACGCTGCCCACCGGTTTCCCCGGTACCAGCTACGGTCTCGGCATCTTCAAGACCAACGGCTGGATCGGGCACAACGGCTCCATCCCGGGCTACGAGACCGTGACGGTCTACCTGCCCTCGAAGAAGGCCACCCTGGTGATCATGATGAACACCGACATCACGAGCCAGGGCCAGGAGCCGTCCACCCTGCTCGCCCGTGCGATCACCGCGGTCGCCACCCCGAAGAACGTCTACGACGGTTCGGCCACCGCGCCCTAGTCCACGCTCGGCAGGTGGGGCGCCTACGCAGACGCGCAGGCGCCCCACCTGCTGTCTCAGCCGTCGGGGCGGCGAGATGTGAAGCCACGATCAGCGCAATCCGGCGAAGAGGTCGTTCTCGGGTACGGGTACGCCGGTGGCGTCCTTGACGCGTACGTAGGTCTCCATGCCCATCAACTCGCCGAACCTCTCCTTGCCCATCTTGAGGAAGAAGATGTTCTCGCCCTGACTGGCGTGCGCGGCCAGCGCGTCGAACTTCTGACCGCTGAACGCGGTGGTGTCCACCCACGTGGTGATCTCGTCGTCGGGGAGTCCCATTTCGGCCATCGCGGCGGCCTCGGCGGGATCCGGCTCCGGCATGTCCGGGTGGAACTCGCGCATGATCTCCCCGAACCGCTGCATCCCCGAACGGGGCATCGTCGACCAGTACACCTTCGGTGTCAGCTCGGTCATCTCCAGCGCGGCCATCGTGATGCGGTGGGCCTGGATGTGGTCGGGGTGGCCGTAGAAGCCGTTCTCGTCGTAGGTGACGACCACATCGGGCCGGTAGTGCCGCATGAGTTCCGCGAGTCGGGCGGCGCCTTGCTCCACGGGGGTCTGCCAGAAGGAGTCCGGGGCGTCGTTGCTCGGCCAGCCGATCATCCCGGAGTCGGCGTAGTCCAGCGTCTCCAGGTCGCTGACCTTCAGGACTTCGCAGCTCGCCTCGAGTTCTCGCCGACGCATCGAGGCGACGGCCGCCGGATCGTGCCCGGGATCGCCCGGCTTGACACCGCCCGGTCCGTCACCGCAACCGCCGTCGGTACAGGTCACCAGAACCGTGCGGATGCCCTCCGCCGCGTACCGGGCGAGGACTCCTCCGGTTCCGGTGGCCTCGTCGTCGGGGTGGGCGTGTACTGCCATGAGGGTCAAGGGGCGGTCAGTCATGAATCACAGTCCTCCTGCGGAAATACGTGTATGTCCGGGTGCGCGGCGGACGTACCGCGATCCCGGGGACCGGGTCCTCGTGGGGAGGGCGACCCTGTGGTCACTGTGCTCCCCGTCCGAGGCGCCGGTCCCTCGTGTCATGCAACCGTGCAGGCCCGGCCGGCTGTTCCCGGGTCGGCCGATCGACCTTCGACAAACTGGACGTTGAGGCCTGGGGCTCCCACTGAATCGCGCCGACTGAGAGGGGGTCACCGTCTCCGGGACAGTTACCGCGCGCCAGGACCGCTGCCGGCCGCGGGCATCGTGCCCCCCGCGGTTCTGCCGTCGGAGGGCCGGGGGGCGGGGACGTAACGGACGAGGGGCTCTGGTTCACGGACCCCGGCCAGGCGGGCGGAACCGATCGCGTAGTCGTGGATGGCGTGCTGCACCCGCTGGAGTTCGGCTCGGCAGGCGGCGTTGTCCGGCCAGGCGGATTCCGGGCTGTCGGGGTGCGCCCTTTCGAACTCCCGCAGCCGTGGGTGCCATTGGGACAGGAACGGCCTCAACTCCCGGTTCAGCATAGTGATCGCGAGATACTCGACCGTCTGCCCACCCGGGACCGGGGCGGAGGGGCGAGCGGCCTTCAACGTCTCCCGCGCTGTGCCGAACAGCCCGTACATCGACGTGAGCGCCTCCCGGACAACGCCCTCGTCGCCCACCAGTGGCTGCGTGGAGACCCGGGTCACGGTCTCGACGAACATGCGCCAGGCGACCTGGCGGGAGTCGTTGTTGACAGCGAAGGTGAGCTCGCTCAGCTGCGGGATCGAGACCTTCACCTCGGTGAGCTGGGCGAGCCGCCGGTACCACTGCACCGCGAGGACGGTCACAGCCCCGACCACGCCGCCCGTGACCACGAACAGGATGCGGCTGGTCACCTGCGTGAGGCTGAAGACTCCCAGCCCCGCGAGCGAGCCGACCGCCGTCGCCGCGACGATCCGGGCGATCAGGCCGCCGCTGCTCCGCCAACGACGTATCGATCGCCTGCACACGTGCGGGCACCCGTACGCTTTCGACACCGGACTCCTCACCGGCTCAACGGGCATGGTACGCATGGGAGTTGGCCCAGCGCGTCAGAGACGTCATGGGCACAGGGAAGGGATACGGGGATACGGGGGACGCCATGAGCGATGCCGTGGAAGAGGCCGAGGCGCGAGCCGCGGCGCCGGACAGCTTGACGCAGCGCGACGCCTTCATCTCGTACAGCCAGAGCAAGAACAAGCCGCTCGCGAAGCAGCTGCAGCGAGGGCTTGAGCGGCTGGCCGTCTCGCGCTTCCGACCCATGCGGATGAGCGTGTTCCGCGACGTCACCAGCCTGCCCGCGAACCACGACCTGTGGCAGTCGATCCAGCGTGAACTGGCATGCTCCCGCTACCTCATCCTGCTCGCCTCCCCAGAAGCCGCCGCCTCGCCCTGGGTGGCCAAGGAAGTCGACTACTGGCTGCGGGAGCGCGACACGGAGCACCTGCTCATCGCCGTGGCGAGCGGTGAGATCGAATGGGACGACGGGGCAGGCGACTTCGACTGGCGGAAGACCACGTGCCTCCCACGGAACTTGGCGGGCCACTTCACGTCCGTACCGCTCTGGGTGGACCTCCGTGAGATCGAGGGAAGCCACCGCTCCCTGCGCTACCCGCCGTTCCGCGCCGCGGTCGCCCCCCTGGCCGCGCCGTTGCACGGCCGTCCGAAGGAGGCGTTGGAGCACGACGACTTCAGGCAACTCCGCTCGTCAAACGGCTCAGCTGGTCGAGCGTCGCCCTGCTCGTGGCACTGCTCGTCCTCGCGGTCTACGGCTTCTTCGACGCCAGCAGGCAGCGCGACCAGGCCGTGGCGCAGGCCCGCATCTCCGCCTCGCAGGCGCTGGCCGCCCGCTCCGGGCAACTGCTCGCGACCAGTCCCAACCAGGCCGCGCAGTACGCCCTTTACGCCGAGGAGACCCGGTCCACCCCCGAGTCCCGGCGCGCCCTGGCCCAAGCCGTGGCCGCCGCGCCGTACGCCAAGCGGCGCCTGCGCGCGGATGTCGATTCAGTGACGGGACACGAGGGCGCGGGCAGGCCGGCCGCGACGGACGTCGTCCTCAGCGCGGACGGTTCGACCGCCGCGTACTCCTCCGTTTTCGATTCTGCCGAGGGCATTCGCCTCTACGACGTGCGCTCCGCCCGGCAGTTGCGCGTACTGCACGCCAGGGGCACACCCAGAGCGCTCAGCCGGGACGGCCGCGTCCTGGCCACGGAGGTCTAGCTCAACCGGGTCCCGGTGTGGGACACCCAGACCTGCAAGCTCCTCAACACCATGGCGGCAGGACACACCAAGGATCTGCCGAGGGCCGCGCACGGGCTCGGAGCCCTCGCCCTCTCGCCTGTGGGCGTAAGGAGTCCCGCGAGTTCCTGACGGAATCGGCGCGCTGGAAGGACGCCCAGGCCCTGCCAGGAATGACCGGCGACACCTCGGACCCCTGGAAGTACAACGAGGTCCTGCTCTTCGACGGTGCGCGCAAGGCCCTGGCCCGGACGTCGGAGCGCGCCGAGGTGTGGGACCTGGAACAGCGCCGCCGTACCGCCGGACGGCCCTTGGGCGTGCACCAGGACATGGCGGTCGCCGACGGCGAGGGGAACTTCGTGCTGGGCGGGCAGGACGGTGCGGTCCGCCTGTACGACTCCGCACTGAAGCCCGGCACGACACTGGGCCGGATGGCGCGGACGGCCGGCAGCCTCGCGATGTCGGCCGATGGCGCCCAGGTGGCCGTGGCCTCGTACGGGGGCGAGTTCACCCTCTTCACGACCGGAGCCAGGCGGGGCCTGGCAAATCCCCCTCGACAACACCGGCCGCCGGCTCGGCGGGATTCCGTACGCCAACCTGTCCGTGAACGTGTCGGACACGGCGTACGCGCTCAGCGGGAACAAAGCGGTACGTCGGCATGCAGAGCGTGACGCGCGGCCTGGGGAAGGAGGGCGGGCGGTTCACCATCTGGGACCTGCGGAGCGGGAAACGGGCGGACTGCGGTGTGGACATCGACGGCGTCTACGACGATCTGATCCGCCCGGCCGTCCACTTCCTCCCGGGCGACCGGTACGTGGTCGGCCTCTGGAACGGCTCCGTGGACGTGCTCGACACCCGCACCTGCACCCGCAGCGCGGTGCTGCCTGAACCCGAGGACGGCTCCCTCTCCCTCGCCCTGAGCGGGGACCGCGGAACCCTGGTCGTCCTCGACCGGAGCGGCAACGACGTCGACACCTGGCGCTGGGACGGCGACCGGGCCTTCGAGCACGCCGCCCACACCACCCTGCCGCAAGAGGCCGAGCCCATCGGCATCAGCGTCGACCACGAGGGGAACCAGGCGGCCTTCTCCGACCTGGAGAGCCATGCGTACGTCGTACGCCTCGATTCCGGGCAGCGTGTGCGTGCCACCGGGAACCTGCCACGCGACACCCATGACGTGGCCTTGAGCCGGGACGGCAGTCTGCTGATACAGGGGTTCAGCACCCGGACCGACCGGGGGGTGCGCATCCTGGACGCGGCCACGGGCGACCAGCTCGACGTGTGGCACACGGACCCACCGGCCGCCTCCGCGAAGCCGGAAGCCCCCATGCAGGTGGTGCCCGGCCCCGCCGACGACATCCTCACCCTCGGCCCGGACCGCAAGGTCGTCCGCCGCACCGTCGGCGTGGAGGCATGGCGAGACCTGCTGTGCGGCCTGGTCAGCCAGCCCCTGCCCGCCCGAGAACGAGACCGCTACCTGAAGGGCCTGAACGTGGAGGCGCCTTGCCGCTGAGGGCGCGATGCGGATGGCATCGCAGGTGCCGGCTGGAGCGAAGACACAGGCTGGTGTCGACTCGTCAGGGATTGCCGGGGGGCGGCGAGGTCGGTGAGGTCGGTGGGGGCGGTGGCTGGAAGCGGTGCTCGGCGAGTACGCCTGTCTTATGGCGCTGCACGAACCAGTAGTAGGCGAAGCCGCCGAGCGCGACGATGCCGATGAACAGGAACGCGCCCCACCGCAGATACCAGTGCTGCGGTCCGGTCGCGTTGTACACCTCGGCGCGCGGCCAGGCCAGGTTCAGGGCCATGGCCGTGCCCCAGAGCACGGCGAGGATGTTGATGGGCAGGCCGAACCTGCCGAGCGAGAACTTCCCCTGGGCGGGCTGCCATTGGCCGCGCAGCCGCTTGATCAGCATGGGCACGGTGACCATCAGGTAGGCCACGTAGATCATGATGATCGCGATGCTGGTGATGACCGAGAAGATCTGCGGCTGGTTGATGTTGATCACCAGGATGACGACACCGACCACACCGATCAGCACGGCGGGGATCACCGGCGTCTGGAAGCGGGGACTGACGCGGGCGAGCACGGAACCGGCCGGCAGGTTGTTGTCCCGGGCCATCGCGAACATCAGCCGGATGCCGGCGGCGTGCACGGCCAGGACGCAGACGGTGATGGCGATGACGACGCACCACAGGAAGATCTCACCGATGGTCGAACCGAGCGTCTCCAGAACCACGTACTGCAGACCGCCCGTGGACAACTCCTTGGCCTGAAGGTCCGGGACGGCGAGCAGAGCGAAGAGCAGGATGAAGCCGCCGATGAGGAACGACGCGATGAGGGCGCGCAGGATCGCGCGGGGCGCGTTGCGGCTCGGGTCGTGGGACTCCTCACCGAGGGACGACGCCGTGTCGAAGCCGTACATCACGTAGGCGGAGGCCAGCGAGGCGGTGAGGAACGCTCCGAGGTACCCGAGGTTCTGGCCGCTGCCGAGGCCGTACGTCTCCGTCAGCGCGGTGTTGGGGCCGCGGGTGATGTGGGCTGCGAGGAAGATGATCAGCGCGACGGCGGCGATGAGTTCGATGAAGACGCCCGCCGAGTTGATCCGGGCCATGAGCTGCACACCGAAGGCGTTGACGAGGGTGGAGAAGAGGATGAGCACGGTGCCGAGCAGGACGGCGTTGGCCGCCGCGTCGGTCTCGCCGGTGCCGTCACCGACGAACTGGAACCAGTCGGAGATCTGCGGCAGCGTGATCTGGTAGGCGAGCGCCACGGCGGACAGGGTCACCATGGTGGCCGTCGTCATCATCCAGCCGCCGAGCCAGCCGACGTGCGGGCCGCCCAGGCTCTTGGCCCAGTTGTAGACGGACCCCGCGACCGGGTAGCGGGCGGCCAGCTCGCAGAAGCACAGGGCCACCATCAACTGGCCCAGAAAGACCATCGGCCACGACCACCAGTACGCGGGGCCGCCGAAGGTGACGCCGAAGAAGAACAGCTGGAAGGTGCCGGTCAGGATCGAGATGTAGCTGACCCCGGCGGCAAAGGTGTGGAAGTTGCCCAGCGTCCGCTTGAGTTCCGGGCGGTAGCCGAGCTCGCCGAGGGCGTCGTCGTCGTGCTCACCCTGGCTCCTGCTGGGCACGGGGTCGGGGCCGGAACCGGTGTCCGTACTCATTCGAACCACCTCTGCGGAGTCGGGGCGAGATTGCGCCAGACGTGCTTGGCCTCCTGGTACTCGGCCAGGCCCGCCGGGCCCAGCTCGCGACCGAAGCCTGACTGCTTCATTCCGCCCCATTCCGCCTGCGGCACGTACGGATGGAAGTCGTTGATCCATACGGTTCCCGCGCGCAGCCGGTTCGCCACCCGCTGGGCCTTGCCGATGTCCTGCGACCAGACGGCACCCGCGAGTCCGTAGACCGTGCCGTTGGCGAGCGTGAGCGCCTCCTCCTCGTCCCGGAACCGCTCGACGGTGAGCACCGGGCCGAAGGACTCGTCGGCGACCACGGACATGCTGGGCGTGCACTCGTCCAGGACCGTCGGCAGGTAGTAGTAGCCGTCCCGCAGTGCCGGATCGTCGGGGCGGGTGCCGCCGCAGCGCAGCACCGCACCCTCGGCGAGGCCGGCCGCCACGTACGCCTCGACCTTGTCCCGGTGCGCGGCGGAGATCAGCGGGCCGGTGCGGGCGTGCTCGTCGAAGGGGCCGCCGAGCGGGATCCGCCGGGCGCGCTCGACCACCGCGTCGACGAACGCGTCATGGAGGTCGTCCTGGACCAGGAGCCGCGCCCCGGCCGAGCAGACCTGCCCCGAGTGCAGGAAGATCGCCATCAGGGCGTAGTCGACGGCCGCTTCGAAGTCGGCGTCTGCGAAGACGATGTTGGGGTTCTTGCCGCCGAGTTCAAGGGCGACCTTCTTCACGGTGGGGGCCGCGGCGGCCATGATGCGGCGACCGGTGACGAGCCCGCCGGTGAACGACACCAGGTCGACCCGGCGGTCCTCGCTGAGCGGCGCGCCCGCGGTGGGGCCCGCGCCGAGGATCAGGTTGGCGGCCCCGTCCGGCAGCCCCGCCTCGGCGAGCAGCCGCATCAGGATGATCGCGGTGTGCGGGGTCAGCTCGCTGGGCTTCAGGACGAACGTGTTGCCCGCGCCGAGCGCCGGGGCGACCTTCCAGGCGGTCTGCAGCAGCGGGTAGTTCCACGGGGTGATCAGCGAGCACACCCCGACCGGCTCGTGCACCACCCGGCTGTCCACCTCTGGGCTGCCGGCGTCGACGATCCGGTCGCTGCCGCCCGCCGCCGTCAGGTTGCCGAAGTAGCGGAAGCAGTTGGCGATGTCGTCCATGTCGTACTCGCTCTCCACGAGCCGCTTCCCGGTGTCCAGGGATTCGGCGCGGGCGAGCGCGTCCTTGTCGCGTTCGAGCAGGTCGGCGACGCGCAGCAGCAGTCGGCCGCGTTCGGCGGCCGGGGTGTCGGGCCACGGGCCGTGGTCGAACGCCTCGCGTGCGGCGGCGATCGCCGCGGCGGCGTCCTTCGGTCCGGCCTCGTCGACGGTCGCGACCAGGGTGTTGTCGGCGGGACAGCGGATCTCCCGCACCTGCCCGTCCACTGCAGTGGTCCACTGACCGCCGATGAACAGCTCCGGCATGGCGTCCCTCCGGTTCGGATGCGCGGAGACGATCCGACTGAAATCGGCCGGGTCGACTCCGTGTTCACCCGTCGGCGGAACGTGCTCCGTCTCCAGACGATAGGGAGGGTGGGCCTTCGGCGCATCACGGAAGCCACCGCTCAGGGGCGGCTGGGCACGGAGAGCGGGCGCAGAGGTGATGCCCTTCGGCCCAGCAGCAGGGGACTTTCGTCACCGGCATCCCCCTTATTTCGCTCTTAGGTTTGGGGGTCTGCGGCAACCCCCAACAGGACGTCGTCCGGATGGACGGCTGCCCCTGAGCAGGTTTCCCGCCGCCGCTACCGCACAGCGCTTGAGAGAGATCCTTCCTATGCCCGACCGCCTTGACACCGACTCCCTGCGCCCGCGCTTCGAGATGGTGGTGAACCGCTACGGGGCGACCCTGGGTACGCGCCCCAGTTCCCAGGCGCGCCGCCTGAACATCATCGAGACTCGCTCGGCCTCCACCGTGGACCGGGCGATCAAGGTGGCGGGCGAGCTCGCCCGGGAGCACAACATGATCATCCGCTACCAACTCGCCCGCCGGGCGAACGGAATGACGTACTACCCCTGCGTCAGGGCCCGGAAGGCACCTCAACGCTGACGGCCCGCGCTTCGGGCCCCACCAGCCGCACTCGTTCCGCCCACTGCCTTAGCAGATCGTGAAAAGAGGCGGCAAGGGTGCTGAACCGGTCAGGTTCCCCCTCGGTTGTAGCTGCCCGAACCATGTCGGGAGCCCCGCCGCGGCTCTTACGGTGACCGGCATCTCGGTACCGGCCGCCCGTAGGGACGGCGGGGCTGAGGCCGCGGAACCAGAAGGGGCCCGCGCCGCCTACAGACGGGGGAAGGCCGCATGCCGCCGTACGGATCGCCAGCACAGCCCAGCAGAAGTACCGGACCCAGCAGGCACCGCAGAGGCCGAGGACGGCTGCCCGTGCTCGGGTCGCTCGTCTTCGCCGCCGTACTGGCCGCGATCGCGGCGCTGTTCGCTCCGGTCTCCCGGGCCGACGCGGCTCCCGCACTGGAACCGGTTGCGAACTTCGGTGCCAACCCTGGCGCGTTGAACATGTACGTCTACAAACCCGCCTCGCTGCCCGACAACGCGCCGGTCGTGGTGGCGCTGCACGGCTGCAAGCAGAACGCGCAGATCTACGCGGACAACGCCGGGCTGACCAAGTTCGCCGACCGGAACCAGTTCATGCTGGTCTTCGCCGAGCAGACGCAGTCCAACAACTGGGACAAGTGCTTCAACTGGTTCCAGCCCACCGACAACAAGCGCGGCCAGGGCGAAGCGGCCTCGATCCGGCAGATGGTCGCGCACGCCGACCAGTCCCTCGGGGCCGACGGGTCACGCGCCTACGTGACGGGTCTGTCCGCCGGCGGCGTCATGACCTCCGTGATGCTCTCCACCTACCCCGAGGTGTTCAAGGCGGGCGCGGTCGTCGCCGGGATCCCCTACGGCTGCACCGACGGCAACAGCCCGTTCACCTGCATGAACCCTGGTGTGGACGGCACTCCCGAGGAGTGGGCGAAGCGCGTACGCGACGCGCACCCGGGCTACCAGGGCCCGTGGCCGCGTATGGCCATCTGGGCGGCCGACAACGACACCAAGGTGGTGCCGAAGAACGCCGATGAACTGCGCGACCAGTGGACCGCGCTGCACGGCCTCGACCAGGAGCCGGACAAGTCCGACACCCTCCCTCCGAACGACACCCGCCGGGATCAGTACCTCGCCCAGGACGGCAGCGTGGCCGTCGAGGTGAACAAGGTGCCCGTGATCGGCCACGGCCTCCCAGTGGATCCGGGCAGCGGTGAGCAGCAGTGCGGTACCGCGACGACATACTTCTTCGACTCGATCTGCTCCAGCTACTGGATCACCGGCTTCTTCGGCCTCTCCGAAGGCAGCCCCGGCCCGGACCCGACCCCCACCCCGAGCCAGAGCACGACCCCGCCCGCCGCGGCCTGCTTCACGGCGAACAACTACGAGCAGGTCAAGGCCGGCCGGGCCACCACCTCCGGCGGCTACGTCTACGCCAAGGGCTCCGAGCAGGAGATGGGGCTCTACAACACCGCCACCACCCACACACTGAAGGAATCGCCGACCGGCTACTTCACGATCTCCGACGACCGCTGCCCCTGACCCGAGGCATCGCATGACGGTACTTGTCCTACGCCACCGGCCACGCCGACGAACGGGCGTTGCCGGTGGACGGAGGCCGCCGTCCTGAACCGAGAGCTCCGTCGCGTCCCGGACCAGTCGACACCTTCCGTACCGCCGATCGTTCACCGCCGATCGTTCACCACCGACCGACCAGGGGAGAAGCCCATGCGTCCGAGAGCCGGCGTCACCGTGCTGGCCAGTGTCCTGCTGGTGGCCGCGAGTTCCGCGAGTTCCGCGAGTTCCGCGAGTTCCGCGAGTTCCGCGAGTTCCGCGAGTTCCGTGGGTTCCGCGAGTTCCGCGAGTTCTGCTCCCGCCGGGCAGTCGGCGAGCCATGCGGGTACCTGTGCGGGCCAACGCGACGTCCGGGTGCCGGGCGCGCGTCATCAGACCTCTGCCTGTCTGCCGGATCTGACCACGTCCGCGCTCACCGGCACCCGCTACACCGACCGGTCGGACTGGATATCCCTTCAGGCCAAGGACTCGAAGAACCCCTCAGGCGTGCCGGGCGTCCAGGTGGACGGCTACTTCCCCGACACCTCGCGCCTGAACGCCACGCACGGCTGGAACCACGACTCCCAGTTCGTGATCCGGCTGCCCGAGAACTGGAACGGCGGCCTGATCGTCACCGGTGCCCCCGGGGTGCGCAAGCAGTACTCCCTCGACTCCCTCATCTCCGACTGGGTCCTGGCCCAGGGCTACGCGTTCGCCGCCACCGACAAGGGCAACAGCGGGCCGGACTTCTACACCGACGGGACCCGGCCCGGCGACGCGATCGTGGAGTGGAACCGGCGCACCACGCAGCTCACCAGGGCCGCGAAGTCCGTGGTCGCGCAGGCCTACGGCAAGGCCCCGCGCCGCACCTACATGACCGGCATCTCCAACGGCGGCTACCTGACCCGCTGGCAGTTGGAGAACCACCCCGAGCTGTACGACGGCGGAGTGGACTGGGAAGGCACCCTGTGGACCGCCCGGGGAGCCAACATTCTGCGCCAACTGCCCACCGCTGTGGCCCGGCAGGAGGGTGAGGCCACGGACGACGACATGTACCGCGTGGGCTACGCGCGCGGCAGCGAGTTCCTGTGGCCCTACCACGAGAAGGCCTACTGGGGCTTCACGCAGAAGACGTACCGAGCCGAGCTCGACCCCGGCTACGACCGTGCCTGCCCGGGACCCTCCGCAGGCACGACGCCCGAGGAGATTCTGGCGCCCTGCGCCTCGGACGCCGCGTACGACTACGCGGACCGGCCAGCGTCCGTGCACCGGGCCGTGGAGCGGATCGCGCTGACGGGCCGGATCGGCAGGCCGATGCTCACCCTGCACGGAGACCTGGACGCACTGCTCCCGATCGCCACCGACTCCGACGTGTACGCGGACATTGTCGCCGAGAAGAACCGGGACCGGCTGCACCGCTACTACACAGTCGAGGACGGCACCCACGTGGACAGCCTCTACGACACACACCCGGAACGGCTGCGGCCCATGCTGCCCTGCTATCGGAGCGCCCTCGGCGCACTCACCGCCTGGGTCGAGCACGGCGACGCCCCGCCCGCCGGCGGCACCGTCGAACGTCCCGCCACCGGCGATGTGGTGAACACCTGCTCCCTGGACTGACCGGTGGCCGTGCCCGTACCCGCTGATCCGGCCGCGAGGAGGCCCGACATGACTGGCTCGACCGGCTCAACTGGTTCGACCGGCTCAACTGGTTCGACCGGCTCAACTGGTTCGACTGGTTCCGTGACACGTCGAACGGTGCTGCGGGCGGGCGCCACCGCCACCGCTCTGCTCACTCCACTGGGTCCGGCCGCCCACGCGGTGGACCGTGGCAGCCCCTGGCCGACCACCCTCCCGCTGCCCGACGGCTTCCAGCCGGAGGGCATCGCCATCGGCGCCGCTCCGTACGCGTACTTCGGGTCGCTGTCCGGCGGAGACATCTACCGCAGCGAGCTCGCCACCGGCCGCGGCCGTGTCATCAGCACCGGACCCGGCGCCGGGCACCAGTCCGTCGGGCTCAAGCTCGACAGCCGTGAGCGGTTGTTCATCGCCGGCGGTTACGGGCGCGAGGTCCGTGTGGTCGACGTACGCGACGGTCGGCCCTTGCGGGCCTGGCCGGTGGGCGACAGCACCACGATGGCCAACGACCTCGTCCTCACACCGCACGCGGCCTACGTCACCGACTCCTCCAACCCATGCCTCTTCGTGCTGCCGCTCGGCCCGAACGGGGAGCTGCCGGGTGAGCCCCGCACGTTGCCGTTGAGCGGCGAATGGGTGCAGCACCCGGACGGCGGGGCCACCGGTTACGGCATCGAACGCACCCCGGACGGACAGGCGTTGCTGGTCGTCAACGCGTGGGCCGGCGCGCTGTTCCGGGTCGATCCGGCCACGGGCCACGCACGCCGGGTGCCGCACACGGGCCCCGCCCTGGTCAACGGCGACGGGCTGCTGCTGCTCGGGCGCACGCTGTACGTCGTGCAACAGGCGCAGAACGCCGTCGACGTGCTGCGGATCGACGAGGGCGGAACCCGCGCCGAGGCCGTAGCCCGGATCACCGACGCACGCTTCAGGATCCCCACGACCGCGGCTGCCTACGGGCGGCGCGTCTATCTGCCCAACGCGCGTTTCGACGTCCAGCCGACGCCTTCCACCGCGTACGAGGCAGTAGCCGTACGAGCCGTCAGCCCGTAGGCCGTACGGGAACGATCTGGTGCAGGCGCAGGGCCAGTCGCAGTTCGAGGGTGTGCTCGGGTGCCTGCCAGTCGTCGCCGAGGAGGCGGGCGATCCGGTCGAGACGCTGGATCACGGTGTTGACGTGGACGTGCAGGGCTTCCCTGGCCTTGGTCGGGCTCATGCCGCTGGCGAAGTAGACCTGGAGGGTGTGCACCAGGTCGCTGCCGCGCTGGGCGTCGTAGTCGAGGACCGGGCCGAGCGTGCGTCGTACGTAGGCGTGCAGGTCCGCGTCCTGGCCGAGGAGCATGCCGACGAAGCCGAGGTCGGGCAGGGCGCTGCCGACTCCGGTGTGGCCCAGGGCGCGCAGCGACGACAGGCATCGCAGCGCGTCCGTGTGGGTCCGGGCGATGGCGGCCGCCCCTCCGGCGGGGCCCGCGGCGCCGACGGTGACCGGCGCGCCGATCTCGTGGCCGAGTTCCTTGGCCAGGTCCTGGGCGCAGTCGCTGGGGGCGGCGCTGGGCAGGAGCAGCACGACATGGTCGTGATGGACACCGGCCAGGCCGCGGCGGGCGCGGGCGCTGCGCCGGGCCGCCTGGTGGACGAGCTGGCGCAGCGCGGGATCCGCGTGGGTGACGAAGACCGAGTGCGGCCGGTTGAGGTCGAGGTGGAGGCGCCGGGCCCGGTCGCTGAGGGCGGCGGGGTTCCCCGACGCGGACAGCAGGTCGCCGAGGAGTTCGCCCCGTACCTGGTCCTCTGCCTCGGTGACCGAGTGGCGCAGGAGGAGCAGCAGGGCGGTGACGACGGCCGCCCGTTCGAAGATCCGGCGGTCGGCCTCGCCGAGGTCGGCGCGGCCGGTCAGCACGATGTGGCCGAGCAGTTCGGGGCCGGCGAGGACGGCACAGACCCACGTGCCGTTCAGGGGTACGGCGCGGCCGCTGGAGCGGGACGCCGCGATGGCCTGCGTCGGCGGTGGCTGTGCCTCGGTGTCGACGCGGGCGAGCTCGGTGCCTTCCGCGTCGTGGATGAGGGTGCCGCCGTGCAGCAGGGCGCCGATCTCGGTGGCGACCTCGGTGAAGTCGCCGCCGCGCAGGACGAGTTCGGTGAGCCGGTCGTGTGCCTCTTCCGCGCGGTGGAGTGCCTGGCTGTGTTCCTGGATGGTCTGCGAGGCGGTGTTCAGGTCGACCAGGGCGGCCCGCGTCTCCTCGATCATCCGCGCGCTGTCGATGGCGATGGCGGCGTGGTCGGCGAGCGAGGAGAGCAGCGCCACCTCCTCGGGGCTGAAGTCGCGCGGTGCGCGGTCGGCCGCGTAGAGGACCCCGATGACCTTGGTGCCCTGGCGCAGTGGGACTCCCAGAATGGCCCGCAACCCCTCGTCCACCACCGCGCTGTCGATGGGACGGGTGTGCTGGAAGCGGGGGTCGTCCTGGTAGTCGCCGGTCACGTACGGGTGGGCGGTCTGCGCGACGAGTCCGCCGAGGCCCTCGCCCATGCCGAGGCGCACCTGCTGGAAGGCGGCGGAGATGGAGCCGTCGGTGACCCGCATGTAGGTGTCGCCCGCGGTGTCGTCGTTCAGCGACAGATAGGCCAGATCGGTGCGGAGCAGCAGCCGCGCGCGGTGCACGATGGCCCGCAGCACCGCGTCGAGGTCGTGCAGCGCGGCGAGGTCGCTCGCGGTGTCGAACAGTGCGGTCAGTTCGTCCTCGCGCCGCCGGTGCTGGCTCAGGGTGCGGCGGATCCGCAGCGCCGTGCCGGTGGCGTCCTCGATCGCCGTGACCTCCCGGTCGGTGGCGCCGCCCGCGCGGGCCTCGGCCGCGGGCCGCGCGAGGTGCTCGGCCGGTGCGCCCTGGGCGAGCAGGTCGAGCAGCGCGCGGAGCGCGGTCCACGCGGCGTCGCTGCCGGCGGATGCTGAGGAGCGAGGCATACGACGGTCACCTCCAGGGGTGGCTGCCCGCTGTGCCTCCCCCTCGGCGGCACAGCGGGCAGTCGTACGGTGGGCCGTTGGGCCGGTCAGTGGGTGGGCGCCGACGCGGAGTCCGTCGACCGGCCCGGCACTGCGCTGCTGCCGCTGAGACTGCGGCCGCGGGTCTCCCTGGCCACGAGAACGGCCACCGTGGTGATGAGGACAGTGGCGCACAGGTAGAGAGCGACCGGCGTCGAGGAGCCGTAGTCCTTGAGGAGCTCGACGGCGATGATCGGGGCGAGCGCGCCGCCGATGATGGACGCCAGCTGGGACCCCATCGAGGCGCCGGAGTAGCGGACCTTGGTGTCGAACATCTCCGAGATGAACGCCGCCTGCGGCCCGTACATCGCACCGTGGAAGAGGAGCCCGATCGTGACCGCGAGGGTGATGACGGTGAACGACTCGGAGTCGACCATCCCGAAGAAGACGAACGCCCACACGGCCATGCCGACCGAGCCGACCAGGGTGACCGGCCGGCGTCCGACACGGTCCGAGAGAGCACCCCAGGCCGGGATGGTCACGAAGTGCACGACGGACGCGATCAGCACGGCGTTCAGAGCGGTGCTCTTGGGCAGCTCCAGGTGCACGGTGACGTAGACGAGCAGGAACGCGGTGAGGATGTAGTACGAGACGTTCTCGCCGAACCGGGTGCCGATCGCGGTCAGCACGCCGCGCCAGTTGTGCCGGAACACCTCGACGACCGGGGCCTTCTCCTTGACGCCCTCCTGCGCGGCCTGCGCCTCGGCCTTGGCCTGGGCCTCCAGGAACACCGGCGACTCCGACACCGACACGCGTATCCACAGCCCGATGACGACGAGGAGACCGGACAGCAGGAAGGGGACGCGCCAGCCCCAGGCCAGGAAGGTCTGCTCCGACTGCACCGCGGCGAGCAACGCGAGCACACCGGTGGCCAGCAGGTTGCCTCCCGGCGCTCCGGCCTGCGGCCACGAGGCCCAGAAGCCGCGGTGCTTGTCGCCGCCGTGCTCGGAGACGATGAGCACCGCGCCGCCCCACTCGCCGCCGAGGGCGAAGCCCTGGATCAGCCGCAGCAGGGTGAGCAGGATGGGCGCGCCGACGCCGATGCTGGCGTGGGTGGGCAGCAGGCCCATGGCGAACGTGGAGCCGCCCATCAGGACCAGACTCAGCACCAGGAGCTTCTTGCGCCCGATCTTGTCGCCGAAGTGCCCGAAGACGACACCGCCAAGGGGACGGGCGGCGAAGCCGATGGCGTACGTGAGGAAGGCGAGCAGCGTTCCGACGAGCGGGTCGCTGGCCGGAAAGAAGAGCGTGTTGAAGACCAGGGCGGCGGCCGAGCCGTAGAGGAAGAAGTCGTACCACTCGATGGTGGTGCCGATCAGGCTCGCGCTGACGATACGGCCGATACCACCGCGGGCGGGTTGTTGGGACATGCCTTGATCACCGTTCTCTCATGACGGACCGGAAAATCTCTTGTGGCGGACCGGAAGGCCCAGCGGGACTCAGACCCTGCGGAAGAGCGCGGCGAGGGCCTGGCCGCCGCCGATGCACAGGGTGGCGACGCCGAGTTCGAGGTCGCGGCGGACGAGATCCTTGGCGACGCGCAGGGCGAGGACGGCCCCGGTCGCGCCGACCGGGTGGCCGAGCGCGATGGCTCCGCCGTAGGGGTTCGTCCTGGCCGGATCGAGCGCGGCGTCCCGGATGACGGCGACGGCCTGGGCGGCGAACGCCTCGTTCAGCTCGACGATGCCGATGTCGCCGGGACGGGTCCCCGTCTGTGCGAACAGCTTCCGCAGCGCGAGGACCGGCGCGTAACCCATCAGATGCGGCTCCATGGCCGCCGTCGCCACTGCTTCCACGCTCACCAGGCCCGACAGGCCCTTCTCGGCAGCCACCGACTCGCGGGCGAGTACGAGTGCGGCGGCGCCGTCGTTGATGCCGGAGGAGTTGCCGGCCGTGACGGAGCCTCCTTCCTCGAAGGCCGCCGGCAGCTTGCCGAGGCTCTGCACCGTGGTGTCGGGCCGAGGGTGTTCGTCCTGCCCGACGACGACCGGCTTACGGCCGCCCACCTCGACGGCGACGATCTCCTCGGCGAAGGCGGTGCGCGCCTGGCTGGTGGCGGCGCGGCGCTGGCTCTCGGCCGCGAACTCGTCCTGCTGCTCGCGGCTGACGCCGTAGCGGCTCGCCACGTTCTCGGCGGTGACGCCCATGGGCACCTGGCTGAACGGGTCGGTCAGCAGACCGACGGTGCCGTCGACGAGGGTGCGGTCGCCCAGGCGGTACCCGTCGCGTGCGCCGAAGTCGAGGAACGGCATGCGGGACATGTTCTCGTCGCCGCCGGCCACCATCACGTCGGCGCCGCCCCAGCGCATCTGCATCGCGGCCGACCAGACGGCCTGCAGCCCGCTGCCGCAGAGCCGGTTGACGGTGTAGGCGGCAGTGGCCTTGTCCAGTCCTGCCGCCAGGGCCACCCGGCGCGCGTTGTACGCGTCCGGTCCGACCTGCCCGATGCAGCCCATGACGACTTCGTCGACGTCCGCGCCGTCGACACGGGCGCGGGCGAGCGCCTCGCGTACGGCGGTGGCGCCGAGTTCGTGGGCAGGTACGGCTTTGAGGGACTTCCCGAAGCTGCCGATGGGGGTTCTTGCCCCGTCGACGATGACGATCTTCTCTGCGTTCATCAGGGTGCTCATTTCGGCCGGGTCGGTCGTGAGCCGCCGGTCCTGTCGGCTCGGGTGGGTCAGCTCGGTGTCGGTGCGCCCTCGGGTGCTCGGCTCAGCTGGCGGTCCAGCCGCCGTCCACCGGCAGGGAAGCGCCGGTGATGAAGGAGGAGTGCGGGCCGCACAGCCACAACGCCGCGGCGGCGACCTCCGCCGGCTCGATCAGCCGCTTGGCCGCGGAGCGCCGCAGGAAGACATCGCCGACCACTTCGTCCTCGCTGATGCCGTGTGCCGACGCCTGGTCGGCGATCTGCGCCTCCACCAGCGGTGTGCGTACGTAGGCGGGGTTGAGGCAGTTGCTCGTCACCCCGTGCTCGGCTCCCTCCAGGGCGGTGACCTTGCTCAGGCCTTCCAGGGCGTGCTTGGCGGCGACGTAGGCGGACTTGAAGGGGCTGGCCCGCAGTCCGTGGACGCTGGAGACGTTCACTACGCGGCCCCAGCCGCGCTCGTACATGTGCGGGAGGGTCTGGCGCAGCAGCAGGAATGGTGCGGTGACCATGACCTTCTGGATCAGGTCGAAGCGTTCCGGCGGGAAGTCCTGGAGCGGGGCGATGTGCTGCAGCCCGGCGTTGTTGACGAGGATGTCGACGTTCCTGGGCAGGGCCTGGACGGCGTCGGGCTCGGAGAGGTCGGCCGGGTGGGCTTCGCCGCCGATGTCCTCGGCCACGGCCTTCGCCGCGTCCGCGTTCAGGTCCACCACCAGAACCCGGGCCCCGGCGCCGGCCAGAGCCACCGCGCAGGCCCTGCCGATCCCGCTCGCGGCGCCGGTCACCATCGCTGTCCGGCCCGTCAGGTCCACCGGAACGTCGCTGTGGGGCGAGCCGGCGGCAGAGGGTGTGTATGTGCTCGTCATGGCCGGAAACGTAGGGGCACAGGCCGGGACTGTTCTATGTGTGGAGCCCCTATACCCGGAATCGTTCCTGTGGGCTCACACCACAAGATGGTGGCTGGCCCTTCAGAACGGCCCGTCTCCCACCCGACGCAATCCGGACATGCCGGCGCAGGGGCCCCGGGTGGGTGCCCCTGCGCAGGCGGGTGGACGGAGCGTCCAGGTGAGGGACGCGGACCGTCAACGGAGACGGAGTGACGCGATTCCGGTCACTTGCCCTGGTCGGCCAGGCCGAAGAATTCGGTGATCCAGTGGCTGGAGCAGATGGAGTCGAGGAAGTGTTCACCGGCGGTGCCGCACTGCTGCTCCCCGCTGCCCGGGTCCACCGGGAGGCCGTGGCCGATGCCGGGGACCTTGTTCACCTCGACCGCGACGTTCCCGTCCTTGGTCAGGTACTGGTCCCGGGGAGTGTTGTTGGGACCGATGGTGTCGGACTTGTCCGGCTTCTGGTCGAGGCCGTGCACCGCGGTCCACTGGTCCCGCAGTTCATCGGCGTTCTTCGGCACCACCTTGGTGTCGTTGTCCCCGTGCCAGACGGCCATGCGCGGCCACGGGCCCTCGTACCCGGGGTGTGCGTCCCGCACATGCTTGGCCCATTCCTCGGGGGTCTGGTCCACGCCGGGGCTCATGCAGGTGAACGGGCTGTTGCCGTCGGTGCAGCCGTAGGGGATTCCGGCGACGACCGCACCGGCCTTGAACACCTCGGGGTACGTGGAGAGCATGACCGAGGTCATGACGCCGCCGGCGGACAGGCCCGTCGCGTAGGCGCGCGACCCGTCGGCCCCGAGGGACTGGTCGGCGTGCGCGACCATCTGCCGGATCGAGGCCGCTTCGCCCTGGCCGCGCTTGTTGTCGGTGGGCTGGAACCAGTTGAAGCACTTGTTGCCGTTGTTGGACGAGTTCGTCTCCGGGAAGACGACCATGAACTTGTTCCGGTCCGCGAGTGTGGTCAGCCCGGAGTTGTCCGCGTAGGTCTGCGCGTCCTGGGTGCAGCCGTGCAGGGCCACCACCACCGGCGCGTTGTCGGGCAGCGAGGCGGGCTTGTAGGCGTACATGTTCAACTCGCCCGGATTGGCCCCGAAGTCGGAGACCTTCTCCAGGGTGACTGCGGCGTCCGCCTGCGAGGCGGGCGCGAACAGGGCGGCGATCGCGGCCAGCGCGGCGGCGACGACGAGTGATCCCAGTACGGGAGCCCGTCGACGCCTTCTGCGGTGTCTGCTGATCGGTGCGGTGGGCTCTGGCGATGGCAGTGGCGGTCCGTACGACGGCACGGGGCCTCCCCTCGATAGGCGACGCGGGACCGTCCCGGTCCCGCGACCCCAGTCCGCCACCCACATGGGTGCCTGGAGACTGAGGTGCCGATCACCGTAGGAGCGTGCGAGGGGGCCCTGAAATGGTCCTCAGGGCCACAACCCGTCCGGACACTGGCCAGCTCCATACCCTTGACCCTGTTCGAGCCGGGCTGTTAGGAGCGCCGGGGGCGAGTGCCGCCACCGCATTCGCCGTTTCTCATGCGGCGACCACCGCCACCTCCCGGGCCACCGCCACCTCGGATGCCGTGGCCGCGCGCACCTCGTCCACGCTCACGCCCGGCGCCAACTCCCGTAGCACGAAACCCTCCGGAGTGATGTCCAGGACCGCGAGATCGGTGATCACCCGCTGGACCACGCCCCAACCCGTCAGCGGCAGAGTGCACTCCTCGACCAGCTTGGGCGACCCGTCCCTCGCGGTGTGCTCCATCAGCACGATGACGCGACGCGCACCATGAACGAGGTCCATCGCCCCGCCCATGCCCTTCACCATCTTGCCGGGGATCAGCCAGTTCGCCAGGTCCCCGAAGGCGGACACCTGCATGGCGCCGAGGACCGCCACATCGACATGACCGCCGCGGATCATGCCGAAGGACAGCGCGGAATCGAAGAACGAGGCACCGCCGACCGTCGTCACGGTCTCCTTGCCCGCATTGATGAGGTCGGCGGACACACCGTCGTCATCCGGGTACGGGCCCACTCCCAGAATCCCGTTCTCCGAGTGCAACACCACCTCCACGCCGTCCGGAACGTGGTTGGGGATCAGCGTGGGAAGGCCGATGCCCAGATTCACGTACGAGCCGTCGGACAGCTCACGCGCGGCCCGAGCCGCCATCTGCTCACGGTTCAACGCCATGTCACACACCGACTTCCTGACGCGCCCGCACGGTGCGCCGCTCGATTCGCTTCTGCGCTGCGGGGTCGCTCGCGGCGATCGGCACCACGCGCTGCACGAAGATCCCCGGCAGATGTACCTGGTCCGGATCGAGGTCGCCCGGTTCGACCAGTTCCTCCACCTCGGCCACCGCGATCCGGCCGGCCATGGCAACCAGAGGGTTGAAGTTCCGCGCCGAGGAATGGAATACGAGGTTGCCGTGCCGGTCTCCTGCCGCGGCACGCACCAGCGCGAAGTCCGTGGTGATCGCCTCTTCCAGGAGGTACTCACGGCCGCCGAAGGCCTTGGTCTCCTTGGGCGGCGAGGCGACCGCCACCGTGCCGTCGGGCCGATAGCGCCAGGGCAGCCCGCCTTCGGCGATCGACGTGCCCACTCCGGCGGGGGTGTAGAACCCGGGAATCCCGGCCCCACCCGCGCGCAGCCGCTCCGCCAGGGTGCCCTGGGGCACCAACTCCACTTCCAGCTCGCCCTCGAGGTACTGCCGGGCGAACTCCTTGTTCTCTCCCACGTACGAGCTGGTCACCCGCGCGATACGGGACTCTCGCAGCAGCAGGCCGAGCCCCCAGTCGTCGACCCCGCAGTTGTTGGAGACCACCCGCAGCCCCCTCACCGCACGTTCGAGCACGGCGTGGATCAGCACGCCGGGGATGCCGCACAGCCCGAAACCACCCACGGCGAGCGATGCTCCGTCCGGGATGTCCCCCACGGCGTCGGCCGCGTCAACGACCACCTTGTCCATTCCCACCAGCAAACCTCCTGGACCACCCGGGCAGTCGGCGCCCCCGGCCCACAGCCAGGCGGTACGACGCCGAATTGACGGTGTGACTCTAGGAACCCCGTCCGGTGCGGAGCGATGGTGTCCCGGAACATAACCTCGCGGGCGCATATGTAAGAGCAAACTGCTGAAGGCTCCGCCATCGCGCCGCGTCGAGCAGCTCTGCGAGGCTGGTCCGTATGGTCGCCAGGCCTACAACGGCCGCTGTCCGTCCTCGACGAGGCGCCGCAGCGCGGGAAGCAGCGCGTCGAGGTCCTGTCCCGTTCTGAACGCCACGACGGTGGAGCCTTGTTGGTCCTCGCCCGAGCGGGCGTCGGGTGTGGGAAACAGTCTGAGCACCTCGCGCATCGCCTCGTCGACTTCGGCGACAGGGTCGGCGGACTCTCCTCTGAGCCAACGGCGCAGCACGTGGTTGTGGGCGGCGGCGACGGACGCCGCCATGAGCTCGGCCCTCAGGGACGCCGCCTCCGTGGGGTCGCCCATCCAGTCCGCGATGAACTCCCGGAACAGCCGCTGGTACCGCGCCACGCTGGCGATCTCCCGGTCCCGCAGCGTGGCCACTTTGCTGGTCAGGGCGTACCGCCTGCGCGCGAGCTCGCCTTCGTCGATGTAGTGCAGCAGCACCAGTCGGACAGCGTCCGAGACGGCGACCAGGGCCGTGCTGTGACTTGAGGTCGCCAGGCGGTCCCTGATCAGTTCGAGCAGCCGATCGTGGTCAGGGAAGATCACCGCTTCCTTGGACCGGTAGTGACGGAAGAACGTGGTGCGCCCAAGCCCGGCCCGCTCGGCGATGTCATCGACGGTCGTCTGCTCGTAACCCCGCTCGTCGAACAGGGCGAACGCCGCGTCCGCGAGCCTGATCGCTGCCGAAGGTCTGCTCATGGTCGGACATCCTTTCCCGCCCCGGCGGTCGAAGGCCACTTGCCTTCATCAACGGTACTGAGTACCGTCTCAAAGGTATCCAGTACTGTGCCGTGTACGCCTCGACTTGCCTACGCAGCGACCCCATGACCCCTTCTGACAGGTCAACGGAGTGGAAAACCAGTGACTGCA
>NZ_JASCIS010000059.1 GCF_029968015.1 Streptomyces luteolus
GCTTCCTCCAATTGATCGCGCAGGAAAGCGCGGACGCTGTCGACCGGGATGCGGCGGGCGCGCCCGATCTTGATGCTGGGGAGTTCGTTCGAGCGGATGAGGTCGTAGACCTTGAAGCGGCTGAGGCGCAGGGCCTTCATGACCTCAGGAACGGTCAGGGCTTCGGGAGTTGTGGGTACGGCGGTGAGCACGCAGACCTCCAGGAGGGGAAGGGGCCCGCCCGGGCCCCTTGAAGTCCGCTACTTCCGCTACCTCCGCTACCTCGCAGGTCAGGGGCCTGTCGGAGGTAGCGGGAAGGGGTAGCGGTAGCGGATGGGTAGCGGCGCGGTAGCGGGAAGCGGGGTCGCTTCCCGCTACCGGATCGCTGCTGGTCAGGCCGTGTTTTCGGTGCCTGGTAGCGGAGGTAGCGGACCTTCCGGGGGCGGCGGGCAGTAGCGCGCCCACGCGTCGGTGAGATCGGCCGCGTAGTAGCCCTTGAGGACGCTCCCGGCGGTCTTGATGTTGCGGGAGGCGATCGGCTCGTTGTCCGCCGTCATGTACTCGGAGAGCATCCGGGACAGACGCCGGTTGTCGAGCGGCTTGCCGTTGAGGTCGGCCCAGGGGGCGTCGTCGAGGGCGTTGAGCCGGTCGAGGATGGCGATGGTGGGCAGGCGGTCGATGCCGACCATGACGTGGTCGCGCAGGTCGGTCAGGAGGCGGATGCCGAGGCTGCCTTTGTCGTTGACGCGGGACGCGTTGACGAACGCGAGGCAAGCTTCCCGGGCGCGGTCGGGCCAGTGTCCACCGGCTGCGTCCGCGACGGCGATCAGGGGTTCCCACACGTCGGCGGGCCGGTCGGCCACGCCGTCGGGCAGCTCCGGGAACACGCTGGTGACTTGTTCCTGAACGCTCTCGGCCCACTTGGCGAGGCGGTCACGGAGCTTGTTCCCCTCGGCCACGTGGAGGCGTGTCCGGAAGGGCTCGACCTTCTCGTTGCGCGCCCGTCGGCGCATCCGGACGATGACGGCCCGGGTCGTGATCGTGTCCGGCAGATTGCCGAGTCCCGCGACGGCCACCGCGCAGAACGAAGGGAAGCCCTGCACCTGCTGGTTGGAGCCGTCCCCGACGCACCGGTACATGGGGCGCCCACGTGAGTGTCCGGCGTTGAGGAACCCTCGGAGTTGTTCGTTCTCTCCGGCCTTTGGGCCGAAGACGGTGTCAATCTCGTCGTACAGGATCGTGGGCCGCCCGCCGTCGATGCCGGAGACAGACCGGAACAGGGCGGCGGCGGACGCGTCCACGGCCGCCATGGAACGCGGCACGAGCGTTTCCACCACTTCCAGGGCCCGAGACTTGCCTGACCCCGGCTCGGGGGACAGGAACGCGAGCCGCGGGGTGGAGTCGAACGCGTCGAGCAGGTGGGCGTGTGCGTCCCACAGGGTGACCGCGACGTATCCGGCTTCGGTGGGGAAGATGTTGAAGCGGCGGTGGAAGGCTTCCACCTCGTCGAGCAGCGCGGCGCCGTCGATGGGGTCGGTCATGCGGCGGCCCTTCCTTCCTGGGGAACGCGCAAGGGGCACGTGCTGCGGTGGGCGGCGTGGTCCTCGATGAGGGCGAGGACGCGGTGTCGGCCGATGGCTGAGCGGTCGCGTCCGCACTCGCAGCGCGAGGTGGCGGTGGGTACGGCGTCGCGTGGGGCGCAGATGTGCAGCCAGGCGACCGGATAACGCCCGTCGGGGCGAGGTGACTTGGCCGGGTGCGGGTCAGGGCGAAGAGCTGGAATGACGCCTTCGGCGCCGCCCTTCGGGGCGCCCACGGCCGCAGTGTCCGCAGGCTGTGGAGCGGCCAGCGGCCGAGTGGCGGTGGAGGTAAGGCTTTTCAGGGGAGGGGGGACGCTCACGCCGCCTCCCGAGGCCGGGCCGTACGGATCGACCAGTCCAGGGCGCTGCGCAGGGTGGAGCGGCACTCGTGCGGCTTGAGGCCCGCCGACTCTCCCGCCACCTGAAAAGCCTCCTCGACCTCGTGACGGGGGATGTCGCCCCAGGCCACGAACCGCCCCATGGCGCGGGCGGACTTGAACAGGGTGGCTTCCCGCTGGCCCTCGACCGCCGCCGCGACGCCCGCGCTCTCCCGTTCCAGGGCGACCTGGGCGCACCGCGAGGCGTTCCGGGCCGGAGCGATCGAGGGCGCCGGGCGGGACGGGGCGGGCGCTCGCAGAGTGACCAGCAGCCAGGCCGGAAGCTCCGTGACCGGGATCGGGGCGATGACCTCGTACGCGCCCTGGGCGGTGATGCTGCCTGAGCCGACGACGTAGCCACCCCACGCTCGCGTGTCGACCAATGCGCCGAGCGAGCCTGCCGTGTTGGCCAGACGGATACCGGTCGGGGCGGTGAAGTAAAGGTGCTCTCCACCACTCGCAGTCCGCACCCGGTAGGTATCGGGCACCGGCTGTCCGACGCGCTCGCAGAGCGCCTTGAAGGTCGTCGCCCCGTCAGGGGCGTCCGAAGTGCCCTTGTCCTTCGGCACGTCGAGGTCGACGACCAGTAGCCCGGAAGGGCCGGTGGCGATGCCGACGTTGAACGCGTCCGTCGACCACGCGGCGCGGATGCGGTCAGGGTCGAGGGTGGCGCGCTGCTCCCACTTCGCGTGCCCGCTGACGCACGGTCCGGTGCGGGGGCAGGTGGCCTCGCCGTGCAGGGCGGGGCGCTTGGTGTCGGGGCGGAGCGGGAAGACGTGCCAGCCGCGCTCGGCGGCGCTCAGGGCGGCGTCCAGGAGGGACGCTCGCGGATTGTCGGGGGATTGGGTCATGCTGGGGACCTCCAACAGGTCTGTGATGGGCTGGTTGGCCGGGGCGACCGCAGTTCTTTGGCGAGAGAGCGGTCGCCCCGGGTGTGTCTGGACATGGGCAGGGCGAGGCAAGGCCGTTCGGCGGCCAGCCGTCGCTTTCTGGTTCCAGGATCTGGAGAATCACCGGTTTCGGTAACCGGGACTTCGCCCCTACAATCCGCCCGCCCTGCGGCCTCAACCAGGCGGCAGCGAGCCGCTGATACGAGGCAACAAGCAGGAGCAAGATGGAGGCTCGGAGTGTCCGAGCAAGTTGTAGGCGAAGACACTCTTCGCCGTGGGGTCTTCGCCCCGGGGGTGGCGAAGGCGGGGCCCGGGCCGTCGCTACGCGTCGGTGCCGGTGGCGTGGGCGGTGTAGCCGGGGCACTCGTACTGCTCGCAGTCGCAGCCGAGGCACTCGTTGCAGATCTCACCGCCGCACTCGTCGCAGCCCTGGTGGCCCCGGCATCCGTAGTCGGCGCATGCGTCGCAGTACGTTTCGTCGTCCATGCGGGTCCCTCTCAGCTGTGGAAGTGGCTGCGCTTGAAGATGGCCTTGCGGATGTTCACGACCGTTCCGCCGTCCTTGCCGCCGCCGAGGACCTGGGCGGCGATCCAGCCGCCGAAGATGACGGCGGCGAGGATGATGAGCTGCTGCACGAGCGCGGCGAGGGCGGTGATGAACGTGGTGAGCACCAGGAGGCCGCCGCAGGCGGCGGCGAAGCCGATGCCGCCGAGTGCGACGTTCACCGCCGTACGCGACACCGCGGGCTTCGCGGAGTGCGGTTCGGGCTTGGCGGGCTCGATGGCGTAGCCGGTGACGGCGCGGCCGTCGGGGAGCACGATGGTCTGCACCGTGGGCACCTGGCCCGGCTGAACGGGCACGAGCGGAGCGGCCTGAACGACGTGGATCGGGGCCGGTTGATGGGCCGCCAGGGACTGTTGGAGCCGGTCGGGCGTGGAGTGTTCGGGGAGCACGCGGAATCCCTTCCGAGCGGGGTTCGGGGAGGTTGAGGCACCCCCCTTGTGGGCATGTGTGGAGGGGTGTTTCGGGGGCTGACCTGGGGTGCCTCCCCGCCTCCCCGCAGTGATGTTTGTGCTGATCAGTGCGGGGAGGCGGGCCTGGGGAGGTGGTTGGGGAGTTCTCCCCGCCTCCCCGCGCCCGGGGCCGTTCCTCCCCGCTACCTGGCGGTGGAAGCGGAACCGTCTGTGTCGCGGTTGGCGAGCGCCCGGGCGACGTCGTCGGCGCGGACGACCATGACCCCGTGGGACTTCTTCGGCTCCTCGCCGTGCTCTTCGAGCAGCCGCTTTAGGCGGCCGTTGTTCCACGCGCGGTAGACGGCCGCGTCCAGGGCGTGCAGCCGCTTCAGGACCTCGTCCGTACGCATCCGCGCGGCGTCGCCGATGACAGCCGCGATGTCGGCGAGCGGGTCGCGCTCATCGCGCTCGATGACGCGCAGGGTCGTTGCCCCGTCGCGCAGGGCCTTGGCACGCTCCGCGATCTCGGCGGCCGGGTCGTCGTCGATGAAGTGCGTGCGCACCGTGATCGATGCCTGTCCCTTGGGCTTGTCGATGCCGTCGGAGGCGACCACGAGCGTTCCCTTGTCCAGGCCCATGCGCAGCAGGTGCGGCGCTGCGCCGCCGTCGATGGCCTTGTCTCCGAGCGCCATGCGGGCCTGGGACTCGGTGCCCAGGACGAGGGAGGCACGGGTGTGGGCGCCCTCGCGGACCAGCTTGGGAAGGTTCTGGTCGGTCGGGTCCTGCGTTCCCTGCCACATCATGACGTCGACCGCGCGGCCCTGGTTGTGGATCCTGCGGACGGCCATGAAGTACCGGGAGGTGGCCTTGGACCCGCCGTAGGGGCGCTTGTCGTCGCCGACGACCGGACACATGAACGCGAGCTGCGCTTCGTCGACCACGACGAACAGCGGCGGGAACACAACGGTGGGATCTTGTCGGCGCGCCTCGATCCGCTGGTTCATCTCCTCCACCGCGTCCTCGACCATTTCGGTCGCCTGGATGACGTGCTCGTCGGAGGGGCCTTCGATCAGGACCTGGGCGATGCCGTCGAACATGGCCCAGTCGCCCACACCCTTGAGATCGGCGATCCAGAACTGCACCGACCGGTCCAGCGCGAGCCACAGCGCGAGAGCACGAAGAGCAGCGGTCTTGCCCTGGTTCGACGTGCCGGTGACGAGCAAGTGGCGCTGGTACAGGCTCAAGTTCGCGCCGTCGCCGCGCAGGTCCTGGCCCCAAGGTGCCTTGCCGGTCTTGTAGTCGGCGGTCATCGTCTCGTCGGTGACCAGTGGGGACGGGCCGATCGGCTCGTCCAGCGCACCCGAGTCAGCGATCCACAGCCTCACCGTGCGGGCGGCCTCGGGGAGGGTGATGAACACCTCGTGCTCGTGCCGGGACAGGTTCTCGGCCAGCTTGCGCCGCCGGTCCTGCACCTCAACCGTCGACACCCCCGACGGGAGCGTGACATCGACTTCGACACCGCATCCGGCCATCCGGATCGGCCCGAGCATGCTCGCCCCGGCGTCGCCCATCTCCTTGATGGCGTTCCTGAGCTGTGCGACGCCTAGGTCGCGCAGGGCCTTGACCACGATCGACGGGGTAATGGGCTCGCCTTCGGTGCTCCGGACGTTGGCCGGCAGGGCCCAGTTCGGGGCGGCCTGCTGCTTGCGGCCGACGGCCCACAGGGCGAGCAGGGCGAGGAACGGGCCGATCGTGATCAGCGGACCCCACACCACCTGCACGATCGTGATGAGGAGCCGGATGAACTCGATCACGGCCATCAGCGGGGTGACGACGTCGGCGAAGTCCTCGTTGGCGATGGCCAGCACGACCCCGAGCGCGATCAGGCCACCGATGCCCATGCCGGTTCCGACCAAGGCGCCCTTGGCGGCGTCGACGGGAGCAGTGAGCAGGTCCATGCGGCGGCGGTGGCGCGCCTCGCGGAAGCGCTGCAACCGCTCTTCCCACTCGGCGCCCACCTCGTAGTTGCCCTGGGCCTCGGCGGCGCGGAGCATGCGCTCGTAGCGGGCGCCGGTACGGCCGTCCCACGCCCGGCGTCCCATGATCCGGGTGCCGCCGACCACGTACATGGAGTGCCGAACCGCCAACCGGCCTGCGTTCGCGGTGTGGTCGTGCGTCGCGGCCCGCTTGATGGCCTTGCCGGAGCGCACCCACAGTGGCACTCGCTTGGCGGGGGCGTCGGGCACCACGGTCAGGGTGGTCACGGACGCCTCGGGGGACGGGGGTTCGGGGGTTTTGTGGAGCTGGACGACGTTCTCACTCATGCTGAGGGTCTCCTGACTGCCCTGAGAGGGGCGGGAGTTAGGGAGGCGTCGGGGTGGCCGGGTCCGTGGCAGGTACGGCCACCCCGACGAGCAGCCGCGGGCAGGTCAGCGGCAGTGCCGTGCGCGGTTCTCCGCGCGGCTGAGCTGGGACAGTTCGGTGCGCGGAGCGTTCTCGTACCAGCAGAACGGGCGGATGCCGTCGGAAGCCTTGAAGACGCGAATGGCGGCACCGGCCGGGGCGTGAGGCAGCGGGTAGACGCGGCCACGTTCCAGGCTGGCCAGGAGGCGCGCGGCGTGGTGCTCGCAGCCGTCCGCCCCCGCGTTCTGCGCGTCCAGCACGGTCACGACGACCGGACCGGCGCAGGCCGTGGGGTCTTCCGGGTGGGCGGCGGGGCAGCGGTGGTCCATGCTCACCACCAGCCCGACGTCTTCTTGGGCACCCGGTTGGGGCAGCCGTTGCGCATGTGGTCGACGCACTGCGGGCAGTCCTCGCGGGGGCCGAGCTGGCGGTGTGCGCGCCGGTCGTGGGCGTGCTGCCAGCACTGCGGGCACTCGCCGGGCGGCGTGGCCGTGGCGGACACGGTCACCACCAGCCCGAGGACTTCTTGGCCGCCTTGGCGGTGGCGGCCTCGGTCACGAGCCGCGCCCGCTCGGTCTGCAGGGCGGTGATCTCGGCGGTGAGGCGGATCTGCGCCGAGTTCCAGGCGGTCTCCGCCTTGGTCTCGGCGCGGCTGGTGCTCTTGTTCTTCGCGACCCGGTACGAGCCGCTGACCACGGCGGACAGGACCTGGCGCCGCTCGGCACCGGTCAACGGCCACAGCTCACGCTCCTGGACCGCTTCGAGCTTGCGCGTCAACGCCTGGATCTCACGGTCCAGACGACGGGTGTTGGGCTTACCCATGGAGTTCTCTCCTCTCGCGGTCTGGTCAGAGCTGGTTGGGCTCGATGGAGAAGAACACGACGTTGGCGTTGGTCAGCTCCGGGTTCTGCCTGGCGACCTCGTCCTTGATGGCCATGAAGGCGTCGTAGCGGGTCCAGTTGGACGGCGGCGTGAACGCCCCGTGCGACGTGGTGGACATCCGGCCGGGAAGCTCCAGGGTGAGGACCCAGCAGTGGGAGCCCTGAGCCTGGACAGCGGTGCCGGTGGTCTTCTGGGTGTGCGTGGGCACGGTCAATCTCCTTGGCTGGTCAGGGGGTTCAGGCGGCGCGCTGTTCTTCGTTCTGGTGGCAGTGCAGGCACATGCCGAGGGAGGTCGGCAGGCAGTAGCTGTAGGTGATCCGGCAGACGGGGCAGGTGCGGCGGGCGAGCATCGCCAGCGCGAGCGCGCCCCACTTCCGCGACGTCATCGGCCGGACCGGCTTGGCGAGGTCGACGCGGTACAGGTAGGCCACGGCGACGCCCGCCTTGCGGCGGCGCGAGACGCGCATGAGCTGCGCCGCTACCGGCTGGCCGCCCGGCCGTAACCCCAGCTCGCGGAGCTGGCGGCGGGTGGCGTAGCCGTCCGGGGCGTACCGCCACGGGTAGGTCGGGATGCCGTGGCGGGCGCCGGTCGGGTCGAAGCACTTGCCGTAGGCGGTCATGAGGCGGTCTCAAGGCCGCGCTCGGCCCGCAGGGTCTCGCGCAGCGTGCGGGCGTTCGCAGGCGAGGTGTGAACCTCACGGCGGATGCCCTCGGCGGTCAGCTTCCCCTCCGGCCAATCGACCGTCGCGGCCCGCGCCTCGGCGAGCAGTTGATCCGGCGTCCGCCGGGGTCGAGGCGATCGGGCGACCTCCGGGACCCGACCGGTCGCCCGACGCGATCGGGTCGACTCGGCGGCCAGCGCACGCGTCTCGATCGAGGCGACCGGGGCCGACTCGATCGTGGGCAGCGGCTTGACCGATCCGGCCGACTTCAGGAAGTCCACCGGCACCGGTCGGGGCAGCCGAGTCAGGTCCACAGTGACCGGCTCGGCGGTCGATTCGCCCAGGTCAGCCGTAGACCGTTTCCTCTCGGTCTCGGTAGATTCCTCCGCATTCGCGTCCGGTGTCGGGACGGTCTCGGTCGGGCCCCAGACCGGCAGGTCCCAACCAGGGGTAACCCGATCCGTGACGCTCGTGAGTGCCCGACTGGTCGACTCGCCCTCACGGGCCTTCTCCAGGGTCGACCACGCCTTTGCCAGATCGCTGGCGGTCTGCGCCTGGACGCGGGCGACGCGCGCTCCGGCCTCGGTAACGGCCGTCAGTCGAGTCTCCTCGGCACCGGCCTGGGCCCGCAGTCGGGCACGGGCAACGGCGGCTTGGTCGCGGGCGTCCTGGCGGATCGATCGGATCGACTCCAGGGCCGCACCGGTCAGAGCGGTGCGCTCCCACAGCCCGTGCACCAGCCACAGCGCCTTAGCGCCCAGCGGCAGCCAGGAGACAGCAAGCCACGCTGCCGTCGACTCCTCGACCGTGAGCGCGTGCGCGACCAGAACGCCGGTCGCGAGCAGGCCGAAGCACCAGCCGACGGCCGTGACCGTGCGGTTGTGGTCGCCCTGGGCGGCGAGGCGGCGTTCGTAGGCGAGATCGGCCAGCCATCCCCCGTCAAGACCCAGGCCGACGACGAGCGCGATCCACCACGGCATCGCACTGCCCAGCCACATCACGACCACGGCGAGGGTGAGCACCATAGAAACTGCCGTCATCGCGGCGGCGGGCAGCATCGTCTTGGCCCTCATGCCGCACCCCCGAGCGCGATCAGGATGGCGAGGATGAGGAGGCCGCCGCCGATACGGGTCAGGTCCACCGCGCGACGCAGGCCGGTGAACTTCCTGACCGCGATCCGGGAGAGACCGGCGATGTCCTCGGCCGGGTCGGTCGCCACGGTGGCGCGGATCTGCTCGGCGTTCAGCCGGGCCCACAGCGGGAAGCCGTGGTCACCGCCCAGGTTGGGGCGGACCGAGGCGAGCAGGAGACCGGCGGCGCCGACGAGGAGCGCCATGCCGACCAGCCCGGGTACGAGCGTGTAGACGGTCAGGGGCAGGTCCTTGCCCGCGCTCCACGTACCGGCGAGCACCGCGCCGATGAACGCGAGCAACAGGCCAGTCTTCGTGTCGGTCCGCGTGATCTCCGCCTTCACCTCAGCGTGCGCGGCCTTCAACTGCGTCTCGGTGGCGCTCACGCCGCACCGCCCAACTGGACCGAGGCGACGGCCGTGTTGGCCAGGTCGCGGCGGGCGGCGAGCACCCGGCGGCGGGCGCGGCGGATGCGGCGCTCGTCCAGCTCGTTCGGGGCGCGGTCGAGGGTGACGATCAGCGCGTCGAGCAGGTCGACACCGGCCAGGATGACCGGCATCTCCCGCTCGACCGCGTTCAGCTCCGCAGCCGTGGGCTCGCGGTCGAGCAGGTCGACGGTAACGACCGTCTGACGTGCAGCGATGTCCTTCATGGGTCGTGTTCTCCCTAGCAAGCGAGCAACGGCCCTACCGCGCCCCCGGAGTTGCAGCTCCGGGGGCGCTCGCCGTTGAGGTCGGACGATCCGGCTCCCCTCAGCCCCGCCCGTACGACTCGCCCCGCAGGGCGGCCGGACGGGCAGAGGAGGCAACCGGCGCGGCGCTAGCCGCCGCGAGTCGGTGGAAGATGACCGGCCGCCCGCCAGGCCCGAGGGCACTGACGCGCGAGGAACTGAGCGGCGCCGCCCTGCCGGTCTGTCATGGCGACGCCCACGTATGTAACTGGCTCACTTCTTCGACTCCTTCAGGTCGCTGAACAGGGGATATGCACTGCAAGGGGGACCTCGTCCCCACTCTCCGGCCGTTGCTCGCGGTCGCCGGGCCACCTCGCCAGTACGGGGCAAAGCCCCTGTTCTGCCTGGCCTTCAGCGGGATTGCAGCGTCCCCGCCTTCTGCGGCTGAGCGGCGCGTGGTGGCCCGCTCCTTTGCACACCGAGAATCGGGAGCGATCCCTCATCTGGTGCGCACCAATAGGTTGACATCTGGTGCGCACCAGAGTCAAGCGGTCTCGTCGATACGAGTGGTGATCGCTCGCCTCGGTGCACATCCAGAAGACCTCTGCGGGCATGGGTCCCGGTAGCCAACAGCCCTTAACACCAGTTGGGTTAAGGGCTGTTGACCTGCGGGGATGTGAGGCATGCTGGGTAAGTCAGCGAGTGGACCTATCCCCGGGCGGTGGCCTGTGAGTTCGGGACTACGAGATGCGCGCAAGGCGCGCGGCTGGTCGCAGGAGCGGCTGATTCACGAGATCGAGCGGTACGCCCGACAGCACGTCACCGACGTTGCTTCGACCGCGAGTTTGCGGGTGTACGTCTCCGAGTGGGAGAACGGCAAGCGCACCATCTCGGACCGCTACGCGGCGATCCTCCGCCCGCTGCTCGGCTGTACGGACGAGGAGCTGCGGGGGCGAGGGGCCGTTGCGCCGGTGCTGCCGATGGCGGACGGGTACGACGAACTCCTGAGCCGAATCGACGCCGCCAGAAGCGTCAGCGCGGACATGGTCGACGCGTTCAACGACCAGACAGAGCTTCTGCGGAAGATGGACCGAAGTAGGGGTGCGGCCCACCTCGTTGACCGCATGACGGCGCACCTCGGCGACCTCGAAGAGGCGCTGAACTTCGCGGTCCTCCCCAATGCGCGCAAGCCCGTAGCCCTGGCGTTGGCTGGTGCCTCAACGCTCGCCGCGTGGCAAGCGATCGACTCGGGTGCCATCGAACGCGCCTGGCAGCATTATGAGTTGGCGAAGCGAGCCGCACACGATGCCGAAGCCCCGATGTACCTGGCCCATGCGAAGGCAGAGCAGGCGTACGTGCTCAGCGAGGCCGGGCGGCCGGCACTCGGGTTGGAGCTGGTTCGGGATGCTCAGCGCTCTCTCGGCTTGGCTGGGTCTCCGCGCCTTCGCGCATGGCTCCATTCCGCCGAGGCTGAGCTGTGCGCTCACGTCGGCCTGGGCGACGACTGCCGCCGCGCGCTTGAAGCGGCGGGGGCGGCCATCCCGGCCGGGCCCGAGGATCGTGACCCGGACATGCTGAGCATCTTCTTGAACGACGCGCACCTCAGCCGGTGGCGCGGAAACGTCCTCGCGCTGCTCGGCGACGGTGAGGCTGTGACCAGCCTGTATGGCGCGCTGGAAGTGGTAGATCCGACGTTCGTGCGCGCACAGGCTGGCCTCCACTCCGACCTCGTCCAAGCGCACCTGGCACGCGAGGAGTACGACGAGGCTCAGACCCACCTGCGACAGGCGCGACTCCTGGCGAGCCGCACCGGTTCGGTGCGGCAGCGCCGTCGGGTCGACATGCTCAGCTCGAAGCTGTGAGTCCCGGCTTGCCGCGGTTCGCCAGGATGTGGAGCAGGGCGACGAGGGTGCCCGAGCCCAGCAACTGGCCACGGGCCATCAGGGCGGGGATGTCGGCCAGCGGCACCCACTCGATGTGCCCGGCTTCCTCCAGGTCGGTCGGTTCGCCGACCTGTTCAGCTCCGTGCGCGACGAAGATGTCGTGAGGCGAGTCGACCATGCCGACCATGGGCTGATACGAAGCGATGCGCTCCACCGACTTCGGGCGCCATCCCGTCTCTTCGACGACCTCGCGCACGGCGGTGTCCGCAGCGTCCTCGCCCTCGTCGACGATCCCGCCCGGAAGCTCCCAACCGAACTGCTGCGGTACGAAGCGGTACCGCCACATCATCAGCACCCGGTCCTGATCATCCAGAACGGCGGTGACGGCGACGTGGTGGAGCTTCACCACGTGGTGCTCGAAGCGCTCCATGCCGGGCGGCTCCACGTCCCAGAGCTGAAGCTTGACCCAGCGGTTGTCGTACAGGTCGCGCTCGCCGTGGATACGCCAGGGTTCCAGCCCCTCGGGCTCGGTGACGCTCACGCCTCCGGGTACCCGGTAGGAACTCCGCCCGAAGACCTCTAGGGCACCCTCGGACACGAGTCGCGCCAGCACCTGCCGCAGCGCCGTACGGCGGACAGGAATGCCGGGATCATCTTCAAGCGTGCGCTCCGACGGGATCTTCTCGCCCGGGGCGTATTCGCCTGAAGCGATGCGCGCGAGGATCGTCTCGTAGGCGGTTGTCGAGTTCGGTCCCATCCGAGGGGCACTCTCCGTCCTGAGGTGGCGCGTACCAGCGTATTGGACCAGCTTCACACAGCCTCCAGGTTGGGCTTCATCTGCGGTAGTAGCGGGGTGCAGCAAGCCCATCGCTGACATCAGCTGCTGACATCAACACGGGCGTACAACGACGCACAGCGGCGACCTTGGCGGCCGTTCCACGGGTGGTGGCGTGCCCGCCGTACGTGACGTTCAAGTGATCCAAAACGACGGCGCACCCGCCTACGGATCAGAAGGTTGCAGGTTCGAATCCTGCCGAGTGCACAGCCTGAGAGGTCCCGGACGAGAGTCCGGGGCCTCTTTTGTTGTCTGCGTCTGTCTGTCGGCAGGTGCTGTGTTGTCAGTGGTGGGGAGCATGCTGGGGGTATGGCGTGGGCTTGTGCGGGGGTTCGGTGGGTTGAGGGGCGGCCGGAGCTGCGGTGGTTCGGGGTGGGGCGGGGTGAGCGGGGGAGTGTGCTCGGGTTCGGGCTGGAGTTGGCGTTCGTGGCGCGGGGGGTGCGGTGCTGTGTCGGGGTGTGGAGAGCGGGGCGGCGTACGCCGTGTCCGACCGGGGCGGAGGTGCCGGGGCGGGGGACGCGGGACCAGTGTGCGGAGTGTGCGCGGATCGACCGCTCGTTCTCCGTCGCGGCGGACACCAACGCCGGGGACCAGCGGCCGTACGCCGTGTATCTGGCGTGGTTCGGGCCCGGGCTGCTGAAGGTGGGGATCACGGGGGTGCGGCGGGGGCCGGCTCGGTTGCAGGAGCAGGGGGCGGTGGCCTTCGCGTGGCTGGGGCGGGGGCCGTTGATGGCGGCACGTCGGGCGGAGGAACTGCTCGGGGCGGCGCTCAAGGTGCCGGACCGGATTCCGTACGCGCGCAAGCGGGCCGCGCGGTTCGTGCTGCCGCCGCTCGACGCGCGCGTGGCGGAGCTGCGGGACTGCCATGCGCGGGCCGTCGCGCTCACCGGCTGGCCGGAGTCCCTGGAGCGGATGGAGTTCGAACCGGTCGACCAGTCAGGGGTGTTCGGGCTCGACGGGATGGGCGAGGCCTCCGGGGTGCGGGTCGTGCGGGAGTTGGTGGACGGGGGTGGGGTCGCCGGGCGGCTCGTGGGCGCGGCCGGGCCCGATCTGTGTCTGCGGCCGAGGGACGGGGGCGGGACCGTGGTCGTGGACGGGCGGCTGCTGAGCGGCTGGCAGCTCGTCGCGGTGGATGCGGAGGGGCCGGAGGGGGCGGCTGGGGTGAGCGTGCCGGTGGATCCGCTGGTCGCGCGGGACGGGGAGAGCGGGGGTGTGCAGGGTGGGTTGTTCTGAGGCCGCCGATGCCGATGTCGATGTCGATGCCGATGCGACGCCGCCGCCGATACCGCCCCCGACCGCCCACACCGCCGACATCGCCGACATCACCAACACCGCCAACACCGTGGACAGATCGGGGGTTGGTGTCGACAGTGGGTGGCATGACCATTGATTTGGGTTCCGTCTCCCCGGAGGCCGGGCCTCTGCCGCCGTTCGAGCCGCCGTACTACGCCGTGATCTTCACGTCACTGCGTACGACCGGGGACAGGGGGTACGGCGAAACGGCCGGGCGGATGGAGGAGTTGGTGCGGGAGGTGCCCGGGTTCCTCGGAGTGGAGTCGGCGCGGACGCCGGGCGGGCTCGGCATCACTGTCGGCTACTTCAAAAGCGAGGACGCCATCGCGGACTGGCGTTCGCGTCTGGAGCATCGCGCGGCGCAGGAGCGCGGCAAGGCGCAGTGGTACGAGAGCTTCTCGGTGCACGTCAGCAAGGTGGAGAGGAGTTACGGCTTTGTGCGGCAGGACGGGCAGGACGGGTAGGACGGATAGCACGGGTAGCACGGGTAGCACGGGTGAGAGTGATCGTCGTGAGCGGGACGAGGTGCGGGCGTTCTGGCAGCGGCTCGGGGTGCCCGGGCTCGTCGACGTCCATACGCACTTCATGCCCGAGCGGGTGCTGCGCAAGGTCTGGGCGTACTTCGACAGTGCCGGGCCGCTCACCGGGATGGAGTGGCCCATCGCGTACCGGCGGGACGAAGAGGAACGGCTCGCGGTGCTGCGGGAGTTCGGGGTGCGGGCGTTCACGGCGATGCTCTATCCGCACAAGCCCGGCATGGCGTCCTGGCTGAACGGCTGGGCCGCCGAGTTCGCCGGGCGTACGCCGGACTGCCTGCACACGGCCACGCTGTTTCCCGAGGACGGCGTGGAGACGTATGTGCGCGAGGCGGTCGAGGCGGGGGCGCGGGTCTTCAAGTCCCATGTGCAGGTGGGGGGTTACGATCCGGCGGACGAGCGGCTCGACCGGGCGTGGGGCCTGCTCGCCGAGTCCGGCACGCCGGTGGTGATGCACTGCGGATCCGGGCCGCAGCCGGGCAAGTACACCGGGCCCGAGCCGGTGGGGCGGGTGCTCGCGCGCCATCCGCGGCTGCGGCTGATCGTGGCGCACATGGGCATGCCGGAGTACGCGGACTTCCTGGACCTGGCCGAGCGGTACGCGGAGGTGCGGCTCGACACCACGATGGCGTTCACGGACTTCAGCGAGCGGCTCAGCCCCTTCCCCGCCGCGGAGCGGGCCCGGCTCGCCGACCTGGGGGACCGGATCCTGCTCGGCACGGACTTCCCCAACATCCCGTATCCGTACGTCCATCAGCTCGACGCCCTGGAGCGGCTCGGGCTCGGGGAGGAGTGGCTGCGGGCGGTGTGCCATGACAACGGGGCGGGGTTGTTCGGGCTCGGGCCCGGACTCTGAGAGGGGGCACGCATCCCTGGGCCAGTCCCGTGCCCCGGGACCCTGGGCCAGTCCGGTGCCCCGGGACCCTGGGCCAGTCCGGTGCCCCGGGACGTTTCTCAGGAAATTCACAGGTTCGCGCAAGGGTGCTCTCAGAGGGCCCGGTCAGGGTGGCGCGTATGACCACGAGCTCCGAACCCCGTACCGAACTGCTCAGGCCCGACGGCAGCCCCGTGCGGGTGCTTGTCGTCGACGACGAGTCGTCCCTGACCGAGCTGCTCTCCATGGCGCTGCGCTACGAGGGCTGGGAGATCCGGACCGCCGCCGACGGCGCGGGGGCCGTGCGGGCGGCGCGCGCGTTCCGGCCCGACGCCGTCGTGCTCGACGTGATGCTGCCCGATATGCACGGGCTCACCGTCCTCGGCCGGCTGCGGCGTGAACTGCCGGACGTGCCCGTGCTGTTCCTCACCGCCAAGGACGCGGTGGAGGACCGGATCGCGGGGCTTACGGCGGGCGGCGACGACTATGTGACGAAGCCGTTCAGCCTGGAGGAGGTCGTGGCCCGGCTGAGCGGACTGATCCGCAGGTCGGGGGCGGCGGCGCGGCGCACCGAGTCCGTGCTCGCGGTCGGCGATCTGACCCTTGACGAGGACAGCCACGAGGTCACGCGGGGCGGCGATTCGATCCACCTCACGGCCACCGAGTTCGAGCTGCTCCGCTACCTGATGCGCAATCCGCGGCGGGTGCTGAGCAAGGCGCAGATCCTGGACCGGGTGTGGAGCTACGACTTCGGGGGCCAGGCCAACGTCGTCGAGCTGTACATCTCGTATCTGCGGCGGAAGATCGACGCCGGGCGGTCGCCGATGATCCACACGCGGCGCGGCGCCGGCTACCTGATCAAGCCCGCGGAGGCGGCCGCGGCATGACCGGCCCCGGGCAGGTCTGACCGGGCCCCGGGCAGGTATGACCGGGCCGCGGACCGGCATGACCGGGCCCCGGAGACCGGCATGACCGCTCCCGGACCGGTACGACCGGCCCCCGCGCCGGCCCCCGCGCCGGCCCCCGGCCCGGTTCCGCCCCCGCTCGCTCCGCACTCGCCTCGTCGTCAGCGCCATCGCGCTGATCGCCCTGGTGTGTGCGGTGATCGGGACCGTCACGACCGTAGGTGATCGCGGTCGTCGCGTTCGCGCTGACGCCGGTCGCCGCGCTGATGTTCCGCTTCAACAACCCGGACGCGCTGCTCGCGCTCCTGATGACGGTCACGGTGTACTGCGTGCTCCGTGCCGTGGAGCACGGCCGCACCAAGTGGATGGTCTGGGCGGGCGTCGCGGTCGGGTGCGCGTTCCTGACGAAGACCTTGCAGGCGTTCCTGATCCTGCCGCCGCTCGCGGTCCTGTACGCGGTGTGCGCCCCGACGACCGTACCCTGGAGGTTCGGCCAACTCGCCCTGTCCGCGCTGGCGTTGCTGGGGTCGGGCGGCTGGTGGGTGGCGATCGTGGAGCTGTGGCCCGCGTCCTCGCGCCCGTACGTCGGCGGCTCGCAGAACAACTCCTTCCTTGAGCTGACCTTTGGCTACAACGGCCTCGGCCGGATCAACGGCGGCGACCAGGGCAGGGGCGGCGGCCCCGGCGGCACCTCAACGTCGGCCCTCACGAGCTGGGTCACGGAGAACTTCACCCAGGTCACCGTCGACGGCGCGACGCTCTACGACCTCACGCGGAAGAAATAGCTGTACGGCGTAAGAGAGTCTCTTGTACGGTGTATGGGAAAGTCATGTACACCGTACAAGAGTTTCCAGGGGGCACCGCCGTGACGCCGAAGACCGACCAGCCAGGTCAGCCAGGTCAGCCAGGTCAGCCAGGTCAGGCCGGTAAGAGAGATCAACCGCCGCGTTCCCCTGCCACCGTCACCGCCACCACCACCGACCCCGGCGGCCACCCGCAGCGCTGGCTGATCCTCGGTGTCATCTGCCTGGCGCAGCTCACCGTGCTGCTCGACAACACCGTCCTCAGCGTCGCGATCCCCTCCCTCACCACGGAGCTGAACGCGTCCACCGCCGACATCCAGTGGATGATCAACGCGTACTCCTTGGTCCAGTCCGGGCTGCTGCTCACCGCCGGCAACGCCGCCGACCGGTACGGCCGCAAGAAGATGCTCACCGCCGGACTCGCGCTGTTCGGCATCGGCTCGCTCAGTGCCGGACTCGCCCAGACCAGCGGGCAGTTGATCGCCGCGCGGGCCGGGATGGGCGTCGGCGGCGCGCTCCTGATGACGACCACCCTTGCCGTGGTCATCCAGATCTTCAGCGAGGCCGAACGCGTCAAGGCCATCGCCCTGTGGGCCACGGTCGGCTCGCTCGGCTTCGCCGCCGGGCCGCTGATCGGCGGCGTGATCCTGAACCACTACTGGTGGGGCGCGATCTTCCTCATCAACATCCCGGTGGCCCTGCTCGGCCTGGTCGCCGTGATCAAGCTGGTGCCGGAGTCCAAGAACCCCCAGGGCGAACGCCCCGACCTGCTCGGCGCGCTGCTCTCCACGATCGGCATGGTCTCCCTCGTCTACGCGATCATCGTCGGGCCCGAGCACGGCTGGGCCTCGGCGCAGGTCCTGGTCCCGGCCGCCGTCGGCGTCGTGGTGCTCGCGCTCTTCGCGCTCTGGGAGCTGCGCACCCCGTACCCGATGCTCGACATGCACTTCTTCCGGAACCCGAAGTTCGTGGGCGCGATCGCCGGTTCGCTGCTCGTGGTCTTCGGCATGGGCGGCTCGCTGTTCCTGCTCACCCAGCACCTTCAATTCGTCCTCGGGTACGAGCCGTTGGAGGCCGGGCTGCGGATGGCGCCGCTGGCCCTCACGATCGTCGGCCTGAACCTGTCCGGGCTCGGCCCGAAGGTCGTCGTCAAGCTGGGCACGCCCCGTACGGTCGTCCTCGGCATGACCATGGTGGCCGCCGGGCTCACCTCCATCGCCCTGCTCGGCGGCGGCACGGAGGGTTCGTACGGCGGGATCCTGCTCGGCCTCGTGCTGTTCGGGGCCGGGATGGCGGTGTCCCAGCCGGCCATGGCCAACGCGATCATGAGCGCGATCCCGGCGGAGAAGGCGGGCGTCGGCGCGGGCATCAACGGCACGCTCGCCGAGTTCGGCAACGGGCTCGGGGTGGCGGTGCTCGGCGCGGTCCTGGGCGACCGGTTCGCGGCGCTCGTCGCGGTGACGGCGGCCTCGCTGCCTGCGGCGCTCGCGGCGGCGGACAGCGCGGCCCAACGGCAGCAGATCGCCGACGCGTTCGCCTCCGGCCTGCAGACCAGCCAACTGGTCGGCGCGGCAGCGGTGTTCGTGGGCGGGCTCGTGGCGGCGGCGATGCTGGCACGGGCGGAGCGGAAGGAGAAGGCAGCCCGTCCGGCGCTTGAGGACGAGGTCGGAGGCCGATGATCCAGCCTGTCCGGCGTTTGAGGACCAGGCCGGAGGCCGAGAGGGAGCGGGGTGTGGGGGCGCAGCCCCAGGTACGGTGCCGAGCAGAAACGGTACTTGCACGACGACGTAAGAGGGGCAAGAGCATGGTCAGCGCAGCGAACCGCGCCAGGAACCCGGCGCGCTCCAGCGTCTGGCTGGAGGACAGGGCCGCCCGGCCGGGAAGCAGCCGCAAGGCGGAGCAGCCGGAAGGGCTCGACCGCGACCGGATCGTCGCGACCGCCGTCCGCCTCCTGGACGCGGAGGGCCTCGGCAAGCTCTCCATGCGCCGCATCGCCACCGAGCTGAACGTCACGGCGATGTCCTTGTACTGGTACGTGGACACCAAGGACGACATCCTTGAGCTGGCCGTCGACGCGGTCTTCGGCGAACTCCCGCTCACCGACCCCGAGGACGGCCAGGACTGGCGCATCCACCTGCGCCGCCTGGCCGCCGACTACCGCGAGGTCCTGGTCCGGCACCCCTGGGTGTCCACGATCGTCAACGCGTATCTGAACATCGGCCCGCACTCCGTCGCCTTCGCGGAGACCGTCCAGAAGATCATCCGCGCCACGGGTCTGCCCCCGCGGGCGCGGTCGGGGGCGACGGCCGCGGTCTTCCAGTTCGCGTACGGATTCGCCACGATCGAGGGCCACTTCATCCAGCGCTGCGCCGCGTCGGGCATGACCCCGGACGAGTTCTACGGCGACGCGATCGATGCCTTCCAGGACGAACCGCAGCTCGCCGGCCAGATCGACGAGGTCAAGGACGTCATCGCGGCGCACTCGGGAAGAACGGTGGCCGAGATCTGGGCGGACGACTTCGAGTTCGCGCTCGATGTGATGGTTGCGGGGGTCGAGGAGATGGTGCGGCGGGCGGAGGGGTAGTCCTCCCGGGGCGCGCGCCCAGCACCGTCGACTCGGTCACCGCGGTCGCTGCGGTCGCCTCGGTCACCGCGGTCGCTTCCCCTCCCCGCCCCTTCCCGAAAGACCAAGCGTCGGGGGGCTCAAGCCTAGCGAGCTCTGGCCACGGGGGACGGGCCCAAGTACAGCGGGATCCTGTGCACGAGGTGGGGCCCTGTTTCACCGGCGTCCGGTGCATGGGAGGTGGGCCGGATTTCAGCCCGTCCGGCGTTTGAGGACGAGCCCGAAGGGCGATCGGGGGTCCAGGGCGGAGCCCCGGCCGAGATGTTCCGGTCAGCGGAGAGCCCTGGGGCGAGCCGTCGGCCCGCCGGGTCAGCAGGATCGCGGGGTGGCGTGGCCCGACTACCCCGCACCCGGCAGCGACTCCCCCCGCACCGCCTGAATGTCCAGCTCCACCCGCAGGGTCGCGCCGATCGCGGAGATCCCCGCCTGCACGACCTGGTTGTAGTTCATCGCGAAGTCCTCACGGCGCAGCTCGGCCGTGGCGTGGAAGGCCGCCCGCAGTCCGCCCCACGGGTCGGGCCCGGTGCCGAGGTAGGACAGGTCCAGGTCGACGGGACGGACCACGCCGTGCAGTGACAGCTCGCCGTGCACGGTCCAGCGGTCGGGCCCCGCGGCGGACACGGACGTGCTCGCGTACCGGATCTCCGGGAACCGCTCCACGTCCAGGAAGTCCGGCGAGACCAGGTGCTTGTCGCGCATCCCGTTGCCGGTGTCCACGGACGCCGAGCCGATCACCGCGTCGACACGGGAGGCCAGCGGGTCCTCGGCGATCTCGATCCGGCCGCCGAACTCGGTGAACCGGCCGTGCACGCTGGAGATGCCCAGGTGCCGGGCGACCGCGCCCACCGAGGAGTGCGCCGGGTCCAGGGTCCACACCCCGGGCGGCGGCAGTTCGAAGCCGCCCTGCCGGGTCAGCGTCACCGTGCCGAGGTCGGCCCGGCCGCCCGCCGAGACCAGCGCCGTGGCGGCCGCGGGGGTGTAGCCGACGGCGGTGACGATCGCCGTGTAGGGGCCGGGCGGGAGCGAGTCGCCGCGTACGACGCCCTCCTCGTCCGCCTCGGCGCGCAGCACCTGGGTGCCGCGCATATCGGTCAGGGTGACGATGGCGTGCTGCACGGCCCACCCGTCACGCGTACGAATCCGTGCGCTGAGTCCCACGTTCCACTCCTCGCCAAAGGTCGGGGGAAAACCCCGCAAACTACGTGCTGTGCCTAAAAGTGCGGGGCCCGGCGGGCCGTCCCCTGCCCGCCGGGCCCCTTTTCCCGCCGGTCGCCGTGCCCGCCTCCGCTCGGAGCGGACACGGCGACCGGAGTCATGAACTCCGCGACCGGAGTCCCGAACTACGCGTGCCGAACTACGCGTCCCGAACTACGCGTCCCGAACTACGCGTCCCGAACTACGCATCGGGGTGCGCGAGTTCGATGTCGTGACCATCCGCGCCGCTACCGCTGACCGTCAGCGCCATCGCCGCCGGCGGGTAGCCGCTCGCCATGACCGTGTACTCGCCGCTGTCCAGGTCGGTGAAGGCGTACGCGCCGTCCTCACCGGTCGTCGCCGTCGCGACCACGTTCCCGGCCGCGTCGACCAGGGTGACCCGCGCGTCCCGCAGCGGTCCGCCCGCCGCGAGCACGGTGCCCTGCACCCGCGCCCCGGCCTGCAGCGCCACCTCGACCCGGGTGACGCCCTGGCCCGCCACGTCGACGGGGAGCGCGAGCGGCCGGTGGCCCTCGGCGTTCACGGCCAGGGTCACGGGGCCCGGGACCAGCTCGCCGAACGCGAACTCGCCCTGCTCGCCGGTCTGCCCGGTGGCCAGCACATCGCCGCGCACATCGGTCACGACGACCATCGCGCCGACCACGGGCTTCGCCCCGTCCGCCGTATGCACCACACCGGCCAGGCCGCTGGTGCCGCTGAGCAGCATGTCGTACGCGAGCGGCTCGGTGGAGATGACGACGGTGGAGGCCTGCGGCTGGAAGCCGTCCGCCGAGGCGATCAGGACGTACGAACCGGCGCCGGGGGCGTCGAGGACGTAGCCGCCGTCGTTCTGGGCGATGGTGCGGCCCAACTGGCGTCCGCCGAGTGAGATCAGCGTGACCGCGGCCCGGGGGACCCCGGCGCCGTCGCCGCCGCGGACGACGCCGCGTACCTCGATGCCGGCCGTACTCTGCACGATCGTCTGCGCCTCCTCGGGCTGCGGGGTCGGGATCGAAACCGGGGTCGGGATCGAAACCGGGGTCGGAGCCGGGGCCGCGGTCGGGGCCGTGTCCGTGGCGGGGGTCTCGGCCGAGGCGGTCTTCGTCAGCGCCGCGCCGGTCTTCAGCGGGACCTCCTTGATGAACAGGGTCAGCAGGAGGGCGAGCAGCGCGGCGGGCGCCGCGAACAGGAAGACATCGGCGACCCCGTGGCCGTACGCGCTCTCCATCACGGTGCGCAGCGGCTCGGGGATCTTGTCCAGGTCGGGGATGCCGCCCCCGCCGGTGCCGCCGTGCGAGGCCGCGTTCGCGGCCTTCGGGCCGAGCTCGGCGATGCCGTCCTTGACGTAGTCGGTGACGCGGGTGGCCATGACGGCGCCGAGCGCCGAGACGCCCAGCGCACCGCCGAGGGACCGGAAGAAGGTGACGACGGAGCTGGCCGCGCCGAGGTCGCTCGGGTCCACCTGGTTCTGGGTGCAGAGCACGAGGTTCTGCATCATCATGCCGATGCCGAGACCCATCAGGGCCATGAAGATCGCGATGTGCCAGTACTCGGTGTCGTACCGCATCGTGCCGAGCAGGCCCATGCCCGCCGTCACCAGGACACCACCGCTGACCAGCCACGCCTTCCACTTGCCGGTCTTGGTGATCACCTGCCCCGAGACGGTGGAGGAGATGAACAGGCCGCCGATCATCGGGATCGTCATGACCCCGGACATCGTCGGCGACTTGTCCCGGGCCAGCTGGAAGTACTGGCTGAAGAACACGGTGCCGCTGAACATCGCGATGCCGACGAAGAGCGAGGCGAGCGAGGCCAGGGTGATCGTCTTGTTGCGGAAGAGCCGCAGCGGAATGATCGGCTCGCGCGCCTTGCTCTCGACGAAGACGAAGATCAGCGCGAGCAGCACCGAGCCGCCGACCATGACGTACGACTGCCAGGACAGCCAGTCGTACTTGTCCCCGGCGAAGGTCACCCAGACCAGGAGCAGCGAGACGGCCGCCGAGATGAAGAAGGCACCGCCCCAGTCGACCTTGACGTCCCGCTTCACGACGGGGAGCTTCAGGGTCTTCTGCAGCACGATCAGCGCGACGACGGCGAAGGGCACGCCGACGTAGAAGCACCAGCGCCAGCCCCAGTGGTCGGTGATGACACCGCCGAGCAGCGGACCGCCGACCGTGGCCACGGCGAAGGTCGCACCGAGGTAGCCGCTGTACCGGCCGCGCTCCCGCGGCGAGATCATCGCGGCCATCACGATCTGCGCGAGGGCGGAGAGACCGCCGACGCCGATGCCCTGCACGACACGGCAGGCGATCAGCATGCCCGGGTCCTGCGAGAGGCCCGCGACGATCGAGCCCGCCATGAAGATGACGAGCGATATCTGGACCAGGAGCTTCTTGCTGAACAGGTCGGCGAGCTTGCCCCACAGCGGGGTCGTCGCCGTCATCGCGAGCAGCGAGGCCGTGACGACCCAGGTGTACGCGGACTGGCCGCCGCCGAGGTCGGAGATGATCTCGGGCAGGGCGTTGGAGACGATCGTCGACGAGAGGATCGCGACGAACATGCCGAGCAGCAGGCCCGACAGCGCCTCCATGATCTGCCGGTGCGTCATGGGCGCGGCATCCTGCTGACCGGACTGTCCGCCGTGGCCTCCATGCTTGGCATGGCTGCCCCGCACACCGGCTGGTGTGGTCGTTGCCATGGACTTCCTTTGCTTACGCGGGTGTACGGGTGGGCGAAGTGTGGGAGCGGGTCTGCCGGCACTCGCCGAAGCTGCCGCGCAGCCGGGCGAGCAGGGCGCTGAGCTGGTCCACGTCGTCGTCGGACCAGTCCCGCAGGTAGTGGGCGAGCGCTGCCGTGTGGCGCTCGGAGAGGGTGCGGAGCATGTCCGAGCCCTCGGCTGTGAGGCGCAGGATGCGGGAGCGCCGGTCGTCGGGGTCGGGGGACCTCTCGATCCAGCCGCGGTCCGCGACGTGCGCGACATGGCGGCTCGTCACCGACATGTCGACGGCGAGCAGCTCCGCGAGCCGGCTCATCCGCATCTCGCCGTATTTGTCGAGGAGGGCGAGGACGGCGGCCGATCCGGCCGGGCACTCGACCGGAAGCGTCCGGGCGAGTTCTCGCTTGACGGCGCCGATGGCGCTCAGCTGGCGACCGAGTTCCTCGTACCGAGGTGGTGCGGCCATGGCCACCCTTCCACTATTTGTTGCTTAGAGCAACGATAGAAGCAGTTGGTTGCCGAAGGCAAATTGAAAGGGGGGCTCACCCGCTAAAAACCTGGCAATGCTCAGGCAAAGGGACGAGCCGTACGCGACGGCGACGGAGAGTCACCCAGGGCTTGGGCGGAACCCCTGGATTCGCTAGGGTCCTGCCCCATGGCACACAACCCCCACGCCCCGCAGGGCCCCCAGGGCGGCAACGACCCCGCGGGCAGCACGCAGATGTTCCGCGCCTTCGTCGAGGAGGGCGAGCAGCAGAGCCCGCAGGCCCCGCGCGGCGGCTGGTCGGCCGGCAAGAAGGCGGCGGTCATCGGCGGCGTCGTCGTCCTGCTGCTGGTGTTCGCGTTCCTGTCCTTGCCGAACCGCCCCTGGACGATCTTCTAGAGCCGTACGCTCAGTCCCACTTCACCGAGACGTCCTGGGTCTCGATATGCATGCCGAGCGGTACGCGCCAGGCGTCCACGCAGAGGTTCCAGGACTCGGTGACGGACTCACCCGGCCCGATGGGCGCCGGAAGCTTGCGTTCCGACTCAAGGGTGGCCCAGTCGACGCCCAGCCCGCCGATGACATGCGTGCCGAAGGTGACGGTCCCCGAACGCACCGGTGAGCCACCGGTGTTGCGGAACTCCACGGTCACCTTCTCGCACCACCGGTCCTTGAGCGCCTTGCGTACGGGCTCGCCGGTTTCGAGCAGGGCGGGGCCGGACGGCTTCTCGCTCTCCTCGCCCGGAGTCGAGGGCTCGGTGGAACTCCCGCCCTCGGAGCCGGAGTTGCCGCCCGCGGGGCCCTGCCCGGGCGAGCCGGGGCCGGACGAGGGCGGGCCGCCGGAGGGGTCGTCCGTGGGCGCGCCGCCCTCCGTACCGCTGCCAGAGCCGGAACTTCCGCTTCCGTCACCGGAGTTGCCGGACTCGGAGTTGCCGGACTCGGAGCCGCCGGGCCCGGAGCCACCGGACCGGGGCGGCTTCTTCTCCCCGTCCTCACCCTCCAGCGGCACCATCCGCACCTCGCCCGTCGGCGGGGCCGCGCGCTGCCCGGTTCTGTCGGGTGTGGCTCCCGCGGCGCCGATCGCCACGTATCCGTCGTCGCCCTCGGACGAGTCACCTCCGCAGGCGGCGAGCAGGGTTCCCAGACACACGACAGCCACCGAGGCCGTAGTCACGGCGCCTCGGCGGCTGCGTGCCCAAGCGATACCGGCTCGTGCTCGTGTCATCGCGCCAGTGTGGCTGACGACCTGTCAAATAAGAACCCCAGGGCGGCTGTTCAGTCTTGGATCAGGCCCTCGCGGAGCTGTGCGAGGGTCCGGGTGAGCAGGCGCGAGACGTGCATCTGGGAGATGCCGACCTCCTCGCCGATCTGCGACTGCGTCATGTTCGCGAAGAAGCGGAGCATGATGATCTGCCGCTCCCTGGGCGGGAGTTTGGCGAGCAGCGGCTTCAGCGACTCGCGGTACTCCACGCCTTCGAGCGCGCTGTCCTCGTACCCGAGCCGGTCCGCGAGCGAGCCCTCGCCGCCGTCGTCCTCGGGTGCCGGGGAGTCGAGGGAGGAGGCGGTGTACGCGTTGCCGACCGCGAGGCCGTCGACCACGTCCTCCTCGGACACGCCCAGGACGGCGGCGAGTTCGGGCACGGTCGGCGAGCGGTCCAGCTTCTGCGCCAGCTCGTCGCTCGCCTTGGTGAGGGCGAGCCGCAGCTCCTGCAGCCGGCGCGGCACGCGCACCGACCAGCTCGTGTCCCGGAAGAACCGCTTGATCTCGCCGACGACGGTCGGCATCGCGAACGTCGGGAACTCCACGCCGCGTTCGCAGTCGAAGCGGTCGATCGCCTTGATCAGGCCGATGGTGCCGACCTGGACGATGTCCTCCATCGGCTCGTTGCGGCTGCGGAAGCGCGCCGCCGCGTACCGCACCAGCGGCAGGTTGAGCTCGATGAGCGTGTCGCGGACGTACGCGCGCTCCGGGCTGTCCTCGTCCAGCGCGGCAAGCCGCAGGAACAGGGAACGGGACAAGGTGCGGGTGTCGATGGCTGTCGAAGGTTCCTGACGCAGCGCGGCAGGTGCACCGGGGTCGCTCTTCGTGAGCGTGAGCACCTTCGAGCTGCCCTGTTCTGCGGACATGCCACCCCCTTGAGGTCGCGGACGGTCGCGGCGGGCGCTCCGTCTTCAGGAACGCAGCCTCCACCTGAATACCGGTCATGAGGCCGCGGCAAACGCGGTTCCCGCAGAATGTCACATGTCGGCAACACGCTGTAGCGCCAAGTCGACAAATCTGTGCAGGAAAAGGCCGGTCTGCGGCATTTCTGTCGGCAAGCCCCAAGATCGGGCTCCACTCTTCCCGGTGGCCGCTCGCTCCCTTGTACGGAACCCCGGCCTGTGCGGGTGTGCCGGAGTATGCCGCGCAGTCGGGGGAGGTGGGAGGGAGTACGAGGGGCGCACGGTGGCAGGCGGAGGGGGAAGCCGCCCGCGCGTCGGCCCCGCAGGGCTACGCGTCGATGCGGTTGGCGGACCGCAGCCGCGCGAAGCTGCGGGCGAGCAGCCGCGAGACGTGCATCTGCGAGACCCCGAGCTCGGCGCTGATCTGCGACTGCGTCAGGTTGTTGTAGTAGCGCAGGAGCAGGATCCGCTGTTCGCGCTCGGGAAGTTGGACAAGCAGGTGCCGTACGAGGTCGCGGTGCTCGACGCCGTCGAGCGCGGGGTCCTCGTAGCCGAGCCGGTCGAGCAGTCCGGGCAGCCCGTCGCCCTCCTGCGCGGCCTCCAGGGACGTCGCGTGGTACGAGCGTCCCGCCTCGATGCAGGCCAGCACCTCGTCCTCGGTGATCCGCAGCCGCCCGGCGATCTCGGCGGTCGTGGGGGAGCGCCCGTACGCCGTGGTGAGGTCCTCCGTGGCCCCGGTCACCTGCACCCACAGCTCGTGCAGCCGGCGCGGTACGTGCACGGTGCGGACGTTGTCGCGGAAGTACCGCTTGATCTCGCCGACGACGGTGGGCATCGCGAACGTCGGGAACTGCACGCCGCGTTCCGGGTCGAAGCGGTCGATGGCGTTGATCAGGCCGATCGTGCCGACCTGGACGACGTCCTCCATCGGCTCGTTGCGGCTGCGGAACCGGGCCGCCGCGTACCGCACGAGCGGCAGGTTGGCCTCGATCAGCGCGGCCCGCACGCGGCCGTGCTCGGGGGTCTTGGGCGTCAGGTCCTTGAGTTGGGCGAAGAGCACCTGGGTCAGTGCTCGGGTGTCCGCGCCCCGCTTCTTGGCGGGAGATGCCTCGGCCGCCCCGCCCGTCGCCCGCGCCCCGTCCTGTGGGGCGTCCTGGGGCGGCACTTGAGGTGCAGTACTGGCCGGCACGGTCAACGCCACCCCTTTTCGCCGCGAACTGTCCTGATCGAACTGGTCCGATCGAACCGTTCCACTCATCCGTCAAAAGCGGTCATAGCATCACAAGACATGTGCACTGTGTGCAAGCACCCGATAACGCCGTGTTGAGGGCAAGTTGGGGTCAAACGTACAAAAGACCCCTCACCGATTCTGGTGAGAGGTCGTACGAGCGTTGCCTACTGCACGAGTTGAGTCATGAAGTCGCCGACGCCCTGAGCGGCGTCGGATATCCCTTGGAAGCCCACCAGGACGAGGTCGGCGGCCCGCTCGGGGGAGGTGATGATGGTGTAGAAGACGAAGACGATCACCACGTAAAGGGCGATCTTCTTGGCGTGCACCACGTCCCGGCCTCCCCTGCCTGTTCCCTGTCCCCGCGTGCAGTCGGGTGAGTCTAACGCGCCGTCCGGATCACGCCAGTGGCCGCACGCCCCGGCGCCCGCGCCCCCGAGCACGCGCCGCCGTCGAGCCGCTCACACGGTATTTAAGGACCAACGACCCGCCTCTCCAGGCCCTTTGCCCGGCCCCGAGCGGCCGCCGGCGCCGCACTATGGAGGAGAGCCCGGCGGATCTGGCAGGAATCCGCAGGGTTAGGGACCCGGCTCCACTGCGGGGTTCACGTCGCGCGCTTCCCCCTGACTGCGACGTGGACTTGAGAGCCCGGTCCTCATCGGGGGAAGCGGCTTGTCCCCCCGATGCCGCTTCCCCCGGCCTCCTCGTACGAGAGCCCCGGCGCACGGGTCATGGCGCCGGGGCTCTTCTGCGTCTTCTGCGTACGTCTGGCGCTTTCTGCGTACGTCTGGCGCGTCAGCTGAGCCTCTCGGCTCGCGCCTGCTCGATCAGCTCCGGGTACGGGTCCTCGTCGTCCAGGTCCGAGCCGTGCAGGACGCGGATCGACCACGGGACGGGGCACGGTGACGCGTGGTCGGGGTCGGGGCAGAGCAGCCGGGTGATCTGCTCCTTGACCTGCTCGGCCTGCCGCTCGGTCGCGTAGATCCCGAGGCGCACTTCCCAGACGCTCGGGTCCTGCTGCGGTTCCTCGGACATCGCTCACCTCTCCGCTGGGCCCGAGCCGTCGGTCCGGCTCGTCGGCTCCCCCCAGGGTGCGGTGCCAACACCCTCCCGCGCGCGGGAAAAAACGAAGGGGCCCTGATCCGTTCGCACGGATCAGGGCCACTTCCCTGAGCGGTAGCGGTGGGATTTGAACCCACGGTGACGGGTTACGCCACACTCGCTTTCGAGGCGAGCTCCTTCGGCCGCTCGGACACGCTACCGAGAGAGACTCTAGCCCAAAGGTGCCCGTGCGCCGAAATCGGTATCTCCGGTGCCGCTCAGGAAGGTCTCAGCGGTCCCGGAAGAAGCGGGTCAGCTGCTCGGCGCAGACCTCCGCGAGGACGCCCTCGATCACCTCGGGCCGGTGATTGAGGCGCCGGTCGCGCACCAGGTCCCAGAGCGAACCGGCCGCGCCGGCCTTCTCGTCCCTGGCGCCGTAGACCACACGCGCGACGCGGGACTGCACGAGCGCGCCCGCGCACATCACGCAGGGTTCGAGGGTCACGACGAGCGTGCAGCCGGTCAGCCGCCACTCGCCGAGCCCAGCGGCCGCGCGGCGCAGCGCGAGCACCTCGGCATGCGCCGTGGGGTCGCCGATCGCCTCGCGTTCGTTGTGGCCGACGGAGACGGTCTCGCCGTGCGGGGAGAGAACCACGGCGCCGACGGGGACGTCGCCCCCGAGTGCGGCCTGTTCGGCCGCTTCGAGAGCGAGTCGCATCGCCGGCTGCCAGCGGTCTCGTACGGGGTCGTTCACTGGGTCGTGCACTTCAGGTGCGGCTCGTTCACTAGCGGACGGCCTCGAGGATGTCCGAGGCGCCCAGGGCCTCGGCGATCTCGTTGAGGGCGTCGGTCCTCAGGGACAGCAGCTCCTTCTCGGACAGGCCGAGGTCGTCGAGGATCGCGGTGTCCCCGAGCGGCCCGGCCGGGACCGATGAGTCGCCGTCGTCGCTGTCGTCGGTGTCGTCGTCGGAAGGGTTCTCCGGCTCGCCGTCCTCAGTGCCGTCGAGGTCGACGAGCTCCTCCAGGCGGGCCGAGTCGTCGGACGAGCCGGGTTCACGGCCGAGGAGCTCGTCCGTGACCAGGATCTCGCCGTAACTGCTGCGGGACGCGGCGGCCGCGTCCGAGACATAGATACGAGGGTCGTCCTCACCCTCCACACGCACGATGCCGAACCAGGCGTCCTCCTGCTCGATGAAAACGAGCACTGTCTCGTCGTCGTACCCCCCCGACGTGGCCTCACGGGCCAGGTCGGCGAGATCCGACAGGGTCTCCACATCGTCGAGCTCTGTGTCGCTCGCTTCCCACCCGTCTTCGGTGCGCGCGAGCAGTGCGGCGAAGTACACCGTGACTCTCCCACTGGTCTTCAGGCGTGCCGGTTGGGGTTCCCCCCGGCGGAGGTTGGCGGGCGGGGAGTCGCGAAGTGCGCCCGCCCATCGGAATCGTGGCAGAAAGCGAGCCGTTGCGAGAGGTCTTCCGCGCGCTGTGTCTGCGGCGAGCCGCGCGCCGGGTCCCGCACGGGGGCCCGCGCCGCCGTCCCCTGACTACCAGCGGAAGGTCCGCATCCGCATCTGCTGGCGCATCCGGGCCGCGCGCGCCTTGCGGGGCTGGACCCGGGCGCGGAGCTCTTTCGCCTCATGCAGTTCGCGCAGGAACTGGGCGCGCCGCCGCCGCCGCTCCGCGTCGGTCTCGGTCTGCTCCGACGCCGCGTCGCTGTCCTGCATCTGGCTCCACCACCCTGCCCAGCGGGGTACCCGGGGTGTTCGTTCCCTCCCACTTTCCCCCGCGTGGCCGGTTTGATGCGACTGTGCGGGTACGGAGAGACAGGTTCAGGGCAAGGCCGGGGAGCGGCGGGCGGGCGGGCGCGTCGGCCGCGGGGCCCCGGTAGCCTGAGGGGCGGGTCGCTGCTGCGGCCGTTGTCGCAGATCAGACCCACGGAGGATCCTGTGCGCTTGCACGTCGTCGACCACCCGCTGGTGGCGCACAAACTCACCACGCTGCGCGACAAGCGCACCGACTCCCCCACTTTCCGCCGCCTCGCCGACGAGCTGGTCACGCTCCTCGCCTACGAGGCCACGCGCGACGTGCGCACCGAGCAGGTCGACATCGAGACCCCGGTCGGCCCGACCACGGGCGTGAAGCTGGCCCGCCCGCGCCCCCTCGTCGTACCGATCCTGCGGGCCGGTCTCGGCATGCTGGACGGCATGGTGCGGCTGCTTCCGACGGCCGAGGTCGGCTTCCTCGGCATGGTCCGCAACGAGGAGACCCTTGAGGCCTCGACGTACGCGACGCGCATGCCGGAGGACCTGTCGGGGCGCCAGGTGTACGTGGTGGACCCGATGCTGGCGACCGGCGGCACCCTCGTCGCGGCGATCCAGGAGCTGATCAAGCGCGGTGCCGACGACGTGACGGCGGTCGTGCTGCTCGCGGCGCCCGAGGGCGTCGAGGTGATGGAGCGCGAGCTGGCGGGCGCCCCCGTGACGGTCCTGACGGCGGCCGTCGACGAGCAGCTCAACGACCAGGGCTTCATCGTCCCGGGCCTCGGCGACGCCGGTGACCGGATGTACGGCGCCGCGGAGTAGTTCTCCTGGCGCGGAGTAGTTCTCCTAGCAGCCGGGACGTGAGGGCGCCGGGGCGGGTTCGGCCAGCTTGGCCAGGGCCTTCTCGGCGTCCGCTTTCTTCGCCAGGGCCGTGAAGGCCTTGCCGATGATGAGGTCGATCTCCTTGCCCTTGCGGGCGTCCGTCTTGCGTTCGGCACCGGCGAGCTGGGTGCCGAGCACGGGCAGGCCGCTCTCCAGGGCGGACTTGGCGCCGAGGAGCACGGCGGTCGCGGCGACCTTCTTGTCGTACTCCTTGGGTGCGTTGGCCACGTCGCCGATCTTGAAGCCACGTTTCTTCAGTTCGTCGGCGGTCTTCTTGGCGAGGCCGGTGCGGGGCGTGGCGTTGAGGACGTTGACCGTGATCTGGCCCGGTTTCGGCAGCGCCTTCGGGGACGGCGACGGCTTCGGCGCGGGCTTGCAGTCGGGCCGGTCCGCCGCGACGGTGCCGCGCTTCTCGTCACCGGAGAACACGTCCACGAGCTGTACGACGCCGTAGCCGACCAGGCCGAGGCCCGCGGCCGACGCGATCACGGCGAGCACGATCCGGCGGTGCCGATTGCGGCGCATGCGCGGGTACTTGTCCCCGGTGATGCGGTATTCGCCGCCCATTCCGGGGGGTGTGAGCATGCTCATGGGCGCAGCGTAATGCGGCGCGGGCGCGATGCCTACTAAATGATCAATCGCCCGGGCGAGAGCCAACCCGAAAGGGCCAATACGGGGCTGATACGGGGCCTCTACGGGCCTGATGCGGGGCCTCTGCGGGGCCTCTGCGGGGCTGATGCTAGGGCCCGACGGGGCCCGACGGGGCCCGACGGGGCCCGACGGGGGTCGACGGGGGCCGACGCGGGGTGGATACGGGCGATACGGGCGATACGGACGAGGCGGGCGGCCTCGGCCGATCGGGGGGCGGAGCGCCGCGCCACGGAACTCCGGGGCGGACTCCGCGGCTTCCGGGGGGGGCGAACCCCTGGGTGGATCAGCCCAGTTCGAGGACGCGGGCGTGCAGGACCTGGCGCTGCTGGAGTGCGGCGCGCACGGCGCGGTGCAGCCCGTCCTCCAGGTAGAGGTCGCCCTGCCACTTCACGACGTGGGCGAAGAGGTCGCCGTAGAACGTGGAGTCCTCGGCGAGGAGGGTCTCCAGGTCGAGCTGGCCCTTGGTCGTCACCAGCTGATCGAGGCGGACCGGGCGCGGCGCGACGTCCGCCCACTGCCGGGTGCTTTCCCGGCCGTGGTCGGGGTACGGCCGGCCGTTTCCGATGCGCTTGAAGATCACACGGAAAGCCTACCGGGCAAGGGGCTCCGGGCGCAGCCACGGCGACCGAGTGCGAGGCTGGAATATGCCGCCGCAAAGCCGACATATCGGTAACAGTCAAACCGGGAACAGGGGCCTGAAATGAGCGAGAGCGAGCCGCAGCAGCCCGCAGGAACGCCGGACCGTTCGGCCCCCATCTCGACCCCCACACCCCCCGCGGGCTCGCCCCCGACGACGCCCGCCGAGTCCGTACCCCCCGCGGGCGAATCCCCGGCACCCGCCGCTGACGCGACCGACACGGCGACGGGCGCCCCCGCGCCCGACACCCCCGCCCCCGCGCCCGCCGCGCACTCCGCTCCGCCGGTCGCGGGGGAGTCGGTGAGTTCCGCGCCCGCGCTGCCGCAGGAGGCCATGGAGATCGCCGCGGGCTACGCCTTCGCCGGTCCCGCCCTGGATCTCGGGGCGCTGCTCTGGGACGGCTCGTGCCTGCCGGACGCGCAGGTACGGATCCCGCTGCCGATGCTCAACCGGCACGGCCTGGTCGCCGGGGCCACCGGTACCGGCAAGACCAAGACGCTCCAGCTGATCGCCGAACAGCTGGCCGCGCAGGGCGTGCCCGTCTTCCTCGCCGACGTGAAGGGTGACCTGTCCGGGCTCGCGGCGCCGGGCGAGGCGAACGACGCGGTGCGGCAGCGGTCGGGCGAGGTCGGGCAGGACTGGCAGGGCAAGCGGTTCCCGTGCGAGTTCTACGCGCTCGGCGGGATCGGCCCGGGCATTCCCGTACGCGCGACCGTGACGAGCTTCGGGCCCGTACTGCTCTCGAAGGTGCTGCAGCTCAACCAGACGCAGGAGCAGTCGCTCGGGCTGATCTTCCACTACGCGGACCAGAAGGGCCTGGAACTGCACGATCTCAAGGACCTGCGGGCCGTCGTGACGTTCCTGACGTCCGACGAGGGCAGGCCGGAGCTGAAGAACATCGGCGGGCTCTCCACGGTCACGGCCGGGGTGATCCTGCGGGCGCTGACCGCGTTCGAGGCGCAGGGCATGGCGCCGTTCTTCGGGAACCCGGAGTTCGACGTGAGCGAGTTCCTGCGTACGGCCGCGGACGGGCAGGGGCAGGGTCAGGTGTCGGTGCTCGAACTGCCCGCCGTGCAGGACAAGCCGCAGCTGTTCTCGACGTTCCTGATGTGGATGCTGGCCGACCTGTTCAACAACCTGCCCGAGGTCGGCGACGTGGACAAGCCCAAGCTGGTGTTCTTCTTCGACGAGGCGCATCTGCTGTTCAACGGCGCGAGCAAGGCGTTCCTGGAGGCGATCACGCAGACCGTGCGGCTGATCAGGTCGAAGGGCGTGGGCGTCTTCTTCGTGACGCAGACGCCCAAGGACGTGCCCGGCGATGTCCTCGCCCAGCTCGGCAACCGCGTGCAGCACGCGCTGCGCGCCTTCACCCCGGACGACCAGAAGGCGCTGCGGGCGACGGTGAAGACCTTCCCGAACTCCGCGTACGACCTGGAGGAGACACTCACGTCGCTCGGGACCGGCGAGGCGGTCGTCACCGTGCTGAGCGAGAAGGGCGCGCCGACCCCGGTGGCCGCGACCCGGCTGCGCGCGCCCGAGTCCCGGATGGGTCCGGCCGACGCGGCCGAGCTCGACGGGGCGGTGAAGGGCTCGCTGCTGTACTCGCGGTACGCACAGGCTGTGGATCCCGAGTCGGCGTACGAGGTGCTCACCGCGCAGCGGACCGAGCGGGAGGCGCAGCAGCAGGCGGCGACGGAGGCGGCCGAGGCGGAGAAGGCCGGGCAGCGGGCCGGGCGGGGCGGCGGCAAGGACGAATCGATGGTGGACCAGGTGATGGGCTCGGGGATCTTCAAGTCCCTTGCGCGCTCGCTCGGTACGCAGATCGGGCGCGAGATCTCCCGGTCCGTCTTCGGCACGCGCCGCCGCCGCTGAGGCGGTCGGCGGCGCGTGGCCTCGGCTACTTCCGGTCGTCCTGTGCGGGCGCCTTCGGGCGGGGCTTGTCGGTCCCGGACTCCTCGTGCTGCTCGGTCCTGTGGGACTTCTCGTTCCGCTCGTTCCGCTCGTTCCGCACGGCTTCCGCGCGCAGGAGGGCGTGCAGGATCGCGTAGGGGTCTTGATGCATGGGTTGTCCTTGCGCTGGTCGCTTGTCGGTCCGGCCTGAGGCACGGGCCTGTCAGCAGCGCAGGACTACGGTGCGGAGGGTGGGGGTGTACGGGTGGGGCGGTGCGGGATGCTGCCACCGTTGTGCCCACCCGTTCCGCAGAGCGGAACGGGTGGGCACAGCCACCGGTGCCGGGCGCCGTTCTGTCGGGCGTCGGCTGCTCGCCGTGCGAGGGGTGGAGACATCCGCGTCATGTACCTCGGCGCAGCTCACGGCGTACGCCGGCGCCTGAACGGAAGGCGGCACCACCAGCGCTGCGGCGAGCAGAGCGGCCAGTACGAGAAGACCCCGGGGGAGCCGGGCAACGTACCGGAGACCGCTCATGGGACGTCATCTGCCCGGCCCCGGACGGAACCCGGCACCGGAGCGCCGAGTTCCGCCCGTAAGGCGTACAGCCCTGGGGAGGCGTTACGCGGACGCGTCGCCGCTGAGCCGCTGGACGCCCCTGAGCAGCACCGAGTGGTCGAGCTCGCCCCAGCCCTGGGCGCGGGCGGCGGCGATCTGCTGGGCGGCGACCGCGCCGACGGGCAGCACGGCGCCGACGGTGCGGGCCGCCTCCGTGACGATGCCCATGTCCTTGTGGTGCAGGTCGACCTTGAAGCCCGGCCGGTACTCGTGGAGCAGGAAGTTCTCCATCTTCCGGGTCAGGACGGCCGAGCCGGCGAGGCCGCCGTTCAGGACCTCAAGGGCCGCCTTCAGGTCGACGCCGGACTTCTCCAGGAACGTGACCGCCTCGGCGCAGGCCTCCAGGTTCACGGCGACGATCAGCTGGTTGGCGGCCTTCACGGTCTGCCCGGAGCCGTGCGGTCCGCAGTGCACGATCGTCGTGCCCATGGCTTCGAGGACCGGCCGCGCGGCGTCGAAGTCGCCCTTGTCGCCGCCGACCATGATCGACAGGACGCCCTCGACGGCGCCCGCCTCACCCCCGGAGACCGGGGCGTCGAGGACGCGGACGCCGTGGTCGCGGGCGGTCTCGGCCAGGTCGACGGAGGTCTGCGGCGTGATCGAGGAGTGGTCGATCAGGAGGGCGCCGGGGCGGGCGTTCTCCAGGATCCCGTCCGGCCCGTACGCCACCGCCTCGACCTGGGGGGAGGCCGGGACCATCGTGATCACGATGTCCGCGTCGCGCACCGCGTCCGCGATCGTGGCGGCCGCGCTGCCGCCCGCCTCGACGAGCGGCGCGGTCTTCTCCGGGCTGCGGTTCCAGCCGGTGACGGTGTGCCCGGCGCGCACCAGGTTGACCGCCATCGGGCTGCCCATGATGCCGAGGCCGATGAAACCGATCTTTGCCATTGCCTGCCTCTGCTTCCAGCTCTGCTTCCAGACGTCACTTCCGTTATGCGGAATCCATGCTCCGTTGACCGAAATCCTCTGTCAAGAAAGCCCTGACCCGGCGGCCGGCCGGGCTACTTCTTCTTGGCCGCGGCCTTCATCTCCTGCTTGTACGCCCGCACCTTCGCCAGCGTCTCCGGTCCCGTGATGTCGGCCGCCGAGCGGAACGCGTCCTTCTCGCCGTAGACACCGGCCGCCTCGCGCCAGCCCGGGGGCGTGACGCCGTACTGCTTGCCGAGGAGCGCCAGGAAGATCTGCGCCTTCTGGTCCCCGTACCCGGGCAGGGCCTTGAGGCGGGCGAGGAGTGCCGTGCCGCTGCCCGCGTCGCGCCAGACGGCCTCGGCGTCGCCGCCGTACTCGTCGACGAGGTACTGGCAGAGCTTCTGCACCCGGCCCGCCATCGAGCCGGGATAGCGGTGCACGGCGGGCTTTGCCTTCATCAGCTCGGCGAACTGCTCCGGGTCGTACGCCGCGATGTCGTGCGCGTCCAGGTCGTCCGCCCGCAGCCGCTCCGCGATGACGTACGGGCCGGAGAACGCCTTCTCCATCGGGACCTGCTGGTCGAGGAGCATGCCCACGAGTGCGGCAAGGGGGCTGCGCCCGAGCAGCGCGTCGGCCTGCGGCTCCTGGGCCAGGTGGATGTCGGCGGGCTTCGGTGCGTTGGTCATGCCTCGATGATCGCGCAGCGTGCGCCGGGCGTCGTCCGGTACGCGCCCGCCCGGGCCGCTGCCGCTGCCGCCCGCGCCGCGCGCTCCGCCGCCTCCTCGTCGAGCGGGGCGCCGGACAGCAGGAACCGGTGGTAGAGGGGCGCGGAGACCGCTCGTACGACCTCGTGGGGGTCCGTGTCCGGGGGCAACTCGCCGCGTTGGGCGGCCAGTTCGACGCAGGGCGCCCACTCGGCGACGCGGATCTCGTAGAAGCGGTGCAGGGCGTGCGCGGTCCGCTCGTCGCAGGTCGCCGCCGCGATCACCGCGCGGAACAGCGGGCCCTGGCGCGGGTCGGTGAGCGTGGTGCGGACCAGATGGGCGTTGGCGCGCAGGTCGTCGAGGAGCGCGCCGGTGTCGCTACGGGGCGAGGACTGCTCGGCCATGTCCGCGAGCAGGTCGGCGACCAGGGCGGTGGTCGAGCCCCAGCGGCGGTAGACGGTGGTCTTGCCGACTCCGGCGCGGCGCGCGACCTCACTCAGGTCGAGGCCCGCGAACCCGCCCTCGGCGAGCGCGTCCCCCGCGGCGTCGAGCACGGCCGCCCGCACCCGGGCGGTACGGCCGCCGGGGCGGACGGTGCCGGGGTCGGGCGTTTCCGGTGAGGTGTTGTCGGAGGCCATGCCGTCAGCGTAACGGGGTTTCTGTTCCCTTAAGGGTGGGACCTAGGGGGTGAGCGGGGCTCCTCAGTGGTGCCAGGCCTTCCTCAGTGGTGCCAGGCCTTGCCGCCCGTGTTGTGGATCATCCGCTGCAGGACCTTCATCGTCGTGAGGAAGTCCGCGTCGGGCACGCCCTCGTGGATGCGCGCGAGGGACTTCCGCTGGCGGGCGGTGGCGCGTTCGAGCAGCTCATGGCCGGTGTCGGTCAGGGAGATGGACTCCTCGCCCGCCGTCGCGAGGACGCCGCGCTCGATCAGCTCGTCGATGTCCGACCGCAGTGCGTCGCCCACGTCGAGGTAGCCGCGCAGCATCGTGAACACGTCCTCGCGCGGCCGGGCCCCGTCCCGTACTTGGTTGATCACCCACCACTGCGGCTGCGTGAGGCCGACCTCGGTGAGGCCCGCGCGGATGTAGTCGATGACCGCCTTGTTGGCGGCCCAACTCCAGTACCCGATCGGCTGGTTGAGCAGCCCGGCGTCGTTGTGGGTGTAGTGGAACTCCTGGTTCGGGTCCTGGTGCTGGTCCTGGTCCTGGTGCTGGTCCTGGTTCTGGTTCTGGTTCTGGTTCTGGTCCTGGTCGTGCTGTGTCGTCGTCATGTGGCGAACTTAGGACCTCAATCGAACTTGAGGTCAAGGGTGAGGAGTTGGTCGATCGCGGCCTTGATCCGCAGCGCCGAGTAGCCGCGTTCGGCGCGCAGGTGGTGCAGCAGGCTCGGCGCCATCGGGGCGAGCAGCAGATGCGCGAGCACCGGCGCGTCCGCTTCCGGGCGCGCCTGCCCGACGAGCATCGCGACGTGCGTGTGCACCGTCGCGTACGGCCCCCCGCGGAACCTGGCGCCCGGATCGGCCGCCTCCGCGGCGAGGCTCACGGCGTGCTGCTCGTCGATGTGGTCGGCGAGCGCGTGCAGGAAGGCGCGCAGCCGCTTGGCGGGCGGGGCGTCCGGGCCGAGCGGGGGCGGGCCACTGAGGAAGGCCTCCTGGAGCCGCATCTCGCGGTCGTTGAGGAGGGCGATGAGCAGCTGCGCGACGGTGCCGAAGCGGCGGTAGACCGTGCCCACGCCGATGCCGCTGGCGTGCGCGACGGCGTTCATCGTGACCGCGTCCGCGCCCCGTTCCGCGACAAGTCGGGCCGCGGCGTCCAGGATCTTGCGCCGGTTCCTGGCCGCGTCCGCGCGCTCGGGAGGCGGCTGATCCACGAGCGGCAGGGCGAGGTGCGGCTGGGCGAGGTGCGGCTGGTCGGGGTGCGGCTGGTCGGGGTGCGGTGGGTCGGGTTGAGGCCGGTCGGGGTGCGGCTGGTCGGGGGTGGCGCTCATGTCCTGAGCGTACGCGCGGTGCGGTGCACCGGAAAGTTATCCGGTTCCATTCCCGTACGCCCTTGCGAAGTGGATAGCGATCCGCTTCACTGGACTCGTACGGGAAGCGGATAACAGTCCGCTTTCTCTGGGTGAGCCCGCAGGGCCGCCTTCGGTGAGCCTCGCCAGGGGCCGCGAGCGAAAGGGATCCACCATGAGCGCCAAGATCGCCGTCATCTACTACTCCGCCACCGGCACCGTGCACCAGCTCGCCCAGGCCATGGCCGAGGGCGCGGAGAAGGAGGGCGCCGAGGTCCGCCTGCGCCGCGTCGGCGAGCTCGCCCCGGACGCGGCGATCGACGCCAACCCGGCCTGGCGCGAGCACGTCGACGCGACCAAGGACCAGGTGGAGGTCGCCACGCTCGACGACCTGACCTGGGCGGACGGGTACGCACTCGGCTCCCCGACCCGGTACGGCAACATCGCGTCCCAGCTCAAGCAGTTCATCGACTCGACCGGCGGGCTGTGGGCGCAGGGCGTCTTCCAGGACAAGCCCTTCACCGGTTTCAGCAGCGCGCACAACCTGCACGGCGGCAACGAGTCCACGCTCCTCGCCCTCTACAACACCGCGCACCACTGGGGTTCGCTGATCGTCTCGCCCGGCTTCACGGACGAGTCGGTGTACGCCGCCGGCGGCAACCCCTACGGCACGGTGCACCCCGGCGCGGCCGGCCCCGTCACGGACGCCGCGCTCGACGCCGCCCGCCACCAGGGCGCCCGCCTCGCCCGCCTCACGGCCAAGGTGGCGGCGTAGGCACGCGCAGGGCGAGGACGTGCAGGGCAAGCACGTGCAGGGCGAGGACGTGCAGGGCGAGGACGTGCAGGGCGAGGACGTGCAGGGCAAGCACGGGCAGGGTGAGGGTGGGCAACGCCGGGGACAGGTGGCGGCGTACGGACGGTCGGGGGCGGCTGCGTAAGGACGGGCAGGTCCGGGCCCCGGGTGTCACGCGCGCTCGAACCGGACGCCCCGGTCCTCCACCGGTCCGTGGCGCAACAGCCGTACGTCACGCGGATAGTTCTGGTTGAGCCGCCACGGCGCCGTCGCCCCCTGCTTCGGCAGCGCGTCGAGGGAGCGCAGCACGTACCCCGCGGCCAGATCGATGAGCGGCCGCAACTCGCCGCCGTCGTCCGGGAGTCGGGGCGTGCAGCTGCGGTAGCCGTGCCGGTCCATGTGCGCGAGCAGCCGGCAGACGTACGTCGCGACGAGATCGGCCTTCAGGGTCCAGGAGGCGTTGGTGTAGCCGATGGTCAGCGCGAAGTTGGGCACGCCGGACAGCATCATCCCCTTGTACGCGACGGTGTCCGCGACCTCGATCTCCTCGCCGTCGACGGCCAGTTCCATCCCGCCGATCGCCAGCAGGTTCAGGCCCGTCGCCGTCACGACGACATCGGCCTCCAGCTCCTCGCCCGAGCCGAGCCGAACCCCGGTGGGTGTGAAACCGGCGACCGTGTCCGTCACCACGGAGGCCCGGCGCCTGCGGATCGCCGTGAACAGATCCCCGTCTGGGGCGATGCACAGGCGCTGGTCCCAGGGCCCGTACTCCGGCCGGAAGTGCGTGTCCACGTCGAACCCGCTGGGCAGTTGGCGGCGCGCGGCCCGGCGCAGCGCGCCCGCGACGAACCTCGGGGCGCGCCGGCTGAGCTGGAAGTTGGCGAGGGCGAGGAGCGCGTTCTTCCAGCGCAGCGCGCTGCCCGCGGTGCGGCGCGGCAGGAGCCGGGCCAGCGGGCGCGCGAGCATGTCGTTCGACGGCAGTGCCAGGACGTGGCTGGGCGAGCGCTGCACCATCGTCACGTGCTCCGCGGTCCCGGCGAGCGCGGGCACCAGCGTCACGGCGGTCGCGCCGCTGCCGATCACCACGATCCGCTTGCCGGTGTGGTCCAGATCGGCCGGCCAGTGCTGCGGGTGGACGAGCCGCCCGCCGTACTCCCCGATGCCGGGGAAGTCCGGTGTGTACCCCTTGTCGTAGCGGTAGTAACCGGCGCAGACGAAGAGGAACGTGCAGGTCAGTCGCGTGACGGTGCCGTCCGTACGGCTCGCGGCCACCGTCCACCGGCCCTCGGCCGAGGACCATTCGGCCCGCGTCACCCGGTGCCCGAACCGGATCGCCCGGTCCACGCCGTAGGCCCGCGCGGTCTCCTGGATGTACGCGCGGATCGAGGCGCCGTCGACGATCGCCCGCTCTTGAGTCCACGGCCGGAACGAGTAGCCGAGCGTGTGCATGTCCGAGTCCGAGCGCACCCCGGGGTACCGGAACAGGTCCCAGGTCCCGCCGATCGCGTCCCGCCCCTCCAGCACGGCGAAGCTCTTGCCCGGAGCGCTGCGCCGCAGGTGACAGGCCGCGCCGACGCCGGAGAGGCCGGCCCCGACGATGAGGACGTCGACGTGCTCGGGCTGCGCTGCTTGCGGCATCTCGTCTCCCGGCCGGAAGGGGGTGGGACGCCAGTTCACCGGGTCGACGGGCGCTTGCGCTACCCCTTGTCCGGCTGGGCGCCGGGCTCGCGGTCGAGTTCGGCCACGTCCGCCTCCGCCGTCCGGACCACGTCCTTGGTACGCGTACGCCGCCCCGATCCCGTCCGTACCGCCCCGATGCTCGCCGTGACCACAAGCGCGATGGCCAGCCACTGCGTGAGCGCCAACCGCTGCCCGAGGACGAGGAGTCCGGCCAGGGCGGCGACCGCGGGCGCGAGGCTCATCAGGACGGCGAAGGTCGACGCGGGCAGCCGGCGCAGCGCGAACAGCTCCAGGGAGTACGGCAGTCCGGACGCCAGCGCGGCGAGCGCGAGCCCGAGCGCCAGCGTCGACGGCACGATCAGGGCCGCGCCCGCGCTCGCCACCCCGATCGGCAGGCTGACCAGGGCCGCCACGCTCATCGCGAGCGCGAGCCCGTCCGCCCGCGGGAACCGCGCCCCGGCACGCGCGCTCATCAGGATGTACGCGGCCCACATCGCACCGGCGCCGAGCGCGAACCCGACACCCGCCAGGTTCAGCTGGCCGAAGCCGCCCTCGCCGAGCAGGAACACCCCGACCAGCGCGAGCGCCGCCCACAGCAGGCTGGCGAGCCGCCGCGAAGTGAACACGGACAGCGCGAGTGGACCGAGGACCTCCAGCGTCACCGCCGGGCCCAGCGGGATCCGCTCGATGGACTGGTAGAACAGCGTGTTCATCCCGCAGAGCGCGAGGCCGAAGCCGCACACCACGGCCCAGTCCGACCGCCCGTGCCCGCGCAGCCGCGGCCGGCACACGACCAGCAGCAGCACGGCCGAGAGCACGAGCCGCAGCGTGACGATCCCGAGGGCACCGGCCCGCGGGAACAGCAGCGCGGCGACCGCCGAGCCGAACTGCGTGGACAGCGCCCCGGCCACCACGAGCCCCACCCCGACCAGCCGTCCGGGACCTCCCGACGAAGCGAGACCTCCCGACGAAGCCGGACCTCCCGACGAAGCTGGGCCTCCCGATGATGCGGGACCTGTCGCCGTGGCGGGACCTGTCGCCGTGGCGGCGGACGGGGCAGCGGAGTGCGAGGCGGTCGTCGTCATGCCCTCCACGCTACGGAGCGCCCCGTTCCAGGTGAAATGCACAACAGCCGGTGGTTATGCTCGACACGCATGACCGTGCCCACGTCCTGTGAGACGGGCACGCTGGTGAGAGGAGAGGGCGGGAAGACGATGGCCGTAGAACTGCGCCACCTGCGCTGCTTCCTCGCGATCGCCGAAGCGGGCACGATCACGCGCGCCGCGGCCCGCCTCCACATGAGCCAGCCCGCGCTCTCCCGCACCCTGCGTGCCCTCGAGGAACACCTCGGCGCACGGCTCGTCGACCGCTCGACGCACCACCTCGAACTCACCCCGGAAGGCCGGGTGTTCCGCGACCGCGCGGCCGCCGCCGTCGCCGCCGTGGACGCCGCGCTCGATCCCGGCGCCCTGGCCTCCTGGCCGCTGCGCCTCGGCCACACCGGCCCCGCGCTCGGCGAGCACACCTCGGAACTCCTGCGCCGCTGGGACCGGCGGCACCCCGAGACGCCCCTTGAGCTGCTCCGTATCGACGACCGCACGGCCGGGCTCACCCAGGGCAGGTCGGACGCCGCCCTGCTGCGCGCGCCGTTCCTCGCCCCCGGATTCGTCAGCGAGACGCTGCTCACCGAGCGCCGGGTCGCCGTCATGGCCGCCGACAGCCGGCTCGCCGCGTGCGCCGAGCTGACCCTTGCGGATCTCGCGGACCAGCCGGTCGCGATCAACACCGTCTCCGGCATCACGAACCTCGACCTGTGGCCCGCCACCCGGCGGCCCACGTCCGTGGTGTCGGTGACCAACACGGACGACTGGCACGCCGCGATCGCCGCGGGCCGCGCCATCGGCGTCACCCCCGAATCCACTCCCCGTATGAACGCGCACCCCGCCGTCGCCTACCGCCCCCTCGTCGACGCCCCCGACGTACCGGTCCTGCTCGCCTGGCGCGAACACGGCGGCCATCCGGCGATCCCGGATCTGGTGGCGCTGGCCCGCGAAACGGTCGCTTGACAGGGGCTCTCCGCTCAGCTCTGCGGTTCGCCGATGTCGACCATCCACGGAACGCCGAACTTGTCCGTGCACATGCCGAAGACGTCCCCCCACATCTGCTTCTCCAGGGGCACGCTCACGGCACCGTCGGCGGAGAGCTTCTCCCAGTACCCGCGCAGCTCGGCGTCGTCGTCACCGCTGAGGCTCACCGAGAAGTTGCTGCCCGACTTGAACTCCATGCCGGGCGGGGTGTCCGCGCCCATCAGCGTGAAGCCGGTCGGGGTCTCCAGCATGCCGTGCATGATCTGGTCGGCCTCGGCGCCGCCGGCCGTGCCGCCGAAATCACCGAAGGTGTGCAGCGAGAGCTCGCCGCCGAAGACCTCCTTGTAGAACTCCAGGGCCTGCCGGGCGTCACCGTCGAAGCTGAGGTACGGGTTGAGGCGCGAAGCCATGAGAACCTCCTGAAACAGGATCAATCGGGATCAAGCCGCTGATGACTTCAGGCTAGTCGCGCCCACTGACAACGGCTCCTCGGCACAGCTCGGGCGGCTGGGGGCAGCTCGTGCGGCTGGGCAGCTCATGCGGCTCGGGCCCTCACCCGGTTCACCCGCTCACACGGCGCACGCGGCGCACACGGCTCATGGCGCGCACGCGGCTGACGCGGCCGTGAGCGCCACCGTGACCGCCCAGCCCACATAGCCGACGTTTACCGCGAGCCGCGCCACCACCCCGGCCGGCCGCCACAGCACGCCCGGCCGACCGCGGTGCACGGACCGCAGCGCGTCGAGATGCGGCAAGAGATACACGACGAACAGCCCGGCGGCCGCCCACACCAGGGCCCCCCGGCTCGCAGGCAGCAGCACGAGCGCCCCCACGAACACCTCCACCACCCCGGACGCCCCCACCAGCAGCCCACCCCGCCGCCCGAGCCAGTCCGGCACAAGCGACCGGAAGTAGTCCATGACGCGATGGTCGACTCAACCCGCACCTGGACGCTTGAACAGAACGATCGGCACCGGACGTTCGCGACCGGCCCCGAGGCGAGCCTGTTCGCCGAGTCCGGGCCGTTCGCCGTCACCCGCCACCGCCACCGCCACCCGGCCTGGAAGCTGGTCCTCCCGACCTCCGGCCACGCCGTACGACGACTACTCGTGGCCCTCGGTCCGGTCGACCCGGCGCGGTCCCGCCCGACCTGACCGCCGCCCACACCGAACTCCTGGCCCTGCTGCGCACGCACACCGGAACGGCACCCACCCTGGACGCGCGCGTGCTGCACGCTGCGCGCGAGGCCACCCGCCCCACCTCGCACGCACCCCTGGACGAGATCGCCGCCGACGTCGCCCTGTCCCCACCCCGACTACGCACCCTGGTCCGGGAATCGGTGGGCATCCCCTGGTCCTCCTGCGCCGCTGGTCCCGCCTCCGGGAGGCGATCACGCCCCTCCCGCACACCTCCCCGGCCACGGCGGAGTTGACGACGGAACAGGGAAGAGCGGGAGAAGGACGGCCTGTACGGCGGGAGGTCCGGCCGACCTGGCGGCGGACAACGTCGAAGGGCCCCACCGCGAACGGTGGGGCCCTTCGACTTCGTGCCCGGTGAGGCATTGGCGGAGGATACGAGATTCGAACTCGTGAGGGGTTGCCCCCAACACGCTTTCCAAGTCTTCGTCTGGGGATCCGGAGGGAGCCGTGGACGTCCTGACCTGCGGTGGAGCGTTCGGCGTGGCTTGGTCTGTACGGTGCTGGACGGGGGTGAATGAGACCGGAACTGAGACCAGGCTGTGCTGGCCAGCCGCGACCACTGTGCACGGGGAACGGACCGGTTAGGTGAGCGTGGAATCTGGCTTCTGGAGCGCTTGTCCCGTGATGGCCGAGATGCGTCCGAGGTGCTCTCGCGGCCGGGCGAGCTCCGTGGCCTGCTGCCGGACGGCCACGACGTCCCGCAGAGCGGTGGCAACGGTTTCCTGCGGGGCGCAGGTGCCCAGTAGCTGGGCGGCGCGACGGAGCAGAACCTTGTCCACATCAACCGAGCAGTTCGGCTCAGGTTT
>NZ_JASCIS010000006.1 GCF_029968015.1 Streptomyces luteolus
GTTTGCTTTCCGGCCCTTCCGGGCCTTTCGGCGGTGTTGACTCTATCAGATCCTTTCGGGCCTGATTCCCTGCCAACCGGGTTTGTCGTTGCGGCTGTTGGGCCGTTCCGACGAGTGAGACTTTAGCGGAATCCCGGCCCCGAACCTAATCGGGGTTGCGCCCTTTCGAACGCGGATTCCACATTCCGCAAAAGCACACGAAAAGAAGACCGCGACGATGCGCGGTTCGATCCTTGGGTTCTTGCTGAATGGCTGTCCGGGGACCAACCGGAGTCGGCGCTCACGTCGGACAACTCGCAGGACTCTACGTAGGCCGAATGGCCCTGTCAACCTGGGGCCTGGGTCGCTATGGTGGCGGCATGACTACGCACGCGTGCACCAATCAGTGGTGGGCCGCCTGACGGCGGCCGTACCTACGCGTGCATCAACGGCCGCCGCCTCGGCGGCCGTTTGCGTATCCCCTTCCTGAGGACCGCGGCTCGGCCGGCGGACCGGCGGTGGCCATGACTCAGGAGGAAGAAGCAGTGACGCGGATCTTCAGTGGCATCAAGCCGACCGGCCACCTCACGTTGGGGAACTACCTGGGCGCACTGCGCCAGTGGGTCGAGGTGGACCAGCACCGCGCGGAGTCGTTGTTCTGTGTGGTGGATCTGCACGCCCTCACCGTGGAGCACGACCCGGCGCGGGTGCGCAGGCTCAGTCGGCAGGCGGCGACGCTGATGCTGGCGGCTGGGCTCGATCCCGAGCGGTGCGCGGTGTTCGTGCAGAGCCATGTCGACGAGCATGCGCGGCTGTCGTACCTCCTTGAGTGCGTCGCCAATGACGGGGAGATGCGGCGGATGATCCAGTACAAGGAGAAGTCCGTGCGCGAGCGGGAGCGGGGCGGGAGTGTGCGACTGTCGCTGCTGACCTACCCCGTACTCATGGCGGCGGACATCCTGGCCTATGGGGCGGACGAGGTTCCTGTGGGTGAGGACCAGACGCAGCATGTGGAGCTCACGCGGGATCTGGCCGTGCGGTTCAACCAGCGGTACGGGCACACCTTCGTGGTGCCGCGGGCCACGCCGCCGAAGGTCGCCGCGCGGGTGATGGATCTGCAGGAGCCGACGTCGAAGATGGGGAAGTCCCATGAGTCGGGTGCCGGGATCGTCTATCTGCTCGATGAGCCCGAGGTCGTACGGAAGAAGATTCTGCGGGCCGTGACCGACAGTGGGCGGGAGGTCGTCTACGACCGGGAAGGCAAGCCCGGGGTGTCGAATCTGCTGGAGATTCTGGCGGCGTGTGAGGGGCGTGGGCCCGAGGAGTTGAGCGGGGCCTTCGATTCGTACGGGGAGTTGAAGAAGGCGACCGCCGAGGCCGTGGTGGAACTGCTGCGGCCGGTGCGGGAGCGGCACCGGGAGTTGTGTGCCGAGCCGGGGCGGGTCGACGCGGTGCTGCGGGCCGGGGCAGAGAAGGCGCGGGCGATGGCGCGGCCGACGGTTGATGCCGCGTACCGGGCGATGGGGCTGATGATGCCTGCGGGTGGCGAGGTCTGAGGGGGACGTGCGGCGCCGTTCTCCGGAACGGCGCCGCAGTCGTGTCAGCCGTTGCCGGAGGCGAGTTCGCGGCTGCGGTCGCGGGCGGCTTCGAGGGCGGCGATGAGGGCCGCGCGTACGCCGTGGTTCTCCAGCTCGCGGATGGCGTTGATGGTGGTTCCGGCGGGGGACGTGACGTTCTCGCGGAGCTTGACCGGGTGTTCGCCGCTGTCGCGGAGCATCACGGCGGCGCCGATGGCGGCCTGGACGATCAGGTCGTGGGCCTTGTCCCGGGGCAGGCCGAGGAGGATGCCGGCGTCGGTCATGGCCTCGACGAGGAAGTAGAAGTACGCCGGTCCTGAGCCGGAGAGTGCCGTGCAGGCGTCCTGCTGGGCCTCGGGGACGCGGAGCGTCTTGCCGACGGCGCCGAAGATGTCCTCGGCGTGGCTGAGGTCGGCCGGGCTGGCGTGGGAGCCGGCGGAGATGACCGACATGCCCTCGTCGACGAGGACGGGGGTGTTCGGCATGACGCGGACGACCGGGGTGCTGCCGGGGAGGCGTTCCTCGATGAAGGCCGTCGTGATGCCCGCCGCCGCGCTGATCACCAGGCGGTCCGCGGTGACGTGCGGGGCGAGTTCGTCGAGGAGTGCGCCCATGTCCTGCGGCTTGCAGGCGAGGATCAGGGTGTCGGCGTGCTTGGCGGCCTCGGCGTTGGTGACCGGGTCGACGCCGTAGCGGGTGCGGAGTTCCTCGGCTCGTTCGGCGCGGCGGGTGGTGACCAGGAGGTCGGCGGGGGCCCAGCCGGCCCGGATCATTCCGCTGAGCAGGGCCTCACCGATCTTGCCGGTGCCGAGGACTGCGACTTTCTGGGTCATGAGCGGGTGCCTTCCGGTGAGTCGTCCACGGTCATCCTCGCATCGGGCGGCGGAGGCGCGATCAGGTGTCCGATGGGCGGTACGACTCCCCGTACGGCAGGGCTCCCCGTACGGCAGGGCTCCCCCTACGGCAGGGCTCCCCCTACGGCAGCGGACGCTCAGGCCGTGCGGCGGCGGAGGGTGGCGGCGCCGAGGGCGAGGACCAGGAGGGCGCAGGCGGCTACGACGAGGATGTCGCGGATGAAGTCGGCGGTGACGTCGGTGTGCTGGAGGACTTCGTTCATGCCGTCGACCGCGTACGACATGGGGAGGACGTTCGAGATCGCCTCCAGGACGGGGTGCATGGTGTCGCGCGGGGCGAAGAGGCCGCAGAGGAGGAGCTGGGGGAAGATCACGGCCGGCATGAACTGGACGGCCTGGAACTCGGAGGCCGCGAAGGCCGAGACGAAGAGGCCGAGGGCGGTGCCGAGGAGGGCGTCCAGGAGGGCGACCAGGAGCAGCAGCCAGGGCGAGCCGATGACGTCGAGGCCGAGGCCCCACAGGGCGAGGCCGGTGGCGAGTGCGGACTGGACGACGGCGAGCAGGCCGAAGGCGAGGGCGTACCCGAGGATCAGGTCGGCCTTGCCGAGGGGCATGGCGAGGAGGCGTTCCAGGGTGCCGGAGGTGCGCTCGCGGAGGGTGGCGATGGACGTCACCAGGAACATCGTGATCAGCGGGAAGATGCCGAGCAGCGAGGCGCCGATGGTGTCGAAGGTGCGCTGGCTGCCGTCGAAGACGTAGCGCAGCAGGAGCAGCATCACGCAGGGGACGAACAGCATCAGGGCGATCGAGCGCGGGTCGTGCCGGAGTTGGCGCAGCACGCGCGCGGTGGTGGCGAGTGTGCGGGATGCGGAGAAGGCGGGGGCGCGGGTCGGGGTGGGGGCCGGGGCCATGGCGGTGTCGGTTGCGGGGGTGGTCACTGGTCCACCATCCTTTCTGCGGGCGCCAGTTGGAGGCTCGTGGTTAGATGCCGGTGAGAGCCGGGGTGACGGCCTGGGGTGGTCGCTCTGCGAGAGCCCCGATGACACTGCCGCCCCCGGCTCTTCCGGAGCTGTCGACCGGCAACAGAGGGACGCGCCGCAGAGCGCCAGTCAGTGACCGCCCGGGGACCAGCTCCGTCACCGGCCTGTCGCTGATAGGCCCAAGGAGAGCTGTGGCACTGCCCGAGAGCGCGTACTACGTCGGGATCGACTGGGGATCGGCCGAGCACGCGGTCTGCGTCCTGACCGAGGCCGGCCGCCCCAAGACCCAGTTCACGATCACCCACACCGCCGCCGGGTTCGCCGACCTGGCCCGGCGCCTGGCCCGGCTCGGGGCAGCCGAGGACATCCCCGTGGCCATCGAGCGCCCGGACGGACGTCTGGTCGACACGCTGCTGGAGGCCGGGCATCCGGTGGTCCCGGTGAAGTCCAACGCCATCAAGGCATGGCGGGACGCAGAGGTCCTGTCCGGCGCGAAGTCCGACCCCGGCGACGCGATGGTGATCGCCGAGTACCTGCGGCTGCGGCACCACAGGCTCACCCCAGCCCGCCCGTTCTCCGAACAGACCAAGGCACTGCGCACCGTGGTCCGCACCCGCGACGACGTAGTGAGGCTGCGGGTGATGGCCACCAACATGCTCTCCGCGCTGCTGGACGCCTTCTGGCCGGGCGCGAAGGTGCTGTTCAAGGACGGTCAGTCGCCGATCGCGCTGGAGTTCCTGACCCGCTACCCGACCCCGGCCTCCGCCGCCGCGCTGGGGCAGAAGCGCATGGCCGCCTTCTGCGTCAAGCACAGCTACTGCGGCCGCCGCAGCCCTGCCGACCTGGTCAAGCGCCTGCGCTCGGCCCCGCCCGGTGTCACAGCCGAGCACCACACCGAAGCCGGCCGGGACGCCGTCATGGCCCTGGTCACCGTGCTGCGGACGCTGGGAGGCGTCAAGAAGGACCTCGACCGCTCGGTCGACGCCCACCTCGCCCAGCACCCCGACGGCCGGATCTTCGCCTCGCTGCCCAGAGCCGGACGCGTCAACGCCGCCCAGATGCTCGCCGAGTGGGGCGACTCCCGCGATGCCTACGACAACCCGGACGCCATCGCCGCATTCGCCGGGGTCGCCCCGGTCACCAAGGCATCCGGACGCATGCGCGGCGTCTCCTACCGCTGGGCCTGCAACAAGCGCCTGCGCCAGGCCATCACAACGTTCGCGGACAACAGCCGCCACGAGAGCGCCTGGGCGGCCGACACCTACCAGCGCGCCCGCGCCCGCGGCATGGACCACCCGCACGCCACCCGCGTCCTGGCCCGCGCATGGGTCCGCGTGATCTACCGATGCTGGCTCAGCCACGAGCCCTACGAACCCGAACAGCACCGCGCAGCACGGCCCTTCACACCCCAGCCCGAGCTGATTCAAACAGTCTGAGGTTGACACAGGGGGTGTCATCGCGCCGGCTCCTGTCGGTCGTCAGTGGTGGTGGTGGCGGCGGCGCGGTCGGCGTGCGCTCGGGCGTTGGCCTCGTCGACCAGCTGGAGGAAGGCGGACTCGACGGTTCCGGAGGTGCCGCGCAGGGCGTCCGGGGTGTCGTCGGCGAGGATCTCGCCCTCGCGCATGAGGAGGAGGCGGTGGCAGCGCTCGGCCTCGTCCATGACGTGTGAGGAGACGAGGAGGGTGGTGCCGCGCCCGGCGATGGTGTGGAAGAGGTTCCACAGGTCGCGGCGGAGCACCGGGTCGAGGCCGACGGTGGGTTCGTCGAGGACGAGGAGTTCGGGGCTGCCGAGCAGGGCGACGGCGAGCGAGACGCGGCTGCGCTGGCCGCCGGAGAGGGTGCCGGCGAGGGCGTCGGTGTGCGAGGTGAGGTCGACCTCGGCGATGGCGCGGGTGACGTCGGCGCGGCGGCGGGTGGCGGCCGCGCGGCCCGGGTCGAGGATCGCGGCGAAGTAGTCGAGGTTCTGGCGGACCGTCAGGTCGTCGTAGACGGACGGGTCCTGGGTCACGTATCCGATGCGGGAGCGGAGTTCGGGGGCGCCGGCCGGGTGGCCGAGGACCCGGAGCGTGCCGGTGACCCTGGCCTGGGTGCCGACGATCGCGCGCATCAGCGTGGTCTTGCCGCAGCCGGAGGGGCCGAGGAGGCCGGTGACCTGGCCGCGCGGCACGTCGAAGCCGAGGCCGCGCACCACGGGGCGGCCGCCTCGTACGACGGAGAGGTCGGCGGCATGGATGGCGGTGTGCACGGCTGCGCCCCTTCCGGACGAATAATTCATCACGTGATGAATAATCCTCCTGGGTGGGGCGGGGAGTCAAGGCGTGGGGCGTCGAGGTGTGGGGCGTCAGGGTGTGGGGCGTCAAGGTGTGGGAGACCGGCGGGACCGGGCCGGCCGCCGGGTTGCGGCTACTTGCGCTTCTTCCTGCGGTTCGCCGGGTTGCCCGCGCGGCGGGAGGTGCGGCGTTCGTACTGCTTGACGGCCGCTTCGTACTCCGCGCGGCGGAGCTTCTCGCCGGGGGCCTCGGACAGGGAGCGGAGGAAGTACGCGAGCAGGACGCCGACGAAGCCGATGGCCGTCATCGAGCGCAGGGAAGCCTGCGTCTGCGGGTCCGGGCGCCTGCTGTACGCGTCCCAGGTACGGCGGAACGCGAGCGCGCTGCAGACGGCGAAGACCGCCACGACCAGCAGGTCGACGAAGGCGCCGACCTTCGCGATCTCCAGTCCCTCGTACGCGAACCGGAGCAGCAGGCAGCCGCCGAACGCGGCCGAGATCGAGCCGAGGGCGACGGCGGCGCGGCGCAGTCCGTACTTGCCGGAGTGGTCGAGCCAGTGCGTGCCGAAGAAGCGGATGGGCTCGGGTTCGGGGCCGCCCTGGCCGTCCTGGGTGCGGGCTTCGGATTCGGGTGCGTCGCTCACGGTGCCGATTATCGCGCGCGGCGGGCGCGATACGGAGTGCGCGCTACCGGCCCCGCGGCGGCCTTCTGTCGGTGGGGCGCGCTAGTTTGGTCGGACGGCCGGGCGCGACGGCCGGGGGCGACTGGGGGAGGTCGGCGCAGTGCGGCTGCGGTCAGGTGATCCGGAGACGATCGGCGGCTACCCGCTGGAGCGGCGGCTCGGGGCGGGCGGCATGGGCATTGTCTATCTGGCGCGTACGGCGTCGGGGCGGCGGGTCGCGATCAAGCTGATCCATCAGCAGTTCGCGGACGACGAGGAGTTCAGGACCCGGTTCCGGCAGGAGGTCTCGGCGGCCCGGCGGGTCAGCGGCGCGTTCACGGCGGCCGTGGTCGACGCCGACCCCGAGGGTGCGCACCCGTGGATGGCCACGGCGTACATCGAGGGCCCCACGCTCTCCGAGCGGATCACGTCGGGCGGGCCGCTCGGCGGCGGGGAGCTGCGCACGCTCGCGGTCGGCCTGGCCGAGGCGCTGCGCGACATCCACCGGGTCGGCGTGGTGCACCGCGACCTCAAGCCGTCCAACGTCGTGCTCTCGGCGGAGGGCCCCCGGGTGATCGACTTCGGCATCTCGCGCGCCGCCGACCACCAGACGCTGACGATGACGGGGCGCGTCATCGGCACACCGCCCTTCATGTCGCCCGAGCAGCTGCAGGCGCCGCGCGACGTGGGCCCCGAGTCGGACGTGTTCTCGCTCGCCACGCTGCTCGTGTTCGCGGCGACGGGGCAGGGGCCGTTCGACGCGGACAGCCCGTACCTCACGGCGTACCAAGTGGTGCACGAGGAGCCGAGGTTGAGCGCCGTGCCGACCGTGCTGCGGGCCGTGGTCGAGCCGTGCCTCGCGAAGGACCCGGGCGAGCGGCCGTCCACGGACGAGCTGCTCGCTCAACTCCTCGCGCTTCCTACGGGCTTTCACGTGGGCTTTCACGTGGGCGCGGGCTCGGGCACGTCCGCCGGTGGGCCCGTGGACTCGGCGACGCGGGTGCTCGGCGGGGGCGCGCGGGGCCAGACCACTGGGCCGGAGCGCGTGGAGCGGCCCGAGCCGGTGGAGCAGGTGGAGCAGGCGGGGCCGCGCACCGGTTCTCGTACGCTCACCGGCATCGGGCCCGGCCTGCGCAGACGGTGGCGGTCCGTGCTCGCCGCGGCCGTCGCGGTGGCGGCCGTCGCGAGCGGCGTCGCCCTGCTCGGCCCGGACCGCGGCGCGGACGCGCAGAACACGGCGCAGGGCGAGCAGCCAGGCGCTGGCTCCCCCGGAAAGCCGCTGCCCGAGGGCTTCGCGCCCTGGGAGGTGTCGGTACGGGGCGGCAAGGGCATCCCTGACGAGTTGCGCTGCGTGCCGCGCGGCGCCGACCTGTACTGCGGGGGCGGCGGGGTGGTCGCCACCCGGCTGCGGGCGGCCGACGGCAAGCGGCTGTGGACGGTGCGGAGCCCGGGCGTACCGGCGAACGGGATGCACTTCGTCGGCGTGACGGGGGCGGGGACGGCGTCGGGAGGCGAGGTGGAGAGCGCCGCGGACGCGGGGCAGAACGGTGCGGACGCGGGCCCTACCGTCGTCGGCTACCGCATTCCCGACGGTGCCGGATCACCCCAGGTGGTCGCGCTGACCGAGGGCGGCAAGGAGCGCTGGTCCGCGCCGCTGGGCGGGGAGTCGACGCTGCTCACCGGGCGTACGCAGAGTGCGGTCCTGCACCGCGGGGACGTGCTGTCCGTCGACCCTGCGGGGACGCGGATCGAGGCGCGGCGGGCGGGCGGCGACGGCAGTGTCCGCTGGTCCCGGCCCTTCCCGCCCGGTACGCAGTGCGCGCCGTACGCCCCGAATCCGCGCGCGGCCCGGCTCTACGCCCTCTGCGCGTCGGCAGCGGAGGTGGAGTCCGTGCAGGTGGACCGCCCGACGCTGCGGCTGCTCGACCCGGCGGACGGGCGGCTCGGCGAGCCGGTCCGGCTGAAGGGGCGGTGGCGTCCCGTCGGTGAGGCGGACGGGAAGCTCGTCCTCGTCGAGGAGCGGATGGAGGGGCTCGACTTCGCCGGGTACTCGGCGGTGGCGCTGTTCGACCCGCGGACCGGCAAGGTCGGCGAGCACGCGCTGCGCGGGGCGTCCGGGGATTCCGTCGCGGTGGCGGAGGGTGCGCAGCCCACGGTCGTCGCGGGCGCGCTGCACTTCGTGGAGCGGAGCGGGCGGGTGCACTCCGTGGACCCGGCGAGCGGGCGGGTGCGGTGGTCCCGGCAGACGGGTGTCGAGTGGGCCTCGGCGCCCGTCGCCTCCGACGGGGTGCTGTACTTCGGCTCGGCCAGCGGCCGCGTCGCCGCGCTCGACGCGCGCGAGGGCGAGCTGCGGTGGGCTACGCCGCCGCGGGTCGAGAGCCCTGGGAGTGAGATGGGGGCTACGGCTCGGGTGGTGGTGGCGGGGCGTGCGGTGATTGGTTCTGCGGGCGGGAACACGGTGTTCGGGTTCGATGGGGGGCGGCCGCCGGAAGAGGGGTGAGCCCCTGCCCCGAGCTTCCGGGCTGCCGGGTCCGCACCCGCCGTGGTGTGTCCGCCTCGTCAGCGGCTGACCCGCCGTCGTGGCTGGTCGCGCCCACGCGGCGGAGCCGCCAATGTCACAGCCCCGCGCCCCTATCGGGGCCCCCAGCACACCCCCGTACGAAACTCTCAGCAGCGCGGTGCCACGTACCCGTCGCTGCCCGTCCTTACGTACGCGTCCGAGACGTAGCGGCCGGAGCCTATGCGGTCCCAGATGGCGGTCGTGCCGGTCGGGCCCGTGATCGTCTGGCCCGGGGTCTGGCAGTGGAGGGTGACGCGGGTGCCCGCCTCGATGCGGCCGACCTTGGCGTACGAAGTGCCGGGGCCCGAGCGGACGTTGACGTCGGCGACGACCGTGTACGTCCGCGTGCCGGCCGCCGCGGTCTGCATCGCCGAGGCCGTGTCTCTGATCGTGACCTGCTCACTCATGCCGCTCTCCCCCGTGTCCGCGGCACGCCGCTGTGCGTGCCGTCCCCCATGACGACGAGCAGCGGGCCCCCGTCAGTTCCCTGGACGGGGGCCTGCTGTGACGCAGAAAGACGCGGAGAGGCTCAGCCGAGCTTGGAGACGTCCCGCACCGCGCCCTTGTCCGCGCTGGTCGCCATCGCCGCGTACGCCCGCAGCGCGGCGGAGACCTTGCGCTCGCGGCCCTTCGGGACGTACGAACCGCCGAGCGCCGCCTCACGACGGCTCAACTCGTCCTCGTCCACGAGGAGTTCGATCTGGCGGTTCGGGATGTCGATGCGGATGCGGTCGCCGTCCTCGACCAGGGCGATCGTGCCGCCGGAGGCCGCCTCGGGCGAGGCGTGGCCGATGGACAGGCCCGAAGTGCCGCCGGAGAAGCGGCCGTCGGTGATCAGGGCGCAGGCCTTGCCGAGGCCGCGGCCCTTCAGGTACGAGGTCGGGTAGAGCATCTCCTGCATGCCGGGGCCGCCCTTGGGGCCCTCGTAGCGGATGACGACGACGTCGCCCTCCTTGACCTGCTGGGTGAGGATCTTCTCGACGGCCTGCTCCTGCGACTCGCAGACCACGGCCGGGCCCTCGAACGTCCAGATCGACTCGTCGACGCCCGCCGTCTTCACGACGCAGCCGTCCACGGCCAGGTTGCCCTTGAGGACCGCGAGGCCGCCGTCCTGGGAGTAGGCGTGGGCGACGGAGCGGATGCAGCCGCCCTCGGCGTCCGTGTCCAGGGAGTCCCAGCGCTCAGACTGCGAGAAGGCCTCGGCGGTGCGCTTGCAGCCGGGCGCCGCGTGCCACAGCTCCTCGGCCTGGGCGGAGGCGGCGCCGGAGCGGACATCCCACTCGGCCAGCCAGCCGTCGAGGTCGTCGGAGTGCACGGAGTGCACGTCCTTGTTGAGCAGCCCGCCGCGGTGCAGCTCGCCGAGCAGGGCGGGGATGCCGCCGGCGCGGTGCACGTCCTCCATGTAGTACGTCTTGCTGCCCGCGACGTTCGGGGCGACCTTGGAGAGGCACGGCACCCGGCGCGAGACCGCGTCGATGGCGTCGAGCCCGAAGGGGACGTCGGCCTCCTGCGCGGCGGCGAGCAGGTGCAGGATCGTGTTGGTGGAGCCGCCCATGGCGATGTCGAGGGCCATGGCGTTCTCGAAGGCCTGGAACGTGGCGATGTTGCGCGGCAGGACGGACGCGTCGTCCTGGCCGTAGTACCGCTCGGTGAGCTCGACGACCGTGCGGCCGGCGCGCTCGTACAGGTCCTTGCGGGCTGTGTGCGTGGCGAGGACGGAGCCGTTGCCCGGCAGGGACAGGCCGATGGCCTCGGTCAGGCAGTTCATCGAGTTGGCGGTGAACATGCCGGAACAGGAGCCGCAGGTCGGGCAGGCGTTCTCCTCGATACGGAGCATGTCCTCGTCGGAGATCTTGTCGTTGACCGCCTCCGACATGGCGTCGACCAGGTCGAGCGTGCGGACCGTGCCGTCGACGAGGGTGGCGCGGCCGGACTCCATCGGGCCGCCCGAGACGAAGACCGTCGGGATGTTCAGGCGCAGGGCGGCGTTGAGCATGCCCGGCGTGATCTTGTCGCAGTTGGAGATGCAGATCAGGGCGTCCGCGCAGTGCGCCTCGACCATGTACTCCACGCTGTCCGCGATCAGGTCGCGGGACGGCAGGGAGTAGAGCATGCCGCCGTGGCCCATCGCGATGCCGTCGTCCACGGCGATGGTGTTGAACTCGCGCGGGATGCCGCCCGCTTCCTTGATCGCCTCGGAGACGATCCGGCCGACGGGCTGCAGGTGGGTGTGGCCGGGCACGAACTCCGTGAAGGAGTTGGCGACGGCGATGACCGGCTTCCTGCCGATGTCCGCGCCGGGTACACCGGAGGCCCGCATAAGGGCGCGGGCGCCCGCCATGTTGCGGCCGTGGGTGACAGTGCGCGACCTCAGCTCGGGCATCGCCGCTCGCTCCTTCTCCAGGCCCTTCAACAGGGCCTACTAAGGGTCAGACTGCCTTCGAGAGTACGCCCGAGATCCAAGATCCGGACACCCTGTCCGCATTTCGGGACGCGCGGCCCACGTACCGGGCACCCGGACGGAGAGCCGCGCGCTCACGCCTGCGTCAGATACCGCTGCAGCGTCGGCGCGACCAGGGCGATGATCTCCTCCTGGTCCACGGACGCCAGCGGCTCGACCTTGATCACGTACCGCACGAAGGCGATCCCGACCAGGTGCGAGGCGGCGAGCTCCGCGCGGAACTTGGGCTCCGGCACGTCCAGGTCGTCCGCGACGCGCTCCAGGAGGCGGCGCAGTACGAACGTGCGCAGCGCCTTGGCGGCCGCCTCGTGCGTCACCGCGGAGCGGATCACGGCGAGCAGCGGGGCCCGGGTGGCCGGGTTCTCCCACACCCCGAAGAAGAACCGGGCGAGCCGCTCACCGACCTGCTCGGGCCCTTCGGCGAGTACGGCGGGGACGACCAGGGCGGGCTCGAAGCTGACCTCGATCGCGGCGGCGAAGACCTCGTCCTTGCTGCCGAAGTAGTGGTGCACGAGCGCCGCGTCGACGCCCGCGACCTTGGCGATGCCGCGTACGGACGTCTTGTCGTAGCCACGCGCGGCGAACTCGGCGCGGGCGGCCTCCAGGATGCGCTCGCGGGCGGGCGTCCGGTCCTGCTCCGTGTGCGCGGGCCGGCCGCGGCGGCGCGGCGGCTCGGCGCTCACGCGCGCTCCGAGGAGGCCCGGCCGGAGGCCGCCCGGTTCGGGGCGGACGCGAGGTGGAGCCGGGTGAACGCGAGGGCCTCGGCGAGGTCGGCCTCCCGCTCCGCGCTGGACATCGCGCGGCGGGTGTTGACCTCGATCACCACATGGCCGTCGAAACCGCCGAGCGCGAGCCGTTCGAGCAGTTCGGCGCAGGGCTGGGTGCCGCGACCGGGGACCAGGTGCTCGTCCTTGGCGGAGCCGTTGCCGTCGGCGAGGTGGATGTGGGCGAGCCGGTCGCCCATGCGGTCCACCATGTCCAGGGCTTCGGTGCGGGCGGTCGCGGTGTGCGAGAGGTCGACCGTGAAGTGCCGGTAGTCGTCCTTGGTGACGTCCCACTCGGGGGCGTACGCGAGCATCTCGCGGTCGCGGTAGCGCCACGGGTACATGTTCTCCACCGCGAACCGCACGTCCGTCTCGTCGGCCATCCGCCACAGGCCGGTGACGAAGTCGCGCGCGTACTGCCGCTGCCAGCGGAACGGCGGGTGCACGACGACCGTGGACGCGCCGAGCTTCTCGGCGGCGGCCTGGGCGCGCTGCAGCTTCACCCACGGGTCGGTGGTCCAGACGCGCTGGGTGATCAGCAGGCAGGGCGCGTGCACGGCGAGGACCGGGATGCCGTGGTAGTCGGAGAGGCGGCGCAGGGCCTCGATGTCCTGGCTGACGGGGTCCGTCCAGACCATGATCTCGACGCCGTCGTAGCCGAGGCGCGCGGCGATCTCGAACGCCGTCGCCGTCGACTCCGGATAGACCGAGGCCGTCGACAGGGCGACCTTCGCATCCGGGATGCGCACCACTGGTTCTGCCACGAAGGACAGGGTACGGGCCGCCGCGCACCATCCGGACGGTGACTTCCGGCACGTACGCGAAGGCTTGCGAAGGCTTACGGAGCGGGTGCGGCCAGGTTCCGCAACGCGCACTCAGCCTGTAACGCGCACTCAGCCCGTGGCCGTCGCGGCGCCCTCGTCCAGCTGCACGCCCTCCGGGAGGTGGTCGAGGCGGCGCAGGATGACGCCCTCGCGCAGCGCCCAGGGGCAGATCTCCAGGGTCTCGACACCGAACAGGTCCATGGCCCCCTCGGCCACGAGCGCGCCCGCGAGCAGCTGGGCCGCGCGGCCCTCGGACACCCCGGGCAGCTCGCCGCGCTCGTCCACGGTCATCGCGGCCAGCTGCGGAACCCAGTCCTCCAGGGACTTCCGCTTGAGCTCCCGCTGGATGTAGAGCCCCTCGGCGGACCGCGCGGCCCCGGCCAGCCTGGCCAGCTGCTTGAACGTCTTGGACGTGGCGACCACATGGTCCGGCGAGCCGAAGCGGCTGAACTCGCCGACGGTACGGGCGATCTGGGCGCGCGCGTGCCGGCGCAGCGCCTTGACGTCCTGCGGGTCGGCCGGGTCGCCGGGCAGCCAGGCCGAGGTGAGCCGGCCGGCGCCGAGCGGCAGCGAGACCGCGGCGTCGGGGTCCTCGTCGATGCCGTACGCGATCTCCAGGGAGCCGCCGCCGATGTCGAGGACGAGCAGCTTGCCCGCGGACCAGCCGAACCAGCGGCGGGCCGCGAGGAACGTGAGCCGCGCCTCGTCCTCGCCGCTGAGCACCTGCAGCTCGACCCCGGTGGCCTCCTTGACCGCTCTCAGCACCGCGTCGGCGTTGCTCGCCTCGCGCACGGCGGAGGTCGCGAAGGAGAGCACCTCCTCGCAGCCCTTGTCCTCGGCGGCCTCCAGGGCCTCAAGGACGGTCGTGATCAGCCGGTCGACGCCCTCGGGGCCGATCGCGCCCGAGGGGTCGAGGAGTTGGGCGAGCCGCAGCTCCGCCTTGTGCGAGTGCGCGGGCAGCGGTCGCGCGCCGGGGTGGGCGTCCACCACCAGCAGATGCACCGTGTTCGAACCCACGTCGAGGACACCGAGTCTCATACGGAAAACGCTACTGCCCTCCGCAGGCCCGCCGGTCCACTCCACCAGGTCCGCACGCATACCCTGGATTCGTGGCCAAGACGAAAAAGGCGAAGACCGACAAACCTTCCAAGGCGCCCAAGAAGGACGGGGAGAACGGGAAGAACGCCCAGCACGAGAAGCACGGTGAGCACGGCAAGCACGGCAAGCACGGCAAGCACGGCAAGAAGGCCGCTGCCGCCGTGCCGGACGAGCAGGGCCTCGACTTCGCCCGCGCCTGGGTCGAGTTCCCCGACCCCGCCGACGACGAGCAGGTCTTCCGCTGCGACCTGACCTGGCTCACCTCGCGCTGGACCTGCATCTTCGGCAGCGGCTGCCAGGGCATCCAGGCGGGCCGCGCCGACGACGGCTGCTGCACGCTCGGGGCGCACTTCTCCGACGAGGACGACGAGAAGCGCGTGGCGGGGCATGTGGCCAAGCTCACCCCGGAGATCTGGCAGCACCACGATGTCGGCACGCAGACGGGCTGGATCCAGGAGGACGAGGACGGCGAGCGCCAGACCCGCCGCTTCGAGGGCTCCTGCATCTTCCAGAACCGCCCGGGCTTCACGGGCGGCGCGGGCTGCTCGCTGCACATCCTGGCGCTGCGCGAGGGCCGCGAGCCCCTGGAGACGAAGCCGGACGTCTGCTGGCAGCTCCCGGTCCGCAGGACGTACGAGTGGATCGACCGGCCGGACGACAGCCGGGTGCTGCAGATCTCCATCGGGGAGTACGACCGCAGGGGCTGGGGCCCGGGCGGCCACGACCTGCACTGGTGGTGCACCTCGGCGACGTCGGCGCACGGCGCGGGCGAGCCGGTGTACGTCTCGTACCGCCCGGAGCTGATCGAGCTGATGGGCAAGGAGGGGTACGAGCGGCTCGCGGAGCTGTGCGAGGAGCGGCTCGCGTCCCAGCTCCCGCTGGTGGCACCGCACCCGGCGGACCCCGCCTGAGGCGCGCGACTGCCCCGGCCGGGCTGCTGAACCGTCACTGCGGGTCTGCTGAACCGTCACTGCTGGGGCTGCTGAACCGTCACTGCTGGGGCTGCTGAACCGTCACTGCTCAGCCTGACTGGCTCGGCGATCCCGTGCCCGAGGGGCTCGTCGTCGGGTCCGTGGGCGACGGGTCGGTGGGCGTCGGCGTGGGATCCGTCGGGCTCGGGTCCGTCGGTGACGGGTCGGTGGGGCTCGGGTCCGTGGGCGACGGGTCGGTCGGCGTGGGATCGGTGGGCGTGGGGTCCGTGGGCGTCGGCGAGGTGGGCCGACCCGGATCACTGGGCGAGGGAGAACCCGCGCCACGACCGTCGATCACCACCACGGAGTCTCCGGGACCGATGCGCACGCGCGCGTGCCACCTGCCCGCGGGCTCCCGGCTCTCGTCGACGTACACCCGGAGCGTCGTGGACCGGCCCGGTTCGAGCACCCCCGACGTCCGGCTCAGCCACAGCCAGGACGCGCCCTCGTACGCCGACCAGTGCACCGGCGCACCGCCGGACGCGGTCAGCGTGATCAGCGTCGAACCCCCGCTGGGCTGCGCGTCCACGGTGAGGCGCCCCGGTCCCACACCCGTGCGGGTGGGGGCATCGCCGGGGCTGATCACCTCGACCGAGACGTCCGGCGACCGGCCGTCGTCCGTGAACCGGGAGTCGGGCTCGCTGCGCGCGTTGCCCGCGTTCTCGTAGTGGTCCGCGCGGCCGCCGTCGAGGCCGGTGGAGCCGTCCTCGCTCGCGCTGACCGAGGGGCCGCCCATGGCCTCGCCGGTGAGCGGCGCGCCTCGGTACGCCGCCCACAGGGCGAGCACAGGGGCCGCGACGACGGTGGCGACGACCGTCGTCGTCACCGCGCGGGCGCGCATCCGGTCCCGGCGGGCCGCGTGGTCCTTGGGGTCCATCGGGAAGCCCCGCCGGTCGAACCGGGGGGCCTGCGCACGCGCGCGTGGTGCCCGCACCATCGCGCCGTGCACGGCGTCGCGCGGCGCCGGGACCACGGGCAGCGCGGCGGGCGCGGCCGCGGTGCCCGGCCAGGCGGCGGCCCCGGCGCGCTCGGCGGTACGGCGGCAGCGCGGGCAGTCGTCGACGTGCCGGACGAGCTCGCGGCGCAGGGCCGCGCCGAGGAACACCTGCTTGTCGCCGGTGAGCCGGACGATGCTCGGGCACGTGCCGGTCTCGACCACGGCGAGCGCGGCCCTGGTGCGCTCCACCTCACAGGCCGCGGCGGCGAGCAGCTCACGCGCGGCGTCGCCTTCGAGGCCGAGCACCGCGCCGACCTCGCCGGCCGACAGGCCGTGCCGGACCGCGAGTTCAAGGGCCTCGCGCTGTTCGGGAGTGGTGCCGGCCGCCTCCGGCCAGGCCAGCAGGGCGAGTTGGCGGCGCCGCTCGCCGTCGACCGCGTCGGGCACGGCTGCTCCGCCGCCGCTCTGCGGGGCCCGGCCCGCCACATGGGCGCCGCCCTGCCGCTTCCGCTTGGCCTCGGCGAGCCGTCGCAGACAGGACCAGCGCGCGAGCGCGTACAGCCACGCGCGGCGTGCGGTGCCTTTCTCGGGGGCGCGTGACGAGCGCCGTTCGGCGAGCGCGAGGACGTCGCCGAGGGCGGCGGTCGCGGCGTCGTGGTCGCACAGCACGGACAGGCAGTACGTGAACAGGCCGTCCAGATAGGGCTCGTGGCGCGCCGACGGCTCCTGCGGGACGGTCCTGGGCGCACGACGGTGCGCCCGGTGTGCGCCGGTGGTCTTCGTGGGATGCTCCGGGCTACTGGTCGTCACGCGTGCGACCGTAGGGGCCATGGACCGGGGTGGTCCGCCCCCTTCAGCACCTTTAATCCTTACGGGTGAACAGATCCCTCGAAAGGGGACAGGAACCCCTCATTCCGTCGCAGCGGCCGGGCAGGGGCGCACAGAAGCACGCCCCGGTGCACAGGTGCCGGGCGGACGGGTACGGCCGCCCCCGGGCCGGATTGTCAGTGGCCCCCGCTACGGTTTCGCACATGGCTGCCCGTACGAAATCCACCAAGGACCGTCCGTCGTACCGCTGCACGGAGTGCGGCTGGCAGACGGCCAAGTGGCTCGGCCGCTGCCCCGAATGCCAGGCCTGGGGCACGGTCGAGGAGTACGGCGCGCCCGCGGTCCGCACCACCGCCCCCGGCCGCGTCACCAACTCCGCCCTGCCCATCGGCCAGGTCGACGGCCGCCAGGCCACCGCCCGCTCCACGGGGGTGGACGAGCTGGACCGCGTGCTCGGCGGCGGCCTCGTGCCCGGCGCCGTGGTGCTGCTCGCCGGCGAGCCCGGCGTCGGCAAGTCCACCCTGCTGCTCGACGTCGCGGCGAAGGCGGCGAGCGACGAGCACCGCACGCTCTATGTGACGGGCGAGGAGTCCGCGAGCCAGGTCAGGCTGCGCGCCGACCGCATCAACGCCCTGAACGACCACCTGTATCTGGCCGCGGAGACCGATCTCTCCGCCGTCCTCGGCCACTTGGACGCGGTCAAGCCCTCCCTGCTGATCCTCGACTCGGTGCAGACGGTCGCCTCGCCGGAGATCGACGGCGCCCCCGGCGGCATGGCCCAGGTGCGCGAGGTCGCGGGCGCCCTGATCCGCGCCTCGAAGGAACGCGGCATGTCCACGCTCCTCGTCGGCCACGTCACGAAGGACGGCAACATCGCGGGCCCCCGCCTCCTGGAGCACCTGGTGGACGTGGTGCTGTCCTTCGAGGGCGACCGGCACGCGCGCCTGCGCCTGGTCCGCGGCGTCAAGAACCGATACGGGGCGACGGACGAGGTCGGCTGCTTCGAGCTGCACGACGAGGGCATCACCGGACTCGCCGACCCCAGCGGCCTGTTCCTCACCCGCCGCTCCGAGCCGGTCCCCGGCACCTGCCTGACCGTCACCCTGGAGGGCCGCCGCCCGCTGGTCGCCGAGGTCCAGGCCCTGACGGTCGACTCGCAGATCCCCTCCCCCAGGCGTACGACCTCCGGTCTTGAGACCTCCCGCGTCTCGATGATGCTCGCCGTGCTCGAACAGCGCGGCCGCATCAGCGCCCTGGGCAAAAGGGACATCTACAGCGCGACGGTCGGCGGGGTGAAGCTCTCCGAACCGGCGGCCGACCTCGCGGTGGCCCTCGCCCTGGCGAGCGCCGCGAGCGACACCCCGCTGCCGAAGAACCTGGTCGCGATCGGCGAGGTCGGCCTGGCGGGCGAGGTCCGAAGGGTCACGGGCGTCCAGCGCAGACTGGCCGAGGCCCACCGCCTGGGCTTCACGCACGCGCTCGTGCCGAGCGATCCGGGCAAGGTCCCGGCCGGCATGAAGGTCACCGAGGTCGCCGACATGGGGGACGCGCTGCGAGTCCTGCCGAGGTCCCGCCGCAGAGAGCCCAAGGAAAGCCAGGAGGGCTAGGAGGACCAGGAGGGGGCCAGGAGGGCTAGGCGCTCGCCACCCGGGTAGACGCACCCCGCCCGAAGGGTGGGGGAAGGACTCAGCGGACACGGCCTGGGACCGCCGGTAGACTTTGCCCCGGTCTCGCCCATCCGTACGAACCAGGGGCCGTACGAGCAAGGGGCGTACGGCACCGAGCACCAGGTGTTCCGTACACACCGAGGGCAAGGAAACCGCGACCGGAGGAGTGCAGTGGCAGCCAATGACCGGGCGGCAGCTCCCGGCAAGTCGGGTGGGAGCTCCGGCTCCGATGGGCTGATGCGCGCCTCGCTGAGCGCGGTCGCGCCCGGCACCGGGCTGCGCGACGGCCTGGAGCGCATCCTCCGCGGCAACACCGGCGGACTCATCGTGCTCGGCTCCGACAAGACCGTCGAGGCGATGTGCACGGGCGGCTTCGTCCTCGACGTGGAGTTCACCGCGACGCGACTGCGCGAGCTCTGCAAGCTCGACGGCGGCATCGTCGTCTCGTCGGACCTCTCCAAGATCCTGCGGGCCGGCGTCCAGCTCGTACCGGACCCGACGATCCCCACCGAGGAGACCGGCACCCGGCACCGCACCGCGGACCGCGTCAGCAAGCAGGTCGGCTTCCCGGTGGTCTCGGTCTCCCAGTCGATGCGCCTGATCGCGCTGTACGTCGACGGGCAGCGCCGCGTCCTGGAGGACTCCGCCGCGATCCTGTCCCGCGCCAACCAGGCCCTGGCCACCCTTGAGCGGTACAAGCTCCGCCTGGACGAGGTCGCGGGCACGCTCTCCGCCCTGGAGATCGAGGACCTGGTGACGGTCCGGGACGTGACGGCGGTCGCCCAGCGCCTGGAGATGGTCCGCCGCATCGCCACGGAGATCGCCGAGTACGTGGTGGAGCTCGGCACCGACGGCCGGCTTCTCGCCCTGCAGCTGGACGAGTTGATCGCGGGCGTCGAGCCGGAGCGCGAACTCGTCGTACGGGACTACGTCCCCGCGCCGACCGCGAGGCGCTCCCGCACGGTCGAGGAAGCGCTGCACGAGCTGAACGAGCTCACCCACCCCGAGCTGCTCGAACTCCCCACCGTGGCAAGGGCGTTGGGGTACACGGGCTCACCCGAGACGCTCGACGCGGCGGTCTCGCCGCGCGGCTTCCGGCTCCTCGCGAAGGTGCCCCGGCTGCCCGGCGCGATCATCGACCGCCTGGTGGAGCACTTCGGCGGCCTGCAGAAGCTGCTCGCGGCGAGCGTGGACGACCTGCAGACGGTGGACGGCGTCGGCGAGGCCCGCGCGCGGAGCGTCCGCGAGGGGCTTTCGCGGCTTGCGGAGTCGTCGATTCTTGAGCGGTACGTGTAGGTCGCCGCCTGACTGCGGCGCTGTCGTTCGTCTGCTGCACCGTCGTGGTTGCTCGCGCCCCGCGGCGGAGCCGCTGATGTCACAGCCCCGCGCCCCTTATCGGGGCACGACTACGCCTCCTTGAGCACGAACGAAGCCCGCGCCGTCGGCAACCCCGGCGTCTTCGCCTCGACCAAGTACGTGCCGGGCTCGGCCGATCCGGGGCGCGGCGTGGCGCACTCCTTCTCGCTCGGCTTGCGGTCCCACTCGACGGCGTGCGTGAACTTGCCGCCCTGGGCCACCTTCAGGAAGACATGGGCGGGGCCTGCCGGGCAGTCGTCCGAGGCCCACAGGACGTCGCCGCCGTCGGCCTGAGTGATCGTCAGGATCGTGCCCTCGGGACCGACATCGACCTTGCAGGCGCTGGCCGAGGTGTTCTCGGCGATCATCTCGAACTTCGGCTTCTCGCCCGGCTCGTACTCGTTGCGGACGCTGCGCAGGGTCCACATCACCTGGGACGGCGTGCAGTTGGCGAGCGCCGCGCCCGCCGGAACCCGCGTACCGGAGCCGTCGGCGACGCCGTTCTCGCCCACGTCACCCTTGGTACCGCCGACGCCGCCCGAGTCGCCGCCCGCACCCGAACCGGAGCCCGAACCGGAACCGGAACCGGAACCGCCACCCGAACCGCCGCTCTCGCCCGACTCGTCCCGCCCGCCCGGCTGTTCACTGATGGCGGGGCCGGAACCGGAAGGTCCGGGAGTGATGGAGGGCGCGGGCCCCTTGCCGTCCGGTGTGCCCGATCCGCCGGCGCCTCCGCCGCCCCCGCCCGTGACGGCCCAGGCGGCGAGCAGTGCGAGCACCGCGACCACGGACAGCAGAACTGCCCTCCGTCGCCAGTAGATGGAGGAGGGAAGCGGCCCGATCGGATTGCGCAGAGATCCCACGGCCCAAACCTTACGAGAGATCGGCCCCAACTCCCGCCCCCACCCGCCGCCCTGGGCCCGGACTTTTACGGATCATCAGCCCGGAGGGCCCTCGGGCGACCCCGGGTCATGACTTTCGTCAGGTGCCTTCCTGGTCGTTCGCGGGAGGTGGCGGGTCGGAGCTGCCCGTAGCGTCCACGACCATGGATGGCATGGAAAGCAACACTCCGGTCGACACCTCCGACCTCTATCGCGACATCACCGGCTTCGCCCACGACACCCCGGCCTGGCTGCAGACCGTGGCCGAAGTGTGGACCGAGGCCGGGCTGTTGCTCTTCGGCGTGCTCTTCGTGGCGGCCTGGTGGCGTGCGCGGCGCGGCGATCCGCGCGCTCTGGCGATATCGGTCCTGGCGCCGCTCGGCACCGCTCTCGCCTATGTGGTCAGCGAGTTGTCCAAGTCGGTGGTGGACGAGGAGCGGCCGTGCCGGGCCGTCGCGGGTGCGGCGGCGTCCCTGGTGGAGTGTCCGCCGGTGGGCGACTGGTCCTTCCCCAGCAACCACTCCACGATCGCGGGCGCCGCCGCCGTCGCCCTGGTCCTGGCCTGGCGCTCGCTTGCCTGGCTGACGCTGCCGATGGCGGTCCTGATGGCCTTCTCCCGGGTCTTCGTCGGCGTGCACTACCCGCACGACGTGGCGGTCGGCCTGCTGCTCGGCGCGCTCGTGGCGTTCCTCGCGGTCCGCGTCGGCACCCGTCCCGGCGCGCGGGTCGTCGCGGCGATGCGCGGTTCGTCAACGGGCGTGGTGCGCTGGTTCGCCGGTCCCGGTGACGCCGCCGTACGCGGTGACGCGGGCGGTGCGCACCTGCCCGCGCCCCCGCAGCCCGGCGCGTACCAGGGCGAGCGGACCCGCTGAGGCGGCAGGGCGGCGGACGGTGTACGGCACGGCGATGTCCCCGCCCTCAACTCGCCCGTGGGACACTCGCCGTGCCATGACTGCGACCGCTTCCACCCCCCAAGCACCCGACGCTCCCGACGCGTCGCACTCGCTCCACACGCCCGTCATCGCGTGGTTCGAGGCGCACGCACGCGACCTGCCCTGGCGCCGCCCCGACGCGGGCCCGTGGGGCGTGATGGTCAGCGAGTTCATGCTGCAGCAGACCCCGGTCAGCCGGGTCCTGCCGGTGTACGAGCAGTGGCTCGCGCGCTGGCCGCGCCCCGCCGACCTGGCCAAGGAGCCGCCCGGTGAGGCGGTCCGCGCCTGGGGGCGGCTCGGCTACCCGCGCCGCGCACTGCGGCTGCACGGCGCCGCCGTGGCGATAACGGAACGGCACGGCGGCGACGTACCACGCAGACACGCGCAGCTGCTCGCGCTGCCCGGCATCGGGGAGTACACGGCGGCGGCCGTGGCCTCCTTCGCGTACGGGCAGCGGCACGCGGTGCTCGACACGAATGTGCGCCGGGTGTTCGCGCGGGCGGCGACCGGCGTGCAGTACCCGCCGAACGCCACCACCGCCGCCGAGCGCAAGCTGGCCCGCGCGCTGCTGCCCGAGGACGAGTCGACGGCGGCGCGCTGGGCCGCCGCCTCCATGGAGCTGGGCGCGCTGGTCTGCACGGCGAAGAACGAGGACTGCGCGCGCTGCCCGATCGCCGGCCAGTGCGCCTGGCGCCTCGCCGGAAAGCCCGCGCACGAAGGCCCCGCCCGGCGCGGCCAGACGTACGCGGGTACCGACCGGCAGGTGCGCGGCAAGCTGCTCGCCGTGCTGCGGGAAGCGGTGGCCCCGGTGCCGCAGGCCACGCTCGACCGGGTGTGGGACGAGCCGGTACAGCGGGCCCGTGCCCTGGACGGTCTGGTGGCGGACGGCCTGGTCGAGCCGCTGCCGGGCCGTCTGTACCGGCTGCCGCTGAGCTGAGCCCCGTAGCCGCCGCGTGCCGCTGAGCTGAGCCCGTACCCACCGCGCGTGAGCCGAGCCCTGGCGCACCGCCCCTTCGAGGCCCGCACGACTCCGGTCGCGCGGGCCTCTGCCTTGGGTCCGCGCGGCCCGTACGCCTGGAAATCCTTTCCCTACATCGTCCCTACACCGCGCGAATCCGGGCTGATCAGGCATACCGCCGGGGATTTTTAGGCGCCGCTTAGCCCTGTTACACAACCGAGGGGTAGCCGTGCGCCTGCCGCAGGCTGCTTCGCGAAGCGCCGTTACACCGCCTCCGTAGCTTCGGAGATGTTCCGGAGAGAGATCCGGTTCCACTTCGGATGCAGGTGTGAGAACGGAGGCGGTTGAGAATGGCGCACGGCGAGGTGCTCGAATTCGAGGAGTACGTCCGTACGCGGCAGGACGCCCTGCTGCGCAGCGCCCGCCGCCTCGTGCCCGACCCTGTGGACGCCCAGGACCTGCTGCAGACCGCGCTCGTGCGGACGTACCACCGCTGGGACGGGATCGCCGACAAGCGGCTCGCGGACGCCTACCTCCGCCGCGTGATGATCAATACGCGGACCGAGTGGTGGCGGGCCCGGCGCCTGGAGGAGGTGCCCACCGAGCAGCTGCCGGACGCCAGCGTCGACGACTCCACCGAGCAGCACGCCGACCGCGCCCTCCTGATGGACGTACTCAAGGTCCTCGCCCCGAAGCAGCGCAGCGTGGTCGTGCTGCGACACTGGGAGCAGATGTCGACCGAGGAGACGGCTGCCGCCCTCGGCATGTCTGCCGGTACGGTCAAGAGCACGCTGCACCGGGCGCTCGCCCGCCTCCGCCAGGAGCTGGAGAGCCGCAACGCCGAGACCGGCGCCGGCGGCGTGCTCGGAGTTAAGGAGCGGGAGCGTTGCACGGCCTGAAACGGCTCGGCGGACCCAGGGCGGGGAGTGCGGCTGCGGCGGCGCTCGCCGCCCTCGGGCTTTGCCTGGGCGCCCTCGTCTCCTGCAGCACGGGCGGCACCGGCACGCGTGACGAGGGCCCGGCCCGCAGCGACCAGGTGGCGCAGGGCTCCCCCGCCCCGTCCGCCAGGCCCGGCAAGGAGCACGCGGTCGACCCGGTGCGCCTCGTGCGCGAGGACCCCCGGGTCAGCAAGGCGGTCAAGGCCGATCTGAAGCCCTGCGCGGGCGACTCGTACCCGGTCGACGTCAGCTACGGGAACCTGACCGGCGGATCCCGCAACGATGTCGTGGTGAACGTCCTGACCTGCGGTGACGCCATCGGCATCGGGGCATACGTCTATCGCGCCAAGGGGGGTGCGTACGAGAATGTGTTCCGCACCGAGCAGCCCGCGTCGTACGCCGAGATCGACCGGGACGGGCTGACCGTCACGCGGCAGACGTACGAGAAGGACGACTCGGTGGCCTTGCCCTCCGGCGAGGACATCACCCTCTACGAATGGCGTGACGACGCCTTCGTGCAGACCAGGCACTGGACCAACCGATACGGCAGCGCGGGCGGCGACGTCAGACCCGCGCCCGAGGAGAACTGAGAGCGAGCGGATGGCCGAGCAGACCCATGTCCTGTTCGTCGAGGACGACGACGTCATCCGCGAAGCGACGCAGCTCGCCCTTGAGCGCGACGGCTTCGTGGTCACCGCCATGCCGGACGGCCTGTCGGGCCTGGAGGCGTTCCGGTCGAACCAGCCGGACATCGCCCTGCTCGACGTGATGGTGCCGGGGCTCGACGGCGTCTCGCTGTGCCGGCGCATCAGGGACGAGTCCACGGTGCCGGTGATCATGCTGTCGGCGCGGGCCGACTCCATCGACGTGGTCCTCGGCCTGGAGGCCGGCGCCGACGACTACGTGACGAAGCCGTTCGACGGCGCCGTGCTCGTCGCCCGGATCCGCGCCGTGCTGCGCCGGTTCGGGCACGCGGGCGGTCCCGGCAACGGCTCGGGCGGTGCGGCGGACGAGGGTGCGGGGCAGGTGAGCGGGGGCGTGCTCGTCTTCGGCGACCTGGAGGTGGACACGGAGGGCATGGAGGTGCGGCGCGGCGGTGCGCACGTCGCCCTGACGCCCACCGAGATGCGCCTGCTCCTGGAGTTCTCGGCGGCGCCCGGCACGGTCCTCTCCCGCGACAAGCTCCTGGAGCGGGTGTGGGACTACGGCTGGGGCGGGGACACCCGCGTCGTCGACGTCCATGTGCAGCGGCTGCGCACCAAGATCGGCCAGGACCGGATCGAGACCGTCCGCGGCTTCGGCTACAAGCTCAAGGGATGACGCTCAAGCGATGAGGCGGACCGGGTTGCGGCTGAGCGGGCGGGGGCGGATCGGGCGGAGGCTGTCCGGGCTGCGCCTCACCGAACTGCCCAAGGGACTGCGCACGGGCCTGCGCTGGAAGCTCAGCGCGGCGATCGCGCTGGTCGGCGCCCTGGTGGCGATCGCGCTCAGCCTCGTCGTCCACAACGCCGCCCGGGTCTCGATGCTGGACAACGCCCGCGACCTCCAGGACACCCAGCTCCAGATGGCGCAGCGGCTGTACGAGTCCTCGAAGAGCCCCCGCCTGCAGAGCAAGATCGACGACCCCGAGCTGCCGCCCGAGCTCCGCGCCAAGGCCGAGGCCGGCCGCCGCGCCACCTACGTCCAGGAGACCGACGGCGCCCCCGACATATGGGCCGCGACCCCGGTCAGCGGCGGCAAGATCCTCTCCCTGCACTCCCGCTTCACCGACCGCAGCGCCACCGTGATGAAGGACCTCGACCAGGCCCTGATCATCGGCTCGATCGCGGTCGTCTTCGGCGGCTGCGCCCTCGGCGTGCTGATCGGCGGCCAGCTCTCCCGCCGCCTGCGCGAGGCCGCGGCCGCCGCGCACATGGTCGCCCAGGGCGAGACCGAGGTCCGGGTGCGGGACGCCATCGGCGGTGTCGTACGCGATGAGACCGACGATCTGGCCCGCGCCGTGGACGCCATGGCCGACGCCCTGAAGCAGCGGTACGAGGCGGAGCGCCGGGTGACCGCCGATATCGCGCACGAGCTGCGCACCCCGGTCACCGGGTTGCTCACGGCGGCCGAGCTGCTGCCGGAGGGGCGCCCCAGCGAGCTGGTCAAGGACCGGGCGCAGGCGCTGCGCACGCTGGTCGAGGACGTGCTCGAAGTCGCCCGCCTGGACGGCGCGTCCGAGCGGGCCGAGCTGCAGGACATCACGCTCGGCGAGTTCATCTCGCGCCGGGTGCGGGCCATGTACCCGGACGTGGATGTGCGGGTGGTGCACGAGTCCGAGGTGACGACCGACCCACGCCGCCTGGAGCGGATCGTCGGCAACCTCCTCGCCAACGCCACCAAGCACGGCGGCGCCCCGATCGAGATCTCCGTCGAGGGCCGGGTCATCCGCGTACGCGACCACGGCACCGGCTTCCCCGAGGACCTCCTCGCCGACGGGCCCAGCCGGTTCCGCACCGGCTCGACGGACCGCGCTGGCCACGGCCACGGGCTCGGCCTGACCATCGCCGCAGGCCAGGCCCGCGTCCTCGGCGCCCGCCTCACCTTCCGCAACGTCGGCCCGGAGCACGGCAACGGTCCGGCGGAGGGCGCGGTGGCCGTGCTGTGGCTGCCGGAGCACGCGCCGACGAACACGGGCAGCTACCCGATGCCGGAGCTGGGGAGCCTCGGCGTGAGCTGAGGCGGCGGCGGGCCTATCCCCACTCCTTCGACAGGTCGAGGCCTTCCCCGCGCTCCGTCAGCGAGTACCAGTTCCCGTTGTCGTCCCGGAAGATCGCCTCGATGCCGTACGGCCGCTCCTTCGGCTCCTGCAGAAACTCCACGCCGCGCGCCCGGAACGTCTCGTAGTCCCCGCGGCAGTCGTCCGTACGCAGGGCGCAGGCACCGATGACCCCCTTGGTCACAAGCTCGATCAGCGCCTTCGACGACTCCGGGTCCACGCCGTGACCGTCAGGGCGCATCAGCGCCAGCTCGACGTCCGGCTGGTCCTTGGCGCCCACGGTGACCCATCGCATATCGCCCATGGCCATGTCCGTACGGACCTCCATGCCGAGCTTCTCGGTGAAGAACGCCTTCGTACGGTCCTGGTCGAGGGTCCAGACGGTGGTGATGCCGACGCCTTTGATCATGAGGTGCTCCTGGGGCTGAGGGGGGGGAAGAGGTGGTCGCCGTTGACTTCCCTGTCACCGTAGGCAGCGCCGGGTTCAGTCGGCTTCTCGAAAGTTGCTGTCCCGCTGCGGCTTGAATCCGCCGGCCCAGAGCAGCGCGTAGCACCCGGGGATGAGTGCGGCGCCGCGGCCGACGTTCTCCCGTCTGTACTCGCTCGGGCTGAGCCCCGTCTGCTCACGGAAGCGGGTGGAGAACGTGCCGAGGCTGCTGAACCCGACCAGGTTGCAGATCTCGGTGACGGTCAGATCGGCCGTACGCAGCATCTCCGCGGCGCGCTCGATCCGGCGCCGCGAAAGATACTGGCCGGGCGTCTCCCCGTACACCGCCTTGAAGGCGCGGACGAAGTGCGAGCGGGAGTACCCGGCGCGGGCCGCCGTCGCGTCCAGGTCGAGCTCCGGGTCGGCCCAGTCCCGGTCCATGGCGTCCTTGGCCAGGCGCAACTGCCGCAGATGCGCGACGTGCGCGGTCACGGGCGTACGCACGGGCTCGGCGGGCTCGGCGGGCTCAACAGTCTCGACGGGGTCCACGCCTTCGATGCTGGCACGCCCCACTGACAATCCACCCCACTGACAATCCACCCGGCCCCGAGACGCGTCGAGGCCCCCGGAGCGCGCGGCTCCAGGGGCCTCGACGTACCGCCGGGCGACCGGACACTCAGGCGGACTCGGCCGCCGGCTCGGACTTCTTCTGGGGGCCCGCCCCCTTGAGCGGCACCTCCTTGACGAACAGCGCCGCGAGGAACGCCACGACCGCGATCGCCGAGCCGAGCAGGAACGCCCCGTGCGTGCCGGACGACACCGCGAACTGGTACGCCTCCCGCATCGCGTCCGGCAGCTTCGCCAGGCTCGCCGCGTCCAGCTGGGCGTTGGGCAGCGCACCGCCGCTGCCACCGGGTACCCGCTCCGCCATCTCGTGGGCGACGCGGTTGTTGAACAGGGCGCCCATGACGGCGACGCCGAAGGAGCTGCCGAGCGTACGGAACAGGGTGGTCGAGGAGGAGGCGACGCCCATGTCCTTCATCTCGACGCTGTTCTGCGCCACCAGCATGGTGATCTGCATCAGGAAGCCCATGCCCGCGCCGAGCACCGCCATGTAGATGCCGGAGGTCAGCCGGGACGTGCCGGTGTCCATCTGCGCGAGCAGGAACAGGCCGGTCACCATCAGCGCGCCACCCGCGATGGGGAAGATCTTGTACTTGCCGCTGTTGGTCGTGACCCGGCCCGCGATCAGCGAGACCACCATCATCGAGAGCAGCATCGGCAGCAGCAGGCCGGAGTTGGTGGCCGAGGCGCCCTGCACGGACTGCTGGTAGAGCGGCAGGAAGAGCACCGCTCCGAACATCACGAAGCCGGTGATGAAGCCGATCACGGACATCAGCGTGAAGTTGCGGCTGCGGAAGATGTGCAGCGGCATGATCGGGTCGGCCGCCCGCGTCTGCGAGTACAGGAACGTGCCGAGCGCCACCACGCCGAGCACGGAGAGGCCGACGATCATGGCCGAGCCCCAGGCGTACTCCGTACCGCCCCAGGTCGTGACCAGGACGATCGCGGTGATGCCGATGGTCAGGAGGGCCGCGCCCAGGTAGTCGATCCGGGCCTGCGAGCGCTTCTTCGGCAGGTGCAGGACAATCGTGACCATGGCGAGGGCGATCACGCCGAGCGGCAGGTTGATGTAGAAGGACCAGCGCCAGCCCCAGTTGTCGGTGATGGTGCCGCCGACCAGGGGCCCGCCGATCATGGCGAGCGCCATCACGCCGGCCATCATGCCCTGGTAGCGGCCGCGCTCGCGGGGCGGGATCAGGTCGCCGATGATCGCCATCACGCCGACCATCAGACCGCCGGCGCCGAGGCCCTGGACCGCGCGGAAGCCGATCAGCTGGTCCATGTCCTGGGCCATTCCGGAGAGCGCGGAGCCGATCAGGAAGATCACGATCGAGGTGAGGAAGGTGCCCTTCCGCCCGTACATGTCGCCGAGCTTGCCCCAGATCGGGGTGGACGCGGCGGTGGCGAGCGTATAGGCGGTGACCACCCAGGACAGGTGCTCGAGACCGCCGAGATCGCCGACGATCGTCGGCATCGCGGTGCCGATGATCATGTTGTCCAGCATCGCGAGCAACATCGCGATCATCAGCGCGAGGAGCACCACCCGCACACTGCGCTTCGGCGGTTCGGCCGCCTGCTTCTCCGGCTCGGCCGCCACCGCGGCCTCGGATATCGCCATCGAGATCACTCCCCCGTACTTACTTGCCGCCCGGCTAGTTGGATACTATAAGGGAAGGTAGACCGTAAACTAGCCGGGCGTCAAGTAAGTTCAGTTCGCGTACGACGACGGCCGAGCGCAGCCGCAGGAGACCACGATGAGCAGCAACGCAGACGCCCGCCCCCGCCGGGGCAATACGCGGCAGCGGATCCAGGACGTCGCCCTGGAGCTCTTCGCCGAGCGCGGGTACGAGAAGACCTCGCTGCGGGAGATCGCGGAGCGGCTCGAGGTCACCAAAGCGGCGCTCTACTACCACTTCAAGACCAAGGAAGACATCCTCGGCAGCCTCTTCGAGGACCTGGCGCGGCCGACCGACGAGCTGATCGAATGGGCCGCCGAGCAGCCGCGCACCCTGGAGACCAAGCAGGAGATCCTGCGCCGCTACAGCGAAGCGCTCGCCGGAGCGGAACGCCTCTTCCGGTTCATGCAGGAGAACCAGGCGACGATGCGGGACCTGCAGGCCGGCGAGGAGTTCAAGGCCCGCATGCTGCGCCTGCTCGACGTCCTGCGCGAACCCGACGCCCCGCTCACCGACCAGGTCCGCTGCTTCAGCGCGCTGTTCTCGATGCACGCCGGGCTGTTCGCCCTCAAGGACGTCGAAGGCGACCCGGAGGAGAAGCGCAGGGCCATCCTCGAGGTCGCCACCGATCTGGTCACCCAGGCCCACTCGGACCGGGAATCCCGCTAAAGGGCGGGCGTGCGCAGACGCGTCAGAAGTTCACGCCGAGCGAGCGCATGAAGCTGACCGGGTTGATCGCCGAGCCGTAGTTCGGGGACGTACGGATCTCGAAGTGCAGGTGCGGGCCGCTGGAGTTGCCGGTGTTGCCGGAACGGGCGATCTCCTGGCCGGTCTTCACCTTCTGGCCGACCTTGACGCCGACCTTGGACAGGTGCGCGTACTGCGAGTAGCGGCCGTTGTCGTGCTTGATCACCACGGCGTTGCCGTACGCGGGACCGTCACCGGCGCCGTTCGGGCCGGCCTTGACGACGGTGCCGTTGTGCACGGCGGCGACCTTCGTGCCGACCGGCACGGCGAAGTCCTGGCCGGAGTGCTTGTGCGACCACATGCCGCCGGCCTGGGCGTAGCTGGCGCTCAGCGTGTAGTTCTTGACCGGGTTGCCCCAGCCGGCCGCCTTCTTCTTCGCGGCGGCCTTGGCCTCGGCCTTCTTCTTCGCGGCCGCCTCGGCCTTCTTCGTGGCGGCCTGGGCCTGAGCCTTGGCCTGCGCCTTGACGGCCTGCGCCTCGACGGAGGCGGACGCACCGGTGAAGCCACTGCCCGAGCTCTGCTCGGCGGCCATGGCAACCCCCGCGCCGAGCGTCGCCACCACGCCGACACCAGCGACGAGAACGGTCGCCCGGGTACGGAACAGCGACGACTTGGATATGTGGGACTCGGCGCGCTTCGACATCACGGATGACCTCCAGGGGGTGGGGGCGGTCCGGACATCGACGTCCGGAGCAAAGACATGAGCGGACCCGGCCGACGAACCTCTGCGACCGGGCTGCCCCACCTTGGTAACCCGCCCCCACCGCCGCACTCAAACACCCCATCTACTACCAAAGCTCGTACGGAGGCAGGGGAATGATGGCCTCTTGACGCTGTTTGGGCGCTCTTCCTGAGACCTTTGGAAATGATCCTGGAAGTGGTGTTTAGCCCCACTTCAGTAGCTTATTGAGGGACACTAACGCCCCACTTGCCCCCGACTCGCCCGATTCGGGACTTTAGTCCCGAAGGTTGCCTGCCGAAGGTCCCCCACCCCCCGGGACCGCCGTCGACTATTCCGGCTAGTACCCCTCGAAACGCCTGTGCGTCATGTCACCGCGGGGCAAGATCGAACCCTGCCGGGATGTGACCGGGGCTACTCGGATCACGGCTCACGAGAGGCTTCCGGGAAGCTTCCCGGAGGCTCCTGGGAAGCTCCGGGAAAGCGCCAGGAAAGCTCCAGGAGGCAGCTCGCTGGGGCACGACGAAAAGGGGCCGGCCCCGAACCGATGTCTCGGTTCGGGGCCGGCCCCTTGCTGCCTACTGGCTACAGCCGACTCAGCCCTTGGTCAGGTCCGGGCCGGAGCCGCCCGCGGCGGCGTCCACCGGCGGCACGTCCGGCAGCGTCGACTTCTCCTCGCCGCGGAAGGTGAAGGTCTGCTGCTCGCCCTCGCCCTCGGTGTCCACGACCACGATGTGACCGGGGCGCAGCTCGCCGAAGAGGATCTTCTCCGACAGGCTGTCCTCGACCTCGCGCTGGATCGTGCGGCGCAGCGGCCGGGCGCCCAGGACCGGGTCGTAGCCCTTCTTGGCGAGGAGCTCCTTGGCGGACTGGGAGAGCTCGATGCCCATGTCCCGGTCCTTCAGGCGCTCGTCCACCTTGTCGATCATCAGGTCGACGATCCGCAGGATGTCGGCCTGGCTGAGCTGCGGGAAGACGACGACGTCGTCGACACGGTTGAGGAACTCGGGGCGGAAGTGCTGCTTGAGCTCGTCCGAGACCTTGTTCTTCATGCGCTCGTAGTTGGTCTTCGTGTCGCCCTGCGCCGCGAAGCCCAGGTTGAAGCCCTTGGAGATGTCCCGGGTGCCGAGGTTGGTCGTCATGATGATGACCGTGTTCTTGAAGTCGACGACCCGGCCCTGGGAGTCGGTCAGGCGACCGTCCTCCAGGATCTGCAGGAGCGAGTTGAAGATGTCCGGGTGGGCCTTCTCGACCTCGTCGAAGAGGACCACGGAGAACGGCTTGCGGCGCACCTTCTCGGTGAGCTGGCCGCCCTCTTCGTACCCGACGTAGCCGGGGGGCGAGCCGAAGAGCCGCGAGACGGTGTGCTTCTCGCTGAACTCCGACATGTCGAGGGAGATCATCGCGTCCTCGTCGCCGAAGAGGAACTCGGCGAGCGCCTTGGACAGCTCGGTCTTACCGACACCGGACGGGCCGGCGAAGATGAACGAACCGCCGGGACGCTTCGGGTCCTTGAGGCCCGCGCGCGTACGCCGGATGGCCTTGGAGAGCGCCTTGACCGCGTCGTTCTGGCCGATGACGCGCTTGTGCAGCTCGTCCTCCATGCGCAGCAGACGCGAGGACTCCTCCTCGGTCAGCTTGAAGACCGGGATGCCGGTGGCGGTCGCGAGGACCTCGGCGATCAGATCGCCGTCGACCTCGGCGACGACGTCCATGTCGCCGGCCTTCCACTCCTTCTCCCGCTTGGCCTTGGCGGACAGGAGCTGCTTCTCCTTGTCCCGCAGCGAGGCGGCCTTCTCGAAGTCCTGCGAGTCGATCGCGGACTCCTTGTCCCGGCGGACACCGGCGATCTTCTCGTCGAACTCGCGGAGGTCCGGCGGCGCGGTCATCCGGCGGATGCGCATCCGGGAACCGGCCTCGTCGATCAGGTCGATCGCCTTGTCCGGCAGGAAGCGGTCCGAGATGTACCGGTCGGCCAGGGTCGCGGCCTGGACGAGGGCCTCGTCGGTGATGGACACACGGTGGTGCGCCTCGTACCGGTCGCGCAGGCCCTTGAGGATCTCGATGGTGTGCGGCAGCGACGGCTCCGCGACCTGGATCGGCTGGAAGCGGCGCTCGAGCGCGGCGTCCTTCTCCAGGTACTTGCGGTACTCGTCGAGCGTCGTCGCACCGATGGTCTGCAGCTCACCGCGGGCCAGCATCGGCTTGAGGATGCTGGCGGCGTCGATCGCGCCCTCGGCGGCACCCGCACCCACGAGCGTGTGCAGCTCGTCGATGAACAGGATGATGTCGCCGCGGGTGCGGATCTCCTTGAGGACCTTCTTCAGGCGCTCCTCGAAGTCACCGCGGTAGCGGGAGCCCGCGACCAGCGCACCCAGGTCGAGGGTGTAGAGGTGCTTGTCCTTGAGGGTCTCGGGCACCTCGCCCTTGACGATGGCCTGGGCGAGGCCCTCGACGACGGCGGTCTTGCCGACGCCGGGCTCACCGATCAGGACCGGGTTGTTCTTCGTACGGCGGGACAGCACCTGCATGACCCGCTCGATCTCCTTCTCGCGCCCGATGACCGGGTCGAGTTTGGACTCACGAGCGGCCTGGGTGAGGTTCCGGCCGAACTGGTCGAGGACCAGGGACGTGGAGGGCGTGCCCTCGGCAGGACCGCCGGCGGTGGCGGTCTCCTTGCCCTGGTAACCGGAGAGCAGCTGGATGACCTGCTGCCGCACCCGGTTGAGGTCGGCACCCAGCTTCACGAGGACCTGGGCGGCGACGCCCTCGCCCTCGCGGATCAGGCCGAGCAGGATGTGCTCCGTGCCGATGTAGTTGTGGCCCAGCTGAAGGGCCTCGCGGAGCGACAGCTCCAGGACCTTCTTGGCACGAGGGGTGAAGGGGATGTGCCCGGACGGGGCCTGCTGGCCCTGGCCGATGATCTCCTCCACCTGCTGGCGGACCGCCTCGAGCGAAATCCCGAGGCTCTCCAGGGCCTTAGCGGCGACACCCTCACCCTCGTGGATCAGGCCCAGGAGGATGTGCTCGGTGCCGATGTAATTGTGGTTGAGCATCCGGGCTTCTTCCTGAGCCAGGACGACAACCCGCCGCGCGCGGTCGGTGAACCTCTCGAACATCGTTAATCGCTCCTCAGAGCGGTCAGGCAGTAAAGGGGTCGGTCCCCTCCCTGTCCTTCCGCAGCTTAGTCCCGCAAGCGGGGACCGCTCATTCCAACTGCCGACACCCGGCCCTACTTCCCGGGGGATCTCCTGCCACGAACGCCGACATCTGCTCCAACCCGATGGTGGGAGACGATGTTCCCGCAGGCCAGGCAGTTACCCCCATCGCCAGTACGCCGATGGCGAACGTGAGACGTCCGAGCCTGCGTGTCGCCCCTCCCCACTAGGAATGTCTTACCCGCAGGGACTGACACTCCATGCGGCGCGCACCGGTTCCCTCCGCTACGGGCGAACACCCTTGCGCCCCCCGAGTCCTGCGAGCGCCCCGGTTTCGGGCACAAGGCGCAGTCGATCACGCACGCTGCGTAACCCGAGGCGCTGTGGAGAGTTGCTCCAGACATGTCGCCCGCGATTCCGCTCCCGCGCAAACCGGCCGCCGCTCCCGGCGATCCGGTGCAGCAGTGGTACGAGAACGAGCTCGGCTGGGCGACGGCCGCGGGGCCGCCGGCTCAGCTGGTGGCGGGGCTGCGCTTCGACGTCCTGGAGGTCCCGGCCGACGCGGGCTTCGCCGTCCTGCGGCGGCTCGGCACCACGGCCGCGACGGGTCCGGTGGCGCTCGACGGGAACACGGTGCGGTTCCTGGTCGCCGCGGGCAGCGCGGACGAGCTGCCGGGGCTGCTCGAATGGCTCGAGTGGGGCGGCCTCGCGAGGGACCTGCGGGCCGTGGGGGCGGGCGGCCTGATGCCCGCGCCGCTGCCGCCCGGCCGGCCCGGCCCCCGGGAAGCCGCCGTCTGGCTGCGGCCCCCCGGTCCGGGGCGCGAGGTGGAGCCGACCCTGCCGACGCTGTCGGCTCTCACCGGGCTCGGGAAGAGTGCGGGCGCTCCCGATCTCGTACGACTCGTGGATACGGCGGCGACTCAGTGCCACCGGCTCCGGTTGCTGCGCGCGAGCGCTCAGCCGTTGGCCTTCTCGTAGGCCTCACGGATCGAGGCGGGGACACGGCCGCGGTCGTTGACCTCGAATCCGTTCTCCTTCGCCCACGCGCGGATCTGTGCGGTGTTCTCACTGCTGGCCGCGGCGGCACGCCCCTTGCCGCGAGCGCTGCGGCCTCCGGTGCGACGCCCCTTCTGAACGAACTGCTCAAGCGCGACGCGGAGTTTGTCCGCGTTCTTGTTGCTGAGGTCGATCTCGTACGACTTGCCGTCCAGCGCAAACGTCACGGTCTCGTCCGCCTCGCCACCGTCGAGGTCGTCGACAAGAAGGACCTGAACCTTCTGTGCCACCGGATTTCCTTTCATCGATAACTTCAGGGCCCGAGGTCGCGGCGCGTCCGCCGCTGTTTCCCAGGCCCCGGTTATATGGAGTACATCGGAAAGCAAACCGCTTTTGCCGGAAAAACACAAACCCCCGGTTGAGACCGAGACCTCAAGAGCCCTTGAAACGTGCGCGTTTCGGACATAGCACCGCCGCAGACCCGCAGTGATCTCAACGGCCGGTATAAACCGAGGCGCATGCTCAGAGGTGCAGAAGCATGCGGCTGTTCCCCAAGGTGTTCGGTTTCACTCGTTCGAGACCGAGGAACTCCGCGACGCCTTCGTCATAGGACCGCAGCAGCTCGCTGTAGACATCTGTGTCGACCGGAGTCTCACCGATCTCCACGAAGCCGTGCTTCACGAAGAAGTCCACTTCGAAGGTGAGACAGAAAACCTTGCGCACACCGAGCCAGCGGGCGGTCTGCACCAACTTGCCGAGCAGTTGATGACCCACTCCGGAACCCTTGGCATCGGAGTTCACGGCGAGCGTGCGCACTTCGGCGAGGTCTTCCCACATCACGTGCAGCGCACCGCAGCCGACGACCTGTGCGTTGTCGTCGCGTTCCGCGACCCAGAACTCCTGGATGTCCTCGTAAAGCGTCACCGTGGCTTTGTCGAGGAGGATGCCGTCGCCCACGTAGGAGTCGATGAGGTCACGCACGGTGTGGACATCGCTGGTACGTGCCCTGCGGATGGTGACGGGTTTTGCGGGTGCATCGGGATACGCGGGGATCTCTGCTGGCATGTCCGGACGCTATCGCCCTGTGCCGCCCTCCGCCGCGCCGGGGCTCTCCGGCCCCTGCACCATGCGAACGGCGTCGTTGAGGGCTTCGCGTTGTTCCGGCGACATCATGCCGAAGAAGGCGACGAGCGCGGCCGCGGGGTTGTCGCTCTGCGACCAGGCGTCGTTCATCAGGGCGGCGGAGTAGGCGGCACGCGTGGAGACCGCCTCATATCGATAGGCGCGGCCTTCCGCTTCTCGCCGGACCCAGCCCTTCTGATGGAGATTGTCCAATACGGTCATCACCGTGGTGTAGGCGATGGACCGTTCCTGCTGAAGGTCTTCCAGGACTTCTCGAACCGTGACCGGGCGGTTCCACTTCCAAACCCGCGTCATCACGGCGTCTTCGAGTTCTCCCAAGGGGCGAGGCACACCTGAAGAATAGTGGGAGTTGTCCTGATTTCGGGAGCAAAAAGGGCGTACGGCTCGAAAATAAGTGAGCCGTACGCACGGGTGATGCTGGGGGGACGGTCAGGCGTCGCCGGTCTTCGGGGCGGCCTGCTGCGCCTGGCGGACGCTCTCGGCCCGGGCGACCGCGGCGTCCACGGCGTCGTCTTCCTTGGCCTTGTTGGCGCCGCCCTGGGTCTTGACGATCGTCACGATGAGGGCGGTGAAGAAGGCCGCCATCACTACGGGGGGCAGGAGCGCGGAGACGTAGTCCATGCCCCCAGCGTAGCTATCCGGCGGCGAGCTTCTGCGGCGGGGAGGCCGGTTCGTCGCTCTCGCCGGGTGCCGCGGGGCGGCGCTTGGGCGGGAAGACCTCGGCCGGGGTGGGTACGGGACGGGCCGGGTCGGTGCGCTGCGGCGGTGCCGGCTTCTTCGGGTCGGGGGCCGGCTTGCCGTCCTCGGCACGCCCGCCGGGCAGGGCGAGCAGCCGCCTGCGCGAGGCCGGCACCCGCGGGACTGCCACCGGCTCCGCGCGCACGTCGTGCTCCGCGAGGGCGCGGCAGCGGTCGAGGAGGGCGGCCGCGAGGGGGTTGCCGCGCAGGGCGCGCAGGGCGGCCAGGTCGTCCACCTCCGGGCGGTGGCCGGCCGCGAGGGCGTCGGCGAGCAGCTGGAGGTAGCCGGCCGCGGTGCCGGGGAGTGCGGCGCGGTAGCGGCCGAGGTCGGCGAGGAGGAAGGCGCGCAGTCGGGCCGCCTCGTCGATGGCCTCGATGATGCCGTCGGAGAGATCCAGGCAGTCCTGGACGTCGGCGACGGAGGCGGCCTTGCTGGGATGGAGGGCGACGGCGAGGGCGCGTCGGAGCACACGCAGCTCGTCTGCGCTGAACGCCATGCCGCCGTGGGATCCGTATGGCGTGGGCATGGGCCGACGATACGCGCTAATCGGACAAAATCGACTAAATGCTGAGGTGGCGCGCCGGGCGCGCACGTGTGCTGCGCGCGCCCGTACGACCGTGTTCCGCGCCTGTGCCTCAGCCGCGTGCGACGTTGGCTGCCTGCGACGTTGCGTCAGCCGCGTGCGACGTTGCGTTCGTGGACCAGGCGGAGGCCGATCAGGGTCAGCCACGGCTCGTGCTCGTCGATCACCGTGGACTCGCCGAGGACCATCGGGGCCAGGCCGCCGGTGGCGATCACGGTGACGTCCTCGGGGTCGTCGGCGAGCTCGCGGGCCATGCGGCCGACGACGCCGTCGACCTGGCCCGCGAAGCCGTAGAGGATGCCGGACTGCATGGCCTCGACGGTGTTCTTGCCGATCACGCTGCGCGGGCGGGCCAGCTCGATCTTGCGGAGCTGGGCGCCGCGCACCCCGAGCGCGTCGACGGAGATCTCGATGCCGGGGGCGATCACGCCGCCGACGTACTCTCCGCGTGCGGAGACCGCGTCGAACGTCGTCGCCGTGCCGAAGTCGACGACGATCGCCGGGCCGCCGTAGAGCTCGACGGCCGCGACCGCGTTGATGATGCGGTCCGCGCCGACCTCCTTGGGGTTGTCCATCAGGATCGGCACGCCGGTCTTGATGCCGGGCTCGACCAGGACGGCCGGGACGTCGCCGTAATAGCGGCGGGTGACCTCGCGCAGCTCGTGCAGGACCGAGGGGACGGTGGCGCAGATCGCGATGCCGTCGATGCCGTCGCCGAGCTCCTCGCCGAGCAGCGGGTGCATGCCCATCAGGCCGTTGAGCAGGACGGCGAGTTCGTCCGCGGTGCGGCGGGCGTCGGTGGAGATGCGCCAGTGCTCGACGATCTCCTCGCCGTCGAAGAGGCCGAGGACGGTGTGGGTGTTGCCCACGTCGATGGTCAGCAGCATCAGGCGGTCTCCCCCGCGCCGCGCCCCTCCGAGGAGGCCTCGCGCAGGTCGAGGCCGATGTCGAGGATGCGCGACGAGTGCGTGAGGGCGCCCACCGCCAGGTAGCCGACGCCCTTCTCCGCGTACGCGCGGGCGTTGTCCAGGGCCAGGCGGCCGGAGGACTCCAGGAGCGCGCGGCCGTCCACCAGGGCGACGGCCTCCTCGGTCTCGGCGGGCGTGAAGTTGTCGAGGAGGATCAGGTCCGCGCCCGCGTCGAGCACCTCGCGCAGCTGGTGCAGCGTGTCGACCTCCACCTCGATCGGCAGGTCGGGGAAGCGCTCGCGTACGGCGGTGAAGGCCTGGGCCACGCCGCCGGCCGCGACCACGTGGTTGTCCTTGACCAGGGCGGCGTCCGAGAGGGACATGCGGTGGTTGACTCCGCCGCCGCAGCGCACCGCGAACTTCTCCAGGGCGCGCAGGCCGGGGGTGGTCTTGCGGGTGTCCCGCACCTTGGCCTTCGTACCGTCCAGAACGTCCGCCCACGCGCGCGTGGCGGTGGCGATGCCGGAGAGACGGCACAGGATGTTCAGGGCGCTGCGCTCGCCGGTCAGCAGGTCGCGGGTGCGGGTGGTGACGCTCAGCAGCTTCTGGCCGGCCTGGACGCGGTCGCCGTCCTCGACGTGCCGCTCGACCTCGAAGGCCTCCGTGCAGACCACCGAGAGGACCGCCTCGGCGACCCTGAGGCCCGCGACGACGCCGTCCTCACGGGCGGTGAAGTCGCCGGTGGCGACGGCGTCCTCGGGGATGGTGGCGACCGAGGTGACGTCCACGCCGCCGTCGAGGTCCTCGGCGAGCGCCATGTGGGCGATGTCCTCGACGAGGACGGGGTCGAGGCCGTCCTGGACGATGAGGGCGGCGAGCGCGGGGTCGAGGCCGCACTCCATGACGGCCTCGTCGGCGTCGCCCGCGCAGCCGCAGGCGTCGCCGCAGCCGCCGGTCTCGGCGAGGGGGAGGTCGGGGGTGCTCACGTCGGTCACTGCTCCTGGGGAGGGGTCGGCTGCGGCCGGGTCGGGTACGGCCCGGTCGGCGGGAAGTCCGCGGTCTCGGTTCGGTGCACCGCGAGGGTGCGGTCGGGGCGCAGGCGTACGACGAGGTGGCGGCGCCAGTCGGTGTCGTCGCGGTCGGCGTGGTCCTCGCGCCAGTGGCAGCCGCGGGTCTCCTCGCGGCGCAGGGCCGCGGCGACGAGCACGCGCGCGACGCACAGGAGGTTGGTGGCCTCCCAGCTGTCGGTGCCGGGCTCGGCGGTCTTGCCGTGCTCGGCGAGCGCGTCCCGGGCGGCCGCGTGGACCGCGTCGAGCTGCTCGGCCGCCGCCTTGAGGGAGTCGGCGGAGCGCAGCACTCCGGCCCCACGGGTCATGATCCGCTGGATGGTGAGACCCGCCTCGGACGGCAGCAGCGGGTGCGCGGGCGGCTCGGCCTGCGGCAGGGGCGCGGGGACGCGGCTCGCGGGGGTGTCGCGGCCGATGTCGGCGGCGATGCGCTCGGCGTAGACCAGGCCCTCCAGAAGGGAGTTGGAGGCCAGCCGGTTGGCGCCGTGCACGCCGGTGCAGGCGACCTCGCCGCAGGCGTACAGGCCCGGGACCGTCGTACGGCCGTGCCGGTCGGTGCGGACGCCGCCGGAGGCGTAGTGCGCGGCGGGGGCGACCGGGATGGGCTGGGTGACCGGGTCGATGCCGTGGGCGCGGCAGGCGGCGAGGATCGTCGGGAAGCGGCTCGCCCACATGTCGGCGCCGAAGTGCCTGGCGTCCAAGTACATGTGCTCGGCGCCCAGTTCCTGCATGCGGCGCGTGATGCCCTTCGCCACGATGTCCCGCGGCGCCAGCTCGGCCAGTTCGTGCTGTCCGACCATGAAGCGCACGCCGTCCGCGTCCACGAGGTGGGCGCCCTCGCCCCGCACCGCCTCGGAGACCAGGGGCTGCTGGCCCTCCGCGTCCGGGCCGAGGAACAGCACCGTGGGGTGGAACTGGACGAATTCCAGGTCGCTGACCTCGGCGCCCGCGCGCAGCGCCAGGGCCACGCCGTCCCCGGTCGACACCGGGGGGTTGGTCGTCGCCGAGAAGACCTGGCCCATGCCGCCGGTCGCGAGGACCACCGCGCGCGCGTGCACCGCGCCCACGCCGTCGTGCTGGCCCTCGCCCATGACGTGCAGGGTGACGCCGGCCGCGTGGCCGTCGGCGTCCGTCAACAGGTCCAGTACCAGGGCGTTCTCGATGGTTTCGATGCCCCGCGCGCGTACCGCCTCGACCAGGGCGCGGGAGATCTCCGCGCCGGTGGCGTCGCCGCCCGCGTGCGCGATGCGGCGGCGGTGGTGGCCGCCCTCGCGCGTGAGGGCGATCGCGCCGCCGTCCGCCTTGTCGAAGTCGGCACCGGTCTCGATCAACCGCCGCACCGCGTCCGGGCCTTCGGTCACCAGCGTGCGTACGGCCTGCTCGTCGCAGAGGCCCGCGCCCGCCACCAGAGTGTCGTCCAGGTGCTGTTCGGGGCTGTCGCCCTCGCCGAGCGCCGCCGCGATGCCGCCCTGGGCCCAGCGCGTGGAGCCGTCGTCCAGGCGGGCCTTGGTGACGACGACGGTACGCAGACCGCTCGCCGCGCAGCGCAGGGCGGCCGTCAGGCCTGCCACGCCGGAGCCGACCACGATCACGTCGGCCGCGCGGGCCCAGCCGGGGGCCGGCGCGTGCAGCCGTATGCCGGTGGTTTCGGGGGCGGTCATACGGCGGCTCCGGGGGCCTCGTCGGTTCCTGCGGGGGCGGGCGAAGGGGTGTCCCGGGGGCTTTCCTCGGGCGTTTCCTCGGGGGTTTCGTCGGGAGTTTCCTCGGGGGCGAATGTCAGAGGCAGGTTGTCGATCAGGCGGGTCGTGCCCACCCGCGCGGCGACCGCGAGGACGGCTTCGCCGGTGAATCCGTCCGGCACCTCGGTGAAGTCGGACGGATCGACGAGCGCCAGATAGTCCAGGACCAGCGGGGGCCGCAGCCGCGCCGCGTCGTCGAGCACCGCGCGGGCGGCGGTGCGCACGGCGCTCGGGCGGCGGAGCGCGGCCTGGGACACGGCGTGCGCGTCGGCGGCTGCGCGGGCCTCACCGAGCGCGGTCAGGGCGTCGGCACGCGCGCGTGAGGCGGGGGCCGCCTGGGCGCGCGCGGAGAGTGCCTGCTGCGCGGCGAGCCGCTCCCGGCCCGCGAACAGGGCCGTGGACAGGGCGAGTGCCGTGCGCCGCTCGCCCGCCGCGAGATAGCGGTTGCGGCTGGACAGGGCGAGTCCGTCCGGCTCGCGCACCGTCGGTACGCCGACGATCTCGACCGGGAAGTTCAGGTCCCGCACCATGCGCCGGATCAGGGCGAGTTGCTGGGCGTCCTTCTCGCCGTACAGCGCGAGGTCGGGCGCCGTGAGGTGCAGGAGTTTGGCGACGACGGTGAGCATGCCGTCGAAGTGGCCGGGGCGCGCGGCGCCTTCGAGGCGCTCCCCCATCGGCCCCGCGCTGATCCGCACCTGCGGTTCGCCGCCCGGGTAGACCTCGTCCACGCCAGGGGCGAACACCACGTCCGCGCCTGCCTGTTCGGCCACCTTGAGGTCGGCTTCGAGGGTGCGCGGGTAGCGGTCGAGGTCTTCGCCGGCGCCGAACTGGAGGGGGTTCACGAAGACCGTGACGACGACCTGGCCGTGCGGGCCCGCCAGGTCGCGCGCGCGGTGCACGAGCGTGGCGTGGCCCTCGTGCAGGGCGCCCATGGTCATGACGACGGCGCGGGCGCCCTCGTGGGTGAGCGCGCGGAGTTCGGCCGCGGTGTGCAGGAGCCGCGTCGGCCGTGGCTGTCGTCGCGTCTGCCTCGGCTGCTGTGTCACTGGGGGTCCCCGTCCGTGCCGGTCGTCGGGCCCGGGGCCGGGCCGGTCTCGCCGGCGAGCACGCCCAGGAGCTCCTCGGCGAGCTCCGGCTTGAGCAGGCCGTGGGCCAGGGCGCGGTCGGCGGTGGCGCGGGCCATCGCCAGGTACCCGGCGACGGCGCCGGGGGCGTGCTTGCGGAGCTCGGCGACATGCGCCGCGACCGTGCCCGCGTCACCGCGCGCCACCGGGCCCGTGAGCGCCGCGTCCCCGGACCGCAGGGCGTTGTCGAGGGCCGCGCCGAGCAGCGGGCCGAGCATGCGGTCAGGTGCGCCGACGCCCGCCTGGCGCAGCAGCTCCATGGCCTCGGCGACCAGGGTGACCAGGTGGTTCGCCCCGAGCGCGAGCGCCGCGTGGTAGAGCGGGCGGGCCGACTCCTCGATCCACTCGGGCTCGCCGCCCATCTCGATGACCAGGGCCTCGGCGGCGAGACGCAGCTCCTCGGGCGCCGTCACCCCGAACGAGCACCCGGCGAGCCGCTGCACGTCCACGGGGGTGCCGGTGAACGTCATGGCGGGGTGCAGGGCGAGCGGCAGGCCGCCGGCGCGGAGCGCGGGTTCGAGCACGCCCACGCCGTACCGCCCCGAGGTGTGCACGATCAGCTGGCCGGGGCGGACGGCGCCGGTCTCGGCGAGCCCCTCGACCAGGCCCGGCAGGGCGTCGTCGGGAACGGTGAGCAGGACCAGCTCGGAGCGGGCGAGCACGTCGGCGGGCGGGACGACCGGCACGTCGGGGAGGAGCGCCGCGGCCCGGCGCACCGAGGCGTCGGAGACCCCGGACACGGCCACCGGGCGGTGTCCGGCGAGCTGCAGCGAGGCCGCGAGGGCGGGTCCTACGCGGCCGGCTCCGACCACGCCGACCGCCAGCCGGGCCGGTCGATCCGCTGGATTCTGGGGTTCCGCATGCGGTGTGTTCACTCGACGAGCGCCTTCCGTTCCAGTCCGCTCGGGGTACCGGACGATTTCTCGTCATGCTAACGCGAGGGGGTTTCCGCGGTCGCCGGCTGTCCACAGGCTGTGCGGTTAGTACGACTGGTGCGGCGGGTGTTGTCCACAGGGCGACGGTTGTCCACAGGGTGTGGGAAATCCGCATGCCCGTACGAGACGGGTGCGCGACGATCTGTGGATGAGCGACAGCGGGCGGGACCACACGGACGAGCCGGACGGGCCGGACGGGCCGGACGGGCCGAACCAGCAGGAAGAGCCGGACGAGCAGGGTAAACCGGACGAGCAGGATGAACCGGACGACCACGGCCGCGCGCAGAGTGCGCGGGAGCGGTTGCGTACCGCCCTGCGCGGCGCCCGGCGGACACTCGCGCGCCCCGCGATCGACGCGACGGTCGGCGAGCGGCTGACCAGGCTCGCGGCGGACGCGGGCGAGGTGTACGACCTCGGCGAACCGGCCGACATGTACGGGAACGGGGTCGTCGCCGAGCTCGAAGTCCGGGTCGCCGAGCTGCTCGGCGCGGAGGAAGCCGCGTTCTTCCCGACCGGCACCATGGCCCAGCAGGTGGCGCTGCGCTGCTGGGCGGGCCGCACCGGCAACGCCACGGTGGCCCTGCACCCGCTGTCCCACCCCGAGCAGCACGAACGAGGGGCGTTCCCCGTCGTCAGCGGTCTGCGCACGGTGCATCCGACGAGCGAGCCGCGCCTGCCGACCGCCGAGGAAGTGCGGGACCTCGACGAGCCGTTCGGGGCGCTGATGCTCGAACTGCCCTTGAGGGAAGCGGGTTTCGCGCTGCCCTCCTGGGAGGAGCTGGTCGAGGTCGTCGAGGCGGCGCGTGAACGGGACGCCGTCGTGCACTTCGACGGGGCACGGCTGTGGGAGTGCACGACGCACTTCGGCCGCCCCTTGGAGGAGATCGCGCAGCTCGCGGACAGCGTGTACGTGTCGTTCTACAAGTCGCTCGGCGGGCTCGGCGGCGCCGCCCTCGTCGGCCCGGGCTCCTTCGTGGCGGAGGCCCGCGCCTGGCGCCACCGCTACGGCGGCCAGGTGTTCCAGCAGTTCCCCACGGCCCTGTCCGCGCTGCTCGGCCTGACCCGCGAACTGCCGCACCTGCCCTCGTACGTCGCGCACGCGCGCGTGGTGGCGGACGCGCTGCGCGCCGGATTCGTGGAGGCGGGGGTGCCGTGGTTCCGGGTGCACCCCGAGGTGCCGCACACGCACCAGTTCCAGGTCTGGCTGCCGTACGCCCCGGACGTGCTGACCAACGCGGCCGCCGAGCAGGCCGAGGAGACGGGGAACGCGCTGTTCCGCCCATGGTTCCGGGAAGGCCCGCCCGGACTCGCCGTGACCGAGGTGACGGTGGCGGGCCCGGGCCTGGAGTGGACGGCGGAGGACGTACGGAAAGGGGTACGGGATTTCGTACGGCGGCTCTGAAAAGGCGCGCCCTTACGGGAGTATGGCGCGCCCTTACGGGAGTTCAGTGCGCCGCCCTGCGGAGGCCCGCCAGGCGGGACAGGGCCAGGCGCAGGCGCCCGCGGGCCGGGCGCTCGCGCACCACGGCCTCGAAGCGGCGGTGGTCGCGCAGTTCGCGCACCACGCGCCAGTCGTCGCGGCCGGGGGCCGGCGGCTGCGGAGTGCCGCGCTGGGCGGCGCGGTAGGAGTCGAGCAGGTACTGCTGGGTGACGCTCATGGCAGGTCGCCTCTCGGAGTGCTGCACACAGATTTCGGGTGGAGGAGAGGGCCCCGCGGAAAGCCCGGATCTCGTCGACAGCTCCACAGTGCGGAGGCCGCGGCGGGCCTGTCGCGTCGATTGACGGGAGTCGTCAATCGACCCGGGCGTTGTCAGAGCCGCCGTGCACCATGGAGGGCATGAGCGTGACCATCGACATCAGCGGCCTCCCGCCGGAGCGGATCTCCGTCGTGCCGTCTCCCCTCGCGGAGCTCGGCATGGCGCTGCACGCACTGAGCGAACCGGGCCACCACCCGGGCCTGCAGGGCTGGGTCACTGCCGTCTCAGCAGGCCTTGACGCGTGTCTCGCCGACCGGCTGTGCGAGGCGGACTTCCTGTGGCGTACGACGTTCTCGGACGTCTTCGCCCCCTTCGCCGGGATACCGGGCGGCAGGTCGATGCCGGGCGGGACGCTCGCCGCCGAGCTGGACCTGCTCGACACGTTGAGCAACGAGACGTTCGTCGACGTCGCCCTGGAGTTCACCTGCCAGCTGACGTACGACACGGTGGCGCCGGACCCGTTGAACGACGCTGCGGTGCGCAAGCGGGCACTCGATCTCGCGGCGACGCGCGGCGTGCACCAAGTGCGTTTCACCAAGCGCCTGTTGGACGACCCACCACAGATCCGGACCTGGTTCCGGCAGTTGATGGAGGACTGCGAGGAGGCGTTCTTCGCGGACATCTGGGGACGACTTGAGCACCAGCTGGCGGCCGACGCCCGGCACAAGACGGAGCTGCTGCGCCACAAGGGCCTCAAGGAGACGTTGAGCGCGGTGTCGGCGGCTGTCTCGCTGGACGAGCGGGCCGAGCGCATCACCGTGGACAAGCTGTCCGAGGGGCGTACGGCGACGGGGGACGGCGGCCTGGTCCTGGTGCCCACCAGCCTGGGCTGGCCGCACCTGTTCGTGCTGCACCGGTACGGGTGGCAACCCGCCATCACGTACCCCGTGGGCGCCCCGCGCCCCACCACGCCGGCCTCCGTCGAGGAGCTGACGCGCCGCATGGAGGCACTGGCCCACCCGGTGCGGATGCGGCTCTGCCGTCACCTGGCGCGTGGCGCGTACACGACCAGCGAGCTGGTGGACGCGCACGGCATGACGGCGCCGGAGATCTCCCGGCACCTCACCGTCCTGAAGAAGGCCGGGCTCCTCACGGCGCGGCGCCGGGGCCGCTACGTCCTGCATCAGCTGGACCTGACGGCGGTCGCGCGGCTTGGCAGTGACTTCATCGAGGGGGTGCTGCGGTAGGGGGCCGCGCTTGTTCCCGGCACGTTTTCGCACCGTCGGCTCGGGTGCCGTCTGTCGCGCTCCGCGCTCGTCCTCAAGCGCCGGACTGGCTAAGATTCTCCCCTCCCCGCCCCTTCCCGAAAGACCTGCGGTCGGCCTCGGGGCTCCGCCCCGGACCCCGCTCCTCAAACGCCGGAGGGGCTGAAGTTATCCCCCGGCCCGCACCAGCCCCGTCTCGTACGCGAGGACCACGACCTGGACGCGGTCGCGGAGGGCGAGTTTGGTGAGGATGCGGCCCACGTGGGTCTTCACCGTGGCCTCGGAGAGGACCAGGCGGGCGGCGATCTCGCCGTTCGACAGGCCCTGGGCGACCAGGACCATCACCTCGCGCTCGCGGTCGGTGAGCCGCTCCAGCTCCTTGTGCTGCGGTTCCCCGCCGGTCTGCGGCAGCATCGGCGCGAACCGGTCGAGCAGGCGGCGGGTCGTCGAGGGCGCGACGACCGCGTCGCCGCTGTGCACGGAGCGGATGGCGCCGAGGAGTTCGCCGGGCGGCACATCCTTGAGCATGAAGCCGGAGGCGCCCGCCTTCAGCCCGGAGAAGGCGTACTCGTCCAGGTCGAACGTGGTCAGGATCAGCACCTTCGGCGGGTTCGCCGCCGAGCAGATGCGCGCCGTGGCCTCCACACCGTCGAGGCGCGGCATCCGTACGTCCATGAGCACCACGTCGACCGCCGTCGAGCGCAGCACCTCCAGGGCCTCGGCGCCGTCACCGGCCTCCGCGACGACCTCCATGTCCGGCTGGGCGGCGAGCACCATGCGGAACCCGGTGCGCAGCAGCACCTGGTCGTCGACGAGCATCACGCGGATCGGCATTTCCGGTTCCCTCCAAGGGCACGGCGAGTGGCTGACAGGTGTCAGCGGGCGTCAATGGGCGGGTTTGAGCGGCAGCAGGGCACTGATCCGGAACCCGCCGCCGGGCCGCGGCCCCGCGTCCAGGGTGCCGCCGACCATACCGACGCGCTCCCGCATTCCGATGAGTCCGTGGCCGCGGCCGTCCGCGCCCCCGTCCTCGTACAGCTCGTGCGGGGCGCCCTTGCCGTCGTCCTCGACGAGCAGGCCGAGCCCGTCGTCGAAGTAGACGATCCGGACGCTGGCCCCGGCGTTGTCGCCGCCGTGCTTGCGCGTGTTGGTGAGCGCCTCCTGCACGATGCGGTACGCGGTCAGCTCGACGCCGCTGGGCAGGGGGCGCGGGGTGCCCTCGATCTTGAAGTCGACGGTGACGCCGGAGCCGCGGACCTGCTCCACCAGCTCGTCGATCTGCTGGACGTCGGGCTGCGGGACGTACTCGCCGCTCTCCCGCTGCTCCCCGGTGCGCAGCACGCCGAGCAGCCGGCGCATCTCGGCGAGCGCCTGCCGGCCCGTGCCGGAGATCGTCTCCAGGGCCTTCCTGGCCTGGTCGGGCGCGGTGTCCATGACGTACGCGGCGCCGTCCGCCTGCACCACCATCACCGAGACGTTGTGCGCGACCACGTCGTGCAGCTCGCGGGCGATCCGGGCGCGCTCGGCCGCGACGGCGACCTTGGCCTGCGCCTCGCGCTCCTGCTCAAGGCGGGTCGCGCGCTCCTCGAGCTGGGCGAAGTACGCGCGGCGGGTGCGGATCGAGTCGCCGAGGGTCCAGGCGAGCGCGAACGGCACCATCGTGAAGCCCGCGATGAGGATGTTGCCCCCGACGCCGCTGTACTCGTTCGGCCAGGCGATCTGCGAGATCGGCGCCGCGCAGAGCCCGCCGACGAGCGCGAACCGCCGCGCCCAGTCGGCCCCTTCGGCCGCCACGGTGTAGATCAGCACCAGCATCGCGAAGTCCGCGGGCAGCACACTCACGTCGGTGACCAGCTGGACGACGCCGACCCCGGCCGTGAGCAGCAGCATCTTCTCCGGCCACTTGCGGCGCAGCGCCACGGCGAGGCTCAGCAGGAGGGAGACCGCCACGGCGGGTACCTCCGGAACGCGCCCCTGACTGTTGCCCTGCGACGCAAGGCCCACGAACGCCACCATCAGGAGCACGACAGCCCAGAAGGTGTCGACGCCCGTGGGGTGTCTGCGGAGGAATTCATAGAGGCGCTGCACATAACCCAGCGTAGGTACGCGCCACTCGTGCGGGGGTCAACCGCAGGTTCGATCCCGTACGACACCTCGTACTCCCCAAGGTGGAGGCGCATAGCCTGGACGCCTCGGCGGGAGACGTCTGCAGGACGGGGTGCGGTGTGGCGGATGGACAAGGTGGGGTCGCCGGTACGGGTGCGTCGTGGCCGCGCGGCTGGCGCGAGGCCGCCGAGGACGCGCTGTACGGGCGGCCGGACGGCTTCTATCTGCGGCCCGAGGGGCCCGCGGGCCACTTCCGTACGTCCGTGCACGCCTCGCCGCTCTTCGCCGAGGCCGTGGCGCGGCTGCTGTGCCGGGTCGACGCCGCGCTCGGCGGCCCGGCGGAGCTGGCGTTCGTCGACGTCGGCGCCGGGCGGGGCGAGCTGGCGGCCGGGGTCCTTGGCGCGCTGCCCGCGGAGGTGGCGGCGCGCGTGCGGGCGTACGCGGTGGAGCGCGCGCCCCGCCCGGAGGGCCTCGACGACCTGCGCATCGTGTGGACGGCCCAAGTGCCGCACGGCGTCAGCGGGTTGCTGTTCGCCAACGAGTGGCTGGACAACGTGCCCGTGGACGTCGTCGAGGTCGACGCGGACGGGGTGCCGCGCCTGGTGCTCGTCGACGCGGACGGCACCGAGACCCCCGGCCCGGAGCCGTCCGGCGCGGACGCGGAGTGGCTGGCACGCTGGTGGCCGCTCAAGCCATCGGAACCCGGGCTGCGCGCTGAACTCGGCGGTCCGCGCGACGCGGCCTGGGCGGCGGCCGTCGGCTCTCTGGAGCGGGGCCTCGCGGTGGCCGTCGACTACCACCACACGCGCGGGAAGCGGCCCGAGTTCGGCACGCTGAGCGGGTTCCGCGACGGCCGCGAGTGCCGGCCCGTGCCCGACGGCTCCTGCGACCTGACCGCCCACGTGGCGCTCGACGCCTGCGCGCTGCCCGGCGCGAAGCTGACCGACCAGCGCACCGCGCTCACCGCACTCGGCGTCTCGGGCGCCCGGCCCCCGCTGTCCCTGGCGAGCACCGACCCGACCGCGTACATCCGTGCCCTCACGCACGCGGGCGAGGCCGCCGAGCTCAGCGCGCAGGGCGGGCTCGGCGACTTCGGCTGGCTGCTCCAGGCCGTGGACGTACCCCTGCGGGCGCTACTTGTCGATGTCGCCGACGACGAAGAACAGTGACCCCAGAATCGCCACCATGTCGGCGACGAGCGTCCCGGGCAGCAGCTCGGTGATCGCCTGGATGTTGTTGAACGAGGCGGAGCGCAGCTTCAGGCGGTACGGGGTCTTCTCGCCCTTGGACACCAGGTAGTAGCCGTTGATGCCGAGCGGGTTCTCCGTCCAGGCGTACGTGTGCCCCTCGGGCGCCTTGAGGACCTTCGGCAGGCGCTGGTTGATGGGGCCCGGCTCAAGCTCCGCGATCCGGTCGAGGCAGGCGTCGGCGAGGTCGAGGGCGACGTGCGTCTGCTCCAGGAGGACTTCGAAGCGGGCCAGGCAGTCGCCCTCCTGCCGCGTCACCACCTTCAGCTCGCGCTGCAGCTCCCCGTACGCCAGATACGGCTCGTCCCTGCGCAGGTCGAAGTCGACACCGGAGGCGCGGGCGATCGGTCCGCTCACCCCGTACGAGTGCACCGCCTCGGGGGTGAGGACACCGACGCCGCGCGTGCGGCCGCGGAAGATCTCGTTGCCGAGGACCAGGCGGTCGTAGACGTCCATCCGCGAGCGGACCGAGGCAACCCCGTGGCGGGCGCGCGACGTCCAACCGAGCGGAAGGTCCTCCTTGAGGCCGCCGACGCGGTTGAACATGTAGTGCATCCGGCCGCCGGAGACCTCCTCCATGACGTGCTGGAGCTCCTCCCGCTCCCGGAAGGCATGGAAGACGGGGGTGATTCCACCCAGTTCGAGCGGGTACGAACCAAGGAACATCAGATGGTTGAGGACGCGGTTCAGCTCCGCGAGCAGCGTGCGCGTCCACACCGCGCGTTCGGGCACCTCCATGCCGAGCATCCGCTCGACGGCGAGGACCACGCCCAGCTCGTTCGAGAAGGCGGAGAGCCAGTCGTGGCGGTTGGCCAGCATCACGATCTGCCGGTAGTCCCGCGCCTCGAAGAGCTTCTCGGCGCCGCGGTGCATATAGCCGATCACCGGCTCGGCGTGCTGGATGCGCTCGCCGTCGAGCACCAGGCGCAGGCGCAGGACGCCGTGGGTGGACGGGTGCTGGGGGCCGATGTTGAGCACCATGTCGGTGCTCTCCGCGGCTCCGCCGACACCGACAGTCCTGATCTGCGGATCCGTCTTCGGGCTCATGGCACACAGTCTCTCGTACGGGACCGACATCGATCGAGACGGGGACCGGTGCGCGCGCGACGGACAGGTAGGAAACAGGTGCGACGGACAGGCAGGCAACAGGCGCGACGGACAGGCAGGCAACGGGCAGGGATGAGGGGAGCTTCGATGAGCTCGGGACGGAGACCGGCATGACGCAGCAGCCCGGCGACAGGTACGGGACGGAGGGGAGCGCGGCGGCCGCCGACGCGCCCCCGGGAGAGACGGCGAGCCCCGAGCCCGTCTGGCGGAGCCTGCCGCGGTCCATGCTCACGCTGCGCCGCCTCCTCCTCGTGGTGTGGATGGTGCCGCTGGCCGTGGCCGCCGGGCTGCTCCTCGGACTGCTCGCGGGCCCGGCCTGGGCGGCCTTCGCCGCGCTGCCGCTCGCGCTGCTGCTGTGGGGCTGGCCGCTGCTCGGCCGCAATTGGCGGTCCTGGCGGTACGCGGAGCGCGCCGACGACCTGCTCATCCAGCGCGGGGTGCTGTGGCGCGAGGAGACGATCGTCCCGTACGGCCGGATGCAGCTCGTCGAGGTCGAATCCGGGCCGCTGCAGCGGAAGTTCGGGCTGGCCAGCCTGCAGCTGCACACCGCCGCCGCCGCGACCGACGCGACCATCCCGGGACTCGACCCGCGCGAGGCCGAACGCCTCCGCGACCGGCTCACCGAGCTGGGCGAGGCACGATCGGCGGGCCTGTGAAGCCGATGGACGAGCCAGAGGTGGAGGCTATGGACGAGCCAGAGGTGGAGGCTATGGACGAGCCAGAGGTGGAGGCTCCCGGCGCTCCCGGCGCTCCCGGCGCTCCCGGCAGGGGCGTGCGGGAGCGGCGGCTGCACCCCGTCACGCCCTTGCGCCGCGCCTGGGCGCCCGTCGCGGTCGGGGCGGGCTGGGCGGTGCACGATCCGGACGGCGCGTACCGGCAGGTCACGGACCTGGCCCTGTGGACGCTGCTGCTCGCCGGAGGCGGACTGGTCGTCGCGGCGGCCCTGTACGGCTTCCTCAGCTGGTGGTTCACGCACTTCGCGGTGACCGACACGGAGCTGCGCATCCGCACCGGCCTGCTCTTCCGGCGCACCGCCCACATCCGCCTCGACCGGCTGCAGGCCGTCGACGTCAACCAGCCGCTGCTGGCCCGCGTCGCCGGCGTCGCCAAGCTGAAGATGGACGTCATCGGCACGGACTCCAAGGACGAGCTGGCCTACCTGAGCGAGAAGGACGCCGCCGCGCTGCGGGCCGAACTCCTCGCCCGCGCCGCCGGGTTCGCGCCCGAGACTGCCCAGGACGTCGGCGAGGCACCGGTCGCGAACCTCGTCCACGTACCGCCGAGACAGCTCGCCGTCTCCCTCCTCCTGACCGGCTCGACCTGGGTGCTGCTCGTCGCCGCGCTCGCCGTGCCGCCGGTGCTCTGGCTGACCACCCACAGCCCCGGCCTGGTGATCGGCACCGGTCTGCCGCTGCTCGGCGCGGCGGGCGCGAGCAGCGTGGGCAAGTTCGTGAAGGAGTACGACTGGCGGGTCGGCGAATCCCCGGACGGGCTGCGGCTCGACCACGGGCTGCTCGACAAGGAGCACGAGACCGTGCCGCCCGGCCGGGTCCAGACCGTACGGATCGTGGAGCCGCTGCTGTGGCGGCGGCGCGGCTGGGTGCGGGTGGAGCTGGACGTCGCCGGGTCGTCGAACAGCGTGCTCGTGCCGGTCGCGCCGCGCGAACTCGCCGTCGAAGTGATCGCCCGGATCCTGCCGGGGGTGACGGTGCCCGAGGCGGAGGCGCTGTCCCGGCCGCCCGAGCGCTCGAAGTGGTGCGTACCGGTGTGGTGGCGCGGCCACGGACTCGCGGTCACGGACGCGGTGTTCGCCACCCGGCACGGGCTCCTTGGACGCACGCTCGCCCTCGTCCCGCACGCGAAGGTGCAGAGCGTACGGCTCACCCAGGGGCCCTGGGAGCGCCGCAACGGTGTGGCCGACGTCCATGTGGAGACCGGCGCCAACACCACCGTCGCCGCCCGGCTCCGGGACGCGGCGGAGGCCGAACTCCTGCTCCAGGCCCAGGCGGACCGCTCGCGCACGGGGCGCAGGACGGCTCGGCCGGATCGGTGGATGGCGCAGTAGCCACTCGGAGATGCGAGCGGGGCCACGGTTCGCTGACCGTGGCCCCATTTGTTCGCGGCAGGTGACGTGCTCCCTGCTCTACGAGATCGCGCTGCGCAGATCCGCCACGTCGAGCTGTTCCGTGTCGTCGTGCGCGGTCAGGTCGATGACCTCGCCGACGGCCGGGCCGTCTGCGTCTGCGTCTGCGTCTTCTGGGGTGAACTCGGCTTCGGACTGCGGCACTTCGGTCTCCGCGGGACCGGCCTCCGTGGATTCGGCCCGGTGCAGCGCGAGGGCCTCCTCGCCCACCACGTCCGCGAGGTCCTTGTGCTCGATCGCCCTGACCTCGTCCCGTACGGCCTGCTCGGACTGTTCGGCCTGCTCGGACTGTTCGGACTGCGGGCCCTGCGTGCCGAAGAAGTCGAAGCCGCCGACGGTGCGCCGCACCGGGGTGTACGGGGCGACCGCCGCCGCGGCGGGTACCGGGTAGTGACGCGGAGCCGGAGCCGGGGCCGGAGCCGGAGCCGGGGGCGTGGCGGTCGTACGCAGCTGTGCGCCGACCGCCCCGGACTTCCCCTGGGCCGCCTCCGCCCCCTCACGCCCCGCGCCCTCGCGCGTCAGCCGGTCGAGCGCGGCGTTGGCCCGGCGGTAGAGGGCGGGACTCGGGACGCGGGCCGACGAGCCGAGCCCACCGCGAGCGTCACCGTTGACGCGGCGGGCGCCGGTCCCTGTGCCCGTGCCCGTACCCGTACCCGTGCCCGCGGTCAGCGCCTTCGTGGGTGCGGACGCCTCGATCGCGAGGCGCCTGCGGCCCTCGAGCGCGCTGGCCCGCTCCGTCTCCGCCGTGGCGTACCGGCGCAGCAGGGCCGCGTGTTCGGACCGCAGGGCGGCCAGCTCGGTGCGCTTGGACCGGAGTTTGGCCTCCAACTTGGTGCGCAGCTCGCGCGACTCCTCCAGGTCGGACTCCAGCTCGGCGGTGCGTTCCTCGTGCTTCCACTCGTCGCTCGCTCTTGACCGGGTCAGTTCCGCGACGCGCTTGCCGGCGACCCGGTCCCATCGGCGCATGACGACCGAGCCGACGACGGCCGCTGCTGCGGCGGCGCCGACCAGGCCGCGGAGCACCACGGGTTCCGCGACCAGCCAAGCTGCGGCGGCACAGACCAGTGAGACACCGGCGACCGTCGAGGGGGGAAGCAGCCTGTGCAGGGGTGGGGAATGGCGGTGACGTCCACGTGGCATGGCCAGAAACTTACCGCGCGTGCACGACAGACGAACCCCCGCCCGGGAATCTGTTCCCTTGTGGTTACGTACGCACGGCGTCCACCCCATTCAGTTCAAGCGGCAACCACCGGTAACCCGCTCCCGTTCCCCGCCACTTGAGGCGAACTCAAGATCATTTATTGAGCAGGCCCTTTGCCTCCAGGTACTCCTTCGCCGCGTCGGCCTCCTTCACGCGCTCCGCGTCGACCTTGCGGTTGAGTTCCACGAGGTCCTGTGTCGTCAGCGTCTCGGTGAGCTTCGCGAGCGCGTCGGCTATCGCCTTGTCGCCCGCCTCCTCGGCGTTCACCACGGGAAGGATGTTGTCGGCGTTCTGCAGCTTCTTGTCGTCCTTCAGCAGGACCAGGTCGAAGTTCTCCAGCGTGGCGTCCGTCGTGGTGGTCAGGACCAGCTGGTCCTCCCCGTCCTTGACGGCCTGCTTGGCCTGCGGCGTGCCGACGCCCTTGGGGTCGACCCCCGTCACGTCTATGCCGTACGTCTTCTTCAACCCCGGCGCGCAGAACGGCCGGACCTCGCATTCGTCACCGGCCGCGATCTTCACCTTCAACTTCGCGCGGCCCAGGTCGGAAAGCGTCTTGAGGTTGTTCTTCCGCGCGTATTCCTTGCTGACCGCGAAGGCGTTCTGGTCCACCGCGGCTCCAGCCGGAAGCACCTTCAGGCCGCGCGGTTCGGCGAGCTTCTCCAGGGCGGCGACGGTGTCTTCCACATCGCTCGACGCGACGGGCTTCGCCTTCGGGCCGTTCTTCTCGGTGTTCAGGAATTCGGCGAGCGTCGCGGCGTATTCCGGGACGACGTCGATGTCGCCCTTCTCCAGGGACGGTTCGTAAAGCTCGCGGTTCTCCACCGTCTTGATCGACGTGTTGTATCCCGCGTCTTTCAGCACCTGGGCGTAGAGCTCGGCGAGGACCTTCGACTCGGTGAATCCGGCCGAACCCACCACCAGCGGGCCCTTCTTGCCTGCACCGCCCTCGCCGCCCGAGCCCTTGTCCTCCTCCAGGCTCTTGCCGCCACAGGCGGTGAGCCCGGCGGCCAGGCCGACCACGGCCACCGTCGCCGCCGCCCTGCGGATGCCCTGCGCGAAGTGCTTCATGGGGTATCACCAATCAATGTCGTCATGGCCGTTGCCGTACAAGAGCCAGCTGCCGTACGAGAAAACCAGTCGTCCTGCGTTCTACGGGAGCGTCCTACGGGAGCCTCTTACGGGAGCGCCCTTCCCCGCATCGGGTCGAGCACCTTGCCGAGGGCCACGAGGACCCCTTCCACGAGCAGCGCGAGTGCCGCCACCAGGACCGCGCCCGCCACCACCTGCGCGGTGTCCTGGAGGCTGAACCCGGCCGTGATGATCCGGCCGAGGCCGCCCTCCCCGGCCATCGCGGCGAGCGTCGCCGTGGCGACCACCTGGACCGCCGCCGAGCGCAGCCCCGTCATGATCAGCGGGTAGGCCAGCGGGAGTTCCACCCTCAGGAACAGCTGGCGGCCGCTCATCCCCATGCCCCGCGCGGCCTCCACCACCGCCCGGTCGACCTCGCGCATCCCGATGTACGCGTTGGTGAGCAGCGGCGGCACCGCGAACAGCACCAGGGCGATCAGCGTCGGCAGGTCGCCGTACCGGCCGAGCGGGGTGAGCGTGAGCAGCACGAGCACCGCGAGCGTCGGCACCGCGCGGCCCACGTTGGAGATGTTGACCGCGAGCGCACCGCCCTTGCCTATGTGGCCGAGCCGCAGGGCGAGGGGCAGCGCGATGAGGCAGGCTACGGCCAGGCACGTACCGCTGAAGTACAGGTGCTCGCCGAGGCGGTGCCCTATCCCCTTCTCCCCCTGCCAGTTGGCGGCGGTGGTGAGCCAGGTGAAGGCCTCCGACAGCGCGTTCATGCGGGCTCCACCACCTTTGCCGTACGGACGCCGGGCGCGCGCCCCGACCGTATGCGCGTCCAGGGCGTGAGCCACCGCTGCAGCGCGAGCAGCAGCAGGTCGGCGACGACGGCGAGGAGCACGCAGAGCACCGAGGCGGTGAGCACCTGCGCCTTGAAGTCGCTGCGCAGGCCGGACATGATCAGGCCGCCCAGGCCGCCGTAGTCCACGATGGCGCCGACCGTGGTCAGGGCGACCGTGGCGACCGTGGCTATCCGCACACCCGCGAGCAACGCCGGTAGCGCCAACGGCAGTTCGACCTCCCACAGCTGCCGCACCGGCCCGTACCCCATCCCGCGCGCGGCCTCGCGGGCCTCCGCCGGGACGGCTTCGAGCCCCGCCAGGATGTTCCGCACGAGGACCGTCAAGGAATAGAGGACCAGGCCCGTCACGACCAGGGCCGCCGAGAGCCCGAACAGCGGGAGCAGCAGCGAGAACATCGCGAGCGAAGGCACCGAGTAGAGCACCGTGGTGAGCCCGAGCACCGGGCCCGCGAACGCCTTGCTGCGGCGCGCGAGCAGCGCGAGCGGCAGCGCGACCGCGAGTCCTATGACGATCGAGGCGGCCGTGATGCCCACGTGTTGAACCGTGGCGTCGATCAACTCCTGGCTGCGCGTGCGGACATACTCCGCGCACACCCAGTCGTTCTCGACCAGGCAGTTCTGCCCGTCCACCGGCCCCACCTCCCCCGCCACCCGACGGAACCCCGCCCCGAACCCCTGCCCCGAGCGCGTGAATCCCCGAACATCCGTCCGCCGCAAACTGTCTTGTCGGCGACCCTAAACCCCAGCACTGACAATCGCCGAGAGACGTTGTTCTGCAGCAACATGAACTTCACCGGACCGTCCGAGGATGTACTGGTCCACAGCAAGCAAGCTCAACTGTCAGTCGCCCCAGGTAGGTTCAGAAACATGACGAGGGACACCGCAGGCGGCCGGGAGTCCGCGCCCGCGCGGTACACCTTCCGCCTTCGCGTGTCCGCCGGCGCCCGTGTCGCACTTGAGGCGGAATGGGCACGCTGCCGCTGGATCTGGAACGAATGCGTCGCGAAGTCCCGGGCCGTACACCTGGACAACAAGGCCCCGGGCGGCAAGCAGACGTGCGGTCCTGCCCAGCTCGACAAGATGCTGACACGGACCCGCAGGAGGACGCCGTGGCTGGCCAAAGGCTCAAGCGTTCCCCAGCAGCAGCTCGTACGCGACTTCGGTAGATCTCGCGCCAAGGCCGTGAAGGACGTCAGGGACCGGTTGCCTCAGCGGCAGCGGGCCGGGATGCCGAAGTACAAGAAGAAGCGCGAGGCTCGGCCGACCCTCAACTACACCGGGCGGGGCTTCCGCCTCAGAGACGGCCTGCTGCACCTCGCGGGCGGGATCGTGCTGCGGGTGGTGTGGTCACGTGAGCTGCCCGAGCAACCGTCCTCGGTACGCGTGTACCAGGACGCCACCGGAGCGTGGTACGGCTCATTCGTCGTCCAGGCCACGACCGATCCCCTTCCGGAGACCGGCCGAGCGATCGGAGTGGACTGGGGCGTCAAGGAGCTCGCCACGACGACATCCGACGCGCACGATCTTCCTCACCCCCAGCACGGCAGGAAGGCCACGGCCCGTAAGTGGGCCAAACTCGCCGTACGTGATCACGACACCCTGGCCGTGGAGGACTTCAGGCCGCGCTTCCTCGCGAAGTCGACGATGGCCCGTAAAGCGGCTGACGCCTCGATCGGTGCGGCGAAGCGGGCGCTGCTGGAGATGGCCCGTAAGCACGGCCGGATCGTGCACCTGATCAACCCCGCGCACACCACCATGGACTGCGCGCAGTGCGGAGCGAGAGCCAAGCACGCACTCCCTCTTTCAGAGAGAACGTATGCCTGCACCGCGTGCGGAACCGTCTCGCCCAGGGACAAGAACTCCGCCCTCGTGATGCTGGCCCGGGCGGGCCTCAACCCGGCTGACGCCGAGGGCGCAAGACCTGGCCGCACGCCGTGCGGCCAGGCAGCCTGAGTCAGGAATCCCCTTCCTGAGCGCAAGCGCAGGCAGGGGAGGATTCAAAGAACGCCCACCACAATGGGGAGCCATGATCCGGTTCGAGCACGTCACCAAGCGGTACGAGGACGGCACCACGGCCGTGGACGACCTGTCGTTCGAGGTCGCGGGCGGTGAACTCGTCACGCTCGTCGGCCCGTCGGGCTGCGGCAAGACCACGACGATGAAGATGGTGAACCGGCTGATCGAGCCCACCTCGGGCCGGATCCTGCTCGACGGCGAGGACATATCCGGCGTCGACCCGGTCGAGCTGCGCCGCCGCATCGGCTATGTCATCCAGCAGGTCGGCCTGTTCCCGCACAAGACGGTCCTGGACAACACCGCGACCGTCCCGCACCTCCTCGGCGTCAAGCGGGCCAAGGCCCGCGCCCGGGCCGCCGAGCTCCTCGAACTCGTCGGCCTCGACCCGTCGGTGCACGGGGCGCGCTACCCGGAGCAGCTCTCCGGCGGCCAGCGCCAGCGCGTCGGCGTGGCCCGCGCGCTCGCCGCCGACCCGCCCGTGCTCCTGATGGACGAGCCGTTCGGAGCGGTCGACCCGGTGGTCCGCGAGCGTCTGCAGAACGAGTTCCTGAAGCTCCAGGCGGCCGTGCGCAAGACGGTTCTGTTCGTCACGCACGACATCGAGGAGGCCGTGCGCCTCGGCGACCGCATCGCCGTCTACGGCTCCGGCCGCATCGAGCAGTACGACGCCCCCGCCGCCGTCCTCGGTGCCCCCGCCACTTCGTACGTCGCCGAATTCGTAGGCGCCGACCGGGGGTTGAAGCGGCTCTCGGTCACGCCGATCGAGGAGGGCGACCTGCAGCAGCCCCCGGTCGTACGGCTCGACGACCCCCTCGACCGCGCCGCCGAGCAGCTGCGCGGCGAGGGCGCCCACTGGGCCGTCGTCCTGGACGCGGAGGGCAACCTGCACGGCTGGATCTCCGCCGAGCACACCGGCAACAAGGGCACGGTGCGCGATCAGGCCCGCCGGATGGAGGCCTGGCTGCCCGTCGGCGCGTCCCTGAAGCAGGCGTTCTCCACGATGCTGCAGCACGACGCGGGCTGGATCGCCGTCATCGACGAGGACTCCGCGGGCCGCTTCCTCGGCGTCCTGACCCCCGCGACCCTGCACGAGGCCCTGCGCCGCTCGACCACGGCGGACGCCCGGGACATCACACGCGCGGAGGTCGATCTGGATACGGTCACGGTCCGCTGAGCCTGCCTTCCCCGAAGTCCGCTGAGCCTGCCTTCCCCGAAGTCCGCTGAGCCTGCCTTCCCCGAAGGTTGAGCAGCCCCCGAGGTTGAGCAGCTCCCGAAAACCGACTCCCCTACGGAAAGCGTCACTTGGCCGAAAGCCGCTCGCTCATCCACACCAGCGCCGGCGGGATCTCCCGCCGCCACGTGTTGAAGTTGTGGCCGCCGCTGTCGAGGATGATCGAGAACATCCGCGTGGGTGCCCGGCCCTTGTCCAGGAACTTCTCGGTGTCGGCGTAGTTCCCCTCCCCCTGCTTGCTGCTGGTCGCGAGCAGCGACACCTTCGGGGGCGGCCGGTGGTCGAGCAGCCACATCAGGTCGGACTCCTGCTCGACCCGCCTGTCGCCCTGGAAGAGGTCGCCCGTGGTGTCGTCGATGGGCGCCCGGTAGTTGGCGGAGAGCCCCGCTCCGGCGGCGAACCGGTCCGGGTGCTTCAGGGCGATCTTCAACGCGCAGTAGCCACCCGTGGAGTTGCCGATGACGCCCCAGCTGCCCGGTTTCTCACCGACCCGGTAGTGGCCGGCGACCGCGGCGGGCAGGTCCTTCGCGAAGAACGTCTCGGTCTGCGGCCCGTGCGGCACGTCCACGCACTCGGTGTCGCGCGGCGGCACCACGGTCGGCCGCAGCATGACCAGGATCATCGGCTGCATCTTGCCCCGCTTGGCCTGGTCGTGGGCGGTGGCCGGGTAGCGCAGGCCGTTGAGCAGGTTCTCGGCGGTGCCCGGGTACCCGGTGATCACGATCGCCGTGGGGAACGTACGCCGCTTGTCCTCGAAGTACTCCGGCGGCAGGTAGACGTACGCGGGCGACCGTATGCCGGACCGCTCGCCGGTCACCTCCACGCGCTGGATCCGGCCGCCCACGGTGGGCGTGGAGCCGCCCGCCACCTGGCTCACCGGCTGGGTGCCGAGCACCTTGAGGGCGCGGTTCGCGCCGCCCGTGTCGTGCTCCACGACCACGCCCATCTCCTGCTCCTGGCCGAAGAGGTCGGCCCAGGACGCGTAGAACTCGAAGGACCGGTTGGCGGTCAGGCCGACCGTGGCGAAGAGCATCAACTGTGTTGCCCCGAGCGCCAGTACGCGCCCGAGCACCGCGCGCCAGTTGCGGCCCGCCAGCTTCGGCCAGAGCCAGACCGTGCCGAAGAACAGCAGCACGGCCAACAGGGCGGCCGAGGCCAGGACGAGGTTGCTCTTGAGACCCATGGGGTGTTCCTGCCTGCGCTTTCCGCCGGGCGAGCGCCCGGACTCCCTTTGTCCCGATGCCGGTTGTCCCGATGCCGGATTTCCGCGCTCCTGCACCGGTTTTCCGGGCGGAGAGTGAACCCGTCTCCCGGAAGCGCCGTCCTAGAGGGCGCAATTTGTCCGGCGTAACCGCAGAAGCCGGACTCCAGCTCTCGCAGAACTACGGGATGCGATGTCAGTCAGGATAGATGGGGAAATGTCGGGTGGGGTTGCAGTGGCTTCTTCTCGCGGTGCAGGGGCATCCCGCGAGGCAGGGGCATCCCGCGAGGCAGGGGCGTCCCGCGAGGCAGGGGCGTCCCGCGAGGCGGGGGCTTCGCGCGGTGCGGCCGCAGCTCGCGGACTCCGGCGCCTGCTGCGCGGCCCGCGCCCCGAGAAGGTGCCGTCCCTGGTCGCCACCGCCTGCACACTCGTGGGCCTCCTGGACATCGCCGCCGGCGTCTTCCCCCGCTTCCGGCACAGCCGCCTGCACGCCATCGCCGAGGTCCTGCCCGGAGCCCTCGGCCCCTTCGCGGCCGCCCTCGCCCTCAGCGCCGGCGTCCTCCTGCTGCTCCTCGCGCACGGCCTCAGGCGCCGCAAGCGGAGGGCCTGGCGGGCGGCCGTGTTCCTGCTCCCGGCGGGCGCCGCGTCCCAGTTCGCGTACCGGCACTCGCTCATCGGCGTCCTGATCGCGGGCCTGCTGCTCGCCCTGCTGCTGCGCCATCGGAGTGAGTTCGCCGCCCTGCCCGACCCGCGCAGCCGCTGGCTCGCGCTCGCCAACTTCTTCCTCATGGGCACGTTCTCGCTCGGCCTCGGCACCCTGATCGTCGCCACCCACCCGCGCAAGGTCGTCGGCGACCCGAGCCTCGCCGACTACCTCACCCATGTCGTGTACGGCCTGTTCGGCGCCGAGGGCCCCCTCCACTACACCGGGCGCACCGGCTGGACGGTCGGCTACTCGCTCGGCGCCCTCGGCATGCTCACCGCCCTCACCACCGTCTACCTGGCCTTCCGCCCCGAACACCCGGCGGCCCGGCTCACCGAGGACGACGAGCAGCGGCTGCGCGTACTCGTCGACCGGCACGGCGCCCGCGACTCCCTCGGCCACTTCGCCCTCCGCCGCGACAAGGGCGTGGTCTTCTCGCCCAGCGGCAAGGCGGCCGTCACGTACCGCGTCGTCTCCGGCGTGATGCTCGCGAGCGGCGACCCGATCGGCGACGTGGAGGCCTGGCCCGGCGCCATCGAACGGTTCATGGACGAGGCCGGGAAGCACTCCTGGACCCCGGCCGTCATGGGCTGCTCGGAGACCGGCGGCGAGGTCTGGACCCGCGAGACCGGCCTCGACGCCCTCGAACTGGGCGACGAGGCGGTGGTGGACGTCGTGGATTTCTCCTTGGCCGGGCGCGCTATGCGCAACGTGCGCCAGATGGTCAAGCGCATCGAGCGGAATGGCTACGAGACCCGGGTACGGCGCGTACGTGACCTGAGCGAGGGCGAGTTGGAGCGCGTGCGGCGCGCCGCCGACGACTGGCGGGGCACCGACACCGAGCGCGGCTTCTCCATGGCGCTCGGCCGCATCGGCGACCCCACCGACGGCGACTGCCTGATAGCCACCGCCCACAGACAGACCGCACACAGACAGACCGCACACAGACAGACCGAAATGCCGGGCCCGTACGGGGACTTGAAGGCGATCCTGCACTTCGTGCCCTGGGGCGACGACGGCGTCTCGCTCGACCTGATGCGCCGGGACCGCGGCGCCGACCCCGGCATGAACGAACTCCTCATCGTGGCCGCCCTGCAGGCGGCGCCGAAACTCGGCATCGCGCGTGTGTCGCTCAACTTCGCGATGTTCCGCTCCGCACTCGCCCGCGGTGAGCGACTCGGCGCGGGACCGGTCCTCCGCACCTGGCGCGGACTGCTCGTGTTCCTGTCGCGCTGGTTCCAGATCGAGTCGCTGTACAAGTTCAACGCCAAGTTCCGCCCCCGCTGGGAGCCCCGTTTCGTGGTCTTCCGCAACAACCGGGACCTGCCGCGCATCGGCGTCGCCGCGATGCAGGCCGAGGGCTTCGTCACGCTCACCCTGCCCCGCTTCCTGCGCGCCGGCTCCCGCCCGCGGCGGCCGTGCCCGCACACCCCCACCGCCGCACCCCAGGACGTGCGGGCGGTCTGAGCGCTTCGGGGCCCCGGCCCGTACGGGTCACTCCCCGTACGGGCCTACGCTGGAGGCATGAGTACGTTGCGCGGCCGCGGCACGGTCGAAGGCCTTCCGGAGTGGGACCGCTGTGCGGTGATGGGAGTCGTCAACGTGACGCCAGACTCCTTCTCCGACGGTGGCCGCTGGTTCGACACCACGGCCGCCGTCAAGCACGGCCTGGACCTGGTCGCCCAGGGCGCCGACCTGGTCGACGTCGGCGGTGAGTCCACGCGCCCCGGCGCCAGCCGCGTCGACAAGGACGAGGAGCTGCGCCGGGTCGTGCCCGTCGTGCGCGGCCTCGTCTCGGAGGGCGTCACCGTCTCCGTCGACACCATGCGCGCCACCGTCGCCGAGGCCGCGCTCGCCGCGGGCGCCCGCCTCGTCAACGACGTCAGCGGCGGCCTCGCCGACCCCGCCATGATCCCGGCCGTCGCCGCCGCCGACGCCCCGTTCGTCGTCATGCACTGGCGCGGCTTCAGCGAGGACATGAACAGCCGCGCGGTGTACGAGGACGTCGTCGGCGAGGTCGTCAGCGAGCTGCACGCGCGCGTGGAGGCGGTTGTCGCGGGCGGCGTGGCTCCCGAGCGGATCGTCCTCGACCCCGGCCTCGGCTTCGCCAAGGACGCGGAGCACGACCTCGCCCTGGTCGCCCACATGAAGGAACTGCGCGCCCTCGGCCTGCCGGTCCTGGTCGCCGCCAGCCGGAAACGTTTCCTCGGCCGGGTCCTGGCCACCGGCCCGGACTCCGCCCCTCCGCCCGCCCGTGAACGCGACGCCGCTACCGCCGCGGTCTCCGCCATCGCCGCCCACGAGGGCGCCTGGGCGGTCCGCGTCCACGAAGTCAGGGCCACCGCCGACGCCGTCCGCGTAGCCCGCGCCGTAGAAGGAGCCCAGTGACGCCCCGTACCGACATCGAAGCCGTCGAGACCGCCAACACGTCCTTCTACGAGGCTCTGGAGCGCGGCGACTTCGAGGCGGTCTCGGACCTCTGGCTGCACGACCACAGCGACGCCGTCGACAACGAGGACGGCGACGAGACGGCCACGGTCTCCTGCGTGCACCCCGGCTGGCCCGCCCTCTCCGGCCGCGGCGAGGTCCTCAGGTCGTACGCCCTGATCATGGCGAACACCGACTACATCCAGTTCTTCCTCACCGACGTACGCGTCTCGGTGCACGCCGACACCGCGCTCGTCAGCTGTACGGAGAACATCCTCAGCGGCGGCCCCGCCGAGGAGGGCGCCGATCTCGGCCCGCTCGTCGGCCAGCTCGTGGTGGCCACGAATGTGTTCCGCCGCACACCCGGCGGCTGGAAGCTGTGGTCGCACCACGCCTCACCGGTGCTCGCGGAGACGGACGACGACGAGGGCGCGGCGGGCAACGGCGGTGCCGAGGGCGGCGAAACACCCGCCTGAGTGGGTAGGGGCCCGGTGGGGGTTGGACGACCCGCCGCCGGGGTATGGGCGGCTACCAGCCCGGGACCGGCATGGTCCAGAGCCCCCGTGGGCAAGCACTGTCAGCACCCGAAGGTAGATTCGAATGGGTCTCGTGAGCCGACCGCACTCGGCCCGGGCCCGCCGAACCGACGAATGCAGGAGTGATTCGCGTGGATCGTGTCGCGCTGCGCGGCCTCAAGGCCCGCGGGCACCACGGTGTCTTCGCCCATGAACGCGAAGAGGGCCAGACCTTCATCGTGGACCTGGTCCTCGGCCTGGACACCAGGGCGGCCGCGGCCGACGACGACCTGGCGAAGACCGTGCACTACGGCATCGTCGCGGAGGAGGTCGTGGCCGTCGTCGAGGGCCAGCCGGTCGACCTCATCGAGACCCTGGCCGAACGCATCGCACAGCAGTGCCTCAAGCACGACGGCGTCCAGGAGGTCGAGGTGGTGGTGCACAAGCCGAACGCACCCATCACGGTCCCCTTCGACGACGTCACCATCACCATCACCCGGAGCCACGCATGAGCACGCAGAGCGACCCGACCGTCCAGCCGGTGCCCGCCTCCGTGGTGGAACAGGTCGACGCCGCGGACGTCACCCTCAACAACCCGAAGTTCGCGGTGATCAGCCTCGGCAGCAACCTCGGCAACCGCCTGGAGACCCTCCAGGGAGCCGTGGACGCCCTGGAGGACACCCCCGGCCTGCGCGTGAAAGCCGTCTCGCCGGTGTACGAGACGGAGCCCTGGGGCGTCGAGCCCGGCAGCCAGCCCGCGTACTTCAACGCGGTCGTCGTCATCCGGACCACGCTCCCCCCGTCCTCGCTCCTGGAGCGTGCGCACGCGGTCGAGGAGGCCTTCCACCGCGTACGGGACGAGCACTGGGGCCCGCGCACCATCGACGTCGACATCGTGACGTACCAGGACGTCGTCTCCGACGACCCCGAGCTCACGCTCCCGCACCCGCGGGCGCACGAGCGGGCCTTCGTCCTCGCCCCCTGGCACGACGTCGACCCCGAGGCGCAGATCCCCGGCCGCGGCCCTGTCGCCGACCTGCTCGGCCAGGTCACCCGCGCGGGCGTCACCCCCCGCGTGGACCTGGAACTCCGGCTGCCCGAGTAGTCGTTAGGGTCAGGACGGGGCACACGACCGGGCCCGTGGACCGGCACGACGTACGACGAAAGAGGCGACCGCCACCGTGAAGCAGCTGCGCATCCGGACGCTGATCGGCCTGTTCCTGGTCGCCGGAGTGCTGTCCTGGGCGGGCGCCCGGCTCTGGGATGCGCTCGGCGAGCTGCCGGGCGTCCCCCTGGCCGCGCCGATCGTGCTCGGCGTGATCGCCGCCGTGCTGCTCGCGACAGCGCTCTCCATCCGCTCCCGGCTCCGCGCCCAGCGCGAACGCCGCCCCGGCGCCAAGGGCGTGGACCCGATGATGGCCGCCCGCGCCCTGGTCTTCGGCCAGGCGAGCGCCCTGGTCGCCGCCCTGGTCACGGGGGTGTACGGCGGGGCGGGCGCCTTCCTGCTCAGCCTCCTGGACATCCCGGCCCGCCGCGACCAGGCCATCTACGCCGGCTTCGCGGTCGTGGCCGGCGCGTGCGTGATCGCGGCGGCCCTGTTCCTGGAACGCGTCTGCAAACTCCCGGAGGACGGCGACGAGGACGAGGTGGGCCCGGCAGCGGCCTGAGGACCTGAGGACCGCCCTGCCCACCACAGCGGCGTTCAGCGCGCCGCTGATCACCAACTCCGGCGCGCCGGACAGCCGTTGAGCAGAAGGCCGGGGCGCCCGGCAAGGCCGTGGTCGTACAGCGCGAACGGCCTGTTCCCGAGGCCCGGAATCCGGGGACATCACGCACCGGACAGCGGGACAGCCGGAGGGCCGGGACAGCCGGGACAGCCGGAGGGCCGGGACAGCCGGGACAGCCGGAGGGCCGGGACAGCCGGAGGCCGCTTCAAGCGCCTCCAGCGCGCTACTTCGCCATGATCAAGGTCATGGCCTCGTTCCGCGTTGCCGCGTCGCGCAGCTGCCCTCGGACCGCAGAGGTGATCGTCTTGGCCCCGGGCTTGCGCACCCCCCGCATGGTCATGCACATGTGCTCGCACTCGATGACGACGATCACCCCGCGCGGCTCCAGGATCTTCATCAGCGAGTCCGCGATCTGCGTGGTCAACCGCTCCTGCACCTGCGGCCGTCGAGCGTAGACGTCGACCAGACGTGCCAGCTTCGACAGGCCCGTGATCTTCCCGTCCTCCGACGGGATGTAGCCGACATGGGCGAAACCGACGAAGGGGACGAGATGGTGCTCACAGCTACTGAGCACCTCGATGTCCTTCACCAGGACCATCTCGTCATGGCCGAGGTCGAACGTCGTCGTCAGGACATCCTCGGGCTTCTGCCGCAGGCCCGCGAATATCTCCTGGTAAGCCCGCGCCACCCGGCCCGGCGTCTCCCGCAGCCCCTCACGGTCCGGGTCCTCGCCGACCGCGATGAGCAGTTCCCGTACGGCGTTCTCGGCCCGCTTCTCGTCGAATTCGCCGATCGAGCTCTCGCCGTCCAGCGTCACCGGGTCGGTCATCTGTGCCTCGTTCCTCTTACGACGGGCAGCGTTCCTCTACGTCTGCCGTGTGCGCACACAAAAAGCCGCGCCCCCCAAGGCTAGAACCAGGGGGGCGCGGCATACATTCCGGGCCTGCCGTGACGGCCGGGAACGGGTGATCAGCTCTCCGGGCGCTCCTCCGGGGCGGGGGCCTTCGTCAGGTCCGCCGGAGTCGTCGCCTCCGTCGCCGCCGTCACCGCGGGGGTGCCGTTGGCGCCGTTGGTGAGCGACAGCTCCTTGGGGGAGAGCACCGGGGGCCGCGTCGACGGCGTACGCCGCGAGGAGCCGGTCCACGCCGGGCGGGCCGGGCGCTTCACGATCGGCGCGAAGATCTCGGCGATCTCCTCCTTGCCGAGGGTCTCCCGCTCCAGAAGCTGGAGCACCAGGTTGTCGAGGACGTCGCGATTCTCTACGAGGATCTCCCACGCTTCGTTGTGGGCGGTCTCGATGAGCTTCTTGACCTCTTCGTCGACCAGCGCGGCGACCTCTTCCGAGTAGTCCCGCTGGTGCGCCATCTCACGGCCGAGGAACGGCTCGCTGTTGTCGCCGCCGAACTTGATGGCGCCGAGCCGCTCGGTCATGCCGTACTGCGTGACCATGGCGCGGGCCGTGGTGGTGGCCTTCTCGATGTCGTTCGCGGCGCCCGTGGTCGGGTCGTGGAAGACGAGCTCCTCGGCCGCGCGCCCGCCCAGCATGTACGCGAGCTGGTCGAGCATCTCGTTGCGCGTCGTGGAGTACTTGTCCTCGTCCGGGAGCACCATCGTGTACCCGAGCGCGCGGCCGCGGGACAGGATCGTGATCTTGTGGACCGGGTCGGAGTTCGGTGAGGCCGCCGCGACCAGGGCGTGTCCGCCCTCGTGGTACGCGGTGATCTTCTTCTCCTTGTCCGACATGATCCGGGTCCGCTTCTGCGGGCCCGCGACCACACGGTCGATCGCCTCGTCCAGGAAGTGGTTGTCGATCAGCTTCTTGTCGCTGCGGGCCGTCAGGAGGGCGGCCTCGTTCAGGACGTTGGAGAGATCGGCACCGGTGAAGCCGGGGGTGCGGCGGGCGACGGCCGAGAGGTCGACGTCCGGGGCGACCGGCTTGCCCTTCTGGTGGACCTTGAGGATCTCCAGGCGGCCCTGCATGTCCGGGCGGTCGACGGCGATCTGCCGGTCGAAGCGGCCGGGGCGCAGGAGCGCCGGGTCGAGGATGTCCGGGCGGTTCGTGGCGGCGATCAGGATGACGCCGCCCTTCACGTCGAAGCCGTCCATCTCGACGAGCAGCTGGTTCAGGGTCTGCTCGCGCTCGTCGTGACCGCCGCCGAGGCCGGCGCCGCGGTGGCGGCCGACCGCGTCGATCTCGTCGACGAAGACGATCGCCGGGGCGTTCGCCTTGGCCTGCTCGAAGAGGTCACGGACACGGGAGGCACCGACACCGACGAACATCTCGACGAAGTCGGAACCCGAGATCGAGTAGAACGGCACGCCCGCCTCGCCCGCGACGGCACGCGCGAGCAGCGTCTTGCCCGTACCGGGCGGGCCGTAGAGCAGGACGCCCTTGGGGATCTTGGCGCCGACGGCCTGGAACTTGGCCGGCTCCTGGAGGAACTCCTTGATCTCGTGGAGCTCCTCGACGGCCTCGTCCGAGCCGGCGACGTCGGTGAACGTCGTCTTGGGGGTGTCCTTGGTGATCAGCTTGGCCTTGGACTTCCCGAACTGCATGACTCGGGAGCCGCCGCCCTGCATCTGGTTCATCAGGAACAGGAAGACGACGACGATGAGGACGAAGGGAAGCAACGAGAGCAGGATCCCGACGAACGGGTTCTGCTTGGAGGGCGAGACGGTGTAACCGTCCTTGATGTCGCCGTTCTCGTAGTTCTGCTGCAGCTTGGTGGCCAGCTGGGCGCCCTGGTCGCCGATGTAGCTCGCCTGGATCTTGGCGCTGCCGCCGTACTTGTCCTTGTCGGCGCCGCCCTTCAGTTCGACCTTGATGGTCTGTTCGTCACCGGTGGTGAGCTTGGCGGTCTGGGCCTGCTTGTCGTCGATGGCCTTGATGACCTGGGCGGTGTCCACCGTCTTGAAGCCGCCGGACGAGCCGACGACCTGCATCAACACGACCACGGCGAGGACGGCCAGCACGATCCACATGACCGGCCCACGGAAGTATCGCTTCACGTCCATCCATACGGAGCGGTGTCGCCCCGTCCCTCCTGCCATAGTGAGTTTGATAAAGGCGAGTGTTAAAGACTGTTCTTCGGACGGTACCCCAGCATTGTCACCCGAAGACGCAGGGGACGGCGGGCAAACCCGTCTTCCCCTGCTCCAACGGCGGGAACGCCCTGAGGGTTCCCGAGGACGCCGACCGACCGAGGTTCCGGGTTCAGCCGCCGTAGACGTGCGGGGCGAGCGTGCCGACGAACGGCAGGTTGCGGTACTTCTCCGCGTAGTCCAGGCCGTACCCCACGACGAACTCGTTGGGGATGTCGAAGCCGACCCACTTCACGTCGATCGCGACCTTCGCGGCGTCCGGCTTGCGCAGGAGCGTGCAGACCTCGAGGGAGGCGGGCTCGCGGGAGCCGAGGTTGGAGATCAGCCAGGACAGCGTCAGGCCGGAGTCGATGATGTCCTCGACGATCAGGACGTGCTTGCCCTTGATGTCGGTGTCGAGGTCCTTGAGGATCCGCACCACGCCGGAGGACTGGGTCCCGGCGCCGTACGAGGACACCGCCATCCAGTCCATCGTCACCGGGCTGGACAGGGCCCGCGCCAGGTCCGCCATGACCATCACGGCACCCTTGAGGACACCGACGATGAGCAGGTCCTTGCCCGCGTACTCCGCGTCGACCTTGGCGGCCAGCTCGGCCAGCTTCGCGTCGATCTCTTCCTTGGTGATGAGCACCGACTCCAGGTCGGTGCCCATGTCTTTCGCGTCCACCCGCACATCACTTTCGGTTCGCCGTGTGTCAGCCCTGCCGGATGACAAGTCTGCCACCCTGCCGTCGGGCCTCCACCCGGCCGGGGAGATTGATGGCCCCCTGGCCGCGCCAGCCAGTGATCAGCCGGTCGATCTCCTCGATGTGCCGGGCGAACAGCGAACCGCCGGGAGAGCCCGCCGCGACGGCGGTGCGGCGCAGGACGCGGCGGCGCACGGCGGGCGGCAGGGCGTACAGCTTGGCGCAGTCGAGGAGCCCGGACTCGTCGCGTACGGACTGCTCGGCCTCGGCGGCCCAGGTGTCGAGGGCGTCGGCGTCGTCACGGGAGAGCTGGGCCGTGCGGGCGAGGGCCTCCACGACTCCCTTGCCGAGGGCTTTCTCCAGGGCGGGCAGGCCCTCGTGGCGGAGCCGTGAGCGGGTGTACGCCGGGTCGGCGTTGTGCGGGTCGTCCCAGACGGGCAGCGACTGGACCATGCAGGCCTTGCGGGCGGTCTGGCGGTCGAGCTGCAGGAACGGGCGGCGGTAGCGGGTGCTCGCGCCGGGGCGGCCGGAGACGGCGGCCATGCCGGACAGCGAGCGGATGCCGGAGCCGCGGGCGAGGCCGAGCAGGACGGTCTCCGCCTGGTCGTCGCGGGTGTGGCCGAGGAGGATCGCGTCGGCGCCGTGGCGTTCGGCGACGGCGTCCAGGGCGGCGTACCGGGCGTCGCGGGCGGCGGCTTCGGGTCCGCCCTCGCGGCCGACTGAGACGGCGACGGACTCGACGGGTTCGAGGCTGAGGGCGGTCATGCGGGCGACGACCTCGGCGGCGCGCAGATCGGAGCCGTGCTGCAGGCCGTGGTCGACGGTGACGCCGCCGGAGCGGATGCCGAGCTTCGGGGCCTCGAAGGCGAGGGCGGAGGCGAGGGCCATGGAGTCGGCGCCGCCGGAGCAGGCGACGAGGACGAGGGGCGCGCGGCCCGGTTCGGCCGCGGCGGGAGAGCTCAGCCGGCCGGCGTGCGCGGCGCGGTCGCGGGTGGCGAGGTCGGTGAGTACGTCGTGGAGTACGCGGCGGACCGCCAGGCGTATCGCCGCGACCGCAGGATGGGGACCCATGGTCCGGTTCCCTTCGTGAAGTTCGGGGGGTGTGCCTCGGATCGAGTCACTTCGGGCCGTTCGCTCCGAGATCGGACTGCACGGTTCGGCTGTGCGGTCCGGACCGTGCGCCGTCACTCAGAGTGTGTCGATGGTGACAGAGCCGAGCGGCTACCCGAGCATTGCACGCCTACCCCTGGCTCACGGTCCCTCGGAAGGGTGATTGCGAGGGCTCGGTTCTGCCACGGACGGCACGCCTCTCACGACTCTGCCTTACGGTGCACCCTCGCGACCCAGTCCGCCGGTTTGGCGATCTCCGCCTTGGTCGGGAGGGTGTTGGGCGAGGTCCAGACGCGGTTGAAGCCGTCCATGCCGACCTGCTCGACGACGGCGCGCACGAACCGTTCACCGTCCCGGTACTGGCGGAGCTTGGCGTCCAGGCCGAGGAGCTTGCGCAGGGCCTGGTCGAGGCGGGAGGCGCCCTTGGCCCGGCGCTCCTTGAACTTCTCCCTGATCTCCGTGACGGACGGGACGACGGCGGGGCCGACGCCGTCCATCACGAAGTCCGCGTGCCCTTCGAGCAGGGACATCACGGCGGTGAGGCGGCCGAGCACCTCGCGCTGGGCGGGGGTCTGCACCAGCTCGACGATGGAGCGGCCGCCTTCGTCCTCCTCGGTCCTGCCGTTGCCCGCGAGGGACGAGGCGGCCTCGCGCAGGCGCTCCAGGACCGTCATCGGGTCGACCTCGGTCTCGGCGAGGAATGACTGGATCTCGCCCTCGAGGTGGTCGCGCAGCCAGGGCACGGCGGTGAACTGGGTGCGGTGGGTCTCCTCGTGCAGGCAGACCCAGAGCCGGAAGTCGTGCGGGTCGACGTCGAGTTCGCGCTCCACGTGCACGATGTTCGGCGCGACGAGCAGCAGGCGCCCGCCGCCGTCCGGTGCCGCCGGGAGGTCCCGGCTCGGCGGGGCGAAGGTCTCGTACTGGCCGAGTACGCGGGAGGCGAGGAAGGAGAGGAGCATGCCGAGCTCCACGCCGGTGACCTTGCCGCCGACCGCGCCCAGCATCGCGTTGCCGGGTCCTGAGCCGCGGCGGTCCTGCATCTTGTCCAGGAGCGGCTTGAGCAGCTCGCGGAATCCGGCGACGTTGGCGCGCACCCAGCCGGCCCGGTCGACGACCAGGACCGGGGTGTCGCGGCCCGCGTCCGTCGCCATGCGGGTGAAGGAACGGACGTGCTCCTCCGACGACTTGGCGTGCCTGCGCAGCTCGGAGACGACGGCGCGCGCCTCGTCCCGGCTGACCTCCGGCCCCGGCCGCACGAGCCGGGTCGCGGTCGCCACCGCGAGATTCCAGTCGACCATCCCTGCAGATGCGGCACCACCGATGCTCGTCATGCGTCAACCGTACGTGCTCGATCCCTCCGGCGGAGTGCCTCGGAGCCGGGCGGAAACGGTTCCGCGGGCGGAGCGTCAGCGGCAGCCGCAGTTGGCGACCGCGGCGGCGAGGCGGTCCAGGGTGGACTGGGCGGCCTTGGGGTCGCCGGTGCCGGAGGCGGTGAAGGCGAAGACGAGGAGGCGGCCGTCGGCGTCGACCACGCTGCCGGCGAGGGTGTTCACGCCGGTCAGGGTGCCCGTCTTGGCGCGGACCAGACCGGTGCCGGGGGCGCTGGCCTTGTCGTCGGCGTAACGATTGCGCAGGGTGCCGGTGAACCCGGCGACGGGCAGGCCGGTGAGGACGGGGCGCAGCTCGGCGTGGGCCGGGTCGGCGGCGCGGGCGAGCAGGGCGGTGAGGAGCCTCGCGCTCACCCGGTCCTCGCGGTCGAGGCCGCTGCCGTCGGCGAACTTGGCCTTGCCGAGGGGGAGTTCGAGCTTCTTCAGCTCCTTCTTGACGGCCTTGGCGGCGCCGTCGAAGCTCGCCGGTTCGTCGGCGGCGATGGCGGTCTGGCGCGCGAGGTGCTCGGCGATGTCGTTGTCGCTGTGCGTGAGCATGCGCTCGACCAGGGCGGCGAGCGGCGCGGACCGCACGGTGCCGATCGTCTTCGCGCCCTTGCCCGCCTTCTTCGAGCCCGGCTCGCCCTCGACGTCGATCTCGCGGTCGCGCAGCAGGTCGGCGAAGGTGCGGGCGGCGTCCCGGGCCGGCTCGGCGGTGCGCGGGGCGGGGCCGCTGGTGGAGTCGTCAAGGCGGCCCTCGTCGGCCATCAGGGGGCTGATGGGGGCGATGTTCTCGTTGGGGCCGATGGGGTGTTGGCCGGGTCCCGAGTACGCGGACGTGTCGTACGAGAGCTTGATCTTGTCCACGCCCTTGGTGCGCAGGGCGTGGGCGGTGGCGTCGGCGAGGGTGTGGAGGCTGGCGTTGCCCTGGTTGCCCTTGCGTGCGGTGAGGGTGGGGTCGCCGCCGCCGACGAGGGTGACGCGGTCCTTGTCGAGGACGGTGCGGGTGGCGATGCGGTGGTCGGGGCCGAGGGCCGAGAGGGCCGCCGCGGCGGTGGCGATCTTGATGGTCGAGGCGGGCGTGACGGCCTCGCCCGCCTTCGTGCCGTAGACCTCCTTGCCGGTGGCGGCGTCCACGACGGAGGCGGTGCGGGCGGTGCCGAGGGAGGGGTCCTTGAGGAGGGGGTCGAGTACGTCGGCGAGGGCGCGCCCGGTGGGGGCGGGGGCGCCGCCCGCGGGGGCGCCCAGTGCGATGAGTACGCCGGGGGCGCTCGGGGCGGCGTTCGGCTCGGCGTTGCCGTGATCTGCGCCACCGTCCCGGCCCTCGGCGTTGCTCAGGGCCCGCTCGGCCGTACGCTGACCGGAGTCCCATGGGCCGGCCGCGGTCACCGCCACGGCCGAGATCGCGAGGCCGACCGTGGCCGCGCACGCCGTGAGCTGCCAGGTGGTGAGCTTGCCGCGCCGCGGGGGTCCGGACGGCCGGAGGAGCGGAGACAGCTTCACGGGCCGCTGCGGACGTCGCAGCGAGGAGAGCCGACGCACCTTGAGCTCGGGCACCACGACCAGCCCCTTTCGCGATCACCTGCCTGCGTGAGGGACACTTAATCACTGCGTCTTGCCGCGGGATCGCACCGCGGTGGGTCCGGCCACATAAAACGGCCGGAGTTGGTGCCCGCGGAGTAGCCGCTGTCCGCAGCGGCGTCCCACGGGAGGACGCAGCATCGCCCGTTGTTTGTGTTGATCATGGAGGAGCATCCGGTGGAGTTCGACGTCACGATCGAGATTCCGAAGGGTTCGCGGAACAAGTACGAGGTGGACCACGAGACCGGTCGTATCCGTCTGGACCGTCGCCTGTTCACCTCGACCAGCTACCCGGCCGACTACGGCTTCGTCGAGGACACCCTCGGCGAGGACGGTGACCCGCTGGACGCCCTGGTCATCCTGGACGAGCCGACCTTTCCCGGCTGCCTCATCAAGTGCCGCGCCATCGGCATGTTCCGCATGACGGACGAGGCGGGCGGCGACGACAAGCTGCTCTGCGTGCCGGCCTCCGACCCGCGTGTGGAGCACCTGCGGGACATCCACCACGTCTCCGAGTTCGACCGCCTGGAGATCCAGCACTTCTTCGAGGTCTACAAGGACCTGGAGCCCGGCAAGTCCGTCGAGGGCGCCAACTGGGTCGGCCGCACCGAGGCCGAGACCGAGATCGAGCGTTCGTACAAGCGCTTCGAGGAGCAGGGCGGTCACTGACCTCCGGCCCCGCACAGCCGCCGAAGAGGCCGCGCGCACCCCTTGAGGGGGTCCGCGCGGCCTCTTCGCGTGTCCATGCTCATACTGGCCTTATCGGAGGTGCGTACGAGGGCCGCAAGTGCTGCCAACGGCTCGTCGGCCCAGGGAAAGCAGAAGGTGAAGAAGGTGGCTGACACCGCGGAGGAGGAAGACCGCAAACCGCAGTCGGACGAGGCGCACAGCGCGTTCTCTCCGGTCGGTGGTGTGGACACTCCCGCAGTGCCGGAGGACGAGCATCCGACCTCCGAGTTCACCATCCCGAACGGGCTGAGGATTCCGCACGCTCCGGAGGACACGGAGACGTCGGCGTTCAAGCCGCCGCCCCACTACGAGGCGCGGGGCTCGACCGCGTTCACGCCGCCCTCGGGCATCCCCACGGTCAGGCTGACCAAGGAGGCACCCTGGCAGGACCGGATGCGCACGATGCTGCGCACCCCGGTGGCCGACCGGCCCGCGCCGGAGGCGACGCAGAAGCACGAGGACGAGTCGGGGCCAGCGGTCCCGCGCGTGCTCGACCTGACCCTGCGTATCGGCGAGTTGCTGCTCGCGGGCGGTGAGGGCGCCGAGGACGTCGAGGCGGCGATGTTCGCCGTGACCCGTTCGTACGGCCTGGACCGCTGCGAGCCGACCGTCACGTTCACGCTGCTCTCCATCTCGCACCAGCCGTCCCTGGTCGACGACCCGGTGACGTCCTCGCGCACGGTGCGCCGGCGCGGCACCGACTACACCCGGCTGGCGGCCGTGTACCGGCTCGTCGACGACATCGGCTCCGGGGACATCGAGGTGTCCCTGGAGGAGGCCTACCGGCGCCTCGCGGAGATCCGCCGCAACCGGCACCCGTACCCCGGCTGGGCACTCACCGCGGCGGCCGGGCTGCTCGCGGGTGCGGCGGCGACGCTGGTCGGCGGCACGGTCGTGGTGTTCATCGCCGCGGCGATCGGCGCGATGCTGGGCGACCGGCTCGCCTGGCTGTGCGCCGGCCGCGGACTGCCGGAGTTCTACCAGTTCATCGCCGCCGCGATGCCGCCCGGCGCGATGGGCGTCGCGATCAGCCTCCTGGACCTGCCGGACGTACGGGCCTCCGCGGTGATCACCGGTGGCCTCTTCGCGCTGATCCCGGGGCGGGCCCTGGTCGCGGGCGTGCAGGACGGCCTGACCGGCTACTACATCACCGCGGCCGCCCGCCTCCTGGAGGTCGGGTACCTGGTCGTCGGCATCGTGATCGGCGTGCTCACGGTGCTCTATCTGGGCGTACGGCTCAACGCGGGGCTGAACCCGGAGACGACGGTCCACAGCGTGAACCAGCCGCCGATCCAGATCCTGGCGGCGATGGCGCTGTCGCTCGCGTTCGCGGTGCTGCTGCAGCAGGAGCGGTCGACGGTGCTGCTCGTGACGCTCAACGGCGGCGTGGCCTGGGTCATCTACGGGGCGATGGCCAACGCGGGCCACCTGTCGCCGGTGGCCGCCACGGCGGTCGCGGCGGGTCTGGTCGGCCTGTTCGGCCAGCTGCTCTCGCGCTACCGCTTCGCTTCGGCGCTGCCGTACGTCACCGCGGCGATCGGGCCGCTGCTGCCGGGTAGTTCGACGTACTTCGGGCTGCTCAACATCGCGCAGAACGAGCTGAACGCGGGCCTCGCGCAGCTGTCCAAGGCGGCGGCGCTCGCGCTTGCCATCGCGATCGGCGTGAACCTGGGCGGCGAGCTGGCCCGGCTGTTCCTGAAGGTGCCCGGCGGCGAGGGCCTGGTCGGCGGGCGCAAGTCGGCGAAGCGTACGCGCGGCTTCTGAGCGCGCGGTCCTGATACACGAGGAGGGGCGGCCGTACGTGGTGTACGGCCGCCCCTCCGGGCGTCGGCGTGCGGTCAGCGCTTGGCGTGGCGGCCGCGCTGGGGCGGCTCGGGGTGGCCCTGCTGACCCTGGTGCGGCTGGTGCGGCTGGCCCTGGTGCGGGGCCTGGTGCGGCTGGCCTTGGTACGGCTGGTGCGGCTGGTTCTGGTGGGGCCGGTGCGCGTGCAGCTGCTGGGTGGGGTGGTCCACGCCCGGCGCCTGGGCACTCTGGGGGTTCTGGGTGCTCTGGGTGTTCTGGGCGTTCTGGGCGTTCTGGGTGGGGGCCTCGGCCGCGGCCTTCTTGCTCTTGGAGCGGGCCCGCAGGAACTCGACGATGATCGGCACGACCGAGATCAGGACGATCAGGATCAGGATCGGCTCGATGTTCTTGCGCACGAAATCGATCTGGCCGAGCCACGCACCGAGCAGCGTGACGCCCGCGCCCCACAGGACGCCGCCGAGGATGTTGTACGTGATGAACGAGCGGTAGTTCATCCGGGAGACGCCCGCGATGATCGGCGTGAACGTCCGCACGATCGGCACGAAGCGGGCCAGGACCAGCGACTTCGGCCCGTACTTCTCGAAGAACTCGTGCGCCTTCGTCACGTTCTCCTGCTTGAACAGGCGGGAGTCCGGGCGGTTGAAGAGCGCGGGTCCGACCTTGCGGCCGAAGAGGTACCCCGCCTGGTCCCCGAGGATCGCCGCCACGCACACCAGCGTGCACACCAGCCACAGCGGGTGGTCGAGCACATTCGCCGTCACCAGCATGCCCGTGGTGAACAGCAGGGAGTCACCCGGCAGGAAGAAGCCGATCAGCAGTCCGGACTCGGCGAACACGATGATCAGCAGGCCGATGAGCCCGAACTTGTTCAGCAGAAGTTCCGGATCGAGCCAGCTTGGTCCGAGCGCAAGCGTCGTCATCACGGGTCCGGGCTCCTGAGGGGTGTCGGTGAAGAGAGAAAAGCCGAGTCACTCGGCCTGGGTGGCCGTTCAAAGTTACCAACGCCAGGAGCGGAGACCAGGTTCCACCGGATGTCCCGGGATGCAGCGGCCCCGTATCAGGGCAAAGCTGGGCATGCGACCGACAACGCAGCGGCAAAGGCGGAGAAACATGGGCATCAACGACTTCGGCGGCGGTCAGACGCCAGATGCGGATGTACTGGTCGTCACGACCAACGACGTGCCCGGCTACCAGGTGCAGAAGGTCGTCGGCGAGGTCTTCGGCCTCACCGTCAGGTCCCGGCACCTCGGCAGCCAGATCGGCGCGGGCCTCAAGTCGATGGTCGGCGGCGAGCTCAAGGGCCTCACGAAGACGCTCGTCGAGACCCGCAACCAGGCCATGGAGCGCCTCGTCGACCAGGCACGCGCGCGTGGTGCCAACGCGATCCTCATGTTCCGGTTCGACGTGACCGAGGCGATGGAGGGAGCCGCGGAGGTGTGTGCGTACGGCACGGCCGTGGTGATCGTGCCGCACGCCTGAGGAACACCGTCACGCGTGCCGGATCGCGTTCGCCAGGATCGCCTCGCGCTGGTAGGCGGCGAGCCCCGGCCTCGCCTTGTCGATGTTGACGGTGAAGCGCTGGTCGGCGACGTACATCTCGCCGAGGCAACTGTGCATCTCGTGCGAGCAGTCGTAGTGGTTGCGGGAGATCCACCGCCGGTGGGCCTCGGCGGCGTCCATCGCCTCCTCGGACTCCGGGGCGGCGCCCGCCTCCATCAGCTCCACGAAGCGCCGCGTGACCTCGTCGCCCTCGCGCTGGATGCGCAGCCAGTCCTCCTTGGTGTACGAGGCCGCGCGGCGCTGCGACTGCGCGTACGCGTCCGTGTTGCCCCAGCGCTGCTCGACCTCCTCCTCGTACTGGTCGGGGTCGAAGTCGCCGAAGACCTCGAACTTCTCCTCGGGCGTGAGGTTGATGCCCATCTTCTTCGCCTCCATGGCGGTCTCGACGGCGGCGGCCATCTCCTGCAGCCGGGTGATCCGGTCGGTCAGCAAGCGGTGCTGTCTGCGCAGGTGCTCGCGCGGGTCCGCGTCCGGGTCGTCCAGGAGTGCCGCCACCTCGTCGAGCGGGAAGCCCAGCTCCCGGTAGAACAGGATCTGCTGCAGCCGGTCCAGGTCCGCGTCGCTGTAGCGCCGGTGGCCGGCGCGGTTGCGTTCGCTGGGGACCAGCAGGCCGATCTCGTCGTAGTGGTGCAGCGTGCGCACCGTGACGCCCGCGAAAGCCGCGACCTGTCCCACCGCGTAGCTCATCGCCGCCCGCTCCTTCCGGTGTGTTCTCGGTACGTCACTCACCTTGCGGCCTCACGCCACGTGAGGTGCAAGCCGGAATCGCACCCGGATCGCGGGGCCGTCCACGGGTGGCCCGCCCAACAGGCTTATGCCCCGTTTGCCCCGTTATCGTGAGCCCGCGTACCCGCACCCCCGTCCCGTACGAGAGAGGCGCCGCGATGTCCCTGCACCAGGGCAGCAGTCAGGAGCCGGAAGCGGAAGCGGACGACGAGCTGCGCGAGCTCGCCCTGAACCCGTTCTTCGGGCAGGCGAACCCGGTCGGCGGCATGACCGCGGCGCCGCCCAGGCACGTCCTCCCGGACGGGCCGCTGCCGCCGACGACCGCGTACCAACTGGTCCGCGACGAGCTGATGCTGGACGGCAACGCGCGCCTGAACCTCGCCACGTTCGTCACCACCTGGATGGAACCGCAGGCCGGGGTCCTGATGGCGGAGTGCCGGGACAAGAACATGATCGACAAGGACGAGTACCCGCGCACCGCCGAGCTGGAGCGGCGCTGCGTGGCGATGCTCGCCGACCTGTGGCACGCGCCGGACCGGGACGCGGCGGTGGGCTGCTCGACGACCGGGTCCAGCGAGGCCTGCATGCTCGCGGGGATGGCGCTCAAGCGCCGCTGGATGAAGCGGAACGCCGACCGCTACCCCGCGCGGGAGGCCAGGCCGAACCTGGTGATGGGCGTCAACGTGCAGGTCTGCTGGGACAAGTTCTGCAACTTCTGGGAGGTGGAGGCCCGCCAGGTGCCCATGGAGGGCGACCGCTTCCACCTGGACCCGCGGGCCGCCGCCGAGCTGTGCGACGAGAACACCATCGGCGTCGTGGCGGTGCTCGGCTCCACGTTCGACGGTTCGTACGAGCCCGTGGCCGGACTCTGCGCCGAGCTCGACGCGTTGCAGGAGCGGACGGGCCTGGACATCCCCGTGCACGTGGACGGGGCGTCGGGCGCCATGGTCGCGCCGTTCCTCGACCCGGACCTGGAGTGGGACTTCCGGCTGCCGCGGGTGGCGTCGATCAACACGTCCGGGCACAAGTACGGGCTCGTCTACCCGGGCGTCGGCTGGGCGCTGTGGCGGTCGGCGGAGGAGCTGCCCGAGGAGCTGGTGTTCCGGGTGAACTATCTGGGCGGGGAGATGCCCACGTTCGCCCTGAACTTCTCCCGGCCGGGCGCGCAGGTGGTCGCGCAGTACTACACGTTCCTGCGGCTCGGCCGGGAGGGCTACCAGGCCGTCCAGCAGGCCTCACGGGACGTCGCGTGCGGGCTCGCGGAACGGATCGAGGCGCTCGGGGACTTCCGACTCCTCACGCGGGGCGACCAGTTGCCGGTGTTCGCGTTCACGACGGCGCCGGAGGTGACGGCGTACGACGTCTTCGACGTGTCGCGGCGCCTTCGCGAGCGGGGGTGGCTCGTGCCCGCGTACACCTTTCCCGCGAACCGGGAGGATCTCTCGGTGCTGCGGGTGGTGTGCCGCAACGGGTTCTCGGCGGATCTGGCGGGGTTGCTGCTCTCGGATCTGCGGAGGCTGCTGCCGGAGCTGCGGGCACAGCCGGGGCCTGCGGCCCCGGGGCCCGCGCAGGTTACTGCCTTCCACCACTAGGGGCGTTGATCCCCTACCCGCCCCTTCCCGAAAGCCTGCGGCGCCGTGTGTCGTTCGGCTGCCGCGCCGTCGTGGCTGGTCGCGCAGTTCCCCGCGCCCCTTAAAAGCAGCCCCTCACCGGCTCAAGCGGGTGAACCTCCGTACCGCCAGTGGGAAGAACACCCCGATCAGCAGCAACGGCCAGAGCACCGCCAGGAGTTGGGCGTGCTCGTACGCCCAGGACGCCGACGTCACGCCGCCCTCGTTGCCGAAGAGATCCCGTACCGCCGTGGCGGTCGCCGACATCGGGTTCCACTCGACCGTCGCGCCCAGCCAGCCCGGCATCGACTCCGGCGTCGCGAAGGCGTTGGAGAGGAAGCCGATCGGCCAGACCAGGATCTGCACGGCCATCACCAGCTCCGGCTTGCCCGCGACCATGGCCAGGTGGATGCCGAGCCAGAGCATCGCGAACCGGAACAGCAGCAACAGCCCCACCGCGCCCAGGAACGCCGCGAACGAGCCGTGCCAGCGCCAGCCGACCGCGAGCCCGACCCCGATGAGCACCGCCAGGGAGAGCGCGGACTGCAGCATGTCGGCCGCCGCACGCCCCACCAGGACCGCCCCGTCGAACATCGGCATGGACCGGAAGCGGTCGATGACGCCCTTCTCCAGGTCCTGGGTGACCGCGACCATCGTGGCGTCCAGGCCGAACGCCATGGTCAGGGCGAACATGCCGGGCACGAGGTACTCCCGGTAGTCGCCCTCGACGCCCGCGCCGCCGCCGATCAGAAAGCCGAACATCAGGAGGAGCATCACCGGGAAGGCCAGGCCGACCACGATCTGCACGGGCTGCCGCGCCCAGTGGGCGAGTTCGCGCCGGGTCATGGTCCAGGAGTCGGTGAACGCCCAGGTGAACGTCGTACTCATACGGCGGCCTCCGCACGGTCGTCGGCGCGGTTGCCGTCGTCGGTCAGCCGCAGGAACACCTCGTCGAGCGTGGGCCGCCGCAGGGCGACGTCCTCCGCGGCGATCGCGGCGTCCTCCAGCGCGCGTACGACGCGGTGGAGCGCCGCCATCCGGTCGGTGACCGGTGCGCTGATCAGGCGGCGGTCCGCGTCCACCACCACCTCTGCGGCGGCCGCGGTGCGCAACATGCCCGCCGCGGCGTCGAGTCGGGCCGCGTCGTGCAGGACGACGTCGATCCGGTCGCCGCCGGTCCTGGCCTTCAGCTCGTCGGCGGTGCCGTCGGCGACGACGCGGCCGGAGTCGATCACGGAGATCCGGTCGGCGAGCTGATCGGCCTCCTCCAGGTACTGGGTGGTGAGCAGCACGGTCGTCCCGCCGCCGACGAGGGAGCGCACCGCGTTCCACACCTCGGTGCGGCCGCGCGGGTCGAGGCCCGTGGTCGGCTCGTCGAGGAACAGCACCTCCGGGTCCGTGACCAGGGACGCCGCCAGGTCGAGCCGGCGCCGCATGCCTCCGCTGTACTGCTTGACCGCCTTGCGGCCGGTGTCCCCGAGGCCGAACCGGTCGAGCAGCTCGTCCGCCCGGGCCGCCGCCCCGCGCGCCCCGAGGTGGTGAAGGCGTCCGAACATGTCGAGGTTCTGCCGGCCGCTGAGCTCCTCGTCGACCGCCGCGTGCTGGCCAAGGAGGCCTATGCGGTGCCGGACCCGCTGCGCCTGGGTGCGCACGTCGCAGCCGGCCACCCGCACCCGGCCCGCGTCCGGGCGCAGCAGCGTGGCCATGACGCGGACGGCGGTGGTCTTGCCCGCGCCGTTCGGGCCCAGGACTCCGTGCACGGTGCCGCGCCGCACGGTCAGGTCGAGGCCGTCGAGGGCGCGCTTCTCGCCGTACCTCTTGTGGACGTCCTCGAGGACGATCGCCTCGGTCGCAGGGTCGCTCATCGCACTCCTTGGTCAAACTTGACTACCTAGCGAGGGTCGAAGGTAACCGGACTCGGTCGGATTAGTCAAAGTTGATTAATAGCGCTTCCTGGAAGCCGCGCGTTGCGGACAGAAGCTGACCGCAAGCCTCCGTAACGTCGTACTCAAGCAATCCGGCACCGCCGGGTGACGACGACAGAGAGGCGGCCGATCATGGTCATGCACGTTCCCGCAGAGGCCCACGGCGACGAGCGCGGGGCGCTGCTCGCCTTCCTGGACGAGGCCCGCGGCGGCATCCGCCGCACCGTGCTCGGGCTGACCGGCGAGCAGGCGTCGAGCCGGCCGAGCGCGAGCGAGCTCTCCCTCGCGGGCCTGGTCAAGCACGTGGCCGAGGTCGAGCAGAGCTGGGTGGCCCGCGCGAAGGGCAAGGACCCGGCCGTGACCCGGGACGAGTCCAACTGGCACGAGTGCTTCGTGCTCGTGGGCGAGGAGACGGTCGCCTCGCAGCTCGCCCACTGGGACCAAGTGAAGGCGGAGACCGAGGAGTTCATCCGTAGCGCGCCCGACATGAACGAGACGTTCGCGCTGCCGGAGGCGCCGTGGTTCCCGAAGGAGCGGGTGTCGCTGCGCTGGCTGCTGCTCCGGCTGATCAGCGAGGTGGACCGGCACGCCGGGCACGCGGACATCATCCGCGAGTCCCTGGACGGGAAGACCGCCTTCGAGCTCATCGACGAGACGGAGAGCGGCAGCTGAGGCCCGGGCGGCATGGCGGACAGCCCTCCGGGTAACCTAGTCAAAGTTGATTAGGCTGCGAAGCTCAGTACGAGAAGCTCAGTACGAGAGGGAGGGCTGCGCCCATGTCCGTCATCCGGCTCCTGGTCCTCGGCGCCGTCCGCATGCACGGCCGCGCACACGGCTACCAGGTGCGCAACGACCTGGAGTTCTGGGGCGCGCACGAGTGGTCGAACGCCAAGCCCGGCTCGATCTACCACGCCCTGAAGCAGATGGCGAAGCAAGGGCTGCTCAAGGCCCACGAGGTCGCCCCGTCCACCGCGGGCGGCCCGCCGCGCACCGAGTACGAGATCACCGAGCAGGGCACCGAGGAGTACCTGAAGCTGCTGCGCGAGGCGCTCACCTCGTACGACCAGAAGCTGGACGTGCTCTCCGCCGGCATCGGCTTCATCGTGGACCTGCCGCGCGCTGAGGCCGTCGAGCTGCTGAAGAAGCGGGTCGAGGGGCTGCAGGAGTGGCGCACGTCCGTCACCGAGTACTACACCCCGGAGGACGGGCCGGAACAGCTCGGCCACATCGGGGAGATCATGAACTTCTGGGTGCACTCGGCGGACGCGGGCGCGGAGTGGACGCGCGGGCTCATCCAGCGCATCGAGGAGGGGGCGTACGTCTTCTCCGGCGAGGGCGAGCCGTTCGTGGGCGTGCTCGCCGAGGGGCAGGAGAACCCGTACGCCACCGGCGAGCAGCACCCAGGGGACGAGACCTGAACCCCCCGCCGCGATCGGGGAGTCAGAGCGGGAAGCGGCTGCGGCCGTGCTGCACGGAGATCCACTTCTGGGTGGTGAACGCGTCGACCGTCGAGTCACCGTTGAGCCGCCCGAGCCCGGACTGCTTCTCGCCGCCGAACGCGACGTACGGCTCGTCGTGCACGGTGCCGTCGTTGACGTGGATCATGCCGGTCTCGATCCGGCGGGCGAAGCGGACGCCGCGCTCCACGTCGGCGGTGTGCACGGCGCCGCTGAGGCCGTACGGGGTGTCGTTGGCGAGGCGGACCGCGTGGTCCTCGCCGTCGAACGGCACGAGCAGCGCCACCGGGCCGAAGATCTCCTGGCGCAGGATCGGGGAGTCCTCGGGCAGGCCGGTGAGAACGGTCGGCTCGACCAGGTTGCCGATCGTGCGCCCGCGCACCAGGGCCGTGGCACCCTCGGCCATGGCCTGGTCGACGAGCGTGGTGAGCGCGTCGGCCTGGAAGGCGTTGATGACCGGGCCGATCTGCGTGTCCGGGTCTCGCGGGTCACCGGCCTTCAGCGCCTTGACCCGGGCCACGAACTTGGCGGTGAACTCGGCCTCCACGGCCCGGTCCACGAGGATCCGGTTGGCGGCCATGCAGACCTGGCCCTGGTAGACGTACCGGCTGAACACCGCCGCGTCCACGGCGTAGTCCACATCCGCGTCCTCCAGGACGGCGAGGGCGCTGTTGCCGCTCAACTCCAGGATGGCCCGCTTGAAGTGACTGGCCGTCACCGCTCCGACATGGCGGCCCACGCGGTCCGAGCCCGCGAAGGAGATCACCTTCGGCACCGGGTGCTCTATGAGCGCGTCACCGATCTCGGCGATGTCCGTCACCACGACGTTCAGGAGCCCGGGCGGCAGCCCCGCGTCCTCGAAGATCTTCGCGATCAGCCCGCCGCCCACCACCGGGGTGTTCTGGTTCGGCTTGACCACCACGCCGTTGCCGAGCGCGAGGGCGGGCGCGACCGACTTGAGCGTGACGAGGAACGGGAAGTTGAACGGGCTGATGACCCCGACCACACCGACCGGCAGGCGGTAGACCCGGTTCTCCTTGCCGTCCGTGGTAGACGGGAAGATCCGGCCCTCGGGGCGCACCGCCAACTCGCTCGCCTCGCGCAGGAATTCCTTGCCGAGGTGGACCTCGTACTCCGCCTTGAGGCGGGTGCCGCCGAGCTCGTCGATGATCGCCTCGACGATCTCGTCCTGCCGCTCCTCGGTGATGCGCAGGGCCCGCTCGATGACGGCACGGCGGAGGTAGGGGCTCTGGGCGGCCCAGGACTTCTGCGTGCGCTCGGCGGCGCGATAGGCCTCGTCGACCTCGAAGCGGGTGGCCACGGTCACGGCGGCCAGCTTCTCGCCGTTGAACGGATTGAAGTCGATGATGTCCCACGAACCGCTGCCGGTCCGCCACTTGCCGTCGATGTACTGCCGGCCAAGGTCGGTGAAGAAGGACATGCGACCCCTTACCGCGGGCTAGGGATTGTCATCGGCATGGTCGGTGCCGACTGATGACACGTCATCGTACTTGTGTTTTACGAGAGTTGGGCCGGGAGTATTCACGAGAGTTGGAGGAGGCCGCGGAGGAGATCCCGGGTCGCCTCGGGGCTCGGGCTGTCCGACTGGAGCCGCTCCATGACCTTTTCGTACTGACTGACCTCTTCGCGCTTGTCGAGGTACAGGGCGCTCGTGAGCTGTTCCAGATACGCGATGTCGGAGAGGTCGGACTCCGGGAAGCGGAGCAGCGCGAAGGAGCCGGACTCGCCCGCGTGGCCACCGAAGCTGAACGGCATGACCTGGAGGGTGACGTTGGGCCGCTGCGAGACCTCGATCAGATGCTCCAACTGCCCGCGCATCACGGCCCGGTCGCCGTACGGGCGGCGCAGCGCGGCCTCGTCCAGTACGCAGTGGAAGCGGGTGGCGCGCTCGGAGACGAGGACCTTCTGGCGCTCCAGGCGGAGGGCGACGCGGCGCTCGGTCTCGGCCCGGCCGAGGTTCGGGGCGCCGCGCTCCACGACCGCGCGGGCGTAGCCCTCGGTCTGCAACAGGCCGTGTACGAACTGGACTTCGTAGACGCGAATGAGGGAAGCGGCGCCCTCCAGGCCGACATAGGTCTGGAACCAGCCGGGTAGCACATCGGAGTAACTGTGCCACCAGCCCGCGACGTTGGCCTCTTTAGCGAGGTCGAGGAGCGGACCGCGCTCGGCGTCCGCCGAGACGCCGTAGAGCGTGAGGAGATCCTCGACGTCCCTCGCCTTGAAGCTCACCCGTCCCAACTCCATGCGGCTGATCTTCGATTCGGACGCCCGGATCGAGTAGCCCGCCTGCTCACGCGTTATGCCGCGTGCCTCGCGCAGCCGCCGCAGCTGCGAGCCCAGCAGGATGCGTCGCACGACTGAGCCGCCCCCGGGCTCGCCCGCTTGGGGGGACCCCCATGACTCTCCAGCGGTCATGTGGACAACCCTCCCCACTCTCCCCGTCTTCAGCATCGTCATGAACCGGAACGTCGCGGCGGCCGCGGAGCCGCGCTCCCTCGCCGCCAAGAGCCGCAGTCTGCCATTAAAACGCTTCGCCCCGTACTCGATCGATTACAGAAACAGGCCCCTCACAGAACAGCTACGAAACCGGTCGCAGGAAGAAATGAGCAAGAAACGGTACGGGAACGTCCAACTCCGGCGCGTGCACGTGCATCTGCCCTTGCATCCGCACTGCGCATTCGGAACGATGGGCCCCGCGCACCACCGCAACATCGCTACTGGCTGACTGGCCGCGAAACCGGGGAGTGCCTCGCATGGGGACGAATGGATCGACCATGCTCGAGCCGTTACGGCAGGGGCTTCCCCCCATCGACCCCTCAGCGGTGTCGAACGCGGCGTCCTGCGCCCTGCCGGCCCGCTACGAAGCGGTGCGCGCGGCCCGGCAGTTCACCCTTCGCACGCTCGGCGACTGGTCGCTCGACGATCGCTTCGACGACGTCGCGCTGATCGTCTCCGAACTCGTCACGAACGCGCTCCGGCACGGCCTGCCCGCCGACACCCCGCGCGACGAGACCTCTCCGGTCCGGCTGCACCTGATGCGCTGGACCTCCCGGCTCATCTGCGCGGTGCGCGACCCCAGCCCGGAGTCCCCGATCGCGGGTGACGACGTCCAACTCTCGGACTTCTCCGCCGAGTCGGGGCGCGGGCTCTTCCTGGTGGAGTCGTTCGCGGACAGCTGGGGCTGGCATCCGCTGTCCGGCGCGCTCGGCGGCAAGGTGGTGTGGGCGCTGTTCCGGCTGGCGCCGGAGGAGAGCTGAGAACGGCGGCCCTGTTGCCCAACTCCTGTGGGTGCGGGGCCTTTTCGGCTGGAACGGTCCGTTACGAGGACCGCGGTGCGGCGTCAGCCCGCCACGAGGTGGTCGAACTCCCCGTCCTTGACGCCGAGGAGCATCGCCTCTATCTCGGCACGCGTGTAGACGAGCGCCGGACCTTCGGGGTGGCGCGAGTTGCGTACCGCCACGCTGCCGTCGGCCAGCTTCGCGAACTCCACGCAGGAGCCCTGCGAATTGCTGTGCAGGCTCTTCTGCCAGGCCACACCGTCAAGCTCCGTGGCCGCCATGCCGTTGTACACGTGGTGCACAGGTCGCTCCCCGGTGGTGCCGTGACTCGTGTTGGCCAAGCCGTCAACTGCCCCGGATCATAACCCTGTTCACATGCGGATGCATGGGCAGATGCACGTGCACGCGGGGTGCCTGGCCGGTTACAGCGCAGCTCACGATCCGCACACAGCGGTACGCGTGCCCACTCGCGGCGGAATCAGCCCTGCCTCACAGCGACGCGAGGACCCGCTCAAGGCCCTGGAGCACGGCGGAGCGCCAGCCCTGGCCCATGATCTTGTGCGCCATCAGCTGCGCCGGATCGTCCGGATCGAACCCCTCGTGCACCAGGAAGAGACGGGTGCCGCGCCCTTCCGGCTCCAGGGTCCAGGTGATCGTCCAGTCCGCCGGGTTGCCCGGCTCGGCATCCCGCCAGCGCAGCTTGAGCATCCGCTCCGTCTCGTACGCGAGGACCTCGGCGAGGACCGTGCCGGAGAAGCCGGTGTTGGGGCGCGGCAGGGCGGCGAGGGTGTACCGGTGCCCGACCTCCAGGCGGAAGTCGCCGGGCATCAGCCACTGGGCGATCAGCTCGGGCTCGGTGAGGGCGCGCCAGACCTTGGCGGGCGGGTGGGCGAGGAACTGGTCGACGCGGAGGGCGGTGAGGTCGTCGTCACCGGGGAACTGCTCGTCGGGAGGCATGGTCATGCCTCATCGTCCGGCATGCGGTCGAGGAGATCACCGAGGCCCTTGAGGCGGTCGCGCCAGAACCGCTCGTACGGATGGAGCCAGTCCTGCACCTCGGCGAGCGGGGCGGCCTCCAGGCGGTAGATGCGGTGGCGGCCCTGGCGCTCCTCGGAGACGAGACCGGCCTCGCGGAGCACCTTGAGGTGCTCCGAGAGGCTGGGTCGGCGCATGTCGAAGTGGTCGGCGAGCGCCTGCACGGGCTGCGGACCCCGCTCGCGCAGCAGGGCCAGAACCTCGCGCCGGGTGGCGTTGGCGAGCGCGGCGAAGAGACGGTCCTGCGCGGTGCCGCGGGCCTGGCGGTCCTCTGCGGTGCCGAAGCCCTGGCGGTGCTGCGCGGCGCCGCGGGCCTCGTGGTCCTGCGCGGTGCCACGGGCCTCGCGATCCTGCGCGGTGCCACGGACCTGGCGGTCCTGCGCGGCGGCGCGGGCCAGGCGGTCCTGTGCGGTGCCGCAGGCCAGACGGTCTTCTGCGGTGCCAGGGGCCTGGCGGTCCTGTGCGGTGCCGTCGCCGTGCGGGGCGCTCTTGGTGACCACGCGGTCAGTCGCCTTCCTTCTCCGTGGGCTCGCTCTCCGTGAGCAGCATGAAGCGGTTGCCGTCGGGGTCGGCGAACCCGGCCATCCTCCCCCACGGCAGCTCGTCCGGACCCTGGACCTCGACCCCGGCGGCGCGCAGCCGCTCGCAGTCGGCGTCGACGTCACCGGTCACGAACATGATCCCCTGCGCGCTGCCCGGAGTGAAGCCGCCCATTCCGGGGCCGGAGAGTGTGAGCACGGTCTGCGCGCCGGCGGGGGCGACCTGGAGCCAGCGGCCCGGCGGCATCTGCCGGTCGGCGGTGACCTCGAAGCCGAGGGTCCGCGTGTAGAAGCGGAGCGCCGCGTCCTGGTCGGTGACGGGCACGGTGACGAAAGAGGCATGAGTGATGTTCATGCGGCCACCATAGGTAGGGAATCTCCTACGCGTCAAACGTAGGAGATTCCCTACCTATCGAGCGGGGCGGCGTCTCACCGGCACCTCACCGGCGTCTCACCGGCGCCTCACCGCGTCGCGTAGGGAAGCAGCCCCATCTCGCGGGCGTTCTTGATCGCGCGCGCCAGCTACCGCTGCTGCCGCTCCGTGACGCGGGTGACCCGGCGCGAGCGGATCTTGCCGCGGTCGGAGATGAACTTCCGCAGCAGGTCGGTGTCCTTGTAGTCGATGTACGTGATGCCCGCCTGGTCCAGCGGGTTCGGGCGGCCCTTGACCGGCTTGCGGTCGGCCTTGCGGGGAGACATGGGGTTTCAGACCTCCAGGAGGTGCTCGAAGGCGGGCGGCAGCCGCTTCCAGGCCTCGCGGCCCGCGGCGTACTCGGCGTCGGTCAACAGGCAGGAGTCCAGGACCTGTTGCAGCCCCTCCCGGTCCAGGCCGGGCGAGGTGAAGACCAGGTGCTGGCAGCAGTCCCCGTGCTCGGGGTGCCAGTCGAGGGCGGCGGCGGCGCGGCGCACCGGCGGCACAAGCTCCCAGGCCGCGTCCGGCAACGAGGCCAGCCAGGGCCCCGCGTTCTCCACACAGAGCGCTCCCCCGGCCGCGTCCCAGGCGAGCAGCGAGTCCGGCCGGTCGGCGAGCCAGAACCGGCCGCGGCTGCGCGCCGCCGCACAGGTCAGATCCTCCAGGGCCCGGTACAGCCGCTCGGGGTGGAAGGGCCTGCGGGCGTGCCAGACGTACGTACCGACGCCTGCCTCGTCCGCCTCCTGGGGCAGCAGTGCGCACGCCGGATGCTGGGCCGCGGCGGCCGCCTCCACGTCGAACCCGGCGAGCGCGGCCTGAGCCAAGTCACCGTGCTCCACGGAGACTTGGCGTGCGGTCGGGTGCAGCTGGGCGAGCAGGGCGCGGTCCTCGTCGTCGGCCTCCGCGCTGTCGACGAGGGCCAGGACGGGGGCGTACTCCAGCTGACGGGCCCAGGTGTCGGCGACGGTGCGCTGATCGGTGGCGGCGGCCGCGAGGCCGGCCTCCATCAGGTCGTCGCCGTTGCCGAGGTAGGGCAGGAGCAGCGCGGGGTCGACGGCGGTGAGGACGCCGGTGACCTCCAGGCCGCCGGACGCGACGACCTCCGCCATCGCCTTGGGCTCCACCGAGTCCCACAGCTCGACCACCGCGAGCCGGGTGAGCCCGGCGTCCGCGAGCCGCTCCAGCTCGGGCAGCAGGTCCTCGCGCAGCGCGCAGCAGGCGCAGTCGTTGACGAGCGGTGCCTCACCGGTGGAGAACACGCCTGAGGCATCACGGACCGTACGCACCACCGTGCCCCGCGCGGCCGTCGAGAGGTCGTGGTGCAGGGCGACGCTGTCCGGGACGGTGGCGAGCAGCCGGTCGACGGCGGCCCTGCGGGCGTCGGCGTGCAGCCCGGCGACGAGGGCGACCGCGAAGTCCGCACCCATCAGCGGGACTCACGCTTCCCGTACCGGCGCTCGAAGCGCTCGACGCGGCCCGCGGTGTCCAGGACGCGGGCGGTGCCGGTGTAGAAGGGGTGGCTCCGGTCCGAGATCTCCACGTCGATCACCGGGTACGTGTGGCCGTCCTCCCACTCGACGGTCTTGTCGCTGGTGAGCGTGGACCGGGTCAGGAAGGCGTAGTCGGCGGCGCGGTCGCGGAAGACGACGGGGCGGTAGGCGGGGTGGATTCCGGGGTTCATGCCACTGCCTCCCCCACGTGCTGTCGGCGGTTCATCTCAGCGCTCCTCCTTGAAGTCGACGTGGCGGCCGACGACCGGGTCGTACTTGCGGAGCACCATCCGGTCCGGGTCGTTGCGGCGGTTCTTGCGGGTGACGTACGTGAAGCCGGTGCCGACGGTGGACCTCAGCTTGATCACGGGTCGTAGCTCGTTGCGGGCCATGTGGGCTAGAGTAAGTGAAAATGGTTTCCATTACCAAGCCCATCGCCCAGCTCGTCCTGCGACGGGCCCACAGAGAGGTGCACCACCTTGTCCGCGCACTGCATGCTGACCGGACGCGAACCGCGGTTCGGCAAGACGATCTCCCATTCCCACCGCCGTAGTTCGCGCCGTTTCGACCCGAACATCCAGCGCAAGCGGTACTGGCTGGAGAGCGAGGGCCGGCACGTACGGCTGACCCTGAGCGCCAAGGGGATCAAGACCGTCGACACCATCGGCGTCGAGGCGGCGGTCGCCAGGATCCGTGCCCGAGGGGTGAAGGTCTGATGGCCAAGAAGAGCAAGATCGCCCGCGACGAGCACCGCCGCGAGGTCGTCGCCCGGTACGCCGAGCGGCGCCGCGAGCTCAAGGACCTGATCCGCAGGCCGGACACCCCGGAGCCCGAACGCCTCGCGGCCCAGCGGGAACTGCGCGCCCAGCCCCGGGACGCGAGCGCCACCCGCGTACGCAACCGCGACAGCGTGGACGGCCGCCCGCGCGGCTATCTGCGGACGTTCGGACTGTCCAGGGTGAACCTGCGTGAGCAAGCGCACGCCGGATATCTGCCGGGCGTCCGGAAGTCCTCCTGGTAGCTTGGCCCGGCTCCGGCTCCGTCGAGCCGTACCGAACCGAACAGCGAGCCGTCCAGGGGGACTTCACATGATCAAGCACGTACGCGTCTGCGCCGCCGCCGCCGCGGTCGTCGCCGCCCTTGCCCTGACCGGATGCAGCAGCGACGACGGCGGGGGCAAGCGCAAGGGCGACAGCTCCGCGGCCGAGGACGGCGCCAAGGACACCACGGGCGGCGTCTCGGACGGTGCCGACAACTCCGGCTCGGGGGCCGAGGGCAGCTCCGAGGGCCTGTGGGTCTCGGTGAACAACGGCAAGTCCGTGGCGCTCTCCGTCCAGCAGGGCGGCAAGGTGGCCGTGCTCGCCGAGATGGGCGTGGGCGAGAAGACCGGCACCACGTGCGTCGGCACCGCCACCGGCACGGCGATCACGCTGAAGTGCCAGGGCGGCGGCGAGCGCGAGACGGGCAAGATCGAGTCCGTGGACGCCACCTCGATGACGGTCGCCTGGGACGGTGTCGGCACCGACGAGTTCAAAAAGACCGACGAGAGCGAGCTGCCGCAGGGGCTGCCGACGGGCATGCCCACGGACCTGCCGCAGGGCTGACCTCTTTCGTCCCGACGGACCTGCCACAGGGCTGACTGACCTCTTGCGTCCCGACGGGCTTTCAGCGGGCCGCGGTTTCCTCCGGGGGCCGCGGCCCGCCGTCGTTCCCGTCGTCCGCGTTCCGCGTCTCGCGCGGGGCGCCGGTGTCCAGGGAGTCGGAGAGCTCGTCGAGTGATTCGAGGAGCAACCGGCCGCCACGGCGTACGACCCGGTCGGGCAGGCCTTCGCCGTTCCAGTCGCGCAGCACCGCGCGCACGTGCTCCCAGTCGGGCACGCGCCGTTCCCGCAGGTCCTTCGCGGCGCGCTCGGTGGACTCGCGCAGGGCGGCGGCGAGCAGGGCGGCGGGCGGTACGGGGGTGGTGCCGCGCTCCGGAAGGTGGGCCTCCATCAGCATCGCGACGCGGACCATCTCGGCGAGCGCCTGCCCGGCGTCCTCGGCGGCCGTACGGGAGAGACCGCGGTGCCGTACGGGTTCGTCCTCGGCCCGTTCCACCGCGTCCTGCCAGGCGATCCTGGCGTCCCGCATGGTCAGCAGGGTCTCGCGCACATCGGTGGCGTGCCGGCCGGCGGGCTCGGCGTAGTGGTGGAGGACCGTCGCGGCGTAACTCCCGCCCGCGACCAGCCAGTCCGCGAGCCGGGTGCGCAGACGCGGGGTCTCCCAGGCCGGGTAGACCGCGTACGACAGCATCGCGAGGACGCCGCCGACGAGCGTGAGCACGACGCGCTCCGGCACCGTCTGGGTCCACTCGGTGCCACCCATGCCGAGCAGGAACACGACGTACGCGGAGATCGTCACCTGCGAGACCGCGTAGCCGGTGCTCATCAGGAGGTACGTCAGGGCCGCGCAGATCACGGCCAGGGCGCCGGACAGGACCGGGCCCGGGTCGGTGAGCTGGACGACCCCGGTGGCCACGGCGACGCCGACGAGGGTGCCGCCGAAGCGGGCCACGGCGCGGCCGTACGTCTGCGAGAAGTCCGGGCGCATCACCATCACGGAGGCCATCGGCGCCCAGTAGCCGTGGCCGAGGGGCAGGGCCTGGCCGATCAGATAGCCGACGACGGCCACGACCGTGACGCGGAACGCGTGCCGCTTGATCGCCGACTCCCTTGTGCTCTGCGCCAGTTCGCGGCGCATCTTGCGGGCGGCGACCGGGGCCAGCTCGGGGACGGTGGGGCGGGAGAGGGTGATGGGCTGGGTGTCGGAGGAGCTGAGGGTGGCGGGGAGGGGTGTGGTGCCGGTGACCGCCGGGCCCTGGGTGGGCTCCGGGGTGACCGCGGCTGGCGTCCCGGCTGGCGCATCGGCTGGCGTCTCTTTCGGTGTCTCGGCTGTCGTATCGGCTGGCGTCCCTTTCGGTGTCCCGGCCGTCGTATCGGCTGGCGTCTCTTTCGGTGTCCCGGGCTTCGGGGGCTCGGTGACGGCGGGTGGGAGGCGGTTGGTGACCGTGGGCGGGAGGTGGCCGACCATCGTCGACAGCATCGACCGCAGCGAGCGGCGGCCCGCGATCGAGCTCGGCGGGTCGGCCGTCTCGACCACGTCGTCGAGCAGCGCCGCGAGGCGCGTGGCCGCCCTACGCGGCGGGCCCGTCAGGATCGCGCCGGTGTCCGGAGTGCGCAGCGCGGCGAGCGCGGATGCCGGCAGCTCGGCCGGTTCGCCGTGCCGGATCGCGCGGGCCGCCGCGTCGAGCACCTCACCGGCCGCCGCGAGGAGTTCCCGTACGCGGTCGCGCTCCACGCCCTCGGCCGGTACGCCCACGGCCGGGTCGGCGAGCGAGGCCAGGACCGGGCGGATGCGTTCGGCGAGGCCGCGGGCGCCGTGCAGTTCGGCGGGGCGGCGGCGGGCCTGGCGCGGGGTGACCGTGGCCGCGTCCCTGGCCGCCATCAGCGGGGCCGGGTCGAAGGGCGCGACCGGGTCCTGGCGCAGGCGGCGGGCGTAGTCGGCCTCGGCGGCGAGGGCGTCGGCGAGCGCGTCCCGCTGGGCGCCCCAGCGGCGTACCGGGAAGAACACGATCAGCAGCGCCTGCACCAGGCCGCCCGCGGCGATCATCGCGGCGTGGCCCGCGGCCGCCAGGAGGCTGGTCGGCAGCGTGATCGTGACCAGCATCATCGCCACGTTCGAGGCCGCGATGATGCCGACCGTCGGCCCGACCGACCAGCTCAGGCCCGCGAGGAAGGTCCACAGGGCGAGCAGCGCGAGGAACAGCACCCCCTGCGTGCCGGTGAGATAGCCGAGGAACGTGCTGATGCCGAGGCTCACGCCGGAGGCGAGGGCGAGCACCGGGCGCGGGCGCCAACTGCGCTGGAACGTCGCGATCGCGGCCTGGAACGCGCCGAACGCGGAGCTGGCGGCGACGGCCGGGCCGAACAGCCAGAGGCTCACGCCGACGACGATCGCGAGGCCCGCGCCCGCCCGGACGGTGATCAGGGGCTCCAGGCGGCGCCGCTCGACCTTGAGGCCCGAGCGGGCGGTCTCCTTCAGCGCTCGCAGCCAGCTCACGTCGCGAGGATACGTCGGATCGCGGGGGTTGTTGTCGGTCGGATCACTGGGGTTGTTGCCGTACGGGTTCGGGGGTTGTCGCCGTACGGGTTCGGGGGTTGTCGCCGTACGGGTTCGGGGGTTGTCGCCGTACGGGTTCGGGGCTTCGTACCGGCCGCTACATGCCCGCTCGGTTCGCCGCCGCCGTGCCCTCGTGCCAGCCCGCCTCGTCCTGGGCCGAGCGGACGCGGGTGCTGGTCGTCTCCGGGAACATCTCGTCGGTCCGGTCGGTGACCGCCACGTCTCGGGCCGCGAGGACCGGCAGCAGGTCGGCCGCGGCCGCGCCCGCCTCGTCCCCGGCCGCCGCCGTGCCGTGGTCGGCGGCCTCGTCGAGGCGGGCGGCGATGCGGTGGGCGTAGGCGAGCAGGAAGGACTGCCGGAACGTCTTCGTACGCTTGCGGCCGCCCGCGCGCTGGGCCGCCTCCGCCTTGGTCATCGCGGCCGTGGCCTGCACGAGCAGCGAGGTGTGCAGCAGCTCGACCGAGTCCAGGTCGGTCTCGAACCCGACCACCGTCGAGAAGCCGAACGCCTCATTCCACACCGCGCGGCAGCGGTTCGCCGTGGCCACCGCGTCCAGGAGGATCGCCTTGGCCGCCTCGTACGGGGCGTCGACGCCGATCCTGCGGGCGGCCGGGGTGTCCGGCGCGTGCGTGCGGTGGGCCAGGAGTGCCTCGTCGACGCCCTGGCGGGCCATCAGCTCCTGGGCCTTCGCGGTGAGCGCCTCCGCCTCCTCGGGGTAGCCGGTCGCCTCGGCCTTGGCGAGCAGCGCGCGGATCCGGGCCAGCATCCGGGGTTCGGCATGCGCCACGCGCGCGTGCACGGGGGTTCCGGGTGCGGGGCCGACCGACTCCAGGGCGGGCAGGCGCAGCAGCAGCCGGTACAGCTCCAACAGGGCACTGGCGTACAGGAATCGGTCACCGCGCGGTGCGGTTTTTGGCAGCTCGTCCACCTGCTCCTGCCAGCGCGGGGGCAGGCCCTGGTTCTTATAGCGCCGGATTTCCCGGCGGATCAGCTCGGCGGCGATCGTCGCGTGGTGGTCGGCCAGTTCGCGGCGGACGATCCGGATCACATCGGCGGGCTGCCAGCCGCGCTGCCATGCGCTGCGAACGAACTCCTCGCCGCGGCGCAGCGCCTCGCGTACGTGTGCCGGGTCCGCGGTGAGGAGGGCGGCGCCGGTGTCCACGCCCTCGTCGCCCTTCGCGTACAGGGCGGCGGCGAAAGCCCGGTCGACGGCGTCCGTCGCGTCCGTCGCGTCCGTCGCGTCCGTCGCGTCCGTCGCGTCCGACATGAGTCCCTCCCGAATCCCTCCCCACGCGCGCGTGCGCAGCCGTCCACGATAGTCGCGCCCGGCGCCCCCCTGAGCGGCTGCCTCCGTCAGCTGTCGCCGCCCTCGTCGATCAGCCGTCGCACCTCGCGGTCCACCAAGCCGAGGCGGGCCTCCGCGACCAGCGGGACCGCGCGCCGCTGGCGGCGGGCCTCGTGCACGTCGATGTCGACGGTGACAAGGGCGGGCTCCCACTTCGGGGCCTGTGCGACGACGGTGCCGCGCGGGTCGACCACCCGTGAACCGCCCCAGAAGGTGGCGCCGTTCTCGTTGCCCACGCGGTTCACGAACACCACCCAGCACTGCAGCATCTTCGCGGTGTACGAGAGCAGCGTGTCCCAGTAGAGGCCGGTGTCCATGGCCTCCGGGTCGAGGCTCGCCGCACTGTTGGTGGGGATCACGACGACCTCGGCACCGTCCTGCACCGCGAGCCACGGAAGCACCGGCTGCCAGGCGTCGTTGCAGACCAGGGTGGCCGCCCGCCCGTGCCCGCCCGGCAGGTCGTACGCGCGCAGGGACTGGCCGGGGCTGACGTGCTTGCGCTCCTCCCAGGCAAGGTAGTTGGGGAGATAGAGCTTGCGGTGCGCGTGCAGGAGCGCGCCCTCGCTGTAGTAGGCGGAGGTGTTGTACGCGCGCAGGCTGGTGTGCTCGTGCAGGCCGACGAGGACACCAGCCCCGAGGGTGGACAGTTCGAGCAGGCGCGGGTCGCGCGCCTCGACGGAGGCGTCCCGCTTCAGGCCGCCGAGGTGGTAGCCGTGCAGGCTCAGCTCCGGGAAGACGACCAGGTCGGCGCCCTGGGCAACGGCCTGCTCGACCTGGTCGCGGGCCGTCGCGAGGTTCGCGTCGACCTCGCCGAGCTCGCAGTCCGTCTGGGCCAGGGCCACACGCATCCGGTCTCCTCCGCTCTGGCGTCGCTACGTACGGGTCTGTCCGCGTACGTCCCTTGTCCACCGTACGGTCGGCGGGCTCGTCGTACGCGCCGGGAGCGGGCAACGCGGGCAGGGGCAGGCGGGCGAGCGCCCTCCCGGGGCCGAACCGGGACGAGCCGGAGTCCGGCGCGGGCCGGGCGGCGCGGGTCGGGCGGCGCGGGTCGGGTCGGGCAGCGCGGCGCGGGCCGGGCGGCGCGGGTCGGGCGGCGCGGCGTGGGTCGGGGCCGTTGTCAGTGGGGGCTGCGAGACTCGCACCTGTGAGCGAACGCTGGGTCCTGGCCCTGGCCGACGACGGCCGCGGAGCGCTGCTCGTTCCCGTGGACGGGGCCGGGCGGCCGCTCGGTGGCGCCGTGCGGGAGCCGGACCTCGTCACGGCCGTCCGCGAGCGCCCGGAGGTCTTCCGCTGGGTGTGGCGCTCGACGGCCGAGGTGTATCCACGACTGCTCACGGCCGGGGTCCGGGTGGAGCGGTGCTACGACATCGAGGACGCCGAGCAGCTCCTCCTCGCCCACGAGGGCCGCCTCGGCGAACCCCGCTCCGCGGCCGCCGCCTGGGCCCGGCTGAACCAGCGCCCGGTGCCGCCCGACCCGCCGCAGCGCGCCGCCGAACCGGGCTCGCAGTCCTCCCTCTTCGAGCCGGGCCCCGTGCACGTACCACTGGAGGGCCTCCTGGAGGTGTACGCGGACCAGCTCCTCCGGCACGAGCGCGCGCTGCACCCCGGCCGGATGCGCCTGCTCACGGCGGCCGAGTCGGCGGGCATGCTGATCGCCGCCGAGATGAACGCCGCCGGGCTGCCGTGGAGTGCGGACGTCCACAAGCAGGTGCTGCACGAACTCCTCGGCGGGAGGTACGCGGGCGGGGGCGAGCCGCGCCGCCTGGCCGAGCTGGCGGACGAGGTGTCGGCGGCGTTCGGGCGGCGCGTGCGGCCCGACCTCCCGGCGGACGTGATCAAGGCGTTCGCGCAGGCCGGCATCCGGATCAGGTCGACTCGCAGATGGGAGATCGAGACCCTGGACCACCCGGCCGTGGGCCCCTTGGTCGAGTACAAGAAGCTGTACCGCATCTGGGTCGCGCACGGCTGGTCCTGGCTGCAGGACTGGGTGCGGGACGGCCGCTTCCGCCCCGAGTACCTGCCGGGCGGCACGGTCACCGGCCGCTGGGTGACCAACGGCGGCGGTGCCCTGCAGATCCCGAAGGTCATCCGGCGCGCGGTGGTCGCCGACCCGGGCTGGCGCCTCGTCGTGGCCGACGCCGACCAGCTGGAGCCACGGGTGCTCGCGGCGATCTCCGGTGACCCGGGCCTGACGGAGGTGGCGGCCCGCCCGGACGACCTGTACCAAGCGGTCTCCGACCGCGCCTTCTCCGGCGACCGGGACGCGGCCAAGCTCGCCGTCCTGGGCGCGGTCTACGGCCAGACGTCCGGTGACGGCCTGAAGAACCCTCGCCCTGCTCCGCCGCCGCTTCCCGCGCGCGGTGGCGTACGTGGACGACGCGGCCCGCGCCGGGGAGGAGGGCCGCCTCGTCCGCACCTGGCTGGGCCGGACGAGCCCGCCCGCGGCCGGGGCCGAGGAGCAGGGGGAGGCGGGGATCCCGATGCTGCCCGAGGAGGGGGCGGGGTCGGGAGGCACGGCGGCCACGGATCCCGGGGACGGGGAGGCGGGCGCGGACGAGTGGGTGCCCGGTTACGCCTCGACCAACTCCCGTGCCCGCGGCCGCTTCACGCGGAACTTCGTCGTCCAGGGCAGCGCGTCCGACTGGGCGCTCGTGCTGCTCGCCGCGCTGCGCCGGGCCACCGCGGAGATGGCGGCCGAGCTGGTCTTCTTCCAGCACGACGAGGTGATCGTGCACTGCCCGCGGGAGGAGGCCGAGGCGGTCGTCGAGGCCATCGGCGCGGCCTCGCTCGAAGCGGCCAGGATCGTCTTCGGCGAGACAGCGGTGCGGTTTCCGTTCAGCACGGCGGTGGTGGAGTGCTATGCGGATGCGAAGTGAACGGGGGGCGGGGGACGGCACCGTCGACTTGGTCACCATCGACTTGGTCACCATCGACTCGGGCACCATCGACTCGGGCCCCGTCGATCGCCCTGCGGGCTCGTCCTCAAACTCCCCCAGCTACCGCTGGGAGGTGCCCCCAGGACGGGCTGATTCAGCTGGACGGGCCGATTCAGAAGTTGAAGTGCCGCTCCACCTCAGCCCGCGTGACCGCCCCCAGCGTGCCCGGCGCCCAGCGCGGTTCGCCGTCCTTGTCCACCAGCTTGGCGCGCACGCCCTCGACGAAGTCGGGTCCGGCGAGTGCCGCGCAGGAGACCCGGTACTCCTGGTCGAGCACCGCGTCGAGCGTGCCGAGCACGCGGGCCCGGCGGACGGCCTCCAGGGTGACCTGCACCGCGGTCGGCGAGTGGCCGAGGATGCGCGTGGCCGCCTCCTTCGCGTCGGGCTCCCCGCTGTCGGCGAGCCGGTCGACGATCTCCTCGGCGCTCCCGTCCGCGTAGCACGCGTCGATCCACGACCGCTGCTCCGCGAGCGGGGACGGCGGCGCCGGGACGCCGAACTCGGCGAGCACATCGCCGAGTTGACGCCCGTCGAGCACCGTGCGCAGCTCGGGCAGCCGCGCCGCGGGCACGAAGTGGTCGGCGAACCCGCAGTGCACGGCGTCCGCACCGGTCATGGCGTCGGCGGTGAGCGCGAGATGCGTGCCGAGCTCGCCGGGCGCGCGCCCGAGCAGATGCGTGCCGCCGACGTCCGGGACGAACCCGATGCCCACCTCCGGCATCGCGACGCGCGAGCGCTCGGTGACGATCCGCACCCCGCCGTGCGCGGAGATCCCGACGCCGCCGCCCATGACGATCCCGTCCATGAGCGCGACGTACGGCTTGGGGAAGCGGGCGATGCGCGCGTTGAGCCGGTACTCGTCCCGCCAGAACGCGCGTGCCGCCGCTCCCTCGTCCGTCAGCGCGGAGTCCCGGATGGCGCGGATGTCACCGCCCGCGCACAGGCCGCGCTCCCCCGCGCCGTCGAGCACGACGTACGCGATCCGCTCGTCCCGCTCCCAGCGCGCGAGGGCCGCGTCGATCAGGCGGACCATGTCATGGGTCAGGGCGTTCAGAGCGCGCGGCCGGTTCAGGGTGAGCCACCCGGCGCTTCCGCGCACCTCCCGGACGACCTCCGCCTCGGACACCTCAGCCACCTCGCCCCTCGACACACGTGTCCCACAGGGCAGTTCCGTACGACCGCGGGCCGCGGCCCCGGCACGGCTGCCCACTGGGCCGACCTGCGGCCGAGCGTACTCGCCACGCCCCGCCCCCGGACTACGCCCCCTCGACCGGCACCCACACAGCGCGCCCGGCACCCGCTTCCGCCCCGGCACCCGCTTCCGTCCCGGCCCGCCGCTCGACCCGGCCGAAGACGACGTCGGCGAAGTGGATGCCGTAGCCGACAGTGCCGGGGGCGGAGAGTTCGGCGACCAGTCGGCGGCGGTGGTCGGCGGAGCGGTCGGCGTCCACGTCCGGGGCGGCGGACCACTCGGGGTGACTGATCTGCACGGGCGAGTGCAGCGCGTCCCCGAACGCGATCAGTCGCCGCCCACCGGACTCGATCACGTACGCCGTGTGTCCGACGGTGTGCCCGGGGGTCGACAGGACCCGTACGCCGGGGAAGATCTCCTCGCCCTCGGCGACCGTACGGGCCCTGGGTTCGAGGGCGGCGAGGATCTCCTCGGTGATGCCGTGCACCCCGGGGATGCGGTGGCGGCCGTTCCACTCGTCCGCGCCGAAGAGGTACGTGGCACCGGTGAACGCCGGCCGGTCGCTGCCCGGCGCGGGGTTCCAGGCCCAGCCGATGTGGTCGGTGTGCAGATGCGTCACGGCGACGGCCTCGATGTCGGCCGGTGAGCGGCCCAACTCGGCGAGGCTGTCGAGGAGTCGGCCACCGTGGATGGCGCCGATCCAGCCGTTCTCCGGGTCGTCCGGCGCGGCGTCGGGCCCGAGCCCGGCGTCGATGAGCAGGGCTCGCTCTCCGTACTCGACGAGCAGTCCGCCGATTCCGGCGACGAGTGCGCCCTGGTCGTCCAGGTGGTCCGCGTACCGCACCCAGTCCTCGTCGGTGGACGCGGGGAACCAGCCGCGCGGCTTCAACCGCACCGCGCCGTCGGCGACATGACTGATGCGCAGATCGCCGAGGCGGAGGGTGCGGGTCCGGGAGGGGCGGCGCAGGCGCTCGCGCTCGCCCTGGTCACTGGTGTCACTGGTGTCACTGATCGTGGTGGCAGACATGAAAAAAGGTTATAGCTAGAATCATTCGAGCTGCAACCTTTTCAGCTCGATGCTTGCGCCCCGGACCTGCGTACGATGAGACCCATGGCAACCGAACGGCAGCTGTGCGGACTGGTCACCGGCCTGGCCCGGCAGATCGAGACGCATGTGCGCGAGCGCGCCTCCTCCCTCGGCCTGACCGCACCGCAGGCCATCGCGCTGCGCGAACTGACCGGCCCGCTGACGCTGCGCGAACTCTCCACGCGCATGGGCTGCGAGCCATCCAACGCCACGTTCGTCTCCGACCGCCTGGAGGACCAGGGCCTCGTCGAACGCCGCCCCCACCCGCAGGACCGCCGCGCCAAGCAACTCATCCTCACGGACAAGGGCGCGGAGCTACGCGAACGCCTCCTCGAACTCTTCGCCGAGGACTCCCCGTTGGCCCCCCTGACCCAGCAGGAACAGGACCGCTTGCACGCACTGCTGCTGCGGGCGGTCACGTCCTGAGCCGACCGGGGCCGGACCTAGCCCTGGTCGTCAGCCGCCGGATCGGCCAGCGCCCGCTGCGCCGCTGCCACGAACTCGTCCCGCGCATCGGCCAGTTCATCGGGCCGCGCATGCCGACGCAGACCGTCGACCACGAGCTGAGCGGCGGCGACCGCCTCCGCGGGGCCTTCGAGCACCACCGCACCAAGCGCCCCATGCAGCCGCACCGCATCGTCCGGCCCGCCGCGCCCCGTACGCTCCGCCAAGATCGAGGCCTCGGCGGCCACCAGAAACTCGCCGTAGACCTGCCTCCGCAGCGCGACCGCACGCTGCCGGGCCTCCGCCCGGATCGTCAGACGGACCGATTCAAGCAGCGCCTCGGCCTGCCGGTCCCCCGCGTGCCGCGCCGCCTCCGCCTGCCGCGCACCCGCACTGCGACCGAACCAGCCGGCGACGAAGCTGCCCCCGAGCGCCGCCCCGGCAGCGATCACCCCCACCCACAAGTCACTCATGGGCCCATCCTCACCACGCCGCGACCGCCCCGCCTTCCGCTCCCCGCAGGTGCGTCAGAGATCACTCACAGCCGTACGTCCCCGTGACGGCGGTACGATCAGGGCATGTCGCCGGACGACACCGAAGAACCCGCTCTGACCTGCGAGAACACCCCACCTCGCGGGCCGCTTCCCGATAGAATCGACGCGACGGGCGACGGGCGACGGGCGACGGGCGACGGGCGACGGGCGACGGGCGACGGGCGACGGGCGACGGGCGACGGGCGACGGGCGACGGGCGACGGACGACGGACGACGGACGACGGACGACGGACGACGGACGAGCACCGTGTCGTGCTCCTCGCCGCGAGATCCGCTGTAGCCCTCAACCGGCTCCTCGACGCCGCGCCCGCCCTGGCCGGTGACGAACGGATCACCCGCCTCTTCACCCTCGTACCCGGCTCGGAGTTCGGTGCCGACGCCCTAGCCGCCATCGACACGGTGGGCGGCCGGCTCGTCCCCTGGGAAGAAGCCCGGACCCGCACCTTCGACCTGATCGTCGCCGCCAGCCCGAAAGGCGAACTGGAGCTGCTCCGCGGCAGACACGTCCTCCTCCCTCACGGAGCGGGCTTCAACAAGGCCATCCCGTACGAGGGTTCGGCCGACTCGGCGTCCGGGCTCGACCCCGCCTTTCTGCAGCGCACCCGCACCGACGGCGCCGCCCCGATGGCCCTGCACGCCCTCGCCCACCCCGACCAGCTCGACCGCCTCGCCGCCACAGACGCACAGGCAGCCCGCGTGGCCAAGGTCGTCGGCGACCCCACCCTCGACCGTTTCCTCGCCTCCCGCTCGCTCCGCGAGCGCTACCGGAACGCTCTGGGCACCGGCTTCCGCACCCTCATCGCCCTCGCCTCGACCTGGGGCCCCGACTCGCTGCTCCGCCACCACCCCGGCCTGCCCGCCCTGCTCGCCGCCCACCTCCCCTACGACTCCTACCAGTTGGCCCTGATCGTGCACCCCAACGAATGGAGCCGGCTCGGCGCGTACGAACTGGCCGAACGGCTCGCCCCCGCACTCGACGCGGGCCTGGTGCTCGCCCGTCCACGCGAGGAATGGGGATCCGTCCTCGTCGCCGCCGACGCCCTGATCACCGACCACGGATCCGCCGCGCTGTACTTCGCCGCCGCGGCCCCGGCCTCCGAGCGGCCCGTCGTCGGCGTCCACGACCCCGCGTACGGGGACCGCACCAGCAGTGAACTGATCCCGGGCAGCCCCATGGCCGTACTCCTCGGCCGGACACCGAAGTTGAGGCTCGACGACACCGCCTCCCCCGCCGACACTCTGCGGGAAGTGGAGAGCGCCCTGCGCGCCTACGACCCGGGGGTCGGCCTGGCCGCAGCCGCATCGGCGTTCGCCTGCCGGGGCGAGGCGACGGCCCGGCTGCGCAAGGAGCTGTACGCACTCCTCGGCCTCACGCCACCGCCCACGCCGTGCCCCTCCGCCCCGCCACGCCCGCTGCCCGTTCCCCTGTCGGGCCCGAACGCCGTCCCGCCCCGCGCACCGAACGCCTTCGACGTCCACGCGGAGATCACCGAGGCCCGCGAGGCCCCCGCCTCCGCCTCCGCCCCCGCCCCCGCCCCCGCGACGGTGTCCCTCACCCGCCACCCCGCCGGGCTCGGCCCTGCCGGCCATCACCTCGCCGCGGAGTACGGCGCCGCCGGAGAGCCCCAGGTCCGCTCCGCCGGCCTCCTCTACCGGCGCGCTTCCGCGCCCGCGGCGCCCGATCTCGCCTGGCCGGCAGAGGGCTGGCTGCTGCACGCCCTCGACTCGTACCCGGGCTGCCGCACCGCCGCCGTCCTCCTGCCGACCGGCGCCTGTCTGCTGCGCACCCGCGCACACGAGCAGACGTACGCCGTCGAGGCGGGCCCGCACGCCGAGGACGGCGGCCGGATCGCCCGCATCGACCCGGCCGTGGCCGCATCCGCCGTGCATGCCTCGCCGGACGGACCCGCAGCGACCAGAGAGCTCAACTGCCTGGTGGGAAAACGACAGTTCCCCCTCCGGATCCGCCCCGCCACACCGACCGAACGCAGCCAGACCATCTAGGGGCCCGCAAAGACCCGAGGGGAGACAGCCCCTATTCCGCCAACCCGTTCCGCCGTCGGATGGCAAGCGCCGCCTCGCGGTTCTCGGCGGCGTCCGCATCCCGGCCGTCCTCCTCGGCCAGTGCGGCGAGTACGTCATGGATGCGCGCCTGATCGAACCCGGAACGACGGCTGCGCGCACTCGCGAGGGCCTGCTCGTACAGCTCCCGTGCCCGGCCGTTCCGCCGAACCCGAGCCTCCGGTTCCTCGTCCGTCCGGCGTCGGTCCCGCACCACACCGGCCAGCGCGAAGGCCGTGCGCCCCGTCATCCGCTCCCGCTTCAGTTCGACGGCGCGCGCGTACGCATCCGTCAGCAGCTCGTAGGCGGCTTCGGTCTCGCCCAGCTTCCACCGGGCCTCGCCCATCCGGTACGTCAGCAGCAGCACGCCGTAATCGGATGCGGGCAGGGTGCGGTGGATGTCGCGGGAGCGGCCGAAGTCCGCGACGGCCGCCGCCCATTCACCGCGCGCACCGCTCAGCATTCCCCGGAACTCGATCACCGAGGCGGTGAGTTTGCGGTCTCCGGCGCCCTCTCCCAGCAACCGGAGCGCAGCCGTCGCGGCATCCAGCTCACGCCCCGCCTCCTCGAACCGGCCCGACTCCCAGAGCGGGCGGGCCAGTTGGCACCGGGTGCGCGCGATCCAGGCCGCATTCCCGCCGTCCCGCACCGCCGCCTCCACGGCAAGCCGGAACGCCTCGACGACCTCCGGCTGATAAGGGTGATCCAGCGCATACGTCCACAGGGGCTCGGAGAGCGCGACGACCTCGGCGTCCATCCCGTACGCACCGGCAGTCCGCACGCAGGCGAACAGCGCATGCCGCTCCTCGTACAGCCAACGCGCCGCCCGAGCGGCCCTCTCGGACCGCTCCTCGCCCTGCGCCGCCCGCGGATCCTCCAGTGGCACGTCCGGTGCGTCGGGCACCTCTTCGTACGGGTCGACCACGGTCAGGCGCTTGCCCGCGGCGTACAGATCGGCCCGCTGAGCCTGTCGTACGAACCAGCGCAGTACGCGCGAACGCGCCTCGGCGACCTCCGTCTCCGTGGCGTCGCGCCGCGACCGGCGCAGGGCGTGCGCGCGCAGCGGACCCGGCAGCCGGAACGCGAGCCCCTCCCGCACGGCCCGGCGCAGATCGAGGAACCCCACCCGGTCCAGCTCCTCCAACGCCACCTCGCAGACGTCCGCACCGAGGCCGAGGAGCGCGGTCGCGGAGGCGGCGGTGAAGGTCCCGGCGGGGTGGTACGGCAGCAGCCGGTACAGCAGCGCGGCCGGCGGTGAGAGGTCCTCGTACACCGTGTTCCAGAGCTGCTCGACTCCTTCCACACCCCGCTCGCCGAACTCCCCCTCCAACTCCTTGACCAGCCGGGGCAAGGGCCGCAGCGGAGACGCGCGCACCCACTTGCCGGTGACGTGCAGCGCCATGGGCAGGCCTTCGCAGAGCCGCACCAGCGCGCGCACCTCCTCCCGGTCGGCCGTCGGCCGGGCCTCCTTGACGATCGCCTCAAGCAGTTCCGTCGCGGCCTTCTCGCACAAGGGCGGCAACGGGAGGTCTACGGCGCCGCCCGCCAGCTCGGGCAACGGTCCGTGACTGGCCGCTATGACGACACAGTCCCCGGAGGCGGGAAGGAGCGGATCCAGCTCGGATGCGTAGCGGACGTTGTCCACGACCAGGATGAGTCTCCGCTCGCGCGTCAGGCTCCAGTACTGCTTGCACCTGGCCTTGAACTGCGTCTCGACCAGGGCCGGTTCAACGCCGAGCGAGCGCAGCAGCTGCTCGAGCACCTCTCCCGGGTCGAGCCCGCCGCGCAGCCGGAAGTCGTCCAGGTCGACCGACAGCACTCCGTCCGGAAACCGCTCCAGGTGCTTCCGCGCCAGCACCCCCGCCAACTCCGTCTTGCCGAGCCCTGCCGGACCCCGCAGCGCAAGGATCAACGGCCGCCCTCGCCCGCGCCCTCGCCACTCCTCCACAGCCCGGAACGCCCGCGCCTTCTCCTGGTCGCGATTGACGAAGTACACCGGCTCCGGCGGAAGTTCGACCCTCATCCGTCCCCCTGTCGCACGTCCCGCTGACAGAACTGCTGGCCATGACGCCGAGGTTACTGGGGGCCAGGGCAGGTGAGCTGGGCTTTCGCTGTGCGCAGGGGCGATTCGGCCATCCCCGCCTACCCTCACCGTAGAACTAGTGGACTAATTGCACTCTCCGTCGCACTCTCCGTCGCCGCTCCTCGACCACGGGAGAGCGAGGCGCCCTACCGCCCACGGACGGACATCCACCGCTCCGGCTCAATACGATCATTCGTTCGGTTCACGCATCCCGTGTCGCCACCCACCCCCGCAGGGCGACCCGCTATGCGCACGGCGTGAGGCGCGCGCGAGGGAACGACAGAACCCCAGGTCACGATCAACGTGACCTGGGGTTCCAGTGGAGCCGCCTTCGGGATTCGAACCCGAGACCTACGCATTACGAGACCGAGAGCGATCAGGCCGGGTGGTGCCGCACCATGCTTCCTGATGACGTTTTCCCAGATCAGACCATGTGCGCCAGTCTTCCCCGTGCGGCCTCGTACTGGCTCGTCCAAAGGCGTCTGTCCACCGGCTGTCCACCGGAACGCCCCTCCGGGCGGCTTCCAGTGACCATCCAGTTGCGCGCGTGGGACGGCCCAAACCGACATGGCCCCTCCGTCCGACGCGCTTGTCAGGGTCTCGCAACTGCTGAACACGCTCTCGGCGACCACCTCGCCCGATGACGCGACCCAGCCGGTGCGGGTGGTGCGGCACGCGAACCCCCATGTGGACGGTGACCTCGTACGGAACCGGATCAGCGCCCATCGGGTGGGGTGGGCCACAGGCGGTCTGGGCCGTCGCGCCACTCCAACCACTTCGGATCACTCAAAACTCCGTCGGGGTCGGGGACGCCGAGCGCTTCGAGGAAAACGACCAGGTCGTGGTCGGAGTAGGCCGTGCCCAGGATCTCATCACGGCCTCGGCGGTGAACCGTGACTCGTCGGCCGCCCGCCGCCGAGGGGCGATGGACGACGATCGGCGCACGACGCATGCACTCCAACCTGCAGTCGGTTTCCCTGACCGGCCATCGCTCGCGCTGGCCGTCGATCACCCCGCCTGCCGGACGGCCGGGGTCGCGCTGCGGACGCTGCGCTGGGCCAGCTCCTTCAGTTCCATCCGGGCAGCCGGGGTTCCGGCCGGCCCTCTCCAGAACGGGTGGTCGGCGATCCGGCCGACAGCTCCAGCAGACGGCGGCGGCCTCCGGTCGGGCTGGCGGCCGGCGCACCATCCGCGGTCTGGTCACGTAGGAGGTCAGGTGGAAAGTCGTAGGGGTATCGCCGAGATACGGGTCAAAGGGGCCAATGAGTTGATCTTGAAGCTCTCAAGCCGTCTCATTCGGTGCTGTCGGAGTCCTCGGCGAGGATGCGGTAGACGGTTGCGACCGAGGGGCGCTTCCCTTGATTCTTGCCGGAGGTGATGACCAGGTTTCGGGCGATCTCGGGGACGGAAACCCCGTTGGCCCGAAGGGACCGCGCGTACGCGGCCATGTCGTCGTCGACGGCCTTCGGGCGTCCGCCCTGTCGGCCGCGCTCGCGGGCGGATGGCTGGCCCTCCAAGGACTTTTCCCGGATGTATTCGCGCTCGGACTCGGCCATGCCGGCGAAGAACGCGAAGAGGGCGGCGCCGTGCCCGGAGGGGTCGTAGACCCCTTGGAGGGGGCCGGTGAGGAGTTCGAGCTGGATGTCGTGGTGGCGCAACTCATCGGCGATGGCCAGGAGCTCGGCTGCGCCGCGGCCCAGACGCTTCATCTCGTGCAAGGTGAAGACCACCCGCTGGTGCGGGACGGCCTTCTTAATGGTGCGGGCGAGGTCCATCGCCTTGACGAACTCGGGCCGGACCTTGATCCGGGTACTGAGGGCCCCCGTACAGGGCGCGCGACGGCACCCCGGCGCATCCGGCGATCCCGGATCTGGTGAGGCTGGCGCGGGATGTGGTGACGGGGCGGTAGCTCTGTGATCGAACTCCCGTCGCGTCCGCAGACACTTTGCCGCCCGTTGACCTGGGGTTTCACACTTCAACAATTTGTTGACGTCGGTACCGCGCGGAACCTACTGTCGCGCTGCGCGTGGGGAGCGTGCGTGGGGCGAAGCCGTCCTGCGGGGTTGTTCTGATGGGGGGGCTCACGGTGTGGGGTACGGACGACTGGGTTGCCGGATGACGCTCTCGGGGCGTGAGGCGTACCGGGCCGAGCTGACGAGGGTCGGTTACGACGACGAGCGCGTGCTGTGCCTGGAGACGCCTGTCAGGGGGGAGAGCCACCCCTTCGAGCTGGCTCATCCCGAACGGTTCTATGCGCTGCGCACGACGGAGGCCGCCATGGTGGACATGGCCGCCGGGCTCGCCATAGCGGGGTACCGGCCGTTCGTCTCCCTCACCGGGCCCTTCCAGGAAGAGAATCTGGGCCTGGTGCTCAGCTATCTGTCCGTCGGGGTCACCGTCGTGTCGCCCCAGAGGGTGTGCCCTGCGAACTTCAAGGAGCTGCGCCGGGTGCCCGGCGTGACGGTCGCGGCGCCCTACGGCGAGGCCGAGACGAGGGCGGTCACCCGCACCGCCGCGGCCAGTGGGCGCGCGCACTACATCCGGGTCGGGTGCGCCGAGGAGGTTCGCTCGCTCGACTGGATCGGGTCCGAACTTCCCCTGGTCAACTGGGACTTCAGGAACGACCGGGCCGACGTCTGCCTGGTCTCGGTGGGGGTCAGGGGCACCGAGCTCGCGCTGGCCGCCCGCGAGGCGGCGCCGAGGATCGCCCACGCGCATCTGGTGTATCTGGACAACGCCCATCTGGCCCGTGCTGCGGCCGAGTTGACGGGCCTGCACCGGAAGATCGTCGTGGTGGGCGGCAGGCCGGACCCGGACGGCCTGGTGGATGCCCTGGCCGAGCTGCTGCCCGGGAGCGAGGTCGTCGGAGTGCCGACGCTCGACAGGGCGCCGGCGGAAGGCATCGCGGACGTGTTGTCCGCGGTAGGGCGCCTCGGCGGCTGAACCCCCTGGGAGGGGACGGGCCCTCGGGAGGGACGGGTTCCCGGAAGGGACGGTCCCGGAGCGAGCCGGTCGGACCGGCGAGGTCGGTCAGACCACGCAGTCCTCGACCAGTTCGGAGCGGGCCAGCAGATAGGCCAGGTGGGCCCTGCTGCGGCTGCCCAGGAGCTCGGACGCGCGCTTGATGTGGGTGGACACCGTACGGGCACTGATACCGAGGCGTGAGGCGATGGCGGCGTCGGTGTGGCCCTGCACCATGAGGCGCAGCACGGCCTTGCGGGTCTCATCGGTGAGTACCAGGGGCCGGTTGTTCTCCTGGGTGGTGCCGAGAGGTTCGGCGCGGGCCCAGGAGTGGTCGAAGACCTTGGCCAGGTAATGAATGATCGCCGGGTGCTCGATGGCGAGTGCCGTGCTGCTGAGCTCGTGGCGCGGATCGGGGATGAACGCGATGGACCGGTCGAAGATGATCAGCCGGTCGAAGAGCTCGTCGAGGGTGCGCACTCCGGCGCCTGCCGTGGAGACCTGCTCGACATACGCCAGCGTGGGGCCGTGGGTGCGCACGGTGTGCTGGTAGAGGGTGCGCTGCACGACGCCGCGCTTGGCCATCTCCAGGTCGCGCGGCAATGCTCTGGCAAGCGCCTCCGGGGCCCTGGCGCCGCCGGGCTGGGCGGTGAGCATTTCGTCGCGGCAGGTGCTGGCCGCGTGCTGCACGGCGGCACGGATGACGTCGGAACCGTGAAGCAACCGAATCTGCCCCGCAAGCTCCCGGTGCTCTTCCCGGTAGATGTCCTCCGCGTGCGACACGGAATCGTAGATGGCGGCGATCACGTGCTGCTGGGCCAGGACGGCCCGTTCGATGGGGCGGGTGAGCTCGCTGGCCGCGATGTCCGGTGGGACGGCCGTCAGGAGCGCGGTGTTTTCAGCCATGGGTCGCAGCAGCCCCAGCTCCAGGAGGCATTCGGGTATTTCGGTGCTGAACGGACCTTCTGCCAAGGCTCGCCGATAGTGTTCAAGCCCACGATCGCACAGCTTCACGATGTTGGGCTGTGGACTTATGTCCGGATTCCTACACATCTGCTCCCCCTTCTGGTTCTTACATTGCGCGATCCAGAGGCTACCGAATCCCCGATCGCCGAGTTTCTTGCGGCATGATTCTCGGCAGTAAGGGCGCGGCAGCATTCATAACGGGAGGGAATTATGAATTACATGCGAGCGGCGATCAAGGGTTTCGTGGGGGCGCTGGCTGCGCTGGCACTTATTGTCTTCGGCGCATCGACTGCGACCGCAGACTCGAATGCCAAGACGGCCGCGACGGCTCAGGCCGACGGCAGCATCACGGCGGCAACCAAGGGTGCCGACGACAGCGAATGGAACTGAGGGTCGACTTCCCGTAACGGAAACGTGACGGCGTATCTACTCAACTCGACGGGGGGCGTGATGAGTACACATCAGAAGACGAGTCGACAACAGGAAACAGTCGGCGTCATCCTCGCGGGGGGCAGGGGCGAACGGGCCAGACCGATCACCCTGAAGTCGTCCGACTACATCCGGAGCAAGGCGCTCATACCGTTCGTCGGCAGGCGGCTCATCGAGTGGGTACTCGAGGAGTGCAGAGACCAGGGAATCCGCCGCTTCTACGTGGTGACCCATGGCCTGGAGAACCGTAGCCAGATCAAGCTGCTGCTCGGGCACGGTGAGCGTTACGGAGTGGAGATCAAATATTCCAGGTCGCGCTTCGACCGCTACAACGTCGGCTCCGCGGGTGCCACCCTGCACAACTTCGAACAGTGGGATCTGCGGGGGCGTGCGCTGGTGCTGCCCGTCGACTCCCTCTTCGACTTCGACCTGAAGGCGATGGAGGCGACGCACGAGCAGCGGGGCGCGGTCGTGACCGTGGCAGCCGTGGAACGTACGGCCGCGGAGATAGCCACCAAGTACGGCGTCATGCGCACGGACGCGGCGAGCCTCGTCGAGGGGTTCGTGGAGAAGCCCGGCCCGGCGGAGCTGGGGGAGCTCTTCCCGCGGACGGCCGCCGACCCGGCAGCGACGCTGCCCACCAACGCGGGGATGTACCTCGTGGACTGCGACCGGCTGCGCCTGCTCGCCCGCGAGCCGGAGCTGTTCCGCCAGTCCCACCAGCGGCTCGACTGGGGTGGCGACCTGCTGCCCTGGCTGGTCGGCCGCGGGCAGCCGGTGGCGAGCCACGCCATCGCCAGGCTCGGCGACCTGGGCAACGTCCCGGACTATCTCGACACGGTGCAGCTCGTGCTCAACGGCGAGTACGAGCAGATGAATCGGCTGATGGACGTCCCGGACGAGAGTGTTCCGCGGCGTTGGATTCACGAGAGCAGCCTGTACACGAAGGACGACGTCACCGGCACCACGCTCGCTCAGAAGATCGACGAGGGATCGGTGCAGATCGGCACCGGGGTGCGGATCGGCCGCGACGTGGAGATCGGAACCGGGGTACGGCTGGAGAACACGGACATCGGCGACGGGTCCGAGGTTCGCGAAGGCAGCACTCTGGTCCGGTCGGTCGTGGGCGAGTCCGCCGTCATCGGTCCGTGCGCCCACGTCACCGACTCGTACGTCGGGCCGATGGCGGAGGTGCACTCGGAGCACAACCGCCCGACGTGCCTGGAGAGTTACTCGGCAATCGGCGACGGGGCCGTGCTCTGGCCGGGATCCCGGTTCTGCGGGATCACCGTCTATCCGCGACTGCGGGTGCCTGCCATGACCGGCGTACCCGCCGAAACGGAACTGAGTTCTGCCGACGACATTCTGCACTGGGTGTGAACACCCGGAACGGACTGCGCGGCGACAACCCTGGGGAGGGGGAACGATGGAGGCGTACGGCCCCATTGCAGTGATCGGAGGTGCCGGCCGGGTCGGGGGGCTGGTGACCCGGCGGCTCCATGAACAGGGCGCGCGGGTGAGGGTGGTGAGCCGCACGCCGGAGCGCGGCCTGGTACCGCCGCCGCGCGGTGTCGAGGTGTACAGGGCGGACGTCCGGTACGCGGACACGCTGGTCGCGGCCCTCCGGGGCTGCTCCGGAGTGGTCTTCGGCGTCGAGCCGGGCACGGCCGACTCCGGCCCCGACTGCCCCGAGACCACGGTGCACGACGGCGTGCGCAATGCACTGTCCGCCGCGACCGCGCAGGGCGAACGCCCGCACTTCGTGCTGATGAGCCAGATCTTCGTGACCCGGCGCGAGCACCCGATGAACGCCTACGGGCGGTTGCTCGACTGGCGGCTGCGCGGTGAGGACGCGGTACGTGAATCGGGGCTTCCGTACACAGTCGCTCGGCCCAGCTGGCTCACGGACGACGCGGTCGCGGGAGGACGCGTCCGGCTGGAGCAGGACGACCGGGGCGAGGGCTGGGTGTCCCGCAGCGCGGTGGCCGAGGCGTGTGTGCAGGCGCTGTACAACCCGCAGGCCGTGGGCAAGTCCTTCGAGATCTACAACGAGCCGGGTGAGGTGCCCGCCGACTGGACGGCACTGCTCGGCCGACTCAGGCCCGACCGCATGCTCGCGCTCGGGGCCGCGTAGGGCGGTCGTACGTGCCTCCGACCAGGGCGTGCGTACGTCACCTGTGCCGGGCAACCGAGGCTGCTCCGGCCACGCTTGGGCCGACAAGACCTGATCGCGGGGACCCGAGGGTCCCCTGAACGACGAGTGCGGGCACCCTGACCGCCCGCCTCGTCACCGTGCCCGTCGGCCTCCATCCCCCGTGCCGACGGGTCCCCCTGGAACCGGGGCCGGTAGCGGCCCGTAGTGCCTGCCGGCCCCGGTTGCCAGTGCACCGTCCCCGACTGCCGGGCCGACGGCGCGTGTTCGCCCCTGCATCTCGCCGATGAGTTGTCCGGGCGCATGAATCCACCCGGAGAACCGTCCCCCCGAGAAATAGGGAAAGGGCTGAGCCATGTCTGCAGAACCACAAAACGTCCTGCCCGCCGGGATTTCACCGAGAGCCGTATCCGAATTGTTCGAAAGGGCACTCCACACCCTTCCGCGAAGCGATCAGCGCCGCTGGGGTGCGCTGTATGTGAGAAGTCTTCTCTCGGTCGAGGGAAAGAAGACCATGCGGGCCCTCGCGAACGGTGCGGGCGGCTCCACTGAACAGAGCCTGTATCAGTTCATAAGCAAGTCTCCCTGGGACTGCGATCCGATCCGCCGGACGGTGGCGCAGCTCTTCCGGGAACGGACGCAGCCGCGCGCCTGGGTCGTTCATCCGCTGGTTGTCGAGAAAGTCGGACAGCATTCCGTCGGCGTGGAACGGCGGTGGGTGTCTCAAATCCAACGGCTCGTCAACTGCCAGCAGAGCATGAGTACATGGCTGGTTTCCGATCAGGCGAGCTGCCCCGTCGACTGGCGTCTCGCGCTGCCCGAGTGCTGGACGGACGAGCCCGATCTGCGTCGGCGTGCGGCAATCCCGGAGGACGTCGGTGCCTGCCCACCCGAGCAGTGCGCGGTCGGCTCCCTCGCCAAGCTGACCGACACCTGGGGGATGGAGGCCCACCCCGTGGTGATCGACCTGCGGGAGACCGATCCGTCCCCGATCTGCGCGGAGTTGGCGCAGCGCAGGATCCCGTTCGTGGTCCGCGTCGACCCCGCCGCGCGCTTCACCTCCCTCGAGCTTCCCGGGCCGCGCCGCACCGGAATCGGACCGAATGACGCCGTGAACGAGCTGGTCACCGCCCTGAGTTGGAATGCGATGCCCGTGGAGTGGTTCGACCACGGCTCCGAGACGGTGCGGGCCACGGCGATCGGCACCACCAAGGTCCGGCTGCGCCGCCAGGAACTCACGCTGCTCGGCGCCTGGGCCGGACGTGGGCAGCGCACCCCGAGCGAGTACTGGCTGTCCAGCCTCTCCCACCAGCAGCCCGGCACGGTGTTCCGCACGGCCATGCTGAGCCGCCGCGTCGAGCGGGACCTGACGCAGGTGAGCGTGCCGCTGGGCGTACGGGACTTCGAGGGACGTTCCTTCCGGGGCTGGCACCACCACATGACCATGGTGTCGCTGGCGCACGCCGCGACCATGCTGTCCACCGTGCCGCGGGCCGCCACGGCCCGGATGCCCGGAGCAGCCAAGGGCACTACGACGAAGGCGGTCGCCGCATGACCACGACTCCGGCCCGGTACACGGCGTCCGACACCGAGCTCGTCGCAGCGGAGCTGCGACAGCGGCTTCCCGCATGGCTGGTCTCCCGCCGCTGGTTCGAGGGCAAGGACGCCGCGCTGCCCACGGTGGAACCGCTGCTCGTGGAGGAACTGGCCGCCGGCGACGCCACCTTGCTGCTTGCCGTGGTCCGCGCGGGGCAGGACGCGTGGTACCAACTGCTGCTCGGCCTGCGGCACGATCCGGGCCCGCTGCCCGACGAGCTCGCCGACGGACGGATAGGCGCCTGCGCCGACGGACGCGAGCTCTACGAGGCTACGGCCGACCCGGAGTTGATGGGGCGCCTGCTCGACCGGTTGGCCACGGGCGAACCGGCCGACGCCGGCGCCGATGCCGGCTCCCATGCCTCTGTACGGTTCCGCCGCACCCCCGGCGCGCACATCCCGACCGGCCTGCCCGCCGAGCTGAGCACGGCCGAGCAGTCCAACACCTCCGTCGCCTTCGGCGGCCGGATGATGCTCAAGGTGCTCCGGCACCCGGCACCGGGGCCCAACCCCGAGCTGGAGCTGCTCTCCGCCCTCGGGCGGGTCGGCGGCGTACCCAGCGCGGCGCCGCTCGCCTGGATCGAGACGTCCGCGGACCTGCCGGGCGGTGCGACCACGCTCGGCATCCTGCAGGAGTTCGTGCCCAACCGGGGCGACGGCTGGGCCCTCGCCGTGGCCGAGGCCCGCGCCTGCATCGTGGGGGAGTGCGAATCGGTGGCACCGCTCGGCGGCTTCGCCGACGATGCCCACGCGCTCGGCCAGGCCACGGTGCGGGTGCACGCGGCGCTCGCGAGCGGCCTCGGGACCCGTGAGCTCGGCCCGCCCGAGGTGGAGGAGCTGGTCGGCGTCCTGCAGTCGCGGCTGGCGAGAGCGGTCGCGCAGGTGCCGCAACTGAGCGCGTTCGAGAGGAAGTTGGGAGACATCTACCGGGAGCTCGGCGAGGTCGCCGGGCGCGGGGAGCCGCTGCTCGCCCAGCGGGCCCACGGTGATCTCCATCTGGGCCAGGTGCTGCGCGCCGACGACGGCTGGGTGCTGATCGACTTCGAGGGGGAGCCGGGGCGGCCGCAGGACGAGCGCCGGCGGATGCAGCCCGCGATCCGAGACGTCGCCGCAATGCTGCGCTCCTTCGACTACGCGGCCCACCACGCCCTCGCCGACGTGCTCGGCCGGCCGCCGGGCGAGCAGTCGCCGCAGGATCTGCGGGCCACGCGGCTGGCCCGCCGGGCCTCGGCCTGGGCGGTGCACGGGAGGCGGGCGTTCTGTGCCGGCTACGCCGATGCGGGAGGGGTGAACCCGCACGGCCGGCCGGTGTTGCTACGGGCCTTCGAGGCCGACAAGGCGGTGTACGAGGCGGTGTACGAGGCGCACAGCAGGCCCGCGTGGCTGCCCATCCCGATGGCGGCGGTCCGCCGCCTCGCCGGGCGGGCTTGAGTTGCCGCCGCCCGGACCCCACCTGCGACCACGAACACGAAGAGGAGCCATGAGCCCGACACCTGAACCGCACGTGTCATCCGAAGCGCACGCCTCATCCGAAGCACAGGCGTCCGCCGAACCTCGCACCGCCGAGCGCTACGCCGGCCTCGTCAAGGCGTACGACATCCGCGGGATCGTGCCCGAGGAGTTCGACGAGACGGCCGCGTACACGATCGGGGCCACCTTCGCGGCGCTGACCCGGGCGGACCGGATCGCCGTGGCCCACGACATGCGCGGCACCTCGCCGGCGCTCGCCGCGGCCTTCACCGAAGGAGTGCTGTCCCAGGGCGGGCACGTGCTGGACGCCGGTCTCGGCTCGACGGACTACCTGTACTACGTGTCCGGGAGCCTGGACATCCCCGGCGCGATGTTCACCGCGAGCCACAACCCGGCCCAGTACAACGGCATCAAGCTGTGCCGGGCCGGGGCCGTACCCATCGGGGATGGCAGCGGCCTGGAGCGCATCAGGGCCGGGCTCGTGGAGGGCGTGCCCTCGTGCGGCAGGGCCCGGGGAACCGTGATGAAGCTGGGGCTGCTGGAGCAGTACGCGGCGCATCTGCGCACCCTCGTGGATCTCGCCGGCAGCCGCCCGCTGAAGGTGGTCGTCGACGCGGGTAACGGGATGGCAGGGCTCACCGTGCCCCAGGTGCTCGACCATTCCCGACTCGACGTCGTTCCGCTGTACTTCGAGCTCGACGGGACCTTCCCGAACCACGAAGCCGACCCCATGAAGCCCGCGAACGTCGCGGACCTGAAAGCCCGGGTGCTCGCCGAGGGCGCGGATCTGGGGCTGGCCTTCGACGGGGACGCCGACCGCTGCTTCGTGGTCGACGAGCGCGGCGAGGCGGTCGACCCCTCTCAGGTCATCGGGCTCATCGCCGAACGTGAACTGGCCCGGCACCCGGGCGAGGCCGTGGTGCACAACCTGATCACCTCACGGGCGGTGCCCGAGGTGATCGCCGAGGCTGGCGGTACCCCGATCAGATCCCGGGTCGGGCACTCCTTCGTGAAGGCGCTGATGGCGGAGCACGGCGCCGTGTTCGGCGGGGAGCACTCGGGCCACTACTACTTCCGCGACTTCTGGTTCGCGGACACCGGGATGCTGGCCGCGCTGCACGTGCTGGCCGCACTGGGTGAGCAGGACCGTCCGATGTCCCAACTGATGGCCCGTTACCGCAGATATGCCGCCTCCGGAGAGATCAACGTCGTGGTCGAGCACCCGGCGACGGCGCTCACCGAGGTGGCGAACGCTTTCTCCGGGGACCGGGCCGAGATCGACCGGCTCGACGGGCTCACCGTGCGGCTGGCCGACGGGAACTGGTTCAACCTGCGGGCCTCCAACACCGAGCCCGTGCTCCGGCTGAACGCCGAAGGGCCCGAGGCGAGCACGGTCGCCGAGTTGACCGACGAGGTGCTGGCATGCCTCAAGAAGTAGCGCCCGCCGGTCACTCGTCTGCCGACGACGTCGTCGACGCAGCGGTGGTCGGCGGCGGTCCTGCGGGGCTCTCGGCCGCGCTCTGCCTCGCCCGCTACAACCGCGACGTGCTGGTCTTCGACACCGGGCACGGCCGCTCCACCCACCACCAGGTCAACCACAACTACCTGGGTTTCCCCGGCGGGATAGCAACGACCGACCTGCGCAAGCTGGGCGTCGAGCAACTGGGCGCCTACCGCAACGCCCGCGTCGTGCGCCACCAGATCACCGCCGTCGAGGGGGACGCCGAGCGTGGCTTCACGCTGCGCTCCCAGGGGCACGCCTGGCAGGCGCGGACCGTGCTGCTCGCCACCGGGGTGCTGGACCACTTCCCGCACTTCCCGAACTGGCAGGAGTACGTGGGCCGTTCCATGTTCTGGTGCATCGCCTGCGACGGGTACGAGAACCGCGGCCGGAACATCGTCGTCGCCGGGCACACCGACGCCGCGGCCGCCGAGGCGATGCAGCTGCACAGCCTCACCGACCGGGTGCGGCTGCTCACCAACAGCCGCAGCGATGAGATCGGCCCAGTGCTGCGGCGGCGGCTGAGCGCCGCCGGCATCCCCGTCGTCCACGACCGGATCAAGGAGACGGAGGGGGTGGACGGCAGACTCACGGCGCTGCGTACCCGCGGCGGGCTGCGCCTCGAACTCGACGCGCTCTTCTCCGTCCAGGGCGCGACACCGGAGACGGCCCTGGCGCGCGGGCTTGGCGTCGCGCTGCAGCCGTCCGGATACATCCGGGTCGACTCCGAGCAGCGGACCTCCGTCGCCGGTGTGTACGCGGCCGGCGACGCGACCGCGCTGCATTCCCACCAGGTGGCGGCCGCCGTGCACGAAGGCGCCCAGGCCGCGTCCGCTGCCAACTCCTTCCTTTATCCGGCGGAGCTCAAAGCCTAGTTCAGGAAGTACAGGGCTTGTCTTTGCCCGCCGTCGAAGCCACCGCACATGATGGTCGAGCACGTTCCGGAATAGATTCTGCCGCGCGTGTACCCCTTTCGCGCCGCGGACGGAAAAGGAGATTTCAGTGATCCATCAGTTCATTTTTGCGGCGCCCAAGCCGGGAATGACCGCCCAGGAATTCCAGGACTATTGGGTGAACGTGCACGCGGTGAAGTACGCCGCGAAGATCCCGCAGATCAGGAAGTACATGGTCGACACCGTCGTCGACATCGAGGACAACCTCGGTACGCCCGCGCTGCCGCACCAGGGCATCGCGGAGATCTTCCTGGCCAATGGCGAGGAGCAGCTGGCCTCGCTGCAGACCGAGGAGTTCCTACAGGGCGCCCGGCTCGACGAGCCCAACTGGGCCGCGTTCTGGCAGACCATCGTGGTCGACACCAACGCCCACGAGATCGTCCCCGGCCCGGCGCTCAGCAGGGACCAGGACTGGGTCAAGCTCACCGTGCTGATCAAGCGCTGGCCCGGCCTCGCCCTCGACGACTACCGCAAGCAGTCGCTCGACGCGTACGCCGGCGTGGTCAAGGAGACCCCCGGCCTGCGCCGCTACCTGCACGCGCACACCGTGGACGGTGCCTACGTCTTCGGCGAGTCCGGCTTCGACAGCGTCGAGCAGCTCTGGTTCGACGACGTGAACGCCCTGCAGGAGGCGCTGCGTTCGTCGTACTTCACCGAGCAGGTCCAGGCGGCCCGGGACGCGATCGCCGACCCGAAGTACGTCTTCTCCGTCGCCGCGAAGGAGAACTGGGTCATCGGTCCGCAGGCCCGCTGATCCGTCCGCTGATCCGCCCACTGAGGAGGCTGCTGCACCACCGGCGTGCACTCGCGCCGGCAGCGGCTCCGATTCCCGCACCGCATACCGAAGGAGCAGGCGTGGCCAGAAGGAACGCCAAGAAGATCCTCGTGATCCTGTCGGAGTACGGCTACTGGGGCGAGGAGCTCGTCGGGCCCTTGCACCACTTCGACCAGCGCGGTTACGAGACCGTGTTCGCCACCCCCACCGGCAAGCGGGCGCACGCCCTGCCGCCGTCCATGGACCCGGCGTACATCGACCCGCCGCTCGGCCGCTCGGTCACCTCCGAAGAGGTCGCCGAACTGACCCGCAAGATCGACGACTCGGACCGGCTCGACGACCCGATCGACATTTCCAGCTGGGTGCCGGAGCGGCCCTACACCGCGGACGACGACTACCTGCGCAAGCTGGAGGCGTATCACCGCGCGCTCGACGTGGTGGCCGGTGAGCTCGACGAGTACGACGCGCTGCTGATCGTCGGCGGCAGCGGTCCCGTGGTGGACATCGCCAACAACGAGCGCATCCACCAGCTCATCCTGGCCTTCGTCGAGGCCGACAAGCCGGTCGGCGCCGAGTGCTACGGGGTCGCCCCGCTGGCGTTCGCCCGCGACTGGGAGGACCGCAAGTCCATCATCTGGGGCAAGCACGTCACCGGTCACTGCAAGGAATACGACTACAAGGACGGCACCGGATTCCTGGGCACCGATTTCGTCATCGGTCCGCCGCCGTACCCGCTCGAGTACATCCTGCGTGACGCCACGGGCCCCGAAGGCCGCTATCACGGCAACTTCGGCAAGGAGACCTCGGTGATCGTGGACTACCCGTTCATCACCGGGCGTTCGACCCCGGACTCCTATCTGACGGGCGAAAAGGTCGTCGAGGTTCTTGAGGACGGACTGCGTCGCTTCGGCTGGTAATGCCACAGCAACGATCGGCAGGCCAAGAGTGAGACCGGGATCGAGAGAAGGAAGACATGGCCAGGCAGGGTAATGCGGCGATCATCGAGCAGTTCCTCGCCGATGGAATTCCGTTTATGTTCGGCAATCCAGGAACGGTCGAGCAGGGATTCCTGGACGCACTGGAGAACTACGACGACCTCCAGTACATCCTGACGTTGCAGGAGACGGTCGCCGCCGGCATCGCGGACGGATACGCCCGTGCCACCGGACGGCCCGCGCTGCTGCAGCTGCACAGCGGGGTCGGGCTCGGCAACGCCATCGGCATGCTCTACCAGGCCAAGCGCGGCCACTCACCGCTCGTGGTGATCGCGGGCGAGTCGGGCGTCAAGTACGAGTCGATGGACGCCCAGATGGCGGCCGATCTGGTCGCGATGGCCAAGCCGGTCACGAAGTATGCGACCCGGGTCACCGACCCGGGATCGGTGCTCCGCACGCTGCGCCGCGCCATGAAGATGGCCATGACGGCGCCCCGCGGACCGGTCTTCGTCTCCCTTCCGATGGATGTGCTCGACGCGGTCAACACCGAGCCGGTGCTGCCCAGCACGTTCCTCGACACCCGGGCCCTGCCGGTGCCCTCCCTCGTGGAGCAGGCGGCAGAGCTGCTCGCCGGCGCCGAGAGGCCGCTCGTCCTCGTGGGCGACGGAGTCTCGGCGTCGGGCGGGCAGGACGAACTGGTGCTGGTGGCCGAGCAGTTGGGCGCCGATGTGTGGGGCGTGGACTTCTCGGAGGTCAACCTGGATGCCCGGCACCCGCTCTACCGGGGCCAGTTGGGCCATATGTTCGGCGAGGTCAGCGCGGATGTCGTCAAGGACGCCGACGCCGTACTGATCGTGGGGACCTATGTGTTCCCCGAGGTGTTCCCCGTCCTGTCCAGCCCGTTCCGGGACGACGCGAAAATCGTGCACATCGATCTCGACGGCTACGAGATCGCCAAGAACCACCCGGTGACCCTGGGGCTCGTAGCCGACCCCAAGGCCAGCCTCGCGGCGCTCGCCGACGGGCTCGACGAGCGGCTCTCCGCGGAGGACCGGGCGAATGCCGCCGAGCGGCTGGAGGCCCGCCGCCGCGCACAGCCCGACCGGTCGGCCGACGACGGCTCGCTGCTGCACGCGTTCCTGCGCGAACTGGCCGCGCAGGTGCCCGAGGACGTCATGGTCTTCGACGAGGCGCTGACCGCGGCCGGACCGCTCAATGCCCATCTGCCGGGCCGGCTCCCCGGGCACTGGTTCTCCACCCGCGGCGGCTCGCTCGGCGTGGGGATCCCCGGCGCCCTCGGCATCAAGCTCGCCCACCCGGACAAGACGGTGCTCGGCTTCACCGGCGACGGCGGCTCCATGTACACCATCCAGGCGCTGTACACCGCGGTCCGGCACGGCATCGGCGCCAAGTTCGTGATCTGCAACAACCGCAGCTACAAGCTGCTCGACCTGAACATCGAGCAGTACTGGCGCGAGCGGGACATCCCCGAGCACGCGCACCCGACGCCCTTCGACCTCTCGGACCCGGATCTGGGCTTCGCCGAGATCGCCCGCGGCTTCGGGGTCAACGCCCTGCGCGTGGACGACCACGAGCAGGTCACCGAGGCCGTCAAGCGGATGCTCGCGGACGATAAGCCGTTCCTGATCGACCTGCGCACCACCGAAGGGGGAAGCCGTGGCTGACGTACCAGGCCGCGAAGGGGTGCTCTCCGGACGGAAGATCGCCGTCCTGGCCGAGAGCGACTTCTACGAGCCCGAAATCGCCTACTACCAGCGCCGGTTCGCCGAAGAGGGCGCCCGCGTCGACTACGTGACCCGCCTCTGGGGCAATAAGTCGATCACCTTTACGGGCCACGAGTACCGGGCGCCGCTCACGGTGACCCGCAGCCTGGAGGACCTGGACGACCGGGCACTGCGCGAGTACAGCGCGCTCATCGTGCCCTCCGGCATGGTCGCCGACCGGCTGCGCTACACCGAGGACATCGAGCGCCTCGCGCCGGCCACCGACCTGCTGCGCCGGGCCTTCGCCCGCTCCGGAGTGGTCAAGGGGATCATCTGCCACGGCATGTGGCTCGCCTCGTCCATCCCGTACGTCGTGCGCGGCCGCAAGGTCGTCTGCCACAACAACCTGCTCGGCGACGTCCGCAACATGGGCGCCAGCTACGTGGACCAGGACGTCGTCGTGGACGGCGACCTCGTCACCGCGCGCACCGGGGACCACTGCCATCTGTTCGCCAGAACCATCATCGACGAGCTCGTGCTGCGAGGGGCGTGACTGACATGACTGAGACGTCTGACATCGTGAACTTCACGTTCTCCGACACCATCGCGGGCCGGGTGACGGCCTTCGACCGCGCGGCCCGCGTCTTCACCGTGACCACGGCCGACGGGCGGAGCTTCGACATCGCGCTCGACGGGGGCCCGAGTGCGGAGCTGCTGCACAACCTCGGCGAGCCCTACCAGGACGCCTCGGGCCATATCGACGAGCTGCTCGAGGACGGGGCCTTCGTCCTCGCGTACGGCATCTTCTACCCGCACGGCGACGGCCTGCGCTTCGAGGCCAAGCGGCTGATCTTCGTGGGCCGCAACGTCGACGACTACCGCTTCGAGGAGGGCGGCTGGTGGGTGAAGCAGATCGAGGAGATCGCCGCCTTCTACCGCAAGGCCCAGTTCGGCGACGGACCGGTCGACTTCTCCGAGTACCGGACCGAGATCCGGCTCGGAGGTGAGAAGACCGCGAGCCATGTGCAGGAGACCGACACCATCTCCCGCCTCGTCTACGGCATGGCCTCGGCCTTCCTGCTGACCGGGAACGACGAGTACCTGGAGGTCGCCGAGCGCGGCACCGAGTACCTGCGCGAGCATATGCGCTTCGTCGACACCGACGAGAACGTCGTGTACTGGTACCACGGCCTGAGCATCGACGGCGACATCGAGAAGAAGCTGTTCACCTCGGAGTTCTCCGACGACTACGACGCGCTGCCAGCGTACGAGCAGATCTACGCCCTGGCCGGCCCCGTGCAGACCTACCGCGTCACCGGCGACCCGCGGATCAAGAACGACGCCGATGCAACGCTGCGGCTGTTCGACCGCTTCTACCTCGACCCGGAGCACGGCGGCTACTTCTCGCACATCGACCCGATCCTGCTCTCGCCCGAGCACGACTCGCTCGGCCCCAACAAGGCGCGCAAGAACTGGAACTCGGTCGGCGACCACGCGCCGGCGTATCTGATCAACCTGTACCTGGCGACCGGCGAGAAGAGCTACGCCGACATGCTGGAGTACACCTTCGACACGATCGTCAAGCGCTTCCCCGACACCGCGAAGAGCCCGTTTGTGCAGGAGCGGTTCCACAAGGACTGGTCCGCAGATACCAAGCACGGCTGGCAGCAGGACCGGGCGGTCGTCGGACACAACCTGAAGATCGCCTGGAACCTGCTGCGGATGCACTCGCTGCGCCCCAAGGACGCCTACATGGACACGGCCGCCGCCATCGGCGAGACCATGCCCGAGGTGGGCGGCGACCGCCAGCGCGGCGGCTGGTACGACGTGGTCGAGCGGGTCAAGGCCGACGGCGAGGACCGGTTCCGGTTCACCTGGCACGACCGCAAGGCGTGGTGGCAGCAGGAGCAGGCGATCCTTGCCTATCTGATCCTGCACGGCCTCACCGGCCGCGACGAGTTCCGCACCGAGGCCCGGGACGCCCAGTCCTTCTACAACGCGTTCTTCCTCGACCACGACGAGGGCGCCGTCTACTTCAACACCCTGGCGAACGGCCTGCCGTACCTGCTCGGCGTGGAGCGGCTCAAGGGCAGCCACTCGATGTCCATGTACCACTCGGCGGAGCTGTGCTACCTCGCGGCGGTCTACAACAACCTGCTGATCGACGGCCGGCCGATGAACTTCTGGTACAAGCCGGACCCGGCCCTGATCGAGGACCGCGTGCTGCGGGTCTCGCCGGATCTGCTGCCGCCCGGCTCCGTGCGGATCGAGTCTGTCGAGATCGAGGGCGAGCCGCACACCGACTTCGACGCCGAGGGCCTGTTCGTACGGCTCCCCGAGACCTCGGGGCGCGTCAAGGTCAAGGTCCGGCTGTCCGGCACCTCGCGTACGGAGGCGGCCGGATGACGGTGAAGGTGCAGACGCACAACGAGGGTTCCCGCACGGTGATCGTCCTCGACGGGGAGATCAACAGCACCACGTCCGGCGGGCTGCAGGCGCAGCTGCTGCCGTTCATCAAGGCGGGCAGCGAGGTTCTGGTCGACCTCACCGGTGTCTCTTACGTCTCCAGCGCGGGCCTGCGCACGCTGCTGATCGTGCACCGGCACGCCCAGCAGCTGGAGGCCGAGATCACGCTGTCCGGGTTGTCGGAAGAGGTGCGGTTCGTGATGAGCGCGACCGGCTTCCTGGACTTCTTCCGGATCGGCGACGCCACCGAGGGAGAGCGTGCCGGGCGATGAGCGTTCAGGACATGTCCGAGCGGGAGCGCGTCGACGCGTTCCCCACCCGCACCATCGGCGGCTACCGGGTACGGGCGGGGCGCCCCTTCCCGTACGGCGCGACACCGGTGCCCGGCGGCGTCAACTTCTCGGTCTACTCCGACCGCGCCACCGCGATGAGCCTGGTGCTCTTCGAGCGCGGCGCGAAGGAGCCGACCGCGGAGCTGGAGTTCCCCCAGGAGTTCCGGACCGGCAGCGTGCACGCGATGACGGTCTTCGGGCTCGACCTGGAGAACCTGGAGTACGGCTTCCGCGCCGACGGGCCCTTCGACCCCGAGGCCGGCGACCGCTTCGACGCTCGCCGCATTCTCGGTGACCCCTACGCGCGGATCGTCTCGGGCCGCGACGTGTGGGGCGAGGAGCCCGACTGGGACAACGTGTACCCGTACCGCTCCCAGGTGCTGAACGACGACTTCGACTGGGGCGACGACACTCCGCTGCGCATCCCCACCGAGGACCTCGTCATCTACGAGACCCATGTGCGCGGCTTCACCCGCCATCCCTCGTCCGGGGTGCGGGCACCGGGCACCTACGCGGGCCTGCGCGAGAAGATCTCGTACCTCAAGGAGCTCGGCGTCAACTGCGTGGAGCTCCTGCCGGTCTTCGAGTTCGACGAGCTGGACAACCCGCGCACCGACCCGGTCAGCGGCGAACGGCTGCACAACTACTGGGGCTACAACACCGTCTCGTTCTTCGCCCCGAAGGCGGGCTACGCGGCGACCGGACGCTTCGGCATGCAGGCCGACGAATTCAAGTCCCTGGTGAAGGAGTTGCACCGGGCGGGCATCGAGGTCGTCCTCGACGTGGTCTTCAACCACACCGCCGAGGGCAACGAGAACGGTCCCACCATCTCGTTCCGCGGCCTCGACAACGCCACGTACTACATGCTCACCGACCGGGGTGAGTACTACAACTTCAGCGGCACCGGCAACACGGTCAACTGCAACCACCCCGTCGTACGGGACTTCGTCCTGTCCTGCCTGCGCTACTGGGTCGCCGAGTACCACATCGACGGATTCCGCTTCGACCTCGCGGCCATCCTCGACCGGGCCCCGGACGGCACTCCGCTGCCCAACCCGCCGCTCCTGGAGCAGCTCGCCCACGACCCGGTGCTGCGGCACACCAAGCTGATTGCCGAAGCCTGGGACGCGGCCGGCCTCTACCAGGTCGGGCATTTTCCCAACTACGGCCGCTGGTCCGAGTGGAACGGCCAGTACCGCGACGCCGTACGCCGGTTCATCAAGGGCGAGCCCGGTCTCGTCGGTGAGCTCGCCACCCGCATGGCCGGCTCGCCCGACCTGTACCAGGGGCGTACGGCGTCGGCCTCGGTCAACTTCATCACCGCGCACGACGGCTTCACCTTGAGCGATCTGGTCTCGTACAACGACAAGCACAACGAGGCCAACGGCGAGGGCAACGGCGACGGCGCCAACGACAACCACAGCTGGAACTGCGGTGAGGAGGGCCCCAGCGCCTCCGCCCACGTCCGCGACCTGCGGCTGCGCCAGACGAAGAACATGCTGGCCATCCTGCTCACCAGCCAGGGCGTCCCGATGATCCTGGCGGGCGACGAGGCGGGGCGCACCCAGCTCGGCAACAACAACACGTACTGCCAGGACAACGACCTGTCCTGGTTCGACTGGGGCCTGGTCGAGGGGCCGACCGCGAACACCGAACTACTCGAGTTCACGAAGGCGTTGATCGCCTTCCGGCACGCTCACCCGGTGCTGCGCACCGCCGACCATCCGACCGGCGTGGACCGCGTCGGCAGCGGCTACGCCGACGTCAGCTGGCACGGCGTGCAGGCATGGATGCCGGACTGGGCGGAGCACAGCCGGGTGCTCGGCATGATGCGCTGCGGCCGGCACGCCAAGGGCGGCGGGACCGTAGCCGACGACCACATCTACGTGGCGGTCAACGCCCACTGGGAGGCGCACGACCTCGAACTGCCCGGGCTGCCGCCCGGCCAGGAGTGGCACCTCTTCACGGACACCGGGGCGCTGATGTCCTACGGGCTGCACCCGCCGGGGTCCGAGCCGCGCCTGGAGCACCCGGGCCGGTATCACCTGGGCCCGCACTCGGTCGTGATCCTCGTCGGCCGCGCCACGCACTGACCGGCACCCCGCAGGCCGGCGCCGCTGCCGGCAGCACGACCGCAACCCACGTAACCACGCAGAAGGAGGGGCCACTGTGGCTTTCGACGTAAGGCTGAGGGTCAACGAGCGCGTCGCGACGATCGAGCTCAAGGGCGAGCTCGACGCAGGCACTGCCGCCCGCTTCCACGAGACGGTCGACGAGGCCGCCGCCACCGGCGCGATCGAGCTGGTGATCCGCGCCGAGCAGCTGTCCTACCTGGCCAGCGCCGGGCTGCGGGCTCTCGTCTTCGCCCGTCAGAAGATGGGCGACGACGTGCGGATCGCCGTCGTCGGTGCCACCGAGCCGGTCGCCCGCACCATCAAGCTGGCCGGCTTCGACCACAGCATCGACCTCGTCGACGCCTGAGGGGGCACGGAGCGATGGCGTTCGACATAGGTGCCGCGGCCGACCGTCCCGGCCGCTCGGGGCACACCGTCACGACGGCCGACTGCGTCCGGCTGGCGCCGCGGCGGTCACCCGCCGCGCTGCGTATCCCGGCGGAGCTCGCCGTGCTCGACCAGGTCGCCGACTTCGTGCTCCGGCTCGGCCACCGTGCCGGGCTGGAGTCGAACGCCCTCTACCGGCTGCGGCTGGCCGCCGACGAACTGGCGACCAACATCGTCATGCACGGTTACCGGGGGGCCACCGGCGAGATCGCGGTGGACGGCGGCATCGACCCGGACCAGGTGTGGGTGCGCTTCGAGGACGACGCCCCTGCCTTCGACCCGCGCGAGGGCATGCGTGCCCCCGCGCTCGACGTGCCACTCGCGGAGCGGGAGATCGGCGGACTCGGGGTGTACCTCGCGTTCACCTCTGTGGACTGCTTCGCGTACGAGTTGGTGGCCGGGCGCAATGTCAGCACGCTCGTGATGCGTCGCTCGGCGACGCGGTAGATGAGGCGAAATGGAACCGACCAAGGTGCTGGTGCTGGATGAGCGCCGCGACGCGCCTCCAGAGCTGCTGACCGCCCTGGACAAGCTGGGGACCGTTGTACACGTCCGGACTCCGGGTGACGTACTGGCGAAGGAAGTCGGCCAACTGCCCGACACAGACGTGCTGCTGGCGTACGCCGGGCTCTCCCCGCACACAGTCCGGGCCGTGGCCCGGCGGCTTGACGACGAGGACCAGCGCCCCACGGTGGTGGCCTTCGCGGAGCACGACCTGCATCTTCTGGGCAGCCATGTGCACGCGGGATCCGACTACCTCGTGCCGCCCTTCCACCCGGACCTGGTCCGGGCCAGGCTGCGCGACTGCCATGAGCGGGCCACCTTCAGCCGGACGATGGAGGACGTCGCCGCGCATGCCGAACTCCTCAGCTACGAAAGGGAGCTGGAGATCGGCCGGGAGATCCAGATGGGCTTCCTGCCGGACTCGCTGCCCAGCCCGGACGGCTGGGAGATCGACGTCCGGTTCCGCCCGGCCAGGACGGTCGCCGGGGACTTCTACGACGTCTTCGAACTGGTCAACCGGCGCCGGCTGGCCCTCGTCGTCGCCGATGTCTGCGACAAGGGTGTGGGCGCCGCGCTGTTCATGGCGTTGATCCGCAGCCTGCTGCGGCACACCGCCGAACAGAGCGGACTGCAGAGCCTGATCGCCGCCGATCTGCTCGGCGAGGAGACCGACTGGGAGGAACACAGCCGGGCCATTCCAGTGGTGGGCGCGACGCCGCTGCTCAACGCCGTGGTGGGCACCAACAACTACCTGACCCGCAACCACATCCGGCAGGGCTACTTCGCCACCATGTTCTTCGGCGTCCTCGACCCGGTCACCGGCAATCTGGTCTACATCAACGGCGGCCACAATCCGCCCGTCCTGGTACGCGCCGACGGCGGTGACCCGGTGCTCCTGGAGCCGACCGGGCCGGCCGTCGGAGTCATCCCGGACGTCGCCTTCTCCCTGGGCTACGCACAGATCAGCCCCGGGGACACGCTCTTCATCTACACCGACGGCGTGACCGAGGCGCGCTCGGTGCCCGGGCACTTCTTCGGCGAGGACCAGATGATCAAGCAACTCGGCGAGGGGGCGGCCCGCGGCGAAGAGCTGCTCGACCACATGGACGGCGCCCTCAGCGAGTTCGTCGGACCCGCCGAACAGTCCGACGACATCACGATGATGGCCGTCCACTGGCGGGACCCCGAGGCGTAGGCCCTGCGTAGGCCCCGTCCTCCGGATCAGCCCCGTCCCGACCTCGACTCGAGAACTACCGGGTGGAATTCATGTCGCAGATCATCACCGTGCACTCCTACCGAGGAGGTACGGGCAAGTCCAGCATGGCCGCGAACCTCGCGCTGCTCCTGGCCTCCGCGGGCCGCAGGGTTGCCTTGGTGGACACGGACATCCAGACGCCCGCCCTGGACGTCATGTTCGGCGACACGGTGACGACGGTGCCGCGCTCGCTCACCGACTACCTGATCGGGCGCTGCGAGATCGAGGACGCCGCCTATCCAGCCAAGGCCGACGCGGGCCACGACGGCCTCTTCCTGGTGCCGGCCAGGAGCCGGGCCGCGGGCATCAACGAGATCATGGGCCGCGGCTACGACGTGGGGCTGCTGCGGGAGGGCTTCGACCGGCTCATCGACTCACTGGCCCTCGACGTACTGCTCCTGGACACGCACGCCGGGTTCAACAACGAGACCGTCACCGCGATGGCCAGCTCGGACGCGCTGGTCATCGTGACCCGGGCCGACCGGCTCGACCTCGCCGGGGCCCGGGAGACCATGGCGCTGGCCAACCGGCTCGGCTGTCTGCGCCTCAGCGTGGTCGTGAACATGGTGCCGGACGGTGTGGTGCGCGAAAGGCTGCGCGGCGAGGTCGAGTCCGCCTACGACACCCGGCTCACCGCCGTCCTTCCCTACGCCCCCGAAATGGCCTCGCTGGCCGGGGAACGGCTCTTCGCCACCGCCTATCCGCAGCACCCGCTGGTGGCGGGCTACCGCCGGATCATCTCCGAGGTCAGTAACGGCACGAGCGGGATACGCCGTTGAGCCCGGGCCCGCACACGACCCCGTCACCGGGCCCGGCCCCGGACCCCGCCCTCAACCGTGAATCTTCCAGCAACCGCACCCCGGTGCGAGGAGGCAAGAACATGACAGGCACGCCCGCAGCCCGGCGGTTCACCCCGGCCGTCGGCCGTATCCCGATCGAGGAGATACGCCCCCAGGTCGACGCGGGCCGCCGCCCTGCCAGAGCCGTGCCGGGAGAGGTGTTCGAGGTCTCGGCGACGGTGTTCCGCGAAGGGCACGACTCCGTCGCCGCCGATGTCGTCCTGACCGACCCGGACGGTGTCGATGGTCGGCGGATCCCGATGCGGCTCGTCGCCCCCGGCACCGACCGCTACGCGGCGCAGGTCAGCGCGGCACGCGAGGGGGACTGGAGCTACCGGGTCGAGGCGTGGACCGACCCCGTGGCGACCTGGCGGCACACCGCCGAGATCAAGATCCCGGCCCGTATCGACGTGGAACTCGTCCTGGCCGAAGGCGCGTTGCTGTTGGAACGGGCCGCAGCGGGGATCGAGGACGAGCCGGCGCGCGCCGCGCTCGCCGAGACTCGCGACCGCCTCATGGACGACCGCACCACCCCGGAGGAGCGGCTCGCCGCCGCACTGGACCGGGACGTCACTGCGCTGCTCACCGCGCACCCGCCGCGCGACCTGGTCACCGCATCCGCCGAGCTGCCGCTGCGGGTGGACCGCAAGCGGGCGCTGTACGGCGCCTGGTACGAGTTCTTCCCGCGCTCCGAGGGCGCCGTGCCCGCGGTGCAGAACGCCGAGGGCGTACTCGAACCGCCGCGTTCCGGCACGCTGCGCACCGCCGCGGAACGTCTCGACGGCATCGCCGACATGGGCTTCGACGTGGTCTATCTGCCGCCCGTGCACCCCATCGGCACCACTCACCGCAAGGGTGCCAACAACGCTCTCACCGCGGGTCCCTACGACCCAGGCTCCCCCTGGGCGATCGGGTCGCCGGCTGGCGGGCACGACGCGATTCACCCCGACCTCGGCACCCTCGACGACTTCGACGAGTTCGTGGCCCGGGCCGGTGAACTGGGCTTGGAGGTCGCTCTCGACTTCGCGCTGCAGTGCTCGCCCGACCATCCCTGGGCCAAGGAGCACCCGGAGTGGTTCAAGCACCGCATCGACGGCTCCATCGCGTACGCCGAGAATCCGCCCAAGAAGTACCAGGACATCTACCCCATCGACTTCGACACCGACCCGGACGGGTTGCACGAGGAGTGTCTGCGCATCCTGCGGCACTGGATGGCGCACGGCGTACGGATCTTCCGGGTCGACAATCCGCACACCAAGCCGGTGGCGTTCTGGGAGCGGCTCATCGAGGCCGTGCACGCGAGCGATCCCGACGTGCTGTTCCTCGCCGAGGCGTTCACTCGCCCGGCGATGATGCGCAGCCTCGCACGGGTCGGCTTCCACCAGTCGTACACGTACTTCACCTGGCGCAACTCCAAGGAGGAGGTGGAGTCGTACCTCGCCGAACTGGCCGGACTCGACAGCAGCGAGAGCGCGGCCTATCTGCGGCCGAACCTCTTCGTGAACACCCCGGACATCCTCAACGCCTTCCTGCAGTACGGAGGCAGGGCGGCCTTCGAGATCCGCGCGGTGCTCGCCGCGACGGCCGCGCCCACCTGGGGCGTGTACGCGGGCTTCGAACTCTGCGAGAACGTTCCGGCCGGACCCGGCAGCGAGGAGTACCTCGACTCGGAGAAGTACCAGTACCGGCCCCGGGACTGGAAGGCCGAGGAAGCTGCGGGCCACTCGCTCGCCCCGCTGCTGCGCACCCTCAACCAGCTGCGCCGGGCCCACCCGGCCCTGCACCAGCTGCGCAATCTGCACTTCCACCGCACGGCCGACGACGCCGTCGTGGCCTTCTCGAAGCGGCTCGGCGAGGACTGGGTGCTCGTGGTGCTCAACCTCGACCCGCACAGCTGCCGCGAGACGACCGTCTCGCTGGACCTGCCGGCCCTCGGCCTGGAGCGCACCGACACCTTCCAGGTCCATGACGCGCTTACCGGGGACAGCTACGCCTGGGACCGGGATAACTACGTACGGCTCGACCCGCAGCACCGGGTGGCCCACATCTTCACGGACAGGAAGCTGCAGTCGTGAGCCTCGCACCGAACCGCCACATCGCCGCGGCAGCGCCGCACCTGCTCGCCCCCACCGACCTCAAGCGCCTCACCACCGGTGAGGTCAGCGATCCGCACGCCCTGCTCGGCCCGCACCTCAGGTCCGACGGCGTGACCGTGCGGGTGCTGCGCCCCCTCGCGGACGGGGTGTGCCTCACCACGGCGTCCGGCGAGCTGCTCGCCGAGCTGGCCCACGAGGGCGAGGGCGTCTTCTCCGGGGTGCTGCCGGGCCGGGAGGTGCCCGACTACCGGGTCGCCGCGCACTACGGCGAGCACGTCTTCACGTACGACGACCCCTACCGCTATCTGCCCACGCTCGGCGAACTCGATCTGCACCTCATCGTGGAGGGCCGGCACGAGCAGCTCAGGCAGGTGCTCGGGGCCCGCACCTGTGAGCAGGAGTCCGGGTGGGGCCGGGCGCACGGCAGCTCGTTCGCGGTGTGGGCGCCAAACGCGCGCGCTGTGCGGGTGGTCGGCGACTTCAACCACTGGGACGGCAGGGCGCATCCGCTGCGTTCGCTCGGTGAGAGCGGGGTCTGGGAGCTGTTCGTGCCCGGCGTCGGTGACGGCTGCCGCTACAAGTTCGAGCTGCTCACCCCGGCCGGCGACTGGGTGCAGAAGGCCGACCCGATGGCCGCCTCCGCCGAGCCGGCCCCGGGCACCGCCTCCCGGATCTTCACCTCCGACTACACCTGGGGCGACGGCGACTGGCTCGCCGCCCGCGGCGCGACCACCGCCGAGCAGGCGCCGATGAGCGTGTACGAGATGCACCTCGGCTCCTGGCGCCCCGGGCTCGGCTACCGCGAACTCGCCCGTGAACTGCCCGCCTACGTCAAGGCGCTGGGCTTCACGCACGTGGAATTCCTGCCGGTCGCCGAGCACCCCTTCGGCGGCTCCTGGGGCTACCAGGTCACCTCGTACTACGCGCCGATGGCGACCCTCGGCACTCCCGACGACTTCCGCTGCCTCGTCGACGCGCTGCACCAGGCGGGCATCGGCGTCATCGTCGACTGGGTGCCCGCGCACTTCCCGCGCGACGCCTGGGCCCTGGCCCGTTTCGACGGGACGCCGCTGTACGAGCACCCCGACCCGCGCCGCGGCGAGCACCCCGACTGGGGCACCCTCGTCTTCGACTTCGGCCGCACCGAGGTACGCAACTTCCTCGTCGCCAACGCGGTGTACTGGTGCGAGGAGTTCCACATCGACGGCCTGCGTGTGGACGCGGTCGCCTCGATGCTCTACCTCGACTACTCCCGGGCCGAAGGGGAGTGGCTGCCCAACCAGTATGGCGGCCGGGAGAACCTGGACGCGGTGGAACTGCTGCAGGAGATGAACGCCACCGTCTACCGCCGCTGCCCCGGTGTGGTCACCATCGCCGAGGAGTCCACCGCGTGGGACGGCGTCACGCGCCGCACCGACCTCGGCGGCCTCGGCTTCGGCCTCAAATGGAACATGGGCTGGATGCACGACTCGCTGTCCTACATGAACGAGGACTGCGTGCACCGGCAGTACCACCACCACGCGATGACCTTCCCCATGGTGTACGCGTACGCCGAGAACTACATGCTGCCCATCAGCCACGACGAAGTGGTGCACGGCAAGGGCTCTCTGCTCACCAAAATGCCCGGCGACCGCTGGCAGCAGTTCGCCAACCTGCGCGCCTATCTGGCCTTCATGTGGGCCTTCCCCGGCAAGCAACTCCTCTTCATGGGACAGGAGTTCGCGCAGGACGCCGAGTGGTCGCACGAGAGGGGACCGGACTGGGCGGCGCTGCGGCACGCCCCGCACACCGCGGTCCGCGATCTGGTGCGCGACCTGAATCGGACTTATCTCGAGGAGCCGGCCCTGTGGAGCCGGGATGCCGACCCCGCCGGGTTCCGTTGGATCGACGCGGACGCGGCGCAGGACAACGTGTTCTCCTTCGTCCGCCACGACGCCTCCGGGGCGCCCCTGGTCTGCATCTACAACTTCCAGCCCACCGCGCGTCACCACTACCGGGTGGGTCTGCCCGTCGCCGGCAACTGGACCGAGGTGCTCAACACCGACGCGGCGGCCTACGGCGGCAGCGGCGTGGGCAACTCCGGCCGCGTCACGTCCGAACACGTGCCCTGGCAGGGGCTGGAGGCGAGCGCGTCGCTGGTGCTGCCACCCCTCTCCGCTGTCTGGCTCCGCCCGCAATAACCGATCGGAAAGGGGAGCGCACCGTGCCCGCTCCGCGTCTGAGGACCACCCCGCTGCCCGGCATCGGGGTGCAGTACGAACTCACCACCCGACGGCAGGACACGCTGTCGGTCATCGCCCACCGCGACGGCCGGCGCACCCTCAATGTGCACCACGACGAGGACCCCGACTCCGCCGGTCTGTCGCTGCCGCTCACGGCCGGCGAGGCGCTGTCGCTCACCGATGCCCTGCTGCCCGGTCACAACAACCCGAACCTGCTGCACACCAGCGACTTCGGGCTGCTCGCCGAGCGAGTCGTGATCACCGGCCCCTCGTACTGGAACGGCCGCACGCTCGGCGAGACCCATATGCGCACCGAGACCGGTGCCTCCATCGTGGCCGTGATGCGCCGGTCCCACGCGATTCCGTCGCCGGGGCCGGACTTCCGGATGCGCGGCGGCGACACGGTGATCGTGATCGGCACCCGTGAAGGCGTCGACGGCGCGCACGCGATCCTCGAGCGGACGTGATCGCGTGCACTCCGCTGTCTTCCTCATCGAGTTCGGCACCGTCGTACTCGCCCTCGGCCTGCTCGGCCGCTTCGCCGTTCGCCTCAAGTTCTCCCCCATTCCCCTCTATCTCCTCGCCGGACTGGTCTTCGGGCACGGCGGCGTCGTCCCGCTCGGCGGCAGCGAGGAGTTCATCGAGGTGGGCGCCGAGATCGGCGTCGTCCTGCTGCTGCTGATGCTCGGCCTGGAGTACACCGCGGGCGATCTCGTGGGGCATCTGAAGACCCACGCACCGGCGGGCGCCGTCGACTTCGCGCTCAACGCGGTGCCGGGAGCGGCCGCCGCCCTGCTGCTCGGCTGGGGGCCGGTGGCGGCGGTGGTGCTGGCCGGGGTCACCTGGGTCTCGTCGTCCGGGGTGATCGCCAAGGTCCTCGGCGACCTGGGCCGGCTCGGCAATCGCGAGACCCCCGCCATCCTCAGCGTCCTGGTCCTGGAGGACCTGGCCATGGCGGTCTATCTGCCCATCCTCACCGCGCTCCTCGCGGGGGCCGGGCTGGTGGCCGGTGGCCTCACGCTGGCGATCGCGCTCGCCGCCGTGGGCACGGTGCTCCTGGTCGCGGTGCGCTACGGCCGGGTGATCTCCCGCTTCATCTCCAGCGACGACCCGGAGAAGCTGCTCCTCGTCGTACTCGGGCTCACCCTGCTGGTGGCTGGCTTCGCCCAACAGGTGCAGGTGTCCGCTGCGGTCGGGGCGTTCCTGGTGGGCATTGCGCTCTCCGGCGAGGTCGCGGAGAACACCCACCATCTGCTGATGCCGCTGCGCGATCTGTTCGCCGCGGTCTTCTTCGTCTTCTTCGGTCTGAGCACCGACCCGGCGACGATTCCGCCAGTGCTGCTCCCGGCACTCGTCCTGGCGGTGCTCACCACGCTGACGAAGATCGCCACGGGCTACTGGGCCGCCAAACGCGCGGGCATCGGTGTCCGCGGGCGCTGGCGCGCGGGCGGCGCGCTCGTGGCCAGGGGCGAATTCTCCATCGTCATCGCCGGGTTGGCGGTCACGGCGGGCGTCGAACCGGGCCTCGGCCCACTAGCCACTGCGTACGTCCTGCTCCTTGTCGTGATCGGCCCGCTGACGGCTCGCTTCACAGAGCCGGTGGCGCGCAGGGTGATGAACCGGCGGGAGGCAAGGGCGGCTTCGACGCCTGCTTCGGACACGTCGGTGCCAGTGGCTCGTACGGAGGCGGGCGCGCGGGAGCCGGAGAGTGACGACGTGCCTGTGGGCTCGGTCTGAGCTTCCGTCCGCAAGCGCCGGACGGGCAGTCAGCCCGTGCGGCGCTGTCTTCTTGGCTGGGGCTCTCACAGCGAGGGAGCAGGGCCGGCCGAGCAGCCGCGCCGTCGGCCGGTACGACGACGATCGCGGGACGCCCCACGCCGCCGGGCGAGCCGCCCGGCGGCGTGGGGGAGCAGAAGCAGAGAGCGAGGCCCGGCAACTGCCGGGCCTCAGGCGGCGCGGCCCGGGCGCCGGGTCTTCGCCTGGCTCGCCCTCTTCTTGGGGGCCGTCTTCTTGGCCGCGGCCGTGGTCCTGGCTGCCGCTGTGGTTTTGGTGGTACGGGCCGTGGCACTGGCGGTGCGAGGGGCGGATTCCTTCTTCGCCGGGCTCGCCGTCTTCTTGGCCGTACGCGCCTCGGCCTCGCCCTTCACCGCCGCCTCCGCCACCGCCGCGTCCTGTTCCGTCGTGCCGCCGGAGACGCCCACGGCGCCGATGACGGTGCCCTCGGCGTCGGTGATCGGCAGGCCGCCCGCGAACGTCACCAAGCCGCCGTTGGTGGACTCGATGCCGTAGACCGGCCCCCCGGGCTGCGACAGCTCGCCGACCGCGGCGGTCGGCAGGCAGAACAGCGCGGAGGTCTTGGCCTTCTTCAGCGCCCAGTCGATGCAGCCGAGCCAGGCCCCGTCCATGCGGGAGAAGTGCACCAGGTGCCCGGCGGCGTCGACGAGCGCGATGTTCATGCGTGCGTCGAGGGCCCGCGCGGCGGCCACGCCGGCCTCGGCCCTGGACACCGCCTGCTCCAGGGACAACGAAACCGCCGTGACGGTGGTGGTGGAAGTCGGGGAAGTCATCGTGGAACCGCCTTCAGGAAGGAGTGGGGAGCAGCGCGGGCACGGCGCTGAACACGTTGTCCGGGTCGTAGCGCCGCTTGACCTCGAGGAGTCGCTCGGCGCCGCCCGCGCCGAAGCTGGCGAGCGCCCGCTCCCGTTCGTCGGAGCCGAGCAGGTTGGGGTAGCCGCCGGACAGCGCAGACTCGGCGAGCTCGGCCGACACCTGCCGCGCCCACTGGCCGTGCGCCGCGTCCGCCTCCGTGTCGCCCGCCGGCGCCCAGGACGCGGCGATCTCGACAAGGAGGTGGTCCTTGCGCAGCGCGAACGCCGTGTCCGCCGAGGGCACCCGGGCGGCCGCTCCGTGGAAGTGGTGCAGATACAGACCTGAGTACGGCGAGGTCATCCGCGCCGCCGCGGCGATCAGCAACTCGGTGGTGGTGTCCGTGAGTTCCGGCAGCCAGCGCGTCCGCATCTCGTTGTGCCGGCCGTCCACGACGACCGCGTCGAACATGCCGAGCACGTCCTGGTACGCCATCGGGTTCACCTCGCCGAACACTGGTGTTCCCAGCTTCGCCAGGCGGGCCACCGCGTCGTTGCCGAGCGCCGGGTCGCCGCTCCACATCGGGAGGAGGAACAGCACAGGGGTGCCCTCGGGGCCGGTGAAGAACCCGGCCATCACGGTCAGCTCGTCGGGTGCCTCGGCGATCAGCTCCCGGTAGCCACGCAGCACGCTCGACGCCTGGTCGAGCGGGAAGAGCAGCAGGCCGGAGAGGACCGTGGCGCCGGGGTGGACGCGGTAACGCAGGTCGGTGACGACCCCGAAGTTGCCGCCTCCGCCACGCAGCGCCCAGTACAGGTCGGGGTTCTCGGTCGCGTCGGCGGTGACCTCCGTGCCGTCGGCGAGGACGACCCGGGCCGCGAGCAGGTTGTCGGCGGCGAGCCCGTGCAGCCCGCCGAGCAGGCCGTAGCCGCCGCCGAGGGTCAGGCCGGTCACTCCGACCGCCTTCACGGTGCCGACGACCGGCTTGAAGCCGTGCTCGTGGGCACCGGCGACCAGGTCACCGGCGCGTACGCCGCCCTGGGCCGTGGCGGTCGCATCGCTCGGGTTCACGGTGACGCCGCGCAGCTCGGACAGGTCGAGGACGACGCCGCCCTCGCGTAGCGCCCGGCCCGACCAGTCGTGGCCGCCGCCGCGCACCGAGAGCGGCAGACCGTGCTCCCGGGCGATACGGACGGTCATGGCCGCGTCCTCGGCGTCGGCGCAGCGGGTCAGGACGGCGGGGCGCCGGTCGACCGCCCCGTTCCAGATCCGCCGTGCTCCGTCGTACGCCGCGTCCGTCGTCGTGAGGACGGTGCCGCGGACGGCGGCGCGCAGTTCGCGCTCCGCCAACGTGTGACTACGGGGGGAAGCAGGGGAGTTCGTCATCGATCCTCATCGGTCGGTGGTTGCTGGGGAAACGACGGCGAGGGCGCCCGGGCTGCCCGGGCGCCCTCGCGGCGGTGTTACGGAGTTCTGGGCTCTTCGTCACCGGGTGCCCGTCCTCTCGGCGAAGACGTCGCGGTGACGACAGGACCTAGTGACCTGAGTCAGAGATTCGGTGGCAGTAGGCGGCGACTTTGTCGAGGATCTCGTCGGCGGTCTTCGTCCAGACGAAGGGCCTCGGGTGCTCGTTCCAGTCGGTGAGCCAGGCTCTGATGTCGCGTTCGAGGGCTTGGACGGAGCGGTGGACGCCGCGCTTGAGTTTCTTCTGGGTCAGCTCGGCGAACCACCGTTCCACCAGGTTCAGCCAGGACGCGCTGGTCGGTGTGAAGTGCAGGTGGAAGCGGGGGTGCGCCAGCAGCCACCGCTTGATGTCGGGTGTCTTGTGGGTCGCGTAGTTGTCCAGGATCAGGTGAACTTCGAGGTCGTCGGGCACTTCCCGGTCGAGCTTGGTCAGGAACTTCTTGAACTCCGCTGCCCGGTGGCGGCGGTGGAGGGAGCCGATGACCTTGCCGGTGGCGACCTCGAGGGCGGCAAACAAGGTGGTGGTGCCGGCACGGACGTAGTCGTGGCTGCGGCGTTCAGGAACGCCGGGCATCATCGGCAGGACCGGCTGGGACCGGTCCAGGGCCTGGATCTGCGACTTCTCATCCACGCAGAGGACCAGGGCCTTCTCCGGCGGGTCGAGGTAGAGGCCGACGACATCGCGGACCTTGTCGATGAACAGGGGATCGGTCGACAGCTTGAACGCCTGCGAGCGGTGCGGGGCCAGCGCGAACGCCCGCCAGATCCGCGAGACCGTCGACTGCGACATGCCCGTGGCCGCCGCCATTGACCTGGTCGACCAATGTGTCGCGTTCTTCGGTGTCTCCTCCAGCGTTTTGACGATCACCTTCTCGATATCGGCATCGGTGATCTTCCGCGGGACACCGGGCCGCGGTTCGTCACACAAGCCCTCCAGACCGCGGTCGAGGAACCGCCTGCGCCAGGTGCGGACCGTCTCAGGAGCGATCCCGAGACGGCGCGACACCTCCGCGATCGAATGGCCTTCCGCGCACGCCAGGACAATGCGTGACCTCAGGGCCAGCGCCTGAGCCGTCGAACGCCGACGCACCCAACCCTCAAGCACGGCCCGCTGGGCCTCAGTTACAGATAGCGGCGGGATCTTCGGTCCAGGTCGACTCACACCAAACCAACGACAAACCTCTGACTCAGGTCACTAGGCCCTCTCTTTCGGATCTTCCCGGAGTCGCGGGGTCTGGCAAGCCCATCTGCCGCGTTGTCGTCAGTTGCCGACGCTCCGCGTCGCCCGCCGCGCCAGCGGCTGATGTCACAGCATCCTCCGCCTTGCAGCTGCACGCACCTGACCCGGCTCGGGTCACCCGGAAGCCTCTGCCCTCCGGGTCCGGGCCGATCCGAAAGCAGGGACCTAGCGCTCGACCTGTGCGTAACGGCCCGACTGGACGGTGGACTTGTCCACCGAGCTCAGGAAGTCCTGGGTCTCGGGGGCACCGAAGAACGCCTGCATGGTGGCGTCGGCGTCCTCGGCGGTGGCCCAGTGCACGATCACCAGATACTCACCGTCGTCGTTCCGCGTGATCTCCCGGGAGAGGAATCCCGGGCGCTTGCCCATGTAGTCGGCCTCCATTTTCTGGTCAAGCGCTATGAATTCAGCCGGGACGACCCCGTCGCTCAGGTGGAACCTGACGGTCTCGACAGTGCTCATGATGTGCCTCCTGGGTTGCTTGCTTGTCGAAATAGGTGTCGCTCGAGGTGTCGCTCAGGTGAGCAGGGATCCGCCGTCCACATCCAGGACGGCTCCGGTGACGAAGCCCGCCGTCATCGCATAGGTCGCTGCGGCACCGATGTCCTCCGGCAGCCCGACCCTGCGCGCGGGAGTGTTCTTGGCGAACTCCGCGAAAATCTCCCGCCGTTGGTCCTCCGGTACGGAGGACCACATCTCGGTGTCGGTCATACCGGGTCGGATGACATTGACGCGCAGCGGCGCCAGCTCCACGGCGAGCGCCCGGGCCAGCGCCTCCACCCCTGCGAACGCCACCGTGACGGGAATCCGGCCGGCCATCGGCCGTACGGACATGCCGCCGGTGGCGAAGGTGATCGACCGGCCGGCCGCGCCGACTCCGGTCATCCGAAGCGCCGCACGCCGCGCGGCGCGCCATGAGCCCCACAGCTTGCCGTCGACGAATGCGCGGGCCTGTGACTCCTCGGTATCCAGGAACGCGCTGCCGGACGACCCGGGCGAGGCGGTGACCACGAGGTGGTCGAGGGGCCCGACCCGGTCGAAGAGAGCGTCGATCGACTGCTCGTCGGTCAGATCGCAGACCAGTGCGTCGACCTTGGGCGCGGCGCCGGTGACGCCCTCGGTGACCCGGGCGGCGGCGTCCGGGAGCCGGTCGGCGGAACGTGAGGTGACCACGACCGAGGCGGCACCCTGTGCGGCGGCTGAGCGTGCGACCCCGAGGCCCATCCCGCTACTGCCGCCGATGACGACGACGGTGGCGCCTTCGAGCGGTCGCGACTGATGCGTTGTCATGCCTTCCCTTCCATGGGCGTGGAGTTGGGGCGTTGCCGGCGTTCAGGTCGGCGGGACGCGGATGAGAACCCGCCGACCTGAACCGAAGCTGCCGTTCTGCTCAGAGCCGGAACAGGCCGGGGTCGGCGACCATGACGTCGAGCAGCACAGGACCGTCGGCCTGCAGCGACTCCTTGAGCGCCGCCTGCAGGCCCTCGGGAGTCTCAATGCGCTCGCCGGGCACGCCGAAGCCGCGGGCCAGCTGGGCCATGTCGACGCCGCTCAGGTCGTACCCCTTCTGCCAGGACTTCTGGTCCTGGAGGTAGTACTTGAGCGAGAGGTAGCCCGCGTTGTCCGGGATGACGAAGGTGACCGGCAGGTTGTGCTGGGCCGCCGTCCACAGCGAGTGCAGCGTGTACTGCGCGGAGCCCTCGCCGACCACGACGACCGCGCGCCGGTCGGGACGGGCGAGCGCGTAGCCGACGGCGCCCGCGAACGGGAAGCCGAGCGCGCCGCTCGCAGTGGCGAAGTAGCCGTTGTCGGCGCCGAGCGGGATCTGCTCGTGGAAGTCCGCGCGGGCGATCGGCAGCTCCTCGAACAGCACGGCGTTGTCCGGCAGTTCCTTGGAGAGCAGGTGGAAGAGGTATGCCTGGCTGAGCGGGGTCGACGCCTCGGGCACCGCCACAGGCTCGCGCACGGTCTTCAGCTTGACCCGCTTGCGCTTCTTGATCAGTGGCACGAGGCCCTTGACGACCGCACCAGGCGGCGCGACGAAGCTCTCGTTGGCCAGGGTGGCGGCAGCGGCCTGCGGGTCGTCGGTGACGTGCAGGAACGCCACGTCGGGGGTGAGCGCGGGGCGGGGGCTCTTGTCCAGCTCGGCGGGCGCGGTCGAGAACAGGTCCCAGGCCGTGAACAGGGTGAAGGCCGGGCCGCCGAGCACCACGACCACGTCGTGCTGCTCCGAGAGCCGCTGGTTGATCAGCTCGGGGATGGGCGGCAGGACCCCGGCGAACAGCGGGTGGTCCTCGGGGAAGGCGCCGCGGTTCCACACGGGCGCGCCCCACACCCGGGCATTGAGCTTCTCGGCCAGGGCGACAAGGTCGCCGCGCGCGCCCTGGGCGTCCACCGGGCCGCCGGCGATCAGGCCGGGGCGCTTGGCGCCGTCCAGGGCGGCGGCGATGCGCTCCAGGGCCTTCGGCGACGGCTCGACGGCGCTCTCCACCTTGGCGATGCGCAGCGGCTCCGGGTCGGCCGGGCGTACCCAGTCGTCCTCGGGCACGGCCACGAACACCGGGCCCTGCGGGGACTGCTTGGCGATCTGGTACGCCTGGGCGATCATCGCCGGGACGTCCTGCGGGCGGGCCGGCTCACCGGCCCACTTGATGTATGGCTTGGGCAGCTGGGTGGAGTCCTTGGCTACCAGGAAGGGCTCGCCGAGGAGCATCTTGCGGGCCTGCTGGCCGCCGAGTATGACCATCGGAGTCTTGGCGGACGCGGCGGTGTAGACGCTGCCCATGGCGTTGGCGAGGCCTGGCCCGCCGTTGATGATGACCAGCGACGGCTCGCCGGTGGCCTGCGCGTAGCCGTCGGCCATACCGACGACGGAAGCCTCCTGAAGGCCCATCACGAACTTGAACTCGTCCTCGGGCCATGCCTCGAAGAGCTTCATCTCGCTGTGGCTGGGATTGCTGAAGATGGTCGTCAGACCGAGCTGTCGCAGTACGTCCAGTGTTGCGTCACGTACGGTTCGGCCGCCGGATGCGTCCAGTGTCACGGTGAAGTCACTCCTTAAAGGGGAGGGTTGGTGGGACTGCGCCGGCTCAGGCGTCGAGCCGTACGTCGTCGGGGTGGAGCAGCACGTTGAAGACGGCCCCACCGGGCTGCTGGCGTGCGCCACCCGCCACCAGCGCTCCGGTCTCGATCGCGGCGAACCCGAGCTGCTCGATCAGCTCGACGACGAGCCGGTTGGCCTCGGGGCTGTCACCGGCGACGAAGAGGGCCAGGCGCTGCGCCCGCGGGCCGCCCGGCAGCCCGCGGGTCAGCAGCGGCCGGTAGTTCATGGTGTTGACGGCTTTCACCAGCCGTGCGTCCTCGAGGTACCCGGCGATCAGCTCGCTGGACGTGGTCGCGTCCGTCTCCAGCTGGGGATACCGGCCGTCCCGTCCCGGCGTGTAGTTGGTGGTGTCGACTACGACCTTGCCGGCGAACGCGTCAGCCGGGAGGTCCCGGTAGCGGTTGAACGGGATAGCGAGGAACACCGGGTCGCCGAAGGCGATCGCCTCCTCCACGGTGGCCGCACGGGTGTTCTCACCCAGCTCCTTGACGAGGTCGGTGAGCGTGGCCGGGCCGCGTGAGTTGGCGATGGCGACTTCGTGGCCCGCGGTGGTGAGCAGGCTGGCCAGGGTGGAGCCGATCTGGCCGCTGCCGAGGATGCCGATCTTCATGTGCGCTGTCTCCTAGGCGTGGTTGTACTCGTAGGAGCTGCTGTCCGAGGCGTCGGGCACGAACTCGGTGACGACCTCCGCGGCGGCGTGGATGTTGACCATCTGGGCACGGCCGTCACCGGCTGCGGAGAACCGGTGCGGAACACCGGCGGGGACGATGACGATCTCCTCGGGCGTGGCGTGCAGTACCTCGCCACCGGCCTCCAGCTCCACGGTGCCCTCGGTGATCACGAAGATCTCCTCGTACGGGTGCTGGTGACGGTTGGGGCCGATACCGGGGGCCACGTCGACGATGAACGCGGAGACGCTCACGTTGTCGTACTTGGCGCCGCTGAAGATGCGCGCCGCCACCTCACCGTCGATGCGGACGGAGGGCAGGCTGTCCTTCTTGACGATCTGCATGGGATGTCTCCTCAACTGGCGGTGGTGACAAGGGTGTTGTCGGAATCGCCGGCGGTGTCCGGATCGACGTCGGCACTCGGCGCCGTGGTCACGGGTGCCTTCAGGAAGCGGGTGGCCCAGGTGGCCGGCAGGGCGACGGCGCAGATGATCAGAGCGATGAGCGGCACTTCCTCGACACCGCTCGCGGCCACGGCCCAGCCGCCGATCGCGGCACCGGCGGCGATACCGGCGTTGACAGCGGAGGCACCCAGGGTCGCGGCGAGGTCGCCGCCGGGGCCCGCGAGAGAGATCACCCGCAGCTGCAGCGAGGGCACGATGCCGAAGCCGACGAGGCCCCAGGCCGCGAGCGCCACGCCGACGAGCAGCGGGTTGGAGCCGATGAGGTAGAGAGCTCCCAGAGAGAGCACCAGCACGACGTTGCCGACGAGCAGAGTGGCGTTGGCGTTCTTGTCGGCGAACTTGCCGCCCGCGAAGGTGCCGATCGCGCTGGCCACACCGAAGATCAGTAGGAAGGCGCTGACCGCGCCACCGCTGATGCCGGTGACGTCCTCCAGGAACGGGGTGAGGAAGGTGAACGCGGTGAACTGCCCGCCGAGCAGCAGCAGTCCGACGCCGAGCATGGCCAGTACCCGCGGGGCGAATGCGTGCTTGGCCTGCGCGCCCAGACCGCCGGAGCCGCTGCCCTCGACGGAGGGCACCAGGGCCAGCGTGGCGACGAGGGCCAGTGCGCCGAGGATGATGACGCCGACGAAGGCGGCGCGCCAGCCCATGGACTGACCGATCAGAGTGCCGAGGGGGACACCGATCACGGTGGAGACGGCGATACCGCCGAAGACCATGGCGACGGCCTGGCCGCGGCGCTCGGCCGACACCAGACTCGCGGCCACCGCACTGGCCACACCGATGAACAGGCCGTGGATGGCACCGGTGATCACTCGGGCGACGAGGAGCAGTCCGAAGACCGAGGCGAACACCGCGATCAGGTTGCCCACGATGAAGACGGCCAGGGCGAGCAGGAGCAGCGTACGCCGGGGCAGTTTGATGGTCGCCGCGGTGACGATGGGGCCGCCGATGGAGATGCCGAGGGCGTAGGCGGTGACCAGGAGTCCCGCGGTGCCGACGGAGATGTCCAGATCGCCGGCGATCAGATTCAGCACGCCGACGATCACGAGTTCGGCGGTACCGATGGCGAACGCGCCGAGGCCGAGGGTGGCCAACGCGTACTTGCTCCGGGTCTCACTGACCCCGGGCGCGGTGTCGGTGCTCATGAGCGAGCTCCCTCCATTATTCGGAACTGATGGGTGGGACGGAAGCGGTCAGGCGTACTGCAGGCTGAGCCGGCTGATGCGCCCGTCACGGACGTCGAACTCGTAGGTCGCCTCGAAGCCGCCGGGGTCGACGCGGACGAGCAGCGTCGTCCCGCCCTTCTCGGGGGTGGTCTCGAGGATCCGCAGCCTCCCGCCGATCACCTCGGCCTCTGCCCAGTCGCGGATGGCATCCCGGCCGCGGAACTCACGGCTGACGTCGACGGCGACGGCGTCCTCGTGGAAGGCGTCCGCGAGGGCGTCCAGGTCGCTGTCGGCCACCGCGTCCATATAGCGCCGGGTCGCGGGATCGGCCCCGGCGGCGCCGGACTCGGTGTCGCCCTTCTTCTCGGCGGCGGGGGTGGACGTCCCGGCGAGCTTGTCCGGCTCGTCGGGTGTGCTCGAACAGCCGGTGATCAGCAGCGTGGCGGCCAGGGCCGCCGGGATCAGGACGCGGTGTCGCACGGGGGCTCTCCTTGTCCCGAGGTCAGGCATAACTCATGGAAACGCGATGGATGAGCCCGTCCTTCAGGGCGAACTCGTAGTGCGCGCGGAACGCCCCGAGGCCGCCGTTCGCGAATCGCACCAGCACGTTCGAGCCGTTCTCGGCGGGGGTGTGGGCGAGGACGGTCAGTTCGCCGCCGATCACCTCGTCCGAGGCCCAGTCGCGGATCTCCTCGCGCCCGTGGAAGGAGCGGCCCGTGTCACCGGCCTCGCCCTCCGGGTGGAAGGCCCCGACGAGCCGGTCGACGTCCTTGCTGTTCACCGCGTCCACATAGGTGCGGACGGCGGGCTGCAGCGAGTCGAGGGTCTTCTTGTCGTGCTCCTCGGGTGTGGAGCGCATGGCTTCGGTGGTGACGGCCCGGACGTAGTCGTTGCTGAGCGCGGCACCCCCGAGGACCAGCACGGCGGCCACCACGATGACGACGAGGCGGGACCGGCGCGGGCGCCGGACGGTGAGCTTCATCTTGTTCCTCTCTCGTACGTGGCGGAAGCGATGCGGACTGGCGCGGCCGGGGTCACCAGTCGATCGGCCGACGATTGCGGAAGAACCCGCCGCTGGGCCCGGAGTCCGGCAACTGGGCCAGCCACACCGCTGTGTCCGCGCCCTTCTCGACGCTCGTCGGCGCCCAGGACCCGCCCATGTCGGTCCGCACCCAGCCGGGGCAGACCGCGTTGACCTTCACGGACGGGGGAGCGGCCGAGGAAACGACCAGGGTGAGGGCGTTCAGCGCGGCCTTGGAGATGCCGTACGCCGCGGGGGACGGCACGTTGTCCGTCATCGCCCCGAGCCCGGAGGACACATTGACCACCCGGCCGTAGCCCCGCCGCGCCATCGCCGGGACGAAGGCCCGGCAGGTGCGGAAGGCGCCCATGAGGTTCACGTCGAGCGCGTGGTCCAGGGTCTCCTCGCTCATCGAGAGGAAGCCGTCGGTCGGGTAGACACCGGCGTTGTTGACCAGGACGTCGACCTCGACATCTGCGTCGGCGAGGCGCCGCGCGCACTCCCGGACGCTCTTGCCGCTGGTGACGTCCAGCTCCTCGACCCGGATCGTGCCGCCGGCGCCGCGCAGTCCGCGGGCCGCCTCCTGTCCGCGCGCGAGGTCTCGCGCGGCCAGGACGACGTGGAGTCCGGCGCGGCTCAACTGGCGGCAGGTCTCCAGGCCGATGCCCCGGTTGCCGCCGGTGACGAGTGCGGTGCGGGCGTGCTGCCGGCTCATCTGCGAGGGCTCCCCGTCACACCTTGTAGCGCTGCTTGACGTCCTCGGCGAAGCCGAGGTAATCGCGCAGCGGCCAGACCTCTTCGAACTCGAGGTATTCGCGCATCGGCAGCCGCCCGAGGGCGGTGCGGTCCAGCTCCTCGGCGTCCGGCGAGTCGATGATGGCGATGACGCGCTTCTGCGCGGCCACCTTCCAGATCCCCACGCAGAAACCGGAGTCCACGGTCTCCTGGGCGTGGACGGCCTCTTCCTGCTCGACCTCCCACAGCTCGTCGAGGGTGATCCGGCCCTCGTGCTTCCACTTCATCTGGACGTAGAAGAGCATGCGTCAACTCCTGTTCGGGGTAGGATGATTCAGGCTGCTGCGCGGTCCCGGATGAGCCCGGTGAGCGAGTGCTCCGCCCCGAACACCTCGACGGCCAGGTCGAGCGGCGTCTTGCCGTCGTGACCGACCAGGTCGAGCCGGGCGCCGGCCTCGACGAGGGTGCGGGCGCACTCCTCGTAGCCGTGCCAGAGCGAGTCGTGCAGCGGCGTGTAGCCGTTGGTGGCGCCCTGGAAGTCCAGGTCGGTGCCGTCCTGGCGGACCAGGTCGGCGGTGATGCCGGCGTGGCCGTTGTAGACGGCCTTGTGCAGCGGCACGGCGCCGAAGGTGGGCTCGACCGCGTTGACGTCGGCGCCGGCGTCGAGCAGCAGGCGGACGATCTCGGCGTGCCCGTCGCGGGCGGCCACGAGGAGCGGGGTGTGGCTGTCGTTGAAGCTGCCCAGGTCGGGGGAACGCTCGTCGACCTTGGCGCCGTCGGCGAGCAGCTTGCCCGCCAGCTCGGTGTTGCCCTCGGCGGTGGCGGCCATCAGCTGCTGCCGGGCCACGGCGGCGGCGTCGCGCTCGCGGCGGGCGTTCAGGTGCCGCTCGGCCTCGAGCAGCTTGTCCTTGCCGAAGGTGTTGACGTTCAGCTCGTACTCGAAGTGCTGCTCGAGCGAGAAGCCGTAGTGCGTGTAGACCTTCAGGCTCGCGCCCTGGCCGAGCAAGTACTCCGCGATGTCCGGGTACTTGTACCAGAGGGCGTCCATCAGGGCGGTGTGCCCGGTGGTCGGGGCCACGGCGTCCACGAACGACCCGGCCTCGACCAGCGCGCGGACGACCTCCAGGCTGCCGCCCTGGCACGCCTTGTGCAGTGCGGTGGCGCCGGCCCTGCGGTCCGCGGTGTGGACGTCGGCACCGCCGCGGATCAGCTCGCGCACGGTGGGCGCGTCGGCCTGCCCGGCGGCGATCATCAGGACGGTGAGCCCGGTGGTGGTCTCGCGCGTCGAGGCGTCGGCGCCGCCCGCGAGCAGCTTCTCGGCCTCGGCCGTCTCTCCGCGCCGTACGGCGGCGATCAGCTGGGCGCTCATCAGGACGTCACCTCGGCCTTGTTGTCACCGCGCAGGGCGCGGATGATCTGCGAGGGGTCCGTGTAGGACTTCCAGCGGACGATGTGCCCGTCCCGGACGGTCAGCCACTGGATGAACTCGATCTCGAATTCCTGGCCGGTCTCCTTGACCACGGACACCTCGTGGATGACGCCGGCGGCCTGGTCGCCCTCGACCACCAGGTTGATCAGCTTCTCGACCTTCACGTCCGCGGTGCCGGTGAAGACCTTCAGGGTCTCGAGGACGGCGTCGCGGCCTCGGACCGTGCCGATCCACTTCATGTCGTCGTTGTAACCCGGGACCGGGCTGTAGTTGATCCACTCGACATCCTCGGCGAGGGTGTTGAGCGCGGTCTCGAAATCGCCGCTCGTGAGCGCGTCGAACCAGCGCTCCACGACTATTCGGGTCTCTTCCGTGAGCTCACTCATGCGCTCTCCTTGAGAGGGTGGCATTCCAAGACGGTGGGCATTTCCGGTGCAGCCCATTTCCCGGCCATCATGGTGTGCGTTTCGAGGCGGCCCCAAGAAAGGCCAGTTGACTTTCTGAGGTCTTTCAGTCCGCCGCTGATTCGGCGCCGGTGCGCTGCCCTTCGGGCGTCATGATGTGGCGATTTCCCTCGGACCAGCGCGCCGTCATCACCATGGCGGAGATGCGCCAGCCGGAGGCCGTGCGGGAGAGGGTCCAGCGGTACTGCCCGCCCAACGTCCAGTGCGGGCCGCCCAGTTCGTTGGGCAGCCGGTGCACGGCCTGGAACATCGCGGTGCAGACCGCCTCGTCGCCCCGCACATCCACCAGGAAATTGCTGATCAGATGCTGGGTGGAGGAGAGGTTGCCGAGCAGTCCCGACCAGGCGGCGATCACCTCTTCGGTGGAGACCGTCGACGGCTCGCCGCCGTTCAGGCTCGTGTAGTCGAGCAGCACCTTGTCCGCGAACACCCCGTACAGGGCGTCCCATTCACGTTGGTCGACGTACCAGGCCACCCTGGTGCAGGTCTCGATGACGTCCAGGCGGTCTTCCAGCGAACTCATGCCCATCTCCGTTCCCGTTCCTGCTTCGATTTCTGTTTCTACGGCTGTCAACAGGTGTGCGCCATCTGTTTGGTCCACCGGTGCTCGATGAACAGCGCACTCACAATGAGCGCCCCGAGTACGAACACTTCGCCCACGGCGGCCCCGAAGCGCCCCACCGGAATGGCGGCGGCGGACAGAAGGGCAGCGGCCAAATGGAATCTCTGCGGGCCGATCTTGAGAATTCTGTGGAACCAGGCGATGCCCACGAGGTACAGCGCGACGCCACCGGCGAGCGCGAACGACGGCGCCGGCGCCAGCTGGCCGAAGGGGTGCGCGATCGTCTTCTTCACGGCCGCCGCGATCAGAATCAGCCCGAGCAGCATCGGCACATGGGCGTAGAAGAAGGCCGACAGCGCCATCCGGGAGCGCGTCAGGGCGTCCTGGCGCTCTAGCGCCCGCTCGGCCCTGCGGGCCTTCTCCGACTCGTCGAAGTACACCCACCACAGGCAGGCCGGGATGACGAAGATGAGGACGGCGGTTGTGACCACGGAGAGACCGGCCTGGCCGCCGTTGGTGCCGATGCCGAGCGCCAGGAACGAGTCGCCGAGAGCGATGATCATCAGCAGTCCGTGCCGTTCCACGAAGTGCCCCGGCTTCAGTTCGAACCCCGAGACGCCGGTGATCATCGGCGCCACCACTTCGAGCACCACGGCACCCGCCCAGCACGCGTATGCCACGGGCCCCTCCAGGAACCCCGCCCAGATGATCAGCAGTGCGGCCACCGCGTGGAACGGCGCGATCCGCAGCATGTTGCGGGCCGCCCGCGGACCGCTGAAGGCGAAGAGCGCGGCGTGCACGGAGACGATCAGCAGATATCCGACGCCGAAGGCGACGCCGTCACCGTTGAAGGCGTTGGGGGTGGCGAGACCGACGACCAGGAAGGACGCCATCCCGAGCAACAGCAGCAGCCGGTGCCGCTTCTTGTGCGGCGGAAGATGGTTGGTCAGCCAGGCGTAGCCGCCGTACATCCACCACAGCAGCCAGAAGATCAGCAGTACCCGGAGCAGTCCGGTCGCGCTCATATCCCGGCTGAATACCCGGGCCAGCTGGGTGAAGTTGAAGACGAATGCGAGATCGAAGAACAATTCGAGGGTGGTCACCCGCGTTTCGGCGGACGGCTGCCCTGAATTCCCGGACGGCTTGTCCGGTTCTTCTGCGGGAATCTCCAGAGTGCTGCTTGTCGCCGTGGCGTGAGACATGCGCCGAAGGTAAGGGCGGGCACCGTGGCCCGGTCAAAGGGTTCCGTGGGACATCATGAGGTCCGCAGATCCGCCGGGTCGCGGATACGAGTCGAATCCAGGTGGACTTCATGAAGTTCCGGGGGATGGAGGATGCGCCGGGGTCGCGGACACGGCTCGACCTCAGGTCGATCGCATACGTCTCCGCGGCCCGCGACAGGCAGCCAGGGCCCCGGGGTTCAGTGCCCCAGCAGACCCCGGTAGATCTCCCGCACCCGGCGCGCGGCCTGCTCCCAGCCGAACTGTTCCTCGGCCCGCGCCCGGCCGGCCTTCCCCATGGTCCGGGCCAGTTCGGGCTCGGCCAGCAGCCGGTTCACGGCCGCCGCGAAGTCATCGGCGAACCGCTTCGGGTCGCGCGGCGTCCCGGTGCCGTCCTGCTCCTGCTCCACGGGCACCAGAATCCCGGTCTCGCCGTCGGCCACCACCTCCGGGATACCGCCCGTGGCCGTGGCGACCACGGCCGTCTCGCAGGCCATCGCCTCCAGATTGACGATGCCCATCGGCTCGTACAGCGAAGGGCAGACGAAGACGTCGGCGTGCGTGAGCAGCTGCCGCAGCGAGACCTGGTCGAGCATGCCGTCGATGCGTACGACACCGCTGCGCACCCGGCTCAGCTCCTCGACGAGGGCGGCCGTCTCCGCGGCGATCTCCGCGGTGTCGGGCTGCCCGCAGCAGAGCACGAGCTGGGCCTCCGGGGTCAGCCTGAAGGCCGCGCGCAGCAGTTGGGGCAGCCCCTTCTGCCGGGTCACCCGGCCCACGAACAGCACGATCGGCCGGTCCGGGTCGATGCCGTACCGCTCGAGCGCGGCGGTGCCGCGGTCGGGCCGCTGCACGGTGGTGTCGATGCCGTTGTGCACCACGTGGACCCGCTCGGGGTCGACACCCGGGTAGGCCCGCAGAATGTCCTCGCGCATCCCGCGCGAGACCGCGACCAGAGCGTCCGCGTGCTCCAGCGCCGTGCGTTCCACCAGGGACGACAGCGCGTACCCACCGCCCAACTGCTCGGCCTTCCAGGGCCGCAGGGGCTCCAGGCTGTGGGTCGTCACCACGTGCGGGACGCCGTACAGCGTCTGCGCGAGCCCGCCCGCGGCATTCGCGTACCAGGTGTGGCTGTGCACCAGATCCGCCCCCGCGCAGTCCGCGGCCATCGGCACGTTCACGCCGAGCGTGCGCAGCGCGGGGTTGGCATCGTCGGGCAGCCACGGCTCCTGGTACGCCGTGACTCCTTGCTCGGTGCGCGGCTCGCCGAAGCAACGCACCTGCAGATCGACCAGGCCCCGCAACACCTTGGACAGCTCCGCCGCGTGCACCCCGGCGCCGCCGTAGACATCCGGCGGAAACTCCTTGGTGAGCAGATCGACGCGAATTCTCGACGACTCGGCGGACGGCTGTGCATTCATGGGGACTTCCTGACGTCGGGTGCCTGTCATTTCTGTTTCCGGGCAGCACGACGGCCCATGACCCGTCATGGGATAGGGACAGATACAGGTGGCCATCATGCGCCCGACCGGGCTGACGAGGGGCCCGCGGCAAGCACTGCAGCGGGAATTCGAGTGATCGCCGCGGGCCCCTCTCGCGCACGTTATCGAAATGCACAGGAAAACGCTCCGGGCGCAGCGCACCCGGAGCGTTCCACGTCGGCGAGAGCCGAGGAGCTCTCACCCCTGCTGTTCAGTCCTGTTCGGGGGCGGCCCGGCGCAGTGTCGTGATGCAGGTGGCGAGGGCTTCCTGGAGGGCTTCGAGGCGGGTGAGCATGTCGGACTCGTAGATGTCGTCCAGGTCGGCGGCGTCGTCGAGGGTCAGCTCCTCGAAGACCTTCGTGGCCTTCTGCAGGCTGCTGTAGAACTTGGTGCGGCGCTCCTGGACGCGGAGTTCGGGGTTCTCCTCCAGGTGCGGGTGACGAGCTCCTTGACGGTCGTACGCCTCCGCCGCCCACTCGCCCGTGTCCTCGTCGTCCAGCTCGTCGATGAGGGAGAGGTGGCGGTCGGCCTCCGCGCGGAAGTCGGCGGGGGCGTCCAGGGTCCGTCCGGCCGGGGTCTTGAACTGGCCGTTCTCGGCGATCTGGCGGACGTAGCCGATGCGGTCGGCCGCCTTGGACTCGGTCGCCACCGCCTTCTTCAGCTCGCTGCTCCGGGTGATGTCGCGGGCCAACTCGGCCTGCAGCGCCGGGTCTTCCCTGACGCGGTCGAGGAGTGCGTGCCGGGCGGCCCGGGCGGTTCCCGGGTCGGCCATGATCGCGGCGCGCAGCGCGGTGGGGTTCTCCGCGACCTCCAGCGCCTTGGTCGGGCGGATGCCCTCGGCCTCGGGGGCGGCCGTGATCGCGGTGCCGCGAACGGAGGCCGCGCTGGAGCGGGACGTGTAGTAGCTGAGCCAGACGTCGGCGTCCGGGAGCGCGATGTCCTCGCCCGGCGCCAGCGCCTCGAACTGCGGGACGAGGCCGTCGTCCGCGGCCATGTCCCAGGCGCGGTAGTAGCGCATGACCCGCTCCGGCGAGCACTCCGCCAGCCCCGCGAACTCCTTCGCGGAGATGTCTCGCCCGCCGCCTGGCCGCCGGGGCGCACGCTGCGCGCCACCTTGCGGTCGAAGGCCCAGCCGCCGGTACGTGCGTACGCCCCGAACTCGCGGGCGTCCCGCGCCACGGCTTCCGGCACCTCGGCCGTCTCCGGCGCCTCGGCCACCTCGGCCGCCGGTTCGGCTGCCTCGCCGGCGGGTGCGGACGGGACGGCCGACGGCGTGGCTTCTTCGGACGGGGTGCTGGGCGTCCGTTTCCTGGCATCGGAGTACCAGACCGGCCCCTGGCACCGGGGGCGGATCGACAACCTGGGGCTCGACGAGAACGGCAGCCCGGTGGTGATCGAGTTCAAGAAGGGCTCAGACAGCGGGGTGATGTCCCAGGCGGTCTCCTACCTGTCCTGGTTGGAGTCGGCGCACCACGAGTTCGAGGCGCTCGTGCGGAAGGTGCTGGGGGCGGAGGCCGCTGAGTCCGTCGACTGGCGTCGTCCGCGGATAATCTGCATCGCGGCGGGCTTCTCGCACCACGACCGGGTGGCGGTGCAGAGGTTGCCCGAGCGGATCGACCTGGTCCGCTACCGGATCTTCGACGGTGGCCTGCTGGGACTGCTACTCGTGGACTCCGCGACCGGCTTCCCGAGCGCTGCCTCGTCTCGCCGGGGCCGGGAGCGGGCACCCGTGGCGGACAGCGTGCCGACGGCTTCGGCGATCTCTCCGCCTGCGGGTGGCGGAGCGGTGCCGGAGTGCCTGCGGCACCTGTACGCGGAATTGGACGAGGCATCACGGCGTGGGGCGAGGTGGAGGTGGCGTCGCTGCGGCACTACTTCGCCTACCGGCGGTTGGTGAACGTGGCGTCGGTGATCTTCCGTCCGAAGCACGGGGCGATCCTGGTGTACCTCAGACTCGACCCGGACACGGTCGAGCTGGAGGAGGGCTTCACCCGGGACATGCGCGGCATCGGACACCTCGGGACCGGCGACCTGGAGGTCCGCATCGTCTCGGCAGCCGACTTGGAGAAGGCGGCGCCGCTGATCCGGCGGGCGTTCGAGGCGGCCTGACGTAACAAGAGGGGGGGGGGGGGGGGGGGGGGGGGGGGGGGGGGAGGGGGCCCCCCCCCCCCCCCCGGCGCGCCCCCCCCCCCCCCCCCCCCGGCACCCCCCCCCCCCCCGGACCGCCGGACACCCCCCCCCCCGGCGCCTCGTTTGGCCACCCCCCCCCCCCCCCCGGCCCCCCGCGGGGGGGGGGGGGGGGGGGCGGGGGCCCTCGCCCCGCCCCCCCGACAGGGGCGCGGCTGTGACATTTGCGGCTCCGCCGCGGGGCGCGACCAGCCACGACGGCGCGGCAGACGAACGACGAAGCGGGGTCCGGGCCGCAGCCCCGAGGCCGCTGCAAGCTTTCGGGAAGGGGCGGGGAGGGGAGGAACAGGCCGCGCCTAGTACGACAGCCCGTACCCGACCGGATACAGCACGCGCCCCGGATCGTCCGCTCGCTGCACCGGAACCGGCAGCCGCCCCTCCGGTTCGGCCCGCCCGGCGATCACCCGCGCCGCCGCACGCAGCTCCGTGTCGGTCCAGGAGTACGCCGCCAGGTGCGCGGCGACCTCCGGCAGCTGAGCCACGTCGTACGGGTTGCGGATGGCGACCGCGACCACCGGGACGCCGGTCGCGCGCAGCCGCTCCACGAGCGTGCGCTGGGAGCTGCTCGCCGTCACGTTGTACGTCCCGACGACCACCGCGTCCCTGCCCGCGGCCGCCGCCACCGCCTCGTCGATCTTCGCCGCGGACGGGGCCGTACCCGTGGACAGCGCGGTGGCTGTGAAGCCGAGCCCGGTGAGGGCGTCGGCGAGGACCGTCGTCGGCGGTCCCGTGGTCCCGGACGGGGAGGCCGGGTCGGCGCCGACCACGAGGACATCGCGCTGCCCGCGGGGTGAGAGGGGCAGCAGCCCGCCCTCGTTGACCAGGAGCGTGGTCGTGCGCTCGGCGATCCGGTCGGCAGCGGCGCGGTGCGCGCGGGTGCCGACTTCGCGCTCCACGCGCGCGTGCGTGACGTACGGGTTCCGGAACAGGCCGCGGCGGGCCTTGAGTTCGAGGATGCGCAGGATCGATTCGTCGAGCCGCTCCTCGGTCAGCTCGCCGTCCTTGACCGCCTGGAGCACCGCGTTCCACGCGACCTCCGGTTTCGGCGGGTTGAGCAGCTGGTCCACGCCCGCGTTCAGGGCGAGCACCGGGACCCGGTCGTCCCCGTACTTGGTGCGGACGCCCTGCATGCCCAGGGAGTCCGTGACGACCACACCGTCGTAGCCGAGCTGTTCGCGCAGGATGCCGGTGAGGATGGGCGCCGAGAGTGTCGCCGGGTCCTCGGCCGGGTCGAGCGCGGGGACCACGATGTGCGCCGTCATGACCGAGTCGATCCCGGCCGCGATCGCCGCCTCGAACGGCGGCGCGTCGAGCCGCTGCCACTCCTCGCGCGTGTGGTGGATCGTCGGCAGCGAGTAGTGGCTGTCGTCCTTGGTGTCGCCGTGCCCGGGGAAGTGCTTGCAGGTCGCGGCCACTCCACCGCTCTCGTACCCCTCGACCTGCGCCTCGACGAGCCGCGCGACGGCCTGCGGGTCGGAGCCGAAGGAGCGTACGCCGATCACGGGGTTGGCCGGGTTCACGTTCACGTCGGCGACCGGCGCGTAGTTCTGCCGGATGCCCATCGCGGCCAGCTCACGCCCCGCGATCCGGGCGGCCTTGCGGGCGTCCGCGCGTGATCCGGAGGCACCGAGCGCCATCGCGCCGGGCACGAGGGTGGCGGGTTCGCCGACCCGCGCGACGATGCCGTGCTCCTGGTCGGTGGAGATCAACACCGGTACGCGGGACGGCTGCCGGAGCGCGGCGCGCTGGATGCCGTTGGACAGGTCGGCGATCTGGTGCGGCTCGCGGGTGTTGTGCGCCCAGCCGAAGTAGATGATGCCGCCGACGCGGTACTTGGCGACCAGCTCGGCGGCGTTGCGCACGCCCGCCTCTTCCAGGTTCTTGTCGACGTCGGCCTGGTCGGGCTCGGTGGCGGAGTGGCCGTAGACCCGCATCACGAAGAGCTGGCCGACCTTCTCCTCCAGGCTCATGCGGTCGATCAGGGAGCGCAGGGCGGTGCGGTTCACGGTGCTCTCCTCCGCCGCGTGCGCGGAGCCGGCGCCCACCGCGACGGCGGCGGCGGAACCGGCGGTGGCGGCGAGCAAAGTACGTCTGGAGGTGCGGAGGCGATCGGACATGTCGCTCCCGAGACTCGGAGCCCGAGACCGCGCACGTCCGGCGTCCGTGGACCGCGCGGCCCCGGACTGGTGAAGGAAACTTCCGGGAGGTTACGGATAGTCGGAAAGTTTCTTACGGTCAAGACACTGCTCTGAAACCGGTACCACGCACGCGTGGAGCCGGATTTTGAAGCGCAGAGCTTGCGGGGGAGGTTGCTCCCGACCGCTCCCGACCGCTCCCGACCCCCGCGCCCCTCAAGCCGACTCGTTGAGCAACCGCACCAAGTGCTCGCGCCCCGCGGCGAGTTGGTCTAGCAGCGGGGCCGCCTCCGGGCACCAGCGGGCCTCGTACTCCCAGCACAGCCAGCCGTCCCAGCCCTCGCGGCTCAGCAGCTCCACGCACTCCGTCAGCGGCAGCACGCCCGAGCCCAGGGCGAGCGGGGTGGTGTCGGCGGCGGAGGCGATGTCCTTCACCTGGACATAGCCGAGATACGGCGCCAGGGCGGCGTACGACGTCGAGGGCTGCTCGCCGGCGAGCCAGGTGTGCATGACGTCCCACAGGGCGCCCACGTTGAGGTGTCCGACCGTGCCGAGCACGCGCGTGGCGGCGGCGCCCGTGCGGTGCGAGTCGTGCGTCTCCAGGAGGATGCGCACGCCGACGTCGGCCGCGTGCTCGGCGGCGAGTCCCAGGCGGCGCGCGGCCGTCGCGTCCGCCTCCTCCGGGCGCTGCTCTTCCGTACCGCCGGGGAAGACCCGCACGTACGGGGCGCCCAGGTCGCGGGCCAGCTCGCACAGGTCACGCAGCTCCGCGAGCACCGGCTCGTCCGCGCCGGGCGCCGCCACGCGCACGTACCCGGCGATTCCCAGGACCTCCACGCCGGAGGCCTTGAACTCGGCGGCGGCGTCAGCCCGTTCGGCCTCGCCGAGCCCGGTGTGCACCGGCTCTTCGGCGTGCGCGCGCAGCTCGACGCCGTGGTACGCGTGCGTGGTGGCGAGGCGCAGCACGTCGGACAGCGGGAGTCCGGGCACGCCGAGGGTGGAGAAGGCCAGCTTCACGGCGGGCTCCTGAGGAGGTGGGGGGGGTGGTTTGGGGCGGCTTCGGTCTGGCTCGGGCGGACCGGCCCGGACGGCTCTGACAGACCTGGGCGAAGGGCTGGGGCGGGCTTCGACGGACTTGAGCGAAGGACTGGGACGGACTTGGACGGACCGACTTGTGCGGACCGGGATGTGGGACCGGCTTGTGCGGACCGGGATGTGGGACCGGCTTGTGCGGACCGGGATGTGGGACCGGCTTGTGGGACCGGCTTGTGGGACCGGCTTGGGCGGACCCTAGAAACCCGCCCCCGCTCCGTCAAGGCTCGGAATCCGGTCGTACGGGGTCCTCAGGCCCGCCCGGTCGACCCTCGCACGACCAACTCCCCGGGGATCGTCGCCACGCCCCCGGACGGCTCCTTCTCGCGGCCCATGGCGATGCGGCCCGCCCGCGCCGCCGCCTCGGCCAGCGGCAGTCGCACCGTCGTGAGGGCGGGCACCGCGTCCACGCTGAAGGGCAGGTCGTCGAAGCCGGCCACCGAGACGTCGTCCGGGATGCGCCGCCCCGCCTCGCGCAGCGCCGCGCACGCGCCGAGCGCCACCGTGTCGTTGGCCGCGACGATCGCGGTCAACGCGGGCTCCCGGCGCAGGAGGTCGACGGCGGCCGCGTGGCCGGTGGCGCGGTCGTACGGGCCGTGCAGGGTGAGCTCGGCGCCGTTCGGCAGGCCCGCGGCGGCGAGGGCGTCCCGGTGGCCCTCCAGGCGGTGCCGGGTCGTCGTGCGCTCCTCGGGGCCCGCGATATAGCCGATCGTGCGGTGGCCGAGCAGGAGCAGGTGCTGAGTGAGCGTGCGGCCGCCGCCGCGGTTGTCGAAGCTGAGCGCCACGGCGCCGGTCTCGGGCGCGGGCGGCCGGCCGCAGAGCACCACGCGCGTACCGGCGTCCGTGAGCCGCTGCAGCTTCGCGTTGAGCGCCGCCGCGTGCTCGGCGTCCTCGATGGCCCCGCCGGTGATGACGACGGCCGCGGCGCGCTGGCGCTGCAGCAGCGTCAGATACGTCAGCTCGCGCTCGGGCGAGCCGCCGGTGTTGCACACCACCGCGAGCCGCTCCCCGCCCGCGCGTCCACCGGGACCGCCGATCTCGGACTGCACGGCACCGGCCATGATCCCGAAGAACGGGTCGGCGATGTCGTTGACGAGGATGCCGACCAGGTCGGAGGTGGCCGCGGCGAGCGAACTCGCGGGCCCGTTCAGGACGTAGTCCAGCTCGTCCACCGCGCGCAGCACACGTTCCCTGGTGGCTGCCGCCACCGGGTAGTTGCCGTTCAGGACGCGGGAGACGGTGGCGGGGGAGACCTGGGCGCGAGCCGCCACGTCCGCCAGGGTCACGGTCATCTGCACGCCTCCGAGGGCTCTCTTCGGTTCCACCGCCGAGCGGGTCCCGCAACGAACCGGAAAACCGGCACCACGCGCGCGTTCCGCCCGCAGTCGGCGGCGGTTCGGCGCTCCCCGTGGGGCACTTCGCCCGGCCCCCTTGTACGGGGCTTGTCAGGCAGGCTAGCTTTTCCCCGGATAGAAAGCGCTTGCTATGGTGCTTTCTGTAGCTCCCGCCTTCAACGGGGACCGGCGTACGGAGGGACTTTCGTGACACGTAAGACGGTGCGTATCGCCATGAACGGCGTGACCGGGCGGATGGGTCACCGCCAGCACCTGGTCCGCTCGATCCTCGCGCTGCGCGATCAGGGCGGCCTCGACCTGGGCGACGGCACCGTGCTGTGGCCCGAGCCGGTCCTCGTCGGCCGCCGCGCGCACGCCCTGAAGGCGCTCGCGGACGAGCACGGCCTTGAGCACTGGACGACCGACCTGGACGCGGTGCTCGCCGACGACACGATCGACATCTACTTCGACGCGCAGGTCACCTCCGCCCGCGAGGAGGCCGTCAAGAAGGCCGTCGCCGCCGGAAAGCACCTCTACATAGAGAAGCCCAGCGCCACCACCCTTGAGGGCGCGCTCGAACTGGCCCGCCTCGCCGACGCCGCGGGCATCAAGCACGGCGTCGTCCAGGACAAGATCTTCCTGCCGGGCCTGCTGAAGCTGAAACGCCTCATCGACGGCGGCTTCTTCGGGCGCGTCCTGTCCGTGCGCGGCGAGTTCGGCTACTGGGTCTTCGAGGGCGACTGGCAGGAGGCCCAGCGCCCGTCGTGGAACTACCGCGCGGAGGACGGCGGCGGCATCATCGTCGACATGTTCCCGCACTGGGAGTACGTGCTGCACGAGCTGTTCGGCCGCGTGAAGTCCGTACAGGCACTGGCCGCCACGCACGTGCCGCAGCGCTGGGACGAGCAGCGCAAGCCCTACGCCGCGACCGCCGACGACGCCGCGTACGGGATCTTCGAGCTGGAGGGCGGGGCGATCGCGCAGATCAACTCCTCCTGGACGGTGCGGGTCAACCGCGACGAGCTGGTCGAGTTCCAGGTCGACGGCACCGAGGGCTCCGCCGTCGCGGGCCTGCGCAACTGCCGCGCACAGCACCGCTCGGCGACCCCCAAGCCCGTGTGGAACCCGGACATCCCGGTCGCCGAGCGGTTCCGCGACCAGTGGCAGGAGGTGCCGGACAACGGCGAGTTCGACAACGGCTTCAAGGTGCAGTGGGAGCTGTTCCTGCGCCATGTGGTGCTCGACGAGCCGTACCACTGGGACCTGCTCGCCGGGGCGCGCGGCGTGCAGCTCGCCGAGCTGGGCCTCAGGTCCTCGGCCGAGGGCCGCCGTCACGACGTGCCGGAGCTGACCCTGTGACCCTCCTGCTGCCCACCGAAAACGGTGGCACGCGCGCGTACGTCCCGCGGACCGAGCCGTTTCGCCCGTCCGGATCGGCCCCGCTCGCCTCCCGCACGGTGTTCTCCGCGGCCCACGTCGTGGCCGATCCGTACGCCGACACCTCGCCGGACGGGCCCGCCGCCGTCGACTGGGACGCCACGCTCGCCTTCCGCCGCCACCTGTGGTCCCACGGCCTGGGTGTGGCCGAGGCGATGGACACCGCGCAGCGCGGCATGGGCCTGGACTGGGCGGGCGCGGCCGAGCTGATCCGGCGCTCGGCGGCCGAGGCGAAGGCGGTCGGCGGCCGCATCGCCTGCGGCGTCGGCACCGACCAGCTGACCGGTCCCGGCGGCCACTTCGACAAGGCCGGGCAGACCGCCCTGAGCGAGGTCCTGGGCGCCTACGAGGAGCAGCTCGCGCTCGTGGAGGGGACGGGCGCGCAGGCCATCCTCATGGCGTCCAGGGCCCTCGCGGCGACAGCCCGCGGCCCTGAGGACTACCTCGCGCTCTACCGGCGGCTGCTGCGCCAGGCGGCCGAGCCGGTGATCCTGCACTGGCTGGGCCCCATGTTCGACCCGGCGCTCACCGGCTACTGGGGCTCCACCGACCTGGACGCGGCCACGGAGACCTTCCTGGAGGTCATCGCCGCGCACCCGGACAAGGTCGACGGCGTCAAGATCTCGCTGCTCGACGCGGACCGCGAGATCGCCCTGCGCCGCCGCCTGCCGCAGGGCGTGCGCTGTTACACGGGTGACGATTTCCACTACCCGGAGCTGATCGCGGGCGACGCACGCGGCTTCAGCCACGCCCTGCTCGGCATCTTCGACCCGCTCGGGCCGCTGGCGGCGGATGCGGTGCGGGTCCTCGACACGGGCGACATGGAGGCGTTCCGCAAACTCCTCGACCCGACCGTGGAGTTGTCCCGCCATCTCTTCGAGGCGCCCACCCGCTTCTATAAGACAGGTGTCGTGTTCCTCGCCTGGCTCGCGGGTCACCAGCGCCACTTCACGATGGTCGGCGGCCTCCAGTCGGCCCGCTCCCTGCCGCACCTGGCCAGGGCGTACGAACTCGCCGACGGGCTCGGCCTGTTCCCTGAACCCGACCTCGCCGAGGCCCGGATGAGGTCCCTCCTCGACGTGTACGGAGTCGCCCGGTGACCGTCGACGTGACCCGCTTCAGCATCAACCAGATGACCGTGAAGCAGCTGCCGATCCCCGAACTTGCCGAGGCGTGCGGAGAGTTGGGCGTCACGGGTGTCGGCCTGTGGCGCGAGCCGGTCGCCGAGTACGGCCTCGACGCCACCGCCAAGCTGGTGCGCGAGGCCGGTCTCACGGTGACGACGCTGTGCCGGGGCGGCTTCCTCACGGCGATCGACCCGCACGCGCGCGTGCAGGCGATCGACGACAACCGCCGCGCCGTCGACGAGGCCGCGACGCTCGGCACCGATACGCTCGTCCTGGTCTCCGGCGGCCTGCCGCCCGGCAGCCGCGACCTGCACGGCGCCCGCGAACGCATCGCCGACGCCCTGTCCGAACTCGGCCCGTACGCGCGCGAGCGCGGCGTACTCCTGGCTGTCGAGCCGCTGCATCCGATGTACGCCGCCGACCGCTGCGTCGTCTCGACGCTCACCCAGGCACTCGACCTGGCGGAGCGCTTCCCCGCCGACGAGGTGGGCGTCTGCGTGGACACGTACCACTTGTGGTGGGACGACCGGGCCCCAGCGGAGGTCGCACGCGCGGGGGCGGCCGGGCGGCTCTTCGCGTACCAGCTCGCGGACTGGACGACACCGCTGCCCGAGGGCGTACTGAACGGGCGCGGTCAACTCGGCGACGGCTCCGTCGACTTCCCCGCATGGCACGCGCGCGTGGCCGCCGCGGGCTACACGGGTCCGGTGGAAGTGGAGCTGTTCAACGAGGAGTTGTGGGCACGAGACGGCCGGGAGGTGCTGGCCGAGACGCTGGAACGGTTCAGGGCGGTGGCGCGGGCGCGCTGAGCAACGCCCTGAGCACGGGCGCGCTGAGCAACGCCCTGAGCACGGGCGTGCTGAGCAACGCCCTGAGCACGGGCGCGCCGAGCAACGCCCTGAGCACGGGCGCGCCGAGCAACGCTCTGAGCACGGGCGGGCTGGGCGCGGGCGGCGCGCCGAGCACCCGCCCGCCGAGTACACGCCCGCCGAGTACACGCCCGCTGAGCACACGCCCGCTGAGCACAGGCCCGTTGAGCACAGGCGCGCCGAGCACACGCCTGCTGAGCACACGCCCGCCGAGCACGGCCCCGCTCCCGGTCGCTGCTACTTCTTGCCGCCGAGGATCTGTCCGAGGAGCTCGCCCAGGTCGAGCCCGCCGCCCGGCTGGCCCTGCGCGGCTCCGGGCTGCTGCCCTTGCGCTGCTCCGGGCTGCCCTGAGGAGGGTGCCGCTCCGGGCGATGTGGCGGCCCCGGCCTGCTTCTTGGCGCCGGCCGCACGCTTGGCGAAGACGGTCAGCAGGACCGGGACGAGCATCTCGATGCCGCGGGCGACCGTGGGCGCGGGGATGCCGGTCTTCCTCGACACGGCCTGTGCGACGGGTCTGCTGAGCTTCGATAGGACGCCGGCCATCATGCCGCCACCGAGCAGCCCGCCGAGCCCGCCGCCGAGCGTCGAGACGCCCTGCAGGGTGTTGTCTCCCGCGGCCTCGTCGCCCGCCTCGTCGAGCGCCTGCCGCACCTCGGCGGCGCCTTCGGAGCTGCCCTCGGCGCGTTCCTGGAGCCCGCCGGAGAGCGCGGAGACCGTGTCGCCGACGAAGCTCTTCGCGGTCCGGGTGTCGGCGTCCGGCCCGAGGAGCCCGGCGAGTTCCTGCAGCTTGTCGTCCCCGAGCTCGTCCAGGACGTCCTTTTCGATGGAGTTCTCACTCATGCCGGAAACGCTACGTCCGGCCCTGTTCGACGGCATGTCGACGCAGACGCCCCCCCAGCCGCCGATGCCCGCAGTTCGCCGCCCGTCCCCGCACAACCCTTCCGAGCCGACGCGGGTCCTACCGGACGTCAGGGCCCGGAGGGGGATCCGGGGGGCCGGGGGGGATCCGGGGGTTCCGGTGCGATCCGGGGGGATCGCGGCCCTGAGCTGAGGGGGAGACGAGGGGGCCCGGCCGGGGGGCCGGGCCCTCGAAGCCTTGCCGCGCCGGAGATTCCGTGCCGAGCCGACGCCGGTGACTCCACCGCCGACGACCGTTGTCCACAGGCGGCCGAGGCAGGTTATCCACAGGCTCGGCGGACTGTCCGAGCTCGGCGGTAGCGTCAGAACATGTCGAAAGCGGCGGGGAGCCCGACAGCGGGCACGGCAAGGGGTCTGACGGCGGTCGAGGGCGTCCTGGAACGCATCACGTACGCCAACGAGGAGAGCGGTTACACGGTCGCGAGAGTCGACACGGGCCGCGGCGGCGGCGATCTGCTCACGGTCGTCGGCGCGCTGCTCGGCGCGCAGGTCGGGGAGTCCCTGCGCATGGAGGGCCGTTGGGGCTCCCACCCGCAGTACGGCAAGCAGTTCACGGTGGAGAACTACACGACGGTCCTGCCCGCCACCATCCAGGGCATCCGCCGCTATCTCGGCTCGGGCCTGGTCAAGGGCATCGGGCCGATCTTCGCCGACCGCATCACGCAGCACTTCGGCCTGGACACCCTCGACGTCATCGAGCAGGAGCCCAAGCGCCTGATCGAGGTCCCGGGCCTCGGCCCGAAGCGCACGGAGAAGATCGCCGCGGCCTGGGAGGAGCAGAAGGCCATCAAGGAGGTGATGGTCTTCCTGCAGAGCGTCGAGGTCTCCACGTCGATCGCGGTGCGGATCTACAAGAAGTACGGAGACGCCTCCATCTCCGTCGTCAAGAACCAGCCGTACCGCCTCGCGGCCGACGTCTGGGGGATCGGCTTCCTCACCGCCGACCGCATCGCCCAGGCCGTCGGCATCCCGCACGACAGCCCGGAGCGCGTCAAGGCGGGCCTGCAGTACGCGCTGTCGCAGTCCACCGACCAGGGCCACTGCTTCCTGCCCGAGGAGCAGTTGATCGGGGACGCCGTGAAACTCCTCCAGGTGGACACGGGCCTCGTCATCGACTGCCTCGCCGAACTCGCCGGTGAGGAGGAGGGAGTCGTGCGCGAGCAGGTGCCGGGCCCGGCAGGGGACGGGCCGGTGACAGCCGTCTACCTGGTCCCCTTCCACCGGGCCGAACTCTCCCTGTCCGCCCAGGTGTTGCGACTGCTGCGCACCGAGGAGGACCGGATGCCCGCCTTCCAGGACGTCGACTGGACGAAGGCCCTGGCCTGGCTCGGGCAGCGCACGGGCGCCGAACTCGCCCCGGAGCAGGAGGAGGCGGTGAAGCTGGCCCTCACCCGCAAGGTCGCCGTCCTCACCGGCGGGCCCGGCTGCGGCAAGTCCTTCACGGTCCGCTCGGTCGTCGAGCTGGCCCGCGCCAAGAAGGCCAAGGTCGTCCTCGCCGCCCCCACGGGCCGCGCCGCCAAACGCCTCGCCGAGCTCACCGGCGCCGAAGCGTCCACGGTGCACCGCCTGTTGGAGCTGAAGCCGGGCGGAGACGCGGCGTACGACAGAGACCGTCCCCTGGACGCGGACCTGGTGGTGGTCGACGAGGCGTCGATGCTCGATCTGCTGCTCGCCAACAAGCTGGTCAAAGCAGTGCCGCCCGGCGCCCATCTGCTCTTCGTGGGCGATGTCGACCAACTGCCCAGCGTCGGCGCGGGCGAGGTGCTCAGAGACCTGCTCGACGAGACGGGGCCGGTGCCCGCGGTGCGCCTCACCCGGATCTTCCGGCAGGCGCAGCAGTCCGGCGTCGTCACCAACGCCCACCGCATCAACTCCGGTGCGCCACCGCTCACTCAGGGCCTGAAGGACTTCTTCCTCTTCGTCACGGAGGAGACCGAGGAGGCCGGGCGGCTCACGGTGGACGTCGCGGCCAGGCGCATTCCGGCCAAGTTCGGACTCGACCCGCGGCGGGACGTCCAGGTGCTCGCCCCCATGCACCGCGGCCCGGCCGGTGCCGGCGTGCTCAACGGCCTGCTCCAGCAGGCGGTGACACCCGCGCGGCCCGACCTGCCGGAGAAGAGATTCGGCGGCCGCACGTTCCGCGTCGGCGACAAGGTCACGCAGATCCGCAACAACTACGAGAAGGGCACAAACGGCGTCTTCAACGGCACCGTCGGCGTCGTCACCAAACTGGACACGGACGAGCAGCACCTCACGGTCCTGACCGACGAGGACGAGGAAGTGCCGTACGAATTCGACGAACTGGACGAATTGACCCATGCCTACGCGGTGACGATCCACCGCTCGCAGGGCAGTGAGTATCCAGCGGTGGTGATTCCGGTCACCACCGGCGCCTGGATGATGCTCCAGCGGAACTTGCTCTACACCGCTGTGACGCGGGCCAAGAAGCTGGTGGTTCTGGTCGGTTCGCGCAGGGCGCTCGGCCAGGCGGTGCGCACGGTCTCCGCCGGACGCAGGTGCACGGCGCTTGACCACCGGCTTCGTGGGAACTGACGATGCGCGGGTGCACTGGTTGATCGATCATTTCGGTGGCAAAGGTCACGAGGGGGTTCCGGAACCAGGGCGAAGGGGGCAGGATGAGCAGGCTGGCGGCACTGAGTGCCGTCAATAGGCCCAATGGTCGACCCCGAGTGCACTCTCCAGGGCCAAATGGGGGATGGTAGAGACAGTCAGGGCACCTCGAAGAAGAGGCACTACGTCGGTGAGGGATGACGTGAGCGACAACTCTGTAGTACTGCGGTACGGCGATGGCGAGTACACCTACCCGGTGATCGACAGCACCGTCGGCGACAAGGGCTTCGACATCGGGAAGCTCCGCGCCCAGACCGGTCTGGTGACCCTCGACAGTGGGTACGGCAACACCGCCGCCTATAAATCCGGTATCACCTATCTGGACGGCGAGCAGGGCATCCTGCGGTACCGCGGCTACCCGATCGAGCAGCTGGCGGAGCGCTCCACCTTCCTCGAGGTGGCGTACCTGCTGATCAACGGCGAGCTCCCCACCGTCGACGAGCTCTCCGCCTTCCGCGACGAGATCACCTCGCACACGCTGCTGCACGAGGACGTCAAGCGGTTCTACGACGGATTCCCGCGGGACGCGCACCCGATGGCCATGCTGTCCTCGGTGGTCTCCGCGCTGTCCACGTTCTACCAGGACAGCCACAACCCGTTCGACGAGAAGCAGCGTCACCTGTCGACGATCCGCCTTCTCGCCAAGCTTCCGACGATCGCGGCGTACGCGTACAAGAAGTCGGTCGGCCACCCGGTGGTCTACCCGCGCAACGACCTCGGTTACGTCGAGAACTTCCTGCGCATGACGTTCTCGGTGCCGGCCGCCGAGTACGACCTGGACCCGGTTGTCGTCTCCGCGCTCGACAAGCTGCTGATCCTGCACGCGGACCACGAGCAGAACTGTTCGACGTCCACCGTGCGCCTGGTCGGCTCGTCGCAGGCGAACATGTTCGCCTCGATCTCCGCCGGTATCTCCGCGCTCTGGGGCCCGCTGCACGGCGGCGCCAACCAGTCCGTCCTGGAGATGCTCGAGGGCATCCAGGCCTCCGGCGGCGATGTCGACTCCTTCATCAACAAGGTGAAGAACAAGGAGGACGGTGTCCGCCTGATGGGCTTCGGCCACCGGGTGTACAAGTCCTTCGACCCGCGCGCGAAGATCATCAAGGCTGCCGCGCACGACGTCCTGTCCGCTCTCGGCAAGTCCGACGAGCTGCTCGACATCGCGCTCAAGCTGGAGGAGCACGCGCTCTCCGACGACTACTTCGTCTCGCGCAACCTCTACCCGAACGTGGACTTCTACACGGGTCTCATCTACCGCGCGATGGGCTTCCCGACCGAGATGTTCACCGTGCTCTTCGCCCTCGGCCGGCTGCCGGGCTGGATCGCCCAGTGGCACGAGATGATCAAGGAGCCGGGTTCCCGCATCGGCCGCCCGCGCCAGATCTACACGGGCGTCGTCGAGCGCGACTTCGTCCCGGTCGAGTCCCGCTGACCCGGAGCCTCACCGACTCCTCGCCGCGAAGCCCGGAACCCGAATACTCGGAACCCGGCACCTGGCACCCGGCACCCGGCACCCGGATACAGAGAAGCGCCCCGCGACCGGTCCCCCCACGGGCCGGCCTGCGGGGCGCTTCCCTTTGTCCCCGGTTCGGATTCCCCCCACGGGATCCGGCCGGGCGTCCAAGAGTGCTGCGCCGAGCACACGTCGCGGTCCGCCGGGACGCGTACGTACGGGAGGGCCGCTCAAAGCTCCCCGGTGCACGTGCCCCGGCCAACGCTCTCCCCAGCGCCCTGGAGCGCGGGGATACCTCTGCTGGAGACGTCCCCCAAGACATCCCCAGACGGACAGGAACGCCCCCCAAGACGTTCCAGCCATCGCACTCTTAGACCTGCGAGACCCCCAAATGGTTACGTGCGAATCTCTGTGATCTACGTCTCCCGCATATGTCCAGCTACATACACAAGGGCCCCGATTGGATGATCGGGGCCCCAGAGTAAGGGGATTGTGGGGGGTACGTGAAGGTCTTCACCGAGTCTTCTCGCACCCCGAGACGACTGCCCTTTCGCTGAGACGCGCCCGCTACGGAATCGGGCTCAGCGGAAGGACTTGAGCCGCAGGCTGTTCGTCACCACGAAGACCGACGAGAACGCCATCGCGGCGCCCGCGATCATCGGGTTGAGCAGCCCGGCCGCGGCGAGCGGCAGCGCGGCGACGTTGTAGCCGAAGGCCCAGAAGAGGTTGCCCTTGATCGTGCCGAGGGTGCGGCGGGAGAGCCGGATCGCGTCGGCGGCCACCCGCAGGTCTCCGCGTACGAGGGTCACGTCGCCCGCCTCGATCGCCGCGTCCGTGCCCGTGCCCATGGCCAGGCCCAGGTCGGCGGTGGCGAGGGCGGCCGCGTCGTTGACGCCGTCGCCGACCATGGCGACCGTGCGGCCGGCCGCCTGGAGCTCGCGGACCGCGGCCACCTTGTCCTGCGGCAGCACCTCAGCGCGCACCTCGTCGATGCCGACCTCGGCCGCCACCGCTTCCGCCACGGCCCGGTTGTCGCCGGTGAGCAGTACCGGGGTCAGCCCGAGGGCGCGCAGCTCGCGCACCGCCTCGGCGCTGGTCTCCTTGACCGCGTCGGCGACGGTCAGGGCACCGCGTGCCACACCGTCCCAGGCGACGACCACGGCGGTACGGCCACGGGCCTGCGCCTCGGCGAGGGCGGCGGACAGCTCGTCGGGCAGCGCGATCCCGGACTCGGCGAGCAGCCGGGCACGGCCGGCCAGCACGGTGTGGCCCTCGACGGTGCCGCGCACGCCGAGCCCCGGGACGTTGACGAACGCCTCCGGCGCGGGCAGCGGCGCATCGTCTGCGGCCTGAGCGGCCTGAGCGGCCTGAGCGCCCTGCGCGACGGCCCGGGCGACCGGGTGCTCGGAGGCGTGCTCGACGGCGCCCGCGTACCGCAGCAGTTGCTTCTCGTCGGTGCCCTCGGCCGCGTACACGTCGTGGAGTTCCATGCGGCCGGTGGTGACGGTTCCGGTCTTGTCGAGGACGATCGTGTCGACGCGCCGGGTGGACTCCAGGACCTCGGGGCCCTTGATGAGGATGCCGAGCTGCGCGCCGCGGCCCGTACCGACGAGCAGGGCCGTGGGTGTGGCCAGGCCGAGCGCGCACGGGCAGGCGATGATCAGCACGGCGACGGCGGCGGTGAAAGCGGCGGCCGCGTCGGCCGTCAGGCCCAGCCAGGCGCCGAGGGTGGCGGCGGCGATCAGCAGGACGACGGGTACGAAGACGGCGGCGATCCGGTCGGCGAGGCGCTGCACGGCGGCCTTGCCGCTCTGGGCGTCCTCCACGAGCCGCGCCATCCGGCCGAGTTGGGTGTCGGCGCCGACCCGGCTCGCCTCGACGACGAGCCGGCCCGAGGTGTTCACGGTGGCGCCGGTCACCGCGTCGCCCACGGTGACGTCGGCCGGCACGGACTCGCCGGTGAGCAGGGACGCGTCCACGGCGGAGGAACCCTCGACGACGGTGCCGTCGGTGGCGACCTTCTCCCCGGGCCGTACGACGAAACGGTCGCCGACGCGCAACTGACCTGCGGGGACGCGTACTTCGCGGCCGCCGCGCAGGACGGTCGCGTCCTTGGCGCCCAGTTCGAGCAGGGCCCGAAGGGCGGCGCCCGCCTTCCGCTTGGCGCGGGCCTCCAGATAGCGGCCGAGCAGGATGAACGTGACGACTCCGGCGGCGACCTCCAGATAGAGGGTGCCGGAGCCGTCCGTACGGGACACGGTCAGGTCGAAGCCGTGCCGCATGCCCGGCATTCCGGCCGTGCCGAAGAACAGCGCCCACAGCGACCAGCCGAAGGCGGCGAGGGTGCCGACCGAGACCAGGGTGTCCATCGTGGCCGCGCCGTGCCGGGCGTTGGTCCAGGCGGCGCGGTGGAAGGGCAGCCCGCCCCAGACCACGACGGGCGCGGCGAGGGTCAGCGAGAGCCACTGCCAGTTGTCGAACTGCAGCGCCGGGATCATCGCCATGAGGACGACGGGCAGGGCGAGCACGGCGCTGACGAGCAGCCGCCGACGCAGCGCCCCGCTCTCGCCGTCCTCCGTCTCGCCGTCCTCCGTCTCGCCGTCCTCCGCCTCGGCGGGTACGGCTTCGGCGGCTACGGCTTCGGAGTCCGCCACGGGTTCCGGTTCCGGCGGGGTGATCTCCTCGGCGGTGTAGCCGAGCTTCTCGACTGTGGCGATCAGGGCGCTCAGCTCGACGCCGTCCGCGTACGCCACCTTCGCCTTCTCGGTGGCGAGGTTCACGGAGGCGAGCACTCCGTCCAGGCGGTTGAGCTTGCGCTCGATCCGGGACGAGCACGAGGCGCAGGTCATCCCGCCGATCGCGAGCTCGACCTCGGAGCTCTGGGGGGTGGTCTCGGGGTGCTCGGTTGCCGTGTCAGTCATGGCAGGTCACGGGGTTCTCTTCGTCGGCCGGTATGGAGGGGGTGCGGGGCCCGGCGCCGGGTCCGGGCCCCGTGGGGTCAGGCGCGACCGGTCAGCTCGTACCCGGCCTCGTCCACCGCCGCCCGCACCGCGGCCTCGTCGAGCTCGGCCTCGGAGACGACGGTGACCTGGCCGGTGGCGGCGACGGCCTTGACGGAGGTCACGCCCGGCAGCTCGGAGATCTCGGCGGAGACGGCGCCCTCGCAGTGGCCGCAGGTCATCCCGGCGACCTGGTAGACGGCGGTCACGGCGCCCTGCGGGGCCGCGGCCGCGCCGTCCCCGTGGCAGGAGCCGGAGGGGGAGCAGCAGGAGCCGGTCGTCTGGGTCTCGGTCTGGGTGCTCATGTCGTTCTCCTCGTCGAGGGCGTCGTTCGGAGCCGCGGCCGCCGGCGCGTAGCGTCGAGGATGGCGCTGCCCAGGTCGCGGCACAGGAGAGCCGGCTGCCTGTACGGCCCCTCCTGACACTCCCGACTGTATACCCCTAGGGGGTACTTTTCCAAGCCGTGGACGCGCGAAGGCCCCCGCGCGGTCTTCGCGCGGAGGCCTGGGGAAGGGGCGAGGGTCTGACGAAGGGGGCTGCCCAGAAGGCGGGCTACTCTCTGCGCCCCCGGTTGCTCGGCCTGCTGGCCACCCAGGCGCGGATGGTGTCCGCGTACCAGTAGGGCTTTCCGCCCTCCACGTGGTCGGGCGACGGCAGCAGTCCGTGCTTCCGGTAGGAGCGCACCGTGTCCGGCTGGACGCGGATGTGCGCGGCGATGTCCTTGTACGACCAGAGCTTGCGGTCGGTCATCTGTGGTACCTCCCTGTCCGCGCACAGTGGCGGCCCGGGGGAGCCGTCGGGGGAGCTGAGCGCGAACCGGCATGCAGTCAGCCTGTGCCCGGCGAGCGACACTGAGTGACCGTCAGGGAGGGGCTGTTGAGCGGGTGTGACGGGAAACCCGGGTTCCTGAGACATGTGTGACGGAACGGGAACTTTGGTGACGTGAGTGATGCATTGGGCGGGCGGGGCGTCCTTGCGGAAAGCCCGCGTATGTGGTCAAGGCGCGCGCCCCCGGCGCGTGGTGGTACGCGGTTGCGCCCCGCGCGCCCCGCCCGCCCCGCCCGCCCCGCGCGCCCCGCCCGCCCCGAGCGCCGCGCGCACCCCGAGCGCCCGGCCGTACGCGGTCAGGCGCCGCAGCCGCGCAGATAGCTCCGGGTGCGGCGGGCGATCGGCAGCGGCTGCTCGGGAGGACACGGGTACATGTCCTGCTCGACGATGGCGAACAGCTCGACGCCGAGTTGCTGGGCGGCGTCCAGGACAGGCGCGAGCGCGGGCACCCCGGAGGGCGGCTCGCACATCACCCCGCGGGCCACGGCGGGCCCGAAGGGCAGTTCCTCGGCGCGGACGGCCGCGAGGATCTCCGGGTCGACCTGCTTGAGGTGCAGGTAGCCGATGCGTTCCCCGTACGTCTCGATCAGCTTGAGGTTGTCCCCGCCGCAGTACGCGTAATGCCCGGTGTCCAGGCACAGGGAGACCAGGTCGGGGTCGGTGGCGTCGAGGAACCGGGCGACGTTCTCCTCGGTGTCGACATGGGTGTCGGCGTGCGGGTGCACGACGATCCGCAGGCCGTACCGCTCGCGCAGCTCGCGCCCGAGGCGTTCGGTGCCGTCGGCCAGTTGGCGCCACTGCTCGGCGGACAGCTCGCGGTTCTCCAGAACCTCGCCGGTCTTGTCGTCGCGCCAGAAGGCGGGGATGACGACCAGGTGCCCGGCGCCCATGGCGCGGGTCAGCTCGGCCACGCGGGAGACGTGCTCCCAGGTCTCGTCCCAGACGGCGGGGCCGTGGTGCAGTCCGGTGAAGACAGTGCCCGCGGAGACGCGCAGACCGCGCCGCTCGGTCTCGGCGCGCAGGAGCTCGGGGTCGGTGGGCAGATAGCCGTACGGGCCCAGCTCAATCCAGTCGTAGCCGGACTCGGAGACCTCGTCGAGGAAGCGCTGCCAGGGGACCTGGCGGGGGTCGTCGGGGAACCAGACGCCCCAGGAGTCGGGGGCCGAGCCGATGCGGATACGCGACATTCGCGGCAAGGTCATGTCCGTCAGCCTCAAGGCGTCCGGAGAGCGCTGTCAAGGCATGGTCCACGCATGGTCCGAATGTAAGGACAAAGTGTTGACAGGGGTGGGGGCGGGGGCTAGACCTGGGGGGTGTCTCCCCAGGGCGGCGTCGGCGGAAGGGGCATCGAGGGTGACCGGTCCGAGCGAAGCGCGACAGCCGTACGACGAGCCCCACCCGACCGATCCGTACGACCTGATCACCATGGGCCGGATCGGCGTCGACCTCTATCCGCTGCGGACCGGGGTGCCGCTGTCCGACGTCGAGACGTTCGGGAAGTTCCTCGGCGGCTCGCCGTCCAACGTCGCGGTGGCCGCGGCCCGGCTCGGGCGGCGTACGGCTGTCGTCACCCGCACCGGCCAGGACCCCTTCGGTACGTATCTGCGCCGGGAACTGCGGGAGTTGGGCGTCGACGACCGGTGGGCGACACCGGTGCCCGAGCTGCCGACGCCCGTCACGTTCTGCGAGATCTTCCCGCCCGACGACTTCCCGCTGTACTTCTACCGGCAGCCCAAGGCGCCCGATCTCGCGCTGCGCGCCGAGGAGTTGGACCTCGACGCGATCCGCCGGGCGCGGATCTTCTGGATGACCGGGACCGGCCTGTGCGAGGAGCCGAGCCGCACGGCGACGCTCACCGCCCTCGCCCACCGCGCCAAGGCCGCCACCACCGTCTTCGACCTCGACTGGCGCCCCATGTTCTGGGCGGACGGCCCCGAGGCGGCCCGCCCGTACTACGCGGAGGCGCTCGCCCACGCCACCGTCGCCGTCGGCAACCTCGACGAGTGCGAGGTCGCCACCGGCCTGCGTGAACCCGAGGCCGCCGCCCGCGCCCTGCTCGCCGCAGGGGTCGACCTTGCCGTCGTCAAACAGGGCCCGAAGGGCGTGCTCGCCCTGGACCGGTCGGGCGCGCGCGTCGAGGTGCCGCCGGTACCCGTGGAGGTCGTCAACGGCCTGGGCGCGGGGGACGCGTTCGGCGGCGCGCTCTGCCACGGGCTGCTCGCGGGCTGGCCGCCCGAACGCACGATGCGGTACGCCAACGCCGCGGGCGCGATCGTCGCGGGCCGCCTCGCCTGCTCACCCGCGATGCCGTACGCGCACGAGGTCGAGGCCGTCCTCGAAGGGGGCGCGCGATGAGCACGAGGCGAGCGGCCGACGGCTTCGCGGTGGAACGGGGCGCGCGATGAGCACGAGGCGAGTGGCCGACGGCCTAGGGTGCGCGAGACCACGAGGCGAGCGGCCGACCGCCCCGCGGCGGAAGGGGCGCGCGATGAGCACGAGGCGAGTGGCCGACCGCCCCGCGGCGGAACGGGGTGCGCGATGACCACCGGGCGGCGGTCCGTCGACCCCGCCGCGCTCGCCCGCACCCGGGCCCGGCACCCCGAGGCCGTGGCGGAGGCCGCCGCGCGCCGGGTGCGCAGGCCGCTGCTCGGCGACGAGGGGCGGCTGCTCATCGTCGCCGCCGACCACCCGGCGCGCGGCGCGCTCGCGGTCGGGGAGCGGCGCTTCGCCATGGCCAACCGGACCGACCTCCTCGAACGGCTCTGCCTCGCCCTGTCCCGGCCCGGCGTCGACGGAGTGCTCGCCAGCGCCGACGTCCTGGACGACCTGCTGCTGCTCGGCGCGCTCGACAACAAGGTCGTCATGGGCTCCATGAACCGCGGCGGACTCGCCGGTTCCGCCTTCGAACTGGACGACCGCTTCACCGGCCACACCCCCGAGGACCTGCGCCGCCGCCGTTTCGACGCGGGCAAGCTGCTGCTCCGTATCGACCGCGACGACCCCGCCTCGCTCACCACCCTGGACGCCGCCGCGCGCGCCGTGGCCGCGATGGCGGAGCTGCGCCTTCCGGTGTTCGTCGAGCCGTTCCTGTCCCACCGGGTCGACGGGCGGCTCTGCAACGACCTGTCCACGGAGGCGGTCACCACGGCCATCGCCGTCGCGTCGGGCCTCGCGGGCAGCTCCGCGTACACCTGGCTGAAGGTCCCCGTCACCGACGAGCCGTACGGCACCGCCCGCGCCCTGGAGGCCGCCACGCTGCCGGCCGTCCTGCTCGGCGGCGACGTGCACGGGCAGCGCCCGCAGGAGACGTACGAGCGCTGGTGCAAGGCACTCGAACTGCCGACCGTGCAAGGGCTCGTCGTGGGACGGTCGTTGCTCTACCCGGCGGACGACGACGTGGCGGCGGCCGTCGACACGGCGGCCGCGCTGCTTCGGTGAACCCGGCAGCACACGGAAAGGACCACCTGATGCATCTACCGGCGGGCAGCGCCGCGAACGGCCCGTACGCCCTGGACATCGACCCGGAACGGGCCGGATGGACGTACGCCGCCCTGCGGATCCTGGAGCTGGGGCCGGACGGCTCGCACTCCTTCCGCACCGGGGACAGCGAATGGATCGTGCTTCCGCTGAGCGGCGGCTGTACGGTGCAGACGGACGGTGAACTGCTCCAACTCACCGGCAGGGAAAGCGTGTTCAGTGGGCCGAGCGACTTCGGTTATCTGCCGCGCGACGCCCACGCCCAGATCGCCTCCGGCGCGGGAGGCCGCTTCGCCCTGGCAGGAGCGAAGTGCGAGCGTCGACTCCCCGCCCGCCACGGCCTCGCGCCGGAGGTTCCCGTCGAGGAGCGCGGCAGCGGACAGTGCGCCCGCCAGGTGCGGAACTTCGCGGCCGCGAGCGTCTTCGAGTGCGACCGGCTGATCGCCGTCGAGGTGCTCACGCCCGGCGGGAACTGGTCCTCGTACCCGCCGCACAAGCACGACGAGCACCGGCCCGGCGTCGAGTCCGAGCTTGAGGAGATCTACTACTTCGAGATCGACGGTCCGCACGGCCTCGGCTACCAGCGCGTCTCCCCGTCCCGCCCCGGCGGCACCGACCTGCTCGCCGAAGTCCGGGGCGGTGACGCGGTGCTGGTGCCGGACGGCTGGCACGGGCCGTCCATCGCCCAGCCGGGGCACGACATGTACTACCTCAACGTGATGGCCGGACCAGGCGCCGAGAGGGAGTGGAACATCTGCTTCCACCCCGACCACCAGGAGGGCTACCGATGAGCACCACGAACCGGCCGGACACCGTCCGGCTGACCGTCGCCCAGGCCCTCGTCCGCTTCCTCGCCGCCCAGCACACCGAACGCGACGGCGTACGGCAGCGGCTGATCGGCGCCACCTGGGGGATCTTCGGGCACGGCAACGTCGCCGGGATCGGCCAGGCACTCGTCGAGTACGGCGACCTCATGCCGTTCCACCAGGGCCGCAACGAGCAGGCCATGGTGCACGCCGCCGTCGGCTACGCCCGGCAGTCGCGGCGCCTGTCCACGCACGCGGTCACCACGTCCATCGGCCCTGGTGCCACCAACCTCACCACCGGCGCCGCTCTCGCCACCATCAACCGCCTCCCCGTCCTGCTGCTGCCCGGCGACACCTTCGCGACCCGGCCCGCGGACCCGGTCCTGCAGCAGCTCGAAGTGCCGTACGCGGGCGACGTGTCCGTGAACGACTGCCTGCGCCCCGTCTCCCGCTGGTTCGACCGGGTCACCCGCCCCGAGGCCCTGATCCCGGCCGCGCTCGCGGCGATGCGGGTCCTCACCGACCCGGCGGAGACGGGCGCGGTCACGCTCGCGCTGCCGCAGGACGTGCAGGTGGAGGCGTACGACTGGCCGGTCCGGTTCTTCGAGGAGCGGGTCTGGACCGTGCGCCGCCCGAGCCCCGACCCCCGTGAACTGGCCGACGCGGTACGGGAGTTGCGCGCCGCCCGCAGGCCCCTGATCGTCGCCGGGGGCGGCGTCCGGCACAGCGGGGCCGAGCACGCGCTGCGCGCCCTCGCCGACGCCACCGGCATCCCCGTCGCCTCGACCCAGGCGGGCAAGGGCGTGCTGCCCCACGACCACCCGGCCGACGTCGGCGGCATCGGCCACACCGGGACGGCCACCGCGGACGCGCTGGCCCGCGCGGCGGACCTGGTGGTCGGGGTGGGGACGCGGTGGTCCGACTTCAGCACTGCGTCGGCGACGCTCTTCGAGAACCCGGACGTGCGGTTCGTGAACATCAACATCACCGGCTTCGACGCGCACAAGATGAGCGGCGCCACGGTGGTGGGGGACGCGCGAGTCACCCTGCAGCGCCTGCACGACGAGCTGCGCGAGCAGACCAGAGACGGCGAGCGGGTGCCCGCCCACCACGTCGACCTGCCGTACGAAGCCGCGTACACAGCCGCCAAAGTCACCTGGGAGGACCAGGTCTCCACTGCCTACGCCGCCCTCGAACCCGCCGCCCGCCCCACCCAGGCGCAGGTCCTCGGCGCGCTCGACGCGCTGGTCGACCACCGGGACGTACTGATCAACGCGGCGGGCTCCCTCCCCGGCGACCTGCACAAGCTGTGGCGGGCCCGGTCCCCGCACCAGTACCACGTCGAGTACGGCTACTCCTGCATGGGCTACGAGATCCCAGCCGCGCTCGGCGTGCAGCTGGCCGACCCGGGCCTGCGGGTGTGGGCGCTCGTCGGCGACGGCACGTATCTGATGATGCCCACCGAGATCGTCACGGCCGTGCAGGAGCATCTGCCGATCAAGGTGGTGATCCTGCAGAACCACGGGTACGCGTCCATTGGCGGGCTCTCCGAGTCCGTGGGCGCCGAGCGGTTCGGCACCGCCTACCGGTTCCGGGCGCCCGACGGCTCGTACACCGGAGCGCCGCTGCCCGTGGACCTCGGGGCGAACGCGGCCTCGCTCGGGATGCGGGTGCTGCGCCCGAAAACGGTGCGTGACCTGCGCGAAGCGCTGGCGGAGGCGCGCGTGTCCGACGTACCCACATGTGTCTATGTGGAGACGGAAACGGCCGACACTGTGTCGGGCGTGCCGCCCGCGCAGGCGTGGTGGGATGTTCCTGTGGCCGAGACCGCGAGCCGCCCGGCGGCGGTCCAGGCACGTGAGGAGTACGACCGGCAGGCACGCCTCCGCCGCCGCCACCTGTAGGCGTGTGCACGCGCGCCGCCATCCGTGAGGAACCGCAAGGGAGCTGTACGCCATGACGAAGACCGTTCACCACTGGATCGGCGGCAAGACCGTTCAGGGCACGTCGGGTAACTCCGGCCCGGTCACCGATCCGGCGACCGGCGAGGTGACCACCCGCGTCGACTTCGCCTCCCTCGCCGAGGTGGACGCCGCGGTCGCCGCGGCCAAGGCCGCCTACGCGGACTGGGGCCAGTCCTCGCTCGCGCAGCGCACCGCCGTCCTTTTCAAGTTCCGCGGGCTGCTCGACGCCAACCGGGACGCGATCGCCGAGCTGATCACCGCCGAGCACGGCAAGGTGCACTCGGACGCGCTCGGCGAGGTCGCGCGCGGCCTGGAGATCGTGGACCTGGCGTGCGGGATCACCGTGCAGCTGAAGGGCGAGCTGTCGACCCAGGTGTCCAGCCGCGTGGACGTGGCCTCGATCCGCCAGCCGCTCGGCGTGGTCGCGGGCATCACGCCGTTCAACTTCCCGGCGATGGTGCCGATGTGGATGTTCCCGCTGGCCATCGCGTGCGGCAACACCTTCATCCTGAAGCCCAGCGAGAAGGACCCGTCGGCCTCCCTGAAGATCGCCGAGCTGCTCGCGGAGGCCGGGCTTCCGGAGGGCGTCTTCAACGTCGTGCACGGTGACAAGGTCGCCGTCGACCGCCTCCTTGAGCACCCGGACGTCGCCGCCGTCTCCTTCGTCGGCTCGACCCCGATCGCCAAGTACATCCACACCACCGCCTCCGCCAACGGCAAGCGCGTCCAGGCGCTCGGCGGCGCCAAGAACCACATGCTGGTCCTGCCCGACGCCGACCTGGACGCGGCCGCCGACGCCGCGGTCTCCGCCGCGTACGGCTCGGCCGGTGAGCGCTGCATGGCGATCTCCGCGGTCGTCGCGGTCGGTGACATCGCCGACGAGCTCGTCGCCAAGATCCGCGAGCGCGCCGAGAAGATCAAGATCGGCCCGGGCAACGACCCGACGTCCGAGATGGGCCCGCTGATCACCGCCGCCCACCGCGACAAGGTCGCCGGTTATGTGCGGGGCGCCAAGGAGCAGGGCTGCGAGGTCGTCCTCGACGGCACCGGCCACTCGGTCGAGGGCTTCGAGAACGGCCACTGGATCGGCCTGTCCCTGCTCGACCGCGTCCCGGTCACCGCCGACGCGTACCAGGACGAGATCTTCGGCCCGGTCCTGTGCGTGCTTCGCACCGAGACGTACGAGGAGGGCCTGGCCCTCATCAACAACTCGCCGTTCGGCAACGGCACCGCGATCTTCACCCGGGACGGCGGCGCCGCCCGCCGCTTCCAGCTGGAGGTCGAGGCCGGCATGGTCGGCGTGAACGTGCCGATCCCGGTGCCCGTGGGCTACCACTCCTTCGGTGGCTGGAAGGACTCGCTCTTCGGCGACCACCACATCTACGGCAACGACGGCACGCACTTCTACACCCGCGGCAAGGTCGTCACCACCCGCTGGCCCGACCCGGCGGACGCCCCGACCGGCGTCGACCTGGGCTTCCCGCGCAACCACTGACCACCGGCGCACAGCCCCCGACCACAGTGCGTGGCCGGGGGCTGTGCCCTGTGTGCGTCAGTGCGCGACCTGGGCGCAGGCGCAGGTCGTGGTGGTCGAGTCGGTGGCGCGGCCGCTGCGGACCTTGGCCAGCTCCAGCTGTCGGCGGGCCAGCGAGGCGGCGGCGATCACGATCCACGCCGTCTCCAGGAGGATGATCCCGGTCTGCTTGCCGAGCACCAGCGAACCGGCGAGCATCACCGAGGACTCGGTGAGCAGCAGGACCGGGTAGACGCTCTTGCGCGGGTGGATGGTGCCGGTGGAGAGCAGCGCGAAGGTCGTGATCATCATCAGCGCCGCGGCGATCTGGACGTACTCGAAGAACAGCATGGTGCGGGAAGCTGCCTTTCAGGGTGAGCAAGCTTCCCGCCTGCAATGGGGCCGCACCCAGGGATCGCTCCCGGAACGCGGCGCTCTGTTCGGTGCCTCCAGTAAGCCCGAGGCGCAGGCGCGGAGCAAGGGACTCTCGCCCTCAGCTTGAACGCCGTTCAAAATCCCACACCAGTACGGCACACCCGCCCGCGCCCACCGCCCCCGTCGCGCGGTACGTCGCCAGGGCACCGGCGTTGTCCAGGTCCACGCCGACCCACAGGTCGTAGCAGCCCCTCTCCTCGCAGAGGGCGGTCAGCGCGGCGATGAGGGCGCGGGCGATCCCGCGGCGCCGGTAGGGCTCGGCCACGCCCAGCTCGTACAGGCACATCTCGACGCCCTTGTCCGGGTGCAGCATCTCGATGCCTGTGATGAAGCCGACCGGCCGGTCATCGGCGTACGCGAGGAACATATGGTGACCGGCGGCGGACAGGAAGCGCTCGGCCCATTCGGGGCGCGCCGGGGAGTCGAACAGCGGCCCGGCGGCGGTGAGTTGGTCGACGGTGGTGGCGCGGCGGATGTCGTGCGGCGTCGGCATACCGGATTCGTACCACGGCTGCGGTACGCGGGATCCGCCGTCTACGACCGGGGGAGGTGACGAGGTTCCCCCTGCCGGGTGCCCCGGCTGTCAGACCTCGCCCGTACGGTGGAACGCATGCAACGAGACACGTCAGGGCCGAGGCGGCTCCGGGCCCGGCTGCGCGGACGGCGGCTGCTCGCGGTGGTGGCCGCCGTCGCCGTGCTCGCCGGGGGCGGCGCGGCCACGGCCGTCGCCGCGGGAGACGACGGACCCGCGGTGCACCGCGAGGACCGGGCGCTGCCCATGGGCGGCGGAGTGCGCGTCGACACGTCGTACTTCACGGCGGGGGACGCGGACACGAAACGGCCCGCCGTGCTGATCGGGCACGGCTTCGGCGGCAGCAAGAGCGACGTCAGGGCGCAGGCCGAGAAGCTCGCCGCCGAGGGGTACGCGGTGCTGACCTGGTCCGCGCGCGGCTTCGGCAAGTCCGGCGGCAAGATCGGCCTCAACGACCCGAAGGCCGAGGTCGCCGACGCCTCCCGGCTGATCGACTGGCTGGCGAAGCGCCCCGAGGTCCAGCTGCAGGGCGAGGGCGACCCGCTGGTCGGCATGACCGGAGCCTCGTACGGCGGCGCGGTCTCCCTGCTCACGGCCGGGCACGACGAGCGCGTGGACGCCATCGCCCCCGCGATCACGTACTGGAACCTGGCCGACGCCCTGTTCCCGAACGGCGTGTTCAAGAAGCTGTGGGCCGGAATGTTCCTGTCCACCGGCGGTGGCTGCCGGGCCTTCGAGCCGCAGCTGTGCGCCATGTACAACCGCGTCGCCGAGAGCGGCAAGCCGGACGAGAAGGCCCGCGAGCTCCTTCAGGCCCGCAGCCCGGCCGCCGTCGGCGACAAGATCGACGTACCGGCCCTGATCATGCAGGGCCAGACCGACTCCCTGTTCCCGCTCTCCCACGCCGACGCCATGGCCAGAACCATCGGCGACAACGGCGCGCCCGTCGCCGTCGACTGGATCGCGGGCGGACACGACGGCGGCGACCTGGAGGCGAGCCGCCTGGAGTCCCGCGTCACCGCCTGGTTCGACCGGTATCTGAAGGACGACAAGTCCGCCGACACCGGCAGCCCGTTCCGGGTCACCCGCTCCGGCGGCGTCGACTCCACGGACGGCCGCACCCAGCTGCGCGGCGCCACCGACGCCGAGTACCCGGGCCTCGACCACGGCCGCCGGGACGTCGCCCTGCGCGGCGGCACCAAGCGGTTCGAGAACCCGGCCGGGGCCAGCCCGCCCGCGATCTCCAACGTCCCCGGCCTCACCGGGAACTTCACCCAGCTGTCCTCGCTCGGCCTCGGCGGCCTCTCCACCGACTTCCCCGGCCAGCACGCCGCCTTCGAGTCGGCCCCGCAGAAGTCGGACCTGCACATCACCGGCACACCCACGGTCGACCTGCACATCACATCGAGCCGTCAGGACGCGGTCCTCTTCGGCAAGGTCTACGACGTCGGCCCGGACGGACGGCAGCGCGTCCTGCCCTCCCAGCTCGTCGCGCCGATCCGGGTCGAGGACGCCAAGGGCGGCAAGGACGTGGAGCTCACGCTGCCCGCCATCGACCACGAGATCCGGGCCGGCCACCGGCTGCGCCTCGTCCTCTCCTCCACCGACCTCGGGTACGCCTCACCGGCCGCCCCCGCCACCTACACCGTGACGCCGAAGAGCGACCTGCACGTGCCCGTGGTGCCCGAGCTCACCACCGCGGCCACCCCGCTGCCCGCCTGGGTCTGGTGGCTGCCCCTCGGCGCCCTGGCCCTCGCGGGCGGGCTGCTGCTCACCGCCCGTCGCCGCACGACCCCACCGGCTCCGGACCCGACGCTCGCCGAAGTCCCGCTGCAGATCACGGACTTGAGCAAGAAGTACGGCAAGTCGGACAGCTATTCCGTACGCGACCTCTCCTTCCGCGTCGAGAAGGGCCAGGTCCTCGGGCTGCTCGGGCCCAACGGCGCCGGGAAGACCACCACCCTGCGGATGCTGATGGGCCTGATCGCCCCGGACGGCGGCGAGATCCGGCTCTTCGGGCACGCCGTGCGGCCCGGCGCGCCCGTGCTCTCCCGGGTCGGCGCGTTCGTCGAGGGCGCGGGCTTCCTGCCGCACCTCTCGGGCCGCGAGAACCTCACGCTGTACTGGGCGGCGACGGGCCGTCCGGCCGAGGACGCGCACATCGACGAGGCCCTGGAGATCGCCGGGCTCGGCGACGCCCTCGCCCGCGCGGTGCGCACCTACTCGCAGGGCATGCGGCAGCGCCTCGCCATCGCCCAGGCCATGCTCGGCCTGCCGGACCTGCTGATCCTCGACGAGCCGACCAACGGCCTCGACCCGCCGCAGATCCGCGAGATGCGCGAGGTGATGATCCGGTACGCGGCGCAGGGCCGCACCGTCATCGTCTCCAGCCATCTCCTCGCCGAGGTCGAGCAGTCCTGCACGCACCTCGTCGTCATGGACCGCGGTCGGCTCGTCCAGGCCGGTCCCGTCGCCGAGATCGTCGGCTCCGGGCAGACCCTTCTGGTCGGCACGGAGCGGGAGTTGGAGCCGGTCCTGGTCGAGAAGATCGACGCTCTGGAGGGCGTGCAGTCGGCCGTCGCCGCGGAGGGCGGCGTCCTGGTCCGGCTCGACGGCGCCCCGGTCGCCGAGCTCCTCGCCGAACTGGTCCGGCTCGACGTCCCGGTCACGAGCGTCGGACCGCACCGAAGGCTGGAGGACGCCTTCCTGACCCTGATCGGAGGACCGGCATGAGCGGGACGACGACCGTGACCGGCGGCAAGGGCCCGGGTGCCGCCGTGGACGCCGCACCCGGCTACCGCGCCGGGCGGACCCTGCCCCTGCGGGTGGAGCTGCGCCGCCAGCTCGGCCGCCGCCGCACCCTGGTGATGGGCGCGGTCCTCGCGGTCCTGCCGCTGATCCTGGTCGCCGCCTTCGCCATCGGCGGCACCCCGGAGGCCAGCGCGCGGCGCGGGGCGACGCTCATGCAGGTCGCCACCGAGTCCGGCGCGAACTTCGCCGCGACCTGCCTGTTCGTCTCGGCCGGGTTCCTGCTCGTGGTGCCCGTCGCGCTGTTCTGCGGGGACACGGTCGCCTCCGAGGCCAGCTGGTCCTCGCTGCGCTATCTGCTCGCCGCGCCCGTGCCGCGTGCCCGGCTGCTGTGGAGCAAGCTCGCGGTCGCGCTCGGCCTGAGCGCCGCCGCGATGCTCCTGATGCCCCTGGTCGCGCTAGCGGTCGGTACGGTCGCGTACGGCTGGGGGCCACTGGAACTGCCCACCGGAGGAGGCCTCGCGGCCGGAGATTCGGCGCTGCGGCTCCTGGTGGTCGTGGCGTACATCTTCGCGTCCCAACTGGTCACCGCGGGGCTCGCGTTCTGGCTCTCCACGAAGACCGACGCACCGCTGGGCGCGGTCGGCGGCGCCGTCGGCCTGACCATCGTCGGCAACGTCCTGGACGCGGTCACGGCCCTCGGCGACTGGCGGGACGTACTGCCCGCGCACTGGCAGTTCGCCTGGATCGACGCCCTCCAGCCCACCCCGGAGTGGGGCGGCATGATCCAGGGCACGGCGGTCTCGGTGACGTACGCGGTGATCCTGATCGCGCTCGCTTTCCGCGGCTTCGCGCGCAAGGACATTGTGAGCTGAGCCCACGAACGGGTGGCCCGGGCCGGGCCACCCGTTCGGCGTACGACCCGGGGCGCTCCCGGTGTGCCCCGGTTCGGCACAGGGCCCGCGCCGTCAGGGTGCAGCCATGGCAACGACGGCACCTCTCGTGGACACCCGCAGGCAGGCGACCCCGGTGCGGCGCCGACGAGGGCGGCGGCTGCTCCGCCTGCTGCCCGCGCTCGCCCCCGCCCTCGCGATCCTCGTCGCCGGGTACCAGCGCCGCTGGATGTCCGACGACGGTCATATCTACGTCCGCACGGTCCGGCAGATCCTCGTGGGCAACGGACCCGTGTTCAACCCGGGCGAACGCGCCGAGGCGTCCACCGGCACGCTCTGGCAGTGGCTGCTCGCCGCCGCGGGACTGCCCGGCTGGGACATCGCCACCGCCGCGGTGTACGGCGGACTGCTGCTCACCGCCGCCGGGTTCGCCCTCGCGGGCCTCGGCTGCCTGCGCCTGTACGGCCACTTGTACGGCCACCAGTACGGCAGCCGGTACGGGACGTCCCGCGCCCTGCCGCTCGGCGCGCTCACGCTGCTCGCGTTGCCGCCCGTCTGGGACTTCGCCACGTCCGGCCTGGAGACCGGGCTCGCCACCTGCTGGCTCGCGGGCGCCTGGCTGCTCCTGACCACGGCGCCCACCACCCCCTGGACCAGCGTGGTCCTCGGCCTCGGCCCGCTCGTCCGCCCCGAACTCGGCCTGGTCTCGGCCGTGTTCCTCGCCGCCCAGTGGCTGACCGTACGGCCCGGCCCCCGCCGCACCCTCGCCGGACTCGGCGCGGCCCTCGCCGCCCCGGTCGCGTACGAGGTGTTCCGCGCGGGCTACTACGGCCACCTCGTGCCGCTGCCCGGAGTCACCAAGGAGGCCTCGCGGAGCTTGTGGGCCCGCGGCCTCGGCTACCTCGCCGATCTCACGGGCCCGTATCTGCTCTGGCTGCCCGCCCTGTTCATCCTCGCCGCGCTGCTCCCCGCCCGCGCCGCCGGACCCCGCACACCCCTGATCCCCACCCTCGCGCCGGTCGTCGCGGGCCTGCTCTGCTGGGTGTACGTGATCAAGGTCGGCGGTGACTTCATGCACGGGCGGATGCTGCTGCCCGGCCTGTTCCTGCTGCTGCTCCCGGTCTTCCTGGTCCCCGCCACCCGCCCCTGGACCCTCGCCGCGACGGCCACCGCGGTCTGGGCCGTCCTCTGCGCGGGCTTGCTGCGCACTCCGTACGAGGGCGGGTTCGGGCCGGACGGTATCGCCGACGAGCGCGGGGTCTACGTCCAGCAGAACGCCGACCCGCACCCTGTGCACCACACCTTCGCGGGCGCGGACGGGCACGCCGCGTACGGGGAGTCGGCGCGTACGGCTGCGCCGCTCCGGCTGCTGCTCGGCCCTGTGTCGGTGGCCGGGGGAGCGCCCACGGTCACCGGTGTCCACAACGTCCTCGGCATGAACGGCACCGCGGTCCCGCTCTCCGGCGCCGCCCTCGACCGGATCGGCCTGGCCTATCCACTGGCCGCGCACTCCGAGCGGCGGCGCGGCGGGCGGGTCGGGCACGACAAGCAGCTGCCGGTGGAGTGGATCGTCGCGGACCGGGGCGCGGGCGAACTCCCGCCCGGGGCCGACCCGTCGAAGGTCGCGGCGGCCCGACGCGCCCTCGGCTGCCCGGCCCTCGCGGACCTGCGCGCGGCGGCACGCGCGCCGCTGACGCCGAGGCGTTTCGTCGACAACCTCACGGGCGCGTGGACCCGAACGACCTTCCGCTTCCCGAACGATCCGGTGGCGGCGGAGGGGAAGCTGTGCGGGCGGTGAGGGGCCTTTCGTGCCCCGAAAGGGGCGCGGGGAACTGCGCGACCAGCCACGACGGCGCGGCACCCGAAAGACAGCGCCGCAGGCTTTCGGGAAGGGGCGGGGAGGGGAAAGGACCCGCCCTAGCCCCGCAGCTCCGCCGCCTGCCGCACAGCCGTGGCCAGCCGCCGCACATCCGCCTCCGCCGGATCATCCGACCCGCCCGCCAACCGATCGGCGTGCTCGGACAGTTCGGCGAGCGACATCCGCCCGGGCAGCGGCGTGAACCGATCCTCGCCGGAGCCGGAGCCGGAGCCGGAGCCGGAGCCGGAGCCGGAGCCGGAGCCGGAGCCGGAGCCGGAGCCCGCAAGCGCAGGCTCGGGGCAAGAGGCGGTCGGGTCGTCGTAAGGGCACCCGGACGGCTCAGGCCGATACGAAGCCGCCCGCAGCGCGTCCGCGAAGTACGCCGCGACCGCGCTCACCTGGAAGCCCCGGTCCGCTCCGTCCCACAGCGGCCGCCCGAGCTGCTCGGCGCTGATCTTCTGTGAACGCTCGTGTGGCGTACGGGACTTGGGGTCCTGCCAGCGCACATGTGCCGTCGCCACATGCCCGTCGCCGGACCCCGCGCCCTCCTTCAGCCGTACCGCATAGAGCGCCGTCACCGAGTGGCCGGGGCCGACCTCGCCGCCGTCGACCCGGTCGTCGCGGAAGTCCTCGTCGGCGACCTGCCGGTTGTCGTAGCCGATCAGCCGGAACTTGTCGACGGTCTTCGGGTCGAACGCGACCTGCGCCTTGGCGTCCCGGGCGCGCAGCTCGATGTGCGCGGGCAGGTCGTCGCTGAACACCTTGCGGGCCTCGGCGGGATCCGAGACGTACGTGGTGTGACCGTCGCCCTTGTCCGCGAGTCGCTCCATCAGCGCGTCGCCGTAGTCGCTGCCGACCCCGACGCCGAAGAGCGTGATGCCGTGCTCGCGGCGGGCCTCGGAGATCCGCTCCAGGATGGTGTCGGCGCTGGTCGCACCGGTGTTGGCGAGCGCGTCGGAGAGCAGCACGACCCGGTTGGTGGCGCCCTTCGTGCGGCCCTCGACGGCGGTGTCGTAGCCGGTGCGGATGCCCGCCTCCAGGTTGGTGGAGTCGGTGGGCTCCAGGCCGTCGACCGCCGCGTGCACCCGGTCGCGGTCGGCGTCCTCGGCGAGGCGGGTCATCGGCAGTACGGTCTCGGCCTCGTCGCTGAACGTCACGATCGCCACGGAGTCGTCGGCGCGCAGCCGGTCCGTCATGATGCCGAGCGACTCCTTGACCAGGTCGAGCCGGCCGGGCTCGGCCATGGAGCCGGAGATGTCGATGACGAACGTGAGCGCCGCGGGCGGCCGCTTCGCCGCGTCCGCGGACTTGGTGGCGAGCCCGACCCGCAGCAGCGACCAGTCGTCGCCCGCGGCGCCGGGCGCCTTCGCGCCGTCGACGTTCACGGAGATGCCGTTGCCCTTCGGCTGCGGATAGTCCTGCCGGAAGCTGTTGACGAACTCCTCGGGCCGCACGGTCGACGGGTCGGGCAGCCGCCCCTCGCCGAGGGTGCGCCGCGCATAGCCGTACGAGGCGGTGTCCACGTCCAGGGCGAACGTGGAGAGGTAGTCCGGCGGTGGCACGAACTCCCGCCCCTCGTCCGACTCCCGCTGTCCGTCGGGCCGTTCGGACGCGGCGGGAGCGGGCAGCGCCTCACCCGATCCGCCCGGCCGCTTGGCCGCGCCGGAGTCCGACGCGCTGTTCGTGCCCCCGCCCGAGCACCCGGTGAGCAGCACACCCCCGAGGGCGAGCCCCACCACCCCCTTGCGCACCCAGCCATCCCCACGAGCCATGTCCGGCCGCCCCCTTCAGTCGTCCAGTTCCTGTGACTGTGACGCGGAAGGGGGCGTATCGGACCGGCCGTCAGAGTTGCGGATCGGTCACAGAATCAGCCCGTCCGGCGTTTGAGGACGAGCCCGCAGGGCGAAACGGGGGTCCGGGGGCGGAGCCCCTGGGCATCGAGCCACGCCCAGGGCGCCTGATGGGCCGCCCGTACGCCTCGCGCTCCCCGGCGTAGTCGAGGCCGTACTCGTACGCGGCGCGCGCGATGCCGAGCGCCTGCCGCGCCGACCGTGGGGCGGCTCACCTCGAACGTGGCCGTCGCGGCCTGCGACTTGGCCCCGGCGGAGCCTTCCCGTACGCGGGCGAGCGGGGCGGCACGATGAACGCGGCCTGGCCGCGGGCCCCGAGCTCCGGGTCGACGGAGGCGACGACGACATGCACGTTCGCGATGCCGCCGTTGGTGATCCAGGCGGGACCCTTCCCCAAGTTCTCCACTACGTTCGAGCAGGGGAGACCTCAATGGCCAACTGGTCCGGCGTACCGGACGAGAAGATCCCGGCGACCGCGAGCGAGGTGCCGGACAGCGCCATGCCGATGCCCGCGTCGCCCCAGAACAGCTCCTCGTTGGCGATCTGCAGCGAGATGCCGCTGGGGTCGCCGAACAGGTCGGCCAGGGACTCGAATCCGGCGAAGCCGTGCACCCAGTCCTTCAGGTCCTGCTGTTCCTCGGTCAGTCCGAGGGAGGAACCGGCCACACGGGCCTCACGCCTTCGGGATGTCGAAGTAGCGGGTGAGCCCGGCGGCGAGCGCGACATCGCCCGCGATCCTGAGCTTGCGGGTCATGAACATCGTGACCGGGTTGGCGTTGCCAGACACCAGCTTCAGGAACTCGGCGTCGCCCAGTACGAGCGTGACGCGCGGCTCCGCGTCCGAGCGGCCCTCGGTGACCGTGCAGGTGCCGTCCGCGATCCGGGTCTCGTAGACCGCCTCGCTGTCGCCGCCGCCCACCTTCCAGCGGATCAGCGCCTCCAGGCTGCCCGCCGTCTCCGGCTTGAACTGCCGGCCCATGCGGCCGAACACCTCGGCGAGCACCCGGGCGCGCAAGGGCTGGTCCCGCGCGATCTCGTTGATCTGCTTGCCGGACAGGCCCTTCACGATCTCCGCGAACTCCTCGGGCGATACGCCCGCGAAGTCCAACTCCGCCAGATTGTCAAGGTTGTTCGGGTTCCCGCTGCTCGCCATGGAAGCCTCCAGCCTCCTCGCTCATCACTGAACACAATCCTTACTCGCGAGTAAGCTTACTCGGAAGTCAGACATCCGCCAGCCCCATTGATTTCTGCTTACGCATCGGTAAGTTGACGAACACGTAAAGAACTTGCACCGCAGCACGGCACGGAAGCGAACAGCACCGCACGCACGCCGACAACGGAGCCGACCATGGGCGTACGCAAGGATCTGAAACGGGCGAAGCAGCGCAGCGACCTCGCGGCTCGCGTCCATACGGAGCTGATCAGGGAGGACGGCGTCGTCCGCGAGGTGCGCACCGCCGCCTTCGACACCGCCTCCGCCACCGGCACGACCGCCGACATCCCCTTCACCAACGCCGCCGAGGCGCCCGACGCGGTGGTCCTGCGCCGCAAGGAGGCCGGCACCTGGCGTCCCGTGACGGCGTCGGCCTTCGCCCGCGAAGTCACCGCCGCCGCCAAGGGGTTGATCGCGGCGGGCCTCGAACCGGGCGGCCGCGTCGCCCTGATGTCCCGTACGCGCTACGAGTGGGCCGTGCTCGACTTCGCGATCTGGGCGGCCGGCGGCCAGACCGTACCGGTCTACGCCACCTCGTCCGCCGAGCAGATCGCGTGGATCGTCGAGGACTCAGGGGCTCGCTTCGTCATCGCCGAGACCGAGGAGAACGCCCGTACGGTACGGGCCGCCTGTGCGTCGATGGGTGTGTCGATGGGTGATCAGCCCAGGTTGTGGGAGCTGGACTCCGGCGCGATCCTCGAACTCGCCCGCCTCGGCCGGGACGTCGACGACGCGGAGGCGGACAAGCGCCGGGCCGCGCTCACCCCGGACACCATCGCGACCGTCTGCTACACCTCCGGCACCACCGGCCGCCCCAAGGGCTGCGTCCTCACCCACGGCAATCTGCACGCCGAGGCCGCCAGTACCGTCGAGCTCCTGCACCCGATCTTCAAGGAGGTCACAGGCCAGGTCGCCACGACTCTCCTCTTCCTGCCGCTCGCGCACATCCTCGGCCGGGTCATCCAGGTCGCCTGCATGCTCGCGCGGATCGAGGTCGGCCACTGCCCGAGCATCAAGCCCGATGAACTCCGCCCCGAACTGCGCTCGTTCAGGCCCACCTTCGTCGTCGGCGTCCCGTACCTCTTCGAGAAGATCCACGACACCGGCCGCGCCACCGCCGAGAAGATCGGCCGCGGCTCCTCCTTCGAGCGCGCCGACCGGATCGCCGTCCGCTTCGGCGAGGCCTACCTCGACAAGTTCCTCGACCGGGGCAAGGGCCCCTCGCTCGGCCTCTACCTCGCCTGGGCGCTGTACGACCTGCTCGTCTACCGCCGCGTCCGCCAGGAGATCGGCGGCAGGCTGCGCTACGCCATCAGCGGCGGCTCCCCCCTCGACCGCCGCCTCAACCTCTTCTTCTACGCCGCCGGAATCATCGTGTACGAGGGCTACGGCCTGACCGAGACCACCGCCGCGGCCACGATCATCCCGCCGCTCGGCCCACGCCCCGGCACCGTCGGCCTGCCCGTCCCCGGCACCTCGGTACGCATCGCCGACGACGGGGAGGTGCTGATCAAGGGCCCCATCGTCTTCGGCTCGTACTGGAACAACCCCGACGCCACCGAACAGGTCCTGGACGGCGGCTGGTTCGCGACCGGGGACCTCGGGGCGCTCGACGACGACGGCTATCTGCGGATCACCGGCCGCAAGAAGGACATCCTCGTCACCAGCGGCGGCAAGAACGTCTCACCCGCCGTCCTGGAGGACCGCCTCCGCAGCCGCCCGCCCATCGGCCAGTGCATCGTCGTCGGCGACAATCGCCCCTTCGTCGGCGCCGTCATCACCCTCGAACCCGACGCCGTCGAACACTGGCTGGCCGTCCGCAAGGCGCCCAGGGACACCCCCATGTCCGAGGTGATCAAGGACCCGCGGATGCTCGCCGAGGTCCAGAAGGCGGTGGACTACGCCAACGAGGCCGTCTCGCGGGCCGAGTCCATCCGTAAGTTCGCCGTCGTGGAGGGCGAGTTCACCGAGGACAACGGCCTGCTCACGCCCTCGCTGAAGATCAAACGGCACGCGGTGGCGCGCGCGTACGAGCAGCAGATCGAGGTCCTCTATGAGTCCTGAGGCCGCTGCCGGGGGAGGTGGAAGTAGTACAGGCTGTGGGGGCTGTGGGGGCTGTGGGGGCGGTTACGGCACCCAGATCCTGCTGCACACCCTGCCGCGTGAGCGAGGGCTCCCGGCCGGCTATTTGACGCCGGTCAGGCGGGCGTAGACGACGGTGTTGCCCTGGTAGGTGCCGGTGGACTGGGAGTACGCGCCGCCGCAGGTGATCACCCGCAGCTCGGGCCGGTCGGACTGCCCGTACACCCGCGCGTCCGGGAACGCGTCGCCCGGCACCAGCTCCACCCGGTCGACGGTGAACACCGCGGTACTGCCGTCCTCCCGGTCCACCTCCACCGTGTGGCCGGCCCGCAGCGCGCCCAGGTCGTAGAAGACGGCGGGCCCGGTCGCCGAGTCGAGGTGGCCCGCCGTGACGGCCGTGCCCGCCGAACCCGGCGTCGTACCGTCCTGGAACCAGCCCGCCACCTGCGGCAGATTCCCCGGCGGCACATCGAGGGTGCCGTCCGGGAGGAGCCCGAGGGCGATCAGCGGCGCCTCCACATGGATCGCCGGGATCCTGATCCGCACCGGCCGGGACACCGGCAGCGCCTCGATCGTGCCGCCGGCCGCGTCCGCGCTCGCCGCCGCGGAGGGCGGCCGCGGCGGCTGCGCCTGCGCCCGCACACCGTCGGCCATCAGCCAGGCACCGACCAGCACACCGAGCGTGGTGAGCCCCGCGAGCGGAGCCTTGACACGGGGCAGGGGGCTGTACGAGGAGACCACGGGCTCACATCCGTAACTGAGAGGTGGACGGCGGGCTGTGGGGGGGGAGGGGGCGGAGAGGAGGTGCGCGGGGCTGGTGCCCGCCGCTTTCGCGCGGCTCGGGGGACCGCCGCTTGCGCGGGGCAGGTCCGGCGCGACAGCGGCGGACGCCGCCGTTCAGCTGGGGCTGCCGCGAACGCGGCGGACGCCGTTCAGCTGTGGCCCCCGCGACCGCCGCGGACGCCGTTCAACTGTGGCCCCCACGACTGCGGCGCCGGCGGATCAGCCACGCCCCACCGAGTCCCGCGGTCAGCGCGAGCGCCGCACCTCCGGCGATCCGCACCGCGGTGTCCTCCGGTGCGCCACCGCCGAGACCGCCTCTGACCTGGCCGCTCGGAGAGGTGGGGCTGGCGGTCGGGCTGGTGGTCGGGGTCGGGGAACTCACGGTGACCCGCTTGGCTCCGGCGGACGCGCCGCCCGTGCAGATCACGGCCACGGTGTAGCTGCCGGGGCTGACGCCCTGCCACGAGGCGCTCTTGCTGGTGCCGCCGCCCGCGAGGTCCACCTGCTCGCCGCCGGCGAAGCTGGCGCTCCCGTTGCCCATCAGCGAGGCCTTGCCGCCGCTGGGGCAGGAGGTGGTGGTGACCTGGACCGTCGTACCGGTCGCGGTGACATTGATCTGGGTGGGTACGACCAGGGGGCCGGACGCCGCGAGGGCGGGACTCGCGACGAGGGCGAGCGGCGCGGCAACAGCGGCGATGAACAGGCCGGAACGCGGGAAGCGGGGCGAGCGGGGTGAACTGGGGGAGCGGGGTGGGCTGGGGGAGCGGGGTGAGCGGGGGGAGCGCGGGGATATTCGGCTCGTACGCATACGCATGTCCTCCACCGAAGCCCGGGAGGCGGCACCCCCAAGGTGCCACCGGATCAGGGAGGTCCCGTGCTCCGTGTCACCGAGCCAAAGCGCTCGGCGCCCCTCGCGCACGCGGGGGACGCCGAGCGGTGGCTGTGCGGGTGACGAGCGTCAGCCGGATGGCGGCACGGAGGGTCTAGGCCGACTCGTCCTCCGTGTCGAACTCCGTGTCGAAGGTGTACGGCGCGGAGATGACCTCCATGCCGTGGCCCGCGGGGTCCATGAAGTAGACGCCGCGGCCGCCGTGGTTGTGGTTGATCTCGCCCGGCTGCTTGCCGTGCGGATCGGCCCAGAACTCGATCCCGGCCTCCTTGATCCGCGCGAAGACACCGTCGAACTCCTCCTCGGTGACGAGGAAGGCGTAGTGCTGGAGCGTGATCGACTCGGCGGGGATGGACGCGAAGTCCAGGGTGACGCCGTTGCTCGTGGCGACGGGGACGAACGGTCCCCACTCCGTCCCGGTCTCCAGACCGAGGATGTGGGCCAGGAATTCGGCGGAAGCCCGGTTGTCACGGGCGTGAATGATGGTGTGGTTGAACTCGACCGACATGGTGGGAATGCCTCCAGAGGCACTCACGGGCACCTCCACGCTCACCCAGCCGGTGACCAACGCGCGATGCCGTGCCGGGGATGGTAGGCCGACGGTTCCCGGCCGTCCACCGGTTTCCGGGCGTGCACCGGGTCTTGGGCGTGCACGCGTTTTCGCCGTTCACCGGTTTTCGGGCGTACGGGGTTGGCCAGGGCCTGCCCCTCGGACCGGTGTACGCGGGCGGGTGCCGCTCGGACCGGTGTCCGCGGGCGGGTGCCGCTCGGACCGGCGCACGCGGGCGCGTGCCGCTCACGCCCGCGTGTACGTCAGCACCGATCCTCCGTGAACTCCCGCACCAGACGGCCGTTCTCCTCCCGCAGCGTCGACGAGTCCCCGGTGACGCACGCGCCCGAGGAGGCGGCGCGGTCGACGTCGGGCGGGGCGAGGCGGACGGTGTCGTCGGCGTCCCGGCCGCCGGTGGAGACCAGGCCCATGCCGGCCTCGCAGTGCTCGCCGGCGCCTTCGGAGACCAGCCTGGCCGCCGGGCTGCCGACCGCCTCCTGCGTGACGGTCATCCGCTGCGTGCCGCCGTTCGCCAACTGCCGCTGCCAGGTGCCGAGCAGCTCGTCGGGCAACCGCTCGGGGCCGCTGATCCGGTGCAGTACGGCCGTGCGCCCGGCGGCCTCCCAGCGCAGCGCGTCCTTGCCCTCGACGACCAGGGTGTGCGCGCCGAGCGCCGAGCAACTGCCCTCGGGCACACTGCCGACCACCTTCGTGTCGAGCCGCAGCGAACTGCCGCCCGAGGCGCGGCCCGCGAGCTTGCCGTCGCTCTTGCACTCGTAGTTCCGGCCGAGGCTGATGCTGTTCGCCACGACCTCGCCGTACTGGCCCTCGCTGATCTCGAACCGCCGGAACTGGCCGCTCGGCCGCCCGTCCCGCTCCACCTCGCCGGCCCAGGTGCCGACGAAGCCGTGCGGTACGTCGGAGGCCGAGCCCTTGCCGGGCCCGCCGGAAGGCTCACCTCCGCCGAGCGGCGGCCATCCGGCGGCGGACGCGGCGACCACGGCACCGGCCACGACGGCCGCCCCGGCGAGGGCGAGCTCCAGCTTCCGGGCAGTGCGCTTCGGGCGCTGCTCCGCCGACTTCAACTGATGCGCGGAACCGCTCCGTTCGGCCCACTCCGGCTGCTGCGACGCCTTCGGCAACTGCACTGTCCCCGGCTCGACGTGAGCGGGGGCGGGGGCGGGAGTGGGGGCGGGAGTGGGAGCGGAGGCGGGGGCCGGGTCGGGAGAGGGCGCGGGGGCGGAAGCCGAACCGGAAGTGGAACCGGAAGTGGAGGCCCCGGAAGTAGGAGTGGGCGCGTGGACCGGCGCCGTGATCGGCGGGGTCGCCGTCGCGCGCGGCGGGGTGTCGGTGTCCAGCAACCGCACCGCGCGGCGCCCGAGTTCGGCGATGAGCTGGGCGGGCAGCCAGGGCGGCGCCGACGTGCCGGTCGCGACCGGCTGCACCTGATCGATGACGTCCTCGGGCCGCGTCCGCGCCGCCGGGTCCTTGGTGAGGCAGCCCGCGATCAGCGACCGCAGCGGCTCCTGGATCCCCGTCAGGTCCGGCTCCTCCTGGGCGATCTTGAACATCACGGCGTGCACCCCGCCGGCCCCGCCGCCACCGAACGGCGCACACCCGGTCACCGCGTACGCGAGCAGGGCGCCCATGCAGAACACATCGCTGGCCGGGGTCAGTTGCTCGCCCCTGATCTGTTCCGGCGACATGAAGCTGGGCGAGCCGACCACCATCCCGGCGCTGGTGAGCGTGGTCTCGGGCACCGCGTCCAGGGCACGCGCGATGCCGAAGTCGATCACTCGCGGGCCGTCGATCGTCACGAGCACGTTGGACGGCTTGAGATCCCGGTGCACGAGCCCGGCGCCGTGGATGTCGAGCAGCGCGCTGGACAGTCCGTACGCCAGGGTCCTCACGGAGTGCTCGGGCAGCGGTCCGTGGCCGCGCGGGGAGACGACGTGCTCCAGGGACGGCCCCGCGATGTATCCCGTCGCGACCCAGGGCGTGTCGGCCTCGGTGTCGGCGTCGAGCACGGGCGCCGTCCACCGGGCACCGACCCGGCGGGCCGCCTCGACCTCCAGGCGGAACCTCTCCCGGAACTCCGGCTCCGCGGCGAGCTCGGCCTTGATCAGCTTCACGGCGACGGTGCGGCCGCCCTCGGAACGCGCCAGGTAGACCCGGCCCATGCCGCCCGTACCGAGCACGTCGAGCAGACGGTACGGCCCGATCCTGCCGTCCCTGTCCCCGTCGCCGTGCCCGTTGCCGTCCCCGTCACGCGCGGACGCGGCCCCGCCCGGTACTCCCGCCGCGTGCCCTGCCATGTGCTCTCCCTCGGATCGTCCTGCCACTCCACTCTGTGTCACGAAGGTCACGAGTCGGCCGCCGAGTGGCTTCTGTTTGATGGGCGTCTTGATGGGCGTCTCGATAGGCGTCTTGACGGGCGTCGGGACGCGGCGTCTCGCTCGGAAGGCCAGGTGACTCAGGTCCGACTGCGCAGCGCCGCCCAGGTGTTGGGCCCCACCATGCCGTCGGCATCGAGTCCCTTGGCGCCCTGGAACTTCTTCACGGCGGCTCTCGTGTCCTCCCCGAACTGGCCGTCCACACCGGCGCCTCCGATGCCGTACCCGCGCTTGCTGAGCACGCACTGCACCTGCACGACCCGCTGTCCCTTGTCGCCGAAGCGGGTGAGGGCATTGCCCGAGTAGTACGTGCACTGCTTGATCCACGGCGGCGTCGGTCTGGTCGGCTTCGGCCTGGTGGTGGGCGGTCTGGGCTTCTGGCTCTCCTGCCCGCCCGGTCTCCCGGAGGCCGTACGGGTGGGGCTCGCGGGGCGGGTGCTCGACGCTCCGGAACTCGGCGCACCGTCCCGGCCGCCCCCGTCCGCGCCGGGCGAGCTGCCGCCGGGCGCGGTGCCGGACGCGGACGGTGAGGTCAGCCCGGACTCGCCCGACTGCCCAGGGGAGTCGGAGGCACTCACCGAACCGGCCGGCGCGGGCCCGGCCTCGCTCTCCGGCTCGCCCGGCCGGGTCATGAGGAACGCGGCCAGGGCGACGGCGACCACGGCGAGCGAGGCCACCACGGCGAGACGCACGCGCCGCTTGCGCCCCCTCCCGGACGGCTCCCCGCGCACGCCGGTCTCCCGCGGCAGCGTGCCTCCGGGCGGGGGGACGGGCCCGGGCGAGGCCGCGACGGACGCGGGCGACGGCGGGAAAGCGGCGGGCGCGGGCGCCTGACCGGGGGCGCCCGCCCCGATCCCTGCTCCCGGCAACCGCAGCTGCACGGTCCCGTCCACCGGCACCTGGCTCAGTACGTCGTACGCCTCCCGCCGCGCCGCCACCTGCGCGTGCAGCGGCTCGTGCCACCGCCCCGGCCAGGGACGGGCCGCCGCGGCCTCGCTCAACCGGCCCGGGGTGGGCCGCCGCCCGGGCTCCTTCGCGAGGCAGGCGGAGAGCAGATCCGCCAGGCCCGGGTCGACGGAGACGAGTTCCTCTATGACGTCCGCGTACGGCTCCTCGAACGCGACGCGGTGCATGACGTCCACCCCGGTGCCGTCGCCGAACGGGGCCCGGCCGGTCGCCGCGAAGACCAGGGTGCAGGCCAGCGAGAACACGTCCGAGACGACATCGGCCCGCCCGTCCCGCAGCCGCTCCGGCGACATGTACGCGGGCGTGCCGACCGCTTTGCCGGTCGTGGTGATCGAACTGGCGTCGGCGGCCTGCGAGATCCCGAAGTCGATGACGTACGCACCGTCCGTGCCCAGGATCACGTTGGACGGCTTGAGGTCCCGGTGCACGACCTGGGCGGCCGTCAGCTCGTCGAGCGCCCGGCCCAGTTCACCGACCAGCCGCCACACCCCGCTCGCCGGCAGCGGCCCGAACTCCTGCACGGCCTCGGACAGGTTCGGCCCCGGCAGGTACTCGGTGGCCATCCACAGCAGGTCGGAGTCGAAGCCGGTGTCGAGCAGCCGCGGCGCATGCGGACTGCGCACGCGCGCGAGGACAGCGGCCTCCCGCTCGAACCGCCGCCGGAACTCCACACTCTCCGCGTACTCGGGCCGGATCACCTTGACCGCGGCCAGCCGCTCCCCGCCGTGCGCCGTGGGCCGCGCGAGATAGACCCGCCCCATACCGCCACTGCCGAGCAGGCCCAGCGGGACATACGGCCCGATCCGCACCGGATCCCCGCTCCGCAGCAGTCCGGCCCCGGCCATCCCCAGCGCCGCTTCCGCGTCCCGCCCCGCCATGACACCCCCGCGCCCTCGGCTCCTCCCACCGATGCGCGAGGCTATCGCAGCCGACTGACATCGCCCGCCGCCGATCCGAGCGCTCGCGCATCGCGTGCGGGGCCGACGCGCAGACCGGGCAGCGGCCCCAGGGCTCACGGCCCCAGGGCTCACGGGACCAGCAAAAAGCCCCTCCCGAAGGAGAGGCGGTGGAAAGCGCCCCCGGCAGGACTCGAACCTGCGGCCAAGCGCTTAGAAGGGCCCCGTGCGCTTCCGCGGCAATAGGGCTCTGACCAGTGGGGGAGTGCCCACTCTCTGCGCTGTGATCGGCTACGTCGACACGTATTCGACAGGGCCGTGATCGCGGCTGCTGCGCACGCGGTCGGTGGAGCGGCTTTGGGCTGGAGCTGCTTTGGGGCGAGTGATCTTGGCCCCGTAAGCTTCCGGCGAGTCGGGCAGTCAGTGGACCTGCCCGTTAAAGCACGACGTTGGGGCCAAGATCTTCGAGGCTCGCCCCAAAGTGGCTGCCTAAAGCCGTGGAGCCGACCGCCCCAGCCACAGCGGGGTTCCCCACCTTCTGCCCGCAGCACGCGAGCGCGCCGACGGGCGCGGCCAGCCGGGGCGGAGACATGAGGCAGGCCGCGCCGCACAGGCGGCGCGCGCCCGCGCCGTGCGCGGGCCTTGATGAAGTAGGGAAAGTCTGTCCGCGCCAGACACCGTGGCTGACAAGCCGGGCTGTCGGCTGACGTCACCCTCGGCTACGGTGCGATTCATGCCCTCAGCACTCGACACACCTCAAGGAGCGGCCGAGCTGGCCGAGTCTCTGTTGCCCCCGCTCGGGAACCGTTGGCTGCACACGCAAGCAGTTGCGGCCCGTGCCCGCGAAGCGTCGGCGGCTGTGCCTGAGGGCGAACGTGATCTCCTCGTCGCCGCGGCCTGGCTGCATGACATCGGGTATGCCCCCGAGCTCCGGCAGACCGGGTTCCACCCGCTCGACGGCGCACGTCACTTGGAGGAATCCGGCGCACCGCAGCGGCTCGTGCGTCTGGTGGCTCACCACTCCGGCGCGGTGTATGAGGCAGAGCAGCGCGGCCTATCGGCAGAGCTTGCCGTGTACGAGCGGGAGGATTCGCCGCTTCTGGACGCACTGATCTACGCGGACATGACCACCGGCCCCGCCGGTCAGTCCTTCGAGTTCGATCGCCGCATGGACGAGATCTTGGAGCGGTACGAGCCAGGCAGCGAAGTCCACAACGCGATCACCAAGGCCCGGCCGTATCTCGGGGCCGCTGTCGAGCGGACGCTTTCCCGCCTCGCCGCTCAGCCGATGTAGGGCTCTCGCTGGCCGGCCAAGCCGTGATCGATCCGCATGCGCATCGACGGGTGGATGTTCAGCTCGTCCAGCCTCCCAGGTGCGACGAACGCAACTTCCTTGCTCTCGCTGCTCGTTCGCAGCGAGCCTCCGATGATCTGGGCCGTGAAGCAGATCGAGAACTGTTGCCGGACTTCGCCGTCGTCGTACGCCATGACGTGTGCCGGATTCGTGTAGAGCCCGACCAGGCCGGTCACCTCGACGTCGAACCCGGTCTCTTCCTTCGTCTCCCGAACCGCCGCGTCGGCAACCGACTCGCCCACGTCGACACCGCCGCCCGGCAGTGCCCACAGATCGTTGTCGGTCTTGTGGATAAGCAAGATCTCCCCGGCGTCGTTCAGCGCAACCGCCGTCACTGACGGCACGATGCTGTTCGCCTTAGGGGCGTTCGGGTCGTTGACATAGTCGATCCTGGCCATAGCAACAGCGTCGCACGTCCCCCGCGGGTGACGTCTAGGCCGTGCGGCTCCGCTCCCACGCGTAGTCGAAGCTCTTCATGTAGTGCCGGAAGGTTCGGGCTCCAGGGAGGTACCGGAAGTGCAGTACCGGGTTCTGTCCGGCGGGAGCTCCCAGGACGTGCGGATTGACCAAGACGTCCTCGTCAAAGCGGTAGATCGAGTTGTAGAGGATCGTGTCGTGAAGCCGGACATCGACGCCGGGTGTTGTCGTGGCGGGTTCGAGGTAGCGCCGCGTGATCCGGGCCCGCGCGGCCAGATCCTCTCCGATCCCTTCCTCTTCACCGCGCTGGCGGATCATCTGCGAGTCAGGGTCGCCCAGCAGGATCCGAACCGCAGCGCCGTTCTTGGCCTTCTGGGCTAGCTGGTCCGGCAGGTCCGGGTGGCTGTCGAACAGAAAGAGGCCTGCGTACACGAGGATTTCGACGTGGCTCGTCGCCTTCTCGATGAGCGACGACCACAGCCCTGTCGGAACGGCACCTCGGTGCGGGTAGTACGTGACCAGCTCGGACGTGCTCGCCGCCTCGGTCTGCTTCTCGACGGTCGGCCAGAGGTAGACCTCATCGACCCCCAGCAAGCTCGCTGTCTTCCAGCGGTGTCCACGGTGCGGGGTGCGGTCCTTGGTGATCCAGCGCTCCACGCTCTTCGGATCCACCCCAACGTGATCAGCGACGGACTGGATTGTCTCGTCACTCGCCGAAATCGTCGCGCGTAGGCGGTCGTTCGCCATGAGGTGCCCTTCCCCTAGGACGTCCGGGACGTTTTGACGGTACCTCAGACGTCCCTAAACGTCCATACGGACCGTGATACGTCCACCACCTTCTGCGGTCTCCTGATCTCATCGCCGCAACGGCGGCGCTCAACTCCAGCAAGGATCAGGAGACAAGACGATGCGTCAGATTCCGGTCGACACCTCCGCCGCCACTGTGATGGCGGCCAAGGCTCCGCAGCCGAAGGTGAAGGATCGGCGTACCGGTGAGATCGCTCAGGACGCTGAGACCGGCGCGCAGTTGATGACCGTGGACGTGATGTTCGCGGTGAACGACGAGGTCGAGATTCTGTCGGTGACCGTGCCCGAGCCGGGCATCACTGGTGAGCTTCAGATGGGCACCCCGGTTGGGCTCACCGGGTTGATTGCCCGGCCGTGGGAGAACGAGTTCAACGGGCAGAAGCGGCACGGGATCGCGTTCCGCGCGGTGGCCGTGACGTCGCTGGCCGCGGCTGCTTCCGCCTCGAAGCCGAAGGCGGCCTGATCATGGACTGGTTCCTGGTCGTGCTGGTGCTGGTCGTTGCTGCCGCGGGGCTGCTGCGGTGGCGGCGTCCGGCCTGGTACTGGATGACCTTCGGGGTCACCCTCGCTGGGTTGCGGGTCCTGGTCCGCTACGGCTCGGTCATGGATGCGTGCGGCTTGACGGTCCCGCCCGCCCGGTGGCGGCTCACACTGGCCCGCCTGGGCAATCGTCCGGTGCCGGGGCCACGTGCCCCGCGGGTGCTGCGGCTGCGGCCGACCCGGACGGGCCTGGTGCTGCGGATCAAACTCCGTCCCGGTCAGGACGCGTACGACGTAGCGGCGTCCACGGACCGGCTGCGGCACTCGTTCGGCATGTACGGGGTGTCTTCCCGTGAGCTGCGCTCGGGTGTCGTGGAGATCGCGATGACCGGCTATGACGTACTGAAGCGGGTGCAGCTGCCTGCCCGTGCAGAGCGGTCCGCGGTACGAGTCCCGGTCGCTCTGCGCGAGGACGGTGCGGTGCACTACCGCGACTACCGCCGCGTCCCGCACGCCCTCACCCTCGGTGCCACGGAGTCCGGCAAGTCTGTGTATCAGCGTGGCCTGATCGCTGAACTCGCTTCGCAAGACGTGGCGTTGGTCGGCATCGACTGCAAGCAGGGGGTCGAGCACGCTCCTATGGCCCGTCGCTTCTCGGCTCTCGCCGACAACCCGGACTCGGCCGAACTGCTGCTGGCCGCGCTGGTCGAGCACATGCAGGACGTCTACCAGCTGATCCGGGCACACCAGCGGATCAGTGCGGACACCCTGGATGCGGAGATCGCCGCCGACATCTGGGATCTGCCCGAGGACCTGCGGCCGGTGCCGGTCGTGGTCCTGGTCGATGAGGTCGCCGAACTCGCCCTGTTCGCCTCCAGGGATGAGGAGAAGCGGCGGGACCGGATCATCACCAGCCTGGTCCGCCTCGCTCAGCTGGGCCGTGCGGCGGGGGTGTATCTGGAGATCTGCGGTCAGCGCTTCGGCTCGGAACTCGGCAAGGGCATCACGATGCTCCGGGCCCAGCTCACCGGCCGGACCGCGCACCGCGTGAACGACGAGACCTCGGCGAACATGGCCTTCGGCGACATCGCCCCGGACGCCGTACTCGCCGCGATCCAGATCCCCACCGAAACACCCGGCGTCGCCGTGGCCGCGGACATGGCCGGTGGCTGGTCCCGCATCCGCGCCCCGCACACCACGCTGCGGCAGGCCGTGAACGCCTGCAACCGGCACGCGCACTGCACCCCGGAACTGCCCCACCTGGCCGCGTTCAGACCAGAGCTGCCGCACCTGAATCCGGTGCCCGCCCCGGCCGTCGAAACCGCTCCGGTCGCGGCCTGATCCCTCCTGCATCACCGGTCGGCGTGACCGTCTCGCGCCACGTCCCTACCCCTCCCATGCCCGAAACCGAAGGGAGTCCCGCTTATGGCCACACGCAAGAGCCCCGCTCGTAAGCCCGTTCCGGCTCCGTGCAAGCCCTGTCACGGCACCGGAGAGGTCCCCGTGAAGGTCCGGGTCGGCCGCTCCCACCGTGTCGTGGGCGAGCAGACCGGCATGTGCCTGAAGTGCTTCGGCACCGGCCACGCCCCCACCGACTAGCCCGCCGGGATGGGGCGGCCGGACATGTGGTCCCCGCCCCGTCCTGGCCCAACACCCCGATGGAGGTGACCCGTTATGGTCCGCTCGATCCGCTTCGATGCCGTGCTCGTTCAGGCCGTGATCGCCGGTGCCCTCTCGTTCGCACATCTTCAAGAGGTTGCTGCCGCGGCCGGACAGACCGGCTGGAAAGCCTGGGCCTACCCGATCTCGGTGGACCTCCTGCTCGTGGCCGCCTGGCGTCGTCTGCGGCACGGTGGCCCCGCTCGGCTGGCGTGGTGCTGGTTCGTGATCGCGCTGGTCGCCTCGCTCGGCGCGAACGTCGCTACCGCCGGATTCCTCGACCTTCAACACCCGCCCGCGTGGCTGCGGTTCGGGGTAGCCGGTTGGCCCGCGCTCGCCTTCCTCGGCGGAACGCTCCTCGCCCACTCCGCTCACGACCGCGAGGCGGCTGTGCCGGCCGAACCGGCACCCGCGCCCGACCTCGAATCCGATGCCGAACCGCGCCGCGTGACTGACCCCGTACCGACCCCCGAAACGGCACCGGCTGCTGTCGACTCCGGCGACCCGATTCCGGCGCTTCCTGTAGCGGAACCGATCGCTGTCCCCGCTGCCCTGGTGACGCACGCCCGCAAGGTCGCCGACGACCATCACGCCCGCACCGGCAACCAGATCGACACCGACACCCTCCGCGCCCGCCTCGGCGTCCCGGCCCCGATGGCCGACGCGATCGCCGTCCAACTGGCCTGACAAGACAAGGAGATTCGCCATGCCCTCCCGTGACTTCTTCCACTCCGTGATGCAGATCGGCCCGGTCCAGATCGGCACCCACCGCGACCGCCGCGGCCACACCAAGCACGCCGCGGTGTGCACCAACGACCGCTGCGGCTGGTCCGCCGACTACTCCAGCCAGTCCGCCGCACAGCTCGCCGCCCGCACCCACCGCTGCCGCATCGCTCACTGACCGGAGGACTCGTCATGCAAGTTCCGCTCTGGCTCGCGCTGCTCGCCGTTGGCTACCTCGGCTGCAAGCTCTTCCGCCCGCCCGTCTGGCTCATCGCGATCTTGCTGCTTGGCGGCTACCTCCTCGCCGACAGCCTGTTCGCCCCCGTCATCGACACCGCCGTCAAGTAACCCGCGAAGGGAGAAGCCCCATGCTCCGCCCGAAGATCCCGGTCAACGACCAGCCGACCGGCGAGACGATCCCGCTTACCGGCACGGCCCTGGACCACCAGCCGCAGCCCCCGACCCCGGCGCCCACGCCCGTCGCCCCGGCGGCGTCTGCCCGGCCCGCGGTGCAGCTCACGCCCGGCTCGCTCGCGCTCCTCGTCGGCGGCGGCACCGCTGCGGTTCTCGTCGTCGGTGCGGTGCTGGTCTCGATGCTCCTCGCGGTCGCGATCACCGCCGGTTCGCTCGCCGTGACCGCGCTCGTCGTGCGCTCGCTCATGAACGACCACGCCAGCGGCTCGAAGCGTTTCTAAGCGGCCCCCGGAGCGGCCTCGGTCGCCAAACTTCCGCCGCTCCGGGCGCCTGACCTCTTCCTGATCCAACGGACCCGAAAGGGAAGTTCCATCATGGCCCAGCACAGCCTTGCCCGCGTACGCATCTGCCGCGACTGCGACGGCTTCGCCACCGTCACGATCACCACCGGCACCCGCAACCCGGACGGCACCCGCGCCACCCTCACCGCCAGCTGCCCGACCTGCAAGGGCCACGGCACCACCAAGGCCCTCGCCCTCGTCCCGGCCGGGCGGTGACCAGCATGCAGAACATCACCATCTCGACCCACCTCGAAGCGGACACCGGCTTCCGCGTCACGCCCTTCGCGAAGCCCCACCCGTTCGTCTGCCTCCGCCTTGAGGGCGAGTTCAGCGAGATCGCGCTACTCGCCGCTCCTGGCAGCGCTGAGAGCCTGCGCCGCCTGGCTACTGCGGCCATCGAAGCTGCTGAGGCTCTGGACGCCATGGCCGACGAGGGGCCGGAGGTGACCGGTCGTGACTGACCTCACCCCCACCCCGGACCGGCCCGGCCTCCACATCAGCAAGCCCTCCCCCTCCACCCCGGCCACCGCCTCGGCCGTCTGCCACTGCGGCGCCACCGCCACCGCGAACGGCGACAACCAGGTCAAGGCCCTGGTCGACGGCTGGACCACCAACCACGGCCCCGCCCACCAGCAGACGGGCCGGTGACCCAATGACCGACACCGCCACCCTGGCGAGTCTCGACCCGACCACCCTCGGCGATCTGCTGAGGGTGGCTTCGGCCGACGACTTCGACCGCTGGCAGGACCAGATCCGCCGCACCGGCGGCTGCGCCGACCCGATCCACCTCACCGGCTGGACACTGACCAAGGACAAGACGACCGGCGAGACCCTGCACCACTACTCCACCGGTTCCGAGCCGGGCGGCCGCCTCCGGGTGGCCTGCGGCAACCGCCGCGCCTCCCGCTGCCCGTCCTGCGCCTGGACGTACGCGGGCGACACCTACCACCTGATCCGCGCAGGTCTGGCAGGCGACGACCGCCGAGACGTCCCGAGCACGATTCGGGATCACCCTCGGGTCTTCGCCACGCTCACCGCACCGTCCTTCGGCCCGGTCCACAACCGCCCCGACTGCGGCACCTGCCGCTGCGGTACCCGTCACACCCCGGACGACCAAGCCTTGGGCACCGCCCTCGACCCCGAGACGTACGACTACGAGGGAGCTGTCCTCTTCAACAACCACGCAGGCGACCTCTGGCACCGCTTCGCCAACCGGCTCCGCCGGGAGATCGCCGCCCGCGCCGGGATCACTCAACGCGAACTGAAGGAAACCGCCAGGCTCTCCTACGGCAAAGTCGCCGAGTTCCAGAAGCGCGGCGCCCTGCACTTCCACGCCGTGATCCGCATCGACGGCCCGGACGGCCCCGAGACCCCGCCCCCGCACTGGGCGACGGTCACCCTCCTCACGGACGCGATCCGATCCGCAGCGACGCACGCCTACACATCGGTCTCCGTCCCGGCCGCCGCCGACCAACCCGCATGGACCTTCCGCTGGGGCCGACAGCTGGACATCCGCCCGGTGAAGGCCTTCGGCGACGGCTCGGACATCACCGAACAGGCCGTGGCCTCATACGTCGCCAAGTACGCCACCAAGGCAGCAGAGAACACCGGCACCCTCGACCGCCGCATCGGCGAACTGGCCGAACTCGACCGCCACGACATCCCCGACCACACCCGCCGCCTCATCGAAGCCTGCAAGCAACTCGACCCGCTCTACCCGGACCGCCGCCTCTGGGCCTGGGCCCACATGCTCGGCTTCCGCGGCCACTTCTCCTCCAAGTCCCGGCGCTACTCGACCACCCTCGGCGAACTCCGCCAGGCACGCGCCGACTTCCGCGCCGCACAGGAACGCGAAGCCCTCGGCCTCGAAGATCGCGAACCGAGCACGGTCCTCGTCTTGTCCGACTGGCAGTACGCCGGGCACGGCCATACCCCCGGCGAATCCGCCCTCGCCGCCACGATCGCCCGCGGCCTCCAACTCAACCGCGACACCGCCCGCGAAGCCCTGCTCAGTGAAAGGAGCACCGGATGACGACCGCCCTCCGATCACGCGCGATGCTTACTCTCGCTGAGGTCTGCGAAGAGCTGAGCATCTCGCGCTCGACCTTTTACGACTGGCGCGCCAAGCGACGTGCTCCGCGTTGCCTCAAACTCCCGAACGGCGACCTCAGGATCCGGCGGAGTGATCTCGATCACTGGCTAGACGACCGTGAGGACGCTGCCTGATGGAGACGACGTACGACGTCAAGGTGTACAAGATCCTTACGTACAAGGGTGCCCGCAAAACCACGTACACGGTCCGCTGGGTCGTAGCTGGCAAGCGCTGGCGTGAGCCGTTCGACACGGTCGCGCTCGCTGAGGGCTTCCGCTCCGAGCTGATCCAAGCGACGGGCAAGGGCGAGGCGTTCGTCATCGCCACGGGGCTGCCGGTGTCGCACCGCTCCAAGTCGGCGTCCATGAGCTGGTACAAGTTCGCCGTGCAGTACGTGGATGCCCGCTGGTCTCAACTTGGTGGCAACAGCCGCAAGAACACCGCCAAGACGCTCACAGCGGCCACGATCGCTCTGCTTCGCACGCAGCCAACCCAGTTCGATCCCGTGGCCGTACGCACGGCTCTACGTGAGTGGGCGTTCAATGCGAATCGTCGGCAGGACGCCTCACAGGACGTGGTGACCATCCTCCGGTGGGTAGAGCGGAATTCGCTCCCTGTCTCGTCCTGGGAGGACGCCGAGAAGGTTGACGACGTCCTACAGGTCATGGATACACGGCTCGACGGCAAGCAGGCCGCGGCCTGGTCTCGCAAGCGCCATCGCCGGATCCTCAACGTGGTTATGAAGTACGCGATCAGGCGTCGCATCCTGCGAACCAACCCGCTCCCCAAGGGCAAGGAAGCGACGACCACGACGAAGACAACGAACGCCGTGGATAAGCGCTGCCTGATCAACCCTGGGCAGGCGGCCGGACTGCTCGGCTGGGTTCGTCAGAGGCCTCGGGGTGGCAAGCGACTGCATGCGTTCTTCGCGGTCATGTACTACTGCGGGCCTCGCCCGGAAGAGGCTGTAGCCATGCGGGTGCAGGACGTGAGCCTGCCTGATGCCCAAGCAACTGACCAGTGGTGCGAACTGCTGATCCATACGGCGACTCCGGAAGTCGGCAAGCAGTGGACAGACTCGGGAGAGATCCATGAGGAGCGCGACTTGAAGGGCCGTGCGGAAGGGGACACTCGCACCGTCCCCGGGCATCCTGCTTTGACGCGCATCCTCAGGCAGCACATCGACGACGAAGAGCTCAAGCCGGGTGATCTCTTGTTCCAGGGCGAGAAGAGCGGCATTCTCGCGGGCTCTGTCATCCGTCGTGCCTGGCGTAGCGCGCGCAAGGCGGTGCTGCCCCTGCATGTCTTCGAGTCACCTATGGGCAAGCGCGTGTACGACCTTCGGCACACGCGCCTGACGAAGTGGCTGAACGATGGGATCCCACCCGCACAGGTAGCCGAGTGGGCAGGCAACGGCGTCCCCGTGCTGCTTGCGATCTACGCTCGATGCGTCGACGGCCAGCTGTCGGACCTGAAGAAGCGGCTCGAAGCGGCTGGGGACCTCGAAGACCTCCCCGCCGCCGACTGATCCGCCGCCAAGAACTTCGACACGTATTCGACACGGCGACCCGCAGAAACCCGGTGACAGCCGGACAGCCCCGGACCCGCCCCGTGATCATCGGGGGAGCGGCCGGGGCTTCTGCACGTGTGCGCAATGGGCCTCTGACCAGCAAAAAGCCCCTCCCGAAGGAGAGGCGGTGGAAAGCGCCCCCGGCAGGACTCGAACCTGCGGCCAAGCGCTTAGAAGGCGCCTGCTCTATCCACTGAGCTACGGGGGCTGACCTGCGTATAAGCAGCTTCCGGGCGCTTTCCCCCAGGTCGCGGGGGACGCATGGGGGAATCGCGGATTCCCGGTGCCGGGGGACGCGAGCGCTCCCCGATCGGGGGCATCACACTATCTTCACGCCCCCGAAGCCTCTCGTGGAAACAATCCCGCACCTCGTCGGCGTTAGTGATCTCCGAGCCGAGGAGGAAGGTGTCGGGCCTGAAGTTGTTTCGCACGGACACGACGAATAGCGGCATGACGGAGGTCATGCCGCGTCTTGCTGAGGTCGAAGCCGATGTGCAGGGTCTCGTCGAGACGCACATGGAGACGCTGCTGGGCGTCCGGTTCCTGGCGAGCGAGTACAGCACCGGACCGGTGCTCGGGGGCCGGATCGACTCGCTCGGGCTGGACGAGAACGGCTCTCCGGTCATCGTCGAGTACAAGCGCGGCACGGATGCCGGCGTGATCAATCAGGGCCTGTTCTACCTCTCGTGGCTGATGGACCACCGCAGAGAGTTCGAGCATCTCGTCCGCGACCGGCTCGGGGCCGCCGCTGCGGGCCAGGTGGTGTGGAGCGCGCCCCGGGTGATCTGTGTGGCCGGCGACTTCACCCGCTACGACGTGCACGCCGTGCGGGAGCACCGGCGCAGCATCGACCTGGTCCGATACCGCCTCTTCGGCAGGGACCTGTTCGGTCTGGATCCTGTGGCCTCTGTCCGCGGCCGGCAGTCGCAGGACAAGCCGCTCCGCCCAGGTAGGACGGCCCCGCACGCGGCAACGGGCGGCGACCGCACAGCCGCTCTGGACGAACTGGCCGACGCGGTCGATGAGGTGCTGCGCGGGCTGGGGGACGACGTGAACCGAGTCCAGCGCAAGCAGTACCGGGCCTATCAGCGGCTGCAGAACCTCGCGTGCGTCTGCCCGCCGCAGAAGACCAAGCTCCTTGTCTACCTCAAGGCCGCCCCGACAACGGTCGACCTTGTCCCCGGCTTTACGCGGGACGTGACCGGCCTCGGTCACCACGGCACGGGCGACCTGGAGGTTCAGTTGCGCACCGAGCGGGACCTGGAGCGCGCTCAGGCCCTGTTCCGGGCCAGCTACGCGGCAGCCTAACGGCAACCGGAAGCAACTCCGTTCTGGTTGTGGAGTGGGTCTTCAGCGGCGCCTTTCGTCGAGCGGGCAGGTCGTGGCGGTGGAGTACCCATGATGCGGTGGATCGCCGGTTTGGCTAACCGGCGATCCACCGCTATGTTGCCGCGCGATCCTCTTCGATTCCGCCCTCTGAGCTATCGGCTCGGATGCGCTGCTTTCGGTCGTAGCAGCTGCTTCGGCGCTCAACCGGGTAGCGGGACACCGGACCCTCGGTCGTCGCCGGTAGAGCCGGTGAGCATCAGCTGCAAGCAGTGCACCTGCTGCTCAACGAGGTACGCCGGAGCGATCAGGTGTTGAGGCGGCAGCCGAGGATCGCAGGAGCCCCATGCGGCCTGCCGGGACGGGTCAAGTGGGGCGTTCGGGTGCCACTCGAAGTCCCATCGGAAGGCCAAGCCTGTCGCCTCCGCACGGTCCCAGAGGGCTTCGGCGTCGGTCACTGCTCGCTCGACGCTGCTGGACAGTTCCGAGCTGTGAGCGAGGTCGAGGCCGAGCGCCTCCTCGACCGCGTCGCGCGCAGGCCGTGCCTGAAACAGCTCTTGGGTGAGAAGGCTGAGGAAGTACAGGCTGGCGGGCTGGTGTCCAGGCAGGTGCCAGCTGGCCAGGGCGACTTGGTGTGCGAGTGCCAGGAGGCGTTGCTCGACGAGAGTCTGGTAGTCGCGGGCGATGAGCTGGTGTGCGGCATGAGCTTGGGAGGGCAGGTCGTCTCGCTGTCGCGTGCTGGCTGCGAGCATGGCAGCCTGCCGCTTCTCCAGGCGCTTGATCTGGGCGAGAGCGTTGTCCAGCTCGCCCGAGAGCTGGTGCAAGCGTGCGACCGCGGCGTTGTGCCCGCGCCGCAGTTCGCCTTCGCATAGTTCCAAGGCGGAGAGGCGCTGACTGCCGATATCGATCTGGCCCTGGAGTCGCGCACACCCTCGGCAGTCCTCCTGCTTGCCAGCTTGCGGGCGGGGGAGGGGAGGGTGGGCGCTGTCGTTCTTCTGGGAGAAGGGGCGGTTGAGGAAGGACACGGTGTCTCCCAAGAGTTCAGTAGTCGGAGGCGAAGTGCAGCGTCGTGGAGACCTCCGCGCCTGTCCTTTCGACGACAGAGCGGACCTTGATCTCCGTCTCCCCGAAGCTCAAGTACAGGTGTGTGCCTCGATCGGGGAGGGCGTACTTCATCACGGTGCTGAGATCCACACTGAGCTTGCCGATGAACTCGCAACCAGGGTCGGTGACGTATCGGGCGTCCTTCTCGGTGGTGGCGAAGAGCGCATGGTTCACAGTGGAACGGCCGGGACAGATCGGCACCAGAGACTCCATGATCTCTTCGCCGGTATCCACTACATCCCCGATCGTCACCAGCTTCGCGAAGCGACGGCTGCAGCGGGCGAGTCCTTCCGAGTCGATGAACCGCAGCTTCTCTGGGTCCTTGTCTGGGTCGAAAGGGGGTGCGATGGCCACGCCATAGGTGTAGCGGGCTCGCCGGGCACGCGTTTGAGGTGCGTAGGCGAAGTGCACTGCGCCGTGGAGAACGGCAGCTCCCGGATCGGGCGGCAGCAGCACGTGGGCACGGCCTGCGAGGTGGTCCTTGAGGGAGTGCTGCAGGTAGGGGGAGTTGCTGAACCCGCCGGCCATCAGGACGACGGGCATGGTTGCTGCTGGGGCCTGGCCGCCGATCTCGTCGAGCTGATCATCGACAAGGTCGAGCACCTCCGACACCGCGGTGTCGAAGACGTCCTTCATCTCCTTCGGGGGGATGACGATGTAATCGGTAACGCCGCGCTGTTTGCGGGCGATGCGTTTGCGGACCGAAGCCCCGAGCTTTCGGTCGATGGCGGTGGGGATCGGCAGGTACAGGTCTTCCTCGGAGTCCGGACCGAAGCTGAGTTTCCCGCGCTCCCAGTCTTCGCACAGATGCAACATGGCCTCGGGCGCTTCCTGCCGCAGCTGTTCGACGAGTTCGGGCTTCCCGAAGCGGTCGGCGAGGATCCGGTCCTCGAAGCGGCGGTTGAGCTCGTTGGACCCGTGCTGAGCACCGTTGACGAGGCCCACCTCGACCATGCGCCCGTGCTCGTCGTTGCGGTAGGCGGCAAGGTCCACCGTGCCCCCTCCGCCGTCGACTACCAGGATGAGACGCCCGGGCGCCGCCAGATCCCTGGCTGACTTGGTGTCGCTGCCCGGTGCCCTGGCCCCGCTCACGCGGGCGTAGTGCACGGCCGCTTCGGGCTCCAGGGCCAGGATGAGGCGCCCGTCTTCCTTGGGGAATCCGGCCGCTGCAGCGCACCGTCGAACCAGGTGCTTGGTCCTGTCCCCGAAGATGGCAGGCACAGTGATGCACCAGCGGATGTCCTCCTCCAAATACCCGCTGACCGTGACCTGTTGCAGCGCTGCCTCGCGGATTCGAGAGAGCAGCGCGGTGGTGAGCATCTCCGCCTCACTGGGCGTTTCTCCGAGCGTGAACCCGTGGAGATCTTCCACCCGTTCGTCGTCATCGTCGCCCGTTTCGTCCTCCTCATCGGAGTTGGGCGCGGCCCCGAGAGGCGTATTGCCCTCTTCCGTCGGCTGTTCGGCGGGCTCCTGACGTGCATTGGAGGCGGCAGTCCGCGGCTCTTGGCGGTCATGGTTGTGCATCAACTGCATCTTGAAGGCGGCCCGGTACTTGTGGTTGATCCCGCTCAGATGCGTGAGTGCCCGCTCTCGGGCCTCGAAGCCCCAGGTGACCGCCTCGTCGCTTTCGTTGAGGAGCAGTGCGGAGAGGTTCTTGACCGAGGCGACGGGTTGGCCCGGCCATTGCGTGAAGAAGTGGATGGTGCGCTTCTTGGGATCATCGTTCTGCTCGTCGATGACGGCCCAGGCGAACCCGCTTGCGAAGGTGCCGAGGTCGATCCCGACGACGACCAAGGGATCGGACATTGCACTCCAGTAGAGATGAGGCCCATATAGGGGCCGACTTTCCGCTCCTCGGCAGCAACGAGAGCGGCTTACTGGGAAGACATATCCGCTGCACGCCCAAAATGGGCCAGTTCGCGACCTGGCAGTAAGTATGGTTCGCCGCGACGGCCCACAATAGGCAGGTAATATTTCTGGTGAAGGCTGCCCAGAAATGGGCATGTATATTTCTGGGCAGCCGATACACCAGAAGGAGGCCACAGCATGGGTGGCAATGGGGAAGCATCCTGCCGTCCCCCGGAGTCGGATTTGGCCCTCGGAAGCCTCGCCCGCACAGCGAAGGCGTCGCTCACTGCCAGAGATTCGGCGGCTCCGACGCCACACTCCGATGGCCGTGAAGAAATGCCCGTTGTTGAAAAACTCCGCGCCTATGGGGAACAGATGGCCAGGCGGAATGACCTGATCCGCGAGGCCGACGCCGACGGTATTGAAGAGGCGAGAATTGCGCGGCTGATGGGGCACTCCCGTACTACCATCCGCACTGTCCTCGGGCGCAAGTGACCACCATCCGCCCAGGCGACCCCGGGACATGGCCAGCGATCCGTTGCCTGCCTCGCTTCGTTCCACTCGTGCAGGTGCAAGGTGTCGGACAGCGAGAGCCTCTGACTGATCAGAAGCCCGGGCCGTAGGAGCTTCCTGCTGCTGGCTGATGTTGCCGCCCAGCCGTGTGCTGGTGCTTAGCGTGAACGGCCGGCCGCGCGGCTCGCCGCGACCGTCGGCGGGATGGCGCCGAGGTTCTTCGTACGTTCATGCTTCGCGGTCAGGCAATCACGATTGCCGGTTCCGTGGGCGAGGGCCTCGGAGAGATCGGCCAGCAGCGAACTCGGGGTGTGCGGGGACGCGGTGATGGCCCAAGTAGGCCGGTCCGGACCAGAGCCAGCCCAGATGGTCCAGGTGGCCAGGTTCTGACTCGCGTGCTGTGCGGCGAAGGCGTCGAACTGGACGCCCGCGTCCCCATCGGGGGACGTCCAGCGGATCCATCGACCATCCACGGTGTGCTTCCATCCGGCGTCGGAGAGCGGCTGGGTGGCTGCGGTGACCATCCTCTCGTCCACCAGGGCGCCGATGACGGTGTCCCAACCGTCGCCGTCGGCGAGGTGGGTGAGCAGATCCTGCAGCACCGGGGCCGGGGTGGTGTCGGTCGCGGTGAGGACCCACATGCGGTCGGAGACGGGTGTCTCGTAGGCGGCTACGGTCCATGCGGTCTCGTGGGCGGGGGCGTCGTGGATGCGCTCGATACGCAGGGTCTGCGACTCGTGGATGGCGTGAGTTGTCTCATCCGACCAGGTCCGCCACTTCTCGAACTCGCCGTGCGCGTCGAGGAACGTGTCGAGGAGCGCGTCGTGGTCGCCGGCATCGGCCAGGTAGACGGGGACGATCTCCGGCTCCGGGCGGGAGGGTTCGGACTTGGCCGTGGTGACGTCGACGACGGAGCGGGCTTCGACGGCGGCGCGTTCGGTGTCGGTCAGTGGCGCCGGGCCGGGGCGCATCTCGGCCTTGTGGGCCTTCTCGAAGGCGAGCAGGGCCTGTGCGGGTGAGTCGAAGGTGTCGGCGACCTGGCGCAGGTGGTCCTCGCCGTGCAGGTAGACGGACTTGCCGCCTCGGTGGAGGTATGTGCCGACCGCGACGGTGGTGTGGCCGTCTTGGGCGTGGGCGTGGATGAGGAGCTGGCCGTGGCGGATGTCGTCGTGGATCTTCTGCGCCTGATTGGAGACCTCGCGGATTTCGCTGCGGGTGCACCACGGCATCGGATGGCTCGCCCAGGTCCATTCCTCTTCCATGGCCTCCTGGAGCTGGGGGGTGATCTCGACGGTGATGCCTTCAGCGATCAGGTGCTTGGCTGCGTCGTCGGCCCAGTAGGGCTCCTCGTGATCGATGCGGGCCAGGACCAGGACGTTAGTGGCGGTGACGCTCCAGTCGGCAGCCTCCAGAGCCATGAGAGCAACGCGGGCCTGCGTGCCGGTCAGGACGGCGGTCACGGCGCTCGGGTGAGTGGGGTGGGTGTCGAGGCGGACGTGGGCGTCGACGGCGGGAGTCACGTGGGGGTCTCGTCTCTTCTGCCGGTGGCCGGGCCTGCGGGTCCGGCCACCGGTGTACGCGGGGCTATCGGGTTACTCGTGTGGACCGGGCGGCGTGCGCGGCCGTGGTGGTCGGCGGGCCGGCGCGGGTGGTGGGAGCGGGCCGCCGCTGTGGCGGGGTGGCTCCAGTGGCGTGCTGCCAGCGGGTGCGGACGGCGGCGATGTCGGCGAGGGCGCGGCGTGCGCCGACTACGAGCTGGAACGGAGTGTTTGCCGGATCGCTGGCGTACGCCTCGATGCGTCTGCCGGCGTGCTCGGCCGCGGCCAGGAGGGAGCGCTGCAGGGCGCGCTCGCCCCAGCGCTCGACGGAACCGGCCGGTTTGGCCAGCATGCGGAGGACCTCGCCGGGTTCACTTCCGTTGTCCAGCAGGCCGCGTTGCTGTGCTTCCCATAGGACCGTGACGGGGTCGACGTGCTCGTTGCGGCGGGCTAGGGCGGTCAGGCACTGCCACAGGCCGGCGTGCAGCGGCAGGGTGAGGTCGTCGGGGAGTAGCCACCGGACGGCGTCGATGTTGGAGGGGTAGGCCGTGGCGGTGGCGAGCAGGATCTGCTCCTCCTCGACGGCCTCTGCGGGGTCGGGCGCGGGGGGTGGCGGCGGTGCTGTGGTGCGGGGCAGCACGCCTGCGCGTGGCGGGAAGCGGTTCGCGATGTCGTCCACGACCGCGGCGAGCGCGTCGGCCTCGGCGAGCACCGTCTGGACGGCGTATGGGAGGGAGTCGTCGTGGACGGTGTGGACGAGGCGTTCTGCGGCCGTCTGCAGGTGGCGGCGGGCGTGCTCGGCCTCGACCATCCGGGCATAGGCAGGGGCGTGGCTGGGCCAGGGGCAGACCTGGACGAGGGTGTGCAGGTAGGAGGCGGTCAGCCCGCGCGCCTGCCCCCGGCCCGTGGTGAGCACTAGGTCGAGCCACTTGGTGTTCTTCGCGTGCTCGGCGGGGTCGGGCCGCGGCAGGGTGGCGATCGCGGCGTACAAGGCGGCGTGCGCGGCGGTGGAGAAGGAGTCGGCGGCGATGCCGCTCACGTCGTCCACACGGTGTGGGTCGAGGAGGAGGGCCCCGAGGAGGGCCTGCTCGACGTGGAACACCGGCTGGGGCGGTGCGATGGCGTCGAGGTCGTCTTCGTCGGGTTCGGGGGCGTGGGGCATCAGGCGGCGAGGGTGAAGTCGTCGGGGTCGAGGGCGACGTCGAGGTGCGGGGCGAGGAGGTGGCCGGCGAGCAACGGGGGCACTGCGTTGCCGATCTGGGAGAACTGCTGGCCCTTGTTGCCGGCCCAGGGGAAGTCGGCCGGGAAGGTCTGCAGGAGGCCGGCCTCGCGGGCGGTGATCCGGATCGGCTCGGGAACGGCCGGCGCGTCGGTGTCCTTGGCCGAAGGTGCGGCGGGTTCGGCGACCCAGGTGCACTCATTCGCGCGGTGCCCGAAGAACAGCGTGCCGGCCGGTTCCTGGATGGATCGGACAGTGGCGTTGGCCTGGTTGTTGCTGCGCAGGGACCAGGACCAGCGCTTGGCCTCGCCGGTGAACGTCGGCGCCGGAGCGTCGGCGACACGGTTCTCGCGTGTGCCGTGCCGGGGCGCCCATCCCGCGCCTTCACGACGGGATTGCAGGACCACCCCGTCCGGTCGGGGCATCCATGTGCCGCGCTCACGAGCGTCGGACAGCGTCTTGCGGGAGCCCGACGGGAACGGTTCGGGCCCGCCACCGGGCCCGCCACCCGCGCAGACGGTGGGGACGGGCCGGTCGGTCGCGCCCCATCCCAGGGCTTCGACCATGCTGACCCAGCGGGCGCGGCCCGGACCGAACAGCGATTCAGGCTCTGCGAGTTGAGCGTGCGTTGGCATGGGCGGCTGAGCGGTTCGGAGGCGGGAGGCCAGAAGGATCGCCCGCCTCCTGGTCTGCGGAACACCGAAGTCGGCCGCGTTGAGGATCCCGTACCAGACCGAGAACCCCCACCCGCGCAGAACGGCCGCGTACTGCTTCCACAGGGGCAGGACGTCCGGTACTTCCTCCATGGCGACCCAGTCCGGCTCGCCGGCCGCGTTCAGGGCGTACAGGTAGCGCATCGGCTCGGCGGCGAGCAGGGAGCGCTCGTCGTGGCACGCGGCGAGGAGGCGTTCGCGGGTGTCGCGGCCAGCGGCCAGGTCCTCGACCGCCGCGTGCACCAGCGGCTGGTCGAGTAGGCCGAGGCGCTTGCCGGCCATGCTCCACGCCTGGCACGGTGGAGAGGCGATCACACCGCTGGTGCGGCCGACGAACGGCCAGGTGGGATACCTCGCCACGTCAGTCCGGATGGTCAACTGCCCAGCCGCCGCACGGGTTTTGCACGCCCACTGGTCCCATTCCAGTCCGACGTCGCGCATGCCGAGGACGTGCAGTGCCCTGCTCCAGCCGCCCGGCCCCGCGAAGAGGTCGAGTATCACTTGGCCAGCCCGAAGTCGTCCTGCTTCAGCGCGTCGGCGTCGCCACGGCACGCCCAGGGCGAGCAGCCGTCCTCGACACCGTTCTCCAGGACGTCGGCCTCGTCCGCGCTGATCCGCTGGGCGGCCCGCTCGGCTGCGGTGACGTGGTCGATCGGTGCCTCGCTAAGTGGCACGCGGGAGCGGTGCAGAAACGCCTCCCCGAGCAGTCGGCTGCCCGACGCATTGGCACGGGCATTACCTTGCCGGATGGCTGAGTCGAATTCGACGACGTCCGCCCACTCGGACGGAGATGTGTCCCTGATATGCCTCCACTGCGCATTTCCGTGGAACGGGCATCCCAGGCAACTCGACTTCGGCGTATCGGCGAGACCGAGCGAGGTCAGGTACCGCACGCAGTCGGCCCTGCTCCACGACATGTCCAGAAGGGGATGCCGGTTGCGCATGTACTTGACGTCCGCGTCCTTCGCGCGATGAAATTCGTCCGTGGAGATTCCTACCCACTGTTCGGCGAAGACGCCCTTCGGAATGCGGGCGGGGTAGGGGTATCCGAGCAGTTCGCGGACCTTCTGCTTTATCGGTTTTACCTTATATTCGCCGGTACACTGCCGTCGGGTCATTCCAGGTCGGCCGTCCTGATTTAGAATGTGGAGCGGCATGGATGCGAACCGATGATCCGGATTTAGTGCGTCGTCGCGGATATTTCCGGCAGACACGCGAATTACAGGTATTCCCGCGGGCTCGGCTATCTCCTCTTTCATTCGGTCAAGGTGTGCATAGACCGCTTCGGGTTCCCATCCGGTGTCGGCGAAAATCGCGTAGTCGACCCTGGGGAGAATGCCCTTGGCTGACAGGGCAAGGAGAGTGCTGGATTGAACTCCCGCGCCGAGGGAAAGGGCGCGGAATCGGAGCTGATCTGAAATGGGCTGTCCTGGGTATAGGGAAACGGGAGAGCCTGTGCCCGCATCGCGGCAGTCGCGTCAGTGGCCGGGGAATTCCGGCCGGTGGCGGGTTATGGCCGGGCACAGGTCGGGATGTGGTCGAGGAGGTCGGGGGCCGGCTCGAGGAACTGCTGCAGTGGTCCGATCAGGACGACCTGCCGACGGCGAAGATCTGCCTCACGGGCGGCGGGTGGTGGCGGTGCCAGGTCCACACGAAGTCCTCGACCTGGCGTGAGCGGACCGGCACCAAGTGCAGCGGGGCGTCGCTCACACGGCCTTCCCGAAGTCGGTCTGCCTTGGCTTCGCGACGGCGCGGGCGGTGATCGCCTGCGACGCGCGGGCGGACGCTGCGGACAGTTCCTCCGCGCCGGGCTCCCGGTACCACGGCCGAAGGTCGAGCATGGCGGCGCGCATGCCAGTGGCAAAGCAGAGAGCGGTGCCCTTGGGCAGCGCGCGGATCGCGTCGGCGGGCAGGATCCGCTCCTGCCGCATTGACACCGACGTGCTCTTGCCGGACTCCGAGTGCGACGTGGACGTGGTTTCCACGTCGTGGTCGCCGATCAGGCGGGACAGCTTGTCGGCGAAGTCGGGGTCGTCGATACCGCTTCCGATGACCTTGACGGTCGACGCGGACCACATGGCGTCCATGCCCGCGTCCCCCCACACCTTTTGGCCCTGGCGGTACGACTGGAGGATGGTGATCGGGATTATCCCGCGGCTGCCGAGGTGGGAGTACAGATCCGGGAGGTCCGAGATTTTGCACACATTGGCGGCCTCGTCGAGGATCGCCAGCATGGGCGGGTCCAGGCGCCCGCCTGCGCGTTCGGCCTGCGCGGTCGCGGCCCGCATCACCGAGTCCGCGCACGCGGCGATCAGCGCCGAGGCGCCGCCCCCGCCGTCCTTGCTGAGCAGGAACAACGTGCCGGAGGACGTGACGAACTCAGCGGGTCGGAATTCCGCTACGTCCTTCTGCGGGGTGACCCACGCAGCGATCTCCGCGTTCAGGAGGGCGGCGGCGTACTGCCGGGCGGTCTCGTAGATGCCGTCCCTCGTCTCCGGGGGGCCTTCCACCGTGCCCTTGAGCTGGGCGGCGACGGCGGTGAAACCGTGGTCGCGCAGGATGTCCAGCGGGGTGCGGTCGGCGGGGAAGGCAAGCCACTGCATGATGTCCGTGATCGGCCGCTCGTCGAGCGCTGCGGCCAGCAGCAGTTGGGACAGGATGTTGCTGCCGGCCTTCGACCAGAAGTCGCCCTGCTGGGAGGCGTCCACCGAGGCGGCGAGGAAGTGTCCGGCGAGCCGGTTCGCGCCGTCCAGGGTTTTCGCGGAGGCGAGGGGGTTCCACCACATCTCGCGGGCGGCGTGCGCGATCTGCTGCGGGTCCATGGTCCATACCGTCCCCGCCCGGGCCCTGGCCTCGTAGGCGGTGGTGAAGGCGTCGCCGGCGGCCTTGTTCGACGTCAGCAGGACCGGGCCGGGCGCGCCGAGCATGGAGGGGATGGCGAGTGAGGTGGTTTTGCCGGATCGGGGGGCCATGATCGCGACGGCAACGTCTTCAAACCCCATGCGTACTTCGTGGCGGCTGCCCTGCAGGTTGCCGAGAAGGATGCCGGTGTCCTTCGCGTCGATGTGCTTGGTGTCCTTCAGGCTGGGGCGCAGGGAGCGGGCTTTGTCGGTGATCGCCTTGGCCATCAGCGGCTCGATGTCCCGGGCCTTGGCCATGTCGGTGATCTTCTTCCGCCCGCCGCGCCGGTTCTTGTGACGGGCCCACAGGAGGCCCGCCCCCGCCGCGAGGGCGAAGAACACGAGGACGGGGACGATCTGGGCGCCGATCAGCAGGGACGTTTCTCCTGCGGCGGGCCAGACCTGCTCGGGATGGAGCAGGGCCTTGGTCGGCTGGTACGGGGCCCAGCTGGTGCCGGTGAGGGAGGCGGTGATGTTGCCGGCAAGCCAGGCCAGGTGGGCGAGGGGGACGACGACGGCGAGTACACCGAGCAGGAGACGCAGGACGAGGTCGTATCCGTCGGTGTGGTTGCTGGAGGAGGAAGGGGGCAAGGGCTACGTGCTTCCGGGCGGGGAGGAGGGTTAGCGGGTGCGGCCGTGCCGGGGCGGCGCCTGGGGCGAGGGGATCGCGACCGGCGCCGTGGCGGTGTGCCGGGCGGCGAGGGAGCGGACGCGGTCTTCTAGCGCGCCGGCGACGTATACGGCAGGTACGTCGATGAACTGACGGGTGACCACGTCCGGGTCGAGCGTCGGCAGGCTGCACCCGCTGTCGATGCGGTGCACCGGCTTCGGGTCGGCCAGCGCGTCGGTGAACGCGGCGACGAGAGGTGGCGGGGTGTGAGCGCCGAAGCGGGCTTGCCAGACCTCGTGTGTGCCGAGGGTGACGCTGGCGAACCAGGCTCCAGGGTCAGCCGGTGTTCCCAGCCGCTCGACGTATGCCGTCTTGTCGGGCGAAGCGAGGCCGCTGTCGCCGTACGGTGTCCAACCGTTTTGCCGGAGTGCCCCGTACGGGTCGCACAGCGCATCGGTGTCGGGGGCCGGATCGGTGAGAGCGTCGGTGACCGCTGCGATCAGTTCGACGGGGGTCCGGGCGCCGAAGCTCGCGTACCAGGCGGGCTGGTTCGGTTCGGCAGAGTGGAGCAGGTTCCACCACTGGTCGTCGGGATCGGGCTCGAGACGCAGGAGCGCCTTCTGGTCGGGGCTGGAGAGCAGGACACGCGGCATCAGCGGGTCGTCGCCGTAGCTCCATCCGCAAGCGCGGTGGAGGGGGACGGTGATCCAGGCGGGATCGCCCCCGCCGGCGAGGTGGCGCGGGGTGATGAAGTCGACCTCGACGGTCTCGGGAGCCGGGGGCATGGTCACTTCCGTGCCGCGGTTCGCTGGGCGGGTGCGAGGGCCGGTGTGGGGACGAGCTGCGAGGGGGCCTTGCGGGCTGCGGTGTTGATCTCCCGGAGCGCTTTGCCATGGGTGGCCCAGTCGTCGAGGTAGCTCCACGATTCGGCGTGGCGTTCGGCGAGGGCGTCGTCGAAGTCCGGTGTGCCGGGCTTGGCCGTGGCGGGGAGGGCGTCGCGGGTGAGCAGCCACTGCTCGTGCAGTTCGTCGAGTCGGTCGAGGGCGTCCCGTAGGACGCCCAGCTGGTAGACCCAGCGGCTCTGGACCATGTCCTCCGGCAGCCGGGTCAGCTGGGTCTCGGCCGTGGCCAGCAGGTGTCGGGCGCCGTAGCGGACCGTCTCGAACGCCTCGGCGGTGTCGGCGTCGCGTTGACTCGCGCGCAGGCCGTAGGCGTCGTTGTCGTGGGGCCAGCCGTCGAGGTCGGTGTGCTCGTCGGAGTAGGCGTCCCAAGCGTGGAGGATCTTCTTGCTGTCGCGCACGTAGTGGTCGAGGTGACGCAGGGAGTCGCGGTGTGCTCGGTGGTCTCGGGAGATGGGAGAGGTCCTGTCGGTTCAGCGGCGAGCGGCAGGCTGCGCGGTGCTGGCATGGGCCGGGGCGGTCACGTGGTTCTTCTGCTGGCGGCGTGCGGAACGGGCTTGCGCGCGGAGCGCTTTGACGCGTGTGGTGTGCGCGTCGACCGTCTGCTGCGGAGTGAGCGGGCTGGGCTTCTGCGTCACGCCGTAGGTGGCGGTGCGGTCGAACAATCCGCGTTGCAGCGGCGCGGGGTCGGTGAGCGCGGTGACGAAGGCGGTCACGAGGCGCTCGGGCGTGTAGCGGTGGAAGGCGGCGTGCCAGAGGTGAGTGCCACGGCTGCCGATGTCAGTGGGGAGGTCGCGCGCTTCGATGTGCCAGGCGACGGGCACCTGTTCGCGCCACGGCACCGTGCCCGCGCCCTGCTCAGGGAGGCGCTCCACCTTGCAACTCGGATGATCGCTGTAGGCGATTCCGCGGCCGTCGATGAGCCAGCCTGCCGCATCCAGCTCGCCCAGTGGACTCGTTGATCCGACAGGCGCTTGGGCGACGAGCGCGTCGGTGAGGCCGGCGAGCACTTCGGCAGGGACGTGCTCGCCGAACTCGGCGTACCAGCCGAGTTTCCTGCCGGCGGGCTCGGCCCGTAGCCGCCACCATGCCGAGGTGCGCGACTGCGGATCGAACTGGAGCCGGTAGCGAAGATCGGGACTCACCAGGACGATCTCGGCGCTCAGGGGATCGGAGACCGTGTTCCATCCGGCGGCGGCCAGACCGTGGGTGACGTGCCGGGCGTCGCCGGGGCCAGCGAGGTGACGGGGGCTGGTGTCGTACGGGATCTGCGTGGCGTGTTTGTCGGCGAAGGCGGCGAGCTGCCGTTCGCTCAGCGGCACCAGCAGCACCCCGCCTCGTTCGTGGGCGAACTGCCGTACAGGGCGCGGAGATCGTCTAGCACGTAGTGGAGGGTGTGCTGGTCGGCCAGTTCCCACGCGGCCGTGCGCAACTCGGTGATCAGCAGGTCGGCCTGCGTCGTACGCGGTGTGGCCGGGTTCTCCTGCACGGCGCGGGCGAGGGCGCGCAGGGTGTCGGCGAACTGGACGGGCAGGCCCGTGTACTCGTCGAGGAGGGGCTCGACGAGGGCGAGCGCCTCAGCGGGGTCGGGGTTCTCCCGCAGGTAGTCGGTGAGGTCCGCGAGCGTTTCGGTCAGGGTGTGGATGGTGTCCGGGGTGAGTGCGGGCATCGGGCTCCTCGGGGCGGGGGTGTCGCGGTCAGCGGCGGGTGCGTGCGCCGCCGGCCGGGGTGTAGGGACTGGCGCTGGTGCGCGGCCCGGTGCTGCGGGCGCTGTTGCGGGCCCAGGTGGCGGCTCGGCCGGCGGTGATACGGGCCTGCTGCCATGCGCTGAGCTGGGAGGGCTTCACGGATACCGACCAGGTGCGGATCTGGGCGCTCATTGGTACGCGTCCGCGCGGACGCATCACGGGGTCCGGGCTGGCGAGTTCGGTGGAGAAGGCTTGCATCAGATGCATCGGGGTGTTCGGCGTGAAGTTGGCCGTCCAACCGTTGCCCTGCTTGTCCTTCGCACCGGTCCACCACATCGCCCCGTCGACGCCCTGGTGGTACTGCATCCACGCGCTGCCGTCGGGGCTGGTCGCCATGTAATGCTCGCCCTCGAGACGCGTGTGCCAGTTCTGCTCCTGCAGAGGTGCCCAGACGTTGGGGGCGTGGGCGGAGCGGAGACGGGTGAGGGCGTCGGTCAGACCGGCGACGATCTCCACCGGCGTCTGCTGGCCCAGGTGCACCGACCACTTACCGTTGGTGCCGTCTGCTTGGCCGTGGATGGTCCACCCGCCGGGACGGACGTAGGGGGCGTAGGCGACGCGGACGGTACGGTCCGGGCTCTCCATGAACAGAGGGCCGCCCGACTTGGACTTGTCCCGCCAGCCCGAGGCGCGCAGGAACTCCGAGATGTGCCGGACGTCGCCGCCGCCGGCCAGGGCACGGGGCTGGACGAGGTAGTGCTGCTCGGCCTGCTCTCCCTGCCCCCATCCCTGCCACTGCTTTTTCCTCACCGGCGCCGCCGGACGACGAGCGGTGCGGGTGCCGGTGGCTTCGCCGCTGTGGCAGCGGGCTGGGTGCTGACGTGCTGCAGAGTGTCTTTGTGTTCGTCCAGGTCGAGGGCGATGTCGTGCAGTTCGTTCGAGGCACGGCCCAGAGCGAGCCAGACCTCCGCGGGGAGCGCCCCTCGCTCCGCCTGGTCCTTGGCGAACACGCTGCCGGTGACGACGAGATGGGTAACGCCGCCGAGGACTCCGGTGTCCGGGTCAAGAACGCGGGCGATGACTTGCGCGGCCTGGGGAGGGGGAAGCTGCGAGAGGTGGTCGGCGAGCTGGCCGAGCTGGTGGGTGATCTCGTCGGCCAGTCTCACCGGGTAGGGGGCGGGGTGGGACATGCTCCTCCAGATCGGTGGACGGTCAGTGGTGGTGGCGCTGTCCGACGCGCTGTGTCTCGGCGAGGACGGCTTCCGGGCGGGCGCCGGCCAGCGGGGAGGTGTGGTCGGGGCCGGTCGGAATGCAGGCGCGCAGATAGCGGCGGAAGAGGGCCGTGGCGAGTCGGGGCTTGAGCCGGTTGCTGATTGATGGGGGCGTGCGGGTTGCTACGGGTTTCTCCGATTTTCGGGTGGTGAAGTGGGCGGTCCCGGCGCGGTGCGGGACCGCCCAGGCGCCTTACGGGGTGCGGCGGGCCGGAGTTGGAGGAGAGGGGGAGCCGGACGGTGCCGCACTTGCTGCTGGCAAGCGGCTTCGTCGAAGACGTCGAGCGTGCAGTTGACCTTGTACCCGGCCACCAGCAGGGTGGGGATGGCGTGGGTAGCCAGCCGCTTCTGCTCGTCGGCGTCGAGGTGTTCGGGCACGGTGTGCCAGATGTAGAGCGGCGCGTCCTGGGGTAAGCGTGGTGCTCCGAGCCGAGGCGTTCCAGCAGGTCGTGGGGCTAGGCGGGGGCGTCGGTCGGGGTATCGGTGTGGATGGTGGTCCTCAGGGCCTTGATGTAGATCTCGACGTCCGTGCCGTATCTGCGGCCAGGTTGGCCATGTGGTTCTGCGGTGTCAGCGGCGGCGGGATGACGCGGGCTGGGCGCGGCCCGGCGGTTGCGGGGCAGCGACCGGCCGCTGCGCGGGGCGCGCGGTGTGATTGCGGGCGTGGAGGATGGCGCGCGCGGCCTCGCTCATGGAGGTGGCTGTGCTTCCGAGCCGTGCGATGGGGTCGGGTCTCCCGGCGGGCGCGGCCTCTTGGAGGTCGCTGGCGGTGATCCAGGCGCGGACGACGACTTCTCTGGCGAGGGGCAGCAGCCCGTGGACGGGGGCCGCGATCTCGGTCAGGACGTCGGCCACCTCGCTGCTGGTTGTGGCGGCTGCTGCCCGCTCGGCGAGCCCCGTCAGATAGCGCACGGCGGCCTCACGTTCACCATCCGGTGCGACCAGCATGTTCAGCGTGGGGTCGAGGTGGACGCTGTGCCCGGCGGCGAGCAGGGCGTGCGAGGCAGCGGTCGCCTTCCGGCGCTGCTGCTCGGCGGGCAGGCCGTGCGGGAGCCGGTGGTAGTCCCCGCGCGGCCCGGAAGCGGAGCGGAAGCCGCCGGTTCGCTGGAGGATGTACGCGGCCTTTTCGGTGCCGCCGATGGCGACGACCAGGTCGGTGTTGGGGTCCTTGGTGATGGTGACGTACTCCAGCACCCAGAAGTCGGGCTCCGTCTGCTTCACCGATACCGGGTGGTCGGCGTGCGGGGGCCGGCCGGGACGGGCGGCACGGACGCGGGCGCGGCGGTGGGCGCGGTCCGGCCTGCGGGGTGCTGGAGGGCGGTGCCGATGCCGAGTGCGTCGAGGCGCGGGCCGATCTCGCGCAGGGCGCGGGCCTGGGCCTGGGTGTCGTCACCGCTCAGGCAGTAGATGCCGCTCTGCGGGTCCTGGGCGAAGCCGTGGGAGGTGAGGACCGCGCTGGCGCGGTCGTCGGCGGGGGTGGTGGCGATGCTGCCGTCTGGCTGCCAGGTCAGGACGATCCGGTCCGGCTGGGAGGGCTGGATGCCGCCCAGCGCGTAGTGGCGGACTTGGGCGAGAGCGCTGTCGTAGCGGGCGAGGAGGTCGCCGACGACCTGCTCGGCGCTCAGGAACGGGTCATCGGCCAGGGCGATGCCGTTGGGCTCGGGGACGGAACGGTACGCCGCGTCGGGCAGGGCCGGCGGGGCGATAGCGGCGATGAGGAAGCCGTCGCGCTCGTCGTGCCGGTCCAGAAGGACGAGCTGTGCGCCGTCCGGTCGGCTCAGGACGGCGGCCTGCTGCAGGGGGTGCTCGGCGAGGGAGGCGGCGACCAGGTCCAGGTCCCAGATCCGGTCGGTGAGTTCGGCGAGGTCGTCCTTGGCTTCGGACGGCAGGTGGGTACTGGTCCAGCTGCCGGGGAGTTCGCCGGCGAGGACGTCGGCGTACGAGGCGAGGCGCTCGGAGGTGTCGTGGTGGTCGGGCATGGGTCCTTGGGCGAGGTGGGAGTCAGCGGCGCAGTCCGGCGGCGAACGGGGTCAGCGGGGCCGCAGGGGGCGTGTCGGGCAGGCGCACATGGCGGACCGCTCGCGCTCGGTGTGCGGAACCTTCTTGGTGCACGTGCTGCGGCCGGGGCGGGACATGCAGGTCGGCGAGCTGGTTGCGACGCGGGCGACGTAGGGGCCCCGCTGCGCTGAGTGGCGCCGCTCCTGGCGAGGAGTTCGTCGGAGTACGTGTCGCGGCGGATGTCTGGAAAGCGGTCGGTGCGGGCGAGGAGAGGTTTCTCCTACGGCGATCGGTGGGCGTTGTGCCGGAGGGCGGCCGGGGCCAGGACGGCACGGGGCTGGACCAGGCCGGTTGCCGTGGTGTCCAGGTCCTGCTGGATGGCGTGGAGGCGGCGGGCGATCAGCTCCAGACGGTGTGCCGCATCGGTACTGGCGGCCCCCGGCTGGCGGGCGATCCGGTATGAGGTGCTTTCGACAAGTTCGCGCACTGCGGCTAGCGGGCCGTCCTGTTCGTCGGCGAGCTGAGTGAGGATGGCCGCGAGCTGGGCCGACGCAGTGAGTGCCGCGCGGACGGCAGGCCGTGTTGGGAGGTCGGATCGGACGGGAATCAAGTTGAGGTCCTGTTCGATGCGACGCGCCTCATGGGTCAGGCACTGCAGTCTGTCCGCGGGAAGAGCGTGCCAGGTGCCGTCGAGGTGGAGCAGATTGGCGATCAGGTCGAGGCGACGGGGCTGGGCCTGAACGGCGATCCACCGGCAGCCGTGCTCCGTGCCGGGGATCTCGATGCCGGCGGCCCGCGCGAGCCGGTGTGCGACCTCGGTCCACTCCGGTCCGCTCAGGTCGCGGTCGTCCGGGTGCAGGCGGACATCGAGGTGCAGGATCGCCCGCGGTCCGTCGTCGGGGCCGACGGCGAACGGGTGCTCCAGGAGGGCCTCTTCGAGGTGCTCGGCCCACTGGACGGACGTCCAGGTCTCCTGCTCGTCGTCCAGGGTGAAGTAGTCCAGGCCGGGCCAGTGGGCGACGATCGTGTGCTCCGTCAGACCCTCGTTCGGTGAGAGCGGCCGACCCAGCGCTTCTTCGAGCGGGTGGTGCGGCGTGTGGGTTCGCTCGTGCAGGCGGGGGATCACCGGCCGCTCCGGATGTCGGCGATGTGGACGAGCTGGCCGAGGGCAGTGGTGGTGTACCAGCCGCAGTCGATCACCGCGTCCTGGTCGGCGAACCGCGCGAGGAGGGTGTCCTCCATGGCCCGCAGGTAGACCAGGCAGTCCGGGCAGCGGCGTGAGAGGTGCACGAGGTAGCGGGGGTGGGCGGTGACGTAGGACTGGGTGCCGCCGGTCGCATCCCGCAGCCGCCACCCGTCCTCGTCGGTCGGGGTATGCCAGGACAGGGCGACGACCCGCATTGCGTCACCCCAGAGTTCTCCGTCGGCGACCCCTTTCAGGACGACGACGGTGTCACCGGCCTGGAAGTGTGCGTGGGTGACGTCCCGGTCGGGGGTGAGCGGGTCGGGTGTAGGTGCGAATGCTGTGGTGGGCGGGGGTTGGGACATGAGTCCTTCCGCGTGATTGCTGGCGGGGTGGGAGCATCAATAGTCCGGAGGAACGCCGGTTTGGCTAACCGGCGTTCTCCGGCTATGTTGCCCCGCCGTCAGCGGAACGGATTCTCTGTCCCGCGGTCCGATTCACTGGCCGCGTCGAGGAGTTCGAGCAGGTCAGTGCCGTCGGCGTCGCGCTGGTCGATCCACCATCCGGCACGGGTGATGCCTCGGGCCTTCTCCTCCAGCTCCGCCCAGTCCGCCTCGTCCCACGTGCCCTCGACGACGAGCGCGGTGTGCGCGGCGGTCATGAGCTGGTGGCGGGAGCGCCCGCCCCAGTCCAGGACCTTCTCTGAGCCCTCCAACTCCGGCATGTCGAACTGCTTCGCCCACGCGACGGCTGCCTCCTGCTCCTCGGCTCGCTTGGTCGCGAGCCACTCCTCCTTGGATTCGGAGTCGGCGTCGCGCGCCGCCTTCCAGCAGTCAGAGCAGTCCTTCGACGCGAGCCAACGGGCAAACCCCGCCCGTTGGTCGGCAGGACGATTGGTCAGGTCATGATCCACGCTGTGGGAGCAGGCGTGCTCCACGGTCCAGTGCGTACGCACGGCCATAATTCGATCTCCTCAAAGGGGTTGGAAGGTGGAGGTGCGCCCTGATCAGGACGTCATGGGCCGGCCTCGGAGTGAGCGGCGGTGTCGGCCGCGGGGCCGGCGTTCGGCAGGGCGGAACCGTCGGCGCGCGGCGAGAAGGACGGCGAGCGCGAAAGCCGCGCCGACGGCGGGGAGAGCCGCGCTGGTGAGCGGCTCCTCGGCGAGGCGACCAGCAAGGGCGGTACCCGAGGACTGCCCGGCGCCGATCGAGAGGATCAGCCACGCGTACGCCTCGCTGGTCCGGCCAGCCGGGGTGAGGGCGTCGGTGGTCACGTAGGCGCAGGCGACCACCACGGTCAGGAACGCACCGGGCACGACGACCGCGGCGATGGCCGCGAAGGGCGCAGGCAGGGCCGCGAGCAGGAGCCACCCGGCGAGGAACGCGATGCTGGCGATAACCAACTGGTCGGGGGCGGGTCGGGGCCACGTGCGGCGCCCGTAGACGAGGCCGCCCAGGAAGCTGCCGGTGGAGAACGCGGCGGGGATGATGCCCGAAAGCATGTCCTGCCCGTGGCGCTCGGCCATAGCGATCGACCACACGTTCATGGCCCCGATCGCGAACCCGATGCCGGTGAGCGCGACGAACAGGAGCACCAGGCCGAGGCTGTTCAGCCGGCCAGCTGCACCGTGCAGGGTGCCGGTCGACGGCGTCGGTCGCCAGCGCCGCGATGGCGGAGAGAGCACGACCACAGTGGTGCCGGCCAGACCGAGGACGGCGGTGACGGTGAGCGCGACGGTGGGGTTGTACGCGGAGGCGAGGGCGGCGACGAGCAGGGGGCCGACGATGTATAGCAGGCCCTGAGCGCCGGTGTCGAGGGCGAGCGCGGCGTGCCGCAGACGCGTGTCGGGCAGCACGCTCGGCCATAGGGTTCTCAGCCCTGCCTCAAGTGACGGGGTGGTCACGCCGCCGGCGACGACGATGGCCGTGGCGAGGCCCGGTCCGCCGTACGGTCCGGCCAGCGGAAGAGCCACCAGGAGCGCCGAGTTGAGGACGGCGGCCGGAAGGTGCACCGCCGTCTGACCGTAGCGGTCCATGAGGCGTCCCTTGACAGGCTGCATTACCGAGGAGGACAGCCCGTACAGGGCGCTGAGCACGCCGCCGAAGGCGATGCTGCTGCCACTCGTGGTAGCCCACAGCAGGATCGCGACGGGTGCCATGCCGTTGGGGAGGCGGCCGGTGAGGGTGCCGCCGAGGAGGCGGGCGACGTACGGGCTGCCCAGCACCGTGCTGTAGGTGAGGCGCGGTGCCGGGGCCGGGGAGGAAGTCGGGGACAACGGTGCTTTCTCAGGGGTTTAGCGGTGGCGGGCGGTCGTGCTGGCGCGAGGCGGCGGCGTGGGCGGTGTGGTGTCCACGGCCGGGCGGGGGCGGACGCGTAGCACGGGAGTGCGGTGCGGGGGGAGGACGGCGACGGTCGCGCCGAGATCTTCGGCCGCCTCCTCGACTTCGCGGGTGAGGAACTCGATCTGCCGGCCCAGCGCTGAGAGGCGGGCGGCGATCTGACGGCCCTGCACGGTCTCCAGAGCGCTGGCGAACTGGCCGCTCGTATCCAAGAGTTCCTGCAGGCGGACCATCGGGCCGGCGTCGTAGCCGCGCTGGACGGCACCGAGGAGAGCATTCGATGCGTCACCGGCACTGTGGCCTTCGACGACGTCACGGATGAGGTCCTGCAAGGACAACTCCGGTGCCGGTGCAGGGCGGTTGAACCGGGAAATGTCCGCGCGCAGTACGCCGGGCGGGACCGGAGCGGGCAGCGCCTTCCCCGCCCCGTACTCGTGGGCGAAGTGCCCGATCACGTGCCAGGCAGGGCCCCCCGGATCGCCGCGTAGCGCGACCACCGTCGAGTCGTCGTCCTCGACCAGGTAAGCGAGGGTGATCGGCTGCCCGTCGGCGGCGTACCACGACTCGGTCAGCTCCAGCGCGCCGCGCTGCCGTGCGGCCTGGGCCCTCTCGGTCCACAGCTGCTGTTCCTCGTCGGTCAGCGGAGCCGTGTCGCACTGGCCGACGCGCTGGTCGGCGAGGTTGCTGGCGATGGAATTGTGGTCCGCCCAAGCGGTGAGGTACGGCCACAGGGCCGCGTGCTGAGCGCGTTCGGCCTGGGAACCGGGGGCGGCCGGTCGGTCGAGGGCCCGGCGGATCTCGGCGGCAGAGGCAGCTAGACCGTCTAGGACAGCCCGCCACCCGGCCAAGTGCCGGGCAGGCGGAAGCTCGTCGAGTACGAGGCGGGCGGCATCGAGGAGAGCCTCGGCATGCGGGGCGAGGTGGGTGGCGTACGCCTCGACCGCCGCCTTGTCCCGGTGGGCTCGTGCGGCTGCCGCAGCGTCAGCGTGGACGGTACGGCCGTAGCGGTCGCGTGTCATGTCGAGCGCGGCCTCGGTCTCACAGGCGATGACCGCCATCCGCAAACAGAAGTCACGTGCCCCGTCGGCCGGTTCGGGAACTGTCGGCAGGGGGCCGTCGGGAGCTGGACTGCTCGCGGGTGTCATCGGGACCGCCCGCCGGTCGCGGCAGTCACATGGGCGGTCGGAGCGTACGCGGGCTTCGGGGGGATCGGCCGGACCGCTGGCGGGGAGGTGGTGGGCTGTGCGGAGCGCTGCGTCGTGCGGCCGGTGGCGGCCTTGGCGAGACGGCTGCGCCGCTCCTGAAGTCCGTCGGGCCGGAAGGGGTGTATCGGGCTGGCCGGGAAGGACGGGTCGAGGCGGATGTCAGCCTGCACGGTGTAGCCCTGTCCGCGCAGGTCGCGGACGGCCTGGCGGGTCCGGCGGAGCCCGCCCTGGTCGGGGTGGGTGAGCCGGTACAGGCCCGGGGCGTCGGGGACGGGCTCGAACTGCAGGCGGACGAGGTACCAGTCGGCGAGGTGGGCGGAGATGTTCACGGTGGCGGCGGCGACGAAGCCGTAGTCGGGATGGGCGCCGAAGCGGAAGTGGCCAGGCAGGGGCGAAGCCTTTCTGCGAGCTGTCAGCGGTGAGCAGCGGCGGAGCGGGCGCGGGCGGTGGCGCGGGGCGGGAGGTGAGCATGCGTGGGCTGGGCGCGGTCAGAGCAGCCGGGCCGCCTGGTACGGACGCGCGGGCCTGGCGCTCGAAAGCTGCGCTGTGTGCGAGCCATGTTTCGATCTCGGGCAGGAGCACGTGGCGGCTGCGCGCGGCGGAGCGGCGGTGTCACTGACGCGTGTCGGGGCGAGGGGGCAACTACGAGGTGGAAGAGGCACGTTCAGCGTGCGGGAAGGCCGCGGCGCGCAGGCTGATGCCGAAGCGGTGTGCGAAGTCCCGGGCCCTGGCCTCGACGAGTTGGTCGTATGAGTCCTGTGCGGTCATCTGCCCGGGGTGTTTGCGGTACCGGTAGACCGGTACGGGCAGCACGATGCCCGGGGCGAGGCAGGTGACGGCGAGAGCGCAGTAGTCCTCGCCCTGGACGAGACCGCCCATGGGGGCCGCGCGCACCAGGTCGGTGCGGGCGAGGAGGGTGGTCGGGCCGAGCGGGATGGTGTCGGCCGGGTCCTTCCAGTAGCGCCACACGTCCCCGGCCTCGTGCCGGCCCGGCGGCGTCGGGGGCCGCCAGAGGGCCGTCGTCCCGTCGGGGTGGAGGTCCTGGCTGTATCCGGCGCACCAGCCCACCCCGGTTTCCTCCAGGGTGCGAAGACGCAGCGCCATGGCCCAGTCAGTGAACTCATCATCGTCGTCAGCCCAGTTGACGTACTCGGTTCGAACTTCGGTGAGCGCGAGGTTGCGGGCGCAGGCCGCGCCGACCGGGCGCGGCAGGGCGAGGGTGCGGACGCGCGGGTCGGCGGCGAGCGTGTCGGGAAGGCGGGCGGGGTCGGCGCCGTCGAGGGCGACGACGGCCTCCCACGGCACGCCCTGACGGCACAGACTGGCGTGCATGTCCGTAAGGAACGCGAGGCGGTCCGAGCGGAGTTGAGTGGCGATGACCACGGTGATCTTCGGGCGCGAGTACGGGGGCAGGGGGTGCTCCGGGCGGGTCGGCGGTGGTGGTCTATCGGCGGGCAATGTTGTGGGCGCCGGCTCCGGCGCAGGTGTGGGGGTGGTGGAGGACAGACGTGGGGGCGGCGGGGCAATGGTCGGGGCACGTGAATCCGGGTGTCACGAGGCCGGCGCTGCCGGAATACGCAGCGTCGGAGAGTGGCAGCTCGTCGGCCGCGTTGTGAAATGCCCTCGGCCGGCGAATGCAGCCGACGCGTGGCCGGCGGGTTCGGGTACCTGGACGCCGTCCAGCGGCCGGGACAGCAGGAGCTGGTGTCCCCGCGAGCGGGGAGAGACCGCGCGCTTGATGGAGCCGCTTGATCTGAGGGTTCACTGTGTCGGAGGGCTTCGTGCGGAAGGCTGGTTCTTGGCGCTGCTTCGGAAGCGCCGCCTGGCTGCCGGCCGCCGAGAAGAGGGAGGGGGAGCCGTCGATCTCGTCGAGCCATTTCAGGAGCTTGAGCAGGTTCTTGTCGGGCCCGTAGGCGAGGTAAGTGCCATCGGTGCTGTCCCAGCCGAACCACTCGGCGACGCGTAGACGAGACCGGGAGTTGACGCGGCCCAAGTGGGCGCCCTTGCCGCGAGCCTTCGCCTCGCGGGCCAGTCGCTCGGACACCGGGCCGAGTTTCCACTCGGTCGATCCGGCGAGGAAGTGGACGTCGAGGCTCTCCCAGGGCAGCAGTCCCGGTTCATCGCAGCCGTCCTGTGCCGCGTAGGCCGCGGGGACGCCTAGTTCTCGAATGCGGGCCGACCAGGGCAGGGACTCGGTGAGGGCGCCAGCGGCGTCGAACGGCTGGTCCGGGCGAGGGCCCACAGACAGCGATCCGGCCCGTACCTCTCGATGGTCCGGGACAGCCAGGCGAACCACGCCTCGGCGCCGGGCCAATAGCGGCCCTTGCCGTCGCTCCCGAACTTGGAGTTGTCGCACTCATACAGTGCCCCGTCGTGGATGCGGCTGCCTTGTGCCGGGGTGGTCATGCGGCCGATGCGCCCAGTGCTCATCGCGGCCCGTATCGCAGGTCCCGAGGGAGTGGCGAGGTAGCGCAGTGTCCACCTCCCCGGCGGTCACGCACACCGTCACCTTGGCACCCCGCAGCCGCGTGGCGCGCATGGATCAGTCCGTCGGTGCTTCGACGACCTTGCCGCTGGGAGCCTTGGCGCCGACCGGCTTGCCGAAGTCGCTGTATGCCAAGGTCGGGACGGCCTTCGAGGTGCTGGCCTGCTTGAGCAGGCGCGGCTCCCCGGTGGTGGCGACGTAGTACGTAACGCGCGCGCCGTTCCCGCCGTCGAGGATGACGGGGATGGCGGGCTGTCCGTTCATCTCGGTCGCCGCTCCCTTGGTCAGCTTCACGGAAGCGGTGTCGGGCGTGCGGAACTGCTCGGTGTGGCAGTAGCTCGCCAAGCCCTTGAGCAGGCCGTGGCTGGACGGTCCGTGCAGCCACGTTCCGGCCGGCAGGGAAGCGCCGGGGCCGGCCATGCGCTCGACGGACTTTGCGAGTTGGGCGTCGAGCTTGGCCCAGACATCGTTGCCCTTGACGATGATCTCGTACGACCCGAGGCCGGTCTTGGACACGGTGCCGGCGCACTCGGTTGCCGAGAGCGCGAGGCGGGCCTTGGTGTCCGGCTGGGTGCGGGTCTCGACGAACGATCCTGCCTCCGCGTTGGCCTGGTGCGCGGCGTTGTAGATCGCAGCGGCCGAGCGCTTCTCCACACCGTTCGGCTTCGACCCTGCTTCTGTGGGCGAACTGGACTTGGAGGTAGGGGACTTGGAGGCGGTGTCGCTGTCAGCGCTGTTGCAGGCGGCCAGACCGAGGGCTGCCACACCGGCGATTGCGACGGCCGCCGTGCGGGTGGCAAGGGAGCCTCGGGAAACGGGGGTTCGGACGGTGGAACGGAACAAGGAGGTCTCCTTGGAGGACGGGTGCTGGGGAGGGGAGCGGTGGTGAGATGGCGTGCCCGCGGTGGTGCAGGCGGGAGCGTCGCGGGTGTCGCGGGTGAGGCGTGGTGCAGGTTCACGCCGATGCCCGGTGGGCTGCGTCAGCGCGTATGCCGCGGCGGAGCTGACGGGAGGACGGGCGGCGGAAGGGACGGTGTACGGGCCGAGGCGGAGGGCAGCCGCGGCGTGGGAGTGAGGGCCCGCATCCGGTCCTCGGCCACGTGCAGGACCTCTCCGAGGTTGCGGATCTCGGCGGCGGCGTCGGCAAGGTAGTAGGACAGGTCGAAGCCGTCGTCCTCCTCGGCTTCCTTGGCCTTCTCGCCGGCTGCTTCGAAGAACTCTCCGAGCTGGGCCAGCAGGCCGTCGCAGGGTTCCAGGATCTGATGCAGCAGGGCAGCGGCATCCGCATGCGACTCGGTTCCGTTGAGTCGGTCTGTCAGATCGCGCAGCGCGTCACCGTAGACGTGGACGGGGCCACGGTCTGATGTGTCGGAGGCGTCCCGGGCCGGTGTCGGGGGCGTGGGTTGGGCTGAATGCACGTGGGGACTTTCGTAGGGCAGGACGGGGGGCGGTAGCAGTCCGAGCTGGGTGAGACGGTGGTTGATCGCCTCGATCAGGGGCTGGGCGCTTCCGCCGTGGAGGGCTTCCCGCCGCTGGCGAGCGCCGGGGTCGTTGGAGGGGGTCGAGTCGTAGATCACCTCGAACAGCTCATGCTGGTCGGAGTGTTGACGGGTAGCGATCCATCCCTCCGGGTCTCCTGGTAGACGATGGGAAGGAGGCTCCTGCGGCGGGGAGATGATCAGATAGCTGTCGTCGGGGAGCGATACGTGCACCACGTACGCGCTCAGACCGAACTCGATGTCGCACTCCAGCCCGCGTTGCCGCAGAGGCGTGGTGATGTGCGAGTGGCGGCGCCACAGTTCCTGCCACCACACGGTGTTCACGTTGCCGTGGTCGGGGAGGGACGCGATCGGGCTAGCGCCGACACGCACCTGGCGGGCGTCCCCGTCGAAGAGGACCGGGGTGTCCTCGCCGTCAACGGCCACGGCGGCTCCCGCGCGCAGAGGGGCGCAGAGGAAGCGGCGGGATCTGACGTCCCGAAAGGGGCTCTTGCAGCGGGCGGACAGGAGAGGTGAAGACGAATTCGTACTCCTCGTATGCGTCGATCAGACTGCGTTCCATTTGGGCTTCGCGATTTGCGACCTGGGCCATCAGGTCGTCGTGATCGGCTTGGCACTGCTTGTAGTCGGCCCATTCGGCATTGGTGAGATGCGGGGGACGGGGCATCGGCGTTCCTTTGCGGAGGCGGCGGCATGTGGGGGCCAGTCGGGTTATGGGGCCCGGCCGACAGGGGGTGGCTGGGGTGTCATCGCAGCGAGTGGCGACCGGGCGAAGGTGGCTGCGGCACCGAGGGCGTGGGCGGCGCGGCGCTCCGGCTGCTGAGAGAGGTCTGTGCGGCGCTGTCCCGCATGCACCCCGCGGCCTCGCTTAGAGCACTCCGGGCAGCATCGAGGTGGCCGAGCAGAATGGACAGTTCGCCAGGTGGTGCGGGGACCCGCGTGCCCCTGACGGGCTGCACAACCTGCTGGTGGAGGCTGCCGAGCCGGTCTGTGAGGTTCCCGAGCTGGGTGAGTGCACTGCCCAACGGAGGTGCGCCCTTGGCCAGAAGGGCGGTGCCATGCCGCTCCGTGGGCCCGTGGGCTGCCCGATCGTAGATCTCGTGCTGGTAGCTGGTCGCGAGTTCCTCGCCGATCTCCGTCATGAGGCCGGAGACGCCACTGATCACGGAGACCAAGGCCGGCGTGATGTCCGCGCGCTTGCGCAGGGACCCGGCGCGCGGCAGGTCCTCTCGGATCCCGTCGATGCACTTGGCCAGACGGCGGAACTATTCGGGGTGGGTGATGTCAGCCATGGATGACCCTGATCGGTGTGGTCGTGGGTTCGGTCGTGGTGGGGTGCGTGCCGCGCGCCGGCTCGCGAATGACGGGCGTGTCCTGCGTCTGTGTGTGGCCTTGGTCTGCATGGCGCCACAGGCACCTTCAGCCGTCACCGTGCAAGGGGCCGGTTCTGGTTGACGTCGCGTTCCCCGGGGCCCGCGAGGTCCGTGGTGTGCTCGGCGACGAGATGCAACAGCGCCACGGCACCGACGAGGAGGAGGGGCGCGGCAGCGGACAGGCATAGGGCTGCCGGGCCTTGCGGGACCCCGAGGTCGCTGGACATGAGGACCGTGACGGCGCGTACACCGGTCACGAGGGCCAACAATCCCCAGAAGCCCCCTTGGAATGGGATTGAGTCCAGCCCGATGATGGCCGCGAATGTCAGGGCGATCAGCCCGTCGACAGCCGCGAGGAACAGCAGGGAGACAAGCGGGGGCGGTACGTGATCATCGAGCTTGGGCAGAAAATCGAAGGCGGCCAGGAATCCGAGCGCGATTAGCCCGGCTGTCTTGGCGTACGCCCAGCAGGGGATTTGATACACGGGACTGGGCGACGTCGCGTCGTGGGGTACTGCTGTAGTAGGCAGGTGGTGTCTCCGAAAAGGGGTTTCGCCTGTGCGGCGTTAAGCCGGGTGGCCGAGAGCTTGACGTGCTGACCAGGGCTGGGGGCTCTGGCCGGCCAGCGTGGGCACGCGGGGCTTTCAGTGCATTCGGGCATCCGTGTCAAAGAGCGCCAATTCGTGTGAATGTAGTAGGTGTTGGACGATGAATGATCGTCCTGCGACCTTCCACAAGCCTCTGCCGCGGTTGAGGTGGGAGATCGCGTCGGCCTCGACCGAGGTCAGGCCCAACAGGGCTGCTGCCGCGTGGAGTTGGTCGGTCTCTTGGCGGTAGATGATGCGGGTGGAGCAGTCGGCGAGCAGACCTTCGGCGAGCGCCCGGCCGCGGGATCCGGCGTCGCCTGCGGTCAGCAGATCGCTGAGCCGGTGGATGACCATCAGGTTGGCGATACCCAGGCCACGGGACAGCTTCCACTGGGACTGCATCCTCGCCAGCAGGCCGGGGTGGCGCATCAGGCGCCATGCCTCGTCGTACACGATCCAGCGCCGGCCGCCGTTCGGGTCGGACAGTGCCGATTCCATCCACGCGGAGGCGCACGTCATCGCCAGCACCAACGCCGTGTCGTCGCCGGAACCGCCCAGCCGTGACAGGTCGATCGTCAGCATCGGCGAGTTGGGTTCGAAGGCCACGGTGCTCGGGGCGTCGAACATTCCGGCCAGATCGCCGTGCACGAGGCGACGCATGGCATGGGCCAGGTCGCGGGAGGCGTCGCCGAGGCGGCCGGACATGACGCCTCCAGCCACGTCGAGTTCCTCGGGGTTGTTGAGGGTGGCGGCGATGTCGCCGAGCAGCGGGGTACGTCCGCTCGCGGCGGCGCGGGTGACGACGGCGTCCAGGGCGACGTCGAGGCCGGTGTGTTCCATCGGCAGCAGGTCCCGCCCGAGCACGGTGCGGGCCAGGGAGCCGAGCAGCAGCAGGCGGCGCTTGCGGATCTCGTTTGCCCAGTCGGCCTCGGAAACGCTGTTGGGCTTGGGGGCGGCGTCCAGCGGGTTGAGCTTGCCGGGCAGCCCCGGCCCGAGAGCGATGGAGGTGCCGCCCAACGCCTGGGCGACGGGCGTCCATTCGCCCTTGGGGTCACACGGTACGTAGACGCGGTATCCGAAGGCGATCGACCGCAGCGCGAAGCTCTTGGCGAGCGCCGACTTGCCCTGACCGATCACCCCGGCCAACAGAACGTTGGGGTTGGTGAAGCCCTCAACCTTTCCGTACAGGGCGAACGGGTCGAAGCAGAAGCTCGCTTCGGCGTGCACATCGCGGCCGACGTAGATGCCCTCGGCCCCCAGCCCGCCCTCGGCCAGGAACGGGTACGCCCCGGAAGCAGTGGCTGTGGTCATGCGGTGGGCGGGCAACTTGATCTTGTTGTTGCGGGAGGACGCGGGGCCGGGCTGACCTGCGGGCGGGTAGAGCGGCGCCGGCATCTGCTGATCCTCCACGTCGGCGCCGCTGGTGTGGGCTGCTGCTTCGGTGCGGGCCTTCGCAGCTGCCTCGGCGAGCTGCCGACGAGCGGTCTTGCGGGAGGCGCGATCGGTGCCGTGCGGGGTGAACAGAGGGCTGGCGCTGGCGCGGCGGGCGCGGCGCGCGGGCCGGTGGCTCATGACGGGGTGGCCTTCACGTGACGGAGTTCAGGGCGCGCTGCGGGGGTCAGACGCGGGGCGAGGCGCTGAACAGAAGCGGCTTGCGGTAGCCCTTGCCGTCGCCCGACCAGTCCAGCTCGATGTAGCCATCGGCGAGGGAACGGCCGGTGCCCGCCTTGGACTTGAGGGTTCCTGTCTTGTACGAGCCGTTTCCATTGCCGCTGCTGTGTTCCAGGGCGTGTTCCAGGCCGGTGTAGTTGGCGTACTTCACGACCGGGTCCGCGCCGCTGACCGACTTCTTGGTCTGCAGGTGGAACCTGGCCTTGTTGAGTGTGTAGCTGGTGTGCTGCTTGGCGGCGTAGGGGCCGTCCCAATAGACCGTGGCGGTGGTGTAGACGTAGCCGCCGCTCCGCTTGGCGCAGAGCTTGACGTCGAAGTCCCAGTTGTCGGAGTCGGGGCCGTTGTACGACGGGTCGTCGACGGTGTAGCTGCTGGTCTTGCAGTGGTAGCTCGCGGCCGAGGCTGGAGCGGCGGTTGCCAGGGCTGCGGTGCCGGTGAGGGTGGCGAGCAAGACCGCGGTGGAGGTGGAGCGCTTGAGCTTGTGCATGAAGGGCCTTTCGGCGGTGGGGGTCACTGGCTGCAGGTAGTGGTGTGGCGGGGCGCCGGGGTGTTGAGGTCGGCCGGAGTGGTCTTGCGCCGTACGGTGTGGCCGGCGGCGAGGTGGCGCTGGCAGATGGTCAGGACGGGCGGTCCCTCGGGGAGGCGCTCGGGGTGGCATCCCGTACCCGGGGCGGTCGCGTCTGCCACGGGCAGGAGGTGGAAGGCGTCGTGGAGGGCGGCGGTGGCCTGCCAGAGCCGTGTGTGCGCGGTGGCGAGCTGTCGGCCGGCGGCGGGATGCGGGGGCCGGGTGGTCTCGGCGAGCTGGTCGAGCAGCTGGTGCAGCGTGGTGAGGTGGGCGTGCAGCACGTCGAGTTGTAGGCGGTCCGCGGCCGGGGCCGGGTGCTGAGCACGGGGGGTGAGGGTGCGGGAGTGGTGGCGGATGCCGGCGCTGGCGGCCCGTAGGTACGGGTACGCGTCGCCGACGGGGATGGCAGAGGTCAAAGGGGAAGGGTTCCTTCCTGCCGCGGTGGCAGGGCGTCGGCGGGTGGCCGGTGCGGGGGTTAAAGGGCCGTGCGGGCGAGGGGGAGGGCGCCGAGCGTGAACGCGTCGGGCTGCTGGAAGTTCAGGCGTCGCAGGTCGACCTGGGCGGTGACGGCGGCGGTCTCGATCTGCGCGCAGGCGGCGTCGAGGAGGGTGTCGGTCTCGGCGGACACGGTGAGAAGTCCGGTCAGGGCGACGTCGGCGTGACCGGCGATCAGCTGGCGCTCGCGGGTCTTGACGTCCGCGTACTCGACGCTGTCGGCTTCGGAGTCGACCTGCCCACGTCGCGAGCGCTCGTTCGCGTCGGCGATGATCGCGGCCTTCTTGCGCTGCACGTCGCGCATCGCTGACTCGAGCCCCTGCGGCACGTATATGAGGGACAGGGTGCGGCGGACCCCGGCGGTGAACATCAGCCCGTGCAGGAAGCCCGCCGAGGTCTCGGTGCGGGGCCAGTCCTCGACCCAGTAGGTGGCGTGCCGGGCGGAGTCGGTGGCGAGACGGTCGTACTCCTCGACCTGAACCACCGGCCCGGCGGCGGCCGGGTCGGCCTCGGCCCGCCCGGACTCCGACCACTGCTGCAGGGCGGACAGGGCCCCCGGGTCGTAGGCGGTGCGGATGACGGCCGCGATCTCGCGGGCCGTAAGCCAGCCGGTCACCATCAGTCCGGCGCTGCGCGCGGCCTGCGCGATCGAGCTGGTGGTCTGCTCCATCACCGTGAAGGCACCGGGCAGACCGCCGCCCGCCTGGCTGATGAGGCGCTTGGCCGCCTTCAGGTCGAGGGAGATAGCCAGGTACGCCTCGTGCGGGGCGGCGGCCGGTCCGGCCGAGGCGACCAAGTCGCTGTAGACCTGTCCGGCCACCGGGGTCTCGGGGTGGCCCTGCTGGCTCCAGTGCCGGGCGAGGGTGTCGCCGCTGTCGGGGACGGTGCGCTCCAGGACCTGCACGGTGGCGACGTGTCCGGTGCGGGCGATGCCAGCCAGCGCGCGGCCCCACCCGCTCACGTTATGGTTCTGGGCCGCAGGGTCCAGCAGAGCAAAGGCCCGGCTGGAGACGCGGGCGATGGCGGTCAGAGTTTGCTGGTGCGGGTCGTGGACCGCGGCGGCGCCGTTGGCGGAGTCGCCGGGGGTGACTACACGCAGTGAGGCGGCGGTGCCGGGCAGGTGCAGGACGCCGTCCTGGCGGGGACGGGTGACGGGGCGGGCGAGCCACAGGATCTGCCCGGTGCGGCGGCGGTGCGCGTAGCGGGTGACGATCGGCGCCCAGTCGATCAGGGAGCGGCCGTGCCGGCGGATTGCTACGAGCGCACCTGATGCCACCCACAGAGGGGCCAGAGCGATGACACCGAGCAGCCCGGTGGATACCACCGTCATCAGCAGCAGCGCCAATGTGCAGGAAACAAGGATGAGTTGGGGAAGGGAGAGGCCGAGGAGAATGCCGCGGCGGGACCGGTGCGGGAACTTCACCGTAATCGGGGCGACGGAGAGATCAGTCAAGGAGCGGGTCCTGGTGGCGCGGGTGGAATCCGAGGGCGGGAGATGGTGAGCACGTCCCGCCCTCGGGTGTCGGTCAGGGGATCAGAGGCCGGTCGGTGGCGGCGGCGGTGATGGCGGTCCGCTGGATGTGGCGTTCTGTGAGACGGAGGAGGGGGGTGCGCCCTGCGGCGGCGGGGTTGTGTTCGGCGGACCGGACTGCCATCCACCGCCCTGGCCGGACGCGGCGCTCGCGCCGGATCCGCCTGGCCCTGGGCTGCCGCCCACCTGGCCGCTGGCGTCGTCGGACACACTCGTTGGCGCGGGCTGGACGGCCTTCTCCAGACCGGACTTGACGCCGTCGCCACCGGGCGATACGCCCGTTCCACCGCCCTGCGAACCTTCCTTGCCCTCTCCGCCTCCACCGGTCGGGTTGGCGGCGATGTCGCCGGGGAATCCGCCGCCTGCGGCCTCGGGCCCTTGGGCTGCGCCCGCTCCGGCTGCCCCGCCGCCCGTTCCGGCGGTCGCGACTGCGGCGGCGGCCTTGCGAGTGGCCTTCTCGGCATGCTGCTTGGCGAGTTGGGTGCCGGCTCCACCGGCCCGGTGAATCGATTCTCCATCGGTGCCCTCGGCGGCCCAGTGGACGAACTTGAAGGTGGCGTACGGGCAGAGCAGCACCAACACCATGATCACGATGCCTGCCATGACGTCGGCGAGTGCTCCGAGGCCGTCCTTGGCCTCGGTTCTCCCCATGGCGGCGATGCCGAGGACGAAGATGATGGTCATCAGCAGTTTGCTGACGACGAGGGTGGCGGTGGCTTCGATCCAGCCGCGCCGCCAGCGTCGGGCGGCCTCCCAGCCTCCGCCAGCGCCGGCGAAGACCGCCAAGGTCACCATGACGAGGATGCCGACCTTGCGGACCATCATCACGCACCAGTAGAGGAACGCGCCGATGGCGGCGCCGAGCCCGGCGAACACGGCGACCAGCCAACCTAGGCCCGCCAATGCGGGGATCTGGGACACCTTCACGATGCGGCGTACGGCGGATTCGATGGACAGGTTCGATGCTTTGAACAGGCCGGCGGACAGAGCGTCGACCACTTCGATGGCGACGGTGGTCAGAGCGATGGCGGCGAACGCGAAGATCACGCCGCTGGCCGTGCCGGTGAAAGCCTGGGTGAGGGCTTGCCCGTCGCGTTTGAGGGCGGCCCGGATGAGCTGTGCGCAGAACGTCCCGACCAGGATGACCAGGCCGATCGGCAGCAGCATCTCGTAGTTGTCGCGGAACCATCCGGCGTTCAGATCGACTTTGGTGGTGGCGTCGATGGCTTTGGCGGCCAGGTCGGCTGCGGCGGCGGCGAGTTCACCGGCACTCTTGGCCATCCAGTCGCCGATTGCCTTGCCGGGATTGCTGGCGAAGTCGACGGCCTCGCCCACGGCGCAGAGTTGGTCCGCTACGGGGAAGTCGCAGAAACCCAAGGGGAGTTGACCTCCTTATCTGGTGGTGAGGAGGGTCACTGCGTGACGCTGGGCGCGATGGCGGCGAGGGCGCAGTCGTGGTTTGGCCGGCACTGCACGGCGAGGGTCACGGCGCGCTCCTCGGCTCCGCCGCCGCCCTTCTTCCACTCGATCTGCTGCTTGCCGTTGACGGTGACGACGTAGATGTACGCCTCGGTGATCGCGGAGGGGTCCTCGGCGAGGGCCTGTTTGAAGGCGCCGGGGTAGTGGCCTTCGGTGACCGTGGCGGTGGCGTGCTGGTTCTGGTCGGCCATGCGCGACCACAGCAGCGGGTCGGGGACCTGGCCGGAGACGGAGGCCCAGTCGTTGTACTTGGTCTCCTTGGTCATCCACGCACGCATGCCTGCGAGTTGCTGGTCGCGGCTGGTGTCGCGGGTGTCGTACGACCAGAGCATCGCTGCTGCCGCCTTGGCGAAGGTGACCGGTTCGGCGATCTGCGGGGGTTTGGGAACCGACCCCGACCCGGCTGCGGGCTTCGGTGCGGCCTCTGTGGGTGAGGAACTGCTCGCCTGCGAGGGCAGGTTGTCGTTCTGGTGGTGTTCAGCGCGGCCGGTAAACCATGCGGCGGTCGCGGCGATGGCGAGCAGCGCGGTGATGGCCAGGGCGACGATCGCGACGCGCTTGTTGGCCGACCAGGTCACGCCGTATGCGGACAGGGAGGGGAGTCGTTTGGGCATTAGTGGACCTGCGACCCCAGGCCGGAGAAGAACGCCACGATTCCGTTCGCGGCACCGAGGCCGAGCGCGGCGCCGGCTGCGACGACGGCGCCCTTCTTGCCGTTGGCCTCGGCCTGGTGACCACCGGTGTGGTGGCCCCAGGCCCACACGCCGAGCGAGACGGCGAGGGCGCCAACGACGGCGATGATCCCGAACATGTTGATGCTGTTGACGACGTTCTTCAGCACGGACAGGCCGGGGAGGCCGCCCCCCTGGGGCTTGATGCCTGGGTCGTAGGCGAGGAGGACGGCGGCGCGGTCTGCGAGAGGTATGGGCATAGGTGTGGCGGGGCTCCTTGCGTGCGCGGGCCGTGCAGGGGCCGGCGGAAGGGAGAAAGAGGGGGGTGCGCTCGCGGCGCGAGATGGGGGACCCGGCGGGCGCGGCCCGGGAGATGTCCGGGCGGCGTGCGGCGTCAGAGGACGCGGCGGACGGCCAAAACGTCCCAGTCCTTGATCGGGGTGATCCGGACTGGCTTTGATGTGCGCGGTGCCTCGATGACGAGGCCCTCGCCCATGTACATGCCTACGTGTTCGGGCCTGGCAGCAGTGCCGCGGCTGAAGATCAGGTCACCGGGCTTGAGGTTCTTCGCCGAGACGGCCTTGCCCTCGTTGACCTGCGTATACGTGGTGCGGGTGAGCTTGATGTCGGCGTGCGCGTACGCCTGCTGCATCAGCGAGCTGCAGTCGCAGCGGCCCATCGGGTCGGGGCCGTGGGCGTCGGTGCAGGAGCCGCCCCACTGGTAGAGCGTGCCGAGCTGCTGCATCGCCCAGGTGATGGCCTTGCGGGCCTTCGAATCTGCGTCCTTGGGGATCGCGTAGCCCTTCGGGACGCTCCCCTCGGGGATGCGTCCGAAGCCGGAACCGTCCTGGCTCTGCGCGCATCCAGTCGTACTGGTCGACGGCCTCTTGCCCTGGTCTGCGTCCTTGCCGTCCGCATCGCCGCTGCTGCCGGGGAAGGTCTTGGCGATGGCGGCCTGCAGCGCGGTGGCCAGCTTCTCCCACCGCGCGTACGCGTCCGGCAGGCCGGACTTCTGTACGGCTTGGGCGGCCTGGGTGACGGTCATCTGCTGCCAGCCCTCCACCTTGAGCAGGTGTTTGTAGAACTGCTCGGAGGCGTAGACCGGATCGCGGATCTGCTCGGCGGTGCCCCAGCCCTGGGAGGGACGTTGCTGGAACAGGCCGAGGGAGTCGCGGTCGCCGTAGCCCAGGTTGCGCAGCCGACTCTCCTGCATCGCCGTCGCGAGCGCGACGATTTGCCCCTTCTTGGGGACGTCGAGCGACAGGCCGGCGGCCACGATCGTCTGGGCGTTGGGGACCTGCTCGGCGGGCAGGTCTAGGCCCTCGATGTGCACGTCCTTACCGGACGCGCCGTCGAGGATCTTGGTGACTTGCTCGGCGACTTTGTCGCTGTCGAGGTCGGTCAGGCAGCTGCTGAAAGAGCCGATGCTCTGCACGGCGTCGGCCGAGGAGGCCAGCATCATGCCGGTACCAGCGAGCAGGATCGGGGAGAGGAAGACGACGCCGATGCCGGCGGCGAGCCCCTTCAATCCGAGGGGGCCGCTCGCCGGTCAGCGGGTTCGGGCATGGGTGGGTAGCGAGACGTCATGAGCGTGTCCTTGGGGGATGTCCGGCGTGCCACGTGCGCGAGGCGGGTTGGAAGGGCGCGGCGGCCGGGGTGGGCGATCTGGACAGGCCGGTGGGGCGAGTTGCCGCTCGCTCCGCGTGGCCGGGCTGTGAGCTAGGTGTGCCGGGGCAAGGGGGTGCCTCCGTGAGGTGTGGCGGGGGAGTACCAGCGGCGGTGTGTGCCGGGCGGTTCAAAAACAGTAGGCGCGGATCGGCGGTTGACCAAAAAGTCGGCGTGAGGTGCCGGAAACCGGCAGCTCTGCACAGCACTTCTTGGTCGTCGACGGTTTCGCCTCTACAGTTTTTGGACTCCCCTCGCCTCCTCGGTCTGCGGCCCTGGGCTTCTGCATGCCCACTTCCGGCCCGCGAGGACTCCTGCGCGAGGCGGCATTCTCCCTCCGCGTTTCCGCACCCGAATCGGGGTTTCTCTTTGCCTTTTTCCCTTCACCAGGGCGACGCTCTGGCTGTTCTCTCCGGCCTTCCGGACGGCTGCGTCGACTCTGTCATCACCGACCCGCCGTACAACTCCGGCGGTCGGACCGCGAAGGAGCGCACCACCCGCTCCGCGAAGCAGAAGTACACCTCCGCCGACTCCAAGAACGACCTCGCCGACTTCACCGGCGAGAACATGGACCAGAGGTCCTACGCGTTCTGGCTGACGCAGATCATGACCGAAGCGCACCGGCTGACCAAGACCGGCGGAACCGCGTTGCTGTTCACCGACTGGCGTCAGCTCCCTACGACGACGGACGCGATCCAGGCGGCCGGATGGCTGTGGCGCGGCGTGCTGGCCTGGCACAAGCCGCAGGCCAGGCCCCAGCGCGGGAGATTCACACAAAACTGTGAGTTCATCGTCTGGGCCAGCAAGGGGCCGATCGACGGCTCCCGGAACCCGGTCTATCTGCCCGGCATGTACTCGGCATCACAGCCCTCGGGCGCCAAGCGCCAGCACATCACGCAGAAGCCGGTCGAGGTGATGCGCGAGCTGGTCAAGATCAGCCCCGAGGGCGGCACGATCCTCGACTTCTGCTCCGGATCCGGCTCCACGGGAGTGGCCGCGCTGCTGGAAGGCCGGGACTTCATCGGCGTGGAGAAGACTGAGCATTACGCGTCGATCGCGGCCGACCGGCTCACCGAGACGATCCGCGCAACCCTCACGCAGGACGACGTGGTTCTCACCGCCTGAGCCGTGTCCTTGCCCGTCGCCAAGGCTACCGGCTCCCACGCGCAGCCGTCGGCGGAATACCGCCGGAGCAACTTCCATCCGCCGACGGCGTCGGGCGAGGGCGCACCCGCCTTCCCTCATTCCGTGTCTCGTAGGAGGCCGAACTTCTCAATGCCCGAATCCGCAAAACCTTCCGACGATGGAGAGTTGGAGCCGATTCGCGTTCCGGATCCGCACCTGGAGGGAATCGAGGCGAGCGTACGACGGCTCATGGAGCAGTCGGCGCAGCAGGCTCAGCAGCTCGACCACCTCGCGTCCGCCCCGTCGCCGGGCGGATCACCGTTCGCCGCTTTCGGCATGCCGGGCCTCGGCGGCCCGCCGGCCGCCGCTCCACCAGAGCCCCGCCCGATCCTGGAACTGGACGGAGAGGAACGCGAGGACGAACTCGATGCCCTTTCCGACTGGGTCGACGACTTCTTCCTCCCGGTCTACGGGGCGGAGGTCACCACCGCGGCGCCCTGGTGCCTGCAATGGCAGGAGCACGACGATGTCGTGGCCTGGCTCCATGCTTTGTGGCTTGCCTACCAGCAGCACAAGGATCTTGAATCCGGGCTCTCGGGCCTGTTCGTGTGGCACCGGGACTTCCTCACCCACGCCGTCGCGGCGATCCGCGCACCGGGCGGCCCGCTGTCGGCCTGCATGACCTCTCCCGACCGGCCCGCACATCGCCTCCTGCCTGGTCCGCCGCCGTCCGTTCGCACGGAGACGGCGGCCACGGCGAACACGGCGGAAGCCGCTGACCAGGACGAGCCGGCGTCATGACCGCGGGTCACGGACAGCCCGCCTTCGGACTGAGCTTCGACCCTCGGGCGCTGACCGATCTCCTCCAGGCCCCTAGCGACATACGCGATCTCACCCTTGCCTACCTGCAGGAAGTCGTGAACGCGCAGCGCTTCGGGCTACGCCTCGACGGTGACCTGGAGGGCTTCAGGAAACTGTTCGTGGACTCGCGCAAGGACTGGCGCGTCGTCTACGGCGTCCGCCCAGCGCCCGCGGAGTCCGTCCACCACAAGGAGATCCACGTTGTCGCGGTCCGGCCGCGCGCGGGCAACGACGTCTACGACGAGGTCGGCCGCCGCCTTGGGATGGCCCGCCGGCCTTTGAGCGCCCGCACGCACGCGGCACGCTCCCGTCCCCCGCAGCTGGCCACCCGCGCGCCCGTTCCCCGGCCCGGTCCGCCACCTGCCGCGACGCCGGGTCTGCCCCGCCCTGCACAGAAACCCGCGGGCCATCCCACCCGCTGAACGCACGGAGTGTCGCCTATGCCCCCTGAACCCGCGCCGGCACCCACCCGGCGTGCGGTCTCCCCGCTTGACCATCGCCTCGAAGCTGCCACCGGGCACGACATCAACACCCTGTGGACCTACCGCGATCGAGGCGTCCTCGACGACCAGCACGCCCAACTGGTCGACCGACACCGGGAGCTGGCCAAGACCCAGACCGGCGTCACCTTCTACCTGCGCCTCCTCAACCGCCTTTCCAGCGGCGAGTTCGACTTCGACGGCACCCTGTTCACCCGCATCGACCGCGGCGTGGACCAGTTGGAAGAGGTTGCCGGCGCGCGGGAGGCCGCCGCCCGGGAGATGCTTGCCGCCCTGAAGCCCGTTGAAGCCGCAGCGGCGTCCTCCGCGCCCGTCGCACAGCGGCTCTCGACGGACGATCACGCGGCGCTGCTCGCCATCGCTGGCGGCGCCAAGCTCTACGAACACTTGCTGACAGGCCGGATGTCCGTCACAGCCGCCACCGGGCACTCGCTTCCCCCACGCCAAGCTGCAGCGGCTGGAGGACGCCGGCCTGGTCGTCCGGGACACGGACCACTCCATACACGCCGGGCAACCGATCGCGCTCACCGATGCCGGACGAGCCGCGGTGTTCGCCATCCGCAGGACCCCCACGACGCAGGCGCCGAAGCTCCCGACTCGACTCGGTGCATGGCCGTCAACTCCGGCGCAGCGGCGCTGAACTCCACCGAAAGGTCCCTTGTTGTCTCCCACCGAACCGGCGCCGGTCCGGAAGTCCATCCCCCAGGTCGACTTCGATCTGGACGACCTCGACGCTGATGAGGAGAAGTACCTCGACTTCTACCGCAAGGTCGGTGTCCGAGAGGACATGCTTGTCCCTCTCGCCGAACACCACACCCCCAGCGGCGCGCACAGCTACTACGTCTTGTTCGACCGCACCGCCACGTGGGGTCACCCCGGTGTGCCGCAGGTGCTCGCCGTACATCTGCAACGAGACTGCGAGAAGCGGACGTTCGACTTCGATCAGGCCGCCATGCCGCTGGCCGCGATGGCCCAGTCCTGGCTCGTCAACCGCGGCTGCCCGCACGACGCCATCGACCTCGACCCCGAGCTGGGCCCACCGCCGGCGGACGAAGCAACACGTGCACTGGAGCAACGCCTTGCGGGGGACAGTGACCGCTACGCCCTGGGCTACTCCTACACACGCGACGATCCCGACGACATGGTCACCGTCGTGGCACTGCGCGCCCTGGACGAACGAGCCCCCTCACCGTTCCGCGTCCTCGTCGACGAGGTCGACAACGACGCCTGGACGCATACGTTGCGGGAGGGCGGCTTCGCCACGAACAAGGCCGCTTTGCAGTGGTGCGACGACCGGCTCACCGGCGAGGCGAAACCTCTGCCGCCGGTCCGCTGGGCAGGCGCCGCCCGCAGTTCAGCTGGTGTGGCCAAAACGCCTGCCACGCGCCCACCTGGCCGCTCGCGCTGAGCTCTGACGCCACCGAGGGCGGCGCAACATAGCCGACGATCGCCGGTTAGCCAAACCGGCGATTCTCCGGACTCTTATACAGCCGCCGGGGCCCCTGCGGCCCCCTTTCACGCATTCCCTATGCCTTCACGGAGGTTTCTTCCGCATGCGCTCCACCAGAATTGCGATTTCTACGGCGATGCTCGGCGCACTCGCGCTGCCGGTTCTGGCCGCCAGCCCTGCCGCCGCGGTGCCCATCGTCAAGGAGGCCCCCACGTACGGCTGCTACTCCCAGCCTCCGCTGCCGTACAAGGTCCACGCCAAGGCCGTCACCATCAGGTCCAAGGCCAGCTCGAAGTCCACTGCCCGCGGCGTTCTGTACAAGGGCCACAAGTTCAGCGTGTCCAAGAAGAGCGGCAACTGGGTCTACATCACGGACAAGACGACCGGCGTCAAGGGCTGGGTCTCCGGTACGTACGTCTACCGCGACGTCCGAATGTGCCTGGACTGAACGGAATCCAGCACGCCCCAGTAAGAGGCTGAACCGCCGGGTACGGCCGCCCCTCACATACCCCCAGGCATCTGCCCTTCCAGAACAGGAGATCCCCTTTGTCCGACGGCAATACCGATGAGTCTGCGGATGTCGTGGGCGTGCTCACCCAACGGATCGAAGCGCGCTTCGACATGGCAATGGACCAGTTGAAGGCCGCGGTCGCAGCCGCGCCGACCGCGAATCCTGACGCCACCGACGTCGTCAAGTGGCACGGCCTTCTCGTTGAGGCCCAGTCCGTGCTGGAGCGCGCGGAGGATGACCTCCTCGCCGCACTGCAGACCCAGCCCAGCGAGGTCGATGACCCGACGATGGGTCTCGCCCACCGGGTGAACGCGGCCGTGAGCGTCCGCGACGGCCGGGCCATGGTGGTGCGATGGCTCCTCGACCCGGACGCCCCGGGGAAGAAGGGCCTCGCCGCAGAGCGCCTCGCCCGGCTTCGGCCCCGCACCGGCCCCGCGGTGCAGACCAGCGCCCCCAACCGGCCTGCGAGTACAGCCGTACCGGCGACGGCGTGGCGTTCGGCAAGGGCCGCCCGATGAGCCGGGACAGGGCCAGCACCATGGACGCCGACCTGCAGAAGGTCTTCGGGAAGTCGGTACCCGACCTGTACGAGGCGGCTGCCGGCCAGGATGCCTCGCCCGCGCTCGCCCGTGCCCTGGAGCTGCGTTCCTTCCTGGCGCTCACCGAGGAGCAGGTCGCCCGCGTCCGCGACCGCGTCCACGCCGACATGGATCCAGACCGCGACATGGGCGAACTGTCGGCCTACAAGCTCCGCTTCGACGCGCAGTGGCTGGACGCGGCGCTGGAGGCCCGCGACGGCTATCGCGTCGTCCTTGGCCAGCTGTTGCGCACCATGCCCCCGCCTGACCAGCAGGCCCGGCTCGTCCGCACAGCACAACTCAGGGCCACCGACACCCTGCCCGCGTGTGCCGCCCCGGCACCCCAGCGTGCCGGGGCGGCCCGGGCCGACCGACCGTGAAAGCCCCCGCTTGCTCCACCCCACGTCCACCGACATAGCCGGACGGATCGAGGACCTGTACGGCGCACCGCTCGCCGACCTCGAAGCCCACGCCCAGGACCAGCAACCCGGCATGCTCTCCGCCCTGCTCGGCATGCACGACGACCTTGCCCTCTCCGAGCGCAGCATCGACTTCCACCGCGACCACCTCGCCCGGTTCATCCACTCCGAACGGCAGATCGGCCCGCACGAGGTCTCCCACCTCCTCGACGGTGCACGCCGGCTCGCCGAAGCGGTCGCCGTCCGCGAGGTCCAGGTCAAGTCGGTCGCCGCCGTACTGCAGAGCCTGGCCCGCGTCCCGGCCCCGATGCCTGTCCCGCCGACTTCCTCACCGCCCGCTCCGGCTCCGCCTCCTGCGGCCCCGAGTCCTGCGCACAGCCAATGACCGCAGGCGATACACCCTTCAACCACCCAGGAGTTCCTCCCTTGGCCCTCACCGCTCTGCCCCCTGACACCGACGCCGACATCGCCCGGGTCACCGAGGCCCTCGCCATGATCACCCCGCGGTGGAACGTGAGGATCCTCCTGGCCCTCTCCGGCCCGCCGCTGCGCTACAGCGAGCTGGCCGCCAAGGTGTCCTGGCTGCAGAACGGCCAGCTCCACCCGAAGCTCAAGTCGCTGTGCGACGCCGGCCTCGTCGAACGCACCGAGCACACCGCACGGCACGTGACCTACGGCCATACCGAACGCGGCGTCGCCCTGCTGCCGGTCCTGCCGATGATCGTCACCTGGGCCGAGGAACACCTGGAGACGGCGGACCGCCCGCTGCCCGCCATCGAGCAGATCGAGGACAGCCTCACCCTGCTCACCCGGCGCCACGCCGCCGCCATCTTGTGGGTGCTCAAGTCCCGCCAGGAGGTCAGCGGCCGGGCTCTGGCCCGGATCGTGATGCCCAGCAGCGACTGGACCAACATCTACCCCCCGCTGCGGCAGCTCGTCGCCGACGGCCTGGTCGACACCGACGGCATGGGTCGGCCCTACCGGCTGTCCGCAGCCGGTGACGGCCTGGGCCCCGTGCTGGGCACCCTTTCCGCGTGGTCCGCCGGGCAGCCCCTCGATCAGGCCACCCAGCACCCGGTCTGGGGCCACCCACAGGCGAAGCCCGCGCCGAGGTCGTGGATCAGCAGCCAGTCGAGGCAGGCCCCCACTGCAGTCCCACCCGCTCGGACACCCCAGTCCTGTCCCGCCTGGCACAACAGGGATCTCTTCTCGCACGCCACGACCGCGCGCCCGAAGGCGGTCCCGGCGGGAGGCCCGCGCCGATGAGCACCCCTCTCACCTCGGCCGACGCGCAGCGCATGGTCGACCTGCTTGCCTCGCGGCCCCTGGTCCGTCTCATCACCGAGATCGACGACAACGGCGCCATACCGCCCCGACGGCTGGCCGGCACTCTGTCCGACCTTTCCACGCACCAACTGCGCAGCTCATCCGACACGGCCCGCGCCCACGGCCTCGTCCGGATCGCGCCCGGCGCAGGTCTAGAACTGACGGATGCCGGGATGAAGTTGGCCGACCTGTACGACGCGATGGCTCACTGGGCTCGGCGCCGCAATGTCCCAGCCCCCGTGTGCGCGTTCAGCCGCCGTATCCGGTGCGTCTTCGACCTGCTGGCACCATCGCTCGCCACCGAGCGCGCCGACGGCGCGGAGGTGGGCCTGGCCCGTCTCCGCACGCTTCTGATCCAGTGGCTGGCAGACAACCCCCATGTGGCCGGGGCGTCCGAAACTGAGCCAGCCGCGTGAGCCAAGCGGTCTCACCCCGGCACGCACGCCGCAGCGGCGGGCTGATGCGCAGCATCTACCTGCCGCGTACGGCGGACGCGCTGGCGTTCGCGATGTCCACCTACGGCATCCCGCTGCTCGTGCTGGCCACGACGGGCTCCGCTGCGCTGACGGGCCTCGCGTTCGCCCTGGAGTGGCTCCCGCGGCTGGCCGCGTTCGGGTGGGCCGGATCGATTGTCGACCGCCGCGGTGCTGCGGTGGTCTTCCACCTGGCCTCCCTGGGCCGGGCATTGGCCCTCGCCGCCGGCACGGTCCTGCTCTTCCTCCACCCGTCCGGCACCGTGGCGAGCGCGACCGTGATGGTGCTGGCGGCGACGACCGGCGTACTCACCGAGTTCAGCTACATCGCGGCCGAGACCGCCGGCGCCGCCGCCGGCCGCCGAGCAGGTCGGCGGGCTCACCGGATCCAGGCCGTCCTGCTCGGCATCGACCAGACCGCGACGCTGGCCGGTCCCGCACTCGCCGGAGTGCTCCTGCTGGCCGGGCCGCCGCCGATGCTCGCACTGATCACCGTGCTCTCGCTGCTCGCCGCGCTGCTCGCCCTGCGCACCCCGCCCTCGCCTGTGGCACGGGCCCGCGCGCCGAAGGGAGAGTCCGGCGCCGGAATGCTCACCGGATGGCGCACCATCCGCTCCCTTCCCGCGCTCGGCTGGCTAGTGACCGGGCTGACCCTGTCCAACCTGGCCACCGGCCTACTCCAAGCAGCCGGCCCCGTGATCGTCGTCCAGCACTTCGGGCAGTCCACCACCGCCGTCGGCCTCGTCTGGTCCGCTGCCGCCGCAGCCACGCTCCTCAGCGTCACGCTCTGCCGGTTCGCACTCGACCGCCTCGGCCTGTGGCCGGTCGGCGCTGCCTGCGCCGCCCTGGCCTCACTCGGCTGTCTCGCCGCCGCCCAGGCCCCCGACTACCGGTCCTACTTGATCCTGGTCGCGGTCCTCATGGCGGGCGAAGGCGGCATGACCGTCGTCCTGCGCACCCTGCGCTCCCGCTTGATCCCTCCGGAGAAGTTCGGCAGCACCCTGTCGGCGACCATCCTCATCCTCCTGCTGCCCTTCCCCGTCGCCGGCGTGCTCACCGCCCTCACCCCGCCCGACGCGCTGGGCCACGTCATCACCATCTGCGCCGCGCTGCAGGCCCTCGGCCTGTTCTGCGCCTTCGCCCGCATACGCACCGATCCCGCCCTGCGCGCCTGACCGCGCTGCACCCCCAGCCTGTGGAGAACTGCATGTCCCTCGCCGCCCTCGGATCGCACCGCGCGACCGGTCGCACCATCACCGAGCAGTTCCACGCCTTCGACACCCACAACCCGCACGTCTTTAAGGCCCTGGAACGCCTGGCCGCCCGCCGCCTTGCGGCCGGCGCCACTCGGGTCGGCTTGAAAGACCTGTTCGAGGACCTGCGCCGCCAGCTCCCGTACGGCGTCGCCGGGCTGAACAACAACTACACCGCCCTCTACGCCCGCCGTTTGATCGACGAACACCCGCACTGGGCTGCGGCGTTCGAGCTTCGCCGCCGCCGTGCCGCCTGAGACACCCCTTCGCCTCTCGTCCTGCCATCTACCGATACGGAGAACCCCTTCTTGTCCGCTCGTGTCGTCCTGGTTGTTGCCGCCGATATGGAGGCGCAGGCGTATCGCAGCTACTGTCTTGAGAACGTCCGTGCCCACTACGACGTCGTCCTGATCTCCGGCGGCGAGCCGACCTGGGAGAAGGAGTTCGTCGTCGACTACGCCGTCGCCGACCCCACCGACCAGGCGGCACTGGCCTCGGCCGGGCGCGCGCTCGCCGAGCGGTACGAGCTGGACGGCGTGATCACGTGGACCGAGTGGTGCCTCGTCCCCGTCGCCCGTCTCGCCCGCCAGCTCGGCCTGCCCACCACGGCTCCGGAGGCCCTCCAGGGCTGCCGCAACAAGCACACCGCGCGCACGCTGTTCGCCCGCCACGGGGTGCCCTCCGCTGTATCCGTGACCGTGCGCACCGAGCGGGAGGCGGCCGATGCCGCCGCTCTGATCGGCTATCCCGTCGTCCTCAAGCCCGCCGCGCACGCTGCGAGCATGGGCGTCATCCGCGTCGACACCGCCGACGAACTGCCAGCCGCGTACCCCTTCGTAGCCCAGACCGCCGGCCACGGAGTCGAGAGCACCGACGTCCTGGTCGAGGAGTACCTCGACGGCCCGGAGGTGAGTGTCGAGTGCGTCACCTATCAGGGGCAGACCACCGTGGTCGCCGTCACCCGCAAGACCGTCGGGATGCCACCCTTCTTCGAGGAACTGGCGCATGTAGTCGACGCGAACGACCCGCTGCTCGCCGACGTGGCACCGGTCGCCGTAGCAGCCCTCGACGCCGTCGGCTTCACCGACGGCGTCAGCCACGTCGAGATCCGCATCGTCGACGGCCGCCCCCGCCTCATCGAGGTCAACGCGCGCATCGCCGGCGACATGATCGGCCACCTCGTCCACCTGGCCACCGGCGTCGACCTGGCCCGCGCCGCCGCCGACATCGCCTGCGGAGAGCTGCCCGACCTCACCCCAACACGCAGTCAGGCAGCGGCAATCCGGCTGATCTACCCCGCCTACTCCGGCACCCTCACCGAGCGCCGCCTGGTTGCCGAGTTCACCGACAACAGCGACTGGATCGAGCGCGTCACCTTCCACCGCGACGCCGGCGATCGTCTCGTGCTGCCCCCGGACGGCGACATGTACAGCGCCCGCATCGGCTACCTGATCACCACCGGACCCAGTGCAGAGATCGCCAAGACCCGCTCCACCGAGGCATACCGGCACCTGTCCGTCCAGGTCACCCCCGCCTAGACCACCTGCCGCGCTCACGCGCCCGACCCCTATCCGGATGTCCCCTTGACCGATCCCGACGCCGAAATAGACGGCGACGTCTACGTCTTCCCCCGCTACCTCGCTGGCAGCACCTACACCGGCGATCCCGCCCTTGAGCCCCTGATGGCGCTCGGCTGGGAGCTGACCGATGACGACCTCGGCAACGTCTACGTCACCGCACCCGACCGCAAGATCCGCCTCGGTTACCTGCCCGAAGGCGGCGACGACGGCCTGTGGCGCATCAACGCCTACTCCGATCGCTTCGGCCCGCCTGCCTGGGGCGTCAGCTTCAACGACCAGTGCCCCACCGAATTCGTCACCGCGTTCACCATGGCCCTGGCGGCGGCGTACCAGGCTGGCCCCGAGCACTACCTCGCCCAGCCCGACCCCGCCGACCCCGAACTCGACGCCTTCCACGCCGTCGTCCCGCTCATCAACCGCGGCTGGAAGATCCAGCACCCCAGGTGGGGCGTTCTGGAGCTGCAGACCCCGGACGGCATGGCCGGGATCGAATACGCGCAGGGACGACTCGATGCGGAGAAGGAACTCACCACGCTCCAGGCCCGCTGGTACCTGTGGGGCGGCCCGAAGATCAGCTCTGGCTGGTACGCCACCGCCTCCACGAACACCCCGATCCCACTCGTGACCGCCATCACCGAGAGCGTGTCCGACCTCGCGCCCCTGCCGCGCTGGAAGGACCACATGTTGCGCGGCCTGCGCGAGAACGCCCAGCTCATACCCGTCACCCCTCCGCCACCCCCGGTTCCCACACCCCTCGACGTCCGGCGTACCGCCCCTCGCCGGGCGCCCGCACTGACGACACGCAACATCCCGCGCTGGAGCACTACGACCGCCCCGTCGGCAGTCCTGCCCTCCCGGAGCTCCGGCCCCCGCCGCTGACCGACCAGATCCCCCTTGTCCGAGAGAGAGCCTGTGACCCTGCACCCCCAGCAGTTCTTCGACGACGTCCTCGAACTGCCCGTCTACCAGTACGCCATCGTCGGCGACGCCCTTTATGCAGCCCCGCAGCCGAATTCGCCATTGCGGCTGCGAATCGACTTCGCCCCCACCATCCGGCACGGCGAGTACAACGGCCTTCGCCTGCGCGTCGTCCACCCCGAGCAGGGCGTCCTCGACACCGCGGTCCTTCGCTTCGCCGACCACGGCACCTTCGAACGCCGCGACGGTACCCGCGGCCTGGTGGCCGGCCGCGACGGCTACGCCGTCATCCGTGACTGGCACGCCCACAGCAGTCAGCCGCCGTGGCACGGCGCGGACGGCACGGGCCTGCGCACCGCGATCGAGCAGTACGCCCACGTCTGGTTCCCGCCACCTGCCGCGTCGCGGCCGGCAGCCCGCTCCGTAGCCAAGCCCGCCCGCACCACCGGGGCTTCGCCCCGCACCCGCTGAACCACCGCTCTGATCGTCCCCGCCCACCCTTACCCCTTGGAGAGTTCCTTCTTGCGCATCCGTTCCGCTCGCACCCTTCCGGTCGCTGTTGCCGTGGCCGCCACGGTGACCGGCAGCCTGTCCTGGGCGCCGACCGCCTCGGCCCAGAGCACCGATCCCACCCCGTCCGCATCCGCCTCCTCGACTCCGCGCAATGCGGCCGAGCCGGAGACCGGCGGCGTGGCCATCTTGAAGAAGGACCCCGGCGGCGACGTGCTCGTCGGCGCGTCTTTCACCCTCTTCGACTCCGCGGGCAAGGAGGCCGCCAGTGGCAGGACCAACGCCCAGGGGAAGCTCGCCTTCAAGGACCTCACACCGGGCGTCTACCGCCTCAAGGAGATCTCCAGCGGCAGCAAGCTGCACGACACGGTCGACGACCAGGACGTCATCGTTACCCCCGGCACGGACACACCGCTCACGATCGTCGACCCGTTCAAGGCCGCATCGGTCCTGCTGAAGGCCAAGGACGACAAGACCGGCAAGCTGCTGGCCGGATCCACGGTCAACATCGGCAGCGGCGACAAGACCCTCCTGACGCTGACCACCGGCGCCGACGGAATGGCCACCGGCAAGCTGCCCATCAACTCCCGTACGGGAAGCGATTTCTGGGTCAAGCAGGTCAAGGCACCCGCTGGCTACGACATCTACAAGCCCTCGAAGGAATTCAAGGCAAAGCCCGGCGATCCGGTGACGGTGACCACGACCAACGCCAAGACCGCCACCACCCCGCCCCCTGCGGAGAAGCCGACCGACAAGCCCACGGACAAGCCGACCGAGAAGCCCACGGGCAAGCCGAGCGACAAGCCCTCCCCGGCCCAGCCTGGCAAGGATGAGGACACCCCGGCGTCGTCCGTCTCGGACTCCCCGGACACCAACGAGACCACGTCGAGCACTGCGGCGCCTTCCCCTGAAGGCTCGCTCGCTCACACCGGTGCCGACGCCACCCCGTGGCTGATCGGAGGCGCCGGAGTCCTGATTGCCGCAGGCGGAGGAGCGCTTGTCATGGCCCGCCGCCGACGCGTGGACGGTGCCACCGATGATGGCTCCACCGAGAGCTGACCGAACCGACCTATGAAGCCCCCGGAATTCGCCATTCGATTCCGGGGGCTTCATCGTGCGAGCTTGAACGGAGGCGCAGCCACCTGGCTTGAGATCCAGTGACTGTGCCGGGGTGCGGACGACGGCCCCGTCGTGGGCCGCCGTCAGGAGGAGAGCCAACGCGACGGCGAGGGCGTGCCGGAAGCAGACTGGAACACCTGCTCGTTTACGGCGTTTAATGCCCTCCGAAACGACCGCGCCGACGACGATCATGACGAGGGCCTGCGAAGCGCCTCGTCCAACGTCCAGCCGTAGACCACGAACCGGGTCTTCAGGACCGTGTACGACACGGAGCACCGCGGGTCCCTGCTCCACTCCGCCAGCGACTTGGACTCGCCGAACGCCTTGAGCGCGGCAGGGAGTTTATTCCGTGCGGCCAGTTGCAGCAGCTCATCCCTGGCCACCTCGCCCGCCCGCTGCCCGACCAACGTCCCGGCTCTCTTGTACCGGCTCGTCACCAGATACTCCTCGGCGAGCAGAGGACGCAGCCCGTGGCGGACCGTAGCGATCGAGACGCCGAACTCCTCCGCCACAGCCGCTAGAGAGGGGAAGCGTGTGCCGACCGGATAGTCCCCGTCCGCCAGCCGCTCCCGGATCTTGCGCTCGATCCACACGGCGTGCGGGACCGCCTGGTCCTTCTCCGGCGGATGCCAGGTCTCTCCGGCGACTCGGACGCGTGTGCCTAACCGGGGCCTCGTCTCCACCAGTCCGTCACGGCGCAGCAGCCGCAGGGCGTAGCACACGGTCTCCCAGTTGATGCCGAACACTTCGGCGATCACTGGATAGCTCAGGACACGTCCAGGACGCCAGTCGCCCTCGCATATTCCTCTGCGCATGGCTTCGTACGCTTCACGTGCACGGGCGACGTCGGTGTTTCGCGTCGGCCAGGTCTCTTCTGATTGTTCATGTACTGCGACCACCAGCGGAAGGTATGGCGAGCATCCGACCCTGGTCAGGCACTTAAACACTTTGATCGAAAGTGCATCACCGACTGCCGCGGGGGCCGCCGCCGAAGGGCGCGTGGTGCCTTTCTGCAGCAGCTCGCAGGCGCTCGGCGAACTGCTGGAGGATGGGGCCGACCCCCACGACGGCGCGGGCGACCTGCCGGACCAGCACCCCGATCGCCGGTTGGGCGGCGGCGGTCATCGTGGCGAGGGTGGGTGCGCGCGCCTCCGGGGATCATCTGCGGGGTTCTTCCCGGGCGCGACGGACATCGCCCAGATGCACTGTCCGCGCGGTTGGGGCGCAGAACGCCGGTGAACGGCGATGTCCGTACGTCTGTTCACCGCCAGGTGTGGATTTGTGAACCCCTTGGTGCCGTGCAGTATCGAACGCCAGCGCGAACGCGCCGGGGTGCGGCACACTGCCGCGGAGTCAGCGTTCTCGCATCAGAGGAGCCACCCATGGCTGAGTCGATCGTCGTACCTGATCTGTGGAGGGGGAGCTGTCAGTGCGGCGACCACACGTACGAGGCGTCCGGCATCCCGGACGACCCCCACCTGTGCTTCCCTGATGATTGAGTGAGTTCAAGCGACTCACAGGGGTGGAAGTGGACGAGTGGTGGCTGGTGTTCGTGCCGGATCCGGAGCGGTGGGGGCCGCTTCCGGAGGAGGGGGTGCTGGGGGTCCGAGACCTGCCGGCCGCGTTGGATGAGGTGGGGCTCCGGCCGGGCGATCCGGTCTTTGTTCGGCCTGATTTCGTCGTGGACCCAGAATTGTTGCAGTTCACCCTGTCGTCGGATTTTCGCGACCTAGAACGGGAGTCGCGTCGGAATTACGCGACAGACATCCGTTTGCTGCTCTCGTGGCTTTGGCGGCGGGGTGTTCCCTGGCGGGCTGCGACAATTGCGGACTTGCGGGCGTACAAGGAATTCCGCGTCGACTCGCCGTTGAATCCGCAGCGGATCGGCGGAGCGAAGTGGAACCGGGAGGCGGCTGCGCTGACCCAGCTCTACAAATGGGCGAAGGCCAGCCCCCTCCCGGTGGATGCGGGTCGTCGCGCGGACCGATCAGCAAGTGCGCGAAGCTCTCGGGTGTCGTGGCTGACTCCGCGTACCTGGGGTCTGTGGCAAGACCTGGGGCTGCGAGGTCGTGGCCGTGATGGGGCACCGTTGCCCGGCTGGGACGGGCGAACCGAACTGCGGAACACCGCGTTCGTGGGACTGACGCTGAGCTCGGGCCTGCGGCGGCAGGAGGCCGGTGCGATGCTGACGTTCGACGTGCCGACCCGGCGCCTTCGGTCTGGACGCTACTGCCATGGCCAAGTGGCCAGTGCCCTGTCGCGGTCGAAACGTGACCGCACCTTCTACGCGTCGATCGAGTCGGTGCGCCAGCTCGGCGCCTACAGCGAGTCCGAGCGGACGTGGGCTATCCAGCGCGCCCAGGAGGAGGGCCGCTACGAGAAGCTGCCACTGATGCGGCTGGTCACGGACGTGACGCATGGCCCGGTTCCGGTCGTGCACTGGGTGGAGCGGGATGGGACGGCAGGCAGGCGGGAGTTGAGCCTGCTGGACTGGCGCGAGAGGCAGTGGCTGTTCGTCGAGGGACCCCACGGCCCGGAACCGGTGTGGTTGTGGTTGACCGAGCAGGGCATGCCGATGCTGCCGGACCGGTGGAATACGTTGTTCCGGCAGGCCAACCAGCGGTGCGAGGAAGCCCTGCTGACGCGGGAGGAGCGAGAGGTCTCACGGCCGCTGAGGTCGGCTGCGGTACGGGGGAAGGTCCCGTATGCCACGCCGCATTCCGCGCGTCATTCCATGGCGCTCTACATGCTGGTCGTACTGAACGAGCTCATGGACAAGAAGTACGGGCTGACCGCCGCGGACCGGCGCGACTTCGCTCAGCTCTACGGCGACCCGTGGTGGCTGGTGAAGACCCTGTTGGGACACCGGGATGTCGAGACGACGAAGGAGCACTACCTCAGCCCGGTCATGCATCTGCAGCTGGAGTCGATCCTCGCCTTCGACGCCGAGGAAGAGCACGGCGGGACGGACGGGATGAACGGTCTGTTCACCCGGCTGGCCCGGGAAACCTCCGGGATTCAGGACGTAGAGGTGCTGTTCGATGCCCTCCCCGTCGCGGAGGCATCGTGAGCGGGCGGGGCCGCAGGGCCGTCCTGCCGCCGGCGGACTTCCAGGCGACCCAGCGCATCGCCGCCGACGGAGTACAGGTCACCGTGGTGAACAAGGAAGGCTTCGAGCGCGTCTTCGACTTCGCCGCGATCGCCCTACCTCAGCCGATGCGGTGCTCTCTTGCGCGAGCGTTCGCGGAGCAGTCCATGGGGTGGAACAGCCACGCGAGCGGTGAGTCGTATTGGCGGTCCGTGGAGGTCTTCGCCCGGTTCCTCAAGGACCAGGGGCACCCGGCCGAGGATCTCGGCGACCTCACCTCGGCCACGCTCCGGCTCTGGCGCAACAACCACAAGGGCAGCCCCGGTGGGCGCGAGGCCCTGGCCAAGATACGTACGCTGCTGAAGCGCGAGCCGCGGCTGGCGCAGGGCCTGGCCGCCGAGGAACTGGCCCGCCCGGTTCCGAAGAAGGGCAAGCCGTCCAAGCAGTCCTACCGGCCGTCGGAGCGCGACCAGGTGCTGCTGGCCGCCGAGCGGCAGTTCCGGGCCGCGCTGCTGCGGATCCGGGAGAACACCGCGCTTCTGGCCCGTTACCGGGCGGGCGCGCTGGACCCGGACAGCCGTGACTGGAGTATCGGGGTGGCCCTCGAGCACGTCGTCGCCACGGGCGAACTGCCCGGGTACCCGGACAAGGAGGGGAAGGTCTACACCCGGGCCGAGCGGCTGCTGCGCGGAAAGAACGGCGGGAAGACGACCGGCCGGCTGTTCCTGAGCCGGCCGGAACTGACGGCCCTGGCCGTGATGATGACCGACCGATACGGATGGAATCTGTCGGTCTACGACCGTCTGCACGTGCCCGTCATCACCCCGTCCGCGGGAGAGACGGCCACGGTCACCTACGAGGTCCTGGTAGAGAAGCGCCGCTCGGGTGAGGGGCGCTGGTTCGATACCGAGAACTACACCGACTCCGGCGCGGACTCGCCGGGCCGGCTCATCACCCAGGCCCTGGAGGCCACGCATCACGGGCGAGCCTTGGCCGCTGCCCTGTCACCTGGCCACGACCTGCTGATGGTGGCCCGCAACCGGCGTCGTACTGACGTGGACTCCAATCTGGACCGGCCCCGGAACGCCGGCCCGCTGTGCTTCGGGGTGTCCAAGGCCGATGCGCGAGTGTGGGCGAGGTCTCACAAGATCGGCTCGCCCTTCCAACGTGCCCGCAGGACCACCGTCACGACGACGGGCAAGCTGCTGCAGCATAAACGTGGCACCCACGAGAGCGTCTACGTCCTGCCCGACGAGAACGTACAGCGGGCGGCCGTGGACGTGATCGCGGCCGGCGCCGAGGAAGCCCTCGAGCAGGCCCGCGACTACACCTTCAAGGGGCGGCTCACGGACGCGGCCGACGCGGCTCACCAGGAGACCGCGACCGCGGACTGTGCGGACGAGGAGTCCAGCCCCTGGCCGGACCCGAGCGGGGGCTGCGGCGCCGACTTCCTGCTCTGCCTGTCCTGCGAGAACTCCCGGGTCCACACCGGCCACCACCCGCGTCTCGCCCTCCTGCGCCGACAGTTGATATCGCTCCGTTCCACCTGGCCCGAGAAGCTCTGGCGCAAGCGCTGGGACGAACACCTTCAGCGACTCGATGATCTGCGGACGAAGGTCAACGAGAGCACCTGGGACGCCGCACTGGGCCGGGTCACCGACCACGACCGAATGATCATCGACCATCTGCTCAAGGGAGACCTCGCCGCGTGACGACAGCTTTGACCACCGAGGCCGATCCCTACATCCTTCCCCTGCCGGGGCCGGACAGCCCGGTGGTGCTGGACCGGTGGATCAGCGCCGGCAACACCCACCCCAACTCCCGCTACGGCGACGACATCTGGTCGATGGGACCGCTGACCGACAACCCCGGGGAAAGCGTCCACAAGATCAACTGGAAGAGGTGCCCCGCCACGCTGCGGAGCGAGTTCAGGCGCCTCGTCTGGATGCTGATCAACGGCGAGCTGCGCCCCACCTACATACGGGAACGGGGCTTTCAGAACCGGACACGCGACGGCGTGCTCAACATGCGCGACAACATCCTGCAGTGGCTGAAGTTCGCGCGCTGGCTCGACCGACAAGGCGTGTCCCAGCTCAGCGACTGCACCATGGAGCATTGGAAGGCGTAGGCCGCCAAGTGCACCACCGGCTGCACGCGCGGTCATGCCCAAACGGTTCTGCGCTGGCTCTCTGACCTGTGGGCCTTCGACCAGCTGTCCGTCAGCCCCTGCGGCGTTACGCAGCCGCCCTGGGAAAGCGAGGGCATCGACGACTACCTGCCGGCCGAAACGGGAGAGGCGGGCAGGGAGAACAAGACCGAGCCACTGGACCCGACCGTAATCGGCCCGTTGCTGACCTGGTCGATCCGACTGGTCGAGGACTTCTCCGACGACACCCTGGCCGCCTGGGATGAGCGCCGCCGGATGCACGCCCGCGTGAAGGCGACCTCGAGCACCCAGGAGGGCCTGGCCGCCGTCAAGGGATACCTGCTGCCGCTGGTCGACTCCGGGGCTCTCCTGCCCGCCACGGTGAGCCGCTTGCACGGCGTCACCCTGGCTCACTACTACGTCGCCGCCGTCACGGGGGCCAGCTGGAACCAGGTCCACCATTTCGCTTCTCGGCAGGGACTCCGGCAGGTCACCGCCCGGCGGCCCGGCCCCAGCCCGATGCAGGTGCCGGTGACGGGCCGGATCGAGGGGCGCCGCTGGCGCAAGTTCATGGACTACGAGGAGACACCGATCCTGGTACGGCACCTGGCCACGGCCGCCGCCATCGTGATCTTGTACCTGACCGGCATGCGCCCCCAGGAGGCCCGGTCGCTGCGATCCGGCTGCTGCCCGGACCCGCAACCGAACCCCGACGGCTCCATCCCGCGCCATCTGATCCGAGCCCACCACTACAAGAACGTCCGCAACTCCGACGGCCACCACATCTCCGCTGGTGAGGAGCGCGCCGTCCCCTGGGTCGCGATCATCCCGGTCGTCAACGCCATCCGTGTGCTGGAACGCATCGTCCCCAAGGGCGAGCTCTTGTTCAACTCCACCCATCACGATGTCGTCGGCCAGCGCAAGCACCACGGTGCGCTGAAGCGGGGCACCCTGGACCGCCGCGTCGAGGATCTCGTGTCGTGGATCAACCAGGAGGCCACTGCCCAGGGCCTGCCCGCCCAGGTGGTGCCGGAGGACCCGCACGGCAACCTTGGATTGAGCCGTCTGCGCAGA
>NZ_JASCIS010000060.1 GCF_029968015.1 Streptomyces luteolus
GGCGGGCTCCACGACCGCCCGCACCCCCGCCGCATACATCGCTTCGTAGTCGTCGGTGGTCCGGGAGGTCATGTGGATGTGCGGGTCGAAGATGCGCATCAGGACTCCTTGCGGGACGGCGCGGCGTCTGCCAGGGCGAGAGTGCGGACACAGTGGAGATCGCCCGGGACCGGGCGGCCCGCCGAACAGCGTTCGGCGGCGAAGTCGTCGAGCATGCGCGCGAGTTCGGCGTCGCCTCGCGCCCGTACGTGGAGGTCGGCGACCGCTGCCACCGGCACACCGATGAACAGGCACTTGAGGATCGCGTGCCGCCAGCCGTGGGCATCGAGATGCTCCCCGGCATACGGGCCGACGGCCGCCGCGACCAGACGAGGGTCGTTGGTGCGCAGCGCATCCTCGGTCAGGGCCACGGCCTCGGGCCCGGGAAGGAGGCGGGGCAGCGCCGCAAGGACCGCGCGGCGCTCGGCGGCGGTGCCGCGCCAGTACAGGCGGGCCAGGGTGTCCGCACCGGCGCGGGCGGTGCACAGCAGCAGGACCCGTACGGCGTCCACGACTTCGGCGGGTGCGGCCGGACCGCAGCGTCGACCCGCCTCGGCGAAGCGCAGTTCCAGGGCCGGTTCGGGATCGTGGGCGGCGGCCGCGAGGGCATGGTCGAGCCAGGCGCGGGTGGCGGGTTCGAGTCCGGTGTGAAGGGACGTGGTCATATGTGTCCCCCTGGGGTCGTGAGGGTGCTGTTCTGCGGATCGGCCGCGGCTGCGGTCTGCGTGGCTCGGCGCAGGAAGTGGAGGGATTCTTCGGCGAGTTGAGGCCCGGCGTGGGAGTGGCGAGGCAGTTCGACGACGGTCAGGCCCTGGTAGCCGGTCGCGGCCAGGGCGTCGAGGACGGGTGGGAAGTCGATCTCGCCGGCGCCGAAGGGAAGGTGCTCGTGGACGCCGCGGCGCATGTCCTCGATCTGTACGTGCCGCAGCCAGGGCGCCGCCGCCCGTACGCAGTCGGCCGGGGAGGCGTCCTCCAGGCACTGGCAGTGGCCGATGTCCAGGGTCAGGCCGAGGCCTGCCGGGTCGCCGAGGAGTTCCCGCAGCCGGTGGAAGCCGGACAGGCGGGAGAGGAGGTGGCCGGGTTCGGGCTCCACCGCGAGCGGGATTCCGGCGCGCCCGGCCGCGTCCAGGACCGGGGTGAGCGCGTCGGCCAGGCGCTGCCAGGCGGTGTCCTCGTCCGTTCCGGCCGGGGCGGTGCCGCTGAAGCAGTGCACCGCGTGCGCGCCCAGGTCGGCGGCCACCCGTACGGCTGTGGTGAGCAGCCGGATCCGTACCGCCCGGTCCTCCGGGTCTGCGTCCAGGAGTGCGGGGCCGTGCTTGCGGCGCGGGTCCAGGACGTAGCGGCCGCCCGTCTCCACGGTCACCGAGAGCCCCAATGCCCTTAGTTTCGTGGCGACTTGGCGAGTGCGGCCGACGAGGTCCGGGGCCGTCGGGTCCAGGTGCATATGGTCGAGGGTCAGGCCGACGCCGTCGTAGCCGAGGTCCGCGAGGAGGTGCAGAGCGTCATCGAGGCGCAGGTCGGTGAGGCCGTTGGTGCCGTAGCCGAAACGGGGGCCGGTGGGGTGTCCGGGGGAACGCGGGCTCATGTGATGCTCACCCTCCGTGCGAAGCGGCGGGCCAATGGGGCGAGCCCGGCCGTCACGACCGCGCTGCCCGTGGCCCCGGCCCGTGCGGACAGCGCGGCCTGCAGCGGCACCATGGCCCGGATCCCGGCGCCCACCGCCCGCTGTGTCAGCTGCGGCGACGGGTTCAGCGCGGCATGCAGCAGCGGCCGCCCCACGGTGACGGCATAAGTGGCGAGCGCGGCCGCACGGGCGGCGGTACGAGAAGGGGTTCGGGCGGTGGTAGGAGAAGGGGTTCGGGCGGTGGCCGCCAACGGCCTTACGGGCGCGGGGAGTTCACCGCGCAGCCCGCGCCCGGCGAGCCCCGCGACCGCCCCCGTCACCGCGAGCCCGGCCAGCGGCACCAGCGGTGCGCCGCCCCGGGTCTCCTGCCGGGACACCGCGGTCACGGCGCAGGTGTGCCCCGCGAGGACCGCGGCCGAGAAGAGCGCCGGGCGCACCCGGCCGGTCGTCGCCGCGGCGCCGAGGAGCAGGTCGAGCCCGCGCGCCGCGGCCATCGCGGCCGGACCGGCCCGGGTGTGCTTCAGGCCCATGTCGTACGCCCACACCGCGCCCGCGAGGGCCCCGGAGACGGTGAGCGCCGGGCGGCCCGCGCACGCGGCCAGGCCCACACCCGCCACCGTGAGGCCGACGGCGGCGCCGAGGGCCGCGCCGGGAGTGATGCGGCCGGACGGCAGCGGGCGGTGCGGCCGCTCCACGGCGTCCTCGGCCCGGTCCGCCCAGTCGTTGAGGACCATTCCGGCCTCGTACAGGCACACCGACGCCCCCACCGCCGCGGCCGCCCGCCGGCCGGGGCGTCCTCCGCCGGCCGCGGCGCCCGCAAGCACGTCCCCGGGGACGGTGAACACCCCCGGTATTCGCAGCAGTTCCGCCCAGGCCCGTACGTTCACTTGGCCTCCCCAAGACGGCGGGCGAGCGCGAGCAGTTCCGCGTACTGCTCCGCCAGGCCTGCGGGCCCGGTTCCGTACGGGTCCTTGAAGAAGAACCCGAGTTCGTCGAGCGGACCGGAGAGTCCCGCCTCGGCGGCGCGCGCCGTCAGCCGCGCCAGGTCGAGAACCAGCGGTGCGGCGAGGGCGGAGTCGCAGCCCTGCCAGATCGTCTGCAGCACCATTCGCGTCCCGAGGAAGCCGTCGAACGCGATATGGTCCCAGGCCGTCTTCCAGTCCCCCAGCGCGGGCACATCGTCGATGTGCACCTCACCGTCCGGTGCTTCGCCCAGGACATCGGCGAGCACGCGTTCCTTGCCCGCGTTCTTCGCCGCCGCGGCAGCCGGGTCCGCAAGGGTCGCGCCGTCGCCGCCGCCCAGGAGGTTGCTGCCCGACCAGGCCCGGACATCGAGGGCCCGCGCCCGGAACATCGGGGCGAGCACCGCGCGCAGCAGGGTCTGTCCGGTCTTGCCGTCCCGGCCCGCGTACGGCAGACCGGAGCGCCGCGCGGCGTCCAGGAGTCCGGGGTGGTGCAGACCGGTCGACGGGGTGAAGTTCACGTACCCGCAGCCCGCCCGCAGCGCCGCCGCCGCGTACAGGGAGCTTGCCGGGAGGTGCTCCTCGCCGTCTCGCGGCGGCGGCTCCGTGGACGCGACGTTCACCACCACGCCCAGCGCCGCGCCCCGGCGCCGTACGAAGGAGCGGATGTCCTCGGCGAACGTCTCGGTCAGCTCCTCGTCGGTGCGGGCGTCACGGGGATGGGGGCCGCCGGGGCGGATCTCCTCGTCGGCGGCCTCCAGTTCGCGGCGCACGGCGGCGGGCAGGACGTGCGGGAGTACGCCCTGGCCCGCGAGCTCCTCGGCGCGTTTGGGCAGCGGCGCGGACGCCACGTCGTGGCCGCCGAAGAGCAGGGAGCCGAGGGGCGGCAGACCGGCGTCCTCGAACTCTGCACTCTGCGTCACCAGGCCGGCCGGGGGCCGCAGTCCAGCGGCGACGGCGGCGCAGCCCGCGATCGCGGTCGTCGCCACGGAGCCGCGGGCACCGATGAACCACACGGCCGTACGCGGCTGCGCCGAGGCGGCGTCGGCGGCAGTGGCAGCGGGCACGTCAGCAGGACGGGTCACGGGCAGCCTCCCCAAGTCACGGCACACGCCCACGCGTTCCGTCGGGAACGCCTGAGCCGGATGGGGCCAGGATGCCGATGTGCGGGGCGGACCGGTGGCCGCGTGGAGTGCTTCTCCAGAGGACCTCTAGTTCCGGGGTCAGGAGCGGGATGCCGTACGGGCGGGATGTCACCCCGGCATCAGGCACTCCTCCAGGAACGCAAGGGCCCGCAGGTGGTACGTGCGGGCCGCCCAGCCCAGGCTGATGTTGTGCCCGGCGCCGGGGAGGCGGTCGAGGACGACGCGGGGTGCGGCGGTGAGGCGGGCGGCCAGGTCGGCGAGGTCCTCGTCGCCGTGCCGCCACCAGCCCTCGTGTTCGGCGAAGGTGAACCGGACCGGGACGCGCACCTGGGGGGCGAGCGCGGCGAACCGCTCGGACCACTCGGCGAGTTCGGCCTCCTCGCGCGGCGGCATCGGCGCGACCAGTCCCGTACTACCGCTGAAGGTGCCCGGCGGGTAGAGGCCGAGAGGCCCCCAGTGGCGGCGGGTGTTCTTGCGGCCGTGCAGCGGGCCCTCGGGGACGGCCGCGTACCGGTGTCCGCAGCCGGAGATGTCCAGGCCGAGGAGGTTCAGCGGGCCTGCCGGGCCTTCGGCGGCCGCGGTGGAGAGGGCGAGTTTGCCACCGAAGGAGTGGGCCAGCAGGAAGAGTCCCGCCCCGGTGGGATGCCGCTCGGCGAAGTCGGCGAGCGCGGACCGGAGCAGCCCGGTCTGCGCGGCGACGGTCTCACCGTCGGGGAGGTCCCGTGCCGAACTGCCGTAGCCGGGGCGGTTCACGGCGAGCACGGTGCAGCCGAGCCGGGCGCCGAGGGTGAGCAGCGAGAGCTCGGGGCGGGCCCGACCGTCGAAGTAGCCCGCGGTCATGCCGCCGCCGTGCACGGCGACGACCGTGGCGCGCGGCTCGCTGCCGTCGGGCGGTTCACTCAGGAGCGCGGACAGGGGGATCCCGGACGCGTCCAGGGTGAGGGAGTGCACCGCGGGGCCGTTGCCGGCCCGTGGTAGTGCGTACTGCGCCGCCGTGGTCATCGGCCAACGTCCTTTGCTCGTAAGCCCGTTGGGTGTGGGTACGCCGGCCGGTCAGACTGCTGCGGGGGCAGGGGCGGGGAACCAGCGGGCGAGGGCGGTGTCGAGACCCTCGGTGCCGCCCCCGCCGATCCACACGACGTGACCGTCGGGGCGGACGAGGACCGCGGCGGCGCCCGCGAATGCGGCGACGGCGTCGGCCGCGGCCGCGGTGGCCGTGACTACGTCGACGTCCTGGGGGCACGCGGCCGCGGCGTCCCGCAGGCGGGCGTCGTCGGCGAGGTCGAGGAGCACGCCGCGCCCGGCGTGCAGCAGCCGGAAGGTGTCCGTGTCGCCGCCGGGGCCGGTTAGCGGGTGCTTGCCGATGCGGCGGCCGAGCAACGGGTACCTGGCTGCGCTGCCGTCGGTTTCGGTGGCGTCGGGTTCCGTGACGTCGTAGCGGACGTCGAGGTGGGAGACGATGCCCGCGAGGTGGCGGCGGACCACGCCGTACCCGGTGAGCTCGCTGATGATCTTCTGCAGCGGCTCGGACTGTTCGCCGCCGAGGAAGACCATGCCCTGGGCGCGGGTGTTCATCAGGAGCCGGGCACCCACCGGGTAGCGCTCGGTGTGGTAGGTGTCGAGCAGCACCTCGGGGGCGCGCCCGGTGACGACGGCGGCCAGCTTCCAGCCGAGGTTGGCGGCGTCCTGAACCCCGGTGCTCAGTCCCTGGCCACCCGCGGGCAGGTGGATGTGGGCGGCGTCCCCGGCGAGCAGAACGCGGCCGCGTCTGTACTCGGCGGCCTGCCGGGTGGCGTCGCTGAAGAAGCTGACCCACTCGGCGCCGCCGCCGCTGATGTCCTCGCCGGTGATGTGCTCCCAGGCCTTCGCCACCTCCTCGAAGGTGACGGTGTCGTCGGCGCTGCGGGCGGCCGCGCCATGCGGGCAGACGATGATCCGGTGCACGCCCTCCTTGAGCGGGGCGGCCATCACCATGCCGTTGGGGAGCTTCTCGCCGAGGTAGCGGGGCTCGAGGTCGCAGCCGGTGACGTCGGCGAGAAACATCGCGCGGGTGGCCTCGGTGCCGGGAAAGTCGATCCCGGCGAGCTTGCGGACGGTGCTCTTGCCGCCGTCGCAGCCGACCACGTAGGGGGCGCGCAACTGGCGTACGCCTTCGGGGGTTTCGACGGTGAGCTCGGCGTGGTCGCCGTCCAGGAATCCGTCGGCGAGGCCGCGGACCTCGTGGCCGCGGCGGATGTCGGCGCCGCTGTCGGCGGCCCAGCGGTGCAGAACGGCCTCGGTGTCGCTCTGCGGGATGCCGCGGGCGCCGAAATGGCCGCCTTCCAGGGCGGTGAAGTCGAACTGAACGCCACCGAAGTGGCCGACGGGGCTGGTCTCCAGGGTCTCGCCCTGGCCGAATCCGGGAAGCAGCCCGCGCTGGTCGAAGACCTCCATGGCCCGGGCGGTGAAGCCGAGGCCGCGGGACTGGCCGGTGGGCTCGGCCAGCTTGTCGAGCACGATCACCCGGGCCCCGCCCAGGCGGAGTTCACCGGCCAGCATCAGTCCGGTCGGGCCTGCGCCTACGACGATGACATCGGCGTCCATCGGGGTGTCCTGCATGGTGAAGTCCCTCTCGGTGAGCAGTGATCGGGCGTTGGGTGGATGCGGAGGCGGGGCGCGAGCGGGCGTCAGGCCGGGGCGGGCACGTGGGCCGGACCGAACCAGCGCCCGGCCGCCTCCGCGAGGGCGCGCGCACCGGAGTCCGCGTCGGAGTCCGCGTCGGAGTCCCCGCCGGAGTCCGCGCCGCCCGCCCAGACGACATGGCCGTCGGGCCGGACCAGGAGGGCGGGGGTGCCCGCGAGCGGGGAGCCGGGGGCGGCCTTGGCGGTGACCGTGTCGACTCGGTCGTCCCAGGCGGCGTCGAGCCTCGGCGGCTGCCCGTCCAGGACGAGCAGCAACCCCCGGCCGGAGCGCAGCAGCTCGGCGGTACTGACGATGGCCTCGCCAACTCCGAGGCGGGTGTGCGGGAGGCGGGCGCCGAGCAGCGGGTGCCCGATACCGCCGACGTCGTAGCGGATGTCGAGGCCGCTGATCATTCCGGCGAGGTGGCCGCGTACGTCTTCGTATGCGATGAGTTCGGCCAGGACCGTGCGGAGCGGCTCCACTGCGGGGCCGCCGAGCAGCAGCAGGGCCTGGGCGCGGATGTTGCCGAGGACGGCGGCTCCGACGGCGGCGCGTTCGGTGTCGTAGCTGTCGAGGAGACCTTCGGGTGCGGTGCCGTCCAGCTCGGCGGCGAGCTTCCAGCCGAGGTTGTAGGCGTCCTGGAGGCCGAGGTTGAGGGCCTGGCCGCCGATGGGCATCTGGCGGTGGGCGGCGTCCCCGGCGAACAGGACGCGGCCGTGGCGGTAGTGGGTCAGGCGCCGGTTCGCGTCGTCGAAGTGGTTGACCCACAGCGGGGTGCCGCCGGAGATGTCCTCCCCGGTGACGCGCCGCCAGGCCCCGGCGATCTCATCGAAGTCCGGGTTGCCGCTGCGGGAGCGGGCCCCGGCGCCGAACTCGTGCACCATCACACGGGTCACGCCCGCCGGTCCCCGGGCTGCGATGGCGAGGCCGCGGGGCATTCGCTCGAAGCGCCGGTTCGGGATGTCGAGGCCCTCGACGTCGGCCCGCAGGAGCTCGCGGGCGGCCTCGGTGCCGGGGAAGCCGGCACCGGTCAGGGCGCGGACGGTGGAGTCCTGCCCGTCGCAGGCGACCAGGTAACGGCCGTGCAGCGTAACGGCGTTGCCGCCCCGGTCGGTGGCTGTGGCCTCGATGTGCTCGCCTCGGTCGGCGACGGCGCGCAGTTCGTGGCCGCACCGCAGGTCGGCGCCGAGACCGAGGGCCCACTCCTCCAGGACCGACTCGGTCTTCGTCTGCGGCACCTTCCACTGACCGGGGTACGGGCCGGGGAGCGTCAGGTCGAGGGGGATGCCGCCGAAGTGGCCGCGCGGCTCGCGGGGCGGTCTGCCCAGGTCGGGCAGCAGGCCGCGGCTGTCGAGGAGTTCCATGGTGCGGGCGTGCAGGGTGGAGGCGCGGGACTCCGTGGTGGGGCCGTGGCGCTTCTCCACGACGGTGACCTGCACGCCGCGCAGGGCCAGTTCACCGGCGAGCAGCAGCCCGACGGGGCCCGCGCCGACGACGATCACCTGGGTGTCGACCGTCTCGGCGGGCCCGGTGCGCGGCGTCGGGTCGTGCGGGTGCGGGGTGGTGGCCATGTCAGCGGTTCCGCTCCGCGTGGGTCTTGGCGTGGCCGAGGGTGGCACGGCTGTTGGTACTGAGCGCGGTGTGCACGTACGCGCGGGCGTCGGCGACGGTGGCGTCCGGGCCGAGGATCTTCGCGATGTTGTCGGTGTTGAGGGTGACGGTGTGCTGCGAGCTGGCCGTGGAGTTGCCGTCCTCGGTCTCCTCGAAGGTCCATACGCCGGTGTGCAGGGTCATCAGGGCGGGCAGCGTGACCTGCTTGTAGGCGATGCGGTGGTGCTCGAAGGCGACCCGGTAGGACTTGGTGGTGTGGGTGGAGCCATCCTTGGCGCGGGTGTCCATCTCCAACTCCTGCAGCCCGGGGGTGTCCTCGGTGAAGCGGACGCGGGCGACGTGCGGGAGCCGCTCCGGCCACAGGCCGGCGTCGTTGACGAAGTCGAAGGCGTCCTTGGGCGAGCCCTCGACGGTCACGGTGTCGACGAAGGAGAACGTGAGCTCCTCGGTCTCGGCGGCGTGCACGCGCTCGACGTTCTCCTTGAGGGCGGCGAGTTCGGCGGTGCTGTTCTTGTCCACGGCCCGCTGGATCCACAGCAGGTCGTGCGGGTCGTCGCCGATGGCGCTGTAGTCGTGCAGGAGCCGCACGCGGGCCGCCGGGGATCCGCCGTCGTCGAGCGGCTCGACGATCCAGGTACCGCCCATCGCGGCGACCGGCGGGGCGGGGACCTCCTGGCGGAAGGTGATGCGCAGCGCCTCGGGGTCGAGGGTGCGGTGCGAGGTCCAAGTCTTGGGCTCGCCGTTGGCGGTGGCCCAGATGCGGATGCGCTCCTCGTTGCCGCCGGTCTCCTCGCGGTCGACGTAGATCGTAGGCGGGAAGATCCGCGGCCAGTTGGTCACCTCGGCGAGGAGGCGGTAGACAGCGGTGGCGGGTGCGCTGATGGTGATCTCGTGCTCGACCTCACGAGTCGTCATGACGGCTTCTCCTCGGTGTTACCGGCGTACGGAATCGGTGTTCCTGGCGTACGACAGGGATGTGGCGTCCGGCGGCGCGGAACTGCGGCGGATCTAGAAATTGCCGAGGCCGCCGCAGACGTTCAGCGCCTGGGACGTGATGGACGCGGCGGTGTCGGAGGCGAGGTAGCCGACAAGTCCGGCCACCTCCTGCGGGGTGGAGTAGCGGCCCAGCGGAATCTTGGCCTGGAACTTCTGCAGGATCGCCGCCTCGGTCGTGTCGTACGCGGCGGCGTAGCCCTGGCGCACCCGCTGCGCCATCGGCGTCTCGACGTAGCCGGGGCAGACGGCGTTGACGGTGATGCCGGTCGGCGCGAGTTCGTTGCCGAGGGCCTTGGTGAAGCCGACGACGCCGTGCTTGGAGGCCGAGTAGGGGGCGCCGAGGACGACGCCCTGCTTGCCCGCGGTGGAGGCGATGTTGATGATCCGGCCGTGGTCCTTGTCGCGCATGCCGCCTGTGGTGAGGACCTCGCGGGTCATCCGGAAGACGCTGTTGAGGTTGGTGTCGATGACGTCGTCCCACAGCTCGTCCGCGATGTCCGCGGTGGGGCCACCGCCGGAGCGCCCGGCGTTGTTGACGAGTACGTCGACGGTGCCGTACGTGTCGACCGCGCCCTGTACGAACGCCTTGACGGAGGCGGTGTCGCGGACGTCCAGCTCCTTGCCGTCGGCCTGCAGCCCCTCCGCGCGCAGCGTCTTGACGGTGACCGCGACGTTCTCCGCGGTGCGGGCGCCGATGTAGACCCGGTGGCCCTGCTTGGCCAGGAGGCGGGCGGCCTCCAGGCCGATGCCGCTGGTGGCGCCGGTGATGAGGGCAACCTTCTGGGTGGTGTCCGACATGGTGGTGCGCTCCTCTCGGGCGGCCGGGTCAGGCGGCCTGGGCCTCGGTGGCGGACAGCTGGGTGTTGACGGCGTCGATCAGGTCCCCCGGGGTGATCTCGTCGCTGAGGTCGTCGTCGTCGAGGACGATTCCGTACTCGCGCTCGATGCGGCCGCCGGTCTCCAGGAGGGCGAGGGACTCGTAACCGAGCACCGCGAACGTGGTGTTGAGGATGTCGCCTTCGAGGTCGACGCTCTCCTCCGCGCCTGCGGCCTCCAGGAGGATCCGCCGGAGGTCGTCGAGGGTGAACAGGATGCTGGGCATGGGGACCTTCCTTCGGTCTCGGGGCGGCTTGGCGGCCCCGTCTGATCGGTTCGTTGATCCGGGAGGGGGTACGGCGGGCTGGGTGCGCGGCGTCGCTCAGGCCGCCCGCAGCACCACTGCCGAGTTGAACCCGCCGTAGCCCCGGGCGAGGACGAGGGCGGTACGTGCCTGGGTCGGCCGGGCCTGGTGCAGTACGAGGTCCAGGTCGTAGTCGGGGCACGGGTCGGTGTGCACGGTGGGCGGGATGACCCCGTCGCGCATGGCGAGCAGGGCGCAGGCCACGTCGAGCGGCGCGGCGCCGGAGTACAGGCGTCCGGTCATCGACTTGGGCACCGTCACCGGCACTCCGCGCGGCCCGAAGAGTTCGGTGATCGCCTCGGCCTCGACCCGGTCGAGCTCCGGGATGCCGGCACCGTCGGCGAAGACCACGTCGATGTCGGCGGCGTCCACGCCTGCGTCGCCGAGCGCGGTTGCCACGGCCTTGGCCAGGCCGGGCGGGCGGCCGCTGCCCGGCGCCGGGTCGATGGTGGCGCCGTACCCGGCGATCTCGCCGTATACCTCGGCGCCGCGGGCGCGGGCGCCTTCGGCGGACTCCAGGATGAGGATGGCACCGCCCTCGCCGGGGACCTGCCCGGTGGCCTCGCGGTCGAAGGGCAGATAGGCGCGGGTGGGCTCGTCGCTGCTGCTGAGCCGGTCTCCGGCGAGCTGGGCGACCCAGCCCCAGGAGCAGATCGAGGCGTCGACGGCGCCGGAGACCACCAGCGAGGTGCCCTTGCGGATCTGGCGGCGGGCCTGGGCGAGGGCGTCGAGGCCGCCCGCCTGGTCGCTTACGACGACGCCGCTGGGGCCCTTCATGCCGTTGCGGATGGAGATCTGGCCGGTGTTGACGGCGTAGAACCAGGCGAACGACTGGTACGCGGAGACGAACTGGCTGCCCTTGGACCACAGTCGGCGCAGTTCGCCCTCGCCGAACTCGAAGCCGCCCGCCGCGCTCGCGGTGACCACTCCCATGTCGAGGGGGTCGCCCTGGCTCGGGTCGACGCCCGCGTCGGCGAGCGCCCAGTCCGCGGCGACCAGGGCGAGCCGGGTGACCCGGTCGGTCTGCGGCAGGAGTCTGCTGGGCAGGTGCTCCTGCGCGTCGAAGCCGGGTATCTCACCGGCCAGGCGGGCCGGGTAGCCGGTCGGGTCGAAGCGGGTGATGCGCCCGATGCCGCTCTTGCCGCCACGGGTCGCCGCCCAGTAGTCCGCCGTGCCGAGGCCGTTGGGCGCGGCGACGCCCATGCCGGTCACCACCACCGGGGCGGTCATACGAAGCTCCTGTCGGGAGAGGCCAGAACCATCGCGCTCTGGAAGCCGCCGAAGCCGCTGCCGACCGTGAGGACGGTGTCGACCAGCTGGTCGCGCGCGACGATGGGGACGTAGTCGAGGTCGCACTCGGGGTCCGTGGTGTGCAGGTTCGCCGTCGGTGGCACCACGTCGTACTCCATGGCGAGCACCGAGGCGGCGATCTCGATGGAGCCGATGGCGCCCAGGGAGTGGCCGACCATCGACTTGATGGAGCTGACGGGTGTGCGGTAAGCGTGCGTGCCCAGGCTCTTCTTGAACGCGGCGGTCTCGTGCCGGTCGTTCTGCTTGGTGCCGGAGCCGTGCGCGTTGACGTAGTCGATCTGGTCGCCGTTGATCCGGGCCTCGTCGAGGGCGAGCCCGATCGCCTCGGCCATCTCGGCGCCGTCGGGGCGCAGTCCGGTCATGTGGTACGCATTCGAGCGGGTCGCGTAGCCCGCGATCTCGGCGTAGATGTGGGCGCCGCGTTTGCGGGCGCTCTCCAGCTCCTCCAGGACGAAAAAGGCGGAGCCCTCGCCGAGTACGAAGCCGTTGCGGGTGCCGTCGAAGGGGCGTGAGGCGCGTTCCGGCTCGTCGTGCCGGGGCGTGGTGGCCTTGATGGCGTCGAAGCAGGCCATGGTGATCGGGGAGATCGGGGCGTCCGAGGCGCCGGCGATCATCACGTCGACGGAGCCCTCGCGGACCAGCTCGACGGCGTAGCCGACGGCGTCGATGCCGGAGGTGCAGCCGGTGGAGACCACCGTCGAGGGGCCCTCGGCTCCGACGGCCCAGGCCACTTCGGCGGCGAAGGAGCTGGGCACCAGGTAGTTGTAGAGGTGCGGGGGCGCGTAGCGGTGGTCGACCAGGTCGAGCCGGCCGCCGTCGCTGACGACCCGGTACTCCTCGTCCAGGCCCATGGTGGCGCCGACGGCGGTGCCGACGGTGACGCCGATCCGGTGGGGGTCGTCGGACCCGAGGTCGATCCCGCTGTCGGCGACCGCGGTGCGGGCGGCAACCACGGCGAACTGGGCCGCGCGGTCCATCCGCCGTTCCTCCTGCGGGGTGAGGCCGTGCCCCGTGGGGCAGAAGTCCACCTCGGCGGCGACACGGGAGCGGAACGGCGTGGGGTCGAAGAAGCTGATGCCGCGGGTGGCCGTGCGGCCCTCGCTGAGCAGGTCCCAGAACCTCTCCTTGCCGACGCCGCCGGGCGCGATCACCTCCATGCCGGTGATGACGACACGCCGCTCGTTCATGCGGAGGCCTCCCACCGGTAGAAGCGCCGGGCCATCGCGTCGGCCGGGGAGCGCCAGGTCTCGGGGTCGTACGGGTCGATGAACGGCTTGAGGTCCTCGCTGATCCGCACGAAGCGAGGGTCGTCCTTCGCTCCCTGGATCAGTTGGCCGCCGTTGTCCTCGTCGAAGTCCTGGAGGTGGAAGTACAGGCCGTTGAAGGAGAACAGCTGGCGCCGTCGGGTTCCCATGAGGTGCGGCATTTCCGTCGCGTCGAATTCGGCGAACAGCTTGGCGACGTCCGCACTCGAACCGGGCGCCATACGGGCCACGATCAGCGTGCTGTGCATAGGTTTTGCTCCTTGGCGATGTGCGGTGGACGCGGCGGCGGCGGTGCCGTGCCGGCTGGAATTCCAGCTGCGTCGGGAGAGTTCACGCTCCTGACAGTGCGTTTCCGTGTTGGAGCCCGGCTCGAGAGAACTAGGAATTCCGCCGGGCGTGGCCGCGCGGTGGGTCTTGGGGTTCTCTGCCCGGGGCGCGCCGGACGGGCCCCTGGGCCTGTCCGGCGGCGCGGGACGATGCGGGATGGTGCAGGGCTGTGCGGGCGATGCGGGGCGGTGCGGGGCGGTGCGGGATTTACTCGCCGGCTGCGCGCGTGTGCACCACGCGGTAGGTGTTCACGTCGCTCTCGGTCTTCAGCTCTTCGATGCGCTCGTCGTTGCTGCGGCGCGGCTTCGGCTTCTGGTCGTGGGCCAGGTCGCGGTAGGCGTCGTAGGCCTCCTTGCTGTCCCACTGCGAGTAGACGACGGCGAAGGCGCCCTCGACGAACTTGGCGCGCAGGCCCTTGAAGACGCTGTGCGAGCGGTAGCCGGGGACGTTCACGAGCCAGTCCTGGCCCTCGCCGAGCAGCTTGATCAGCTCGGCCTGGTCGGCCTCGCCGACCCGGAACACCTCGATGGCGGTGTAGTCGTCGCGATCCGGCGAGACCTCGGCCGGGCCGCCCAGGCCGGGGCGGGTCTGGGTGAAGACGATCTCGTTCTGAAGCAGCCGGATCCCGGTGGTGATCTCCCGGAAGACCGGCAGGGTGCGGTGCTTGAACTCGTCGCCCGCGTACCGCGCCTCCAGGTCCTCACCGCTCCGCCACTGGATGAAGTTGGCGGTGCCCGGGCTGTCCACGCCGGCGTGGACGGTGGAGGAGATCCACCCTTCGTAGGACGCCGCATCGACGATCTTGCGCATCTCGGTGAGCAGCTGGTCCTGGTTCTCGGCGGTGTCCGTGCTGAACAGGTTGAGGACGAGGAGGTAGTTGTCCTCGGTGGCGATCTTCGGCATGGTTCCTTCGCTTTCTGGAGGGATGTGTACGTGCGCTGCTCGTACGGGAGGTGCGTACGAGCGGTCAGTCGGCGGGGCCGAACCAGCGGCCGAGCGCCTCGGTGAGCGACAGGCCGGTGGCTCCGGCGGCCGGTCCGTCGCCGGGGCCGCCGACCCAGGCGACATAGCCGTCGGGGCGGACGAGGATGCCGTCGAGGCCGCAGTCGCCGTCGGGAGCCGCCACGGTGACGGTGTCGACGCGGTCGGCCCAGCCGTCGGCGGCGGCGCGCAGGGCGGCGCTGTCGGCGAGGTCGAGGAGGAGTCCGCGCCCGGCCTCCAGGAGGGCGACGACGCTCTGCTTCACGCCGTGTCGGGTGATCTCCTTGTCCTCCAGGCGGCGGCCGAGCAGCGGGTGGTGGTCGCAGCCGACCTCGTGGCGGATGTCGAGTCCGGTGACCATGCCGACGAGGTGGCGCTGCACTTCCTCGTACCGCATCAGCTCGCCGAACACCTCCCGCAGCGGGTCGACTTCGTCGCCGCCGAGGTAGAGGGTGCGCTGGGCCAGGGTGTTGGCGAGGATTCGGGCGCCGACCGGGTGGCGCTCGGCGTGGTAGCTGTCGAGCAGCCCCTTGGGGGCGCGGCCCTTGACTTCGAGAGCGAGCTTCCAGCCGAGGTTGACGGCGTCCTGAATGCCCGCGCTCATGCCCTGCGCGCCGATCGGCAGGTGGATGTGCGCGGCGTCCCCCGCGACGAAGACGCGGCCCTTGCGGTACTGGGCGGCCTGGCGGCTGACGTCGGTGGTGGAGGAGACCCACAGTGGCGTGGCGCCGCTGATGTCCTCACCGGCCAGGCGCTGGAACGCCTCGGCGACCTCGCCGAAGGAGATCGGGTCGTCGCTGCGGCGCAGCGGTTGGGCCCGGTCGTAGTAGATGACGCGGCTGCGGTCCGGGCCGAGCGGCAGCACCATCACCATGCCGCCGGGCACCCGCTCGCCGCTGAACCGCGGTCGCAGCTGTATGCCTGTGATGTCCGCGAAGCGCAGTTCGATGGTGGGCTCGCTGCCGGTGAAGTCGATTCCGGCGGAGGTGCGTACGACGCTGCGGGCGCCGTCGCAGCCGACGACATAGCGCCCCCGCAGGGTGCCGACGCCGTCCTCGGTGACCGTGCGGACGCTCACGCCGTCGTCGTCCTGCTCGACGCCGGTGATCTCGACACCGCGGCGCACCTGGACGCCGAGTTCGGCGAGCCGGCCCGCGAGCATGCCCTCGGTGCGCGACTGGGGGATGCCGCGGGCGCCGTACGAACTGCCGGGCAGCACCCGGTAGTCGAGCGGCAGGCCGCCGAAATGACCGAACGGAATGACGTCGACGTCGCCGAGACGAGATATCAGTCCGCGCTGTGCGAATTCTTCGATCGTCCGCGCGGAAAAGCCGAGTGCACGTGATTCCTTAATGGGCTCGGCAAGCCGGTCGACGACCAGCGCGGAGACTCCATTGAGACTCAACTCGCCCGCGAGCATAAGTCCGGTGGGACCCGCCCCTACGATGATCACGTCCGCGTCAAAGGTATTCATCTGCCCTCTTCCGACTGGTGTTTGACGAGTATTGTCAGGCCGAGGAGAACGGTAAAGAGAAGCCGGTACACAGCTTTGACAATCCGCTACAGAACTCTCCCTGGAATGTCAGATCTCTGCCCTGTACCTGGTCCCGGCGGGGCGCCCGGCGCGATGCTCGGGCGGTGACTTCCAACCCTTTTCCCGCCGAGGCGGCCGCGTCCGCCGAATCCACCGATGCCGCCCGGGTCGCGGAACTCATGGACCGCTATCTGATCGCGCTCGACGACGAGAAGCTCGACGAGGCGTGGGCCCGGAGGCTGTTCACCGATGACGCGGTTGTCGCCTTCCCGATGAGCCGCCACGAGGGCCTCGCGGGCCTCGACGCGTACCACCGGACGTCGATCGGGGCGTTCGCGCGGACCCAGCACTTGGGCTCGCCCGCGGTGGTGACCGTCGAGGGCGAGCGGGCCGCGTTCCGGGCCAACGTACTGACCACGCATGTCCTGCACCCGGGCGAGGACGGCGCACCGCTGTTCCGCGCGGGCACGCTGGCGTCCGGGAAGGCCCGCAGGACCCCTGCCGGCTGGCGGATCAGCGAACTGTCCTTCCGGGTCCTGTTCACGGAGGGACAGCCGCCGGGGACGTAACGACCCGCGGGAGTTCAGCAGTTGAGGCTGAGGACCCGGTCCACCGCTATCTCCAGGACGACCCGTCCCGGCGGGTTCGGCGGCGGCGAGAAGTAGCGCTTGGCGTACCGCCGTACCCCTTCGGCGACCCGCGTGGGCTCGGCGGAGACCTGCGCCGTGCCTTCCAGGGTGACCCAGCAGAAGCCCTCGGCCTGGCAGAGCGCGACCCGTGACCCCGGCGCCGCGAGGATGTTCCTGGCTTTGCGCGAGGTGTCCACGGTCAGTACGCGGGCGGTGCCCGCCCCGGCGTCCCAGGTGAAGCGTACGGCCGTCACATGGGGACTGCCGTCGGGCCTGAGCGTGGTCAGGGTGCCGATCTGCGGCGTGGACAGGAAGTCCTCGACCGTGGGTGACACCGCGGCCGGGCGGGTGCCTTGGTGGGGCTGCGACATCGTCCGGTACCTCTTCCTTCCTGTGGCACGCACTGCTTACGGCTTTCGGCAGGCTCGGCAGCAGCCTGCCTTCCGGTGCTCGAATCCCGCTGTACCGCTGTTCCGCTCGGCCCGGGGTGGGATGTACCGGTACCGCGTCAGATGTCCACGGCCGGCCCCCGCTGTTGCCCGGGCGGGGCCAGCGCCGTGAGCAGCCCCTGGTCGAGCATGGTGCCGACAGAGGTGTCCCCGTCCGGGTCGAGCCCGGCGTCGTGACAGGCGGCGCTGAGCAGATAGCGGCCGAGCACCGAGTGGGTGGCGAAGGCCCAGTCGTCGCCGGGTACCTCGGTGCCGTCGGGGGTGCGCAGGCCGCCGGCGGCGAGCCCGAAGCCGAACGTGGTGAACGCGAGCCGCATGCCCTGCCCGAGCGCTTTGGTGTACGCCTCCTTCAGCGTCCACAGGCGCAGCGTGCACGCGGCCCGCTGTTCCTCGGGCAGCGCGTCAAGTTCCGCGGCCTCCGCCGGGGTGCACATCTGGGAGCGCACCAGGGCGAAGTCGAGCCGCCGGTCGGCGCGTTCGGCGTCCAGGCCGATCCGGCCCATCCGGCTGATCCCCACGGCCATCAGCTCCCCGGTATGGGTGAGGGCCACGTCGACCTGGTCGAGGCCGCGCAGGTACGGGCGGCCGCTGAGCCGGTAGGCGATATCGATGTCCTCGGGCGCGATACCGAGCGCGGCCGCGACGGTGTACTTGATGAGCAGCCGCGAGGCAGCGAACCGACAGCGCACCACAGGGTCCTGGGTGTCGGCATAGCGACCGAAGTCGCGGCCGAGCAGGGGCCCGAGGCGCGTGGTGGTGAGCACCGCGGGCAGCCACTCGGTCCAGGTCGCGTACGCCACCGCGGTACCGCGGTCCCGGAGGTCCGCACGGATCTGCCGCCAGGAGCTGTCCGGGCGCGGGATGTGCACGGGCGGGGCCACGGCACTGCCGTGGGCGGTGGCATGGGCGATGGCGTCACCTCTGCGCCCGCCGGCCTTCGCCGAAGCCTCGCTGTCCTGCTGGTGCACGGCGTTCACCCCCTCCAGTCGTACTGCTTCATCCCGGGTCACACGCTTCGTACTGCGCCCTGTGCCGCCCCGGCGAGCCGCATTCCGTACAGGTCGAAGCTCCGTCCCCGCCGGTAGCGGTCGAGGAGTCCGGCGGCAAGGTCCTGGCTGACGCCGTCCGGGAGTTCGGGGACGGCGAGGCCGAGGCGGCGGCCGATCCGGCTGAGGGCGAGCAGCGCCCAGTCGGGCCCGGCGAGCAGCCCGCTGTCCGGGGCACCCCGGTCCGCGTTCTCGCGGACGGCGAGGCTGGCGGCGGCGGCGAGCAGCAGGCAGTACCGGTCGAGGAGGACGTACGCGGCCGGGTCGAGGGCACTGGCCTCCAGGCGGGCGGAGAGCGCGGCGCACCGCTCGGCCAGGGTCCGCACCTCGGCGGCGAAGGACCGGGCGAGGTCGGCGAGCGCCGCCCAGCGGGGGCCGCGTGAGCTCTGCCCGTCGAGCCGGGCGGCGGCGCCGAGGAGTGCGGTGAGCAGCCCGTCGCAGCCGTTCTGCGGGTCGCGGGGGTCGGCGTCGAGCCGCCGGAAGTCGAGGGTGGTGCGGTCGCCGCCGGGCGTGAAGAGCCCGGCGGGCGCCTCGTGGGTGTGTGCGTCACGCCGGCCGGTGTGGGCCAGGGTGCGCAGGTGCGGGACGAGTACGGCCTGAATGTCGGCGGTGCCCGCGTGCCCGAGGCCGGCCATCGGCAGGTCGCGGACGAGTTTCTGGAAGCCGCCGTAGGCCGGGCTCCGGTCGTAGCCGCGGGCGCCGAGCACCGCGGCAAGCTCGTCGAGGTCCTCGTGGAGCAGCGCGGAGACGGCGTACTTGACGGCCGCGGACGGGATGAGGGCGTGCTCGGGTGCGAGGTCGAGCAGCCTGAGCCCGGTGACGGCAAGACTGTCGCAGGCGAGCAGGTCGGCGAAGACCCCGGCGAGCACCCGGCCGCGGCGGCCGCGCGGGACGGTGCCGTGGGGCGACTCGGTGGCGGCGCGTACGGCGTACCGCAGCGCGCTGTCCATCCCGGCGACGAGGGCGCTGCCGGACACGAGAGCGCGGCTCACCTGGAAGGTGCGCAGGGAGAGGGAGACCCCTTCGCCGAAGCGGCCGATGAGGGCGTTGGCGGGCACGGGGCAGTCTTTGAGCTCGAGGCCTGCGTAGTGGGCGCCGCGCATGCCCTGGGTGCGGGCGCGGGGCAGCCGGTGGATGGCGCCGGACGGCAGCCGGTCGGTTTCGAGGAGGAACGCGGAGTGGCTGTCGGGGCCGTTGCCGGGTGCGGTGCGGACGTAGGCGACGAAGGCCTCGGCGCGGTCGGCGTTGATCACGACTTCCTTGCGGCCGTCCACGAGGTAGCCGCCCCCGGGTGCGGGGCGGGCGGTGTACTCGCCCCGCAGGATCGCGTTGGCGTGGGCGAACTCGCGGTGCAGGATGGTGATCCGGCCGCCGTCGAGCAGTCGCCGCGCGGTGGCGTGGCGCTGCCGTGCGTCGCCCGCGGTCCATACGACCGAGGCGGCGAACAGGGCGGTCATCCCGGCGCCGAAGCCGAGCGCCACGTCGCGCCGGAACACCGGCCGCAGCACCTGGGCGAGTTCTTCGACACCGGTGAGACGCCCCCCGAGGTCGCGCGGTACGAACTCGGCGCCGAGACCCGCTGCGCCGAGCAACTCCTCGGTGGCCGCGGGGACTTGACGCCGCTCGTCGGCGGCGAGGAGCGCCTCCTGCCCGTGCGGGTTGCCGGGCTCGAAGGGGTCACCGAGCAACTCCTCGACGTACCGGGCCCGTGCCACGGCCGCGGATGTTCCGGCGGCCACGGTCAGGCTCTGGTTCACGTGGGACCTCCACACTCCGGCCCGTCCGGCCGCTGCGGACGGGCGAGTTCAGCGCGATATCGGGGTCTGGGGGCGCGGCCCCGCTCAACTCCCGTAGGCCAGGGCCCTCTCCGCATGCTCCTTGGCCAGGCGCAACGTCGCCGCGCTCTCCCGGGCAAGGCGCGTGCGCAGCGCCTCCCGGGCGGCCCGGGGTGCCTGGGCCCCGCCCCCGAAACGCTCCCGGACCCCGTCCTCGTCGAGCACCGCGTGATGCCGCGCGACGACGATGACCCCTGCCCCCGAGGCATCGGGCTCGACCGACCACTCCCCCGTGTGCGCGGCGAGCAGCGCGAGCCGCTCGCTGTCCCGGATCTCCTTGTAGACGATGCGCTCGGCGTGCGGGAACCCGATCCGTGCCGACTCGGTCGTACGGAGGGTCCCGTCCGCGCCGGGCACGTCCACGGTCATGAACTGGATGCCGGGCCGGTGCTCGGCGATGTCCATCCGGGTGGCGCCGGGCACGGCGTCGGCCCGGTCGCCGAAGCGGTACAGGAACGCGTAGACGTGCTCGCCGAGTTCACCGGATCCGCCGGGCCTGTCGATGTGCACGGAGTCCTCGAAGGACAGGACGAGGTCGTCCAGGCGCCGCCACCGCTCGGCGAGCTGCTTGAGGTTGCCGAGCGCGGCCCTGCTGTTGTCAGCGGTGGCCCGCTTGACCCAGTCGACGTCGGCGCGAGCGTTGTCGGCGACGGTGAAGTCGTTGTGCAAGGTGACGAGGGACCGCTCGGGGCCGCGCTGCTCGACGACCCAGCGTCCGCCCATGGACGTCACGGGTGCGGGCACCAGCTCCTGGCGGAAGTCCACGCGGTGGCCGACGGGGTCCAGGGTTCGCCGCGTGATCCAGGACTTGATCTCGCCGTTGGCGGTGACCCACATCCGCAGCCGCTCCTGCCTCCCGTCGAACTCGAGCTGTTCGACGTGGACGGTGGGCGGCAGGAAGACGGGCCAGCGCAGCGCGTCGGCGATCAGGCCGTAGAGCACGCCCGCCGGTGCGTCCACCGTCGCGTGGTGAGCCGTACGGTGCACAGGCGCGAGGTACATCCGCAACACCCCTCTCGTCTCGGACTGCGGGGAGGCCCGGCGGCGGCAGGGTTGCGGCCGGCCGCCCTGTCCAGGCTCACCATGGACTGTGTCCTGACCGGGTGGAGATCGGCTCGCTCGCGCCTCGACAACGGCTCGAATCCGCAGGCGGGCGCGGCGCGGGCGGATCCGGGCAGGCGGAGCTCTTGCGCTCCTCCATCGGCCGTCGAGCGGAGTGCCCTGCCACGGGGTGCCGTCGCGCCGTGCGCACAGCAGAAGGTCCCCGCGGAGAACCGCGGGGACCGATATGCGGCGGCCGTCGCTCACTGCGGCGGGTTGCCGTGCTTGCGGGACGGCAGATCCGCGTGCTTGGTACGGAGCATCGCAAGGGCAGCGATGACGACTTCACGGGTCTCGGACGGGTCGATGACGTCGTCGACGAGACCCCGCTCGGCCGCGTAGTACGGGTGCATCAGCTCGGCCTTGTACTCCTTGACCATGCGCGCCCGCATCGTCTCCGGATCGTCCGCCTCGGCGATCTGCCGCCGGAAGATCACATTCGCGGCACCCTCGGCACCCATGACCGCGATCTCGTTCGTCGGCCACGCATACGTCAGGTCCGCGCCGATGGACTGCGAGTCCATGACGATGTAAGCACCGCCGTACGCCTTCCGCAGAATCAACGAGATCCGCGGCACGGTCGCGTTGCAGTACGCGTACAGCAGCTTCGCGCCGTGCCGGATGATGCCGCCGTGCTCCTGGTCCACACCCGGCAGGAAGCCCGGCACGTCGAGCAGCGTGACGATCGGGATGTTGAAGGCATCGCACATCTGCACGAAACGCGCGGCCTTCTCGGAGGCCTCGATGTCGAGGACACCGGCGAGCGCCTGCGGCTGGTTGGCGACGATCCCGACCACCCGGCCGTCCAGGCGGGCGAGCGCACACACGATGTTGCGGGCCCAGCGCTCATGCACTTCCAAGTAGTCGCCGTCGTCGACGAGTTCCTCGATCACCTTGTGCATGTCGTACGGCCGGTTGCCGTCCGCCGGGACCAGATCGAGCAGCACGTCCGAACGCCGGTCGGCCGGATCGTCGCAGGCCACGACGGGCAGGTTCTCGCGGTTGTTCCCGGGCAGCATCGACAACAGGTAGCGGACCTCGGCGATGCAGGTCTCCTCGTCGTCGTACGCGAAATGCGCGACGCCGCTCGTCTCCGCGTGCACATCCGCGCCGCCCAGACCGTTCTGGGTGATCTCCTCACCCGTCACCGCCTTCACCACGTCCGGGCCGGTGATGAACATCTGCGAGGTGTCCCGCACCATGAACACGAAGTCCGTCAGAGCAGGCGAGTAGGCGGCGCCGCCCGCGCACGGGCCGAGCATCACCGAGATCTGCGGGATCACACCGCTCGCCCTGGTGTTGCGCTGGAAGATCCCCCCGTACCCCGCGAGCGCGCTCACACCCTCCTGGATACGGGCGCCCGCGCCGTCGTTGAGCGAGACCAGCGGCGCACCCGCCGCAAGGGCCATGTCCATGATCTTGTGAATCTTCGTCGCGTGCGCCTCACCCAGCGCGCCGCCGAAGATCCGGAAATCATGCGCGTACACGAACACGGTCCGGCCCTCGACCCTCCCCCACCCCGTGATCACACCGTCGGTGTACGGCCTCCTGCTCTCCAAGCCGAAACCCGTCGCCCGGTGCCTGCGCAGCTGCTCGACCTCGTTGAAGCTGCCCGGGTCGAGCAGCAACTCGATCCGCTCGCGGGCCGTCAGCTTGCCCTTGGCGTGCTGGGCCTCGGTCGCCTTCTGGCTCGGTCCGGCCTCGGCCTGCACACGTACCGCGTGCAGTTCGGCCACCCGGCCCCGGGAGTCAGCAGGCTCCTTGTGGACCGGAACGGTCTCTTGGATCACCGTCACAACAGGTTCCTCCCCTTCAGTGCCAGCTGTGCGGTGCGCGGTAGGACGCGTCGCACTCCCAGCGTTGCCAGCCTCCGCCGGCGGTGTCGTCGAGGGTCTCGTCCGCGGTCCGGTTACCGCGGGCGGCGGCGAGTACGGACAGCAACACCACGGTCACTGCCGCGACTTCGGTCTCGTCGGCAGCTCCGCGCTCGATCCGCACCACGTCGCCCGCGTGGGTGCCTGCGTCCACGTCCACCACACCTCCTCAGCTTTTCGGCCACCATCGGCGCGGCTCCTCAAGACCCGCTAGGGACCGCCTCAACACCCTCGCGACACCTCCCTCGACGCCTCCTTCTCGTCTAGGGCCTGTCCGGCGGATCTTCGCGGAGCAGCCCGCGGCGTCTGGTGCGTGCTCTCGGCGTGCGCCCGGATCGCCCTCGTACTGGACGTACTTGGGTGATTCGGGCGTGCGGCGAGTGGGGGTCCCCCCGGCCGAAGGCTGGGGGAGCGTGCCAGGCGTCGTGGGCCCGCGAAGATCCGCCGGACAGGCCCTAGTCGATACCTCGAACGATGTGCGGCTCGTCGGCGACGGTGGCGTCGTCGTCCGTTCCCGCAAGCAGCAGGGGTGGGGCCCAGGGCGGAATGCAGTGGAACGGGCTGCCGTACTCGTGTGGGACTTCGTGCACCGAGTGCTCCCTTCGCCGGGGCCCACGACTGTGGTCCCTGGACGGTTTTCTGCACCATGTCGGCGCGCGGTCAACATCCGCTCAAGGGCATCTCGATCGCCCCTTGCACCGTGCTTGAACGGCAGTTGAGCGATGAGCACTGCGGAATTGCGTTGGGCGGGCATCGCGCGTACGGGACGGCGGGCGGGCACGGCCGGTGTCGGCGCCGGAGCGGGCGCGGAACGGGCGGGGCGGCGCAGAAGCCGCGGGGGCGGCGCAGAAGCCGCGGGCGGCGCCGGGTGGCCGGGCCGAGGGAGGCGCGGTGAGAACTCGCGCAGCAGGGTGCCCACGTCAGGGGGCAGAGGGCCCTTCAGGTCCCGGTGAGGAACGTTGCCGTACGCGTGGCGCAGGGCAGGCGACCGACGCGTGGCCCGGGGGCGGGAAGACAGTCGGCCGCGGCGGTCCGGCCCCGGGCGTCACGCCACGTACAGGTCGAAGGTGGAGGTGCGCCGGGGCCCGGCCACGACGTCCAGTTGGGGGTCCACGGAGAGCATGGCCTGGTGCAGGCGCTGCACCTGCGGCGAGGGTTCGACGCCGAGTTCGTCGATCAGGCGCATCCTCAGCCGACGGTAGACGTCCAGGGCGGCGGCCTGCCGGCCGGAGCGGTACAGGGCCACCATGGCCTGCGAGTGCAGCCCTTCGTGCTGCGGGTGCCGGGCCGTCAGTTCGGTGAGCTCGGAGATGAGTTCAGCGTGGCGGCCGATCCTGAGGTCGGCGTCGATGCGCCGCTCGACGACGCCCAGACGGCTCTCCTCGAGGCGCAGCACTTCGATCTCGAGGATCGGTCCGACGCGTACGTCGACGAGCGCGGGCCCGCGCCACAGGTCGAGGGCACGTCGGAAGCGGTCGGCGGAGACCTCGTCGTCACCGTCCTCGAAGGCGGCTCGCCCCGCGGTGACCAGCTGCTCGTACTGGTGGACGTCGACCGCCTCGGGCGGAATCTGCAGCAGATAGCCTCCGTGACGCGTCGCGAGTACGTCCTTCGCGCTGCCCGGAGCGTCCGGGCCCATGGCGGTGCCTAGCCGGCGGCGCAGTTGCAGGATGTAGGTCTGCAAGGTGGTGAGGGCACTCTGTGGTGGCTTTGTCCCCCATATTTCTTCCATGATCATAGAGACGGGAAGGACCCTGCCCGGATAAAGCGCGAGAAGGGAAAGAATCTGCCGCGGCTTGGCCGCAGTCGGGACGATCGCTCCTCCGTTGACCTCGGCACTCAACGGCCCAAGAACCTGGATCTTCACGGTCTTTCCTCCGTACCTCGTCAAGTTCCCCGCGGTGACTCTTACGTGTCGACGCCGCACGGTCGCGTGAGCACACTAGCCAAATTCGCAAGTGTCCCCGATTCTCTCCAGCGGAGCTTGAGAGGGATTCCAGAAGATTCTCTGTTTTCTCTCTCAATTGTCTTGCTCAAGCAGCGCATTGCCGGAATTCAAGAATCCGCCAAGAGGGCTAGCCGACCCTGGTGAGCCTCCGGCCCCCGGGCCGCTCACCGCCGGGCCGCCCGCCCTCGGCCGCCGGTTCGGGGCCCGCCATCAGGACGGAGCGCTGCAGTCGCCGCAGTGCCGCCGAAGGTTCCAGGCCGAGTTCCCGTACGAGGGTGGTACGCAGCCGCTGGTACACGCCGAGCGACTCACTGCGCCGCCCGGAGCGATGCAGCGCCACCATGAGCTGACCGTGCAGGGTCTCGTGGGTGCGGTAGCGGTTCACCAGGACGGTGAGTTCGCCGAGGATCTCCCGGTGGCAGCCGAGCCGCAGGTCGGCCTCAATGCGCTGGTCAAGGGCGCACAGGCGGCTCTCTTCCAGGCGCCTGGCCTCCATCTCCAGCTGGGGGCCGTGGTGTACGTCGGCGAGCGCGGAGCCGGCCCACAGGTCGAGGGCCGCGCGCAGCTGCCGGGAGGCGCCCTGGAAGTCGTCGGCGTCCATGGCCCGGTAGCCGAGCCCGGCCAGCCGCTCGAACTCGCGCATGTCCTGGGCGCCGCCGTTGCCGACGAGCAGATAGCCGCCGGGTGTGGTGACGAGGACGTCCTTGGCAGTGCGGGGCGCGGCGCCCGCGGGCTCCCGCTCGAGTGCGGTCGTGATCAAGTCGCGCAGCTGCAGGACGTAGGTCTGCAAGGTGGTACGGGCGCTGCGCGGCGGCCGCTCCTCCCAGAGCTCCTCCATCAGCGTGGCCACCGGCACGACTTGGCCGGCGTGCAGCGCGAGCAGTGCGAGGACCTGCCGCGGCTTGGGCGCGGTCGGCGTGATCGAGATTCCGTTCTCCCGGACGGCCAGCGCCCCCAGTACCTCGATGTCCATGCGTTCTCCCCCTGTAGATGCGTGGTCCGGGTTAAAGGGCTGTCCGGCGGGTCCTGCCTGGGACCCGGCTCGTCGGATACCTCATGACGATGCGTCGAGTAAAAAACAGGGCGGACGGTTTGTCAACTCTGAATATTCGTTCCATTTTCAACGACTGTGACCCCTAAAGCGGTATGCGCCATGCCGCCTACTCCGCACCATCCAGGGCACCAACTAGTATGCTGTGCAGGTGATTTCGGGGTCTGGCCGGTTCGAAGCAGTGCGCGACGGTCATGCATCGGTCGCGCATCAGGTAAAGACCGTTTGGTCTATTTTTCCTGTCGGGTGGCCGGCGGTGACGGCTGTCCGCCCGCGCGGGGACGGGAGCGGAGCGGGGCCTGCTCGTGCTGTTCGGCGAGGCGCGGAAGCAGGAGTTCCCAGAAGCGGCTGACTATCTCCTCGGACAGCCACTCCTTCTCGCAGCCGCCGAGCACCTCGAAGCCGACGGTCACCGCCACGATGGCGGGCGCGGCCCGGTCCGGCGACACACCGTCGGCCAACTGCCCTGCCCTGTCGGCCTCGTCCAGGATCTCCTCGACCCATTGCTGCCAGGTGCGCCGCAGCCCGGCGCCGTCCCGGCGGGCGGCATCGCCGCTCAGGCCAAAGCCCGCGCGGACCACGGAGTCGTCCGCGAGCCGGCTCATCAGCGCGTGCGTCGCGTCAACCAGCTCCTGCAAGGGGCTGCCGCCCTCGGTGGCCACCTCTTCGGTGATCCGTCGCACCGTAGCGGCCGCCTCGTCCTCGACAGCCTGCGCCAGGGCGCTCTTGCTCTCGAAGTGGAAGTGCAGCGCGCCGTTGCTGACACCGGCCCGTTTGCTGATCGTCGCAAGTGACGCCGGGGCGAAGCCGTCCGACGCGAAGATCTCGGCTGCGGCGCGGATCAGCGACTGCCGTGTCCGTGCTGCACGTTCCTGTTTGACCATTAAGGAATCTCCTGGCCACGGGTGGTGGGGCCGGGCTCCACCGGCCCCACCACCCGTTGTTCAATAGGCTACTGATGGAGGATCGCCGTTCTTGCGACTCGGCAGTCAGAGGGTGCGGCGGCTGCCGCACAAGAAGGCCGACTACCGCGACGCCCACCATCGCCATGGTCAGTACCTTCATCCTCCATCAGGATAACAAACCGCCCGTGCGGTTTTTGGGCAAAGTAAGGCCGAAACGGAACCCAGTCTCCGGCTGCTGCGACTCCGAAGCGCCCTTTGAGGCAGCCTTCCCTCTCCCAGCACACCTCACATGCAGAACGGGCTTCGACCCGGGAACTCCGCGCCTCGGTGCGGCAGCGCGGAGTTCCCGGGTCGAAGCCCTGGGCAGATTCGCCAACCCGGGGTGCAGCCCCCGGAGTTGGCGGCTAACCGAGTACTACGGGAAGCGACTTGTAACCGTTCATCAGGAACGTCGGCATCGGCTCGAGTTCCTCGGGCGGGCAGGCGAGCCGCAGGTCGGGGAAGCGCTGGAAGAGCCGGGCGAAGGCGGTCTCGGCCTCGACCCGGGCCAGCGGCGTGCCCAGGCAGCGGTGCGCACCGTGTCCAAAGCCGAGGGTGTCCCGCCCCTTCCGGAGCAGGTCGAACTGGTTGGCGTCCTCGCCGTAGCGCTCCGGATCGAGCCCACCGGCCGCGAAGGAGACCAGGATGGCCTCGCCCTTCTTGATCAGGGTGCCGTCGACATCGATGTCCTCCACCGCGAACCGCAGCGGCGAGTAGGCCCCGGGCGTGTGCATCCGCATGCTCTCGTCGATCACATCGCTCCAGGCGGCCCGGCCGGCCCGGACGTGTTCCAGCTGCTCGGGGTGGCGGAGCAGGGCGCCCACGGCGTTGGTGATCAGAGTGGCAGTGGTGTCCTGGCCGCCCGCGATCATCAGGTAGAGGGTGCCGAGCAGCTCCTCCTCGGTCAGCCGGTCGCCGTTGTCGCGAGCGTCGATGAGCGCCGAGGTCAGGTCCTCCCCCGGCTCGGCCCGCTTCTGCTGCACCACTGCGGACAGCAGGCCGAAGGACTCCAGGAGCGCGTGGTTCATCTCCTCTCCCGACACCGAGGAGCTGAACACCGTGTGCAGTGCGGCGCACAGCTTCTTGGTGGTCTCGCCCTGCTCGACCCCGAAGAGCTCGCAGATCACCCGCATGGGCAGCAACTCGGCGAACTCGGTGCGCAGATCGACCGGGGCCGCGGGCTCGTGCGCGGCCAGGTCGTCCAGGAGCTCCCCGGTGAGTGCCTCGACCCGCGGGCGCATGGCCTCGCTGCGCCGGGCCGTGAACGCGCCCGCCACCAAGCGGCGCAGCCGACTGTGCTGCTCGCCGTACGAGATGAGCATGTTCTCGTTCGAGACCCAGGGGTAGAGCGGCCAGTCCTCCTTGATCCGCCCCTCGATGAACTCCGGCCAGTGCTGCCGGGCCGACCGGGACACCCGGGGGTCGGTGAGCAGCCGCTCCACATAACGCTGTCGTACGACCGCCCACGCGGTCACCCCGCCGGGCAGTGTGACCTGGACGGCTGGGCCCTGTGCGCGCAGCATCGCGGCCTCGCCCGCGAGGTCACGGCCCGTCACATCGAGTGTGTATGGGCATCTGAGCGCCTCTGCCTGTGCCATTCGTACCCCTCCCGATCGACTCGTTCACGTGTGCGCCGTTCCGCATGTTCACTGAGCAAGCCCCGCCCCCCGAGACAGCTCTCCGGGCCGCCGCCGCTGCCGGAGCGGTGGCGGCCCGGTTCCTACTCGGCGTCGTGGCGCAGTTTCATCGCTTCCTCGTACACCCGGGCTCCGCGCTTGGCCGCGAAGTCGAGGCGGACCAGCACGGACGGGACGGCGATGGACGTGATCAGGTGCTTGGTGATGTCCGCAGCCCGATCCATCAGGTCCTCGTAGCCGGTGAGGTGCTTCGACATCAGCTGGGTGCCGATGAAGCCGCCGATGAACATCCGCGCGGCGTCGACCACCTCGACGTCCGGCAGCAGTTCGCCCGCCCGCTTGGCGCGGCCGAGCAGCTCAGCGTTGTGATCCACCCATCCGCTCAGCGGTACCCGCCGGTCAAGGCCGTCCTGGGGCGCGCCCTCGTCCACGGTGAGCCGCACGCTGCCGCGGACCACCGGGTCGCCCTGGTGGAGCATGAAGGCGAGCAGCAGCGCCTCGTCCACACCTTCCTGGAGAACGAGTTCCTGCGGCATCACCGGAGGGACCGCGTCGACCTGCTCCGTCAGGATCTGCTGGGCGAGCTCCTTCTTGGAGGCGAAGTGGAAGTACAGGGCGCCCTTGGTCATCCCGGATCTCTTGAGGATCTCGGAGATCGCCGCCGCCTCGTATCCGACCTCGTCGAACACCTCGGCGGCCGCTCTCAGGATGGCCAACCTTGTCCGCATCGCCCGCTCCTGACGTGCCACTGCGCCTACCTCCGTACTCTGGGGTGCCCGGCGCGGCTGGACCCAGGCCTGCCGGACGAGTGGTTCGTTCGCATGCTGATGAAGCCGGACGGCTGGGCCTGTGACGTGGGCGGATCCTGCGAACCCCGCCAGAATAAAACCACCCGGCCGGTTTAACAAGATCCCGGTACCGGCCACAGGCCGAGGCCCACCCAGCGGTCGCTCCTAGGGTCCCGATGGTCCGTCAGGTCACGGATATGACCGCGTGGTTGGCCCGTGCCCCGCACGTCAGGCAGGCGTCCTCCGTAGCGGCCGGAGACTTCTCAAGAATTCCTTGCAAAAAACCGGTGGGTCCGTATCTTTGTGGGCGAACTTCGACCTTCATTCCGCCCGACGTTCATACGGAGAGGTCAATGACCCTTCTGACGTTCCAGAAGAATGCAAGGGAAGTTGCCGGGGGGCAGCCGACGGCCGGACTCCCAGGTGATCTTCCAGGTGATCTTTCAGGCTCTGGCCCAACGCCTTCGGCCGAAGGCAAGCACACCACCTCTGAGCTCAGGCATTTCCTCTTCGATCAGGACCAGCGCGCCCGCGTCCACGCCCCCTGGCGTCGGCTCGTCAGCCGCCAGGAATTCCGGCACATGCCCGACCTCGCGCCGCGGGAGCGCACGGCCCTCGCGTACGACCGGCTGCAGCTGATCAACGACACCGTGGAGTCCCCCGAGAAGCTGGCGGATGACCCGCACCTGCTCGCCAGCCTGCACGAGTGGACCGGCTTCGTGGATCCGACGCTGGCGACGCTCTCGGCGATCCACTACAACCTGTTCCTCGGCAGCCTTGTGGACCACTCCCCCGACAGCCGCCGCAGCCTTGACGACTTCACTTCGCTGCGCAGGACAGGAACGTTCCTCTGCACCGAGCTCGAACACGGCAGTGATGTCGCGGCAATCGAGACTCGGGCGGTGTGGGACCGGGCGACCGGAGGCTTCGTACTGCATACCCCCACCTCGGGCGCGCAGAAGTTCATGCCCACCACCAGCGCCATCGGCGGCCCGAAGACCGCGGTGGTGGCGGCCCGGCTGATCGTCGAGGACCGGGACGAGGGTGTCTTCCTCTTCCTCGTACCGCTCAGAGACGAGAACGGACCGTGCGCCGGAGTCCGCACCTGGGTGCTTCCCGAACGCATGGGCACCCCGGTGGACCACTGCCTCACGGCCTTCGACCACTACCGGCTCCCGCGCGAGGCGCTCCTGGAGGGCAGGCACGGAGAGCTGCACCCGGACGGCACGCTGACCAGCAATCTCGGCAACCGGCGCAAACGCGTCCTGCACTCGATCCAGCGCGTCACCGCAGGCAAGCTCTCGATGAGCGCCGCCGCGGTCGGCGCATCCCGCGCCGCACTCACCATCGCCGTCCGCTACGCCCACGCCCGCCGCACCAGCGGGCCCCGGGCCGGTCAGACCGTGCCCCTCGCCGCGCACCGCAGCCACATCGGCCGTCTGCTCTACCGGCTGACCACGGCGTACGCCATGACGTTCCTGCACCGCGAGACCGTGACGCGCTGGGCCAACCGCACGCCCGAGAACACCGAGGACGTGGCCCGTCTGATAGCCGTCTCCAAGAGCTGGATCACCTGGCAGACCCGGGACATCACGCTGGAGTGCCGCGAACGGTGCGGCGCGCAGGGGCTGTTCACGGTCAACGGCCTCGCCGACCTCATCACCAGCACCGAGGGAACGATCACCGCAGAGGGCGACAACCTCGTCATCGCCCTGAAGGCGGGCGCCGAAATGCTCTTCAGCCGCGAGAGCCCAGCTGCCCCGCAGCAGCACGTCGAGCCGTCCGAGCACGCCATGGCCGACCCGCGTTTCCTGCGGGATCTGCTCGCACAGGCCGTCTCCGTCTGGCAGGACCGGGCCCGCACCTCGCTGCGCCAGGGGCCTTCCGGCGCTCCGGTGGACCGGTGGAACCAGGCGTCGGCCGCCGCCCTGAAGATGGTCGACGCGGCGGCCCGGCTGCACGCGGCGGACGCATTCCTCGATGCCGCCGAGCAGGCGGTCGGCCCCGAAGCCCGCACGCTGCTGCGGAAGTTGGTGCTCCTCTTCCTTCTCAAGGAAGTGAGCGAGCACACCGGCGACCTGCTCGCCGAGGGGCACCTCACGATCGCCGACGTACGGTCGCTGCCCGAGGTCATCGAGCAGACCATCGCCGATCTGACGCCGCATACGATGACGCTGGTCGAGGCCTTCGACCTCCCGGCCGAGATCCTCGCCACGATCCCGATCGCGCACGAGGACTACACGCGGCGCATCTCCGCGCTGGCACACGGCGGCTCTCGGATACCGGCGCAGGGCAGATCGTGGGAACCGCTGCGGATGACGTGAAGCACGGGCCTCGGCTCAGGCCGCGAACCCCACGTTCGTCACGTACTCGTACTGCCCCCACTGCGAGCCCAGGTCGACGATCTGGTCGATCCAGGCGTCGTCGAGCGCGTCCGCGTCGCCCGCGCTCCAGGCCTGCACGATCCGGTCCCAGCGGCGGATGTTGAGGCTGCGGTACTCCAGCACGCGCTGGCGCGGCCGCGGCACCTGGGACTGGTTGAGCGGGTGGAGCTCGACGCGGGTGCCGCCGCGGGAGTTGAGGCGGCGCAGCAGGTGCTGGGCGACGTTGTGGCGGCGCACGGTGCGGTACGCGTCCTCGACGCGTTGCAGGTTGCGGACGGTGGGGCGCTGCCTGCCGTCGAGCCAGGCCTTCAGGGTGCGGTCGGTGACCGTCAGCCCGGCGGCACGGGCGGCGGCGCGGGCGTGGTCGGTGCGGGTCAGATAGTGCAGCCGGGCGAGCAGGCCACGGCGGGACTCCACCGGCGAGACGATGAACCCCGCGAGGTCGTCGAGGCGACGGAAGACGGCCTCGCTGCCGCGGATGCCGCGCGCGCCGTACTTGCCGAACTCAAGGGTGTACTCAGGCATCCGGGAACTCCTCGGTCAGACCGGCCGCGTCGTCGGACCCCAGCGTGTACACGTCCTTGACCTTCACCTCGAGGACGCCGCGTCCCTCCTCGAAGACCCGCCGCCAGTCGCCGGTGACGTGGAGCTCGTCGGTGCCCATGACCCGTACGACGGACAGGCCCTGTTCGTGCGCGCGCAGGGCCTTCATCCAGAGGTTGGCGAAGGCCTGGGAGCGGATGAGGTGCATCCAGTCGGGGCGGTACAGCTCCCTGTTGTAGTGGGACTCCCCCATCGTGGAGACGAACTTGGAGTACATGGCCTTCACGTACTCGACGGTCGTCTCGTCCTCGGCCTCGATCGCCTTGTCGCGGGCGTCGCGCAGGGCGGCGCGGAACTTCTCCAGGAGGTTCTCGGTCGCGCCGGACGTGAACGACTCGTGGATCTCGGGCGGTTCACACAGTCCGTACTTGGGTCCGGAGAGGCGCAGCAGGAGGCGCAGCGTCGGCTCGGTGACCCAGAGCGGGCCGGGTTCGTCGCGGTTGCCCAGCGGGTTCGGCAGGTACGGGTCGTGGTGCCAGTCGGGCGGGGTGATGAGGTGGACGCCCGCGCGGCGCCGGTCGTGGCCGAAGCCGCTGGAGTGCTCCAGCTGGCCGATCGGCAGGTGCGTCTTGAGGGCCGACAGATAGGCGCCGTTGATGTCGAGCGCGGTCACCTCGTGCGTACCGGGCGGGAGTTCGGTCCTGGTCCACTTGGGGCGGGCCTCCCAGATGCTGTCGCTGCCCCGGGAGCTCTGCTTGCGCAGGATGTCCGGCACCCAGGGGTGCGCGATCACGTCGTACCGCCCGCCGGTCCGGCAGGCGTCGAGCAGCGCCATGGCGTCCGGGATGGCCCGCCGGACGAGCTGCGCGGTCGCCTCCTCGACGTCCCCCTCGTGCTCGGCGAGCGCCTTCTCCACGGCCCGCTCGATCAACTCGGCCTCGGGGGCGGGCTGTCCGGAGGCGGGCTTGCGTACGGGGGTGGGGCGCGGCGCGGTCGTACGGGCAGGGGCCTGCGCCTCCGGTCGAGGTTCAGGTCGTACGGGCTCGGGTTCCCGCGCAGGCGCAGCCGCCCGTGCGCAGTCCTGCGGGTCGAGATGCTGCGGGAACCCCTCGACCTCGTCCGTCGCCGGTCCCCCGCACAGCACGCACGGCCGGGTCTGCGCGGCCTGCGCCTCCTGGAGTTTCGTACGGGCGGCGTCCAGGAAGTACGCGTACTTGCCGCGCACCTCCCCCGACGGGTCGCGGCCGCTCTCCCAGCCGCCGACCGTGGACGGGCCGACGCCGAGGGCCGTGGCGACCTGGGCGCGGGACAGGCCGAGGCTCTCGCGCAGGGCGCGGCGCTGCTCGGCGGGCGGCAGTGGTTCCTGCTCGACGGCGGAGGCGAGCAGCGCGTCGACGGCGGCGAATCCGGGCTTCTGCGGCGGGCCGTCGCCGTGCGGGCCGTCCGCGTGCGGGCCGTCGCCGTGCGGGCCGTTCATGCCCGGACCCCCTGTCCGCGCCCGCGCCGGCCGGTGCGCGGGAGGCGGGCGCAGGCGCGCTCGGGGCCGGCGAGGAGGTCGAGCACGTCGATGCCGAAGTGGGCGGCGAGCCGGTCGCAGTCGTCGAGGGTCCAGGCGGCGCGGCCGGTCTGGCGGCGGGACACCTGCGTCTGGTCGACGCCCAGGGCGAGCGCGATGTCGGACTGGGTCTGGCCAGTGGCCCGCATCAGGGAGGTGACGCCGGCGCGGAGGCGTTCGGAGGTGTGCATGCTGTCCATGACCTTCGCATCGTACCGTTCGGAGATGCGCATTCCGCATAGCGGCCCGAGGGGGGCCGCCGTCGGCGTTTTACCGCGGTAAATCGCCGCCCCCGCACGGCAATTGGGACATACAGGGTGTAAATACCCGCCGTGTGGTTACAGCGGAAGCGTTATCCCCAGCTCTTGCATCGCCGATGAGGGCGGGCCGCCCTCGGAGCGCTCCGTCTTGTAGCCCTTGACGCCGGGCGCGAGTGTGCGCGGGTCGACGGCCTCGGCGGGCGCGCCCGTCGCGTACAGGCCGCTGGGCTCGGTGTCGCGGTCGTGCGGCAGCAGCCAGAACACGCGGCGCCGGAACGTGCCGGACGAGCGGGACGCCTTGGCGCCGGGGCCGAGCAGCGCGTACCCGACCATGCGGCCGTCGCGGTGGTAGGCCGGTTTGCCCTTGCGGGTGGGCAGGCGGTCGAGGCTTTGCCGTACGTAGTCCAGCGCCGTGGCGTCTTCGAGCCAGACGATCTCCGTCTCCTCACGGATCTCGTCCTCTGTGATGAGGGCGCTCATGCTGTCCTACCTTCTCGTGCCAGGTCCGGAGCCTCGTGCGGGATGCCACGGGCCGGATACCCATCGGGCCGCCCGGACATGACTCGCGGGCCCGCCGCCGGACACGGCGTCTGACGCATCTGGCTTGATCCCATCATCAGGCATCCTCCCCATCGGCAAGGATTCCGATACCCGGGTAGTACTTGCGCTGATTGGACAGGATCATCTGCTTGGGCGACTCGAGCCCGATCGTCTCGCGTACGCGAGCAGCGAAGGAGCGGGACGTCATGGCCGGCGCCCCCTCATTCTGGCACCAGCTCTTGTACGCGGCATACAGCCGTGCCTGTTCTGCCCGCTGGTCGGGGTCGAGCGAGCAGGCCTCGCTCAGAAAACGGCCGGTATGGTCTTCCGTCTCCGCGTACGCGGTGGTCGCGATGCGTACGCGCTCGGGGCCGGTGAGGTCCTTGTCGCCGCCGAGGTAGCGTCGGGCGCCCTCGATCAGCCAGTTGAGGATGCCGGGGCCCTCCTCGGTGACCAGGATGTCGGCGAGGTTGTCGATCTTGCGGTCGTCGGGGACGGTCCGCTCGAACGGGATGAGCCGCATACGGCGCCAGAAGGCGAAGCCGCCGGTGCCCACTTCGGGGCGGTGGTTGCCGAGCAGCCAGAGCTTGTGGGTGGGTTCGAAGCTGAAGAAGTCCTGCCGCATCCGCCGGGCCTTGATCCGGTCGCCGCCGGTGAGCAGCTTCACGCGCGCCTCGTCGAACCGGTCCCCCGGCTTGACCTCGCTGCACACGATGACGCGGCGGCCGTGCAGTTCGGCGAGGTCGGTGGGGTGGCCCTCGTACGGGCGGGCCATCAGGAAGCCGGGGGGAGCCGCGTCGGCGTAGTCCCCGAGGAGTTTCATCAGGACGTCGAGGAGCACGGACTTGCCGTTCTTGCCGACGCCGAAGAGGAACGGCATGACCTGGCCGCCGACGTCCCCGGTGACGGAGTAGCCGAGCAGCAGGTGCAGGAAGCCGATCATCTCGGTGCCCTCGGCGTCGCCGCCGAAGGTGTCCTGGAGGAAGCGGTTCCAGCGCGGGGTGGCCATCTGGCGGGGCCCGATGGTCGTGGACCGCGAGTGGAAGTCCTTGTTGGGGTCGGGGCTGCGCAGCAGTCCGGTGCGCAGGTCGACGATGCCGGCGGGGGTGCACAGGACGTACGGATCAGCGTCCAGGCGGGAGGCGTTGAGGACCATGCCGGGCGCGGACTTGGCCTGCAGCAGCATGGCGTTCATGCCGGAGGTGCTCAGGGCGCGCCTGCGGTGCTTCTGCAGGTCCGAGGAGGTGTGCAGGCCCCGTGGGTCGCTGGCGGCGATCGACTCGGCGAGGTCCCCCGCCGCCCACATCACGGTGTCGTCGTCGTCGATCTGCCAGCGGGTGCTGTCCCAGCGGTACCAGCCGAGTCCCGGCACGTGCCGGTAGTCGGTCGCGTACAGCTTCACGAACAGCTTGGCGTTGCCGCGGTCGGTGAGGGTGTCGGGGACGAGCCCGCCGGCCGTGGTCAGGGAACCGGCGGGATTCTCCGGTGCGGGGCTCTCACCGCCCTGGGGCGGTACGGGGCCCGCGGTGGAACGGGCGAGGATCTGGGCGGCGACGGCCTCCGCGTCGAAGTCGAAGAGGGCGTTGTTCTGATCCTGGTGCGGGGACGGCGTCACGAGCTGCTCCCGGGTTCCAGGGGACGACGCAGCCCGGCGCTCATGCCACTGCGGATGATCTGTTCGGCCCGGCGGGTCTGTCCGGGCCTGGCCTGCTCGGCGGCCTGCAGCAGGACGTGTTCGGCCTCGGCCTGGTCGAGGTGGCCTGCGGCGACGAGTCCTCCCAGGGTGTACGCGGCGCGGTTGAGCTTCTCGGAGAACGCGGCGCCCTCGGGCGTCTTGGCGCACTCGGTGACCTCGGTGAGGACCGTGAGCAGCGTCCTGGTGGCCTTGCCGGTGCGCCCGCCCGCCGCGAGGACGGCCTGCCGGGCCCGCGGCGGCACGGGCCGGGGGGCGGGAACGGCCGGGAGATGCCCGGTGCGTTCGAGCTCCTGGGCGAGCCAGCCGGGCAGCGGGGCGGGTTCTCGTACGGGCCCTACGGGCATGTAGCTGCCGTCGGGTGTCGTGGTGCCGGGTGTGACGATGTACCCCCCGTGGGCGCGGATGTCGACCTGCCAGACGAGGGCCCGGCGGGTGCTGGTGCCGGTGGAGCACTGCCAGGCGCGGCCGTCGACGGCCCGGTACCAGACGTGCATCCCGCCACTCGGGGTGCGCACCCGCAGCGTGCTCTCGTCCTCGGAGGGGCTGACGACTCCGCGCAGCGCGGCGAGCACGGCCAGGGTGTGGTAGCCGTTCGCCAGGCCCATCAGGTCGACCTCGTCCGGGATGTGAATGCCCGGCAGGAGACGGTCCCGGCTCGGCACGGGCTGTTGATGCGCGTCGACATCGATGACGACGAGGCCCGCGGGACCGCAGGAGACTCCGACGCCCATCGCGGGGGCACTCCCCCACCAGGCCTCGATGCGGGAGGTGTCGAGCGTCGCCGAGTGGAAACCGTGACACCAGCGCCCTTCGGCACGGCACCCGCAGTCCCGGTGGGTGTGCCCGGGCCTGCGGCAGGACTCGCAGTTGGCGGCGGGCACCTTGCGTCCGGCGGCGAGTGGGAAGACGGGCCAGCCCCGCGTCGCGCACCACCGGGCCGTGGCCAGGGGGGCAGCGACCGAACGCGCAGAGCTGGACTGCCGTGAGTCGCTGCGTGAAAACCGCAGCTCAGCAGGCATTTAGTTCCCCTATCAGCGACCGAAGCGACTCAACGACGGACATAGATTAGCGAAGTTCGGGCGTCTGGTGGGGCTGCTGTGGACAATGCCCCGAACAGCGTGTCGATCACCCAGCCTCTCAGCTACCCAACAGCGACTGAAGGTGGGGCGCAGCGACTGAAGGGGTTTCAGTCGCTGTCTTCGGTCGCTGGAAAAACCGCAGGTCACAGCCTTGCAACCAGAAAAACAGCGACTGAAGCGACTCAGCGACTGTATATATGAGCTCTACGCGCAGGCGCGCACACCCGCGTTGCTCTTCATATATAGGGACCTTGAGTCGCTTCAGTCGCTGTTCTGCTGGGCTCAACGCCTCTGACCTGCGGTTTTGCCCGAGCGACTGAGAGCGACTCAAGAGTCGCTCGGTCGCTGGTCTTCAGTCGCTGTGGGTTTCAGTCGCTGTCGGAGGCCCTGGGCGAGCGACTGAGAGCGACCGAAGAACGGCCGAGAACAGCTACCGAAGCGACTGAAGCGACCCGAGCGACCGAAGCGACCAACTCGCGGGCAACCTTTCGGCCTTGTCGTGCGTCGGGGGTCAACCCCGAAAGTGGGTCGCTTCGGTCGCTTCAGTCGCTGCCCACTCCCCCACTCCCCCGCCTGACGGGTGAGGCCGTACGACACAGAAGCGCTGTGCGGCGTTCTGAGGGGCTGGCGGGACGCCCGTGGCCTTTTCCTCCAGCGGACCGCTGCCAGGACGCTGAGGGCGGGCTCAGTCCGTTCAACAGGCTTACGGGGTGCGGAAGATGGGGCGGACGCGCCCGCACATCCCCGTACGGGAAAGCGAGTGGCCCGGCCTCCGGGAGGGAGACCGGGCCACTCGCGGGGCTCAGCGGGGCTCAGGATTCCTGGAGGTGTTCCCGCATCAGCTTGTGCAGCGACTGAAGGTCCTCGGGCGTCATCCAGTGCTTGATGGTCCGGAACACCGTCTCCGGGTTCCGCCACGGGATGGCCCCCACCGTCGCGATGTCGGGCAGCGGTTCAGGCCGTTGGGTCGCTGTCCTCCGGACCGGTACGGACAGGTCGTACTCCTCCGACGCGGCCTCCTCCCCCGCCTCAGGGACGGACGGAGCCGGCGGGCCGGTGACCGGGGCGGGCACCTGCGCCGGTGGCTCGACCGCTTCCCGGACCGGCTGTTGCCCGGGCCCCGCCAGCGGCTCCCGTACGACCTCGGCCTCGGCCTTGGGGGCGGGCGCAGGCGCGGGCTGCTGCACCGGCTCCGCCGCGGGCTCGTCCTTCGTACGTCGCGGGCGCGGGGCGGCGAGCACGGCGGCGCGGCGGTCGAGTTCGTCCTGCCAGGCCGCGGCCTGCTCCTCCTGCGGGAGTGAGGCGATGTCCCGGCCGATCCGGATGGACAACTCCCCCGAACTCACCAGCTGCTGGAGTTCCGGGGTGAGCCGCAGCAGCTTGCGCTGGTTGCTCACCCACGGGCCGGATTTGCCGTAGTGCTTGGCGACCTTGTCGGCGCCGCCGAGCTCGACCACCATCGTCTCGATACCGAGGGCCCGCTCGATCGGGTCCAGGTCCTCACGGTCGTTGTTCTCCGCGAGCACCGCGTCCAGGAACTCGGCGCGGGAGTTGGCGACCTCCTCGTGGTGCACCACGTCGAGGGCCGGCCGGCCGACCAGGACCGAGGCCCGGAAGCGCCGCTCGCCGTTGGCGATGACGTACGGGATATCCCCGATCCGCTCGGCCTCCTCGGGCCACAGCTTCAGATAGCCGGCGCGGGAGACCACCACGGCGGGCTGCAACTGCTTCTGCTGGAGCTTCAGGCCGAACTCCCGCAGCTGCTCCTCCGTACCGAAGTTGCGGCGCGGGTTGAAGCGCGTCGGGATCAGCTTCTCCAGCGGGAGGGAGAGCAGCAGCAGATCGCTGCGGCCGGGAACGTCGTCGACCTTGGCCCCGGCGAGGGAAGCGAGACTGGTCCTTCGACCCATCAGGAGCGACCTCCGTAACCGAGTTCGAGCGCCAGGCGGAAGAAGTCCTCGCGCGCTTCCATCGCGACGCGGTTCTTCGGGTACTGCGTGACGACCTTGCCCTCCACCGAGGCCCGCGTGTGGACCTTGTAGCGGCGGATGACGGCCTCGGCACGCGGCCAGCCCTGCGCGTCGATATACGCCTTGGTGTCCTCGAGGTCGGCCGTACCGTCGCGCGGGTCCCAGTTGTTCACGGTGACCTGGAAGGGCAGGCCTGTGGGCTCGATGACCTTCTGGATGGTGCGCGCCGTCGGGTCGAAGGCGAGGCCTTCCGGCGGCATGGGGACGATCACGTCGTGCGCGTACTTGAGCGCCTCGAGGAGAAGGTTCTCGTCCTGGAGGCTGCCAGGGGTGTCGATGAAGACGTGCTGCAGCCCCTTGTCCTGTCCCTTGAGCGTGTCCGAGACGATCGCGCCGAGGTTGAGGGTCGTGGTCGTCTTGCCGACGCCGCCCTTCTGGTTGGCGACGACGTGGACCTGGGCGCCGGTGTCCTTGAGGACGGCGAGGTTCTCCGGAGTCTCGTGCTCCTGGGAGAAGTCGAAGGGCAGATCGTTGATCCGGTTCGCCCACCAGACTGTGGAGGCCTGGGGGTCGATGGACACGACGTAGACAGAAGCTGGCATGTGATGCTCCGTTTGCTTCCCGTGGGTTCCGGTACTTCGGGCGGGAGCATCATCGCAGACGCGGTCAGGTTCACCGCACGGATCCCGGGGCGTTTTGTCCGAGTGCGGGTGGGAGTGCGGGGTGCTTGTACGGGGGTCGGGCGATTTACCGCGGTAAAACACGGCGGGGTACGGGCTCCTGACGGGGCGCCGTCCGCGCTCCGCGAACTGACGTGGAACCAGATCCATGGAACCAGCTCCTCCGTTTTACCGCGGTAAAACGCCCGACGGTCCGTCACGTTCCGAGCCCTGAGCTCTTGAGGCCTTGAGCCCCTGAGGCCCGAGGCCCCGAGGCCCGAGCCGACGACCGGAGGTAGTGGTTCCGCTTTACCGCGGTAAAACGAGGGCCGCCCCGAGCGAGATGCCGCCGCTCCAGGGAGCGTCGATTTACCGCGGTAAAACGACGGCGACCGGCGTCTCGACGATCCGCCCTTCAAGAGCCGTTCGTGCCCCGGCCCAGGAACGCTGGAGGGGAAGTGACCGCACCCCCGGCCGCGCTCTACCGTCCTGCTGCGGGAGCACAGCCACGGCCGGGACTCCTCGTCTCCCCGCAGGAACGTCCCGGTGCCGCGCCGCCGTCCGGGCACGCGGCACCGGGACCCGTCCCGTCCGTGCTGTCCCCGCATCCGCACGTTCCTGTCCGGCCCGTACGCGGTGAGCCAAGAGGGAGCAAGAGGGAGGAGGAGTCCGGATGAACGCCGACCGCCCCTCGTCCGAGCCCCGGTCCGAGCCGCTCACCGTCGTCGTCGAAGCACCGGGCACCGAAGGCGCTCCCCTGGTCCTGGAGTTGTACGGCGCCATCGACGCACCCCGGGTCGACACCGCCGTACAGCAGGCACTCGGAAGGCGCCCGGACGGCACCGCGTGGCGGTACGGGCTGCGGAGGAACGGGCCCGCGCACCACACGCTCACCCTGGAGCCTCCCGGCGCCGAACACCGCGTACCCGAAGACCTTCCCGTCGGTCTGCTCACGGATCTGCTCACCGCCGGACCCACGGACGGAGGGGGCGGGCCCGCAGGCCGGGACAGCCGTGACCGGGCGCCCCATGGACCCGTCCGGCACACACTGCGGGCGACACCGCTCCAGTGCGAGCTGCTCGCCGATGCCGAGGCCCATCCCGGGGCGGGCCTCGGCATCGGCCAGCTGAGCTGGGAGTGGTACGGGCCGCTGGACCTGGAGCGCTCCGCGGCCGCCTGGCGCTCCGTACACGACCGGGAGAGCGTGCTGAGGGCGGCCTTCGACGGGGCGTGCGACACCGGGGAACTGCGGGTCGTCGTGCACGAGTGGGTCACGCCCGTGGTGCTGCTGCGGGCGGGGGACTGGCCCGCGCTCGTCGCCCTCGACCGCCAACGCGGCCTCGACGTACGCAGTCCCGGGCCGGTCCGGATCACCGTGGGGGAGGGAGGAGGGCATCAGGAACCGCCGGGGGAGCGGCCGCACCGGATGCTGCTCACCTACCACCACGCCCTGCTCGACGACCTGAGCGCCCGGCTCGTCCTGCGGGAGTTCTTCCGCGCCTACCTCGCCGGGGGGCCGCTCCCCGGAGGCGCGCGTCGGCCCGACATCGGCGACTACAGCGACTGGCTCACGGCCCAATACCTCGCGCCCGCACGGGAGTTCTGGGCCCGAGCCACTCCACCGGCCGGAGCGTCCGACCTTCCCGTACCGCCCCCGCCGCGCACCCCGGGTGGGGCCTGGCAGGGTCGGGCGAGGCGCGTCCGGCACCGGCTGCCCCCTCAGGAGGCCGAGGCGCTCCGCTCCTGGTCGGCCCGTTGGGGGTCCACCGAGTTCGGCGCGCTGCAGGCCGCCTGGGCCTTGTTGCTGCACGGGGCCTCGGGCGCGGAAGCCGCCGCACCCGTCGCGTTCAGCGTGTCCGTGTCCGGCCGTGGCGTGGCCCTCGACAGCGTGGACCGGCTGCCCGGACCGCTGCGGAACGCGCTGCCCGTGTCCGTCGTCGTCGACCCGGACACCCCCGGCCCCCAGCTCCTCGCCGCCTTGCGGGACCGGGCCCTGGACATGGCGGCGTACGAGTGGGTCTCGGCGGGGCAGATCGCCGGGTGGGGGAGTGGAGCCGGTCCTGCGCGGACCCTGCTGATGTTCAAGGGCGGCCCTCGCCCGTCCGTCGTGCCCGTCGCCGAACTGGCCGCGCAGGGGATCCGGGTGCCGGAACCCACGGCCCACGACGCCGACGCCGCGTTCCTGCTCACGCTGACCGCGCACCACGACACGGCCGGGGGGCTCGTGCTGACGCTGACGCACGACCCGGCTCTGCTCCGGGACGCGGACGGGCTGCTCGCGGATGTGGCGCTGCTGCTGCGCCGGCTTCCCCGGCATGATGCCCGGCCCGTACGGGAGCTCTCCCTGAAGGACCGGGCCGTTCCCGGGACCGACACCCCGGCCCTGCGCACGCTGCGCCCCGGGTCGGGAACGGCCGCGGCCGTGGTGTGCCTCGTGCCCGCGCCCGGCCGAGGGCAGGCGAGCCGCTATGAGCAACTCGCCCTGGCGTACCCGGGACCGGAGCCGGTCGTGCTGTTGAGCGGCAGGCAGCACACCGTGGAGAAACGGCTCGCCGCGCTCGCACCGCTGCTCGGCAGGGGGGAGCGGCTCGTGCTCGGCGGCTTCTCCGGCAGCGGCACGGAGGCGTACGCCCTTGCCAGGCTGGTCGCGCACGACGGCCACGGACCCTGCCTCGTGGTGCTGGCCACGGACGCGACGAGCGACGCCGACCTCGCGCGGAGCCTGGGGGCCGCCGCGCGCGGGGACAGGGTCGGACGGGGCCGGCCCGGGGCCGGATAGGGCTGCTGTTTCGGTCGCCCCCGAAGTAGCTGTTCAGCGAGGCGCGTTCGTGATTCCGGCGGGTGGCGCGCAGGCGCTGTCCGCCGCGCCGCAGACGAAGACGGTCTCGGTCCAGGCGGAGGACGCCGGTACGCGCACTGCCGCCGCCACCTGCTGGACCCGGGTCATCAGGGTCAAAGGACTGCGGCGGTGCCGTCACCAAGTTCAGCACCGGCTGGAAGCGCGCGGCCGACGCCCGCGTCAGCCTCAACTGAGCCCGCCAGGCACCCGCAGGTGCGCGGGAATTTACCGCGGTAAAACGGAAGAGAGGATTCCAACTCGCCCTGGCCTCAAGGGCGCGGGGGAGTGGCCGGCACTCGCCTTCCCGCCAACTGCCCGCGTCCACCGCCCCGTTGGCTCGTACGAGAAACGCCCTCCGGCAGGTGAGTTGCCGGAGGGCGTTGTCTGTTCTGGACCGTTCCCGGGTCACCGGCGCGTGCCGGGCTTCGGGAGCGGGCGGGGGCGGGGGACGGATCGGGGCTTCGGCTGCGGAAGGTGCCGCTGGCGGCCGCCACGGTGGGCGGGGGAGAGGTCGGTGCCGGCGAGCTGGTCGGGACGTACGCGCAAGAATGCTCCTTCAGAGGCGCTGGAGGTCGCTCCGCAGCGAGCCATCCCACTGCGGATGAAGTGCTTTGAAGGTAGCGGTGCACTTGCAGTGGTGTCAAGGGAGTTGAAAGGAGTTGAAGGGAGCTGATGGATCGTCGGCGGTCTACTCCTCGCCCTGCGGCGCCCTGCTCCAGGAACGCGATCGTGTCGTCGGCCATCAGTTGGTACGTGATCGGGCCCGGCACATCGGGTGTGTGCCCGTGCCCGCGGCGCTCAGGGGTGTAGACGTGGAACTTCTCGGCCAGTGCGTCGAGGTTCGGGGCGAAGAACCGGGCGTCGACCAGGCCGCCGTGCAGCAGCACCAGGGGGGTGCCCGCGCCGTGCTCGTCGTACCAGGTGTTCACGTCTCCGAGCTGGGCGTAAGCGGCCATCGGTCCGTCTCCATCCGTATCCGAACTCAGCCGACGTCGGCTGAACTGCAGTCACGGATACTGACCCGTCGTACGGGAGAAACTCATCGCCGCCCCGGTCCTGGGCCGGGCACCGGGGCCGTCCCACCCCGCCCCCAGGGCCGACCGCCCATCCGGTCCGCCCCAACTCCCAGGCAAATCAAGCCAGTTGTGCCCCCAGGCGTGGCCCGGGGAGCCCCGGATTCCCTACGCTCGTGCGCAGCGCGGTGCCGGGG
>NZ_JASCIS010000061.1 GCF_029968015.1 Streptomyces luteolus
CTAGCGAGGGGTAGTTGACTATGCCAGCGGCGTCCGCGTCCTTGCCGTGAGTGATGGCCGAGAGGGTGGCCAACGGGATGTCGCGGGCTGCGGCTCCAGGGTCGGTGACCAGCGGTACTTTGTGCGGCCCGAGGACGAGAGGGCTCAGGGTCATCGTGCGCCACTGGCGGGTGCCGATGGCGAACGGGCCGGAGGCCCACTCCACGGTGGCCTTGTCCTGGCACGTGACGAGCAGGACGAGGGGCAGTCCGTATTTGGAGTGCAGGTGTGCGGTGTAGTACGCCCAACTCGCGAGTTTGGCCTTGTCTTTCCTGCCCTGGGATTCGACGGCGAGCAGATAGCTGCCCTCGTCGCGCGTCCGCATGTGCAGCAGTGTGTCCACCCGTCGTTCCAGTGGCCTGGTCTCCGTGAGGTCGGTGGGCATCAGGGACACCTCGACGGGGTCCGGGAACGGCAGGCCCAGGGTGCGAAAGGTTCGGGAGAACACGTCGGGGATCTCCTGGAAGATCTGGTGCAGGGCTTCGTGGGGTGACCTGACCACGACGGGGACGTTAGGCGGGCCGCGCGGCATGCACCTCTGGCATATGCCTAATCAGTCACTCGATCGAGTGTGGATGGAGACCCGCCCTTGGGCTGCTGCTGCGGGGTCACAGGTAGTGCTCCCAGGTGTGACCGCCCCGGTGCTTCTCGAAGAGCCAGCAGGCGTCGCTCCCCGACGGGGTGGTGGACGGGCAGTAGGGGAGCACGTCCAGACGAGGCGGATGGCCGTCCTCCCACCGGGCCCAGGCGGCCCCCTCGCCACTGCCGGTGTCCAAGTCCCGGACCATCGCCATGTGTTCGCCGTACGGGTGGTGGTCCAGGTCGCAGACGGCCGTGCCGGGGACGGGTTCGTCGTCCACTGCGGGGTAGGCCATGGCCTGATCTCGCAGTTCCTCCGGCATGCCGGTCGCCGCGTAGCACCTCATGCGTCACCGCCCGGCGGGTCGGTCAGAGTGGCGGGCAGGAGGTCGTTGAGGGCTGCCTCCCACTCCACGCCGCCGCACAGCGGGCGCAGTTGTACACGCGGGCCCACGTGCCCCATGACCTGGCCCACGCGGTCGCGGGCGGCGTCCCAGACGGTGTCGCCGACGGCGGGCGGGGCCGTCACGCGCTCACCTCCACTCCGTGGATGAGCCGGGGGCCGATGTCCACTCCGTGCAGCGCCAGCCAGAGCTCCCGTCGCCGCGCCCGTTGCCGCAACAGCTCCTGCCATTGCTCTTCCTGCCGCCGACGTTGCTGCTCCTGTCGTCGCTCGTGAGCGATCACGTACGGGCGTACGAGCGGGGAGTCCTCGCCGCGCAGTACGGGGATGCGTACCACTGGGGCGGACACAGGGTGCGCGGCGGCCGGAGGTTCGGCGGGCAGCCGGTGCCGGCCGGGAGGGGCGGGCAGCAGGAATCGGAGCACCGATTCCAGCAGCCTCGCGATAGCGTGAGTCACGTCGTCAATTCCTTGGGTTGATGGCCATGCCCCCGGGCCGCTCCCAGTGCGGTCGCGGGGGTCTGTCGTGCGTGGCGGCTTCGTCACTCCAGGAAACTGTCTGGTCACGCAGAGCGGTACCGTTGTCGCGGGAGCCGTTTTTAAGAGCTTTAAGTTCTCGACGAGCGCGGGGAGTTGAGGGTCTGTGGGTACGCCGACGCCGAACGAAGGACTGCACCGCCTGTACCGCGAATCCGGCTGGACGCTGCGTCAGTTCGCCCAGGAGGTCAACCGCGTCGGCACGCAGCGCGGAACGCCCCTCCGGTACCGCGAGCCGTCGGTGCATCAGTGGCTGAAGGGGCACTTGCCGCGAGCGGACGTCCGGCCCTTGATTCTCGAAGCGCTCGCGCGCAGGCTCCGTCGCGCTGTCACGTACAGCGAAGCGGGCTTCCCGCCTGCCTCGGCCCATGGGCTGGCGCCCTCGAACCCAAGTACGGTGGAAGGAATCCTGGATCTTGGGAGGCGAGACATGGATCCGTCCCGCCGTGGCGTCATGGGGGCAGCACTCTTCTCCGTGGCCCTGACCGTGCCGAACTGGCCCGACGTGGTGGGCCGCATGGAAGCCGCCGGGGGTGGCGGCGTTCAGCGCATCGGGATGCCCGAAGTGAACATGGTCATCGACATGACCGAGCGGATCTCCGACCTGGACGACCAGTTCGGCGGGCGGCATGCGCGCCCCATGGCGGCGGCGTTCCTGGTCAACACGGTGTCGCCGTATCTACGAGCGGACGCGCCCGATGGCGTACGTAGGGCGATGCTGTCCGCAGCCTCGGATCTGCTGTACCTGACTGGGTACATGGCCGTGGACGAAGGGCTGCACGGCCTCGCTCAGAACTACTACCTCAAGGCCCTGGAACTGGCGGGCGCGGCCGAGGATCACCTTACGTACTGCACCACCCTGCGGGGCATGAGCGTGCAGGCGGTCGACCTGCGGCACGGTGCGAAGGCGATGGAACTGGCCGATGCCGCTGCTGCGGCTTCCCCCAACGCGGGGCCCCGTCTTCAGGCATTCCTCTCGGGGCAGCAGGCCCACGCCGCCGCGCAGATCGGCAACCGCAGTGCTGCCCTGCGGCATATCCGAGAAGCCGAGGCGTTCATGGACCGGGCAGAGGGCCGTGCCAAGGCGCTTGGCTCGTACGACCCGGCGTCGCTCAACTACCACGTCAGTCAGATGCGTTACGAACTCGGAGACGCAGAAGGTGCCGTCGAGGCGATGCAGCGGGCTGACCGGTTGCGTCCCAGTGTCTACCGGCGCACCCGCACGCATGAGCGGGGCACACTCGCCGAACGCCAATTCGCGATCGGCCACCTCGAAGCCGCCTGCACCACCTGGCACCAGGCCCTGGACGACTACCCCATGGTCCAGTCCGGCCGCGCCGACGACCGCATCAGGGCGATGTTCCGCCTCCTGCGCCCTCACCTGAAGAACGGCGCCGCGCGCGATCTCCACGAGCGGGCCCGACTGGTGACCCCGGCCTCACTCCTCGCCTGAGCCCCTATAGGAGCCGCCCAGCCCCTTGTCTGATGAACCATCAGCCCCCACGATGGCCCCCATCGTAGACATGACGATCCATCAGATCGAGGGGTTGCGGCCATGGTGGAAGCCTTCCCGCAGTGGAAGTTGTCGTACGGCATCCAACTGCCGATCCAGTCCCAGAGCACCCTCTACGCCGAACCCTGGGAAGCCGAAGCGGGCGCGGCCGACCTCGCCGAGATCGCGAGGACCGCCGACCGCAGCGGCTTCGCCTACATCGCCTGCTGCGAGCACGTCGCGATCCCCCGCCGACTCGCGGCAGCGATGAGCACCATCTGGTACGACCCCGTCGCCACCCTCTCCTTCCTCGCCGGGATCACCGAGAACGTACGGCTGCTCAGCCACGTCGCCGTCGTCGGCCTGCGGCACCCGCTCGCGAGCGCCAAGCAGTACGCCACGCTCGACCACCTCAGCGGCGGCCGGCTGGTCCTCGGTGTCGGGGCCGGGCATGTGCGCGAGGAGTTCGAGGTGCTCGGGGCGGACTTCGAGGGGCGTGGGGCTGTGCTCGACGAGACGATCGACGCGCTGCGGGCCGCGCTCGGCGAGGACGAGTACCCCGAACACCACGGTGAGCGCTACGAGTTCAGCGGGCTCGGGCAGCTGCCGCGCCCCGCGCAGGAGCGCGTGCCGATTTGGGTCGGCGGCTCCTCCGTGCCCGCCGTCCGCAGGGCCGCCACGCGCGGCGACGGCTGGCTGCCGCAGGGCGACCGGCGTACCGAACTGCCCGCGAAGATCGACCGGATCAGGGAGCTGCGCGAGGCGGCCGGAGTCGAGGCGCCGCTGACCGTCGGCACCATCGCCGAGCCGCTGTACGTGGGCGAGGCGGACTGGGACGTGGGCCGCTGGACCCTGAGCGGCAAGGCGGAGGCGATCGCCGAGTCGCTGCGCGAGTACGCGGCGATGGGCGTGCAGCAGATCCAGGTGCGGTTCCGGAGCCGTTCCCGTACCGAACTCACCGACCAGATGGCCGCGTTCGGGGCCGAGGTCGGCCCGTACCTCAACGACTAGGAGTGATCCATGGGCAAGCTGGACGGCCGTGTCGTCATCGTCACCGGGGCCGCGCGCGGCCAGGGCGAGCAGGAGGCGCGGCTCTTCGCCGCGGAGGGCGCGCGCGTGGTGCTCGCGGACGTGCTGGACGAGCAGGGCGAGGCGGTGGCCAAGGAGATAGGGGAAGGACGGGCGCGGTACGTCCACCTCGACGTGAGCAGGGAAGAGGAGTGGACGGCCGCGGTGGCCACCGCGAAGGAGGCGTTCGGGAAGGTCGACGGGCTGGTCAACAATGCGGGGATCCTCCGGTTCAACGCCCTGGTCGACACGCCTCTGGACGAGTTCATGCAGGTCGTGAACGTCAATCAGGTGGGGTGTTTTCTGGGGATACGGGCCGTGGCTCCCGCGATCGGCGAGGCGGGCGGCGGCACGATCGTGAACACCGCCTCGTACACGGCCGTGACCGGCATGCCCGCCGTCGGCACGTACGCCGCGACCAAGCACGCGATCCTCGGCCTCACCCGGGTCGCCGCGATGGAGCTGGCGGACAGCGGGATCCGGGTGAACGCGGTCTGCCCGGGCGCCATCGACACCGCCATGTCCAACCCGGCCCAGCTGGACCCGGACGCCGACCCGGCGGCGATGACGGAGGCGCTCGACGAGCTGTACCGGAAGCTCGTGCCGCTCGGCCGGGTCGGGCGGCCGCGTGAGGTGGCCGACCTGGCGCTCTTCCTGTCCAGCGAGGACTCCTCGTACATCACGGGGCAGCCGTTCGTGATCGACGGCGGGTGGCTGGCGGGGGTGAGCATCGTGTGACCGGTCCCCGGCAAGGCTCTGACCGGTCCCCGGCAAGGTTCTGACCGGCCCCCGGCAAGGCTCTGACGTGTCGTCAGGTATTGACGGTCGTCGTGTGCGGTGGAACAGTCGGGCCCGTCAGATCTGACGGTGCGTCAGGAAATTAAGGGCTAGGGGCGGTGAACTTCCTTGGAATTCGGGCTCTTTGTTCAGGGGTACGTCGGCAAGCGGGCGGAGACCGACCCGCTCGCCGAGCACAAGGCGCTGATGGAGGAGACCGAGTACGTCATCCAGGCGGACAAGTCCGGCTTCAAGTACGCCTGGGCGTCCGAGCACCACTTCCTGGAGGAGTACTCGCATCTCTCGGCCAACGACGTGTTCCTCGGCTACCTCGCGCACGCCACCGAGCGGATCCATCTGGGCTCCGGGATCTTCAACCCGCTGGCCCAGGTCAACCACCCGGTGAAGGTCGCCGAGAAGGTCGCCATGCTCGACCATCTCTCCGAGGGGCGGCACGAGTTCGGGTCCGGGCGCGGCGCCGGGTCGCACGAGATCCTCGGGTTCATTCCGGGCGTCACGGACATGAACTTCACGAAGGAGGTGTGGGAGGAGACCATCGCCGAGTTCCCCAAGATGTGGCTCCAGGAGGAGTACCAGGGGTTCCAGGGCAAGCACTGGTCACTGCCGCCGCGCAAGATCCTCCCCAAGCCGTACGGCAAGTCCCACCCCGCGATGTGGTACGCCGCCGGCTCCCCGCCCTCGTACGCGATGGCGGCGCGCAAGGGGCTCGGGGTGCTCGGGTTCAGTGTGCAGAAGGTGTCCGATATGGAGTGGGTCCTTGAGCAGTACAAGGGGGCGATCAAGGACGCCGAGCCCGTCGGGGACTACGTCAACGACAACGTGATGGTGACGTCTACGGCGATCTGCGCGCCCACGCACGAGGAGGCCGTGCGGATCGCGGCTCGCGGCGGGCTGAACTACCTGCAGTCGCTCGTCTTCCGCTACCACGACACGTTCCCTCGGCCCGAGGGCTTCCCGGTGTGGCCGGAGACGCTGCCCGAGTTCAACGAGGAGATCGTCGAACTCCTCATCGCCGAGGAGCTGTTGATCTGCGGTGATCCCGATGAGGTGCTTGCGCAGTGCGGGCGGTGGGAGCGGGCGGGGGCGGATCAGCTGTCGTTCGGGCTGCCGATCGGGATCTCCAAGGCTGACACCTTGCAGACGATTCGGCTGGTGGGTGAGCACGTGATCCCGAAGATTGACACGGATCCGGTCCATCGGACCACCCGCTTCCGCCAGGCCGCGTGATTTCTCCCCGCCCCGCCCCTTCCCGAAAGCCTGCGGCGCTTCGGGGGCCAGCCCCCGGACCCCCGCTCCTCAAACGCCGGAGGGGCTGAAAACAAGCCCCGGAGGGGCGGGTTTTCAGGGGCGCGGGGCTGTGACATTTGCGGCTCCGCCGCGGGGCGCGACCAGCCACGACGGCGCGGCAGCCGAACGACAGCTCCGCAGGATTTCGGGAAGGGGCGGGGAGGGGAATCCAAGCGCGGGGCCACGGGCATCCCGGACCAGTGACCCCGTACCTGTCCCGGCCGGAGCCCCCCGCGGCGGCCCCGGCCGGGGCAGAGCCACGTACGCAGACACGTACCGCAGACGTACCCCCAGCGAGAAAGGGACGCCATGCTCGACCACCTCATCAAGGGCGCGACCATCGTCGACGGAACCGGCGCACCCGCGTACCGCGCGGACCTCGGCATCCGGGACGGGCGGATCGCCGTGATCGCGGAGCCCGGCACCGTGACCGAAGAGGCCCGCGGCAGCGAGGACGCCACCGGCAAGGTGCTCGCGCCCGGCTTCGTCGACCCGCACACGCACTACGACGCCCAGCTGTTCTGGGACCCGTACGCCACCCCGTCCCTGAACCACGGCGTGACCACCGTCGCGGGCGGCAACTGCGGGTTCACGCTCGCCCCGCTCAACCCGCAGCGGCCCGGCGACGCCGACTACACGCGCCGCATGATGTCCAAGGTGGAGGGCATGTCGCTGGTCGCCCTGGAGGAGGGAGCGCCCTGGAACTGGTCCGGGTTCGGCGAGTACCTGGACCGGCTCGAAGGGCGGATAGCCGTCAACGCCGGTTTCATGGTGGGCCATTGCGCGCTGCGCCGGTACGTGATGGGCGAGGAGGCCATCGGTGGAAAGGCGAGCCCCGAGCAGTTGCAGACCATGCTCGACCTCTTCCACCGGGCCATGGAGGAGGGCGCCTGGGGGCTGTCCACCACCCAGTCGTCCACGCACTCCGACGGCGACGGGGCGCCCGTCGCCTCCCGGCACGCCGACCCCGAGGAGCTGCTCGCCCTGTCGCGGGCCGTCGCCGAGCACGAGGGGACGCAGCTGGAGGCGATCGTCGCGGGCTGCCTCGATCAGTTCAGTGATGATGAGATCGATCTGTTCGTGGAGATGTCCGCCGCGGCCGGGCGGCCGCTCAACTGGAACGTGCTGACCATCGACGCCGCCGTGCCCGAACGCGTGCCGCGCCAGCTCGTGCCGAGCGAGCGGGCCCGCAAGGCCGGGGGCCGGATCGTCGCCCTGACCATGCCCATCCTCACGCCGATGAACATGTCCCTCGGCACCTTCTGCGCCCTCAACCTCATCCCCGGCTGGGGCGACATCCTCGGCCTGCCCGTGCCCGAGCGGATCGCCAAGCTCCGCGACCCCGACGTACGGGCGGAGATGCTGCGCCGCGCCGACTCCAAGGAGGCGGGCGTCTTTAGGCGGCTCGCGGACTTCGGGCGGTACGTCATCGGCGACACCTACAGCCCGGAGAACGAGGGCCTTGAGGGGCGCGTCGTGCAGGACATCGCGGCCGAGCGCGGGCAGGACCCGTTCCAGTGCCTGGTCGAGATCTGCGCCAACGACGAGCTGCGTACGGTGCTTTGGCCGATGCCGCCGGACAACGACCCGGCGTCCTGGGAGCTGCGCCGGCAGACCTGGGAGCACGAGGACGTCATGCTCGGCGGCTCGGACGCGGGCGCCCATCTGGACCGCATGTGCGGGGCCCCGTACACGACGCGGTTCATCGGGGACTGTCTGCGCGGCCGGAAGCTGACCTCCCTGGAGCAGGCCGTGAAGATGCTGACCGACGACCCGGCGCGGCTCTTCGGCCTCGTCGACCGCGGCCGGATCACCGAGGGCTACCACGCGGACCTTGTCCTCTTCGACCCGGAGCGGATCGACGCGGGCAAGGCGACCCTCGTCCACGACCTGCCCGGCGACTCCCCGCGCCTCGACTCCAAGGCGATCGGCGTGAACGCGGTGTGGGTCAACGGTGTCGAGGCGCTCCGCGAGGACGTGGTGAGCGGCGCGGTGCCCGGCAAGGTGCTGCGCTCGGGCCGCGACACCCGGACGGTGAGCACCACATGACGTCCCAAGTACCTTTCCAGGAAAGCCTGTTCGTCGGCGGCGAGTGGGTCGAGCCGGACGGCGGGCACTACGAGGTGGTGAACCCGGCGAGCGAGGAGGTCGTCGGGCTGGCCCCGGAGGCCTCGCGCGCGCAGGTGCACGCGGCGGCGGCCGCGGCGCGCGCGGCCTTCGACGGCTGGTCGCGGACAAGCCCCGAGGAGCGGGCCCGCGTCCTCGACAAGGCCGCCGACCTGATCCAGCGGGACGCGGGCCCGGCCGTGCGGCTCGCCCGGGCCGAGACCGGCGCGACGACCGGCACGGCCCGCGGCATGCAGGTCGCGGTGGGCGCGGCCCGGTTCCGGCGGTACGCGAAGGGCGCCCTGGAGCCGGTCGAGGAGGCGCTCGCGCCGCAGATCACGGAGGCGGGGCCGATGGGCCCGGCGAGCGTGCTCGGCGCGCTCGCGGTACGCCAGCCGGTCGGCGTGGTCACCTGCATCACCTCGTACAACAATCCGTGGGCCAACCCGGCGGGCAAGGTCGCGCCCGCGCTCGCGATGGGCAACACGGTGGTCGTGAAGCCCGCGCCGCAGGACCCGCTGTCGGTGTACCGGATGGCGCGGGCCCTTGAGGAGGCGGGCGTGCCGCGCGGGGTGGTCAACGTCGTCTCCGGCACTTCGGTGGATGTCGGCGAGGCGGCCGTGGACTCCCCGGACGTCGACATGGTCAGCTTCACCGGCTCCACGGCCGTCGGGCAGCGCATCGCCGAGGTGTGCGGCCGGGGCATGAAGCGGCAGCTGATGGAGCTGGGCGGCAAGGGGGCGGCGCTGGTCCTGGACGACATTGACGATGCGGGCCTTGCCGCGGCGGTGCGCGGCATCGGCACGACGTACGCCTTCTACAGCGGGCAGATCTGTACGGCGCCCACGCGGGTGCTCGCGCAGCGCGGGATCTACGAGCGGCTGATCGAGAAGCTGACGGGCTACCTCGCCTTCATGAAGGTCGGCGATCCGGCGGCGCAGGGCACCGTGGTCGGCCCGGTGATCTCGGCGGCGCACCGGGACCGGGTCGAGTCGTACGTGGAGCTCGGGCGGAAGGAGGGCGCGCGGGTGGTCGCGGGCGGCGAGCGGCCGGACTTCGAGCGGGGCTTCTATGTCGCGCCCACCCTGCTCGCCGACTGCACCAACGACATGCGGGTCGCGCGCGAGGAGATCTTCGGGCCGGTGGTCGTGGTGATCCCCTTCGACGACGAGGAGGAGGGCGTACGCCTCGCCAACGACAGCGACTACGGGCTGATCGACTACGTCTGGTCCGGCGACGTGTCCCGCGCCTTCCGGCTCGCGCGCAGGCTGCGCGCCGGGGGCGTGGGCGTGAACACGGTGGGCCGGAACATGGAGGCGCCGTTCGGAGGGTTCAAGCAGAGCGGGGTGGGCCGGGACGTGGGCTCGTACGCGCTGCACGCCTACAGCGAGCTGCAGTCGCTCGTGTGGCCAGGGTGACGGGGCACCGGCGAGGGTTACGTAGCATTGGCCGAGGGTGACGGTGCGTGGGCCGAGGGTGACAGGAAAACACCGCACGGGAAAATTTTGAAACGGACATTTAGGGCGCTCCTGCGATTCCCGCATCGTGGAATTGCGGGAGTAGGCCTTGGTGTGGCGGGCCAAGGTGCGCAGGCGACCTGTGAATCGATGATCGATTACCGATTTGTATGGCCTGATTAAAGGGCGGTTACCCGGAGTTCAACCTTCCGGACATGGAAACCGCAGCACTTAACGTCCTGTTCATGACGCAGCTGGAAACCCCGCCCCAGGGCGGAGACACGGTACGGGGCGTGACCGAGGCCGGAAGCGGTGTGCGGTCCAAAGGGCTCGGCGGGAACTCCGTCGGCCTCGTCGGCAGTGCCGTCATCGGCATCTCGACCGTCGCCCCGGTCTACTGCCTCACCTCGACACTCGGCTCCACCGCGGGCGAGGTGGGCGTGCAGATGCCCGCCGTCTTCCTGGCCGGATTCCTGCCGATGCTGCTCGTGGCCTTCGCCTACCGCGAGCTCAACAAGGCGATGCCGGACTGCGGCACCTCCTTCACCTGGACCGTGAAGGCCTTCGGCCCGCGCGTTGGATGGATGTGCGGCTGGGGCCTGGTGATCGCCACGATCATCGTGCTCTCGAACCTCGCGGGCGTCGCCACCTCGTACTTCTGGCTCCTGGCCGGTGAGGTCACGGGCTCCCCGGCGATCGCGGCCCTGGACGACAGCAAGCCGGTGCACATCGTCACCTGCCTCGCCCTGATCGCCGCCGCCACCGCCATCAGCTACCGCGGCATGACGGCCACGAAGGGCGTGCAGTACGCCCTCGTCGGACTCCAGCTCGTCGTGCTCGTGATCTTCGTGACCATGGCGTTCCAGAAGGCGGGCAGCGGCGAGTTCGCCACCGGGCTCGACTTCTCCTGGTCCTGGCTGAACCCCTTCGCGGTGCAGTCCTTCGCCGCCTTCACCGCGGGCCTCTCGCTCTCCATCTTCATGTTCTGGGGCTGGGACGCCTGCCTCACCGCCAACGAGGAGACCTCCGGCAGCGAGAAGACGCCCGGCCGGGCCGCGCTCATCGCGATGGTCGTGCTCGTCGGCTCCTACCTCGCCACCGGCGTCGCCGCGCAGATGGCGGTCGGCTCGGGCGACAAGGGCCTCGGCCTCGGCAACCCGGACACGTCCGACAACGTCTTCGCCGCGCTCGCCGGACCCGTGATGGGCCCGCTGCTCGGCATCCTGCTCTTCCTCGCGGTCCTCGCCTCGGCGGCGGCCAGCCTGCAGACCACGTTCATCCCGGTCGCGCGTACGGTGCTCGCGATGTCGACGTACGAGGCGCTGCCGCCCTCGTACGCCCGCGTCCACCCCCGATTCAAGACGCCGGGCCGCGCGACGATCGTGGCCGGTGTCGCGACCGGCTTCTTCTACACGGTCATGACGCTGGTCAGCGAGCACGTCCTGGTCGACACGATCTACGCGCTCGGCCTCATGATCTGCTTCTACTACGCCCTGACGGCGTTCGCCTGCGCCTGGTACTTCCGCCGCGAACTCACCCGCTCGGTGCGGGACCTGGTCTACAAGGGCCTGTGCCCGGTCCTCGGCGGCGCGCTCCTGACGGCGGTCTTCGGCAAGACGCTGTACGACATGTGGGACCCGGCGTACGGCAGCGGATCGTCCGTCTTCGGTGTCGGATCCGTGTTCGTGATCGGCGTGGGTCTGCTCGCCCTCGGCGTGGTCATCATGATCGTCACGGAGCGGCGGAGTCCGGGGTTCTTCCGGGGGCAGGTTCTGACGAAGGACACGCCGGCCCTGGTCGTCCAGGACTGAGCGCCCAGGCCGCCGCCGGAAAGCGCTCGGCCCCGCCGCACCCTGACTTGGGGGTGCGGCGGGGCCGTTGTCATCGGAGAGTTGACGGCTCGATGGCCATGAGGCGGCTGGTGAATCCCTCGTTGCGCAGCCGGTCGTAGGCCTCCCGGACGTCGTCCGGCACGGGCAGGCTGATCATGAAGCCTTGCTCCGGGTAGATGAGGAGTCGCTGAAGCGCGCCTACGAGCATGTCGATCACCAGGCGGGCGTCCCGGATGGAGTCCACGTACTCATCGAGCGTCATCGGGGTGGAGGCACTGACGATCTCGACCTCGGGCCACAGCTTGCGGGCCGTAGCGTACGCGCGGCGCTCCTCGTACGGCTTGCTGATCAGCAGCACGGACTCCGGGTGTACGCCCGCCTCTTCGAGGACCTTCTTGGAGAACTCGATGTTCTGGCCGGTATTGCGGGCGTTGGGCTCCACGAGGACGGCTGAGCTGGGCACGCCGCGTTCCAGGGCTCGTTCGCGGTAGTGGACGGCTTCGCCGCGGGGCATGCGCTCGCGCGTCGTGGGGCTCGTGGCTCCGGTGAACACAAGCAGGGGCGCCAGGCCGCGCTCGTACAGGTCCACCGCCGTGTCGGCCACGCCGAGGTCGTGGCTGCCCAGGCCGATCGCCACTGAGCACGGCTTCAGGGTGTGGCCCATCTGGTGGTAGTCCCACAGGCGACGTACGTCGGCCCATGCCTGTGTCGAGATCATTGCTGCCCTTCCCGTCGGCCCCGCCGTTCCCCAACTCGGGTCTACGGCGGGGCTGTTGGTGCGCGGGTGGTTCAGGCGGCGCCCAGTCGGCCGTCTTTGACGCCGGTGAGGAAGTGTGAGAAAGCGTCAGTGTGGATGTTGAGGGTGGGGCCGGTGGGGTTCTTGGAGTCGCGCACGGGAACGGTGCTGCGGGTTGCGGCGAGGTTGGTGGCGACCTCTACGCACTGGCCGCCGTTGTCGCTGTAGGAGGACTTGAACCAGCGGGGGGATTCGGTCGTCACGGGGTGCCCTTTCTCAGCTGGCGGATCATGGCCACCGACTCCGCTTGGGAGAGCGATTCGGCCTGCAGTTGATGGTAGGCCTTCAACAGGGGCACTACGAACGTACTTTCCCTCTCCAGGCCGCCCCGGTGGGAGGACTCCGCGTAGGACATGAGTGAGCGGTCCGCCATCGTCAGCACAGTGACCGGAAGATTGAAGGGGCGCAGGACCCCCATGCTGAAGGGCGCGACCTGAAGCGTCGTGTTCGGTTGCTCCGCGAAGTCGATCAGGTGCGCCAACTGCGCGTCCATGGCCTCCGGTTCGCCGATGGGGCGGCGGACGCAGCCCTCGTCCAGCACGACGAAGATCTCCGGTGGATTCTTCCTGCGGTCCAGGATCGACTGGCGCTCCGCGACGACCGAGACGCGCTCGCGCGCCTGCTCCGCGGTGATCGCCCTCCGCTTGAGCGCGCTGTCCGCCAGCGCGGACGCGTACTGCGGTGTCTGGAGAAGGCCCGGTATGACGCCGACCTCGTACAGCCGGATCTCGGCGGCTCGCCCCTCGTAGCCCACGAACTCCGGGAATCCTTCAAGCAGCGAGCCGTGCTGCATCTCGCGCCACTGGCGTTCGAACGTGTCGGCGGTCCCATCGGTGCCCAGTGCACGGTCAACACTGCGCGAGAAGCGAAGAGTTGGAATCTTGCGACCAGTTTCGACGGCCGAGATGTGCGTGCTGGAGTAGTCCATCAGGATGGCCAGCTCTTCCTGCTTCAGCCCTTTCGACTCTCGCTCCCTGCGTAAGCGGGCCCCGAACGCTGCCGCTGGGCTGCTGTCCGGGTTCAGTTCCTTGATATTCACCATGCGGGCGCAACCTTTCCTGCCGCATTGACAGCTTGAATGCGATTTGACCCTAGGCCACGCTGAAGGCTCCCGGTAGTCGAATGACTACAGACAGGAGTAATTGTGTGCCCACCCCACATGCCCACCCCTGCCCCTGCGATCGGAACGCTTCTCCTGGACCTCGTCCGCGATCAACTCGGTGAGTTCCGAGGCGAATTGGGCAACCGCTGGTTCCTGCGGCCCGCGTGCGGGGGGACGGAGTGGGAGGTCGCCCCCGAGCGCACCCGGCCGGCCACCGCCGAACAGCGCTTACGTGTCGCGACCGCCCGGGCGAACGCCCGCTCCCGAGGGGAGTTGCTGTGACCGTCGATGCGCTCAAGGAGGCCGAGGAGGCCCTCGCCGAGCTGGACGCCGCCCTCGCCGCCGCCGGTGTCACGCTGCCGTCCCTCGGCGTCGACCTGGTCGCGTACACCCGTCAACAGCCGTTTGCCCTCGTCGAGTTGGGGCGCTGCAACGTCGCCACCGCCCGGGCTCTGACCGCCGCCCTGCGTGCAGGTAACACCCCATGCGTGCCCTCTTAGCCCGCGCCCTCTCCTGGGTCCCTTGGCGGCGACGCCCCGGACGGCACAGTGCGAAACACCTCGCCGCGCAGCGGGCCGCCGTACCCGTACCCGAACCCGTATCCCCGTGGGCCCGGCCGTGGACCTCCCCCTCGGCCGCGGACGTACGGGCGATCTTCCGGGACCCGCAGGTCCTCGCGCTGCCCACCCCGCAGCGCGAACGTGCGTGGGCCGCCGCGTTCGCGGAGCTGGGCGTGGACTACGACCACCCCGCAGCAGAACCCCTGGGCAGCCTCGTCACCCCCGTACGAGTTGCGGCATGACTGCCCATCGAGTCGTCCCGCCCCGACCGTGGGTGGGCAAGGACAGGAGGAGACCGCCTTGAGCGCCACCAGCATCGAACCCGCCGAACCCACCCAACCGTTCGCCATGCGCTTCGCCGCCCGGCAGACCAGTGCCCCCGCCGACACGACGGGCGTCACGTACGACAACCACCTGCAGGTTGCCCTCACCCGCGAGGGCAACCCGTGGGCGATGACCGCCGCCGGAGAGACCAGCAGCAACACGAACTCCGACAGCCGGAACGACGAAGGCACCGACTTCTACTAGGAGAGCTCGAGGTGACGGAACCTCACGGACCAAGCACAGGAGCGGTGCTGGTGCTGACCAACCAGCTCGACTCCACCGCGGACCTGGTCGTCGACCGGCTGAACCACCGGAACGTTCCGGTGTTCCGGTGCGACACCGCCGAGTTCCCCCTGGAACTCACGCTGACGGCGACGCTCGGGGAGCAGCGCTGGGGCGGAGAGCTCGACAACGGGCATCGAACCCTCGACCTCGCCGACGTGCGGTCGGTGTACTTCCGCAGGCCCGAAGAGTTCCGGTTGCCCGACAGCATGTCCGAGGCTGAGCGGCGGTTCGCCGCCGCCCAGTCGCGGGCGGGCTTCGTCGGGGTGGCCGTGGCTCTGCCGTGCCTGTGGATCAACCATCCCGCGCGGGACCTGGACGCGAACCACAAGCCGTGGCAGCTCGCGGTCGCCCGGTGCCTCGGCCTCGAACCGCCGCGCAGCATCATCACCAACAACCCTTACGTGGCACGGGAGTTCGCCACGCAGATCTGCGGGCCGGTCATCACCAAGAGCCTCGGCGCCCCGGTGGACACCGTGATCGTGGACCCCGCCGAGCTCGACGACTCCGTGCGGCTGTGCGCCCACCTGTTCCAGGAGTGGATCGACAAGGCGCACGAAGTACGGCTGACCGTGGTCGGCGGCCGGTTCTTCGCCGTGGAGATTCACGCGGGCTCCGCCGAGACCCGGATCGACTGGCGCACGGACTACGACAGCCTCACGTACGAACCGACCACCGTGCCCGACCGCGTACGGCACGCTGTCACCGCGTTCATGCGGCACTTCGGGCTGGTCTTCGGAGCGTTCGACTTCATCGTGACGCCGTCGGGGCGGTGGCGGTTCCTGGAGGTGAACCCCAACGGCCAGTGGTCGTGGATCGAGCACCGGACCGGCGTGCCCATCTCGCACGCCATCGCCGAACTCCTGGAGAAGGGCATGACGCATGAGTGACACCGGGCAGCACGCACAGACCTCACAGACCTCACGGAGTCTTAGGGCCCGTCTCGCCGACGAACTGGAACAGCACGGAGCGGTGCGCTCGCCGCACTGGCGGGCCGCCGTGGAGACGGTGCCTCGGGAGGCGTTCCTGCCGTCGTTCTTCACAGATGCGCCGGGCCGGGACGGCATCACCCGGTACACGCGGGTCAGCCGGAACAGCGGCGAGGGGGAGTGGCTGAGGCTCGTCTACCAGAACAGGACGTGGGTGACCCAGCTCGACCACGGCACCACGACCGGGGACGGCGGCGAACCGGTCCTCGGCGTTCCCACCAGCTCGTCCACGCTGCCGAGTGTCGTCGTCGGCATGTACGAGGACTTCGACGTACCGCAAGGCAAGCGGATCTACGAAGCGGGCAGCGGCACCGGCTATTCGACCGCCCTGGCGTGTGTCCGATACGGCGACGCGTTCGTCACTAGCACCGAGCACGATCCGCGCCTTTCCGCCCTCGTCAGCGAGCGCCTCGCGTCCCTCGGCCATCATCCGAACCTGTTGACCGGGGACGCCGCCCAGGTCAGCCCCTCGGGAGCGCCGTACGGCGGGGTCATCGCGACGTACTCTCCGAGCAGCGTGCCCGCGGAGTGGGTCGAGCAGACCGAGACGGGTGGGGTGATCCTCGTTTCCCTCGGCGGCAGCCTGGACGCGTACGGATACGTCCGCCTGGTCAAGACCGGCAACGGCACAGCGGAGGGCCGATTCCTCAACGGCGACGTGTCGTTCATGCTCTCCCGCGAGCTGACGCGGCCGGACATCGGGCCGATGATGCGGTCCGCGCTTGCCCGCCGGGGTGCTGCCCACCCCGTGGACGTCGGAGTCGATCCCGGCGTCCTGGAGAGCACCGCGCTGATGTGGGCCGCACAGATCGCCCTGCCCGGAACCGTGCGGGTGGGGCTCACCACGGGTGAGACGTCGGGCCGCTGGTTCCTGCACCCCGACGGTTCGTGGGCGGTCCTGGAGATGTCACCGGGCAAGTCGCCGCGCGCGTACGAGGCTGGGCCGAAGCGAATGTGGACGGCCCTTGAGGAGACCGCGGCGAGGTGGCTCGCCGACGGCCATCCCGGCATCGAGCGGTACGGGCTGACCGTGACCGGCGGCGAGAACACCGTCTGGCTCGACACCCCGGACCGGCCGGTCGGCGCACTCCCGGCCGGCCCGGGCCAGTCGTCTCGCTAGGCCGGACGCTTCGGCGAAAGCTCCGCCATCGCGCCCCAGCCCTGGGCGTCCGGGATCTCCACGTTGATGATCTCGGGCGTCGAGGCGATCGCGTCCGCCATCGCCTCCAGGCCCGCCTTGAAGTGGTCCGACTGGACGTGCGCCGCCCCCGCGTCCCCGTCCGCGAAGGCCTCGAGCAGGACGAACTGGTTCGGGTTCTCCACGGAGCGCGACCAGTCGAAGAACAGGTTCCCCGGCTCGGCGCGGGTCGCGGCGGTGAAGTCGGCGACGAGGTCGAGCCACTCGTCGGCGCGGTCGGCATGCACGGTGAAACGTACGGCGATGAAGATCATGGCTCCAGGCTGCCGCGCTCGGGCGGGCGGAGCCAAATTCAGCCGTGCATGCATTTTGCAGCTGACGGCTCTAAACTGCATTCATGACAGTCCTGACTATTCGAGACGTGCCCGACGAGGAAGTGCAGACGCTCAAGGTCCGGGCAGCCCAGGCCGGACAGAGCCTGCAGGCCTATGTGCGAGACCTCCTGGCCCGCGAGACGGCCAAGCCGACGCTTGCCGAGATGATGGAGCGCCTCGACCGCGAGGCGAACGCCGACGTCAGCGCCGGTGACGTGCTGGGGGTCATCGACGAGATGAGGGCCGGGCGGTGATCGTCGTCGACTGCTCGGCCCTGGTCCCCGTCCTGACCTCCGGCTCGGCCGATGCGCACCTCCTTCGGCAGCGCGTCGCCGAAGCGGGCTCCCTCTTCGCCCCCACCCTCCTCGACTACGAGATCCAGTCCGCGCTCCTGGGTCTGGAACGCGGCGGCAAGCTGAACCACAGCCAGGTCACCAAGGCGGTCGGCGACTACCGGCAGATTCCCCTGACGCGCCACGAGACGCTGCCGTTCTTCGACCGCATCCGCACACTGCGCCAGAACCTGTCCGTGTACGACGCCCAATACGTTGCCCTGGCCGAGGTCTTGGCCGCCCCGCTGATCACCTGCGACGCACGCATCGCCCGCAGCGGCGCGGCCAAGTGCCCGGTGGAGGTCTTCGGCGCCTGACGCAGGCCCGGCAGCCCGGATCTAGCTCCGCTCGCCCAGGAACACCGGGTTCGTGAACGCAGCAAGCGCCCCCGGCAGCCCCGGCACCGTCGCCGGGTGTCGTACCTCGGCGCGTACGTACGAGGCGTACGCGGGTGTCGTCCGCCACTCCACGCTGCCCGAGTCCGAGGTGAGCAGGGTGCCCTGGTCCGTGACGAGGCGGAGCGTGCAGCCCGGTGCCCCCGACACCTCCAGGCGGACCGTGACCGGGGCGTCGCGGTCGACGGCGAGGCGTTCGCCGATGCCCGCCCTGCGGCCCCGGCCGCCGACCGCCGAGAAGTCGAGGGAGACGGCGGAGGACTCCGCGACGTACGAACGTCCGGCCCGCAGGCCCGCGAGGATCGCCGTGCGGCTCAACTCGTCGGCGAGGACGACGGTTTGGGGGCCGCCGATCCGGTCCGGGTCGCGGTGGGCGTCGCTGCTGCCCATCGCCGGGATCCAGTGTCCGCGGCGGCCGGCCGCCTCCAGGCGCGCGTCCCAGTCGGCCAGCGACACCTCGTCGTCGGGCGTGTAGGGGCCGTTCCACACCTCCACCACGTCGGCCTCGCCGAAGCCGAACTTCCAGTTGCAGCCGATGCAGGTGGCGTGCGGGTGGGCGGGGACGACGAGCCCGCCGGCGCGACGGATCTCGCGGGCGTAGTGGCCGAAGCGGTTGTCGCGGGCCCGGTAGCGCCAGTCGACGAACGTGCCCGGGTCGGTGCCGAGCGCCACCACGTGGCCGTTGCGGGTGGTGACCTCCTCGCCGAGCAGGATCAGCAGGTCGTCACCCGCGTGCTCGGCCCAATGAGCGTGCGCGGCATGGGTGTTGTGCTCCGAGCTGTTGATGAAGTCGAGCCCGGCCTCGCGGGCGAGCGCGGCGATCTCGGCGGGGGTGCGGCGGCCGTCGGAGTGCACGGAGTGCAGATGGCAGTCGCCGCGGTACCAGGCCCGGCCCCGGCCCGCCGCCCGCTCCGGGGGGTAGCTGGGCCTCGGGGTGGCGCCGGGCGCGCCGTACCGCAGCGTGACCGTGATCTCGTACGCGAGGCCCTCGGGCGCGACCGTGTACGGGCCGAGTGCGATGTGCCAGGTGCCGGGGCGGATGCGGCCGGGCAGATAGCCGGGCGTGGCGGCGTCGGCGCGGACGAAGAACTCGCTGCGGGCGCCGCCGGACCAGCCGCGGAAGCCCCGGCCGCCGAGGTCGGTGCCGCGCTCGTCGAAGAGGCCGATGTCGAGCGCGTTGCCCTGGGTGCCGGGTGGCACGGCCGGTTTGTCGTAGCGGTAGGAGACGTGTAACTCCCGTACGCCGTCCGGGACTTCTACGGGTACGTAGACGTAGTCGGGGGAACCGGTGGGCAGCGTGCCGCGCACGGTTCTCGTGTCGTGACTGCCGGTGGCGCTCGCGAAGCTCACGCCGTTCAACGTAAGCGCGGTGGCGGCCGAGGTCACGAGCAGCGCGCGTCTGTGGATGTCGGTGCGGCGTATCGGGTGCTGTGCGTCCTTGCGCATGGTGGCGGCTCCCCAGGGGCGGACGGTGCGAAGTGGCGTACGCAACCCTGGTATTGAGCCGTGAACGGACCGGCAAGGGAAGAGGGCGGTACGGGTACGGGCACCCGTACCGCCGGAGCGTCAGGCCTCGGTGGTCGCCTCGGCCTCCGCGCCCTGCGGGATGCTGTCCATGAACGAGCTGACGGAGAAGACGGCGCGGCCGGGTCCCGCGGGGCCGTATCCGGGCGGGGAGGTCAGGCCGTACTCCTCAAGCGTCGCGCGGTAGGTCTCCAGGAGCCGGATGTGGTACTCCAGCGGCGCGCCCTGCGGGTTGGCCTTGCCGAGCGGGGTGGTCGGCTCCGGGCACCAGGTGGTGAAGCGGGGGACGACACCCTGTGACATGAAGAAGCGCAGGCCCTCGTGGGTGGAGGCGATGGCCTCGTCCACGGTCTGGAAGCCGAACGGCTCGGCCATCTCGACGCCCGCGACGAAGTTCGGGATCACGTTCCGCGCGCCGAACACGTCCCGGGAGTCCAGGATCCGCTTGTGCCACTCCTCGCGGCCGACGTAGCGCTCCTTGCCGGGGCAGTACAGCTCGAAGAGCCGCTTGTCCCAGACCTCGAAGTTCGGGTGGTAGATCTGGATGCCGTAGTCGTGGAAGCGCTTGACGTCGTCGAGCGGCAGCGCCTGCGCGACGACCTTGCCGATCCAGCGGCGCGGGAAGGTCTCCTCGATGGCCTTGGCGTAGCTGCCGTAGAAGTCGGCCTCGTCCTTGCCGCCGACCTTCGAGGTGATGGAGCCGCCGGTCAGGGTGTACGCGGTGGAGGTCTTGGCGGTGTCGTACTTGTCGATGATCTCAAGCGCTTCGAGGATCTCGTCGGACGGCTTCACGCCCGTGTACGGCCGGCCGGCGGCCTTGTGCTGGCGCCAGTTGTGGTTGATGTCGCAGTACTGGCACTCCTCCTTGGCGCCGAAGTACTGGCACACCCGGAAGACGGTGAGGTAGATCAGGTACCCCCACTGGATCGTCGGGGCCACCTCCATCACGGACTTCCCGTTGGACAGCTTGTGCCGGTAGTACTCGGGCATCGGCGGAAGCCCGACGTCCGAGATCCGCTTCCCGTCGAGGTAGAGCCCGAGTGTGCCGTGCTCGTCGCCCTTGACGCGGTACGGCGAGTCCGGGTTCACACGCACCGAGACGACGGTGCGGCGCAGCTCGTACGGGCCGCCGGTGAGCACGATCTCCTCCGGCGGCCGGTTCAGGGCGGCCTGGCCGAGCTCGGGCAGGGTGCGGTGGTCGAAGGAGAAGATGAAGTACGACTTCGGCTTCACGTCACCGCCGGACCCGTCGGCGCCTCCGGACAGCGCGGACTCGTCGAAGGCCATGCCGCCCCGCAGCAGGTCTTCCTTGATCACGGCTTCCCGTGGGACATGCGGGAAGCGTTCCATGAGGTCTTCGACGAGTGCGGTGCGATTCGGCGTCTCCATGTCCTCATTGGACCAGAGTCGTGCGGGCGGCTCGCGGTCCGGGTAGGTGACTCTCGCCGATTGACTTCGGAACGTATTCCGAACTATGGTGGGGGCATGACTGCTCCCACGGTTTCGTTCTCCGAGCTGTCCAAGAACTCGAAGCGCGTCGCCGAGACGCTGGACAAGGCGCAGCGGGTTCACATCGCTCGGCGCGACGGTGAGGACCTGTATCTCACTACGGCCCGGCACGATCAGCAGCGGGACGAGACGGCCGAGGTCGTAGCGCGCCTGCTCACGGCTCTGGTGGGAGCTGAGGGCGGGGATCGGGCCATCAGACGCGCATTGCCAGAGGTCTTCCCCTGGGTGAGGCACCTGTCCGGGGACGAGATGCGTGAGTTCGTCCAGGACCTCATCCACGCGACGCACGACGCAGTCGAGTTGGACGTCCACGCCAATCTGCACGGCACCATCGTCGAGTGGCGTGCGACGGCCCGCATCCTCGCCGACCCGGAACTCACCGCCCAGCTGATGCGGAACTACGCGGATGAGGACCACGGCGAGGTGACCGCACCTTGACGCCGAAGCGTGGAGACGACGTGGCCCCGCCGCCCGTCGGCGGGGAGTGGCGGCTGAAGTTCGGGACGAACGAAGCGGCCAAGGGCTGGGCCGAGTTGTGCGCCGAGGCTCCGGGCAATGCTCGCCGCTGCTTCGAGGCGCTGCGGGCCGATCCTGTGTCGTACGCAGACCGGGACCGGTAGCACCGGCTGCGCGGCCGGCTCGCGACCGCGACCATAGGTGGGCGCACGCATCCCCAGTGGGAGTACGAAGTCACGGCAGGAGGCCGCGTGCGCTACCTGGTCGACGAACCGCGCCGCACGGTGCACCTCGTGTACGCGTCGACGCGCCACCCCAAGGACACGGAGTAGCGCATGGGGCATAGCGGTTGGGGGATGCGGCGGGGGCGCACGGCCCCGGGGTACGAGGAGGCCGAGGGTGTGACCGAGGTATGGCGTGAGATCCGGCTGTCGTTGGCGCTCGCGCAGGCCGCGTACGTGATCACGCGTCGCGGCGGCATGACGGCGTCCCTGCGATCCGTAGCACCCTGAACACGTACGGTAGTGCAATCGGCGTTGCCCGTACGGGCGTTGAATAAACCCGCGTACCCCGCTCGTATCCTCGGGGGATGACGGATCAGCAGGCAGCCCCGAGTCCGCAGCCGCCCACCGCCAACTCCATGCGGCGAGCCCTCAAGCGGGCCCGGGACGGGGTCGCGATCGATGTGGCCGAGGCCGCCGTGCTGTTGCAGGCGCGGGGCGAGGACCTGGAGGATCTGGCCGCCTCCGCCGCACGCGTGCGCGACGCGGGCCTGGAAGCAGCGGGCCGCGCCGGTGTGCTGACGTACTCGAAGAGCATCTTCGTCCCGCTCACCCGGCTGTGCCGGGACCGTTGCCACTACTGCACGTTCGCGACCGTCCCCGGCAAGCTGCGCCGGGCCGGGCACGGGATGTTCATGTCGCCGGACGAGGTGCTCGACCTCGCCCGGCGCGGAGCCGAACTCGGCTGCAAGGAAGCGCTCATCACCCTCGGCGACAAGCCCGAGGACCGCTGGCCCGAGGCCCGCGAATGGCTGGACGCGCACGGCTACGACGACACCATCGCGTACGTACGGGCCATCTCGATCCGGATTCTCGAAGAGACCGGACTGCTGCCGCACCTCAACCCGGGCGTCATGTCCTGGACCGACTTCCAGCGGCTCAAGCCGGTCTCCCCCTCCATGGGGCTGATGCTGGAGACGACCGCCGAGCGGCTGTGGAGCGAGCCCGGCGGACCGCACCACGGGTCGCCCGACAAGGCCCCGGCCGTACGGCTGCGGCATCTGGAGGACGCCGGGCGCAGTTCCGTGCCGCTCACCAGCGGGCTGCTGCTCGGCATCGGGGAGACCCCGCAGGAGCGCGCCGAGTCGCTGTTCGCGCTGCGCCGTATCTCCCGTGCCTACCACGGCATCCAGGAGCTGATCCTGCAGAACTTCCGCGCCAAGCCGGACACGGCGATGCGGGGCATGCCGGACGCCGAGCTGGACGACCTGGTCGCGACCGTCGCCGTCGCGCGGCACATCATCGGGCCGTCCGGCTGCCTCCAGGCCCCGCCCAACCTCGTGGACGACGAGTTCGCGCGGCTCATCGCGGCCGGAGTCGACGACTGGGGCGGCGTCTCGCCCATCACGCCCGACCATGTGAACCCCGAGCGGCCCTGGCCCCAGATCGAGCAACTCGCCGCGAAATCCGCCGAGTCGGGCTTCCGGCTCGAAGAACGGCTCGCCGTCTACCCCGAGTTCATCCAGCGCGGCGAGCCGTGGATCGACCCGCGCGTCCTGCCGCACGTACGCGCCCTCGCCGACCCCGAGACCGGCCTCGCGAACCCGGACGCCGAGGTGCGCGGACTGCCCTGGCAGGAGCCCGAGGACAGCTTCGTCCCCTCCGGCCGCACCGACCTGCACCGCACCATCGACACCGAGGGCCGTACGTCGGACCGGCGAGACGACTTCGACGAGGTGTACGGCGACTGGGAGTCCCTGCGCGAACAGGCCGCGCCCGGGATGGTGCCCTCCCGCATCGACACGGACGTACGGGCGGCCCTGCGCGTCGCCGCCGACGACCCGACCCGGCTCACCGACGACGAGGCGCTCGCCCTGCTGCACGCGGAGGGGCCCGCGCTCGACGCGCTGTGCCAAGTGGCCGACGACGTACGGAAGTCGGTGGTCGGCGAGGACGTCACGTACATCGTCACGCGGAACATCAACTTCACCAACGTCTGCTACACCGGCTGCCGCTTCTGCGCCTTCGCCCAGCGCCGCACCGACGCCGACGCGTACACGCTCTCCCTCGACCAGGTCGCCGACCGCGCGCAGCAGGCCTGGGACGTGGGGGCGGTGGAGGTCTGCATGCAGGGCGGCATCCACCCGGACCTTCCGGGCACGGCCTACTTCGACATCGCGCGGGCCGTGAAGGAACGCGTCCCCGGCATGCACGTGCACGCCTTCTCGCCGATGGAGGTCGTCAACGGCGCCACCAGGACCGGCTTGAGCATCCGGGACTGGCTGGCCGAGGCGCGCGCGGCCGGCCTCGACTCCATCCCGGGCACGGCCGCCGAGATCCTCGACGACGAGGTCCGCTGGGTGCTGACGAAGGGCAAGCTGCCGGCGGCGACGTGGATCGAGGTCATCCGCACCGCGCACGAACTGGGCATTCGTTCCTCGTCCACGATGATGTACGGGCATGTGGACCAGCCCCGGCACTGGCTCGGGCACTTCCGGACGCTGGCCGCGATCCAGCGGGAGACCGGAGGGTTCACGGAGTTCGTGACGCTGCCGTTCATCCACACCAACGCGCCGGTGTACCTGGCCGGGATCGCCCGGCCGGGCCCGTCGACGCGTGACAACCGCGCCGTCACGGCCATGGCCCGGCTGCTGCTGCACCCGCACATCCCGAACATCCAGACCAGCTGGGTCAAACTCGGCACGGAGGGTGCCGCGGAGATGCTCCGCTCCGGCGCCAACGACCTGGGCGGCACGCTGATGGAGGAGACCATCTCCCGGATGGCGGGCTCCAGTTACGGCTCGTACCGCTCCATCGAGGACCTCGTCGCCATCGCGGACGCCGCGGGGCGACCGGCGAAGCCGCGTACGACGCTGTACGGCGAGGTGCCGCAGGAACGGCAGCGGGTCGCGGCGGCGTCGGACGGCCACTTGCCGCAGCTGCTGCCGGTGGTGGAAGGGGACTAGCCTCCTTCCGGCCCCCGCTCGCGCCGGTGCGGCTGGTTTCTCCTCAATCGCCGGAGGGGCTCAATTTGAGCCCCTCCGGCGATTGAGGAGGCCCGTCCGGCGAGGACTTTCGGTAAGGGGCGGGGAGGGGGAAAATAGCGCGCCCTGAACAGCCCGTCCCCGTTCGATTACAGTGCTGCGAAGTCGTGGAAGGAGGCGCGGTGAGCGCAGGTGTGACAGCGGTCTGGGGCCGCGCCGAACAGCAGGACTTCCGCAGCCGCGTACGGGGCTCACTCCTCGGCGCGGCGCTCGGGGACGCACTCGGCGCCCCCGTGACCCGCCTCGACCTGGAGGCGATCCGCACCGAGCACGGCGCGGAGGGCCTCGCGGACCTGGCCCCCGCGTACGGCCGCCGAGGCACCGTCACCGCGGCCACGCAGCTCGCCCTGTTCACCGTGGACGGACTGATCCGCGCCCAGGTCCGCCGGGACACCGGCGCCTGGCACCCGCCCACCGACATCCACCGCGCCCACCGCCGCTGGGCCGTCACGCAGACCGAGTGGGGCCCCGACGAGCGCCGCAAGGAGGACGGCTGGCTGGCCCGCGAGGAGTGGCTGTACGCCCGCCGCGACCCGGCCCGTGCCTGCCTCACCGGGTTCGCCGACGACGCGATGGGCACCCTGGAGACCCCGCGCAACCCCACCGAGCGCGGCCCCGAGGCCCTCACGCGTTCCGCGCCGTTCGGGCTGCTCGTCGGCTGGGAGCCGCAGCTCGTCCTGCAACTGGCCGTGGAGTGCGCCGCGCAGACGCACGGGCACCCCTCCGCGTACCTCGCGGCGGGCGCCCACGCGGTGATCGTGCACGCCCTGGCCCGGGGCGAGTCCCTGGACGGGGCGGTGCAGCGGGCGCTTGCCCTGCTCGCCACCCGGCCGGGGCACCAGCCCGTCACGGACGCGCTCAAGCAGGCGCTCGGCGCGGTCCGGCAGGGCATGCCGAGCCCGGCCCGGGTCGAGTCCCTCGCCGAGGAGGGCACGGCGGACGCGGTGCTCGGGGCGGCGGTGTACTGCGCGACGGTCTGCGAGGACATCCGGCACGGACTGCGGCTCGCCGTGAACCAGGGCGGCGACTCCTCGTCGGTGGCGTGCCTGACCGGTGCGATGCTCGGCGCCCTGCACGGCGAGACGGCCCTCCCGCCCGGCTGGGTGGCCGAGCTGGAGGGCCGTTCGACGATGCTTGAGCTGGCGGACGACTTCGCGATGGAGATGACCCAGGGACCCGCGCTGCATGGCCCTGCCGGGTCGTCGCCGGGGTGGTTGGCGCGGTACCCGCGCACGTAGCCGTTCGGTGGCGCCGCCTCAGCGGTTCGGTCGCCGCCTCAGCGGTTCGGTGACCGTCGCACGGCCAGGATCGCCACGTCGTCGTGCTGCTCTCCCTCTCCCTCTCCCTCTCCCTCTCCCTCTCCGGCGAACGCGCGCGAGTCGTCGTAGAGCGTGCGCGGCAGCTTGGTGGCGGAGAGCGGGACAAGTCGCCTGAGGCTCTCGGTGAGGGGGTAGAACTCGCCGTCGGCAGCACGCGTCTCGGTCAGCCCGTCCGTGGTCAGCAGCAGCGTCGCGCCCGGCGGGAAGGCGAACCAGTCGACCGTCGCGGGTTCGGCGGCGAGTTCGGCGAGGCCGAGGGGGACGCCGAAGGTGAGGGCCGGCGTGCTGACGGTGGTGTCGTGCAGTACCTGCGGCAGGACGTGACCGCAGTTGATGGCCTGCACCTCCGCGTGCGCGTCGACGCTGACGATGAGTGCGGTGACGAACCGTTCGTCGTCGCCGGTCTGCGCGGCGTAGGAATTGTGCCGTACGACGGAGGCGTCCAGGGCGTCGACGAGCGCGGTCAGGGTGGGCTCCCGGTGGGCCGTCGCACGAAAGGCGCCGATCACGGCGAACGCCGCCCCGACCGCGGGCAGGCCCTTGCCCTGTACGTCGCCGATGAGGAGGCGAGTGCCCCAGGGCGAGTCGACGACGTCGTAGATGTCACCGCCGACGAGCCGGTCCTCCTGTACGGGTTCGTACACCCCGTCGACCAGGACGTCGTCGGTGAGCAGGGGCAGCGGGCGCAGGATGTGGCGCTGCATCGCCGCGGCGGTCGAGCGCAGCCGCAGCATTTCCTGCTCGCGGCCGATGCGGCGGTGACAGGCGTAGACGGAGGCCGCGCCCAGGACGAGCGTGAGCAGAATCATGAGCATCCTGTCGAGCCACGGCCACCCGTCCCCCTGCCGGAGCAGCATGGCGGCGATGACCACGAGCCCGGTCCAGGCGAACACGAACTGCGTCTGGCGGACGGTGCACAGGGCGGATGCCGCTCCGGGCAGGAACACGAGCAGTCCGAGCAGCCACACCGGGGACTCCGACAGGGCCCCCAGGACCATCACCAGGAGCGTCACCGAGGCGACCGAGACCACGACTTCGGCTCCGCTCGGTGGCTCGATCACCTCGATCGGGCGGGCCGACCTCTTCTGATGCTTGCGGAGCATGGGACCTCCCGGGCGGATGGAGCATTTCCCCTCATACCGTAGGCAGGTTCGACACGGCCCGGTCTCGCCCCGCCGGACAGGGGCCCGGCCGGGCCAGCCGACCGCCCCCGCACCTCCGCCGTTCGCCCGATCACGGCCTGCCGGATACACCCCGGCCGCGATCACGGAGGCCGCGCTGTCCTGCTCGTACGACGGCGGGACCACCTGGACCGAGGCTCCGGTCCGCTCACTGACGAAAGGGCGTTGCGGAGGGCGGCTACCGCATCAGCTCACCCGCGTTCACCAGCAGCGACTGCCCCGTGATGGCCCGCGCCCGGTCCGAGGCCAGGAAGACGCAGGCATCCGCCACGTCCCCGTCCGTGGCCAGCTCCGGCAGCGCCATCCGCTCGCTGAGCCGCCGCTTCACCTCCTCCTCGGGTACGCCCTCGGTGTGCGCGGTGAACTGGACGTACGCCTCGACCGGCGGCCCCCACATCCAGCCCGGCTGGACCGTGTTGACCCGGATGCGGTGCGGGCCCAGTTCGCGCGCGAGGGAGTACATGGCGGAGACCAGGCCGCCCTTCGAGGCCGCGTACGCCGCCTGCCGCACCTGCGACGGCGCCGCCACCGAGGACTGCGTGCCGACCAGGACGAGCGCGCCGCCGCGCTCCTTGAGCGCCGGGAGGCAGGCCCGCGCCATCCGCAGGCTGCCGAGCAGATTGACGTCGAGCACGCTCTGCCAGGTCGCGAAGTCCGCGTCCTCCAGGCCGCCGAAGTGCGAGTCGAGGGCGGCGACTTGGACGAGCGCGTCGATCCGGCCGAAGCGCTCCACGGCAAGGGCGGCGAGGGCCCGGCACTGCTCCTCGTCGGCGATGTCGGTGGCCCGGTACGCGGTGTGCGCGCCGCCCGGGTCGATCCCGGCGGCCGCCTTGGCGAGGTTGGCCTCCGTGCGGGCGCCGAGCACGGCGTTGCCGCCGTCGCGGACCACGGCGGCGGCGACCTCGTGGCCGAGTCCGGCGCCGACCCCCGAGACGATCACGGTCTTTCCGTCGAGCAGCATCGGCGCCTCCGTAGCCCTGGTGGATTCCCTGACGGGGCGTCAGAGTAGGGCCGTCCTGCAGGGGAAGGAAGGGGAGCACCATGGGCGAGGAGACCCGCAGCGAGACCTACGCGGAGCTGGCGTCGGTAGGGCCGTACGGCGTGCGCCCCGGGCACGCCCTGATCACCATGGTCGAGCCGCACCCGGGCCACGAGCACGCCTACAACCGCTGGTACGAGGACGACCACTACTACGCGGGCGCGATGGCCATGCCCTGGATGTACGCGGGCCGCCGCTGGGTCGCGACCCGGGATCTGCAACTCCTGCGCCGCCCGGAGAAGTCGGCGGTCGCCCAGCCCGTCACGGCCGGCTGCTACCTCTCCACGTACTGGATCACCGAGGGCCGCTACGACGACCACATGCGCTGGACCGTCGGCATCAACAAGCGCCTGGGCCGCGACGGCCGCGTCCACCAGGACCGCACCCACGTCTTCACGGCCTTCCAGGACCACGTGGCCACGGTCTACCGGGACGGCGCCGGCGGACCGCGTGACTTCCACGCGCTCGACCACCCGTACCAGGGCCTCGTCCTGGAGGTCATCGACGCCGAAGGGCCCGAGCGGCGCGCCGAGTTGCTTGAGTGGCTGCGCTCACACCACCTGCCGGGCAAGCTCGCGCAGTCCCCGGCCGCGATGGTCGTCCTGTTCCGGCCGACCCCGCTGCCGGGCGACCGGATGTCGTACGTGAAGCAGGTCGAGGGTGTCGACGACCGGCTGACGCTGCTGTGGTTCCTGCAGTCCGACCCGCGTGCCTGCTGGCCGGAACTCTTCGCCGGACGCGAGGCGGAAGTGGCTGAATCCGGCCTCGGACGGGTCGAGTTGGTGGCGCCGTTCGTTCCCACGGTGCCGGGCACGGACCTCTACGTGGATCAGTTGCGGTAGGTCCGGGGGTTCCGGGGTTCTCGGGGAAAGGCCGAGCCCTCTCGGCCGGGACGGCGGACCAGTCGAGAGGGCTCTTCGGTGGAGCTGGTGGTGCGGTTGTGTTTCTCGTGGTGCTTGTCCTGCTCGTATTGCTCGTACTGCTTGTCCTGCTCGTACCGCTGGTTCTGCTGTCGTGCTCAGGATCAGGCGTCCCACGTACCCCGCGTGACCTGACCGACGAACGCGCTCCAGGACTCCGGAGCGAACGCCAGCGCCGGGCCCTCGGGGACCTTCGAGTCACGCACGTCGATCGCGTGCGTCACCGGGGACTTGACCTCTACACATGCGCCGTTTCCGGTGGAATACGAGGACTTGGTCCAGGTGTCCGTGACGCCTTGCTGAATTGCCATGTTCGCTCCGCTTGCCTATCGCCGGTTGTGTGGGGGTGCGATGCCAACGGCTGGATCTTGCTTGCTTGTTGTTGGCGTGATCGACGCTACTCGCCAACATCGGCGCGCGAGGCGGGCATTCACTCGACCGGATGGCATATACCGGTTGGGGCTTCCCTGTTGACGAGGCCAGGGTGTACCGTGCCGCGCCTTCAGAATCGAACGCTCCGGATACGGCGGTCCCCGGGTCGCTCAGGCTTGTTCGCGGGCATAGGCCTTGGCCGCTTCCGAGATGAACTGCCGGGTCTGGTCCACATTGAGGGCTTGCGCCCGCAAGTGCTCGTACATGACGCTGTACTTCTGCACGTCGTTCGCCTTCTCCAGGTAGAGGTCGCTGGTCACGCCCTCGATGTAGACGACGCTGGAGTCGGCGGCGTCGGGGAACTCGAGAATCGCGTACTGGCCGTTCACGCCCGGGTGCGCGCCCATCGTGAACGGCATCACCTGCACCGTGACGTGCGGCTCGTGCGACATCTCGACGAGATGCTCCAGCTGCTCGATCATCAGCTGCCGGTCGCCGACCACACGACGCAGCGCCGCCTCGTCGAGCACGGCCCAGAGCCGCAGCGGGGCCTCCCCGGAGTTGATCCGCTCCTGGCGCCGCATCCGGACCTGGACGCGCTTCTCGATGTCCGTGGTCGCGGTCTCCGGCAGCGCCCCGGCGATCAGCGCCTCGGCGTACGCGTGCGTCTGCAGCAGCCCGGGCACGACCTGCGGCTCGTACACGCGCAGCGAGGCCGCGTCCGTCTCCAGACCGATGTAGACGCTGTACGGAATGTCGCCGAAGGCGTGCCACCAGCCCTGCTGCCGGCTGTCCTTGGCCATCTGCATCAGCGACTCGACGACGCGGTGGTCCTCGACCTCGTACACCCCGCACAAGTCGCGGACATCGCGCTGGCTGATGCTGCGCCGGCCGTTCTCAAGGCGGCTGATCTTCGACTGGGAGACGAGGAGTTTGTCCGCCACCTCCTCGGCCGTCATGCCTTTGAGCTCGCGGAGCCTGCGCAACTCCTGGCCCAATCGGCGTCGCCTGACGGTGGGATTGACATTGGACGCCACGGGACGTGCACCTCCGGCTGCGGGCCTCTACTTTGCGTATCTACTGCTCAGCAGAGTGCCACCAACGAGTGTCATAGCGCTGGGAAACGGCGGATATGCGAGAGCGCGGGGCGGCGGCCGGTGTCGTCGTCCAGGACGACCGGCCACCACCCCGCGCTCCTGTGCGGCTCCCGAACCGGTCTCAGGGGGACTACGGTGCGGTGTCGGTGGTGCGAGTGGTGCGAGTGGTGCGGAGGTGGGGCTTGTGGTGCGGTGGATCTCTTCCCGGGCGTACGAGCCGTGCCTCAGTGGGCGACCGCCCGTGCCATGGGACCTCGGCGTGGCTGCATCGGAATCCCGCTGCCGCCGGCCTCCTGGGCGGCCGCACGGTCCGGTTTGCGGGCCGTGGCCGTGGCCGGGGAGCGGCGGGGCTGGGCCGCCACTCCGTTCTGGACGTCCATGACGGCGTGCGCCACGAGGCCGCCCATCGGGTCGTGCCTGATCAGATCCCGGAGGCGGGAGCGCGACGAGCGCCCTTCGTTCCCGGGATACAGGTGCTTGCCGAGACCGACCGCATGGGCCAGCGCGGCGAGCGCCGCGGTCCGCGGGTCCGGCGGGACGCCGGTGCGGATCGCGGAGTCCAGCCGGGACCTGATCTCCCGGCTGATGGCCGTGTCCGTCGCCTGGTAGCGAGTCGTCGGCAGCACTCCGCACATCTGGCCCGCCACGGCATGCACCATGCCGCACCGCTCCAGATGCGAGAGATAGGTCTGGCGCAACCCCAGCCGGGGCCCGCCGATCCAGTGGACCGCGCGCACCGGTGCCCCGCGCCTGCGGAGTAGTTCCAGTGCACAGTCCAGTGTCGGATCTCCGGTCGGCCGTGGTACTACCACGGCGATACGATCCCCGTCTGGGGCTATCCGTCCGGCCAGAGCCAGCTCTACTAGCTGTGCTCCTGCCAGACCGAGGTCGAGCGACTGCGGCTGCGCTGTGGTACCCGTGGTCGGGTCCAGAGCGAGCAGCAGAAGCTCCTCCGGAATTGTTCTGCGGCTCCTGCCCATCCATGCCTCCCCGCGTGGATGAATGACAGGGTGACCCCTCTCACATTGGTCTGTCGAGAGTGCGTGTCCGGTTCGTAATGGAACCGGGAGATATGTCGTTCTCGTCTAGCCCGGCGGGCAATCCCGCACACAGGACACTGGTACATGGTTCGGACACTGACGTAGCGCGCGAGTGTGGGCGCAAGGCGTATCGAGGAGGCATGGGTGGCGGGCGAGACCCCCGACACGTCGGGGAAGCGAAAGTCTTCGGGGACGTCCTCGGGCAGTTCTTCGGGCGACCGTACGGCGAGGTCTTCGGGCGAGTCCTCGGGCGAACCGGCGGCGAAGCCCGCCGACCCTCGGCTCGCCGTGTCCCGGCAGTCCGCCGCCGAGGAGGACGCTCCGGCGCGCGTCGACCAGCCGACGGCGGTGTTCTCCACGGCGGCGCCCTCTTCCGGGGAGGCGGAGGCGGAGTCGGAGGGCGCGGGGGAGGCCGATGCTTCCAAGGACGCCCGCCTGCGCGCGGCGGTTGCCGCCTGGGTCTCGGGATCCGACGGGAACGACGATTCTCGGCCACCTGAGGGCGAGGAGGCCCCCGAGTCGGCGGAAGAGCCCGTGGCGGAGGGCGAGGAGGCTGAGGGGGGCGCTGAGGACGCCGAGGACGCCGAGGGTGCGGAGGTGGATGCGGCGGATGCGGCTCCGGAGTCCGGTTCCGGGGAGGAGTCCGAGCCCGAGCCCGAGCCCGAGTCCGAGGCTTCGGAGGGGGCGGACGCGGCAGACGGGGGCGAGTCGTCCGACGGTGACGAGGCAGAGGCAGCGGACGAGCCCGCGGGCGCCGCCGGCGGCGCCGACCCCGCCGACCCCGACGGCGAAGAGTCCGGCGACGCCGACCCCGACGACGAAGAGGCCCCCGAGGACGAAGAGTCCCCCGGCGAGGCCAAAGCAGACGACGAGCCCGACGACGACGAGTCCAGCGACGCCAAGTCCGACACCGACGATCCCGGCGACACCGACAAGCCCGATGACGCCGACAAGTCCGTCGACCAGCCCACCGCGATCTTCAAGGCGCCGCAGGCGAAGGTCGACCAGCCGACGGCCATGCTCAAGCTGCCCGCCGACGCCGACGCCGACGCCGACGCCGACGCCGACGCCGACGCCGACGCCGACGCCGACAAGCCGGACCCGGGCAAGGTCGGGGCAGAAGGCGCGGGCCCCGAGCGCGAGTCCGAGCGCACCAGCAAATTCGTAGCCCTCAAGCCGCTCGACGAGCCGAAGGCGCCGAAGCAGCGGACGGAGAGTGCGAGCGACGCGAAGGCGCCCCAGAAAGCGGCAGCCGGTGCGGCGCTGCCGCCCGAGGCACCGGCGGCCGCCGCCGGTGCGCCCGGTGCCGCCCAGCTGGGCCCCGAGCGGACCACGCAGCAGCCGCTGCCGCCGAAACCGCCGCTCGACCTGCTCGCCGAGCTGACCAACCGGCCGAAGCCGCCGGAGACGGCGCTGCGTACCACCGTGCGCCGCGTCAAGATCTGGACGCCGCTGGTCCTGCTGCTCGTCGTCGTGTTTGCGGTCGTACAGGCCGTGCGCCCGCTGCCCACGCCTACGCTCGCGCTCACCGCCGACGCCAAGTACACCTTCGACGGCAGCGAGCCGAGCCTGCCCTGGCCGACCGAGGGGCAGGCGGTCGTGGACGTCGACGGGATCGGCAGCCTCGGAACGTACGGCGATGAGAAGCCCATCCCGGTCGGCAGTGTCGCCAAGGTGATGACGGCCTATCTGATCCTCAAGGAGCACAAGGCCACCGAGGAGCTGACCGTCGACAAGACCGCCGCTGACCACTACCGGACCGGCGAGCCCGCCAACGAGTCCGTGGTCGAGGTCGAGGAGGGCGACGTCATCACGGTCGAGGAGGCCATCAAGGACATCATGCTGCCGTCCGCGAACAACATCGCGAAGCTGCTTGCCCGTTGGGACAGCGGCGGCGACGAGAAGGCGTTCGTCAAGAAGATGAACGACGCCGCCAAGGACCTCGGCATGAAGAACACCACGTACACCGACGCGTCCGGGCTCGACGAGAGCACCGTCTCCACGGCCGTGGACCAGGTGAAGCTGGGCAAGGCCGTGATGGAGATCCCGCTGTTCAAGAAGATCGTGCGGATGCCGAAGTTCGACTCCACGACCTCCGAACGCCCCAAGGACCAGGCGAACTTCAACAAGCTGGTTCCGCTGTTCGGCGTCGTCGGCATCAAGACCGGCTCCACCACCAAGGCGGGCGGCAACCTGCTGTTCGCGGCGGAGAAGGAGATCAACGGCGAACGGCAGCTGATCATCGGCGCGGTCTTCGGCCAGCACCTGCCGCCGATCATCGACACCGCCACCGCCCGCAGCAAGGACCTGATCCTGCGCGCCCAGGAGCTCCTGGAGACCCGGACCGTGGTGAAGAAGGGCGATGTCGTCGGGCACGTCGACGACGGCCTCGGCGGCACCACCCCGGTCGTCGCCACCGAGGACGTCTCGGCCGTCGGCTGGCCCGGACTCACCGTCGACCTGGCCGTCGGCGACGGCGGCAAGACCGTCCCGCACAGCGCGAAGGCCGGTACGGAGGTCGGCGTCCTGAGCGTCGGCGACGGGAAGGAAGGCGCCGTGAAGGTGCCCGTGGCCCTCCAGGAGGACCTGACGGAGCCCGGGTTCGGGGCGAAGCTGACGCGTATCGGCTGACCGGCCGCGACCGCGTAGCCGCGACCGCGTACGAGCGTGAGGGGGAGCCCTGTCCTTCAGGGCTCCCCCTCACGCGTCCCGTGCTAGCTTCGCGAGACCGGGGGGGGCGGGCGCCGAGACGGCCTGAACAGAGCGGATGACACGGGGAGTTCCAGCGGTGACTGCGGTGGGACCGGGGGCGGACTACAGGCCGGACGACGCGACGGCAGGCGCGGCCCCCGCACGCCGCCCCGAACTCCCCGGACCGCGCGCCACACCCCCTGAAGAGCGAGCCGCACCTTCCGAAGAGCGAGCCGCACCTACCGAAGAGTCCGAAGAGCGGGCGGGCCCGCGCCGCCGCCGGACCCGCCGGGTCTACCGCCACCCCGTCCTCCTCACCTCCGCCCTCGCCTTCCTCGCGCACCTGCTCTGGATCTTCACCGTCGCCAACAGCGGCGGAGACCTCGCCGCGCAGGACGCCTGGGCCGAGTTCGCCGGGCGGCACCCGGACTCGGCGTACAACCTCGCCTGGTACGGCGGGATGCACCCCGTCTCGTACAGCGTTCTCTCGCCGTATCTGATGCATGTGCTCGGCGTGCGGACCACGATGACCGTCGCCGGGACCGTGTCGGCCGCGCTGCTCGCGCTCGTCCTGGTGCGGCTCGCCCGGGCCGGGGCCGTGCGGAAGCCGCTGCCGCCCGCGCTCGCCGGGGTCTTCGCGCTGTTCTGCAATGCCGCTTCGGGTCGGGTGACGTTCGGGCTCGGCCTGATGTTCGGGCTCGGCGCGGTCGCGGCGGTCTTCTGCCTGCCGTACCGCTTGCCGTACCGCCTGCCGTACCGCCTGCGGCACCCGCGCTGGGCCAAGGCCGCCGTCGCCGCGCCGCTCGCCGGTCTCGCGACGGCCGCGTCACCCGTCGCCGGACTCTTCGTCGGCCTGGTCGCGGTCGCGCTGTTCCTCCAGGGCAGGCGCCCGGCGGCGTACGTTCTCGGCCTCGCGCCGGTCGCCGTGGTGGCGCTGTCGGCCTGGCTGTTCCCGTTCTCCGGTACGCAGCCGATGCATCTGCTCTCGGCCGTGCTGCCGCTGTTCTTCGGCGCCGCCGTACTCGTCCTCGTACCGGCGCACTGGCGCACCGTGCGGCTCACCGCGGGCGTCTACGCCGTCGGCGTCGTCCTCGCCACGGCGATCGACTCGCAGGTCGGGTCCAACATCACACGGCTTCCGATGCTGTTCGCCGGTGTCGTGCTGCTCGCCGCGCTGCCGTTCACGCGTCCGCGCAGCCGCAGGTGGTACGCGCTCGTGGTGTGCTGCGCCGGGCTCCAGGTGTGGATCGGCGTGAAGTCCGTGGACGACGTCGTACGCACCACGCCGCGCGCGGCCTGGGCCCGTGAACTCGCCCCGCTGGTCGACGCGTTGCAGGACGCCGACGCCGAGAAGGGCCGCGTCGAGGTCGTCCCCGCGCGCAGCCACCGCGAGGCCTCCGCGCTCGCCCCGTACGTCAACCTCGCCCGCGGCTGGAACCGCCAGGCCGACAGGGAACGCAACCCGCTCTTCTACGACGGCACCCTGAACGCCGCCAACTACCGCGAGTGGCTGCGGCGTTGGGCCGTGCACTACGTCGTGCTGCCCAAGGACGAGCCGGACGGTGACGGCGGCGTGCGCGAACGGTGGCTCGTGCGGCAGGGCCAGCCGTATCTGAAGGAGATCTGGGGCGACGCCAACTGGCGGCTGTACGAGGTGAGAGACCCCATGCCGCTCGCCGACCCGCCCGCCACCGTGCGCCGTGCCGAGCAGGGCAGGTGGACGATCGACGTGAAGAGCGCGGGCCGCGTGCGCGTGCGGCTCCCGTACTCGCCCTGGCTGAAGCTCGTCGACGGCGAGGGCCGCGGCGTCCCGGCGCCGCGCGAGACGGAGGCGTCCGCGCGGCGCCCGGACGGACTGCCGAAGCGCTACGTCAACGTGGCCGGCTGCCTCGCCGAGACCGAGGAGGACGAGTTCGGCGTCCGCTGGACCGAACTCCTCGCCCCACGCCCCGGCACCTACCGCCTGGCGTCCCCGTACGACATACCGCGCGGCACACCTTGCCCGGAGGAGCTGCGCGGGGTGCGCTGAGGCCGGCTCCGGGGGCGGAGCCCGACAGGGGCGCGGGGTGGCCTACCGGTTCTGTACCGGGAACGCGATGTCGCACACCTCGTCCTGCGGGCCCGCCGCGTCCCAGTCCGCGAAGTAGATCTCCCGGCACGGCCCGGCGATCGTCAGGCCCTGCTCCGCGATCCATGCCTCGACCGCCTCGTACGCGGAGTTGATCTGCGGATGCGCGACCTGCGCCTTGGTGATCCGGGTGCGGACGAGCCGCGTCGCGGGCACGGTCCGGGCCCGGCCGCCGTGCCCGTTCGTCTCCGCCCAGGCACGTGCGGCGTCCGCGTCGGCGACCGGTACGCAGGACTCGGCCGGGCCGTCGCTCTCCTGGCTGACCTCCGCGTAGTACTGGACGAACGGCGCGTCCACGATGCCCCCGCACTGCTCCCGCGCGGCCTGCTCCAGGCGGCCGAGCGAGGCGCCGATGAACGCCGGCAGCTCGTGCGCGAGCGTGTGCCGGAACTCGCTGATCACCTGTTGCTCGGGTACGTCGACGGTCCTGATCTCGAACTTCTCGTACATCTCGGAACTCCTTCCGGTCAGGCGTCCACGGAGGTGATCCACGAGCGTCCGCTGCCCCGCCACCCGCTCCTCGACGGTTCTCCAGTACGCGGCGAGCGCCTCGGCCGCGACCGGGCCCGGCAGGTCCAGGAGCTGCCGGATGCGCGCGAGCGGCATGTCGAGCCGCCTGAGCAGCGTGATCAGCCGGGCCCGTGCCACCTGTGCGCCGCGGTAGTAGCGGTAGCCGGTGGCCTCGTCCACGTACGCGGGCGCGAGCAGCCCCTGCCGGTCGTAGAGCCGCAGCGCCTTGGGCGAGAGCCGGGCGCGGGCGGCGAAGACGCCGATGGTGAGGAGGGCGTCGTCGGGTGCTTGCGGTGCGTTCACGGGTTCATCCTCCGTGGCCGGGCGGCCGTTCCGCCCGGTCGGAGACTGAGCGTGGGGTCTGCCCCTGGGGCAAGGTCAAGAACTCGGTGGACCGGGCGGCGCGCGGGCGGATAGCGTGCGCCGCATGGCGAGCCCCGAGGCCTCCAGAGGCTAGCCACCGGACCACGCGTCCGGTGGCTGTACGAGTGGTCCTTCCAGGCGTGCGCGCGCCGACGTCGTATGTCGTACATCGCATGCCGCATGCCGCATGCCGCATGCCGCATGCCGCATGCCGCACGCCGACCCGTCGTACAGCCGAGGCCCACTCCCCTTCACCTCTCACCCCTGCCGCCCTCTGCGGGCAGGGCTGGAGTCTCGACATGCCTCGTGCACCTCGCATGCCCCGCATGCCCCGCAAGCCCCGCATGCCACGCAACGCCCGCATGCCCCTCACCGTCCATCTCCTCGGACTCGCCGTCTTCGCCATGGGCACGTCCGAGTTCATGCTCTCCGGGCTCGGCCCCGACATCGCCGCCGAGCTGCACGTCTCCGTCCCGACCGCGGCCACGCTGACCTCGGCGTTCGCCGTGGGGATGGTGGTCGGCGCCCCGGCGGCCGCGCTCCTCAGCCTGCGCTGGCCGCGCCGCCGGGCGCTGCTCGTCTTCCTCGGCGCCTTCCTGCTCACGCATGTCGCGGGCGCGCTGACGTCCAGCTTCGCGACGCTGCTCGCCCTGCGCTTCGTGGGGGCGCTCGCCAACGCCGGGTTCCTCGCGGTCGCCCTCGCTACGGCGGTCTCGCTCGTCCCGCCCGACGCCAAGGGGCGGGCGACGTCCGCGCTGCTCGGCGGGGTCACCGTGGCGTGCGTCGCGGGCGTGCCCGGTGGTGCGCTCCTCGCCCAACTGTGGGGCTGGCGCGCGGCGTTCTGGGCGGTGGCCGTGCTCTCACTGCCCGCACTCGTCGCCCTCGTACGGTCCGTACCCGTCGGACACGCGGAGGGAGCGCCCCGCCCGGACGCCCGCCGCGAACTTGCCGCTCTGCGCGGCCGGGACCTCCGACGCACGCTGCTGCTCGGTGCGTTGGTCAACGGCGCGACGTTCTGCGCCTTCACCTACCTGGCCCCGCTCCTCACCGGCGTCACGGGCCTCGCCGCGTCCTGGGTGCCGGTGCTGCTCGCGCTGTTCGGCGTGGGCTCGTTCGTGGGCGTCACGCTCGGCGGCCGGTACGCGGACACGCATGCCGCGCGCCTGCTGACCGTCGGCACGCTCGCCCTCTGCGCGGGCTGGCCGCTGTTCGCCCTCACGTCGAGCTGGGCCCCGGCGACCCTGGCCCTCGCGTTCGTCCAGGGCGCCCTGTCGTTCGCCGTCGGCTCGACCCTGATCTCCCGCATCCTGTACGCGGCCCCCGAGGCCCCGACCCTCGCCGGCGCCTACGCGACCTCATCCTTCAACATCGGCGCCGCCCTTGGCCCTTGGCTGGGCGGCCTGCCGGTCTCGGCGGGGGCCGGGTTCCGGGGACCTCTGTGGGTGAGCGCGGGGTTGGTGGCTGCCGCGGTGGGGGTGGGGGCGTTGCGGGCGTTGCGGGTTGCCGTACGGCGGGGGAGGGGGAAGGTGCGGGTGCGGGTTCGGACCTGACCGGGACGGTCGGCGGCCACCTGGTCCGGGCGAATCCGGGACGGTCGGCGGCCACCTGGTCCGGGCCAGGTGGCCGCCTCACACAGGGGTCGGGATCAGTCTCGTACGGCCGGTGTCCGTGGCCGGTGGGCCGGGGATTCAGTGGGCGGCGACGAGGCCCTGGGCGAAGCCGCCGTCGACGGCCAGCTCGACATTGGTGGTGAAGGTCGCGTCGGCGGCCAGGAAGAGCGAGGCCGCGGCGACCTCCTCGACCGTGCCGTTGCGCCCCAGCGGCGTGCTCTCGTCACCCTGCTGCTCGAACTCCCTGCGCTGCTCCTCCGTCAGACCGGCCACCCCCATCGTCGGCGTCTTGATGAAGCCGGGAGCGACCGAGTTCACCCGGATACGCCGGGGCAGCAACTCGGCCGCCAGTACGTGGGCCAGGGCGCGGGTGGCCTCCTTCGACGCGGAGTACGCGCTGAGCCCGGGGAAGACGACGTCGTTGGCGACCGTGGTGAACACGATCGATCCGCCGTCCTCGATCAGCGGGGCCAGAGCCTGGACGGTGAAGAAGACGCCCTTGGTGTTGACGGCGAACTGGCGGTCCCAGGACGTCTCCGTGACCTCCGCCAGCTCCGCGAACTCCGCGATGCCGTGGTTGACGAAGAGGTGGTCGACGCGGCCGAGCTTCTCCTGGGCGAGGTTGGCCAGGGCGGCGATGTCCGCCATGCTGGCCGCGTCGGAGCGTACGACGTGCGCCGCCTCGCCCTTGAGCTCCGACCGGGCCTCTTCGAGGGTCCGCTCACTGCGGCCCGTCAGGACGACCTCGGCGCCTTCGGCGAGCAGCGCCTTGACGATCGCCAGGCCCATACCGTGCGTCCCGCCGGTGACGACGGCCTTCTTGCCCGTGAACCTGCTCATGATGAATGACTCCTTCGGCTGGTTGTGCTCATGGCTTGTGCTCGTAGCTCGTAGCTCGTAGCTCGTAGCTCGTAGCTCGTAGCTCGTAGCTCGTAGCCCGTGGCTCGTGGTTGCGGTTGCGGGAACGACTCTGCTGGGCGGCGCATTCGGTCTGCCTGCGGTCTGCTTTCGGTCCGCTTTCCGTACGCTGGACCGATGCGCTTTGGGGTACTGGGACCACTGGCCGTCTGGAGGGCGGACGGCGATCTCGCGACGGTGCCGGAGGCGAAGGTGCGCGCTCTGCTCGCCGATCTCCTGGTCACGCCACGTCAGGTCGTCTCCGCCGACCGGCTGGTCGACGACCTGTGGGGCGAGACCCCGCCGGCCCGCCCGGCCGCGGCGCTGCAGACCCTGGTGTCCCGACTGCGCAAGGCGCTGGCGGCTGCCGGGGAGGACGGCCTGGTCGTGCACCGACCGCCGGGCTACCAACTGCGAGTCTCCGACGACGCGATGGACGCGGAACGTTTCCTCGCGCTGGCCGACCGGGCCCGTCGCGCCGCCGACCCCCGCGAACGGGCCGCGGGATTCGCCGAGGCACTGGCGGAGTGGCGAGGGCCCGCCTTCGCCGGTTTCGCGGACGAGCCCTTCGCCCGGGCGGCGGCGGCACGGCTGGAGGAAGAGCGGCTCCTGGTGCACGAGGAGCAGGCCGAGGCCCGACTCCAGCTGGGCGAACACGGTCCACTGGCAGGGGAGTTGAGGGAGCTGACCGAGCGTCACCCCTTACGCGAACGGCTGCGCGCGGCCCATATGCGCGCCCTGTACGGCAGTGGCCGTCCGGGTGAGGCGCTCGCGGTCTACCAGGAGGTGCGCCGCCTGCTCGCCGACGAGTTGGGGCTTGAGCCGGGCCCTGAACTGGCCGCGCTCCAGCGGCAGATACTCAACCAGGAGGGCCAGGAAGGCCTGTCCGCTTCTGCCACCCCCGTCGTCGTGCCCGCCGCTCAGGCGGAGTCGCTCCGCCCCCCGCCGGTGGCCGCGAAGCTGCCCGTTCCGCTCTCCGGCCTGATCGGGCGGTCGCGATCCGTGGCCGACGTACGGGCGTTGCTCGTCACGGAACGGCTGGTGACACTGACCGGCCCGGGCGGAGTCGGGAAGACCCGCCTTGCCCTGGAGGTCGCGGGCACGTCGGAGACCTACGAGCCGGAAACGTACGAACCGGAAACGTACGAACCGGAAACGTACGAACCGGAAACGTACGAGCCGGAAACCTACGACAGCGGGCCCCAATTCCCCGACGGCGTACGCCTGGTGGAACTTTCCGGCGCGGCTCGTTCGGCCGAGGCGTCGGGTCCCGCCGTCGACGAGCTGGCGGAGGTGGCCGCCGTGGCGCTCGGCATCAGGGACGACGCCCGTACCGGCGCACTGCCCCCGTCGGCGGCCGGCAGTCCGCACCCGTTGGCGGACCGGTTGGCGGACGCGTTGCGCGACCGGCGTCTGCTGCTCGTGCTGGACAACTGCGAGCATGTCATCGAGGCGGTGGCCGCCCTGGCGCGACTGCTGCTCCAGGCCGCGCCAGGAGTGCGCCTTCTGGCCACCAGCCGCGAGCCGCTGGGCCTCGCGGGCGAACAGCTGTGGCCGGTGGCCCCGTTGGGCGTACCGGAGCCCGGAGCCGCGCTGCCCGATGTGACGCGGTCGAGCGCGGTGCGGCTCTTCGTGGCGCGCGCCGCCGCCGCGTCGCCCGGCTTCACCCTCTCCGAGGGCAACGCCGAGGCGGTCGCCACCATCTGCCGCCGCATGGACGGCATTCCGCTCGCCGTGGAACTGGCGGCCACCCGGCTCCGCGTGCTGGGCACCGACGCACTCGCCGAGCGGCTCGACGACCGGTTCGGGCTCCTGACCAGCGGGCGGCGGGACGCCCCTGCGCGGCAGCAGACCCTGCGCGCGGTGATCGACTGGAGTTGGGACCTGCTGACCGCCGCCGAGCGCGCGGTGCTGCGCCGCCTGGCGGTCCACCCCGACGGCTGCACCCTGGACGCCGCCGAGGCACTCTGCTCCGGGGGCGGCGTGAAGCCCGGCGAGGTCGTCGACCTGCTGGCTCGTCTGGTGGACCGGTCCCTCGTGGTCGTCGCCGACAGCACACAGCGCCCCGCCGCCTCCGAAGAACCGCGCCCGCGCTACCGCCTCCTTGAGTCGGTGGCGGCGTACTGCCTGGAACAGCTGCGGGCGACGCCGCCGGAGCAGCACCCTGCGGGGGAGCAGTCGTACGGGGGCGGGCCCGCGACCGAGTACGACCACATGCGCCAGGCCCACCTCCGCTACTACGTCGAGCTCGCCGGGCGGGCCGAGAGCGGGCTGCGCGGCGCTGACCAGCAGCGTTGCCTGCACCGTCTGGACGCCGAAGCGGCCAACCTGCGCGCCGCCCTCGACACCGCGGCCGCCACGGGCGAGGCCGGGCTCGCCCTGCGCCTCGTGCGAGCCCTGTCCTGGTACTGGTTCCTGCGTGGCCGGCTCACGGAGGCGAAGCGCTGCCTGGCCACGGCGCTCGCCATCGGTCAGACTCCGGCGGCCACCGAGCGGAGGACCGGGGCGGCCGGTGCCGAGCGGAGGACCGGGGCGGCCGGTGCCGAGCGGAGGACCGGGACGGCCGGTGCCGAGCGGAGGACCGGGGCGGCCGGTGCCGACCGTGCCCACGTGGCCGCGTGGCACGCGGGAATGGTCCTGCTGTCCGGCGACCCGCTGGGCTCCGGACGAGCCGGTCGCGTACCGCTGCGGCTGTACGAGGAGATGACCGACGTCGGCGAGATCGGCCGGGTCGGCCCGGGCTGGTTCCTCGCCCATGCCGCGACGATGTTCGGTGCGCTGGAGGTGGGTGAGGAGCTGGTACGCCGGACGCTCGCCGACGCCCGGACGGCGGGCGACCGCTGGGGCGTCGCGGCGGCGCTGAGCGTACGGGGCGTACAGCGGTACGTACGAGGTGAGCTGGCGGCTTCCCGGTCCGACGCCGCGGAGAGCCTCGCCCGCTTCCGTGAACTCGGCGACCGCTGGGGCCAGTTGCAGGCCACCGGGGTCCTGGGCAGGCTCGCGGAGATCGAGGGCGACTACCGGTCGGCGGAGGCCGAGCACGAGAACGGCCTGCGCATCGCCGAGGAACTCGGCCTGTGGACCGAGGCATCGGTCCGCTGGTCCGAACTGGGCCGTATCGCGCTCCTCGACGGCGATCACGCGCGAGCCGAGCGACTCCACCACAACGGCCGACGGCTCGCCGTCCAGCACGCCGACCACCGCGCTCAGGAGTTCGCCGAGGTCGGACTCGCCCTCGGGGCCCGGCGCCAGGGACGCTGGGCGGACGCCGAGCGCTACCTGCGCCCCTGGCTGAAGTGGAACCGTCGCTTCGAGGCGGAGAACGGCACCGCCCTCATCCTCGCCGAACTCGGTTTCCTCGCCGAACTCCGCGGCGACCACGCCGCCGCCCTGGCCCTCCAAACGGAGGGCCTGACAGCCGCCCGTGCCACCGGGGACCCCCGAGCCGTCGCCCTCGCCCTGGAGGGTCTGGCGGGCGCCCATCACCTGGCCGGCCGCTCCGAAGTCGCCGCACGCCTCCTCGGCAGCGCCCACCGCGCCCGCACCGATGTGCGCGCGCCGCTGCCGCCGGCCGAACGCGGCGACGTCGACCGCATCACCACCGCCGTCCGCACGACCCTCGGCGAGTCCGCATTCGCTGCGGCGTTCGTGAGTGGGGGCGGCGAGGGCGGCGGGGGCACGGAGGGCGGCGAGGGCATTGAGGGCGGCGAGGGCGGAGGCTCCGCCTC
>NZ_JASCIS010000062.1 GCF_029968015.1 Streptomyces luteolus
TCGTCGCCCGAAGGGCGGCCCCGCGGCGTCAGGTGCGTGCTCACGGCGTGCCGGGCGCAGGCCCTCGTAGCGGAGCTACTTGGGCCTTCGCCCGGTGCGGCGAGTGGGGGTCCCCCCGGCCGAAGGCTGGGGGAGCGTGCATGGCGTCGCGGGGCTGGGGGCACCTCCCAGCGGTAGCTGGGGGAGGGAGATTGAAGACAGGGCCTAGGGACGGGCGTCGAGCAGCGCCGCCGCCGTGAAGAGTTCGACGCCCACGGTGATCGCGGTCTCGTCGGCGTCGAAGTCGCCCTGGTGGAGATCGCGTACGGTGCGCTCGCCCGGAGTGCGGACGCCGAGGCGGGCCATGGCGCCGGGCACATGCTCCAGGTACCAGGAGAAGTCCTCGCCGCCGAGGCTCTGTTCGGTGTCCTCGACGCTCTTCGCGCCGCGCCGCGCGGTCATCGCGTCGTGCAGCAGATCGGTGACCGCCGGGTCGTTGACGACGGGCGGGACACCGCGGATGTAGTTGATCTCGGACTTGGCGCGGTGCAGGTCGGCGATCTCCTGGATCGCGCCGTGCACCAGGTCCGGCGCCGCCCGCCACGCCTTGAGGTCCAGGCAGCGCACGGTGCCGGAGAGTTCGGCGTGCTGCGGGACGACGTTGCAGGCGTGCCCGGACTCGATCCGCCCCCAGGTCACGGCGAGCCCCGAGCGGGCGTCGACCCGGCGGGCCACGAGCGCGGGCACGTCGGTGGCGACCTTGGCGGCGGCGGTCACGAGGTCGGTGGTGAGGTGCGGTCGGGCGGTGTGCCCGCCCGGGCCGTCCAACGACACCTCCAGGCGGTCGCAGGCCGAGGTGATGGGCCCGTGCCGAAGGCCGATCCGCCCGGCGTCGACCCGCGGGTCGCAGTGCACGCCGATGATCCGGCCGACGCCTTCGAGCACCCCGGACTCGATGGCGTCCGGCGCCCCGCCCGGCAGCACCTCCTCGGCGGGCTGGAAGATCAGCCGTACGGGAGCGGGGAGTCGGCCCTGCTTGTGGAGTTCGGCGAGCACGAGCCCGGCCCCGAGCACGACGGTCGTATGCACGTCGTGCCCGCAGGCGTGCGCCCGGCCGGGGACCGTCGAGCGGTACGGCACGCTCCCCTTGGTGTCCGGAATGGGCAGGGCGTCGATGTCGGCCCGCAGCGCGAGCACGGGCCGCAGGGGATCCGGTACGCCGATGTCGCACACGAGCCCGGTCCCGGTGTCGAGCACGCGCGGCGCGAGCCCGGCCTGTTCGAGCCGCGCCTTGAGGGCCGCGGTCGTACGGAACTCCTGGTTCCCCAGCTCGGGGTGCATGTGCAAGTCACGCCGGAACGCGATGAGTTCGGCACGCAGCGCGTCGGAGAGGGTGCCGGGCAGGAACTCAGCGACTTCGGACTCGGGGGACATCAGTTGGTTCACCCTGCGAAGGGTAGGGCTGTTTCGGGGTCAACCAACCCGCGATCAACGAAACTTCAGCCAGATTGACGTAGGAAAGTCAGGTCGCGTGTGTATGGGTGGGGGGTGTGGGGGGTATGACTTCTGGTTCGGTCGGGCCGGGGCTGTGCCAGCGGACATGGTGCTGAGCACCGGCACCCTGTGCCCTTGCCCTCGCAGGGCGCACCAAAGGCTCTACGAAAGTCCTTAACTCCGAGCAGGTGGTCGAATTGCGCCGCAAGGGCACGCCAACTTCACACATGCGACACCATCGAGCGGAAGGTGGCACCAACATCACACAAGGGCATAGGAACTGGACTGCGCCCAGGGTGCGTTGCTCGTATGCGATGGCGCACGGTGTGGGGCAGGTTGTTAGGGTGACGCGTGTGACTTCACAGCGCCGGGCGGCGGCATCTCGGGGGGACTTGATGGGTGGACACACTGATCTCGCTGCCAGTCAGGACAGCTTGGCTCGCCTGACCGATGAGGGAGCCGAACCCTCACGGCACGACCACTGAGCCGGGCACACATCGCCACCTCGGCTCCGGTCTCCGGCGTAGACCCGGAAACGCCCACACATCCGGGGCTTCGGCGCCGCCGACCGCGCCCCGCCCTCTGCGGTTGCACAGCCATGCCAAGGTGCGTGTGGAATTTACCTCCGGCCTAACACGGAGCCACCCATTCAACGCGAGGCGCCGCGAACAAGATTTGGATACTAGGCGCCCCATTGACTATGGGCGTCATCAGCGAACAGCCCATGACGACAGGGACGAACCATGGCCGACGACTCTCCATATTACGCAGATGGCGCCGGACGGAGCCTCGCCAAGAAATTTGAACTGCAGGCATACGACCTGCGCGCCTACCTCAAAGAATTCAGCGACCAGACCGGAGAGGAAGCCATAACCGACGGATTCGGCGTCCTCACGGAGTCAGAGGAGGTAACGACAGCCTATATCGACTTCTCTAGAAATGTCACGGACGCGATGAAGGTCGTCCACGAGCATCTTGATGCAATCGCGGATGCGCTCAGGAAGGTGAACACGAACACCGAAGTAAACGACGAGGCCACCGCCGTTCTCTTCGGAAAGAACGAGGGGGGAGCCAAGTGAGCGGGAGTGAGTCGGCGGCCGAGGAGATCATCGAACTCGGCATCGAAGTCTGGAACCCGGGCGGGAGGCCTGACGAACTACGCGAGGCAGCCAAGGCGTGGCGCAAACTCGCAGAGAACCTTCGCGAACTCGTCAAGGCCCTGGACGGCAACGTAAACGACACCGTCGGTGATACGTGGCGAGGTCTGGCAGCAAATGCCTTTCAGAAGCATTGGAAGGAGTTCTCGGATGCCGTGCTAGCGGCAACCGATGACTTCGAAGAGGCGGCCAAAGGGCTCGACGAAGCCGCCAAGAACATCGACGAGATCAACGCCGAAGTGCACGACATCTACTTGGAGATCGGGATCTCTGCGGCGGTCTCCGCCGGTATGTCTGTGTTCACGCTTGGGATATCAGCAGCGGTGGGGACCGCGCGCGTCACCATGCTCGTCGATCGAGCCCTCAACGCCATTGGCATACTGGGCCGGGCCCTGCGCCGTATCGCGCAGGCGTTCCGCACACTTCACGCTGCCGGTGGCTGGCGTAAAGTCGCGGTGGAAGGACTCGCAAACTGGGCGGGCGGTTCCATCGGCGGAATGATCACCAGCCAGCTCAGCGGAAAGGGTTGGGAGGTCGGGACCAACCTCACCGGGGGCTTCGCCGGCGCCACTGTGGGCACTGCTGCGGGTAAGGCAGCCACGGCGCTTGGGCGGGGGGCAATTTTGAGCGGCGTAGCAGGCGGCGCGGCTGGTGGCTTCACGGGTGATGCCCTCGATTCGGCTCGCAAGCAAATCATGCCGGATGACAAGAAGGACAAGACGGGGAAATACGCGGAGGACTTCGACATCCGACAGGCGGGTGTCACTGCCGTAACCGGCGGTGCAGCGGGGGGTGTCGGAGGAGCAGGCAGGTCCGTGGACAGAGGTCTTGATGATTTCGCCAGGGACCTCCGCAGCGAGAACGACTACACCAACGTCGGACGCCGTCCTGAACATCAGAATTCCGCTATCGACACCGGATGGGGCAGCTCCCTCCCTGTGGCAGGTGGCGTCGCGGCGAACGATGCCAAGGACGAGGTCGGCGACGTCGACAAGAGCGAGGCGGCCGCCGAATCGGCCGCCAAACGGAACAGCGATAGCCTGAGCACTCCCGCCGTGGACAAGATAAAACAGGACTTCGGGTGACTCGTATGACCCATGTGGTGAAGCCCACTCGGCAGAGCGAGCTGACAAAGCGTGTTGGTCTTTACTGTGGCATCGTCGCTTTCCTTGCTGCCGTCACTGTACTTTCCGTTTGGACGCTCAGTTCGAGTCCCGTCCTGCGGCAACGAACCATTCTGGTTGCTCTCGCTTGCGCGCTGGCCTGTGTCGGAGTAGTCGCGGCGTACCGGAGAAGACTGGATCCAGCCCCCTCGGCGGACAGGTTGCCGGAAGCGGGCGGGTACGCCGGCGAGATCGCCCAGATCGCTCCTCTGCCCACGCGCCTCCCCTCTCGGCGTGGACCGCAAATGCGTCGGCTGAGCTGGGGAGTCGGCGTCGGCGTCGGCCTGCTGGCCCTCGCCGCGATGACCGTGGGAGATCCACTGCCCTCCGACAGGGTGGAACAGATCCGCACTGCAGGTGCCGAGGTGAAGGCCGTGCGCGTCCTCGATGTCGAGGGCAGTCGTGAGCATTCACCGAGCCGCGGCAAGGACTTCTACACCGCCCGTGTCGTGGTCGAGTTGCGTGGCACACGTGGTGACACCGCCGAAGCGACAGTGGGCGCCCGCTCTCAAGACAAGTTGCAGCGGGGCGACCTGATCAGCGTGATGTTCGCGCCCTCGGACCTCCAGCTGGGCGCGTTGCAGTGGGGTTCTCCCGAATTGCTCGCTGAGGTAGACGGTCAGACACTCTCGTGGTTTCCCCGTCTCGTACTCGCCTTCCTGCTTCTTGCGGCCGTAGGAGCCGCGCTCAGCACGGTCCGGGACCAGTTCGGATGGCGAAGTTTCGCGCGGCTGGGCGACGATGGCAGGTCTCTGCGTGGGCAGTGCGCCGAAGCCGGAAGGGACCGACGCGCTCCTGACGGCGAGGTGGTACGACCGGTCAGGCGCGCTGTGCTGAAGGTGCGTGCAGAGGCGGGAACCGTCTACTTCTTGGCCCCATTCCCTGTGCGCAACGTCCCGGAATCTGTCTCCGGGGAAAATCTTTGGCTCTGTTGGGCCAAGCTCAGGCGGCAGTCCTCCAAGGTCACCACTCCTGCCGTGCTGGTCTTCGATTCAGGACTGGTGGTGCACGGGAAGCTCGCAGCGCCCGATGTCGCGAAGTTGGAGACCACCTCCGGCATGAGTGCGCAATGGGACGCTCGGGCCGACCAGGACCGAAAGCTATCGCTGTGGGACCCGCAGTCGCTGTGGCCGCAATCCGTCAGCCCGTTCTTTCTGGGGCTCGCGACGCTGGTGATCGCCTGTGCAGGACTGCTGGCATTCGACCTGGACGGCGGCTGGCGCTGGGCCGTCGGTGTCGTCGGCGTGCTCGCTGCTCTGGCAGCGGCGGGGGAATTCGCGGGCGACGACCCGCCCGACCCCTAGAGATTGCCCGCCGGGCACCGCTCCGCGCTTGCGTCCAGGCGCGGGGCGGTGCACTCCAGCCCAGGGACTGGGCGAGCCAGAACGGAGCGCTCCCCGGATTCAGAGTGATCCGCTGCTGCATCTTGATCCCGGACCGGATCAATCCTCCGGAGCTGGCGTCGAACCATCGCCGTGGTAGTCAGCCTGCTGCAGGCGATCTCCCCTGCTCATGGCGATGCGGCACACATCGCGCAAGGCTTCCGCCATGCGGTCCACCAGGAAACTCAGTTGCGCCCGAGTCACCTGCTCGTTCGCCTTCATGTCAGCGGCGTGGTCGAGTAGGTCGTCAGCCATGTCCAGCTGCACGGATTCGACGTTGTCGGCGACGCGGGAGACGTGGCTGGAGCCGGTGCTCCGTCACTGATCAGGTAGCAGGGCTTGCCCTCCGGGCTCGACCAGGGCAGCAGACGCACGGTCCGAGCGGAGTCGTCATGGCGGGTCACGGCGTCACCTCCACCCCGTGAATCCGGCTCGGCCCCACGTCGATGCCGTAAGAGGAGAGCAGCAGGGCCCGGCGGCGGGCGCGCTGGAGGCGGACCTCGTCGCGCTCGGGGGACCCGGAGTACAGGCGAACTCGCAGTTCGGCACGGACAGTTGGAGTGAGCGCCGGACGGGCGGCACAGGGCGCTGGGCCCTGCACGCCATCACCGGCAAACCGCGACCGATGACGGCCCCTCGGCGGGAGAAGTAGCCGTAGAACCGGCTCTAAGCAGCGGGCGATAAAGTGCAGCACGTCGACCTGCTTCCGTCAGGTTGGCCATGCCCCCGGACCGTTGACGCGGTCGCGGGGGTCCTTTCGTGACGCCTCGTATCTGCATCGTCACCAAAGTAGTAGCAGAAAAATTGCGAGTCAAGTGAAACTGCTACTACCGACAGGACTACCCACCTGAGAACCTGACTGCGACAACGACAGAGGAGTTCGGGTGCACTCAGGTTTTGGACTGGTGGTCCGCTTCACCCTGCGCGAAGGCGCCAACGATGCCTTCGACGCGCTGACCGCGAAGACCCTCGAAGGTGTCAGAGCCGCCGAGCCCGGAACGGCGCTCTACCTCACCCACCGCGTACCGGACGAACCGAGCGTCCGGGTCTTCTACGAGCTGTACGAGGACCGGGCCGCGTTCGAAGCTCATGAAGCGCAGCCGTACGTGCAGCACTTCCTGCGTGAGCGGGAGCGATACGTTGCCCGGACCGAGGTGACGCTCTTGTCCGCCATCGACGGAAAGGTGCAGTGATCCCAGTGACCGACGAGGGACGGCGCTCGTTCGGCGCCCGCGTTGCCGGACTTCGGGCCGAACGCGGCATGACGCAGAAGCAGTTCGCCGCCGAGATCGGCCGTACGCCGAGCTGGCTGTCCCAGGTCGAGCGAGGCGTTCAGCCGGTCAACCGCCTCGATGTACTGCGGCTGTTGGCCGACGCGCTCGGCGTATCCGTCCAGGACCTGCGCCCGGACGCGCCGCAGGCGAGCAGCGCACCTGCCACCGGCCCGGTCCCGAACGACCTCGATCAGGCCAGGCTGCTGCTCTCCGGTCATCCCGCACTCGACGTGGTGCTCGACAAGGAAGGCCGCAACGAGAGCCCCGACATGGCTGAGCTGCGCACAGCCGTGGACAGCATCTGGCACCTCGCTCACAGCGACCGGTACACGGAGCTGAGTACGGAGTTGGGGCGCATCCTGCCGCGCCTCGAACGCGCTGCCCGGACCGCCGCGGCGAAGGACCGACCCGAGGCGTACTCCCTCCTGGCGCGCGCCTACCACGCCCTGTCCGCCGCGTTCGTCCGCCAGAACGAGGCAGACGCCGCTTGGGTGGCCGCGGACCGCTCGATCAGCGCGGCCGAGCGGTCCGGGCGCCCGCTCGACGTCTTCGCGGGCATCTTCCGGCTGGCGCACGCGTTCGTCCGGCTGAAGCGCTACGACCAAGCCGAGCATGCGGCCCGTTCGGCGGTCAGTGTCCTGCGTCGGCACACGAACGGCCCCGAGCGCGTCACTGCGGAAACCCTGTCTCTGCTCGGATCCCTGCACCTCGTACTCGCCCTGGTCTACGCCCGTTCCCAGAACCGTGCGGACGCGCAGAAGGAGCTGGAGAGTGCACGTCGGATCGCGCTTCAACTTGGCGAGGACAGAAACGACTTCGACCTCGAGTTCGGCCCGACCAATGTCGAGATCCAGGCCGTCTCGATCGCTGTGGATCTGGGTGACGCCGGTGAAGCGCTCCATGTCGGTGAGGCACTGGACGCCACGCATCTCTCCGCCGAGCGTCAGGCACGTCTGGCCATGGCTCTCGGGCGTGCGCATGCACAACTTCGCCATGCGGGTGAGGCCATCCGCTGGTTCCTGCGAGCGGAGGAGCTCGCTCCCGAGATGGTCCAGTCGCACGTTGCGGCCCGGTCTGCCGTTCGTGACCTCATGCTCGTCGCCGGACGCTCCGCACCCCCCGAGTTGAAGCGCCTTGCCGACCGTACGGATGCAATGGCTTGAGGTGGAGGAACGAAGGGAAGTCGACGGCGGTTCCGCCAGCGGCAGGTCCGCCTGCCCCTGATGCGGGTTCCTGATGCGGGTTCCTGACGATTGAGCGTAGAGGGCGGCACGAGACATGCTCGGTCTGTCCTGGGGGAGGGGGGACGACAGCCCCGCTGAGGACGATCCGGAGGGATGTGTCGGTGGCCCCAACCGCGTGAGCCTGGCGCAAGCGCGGCGGAACGTCTCCGCGTACGGCGCGTCCGAGGAACGTCTGAAGCGGTTCGTGCGCCCACCGTTCCCGGACGAGCACCCTTGATGCCTGCCCTCAGGCACTCCCCGTCGAGTGCAACCGTCGTACGTCCCTGGCCGTCCCCGTAACCCCCGAAAGGAACCCCTCCGCCCGAGGCGACGCGTTCTCCGTCAGCCAAGCCGGGTCGATGTCGCAGACCGCCACCTCGACCTCCGTGCCCGCGAGGGCCAGCGGCAGCGTGTGGACGACCGTCGACGGGAAGCTGAGGATGGTGCGGCCGATGGGGCCTCTGCGGGCGATGAGTTCCAAGGGGAGGTCGGGGCGGACGATCTCCAGGCCCGTGGCGGACGCCAGCGCGTGGAGTTTCTCGGCGCTTTCGCGGCGGTGGGCGAAGTAGCGGGTGGCGCCGTGGGTGCGGGCGAGGCGCCTGACCGCCTCCAGGTAGCGGTCCGGGTCGACCACGCCCGTCTCGACCAGGGACGTGCCCACCAGGTCAGCGCCCTTCGTCAGGCGGGGCGGGCCGAAGCGGGCGCGGGTCCAGGCGAAGGTGTTCGGAGTGAGGCGTACGCCTTCGGGGATCTCGTTCACCGGCATGGACGAGAAGACCTCCACCTCGCTGCCCGAGCCGGGCGTCAGGCGGCGGACCGCCGCCCGCGCGAAGGGGGCGAAGACCAGGTCGCGGGGGCCGGGGCGGCCGCCGTGCCGGTGCCAGCGCACCAGCCGCTCGCCGCGGGCGAGTTGGGCGATGAACTCCATCGTGGCCGTGCCGTCGTCGACGACCACCAGGTCGCGGGCGCGGGTGATGGTGAGGAGGAGTTGTACGTAGCGGGAGAACGGGTCTCCGATGACGATGCGGGCGGCCCGGCGCAGTTCGGGAGCCAGGGCGCCGATCGTCTTCAGGGGGGCGCTCGCGCCGCCGCGCGCCTCCTCCCAGCGCACCGCGTGCCCCTCGTCGCGGGCCAGTTCGGCGACGCGGCGCAGCTGGCCGCGGGACATCGGGTCGAGGGGGGAGAGGATGACTATCGTCAACTCCCCTCGTACGCCCGGCCGCCCAGCGTCCTCGTGCGCCCACTCCAGGACGTTCAGAAGCTGGACCGGGCTCTCCACGAACGCGAGGGTGCCGCCCACCTGAGAGCCCGTACGAGAGCGCGTACGAGAGCGCGTACGAGAGCCCGTACGAGAGCCCGTACGAGGGTGGGCACCGCGGCCGCCCGGGGCGCGGAGGGCAGGGGTGACCTGCTCCGCGTCCCGGGGCGCGCCGTCGGGCCCGTGTTCGGACATCACCGTGAGGTGTCTCCGGGTTCCGTGGGTTCCGTGGGTTCCGTGTGCCGCGTCAGACCGCGACCGGCTCGCGGTCCGCCGACTCGGCCTCGGCCACGACGCCCTCGACGCGGCGCAGCTTCTTCATCGGGCCGAGCTCGGACTCGTAGACCTTCTTGACGCCGTCACCGAGGGAGGCCTCGATGGTGCGGATGTCGCGGACCAGGCGGGTGAGGCCCTGCGGCTCCACGGAAGCGGCCTGGTCGGAGCCCCACATGGCGCGGTCGAGGGTGATGTGGCGCTCGACGAAGGTGGCGCCGAGCGCGACCGCGGCGAGCGTGGTCTGCAGGCCCGTCTCGTGGCCGGAGTAGCCGATCGGGACGTTCGGGTACTCGGCCTGCAGGGTGTTGATCACGCGCAGGTTGAGTTCCTCGGCCTTCGCCGGATACGTCGAAGTGGCGTGGCAGAGCAGGATGTTGTCCGAGCCGAGGACCTCGACCGCGTGGCGGATCTGGCGAGGGGTGGACATGCCGGTCGAGAGGATGATCGTGCGGCCGGTCGCGCGGAGCGAGCGCAGCAGCTCGTCGTCCGTGAGCGAGGCCGAGGCGACCTTGTGGGCCGGGATGTCGAACTTCTCCAGGAAGGCGACGGCCTCGGTGTCCCACGGCGATGCGAACCAGTCGATGCCGCGCTTCTTGCAGTGGTCGGAGATGGCCTGGTACTCGGCCTCGCCGAACTCCACGCGGTGGCGGTAGTCGATGTAGGTCATCCGGCCCCAGGGGGTGTCGCGCTCGATGTCCCACTGGTCGCGCGGGGTGCAGATCTCCGGGGTGCGCTTCTGGAACTTGACCGCGTCGCAGCCGGCCTCGGCGGCGACGTCGATCAGCTTGAACGCGTTCTCCAGGTCACCGTTGTGGTTGATGCCGATCTCGCCGGTGATGTAGACGGGACGGCCGGGGCCCGCGGTCTTGTTGCCGAGGGTGCGCAGGCGGGACTGGGATGCAGCAGACATGAGGTGTTTCCTTAGCTGTTGAGGGAGTCGAGAGAAGGGCCGAGGATCCAGCTGGCGATCTCTCGGATCGCGCCTTCGCCACCGGGGACGGTGGTGACGGCGCGTGCGGCGCCGCGCACGACGTCGTGGGCGCTCCCGACCGCCACGGGCCAGCCGACGAGGCCGAAGCACGGGAGGTCGTTGACGTCGTTGCCGACGTAGAGCACGCGCTCAGGCGCGATGCCCTGCTCCTCGCACCACTGCTTGAGTGCGAGGTCCTTGCGGTCGATGCCGTGCAGCACGGGGATCTTCAACTTCCGTGCGCGGGCCGCGACCACAGGGTTCTGTTCCGTGGACAGGATCAGCAGCGGGATGCCTGACTTGCGCAGGGCCGCGATGCCGAGTCCGTCGCCGCGGTGCACGGCGACGACCTCCCGTCCTTCGGAGTCGATCAGCACCTTGTCGTCGGTCTGGGTGCCGTCGAAGTCGATGACGATCGCGTCCACGTCGGACGCGGTCGGGAGCTCCTCGCGGTCGAGGAGCGGGGCGAGCGCGCGGGCGCGCGCCAGGTCGTGCGGGTCGTCGACCTCCAACACCCTTGCGGGGTCGGTGCGGACGAGTTCCGTACGGCCGAAGAAGCGGTGCCGGTGCTCGCGGAAGCCCGGGGCGTCCATGGCGTACGCGGCGCCGGTCTCCAGGAGGTCCTGCGGGCGGTCCTGGCGGCGCGGGCGGAACGACTTGTCGTGGTTGACGCCGTAGCCCCCGGCCGCGGCGAGCACGGTGGCGGTGGACGCGGACCCGTTGCCGTCGACCGCGTTCCGGGCGCGGACGGCACCGTCCACGGCCCCGGTCGCCTCGTCCGCGCTGTCCCGCCACACGAAGCCGTGGAAGGGGGCGACGGTGAGGGCGGTCTCGGCGCCCTTCTCGGCGACCGCGGCGGCCACGCCGTCCACGTCCTCGCGGGTCAGGAACGGGCTGGTGCACTGGACGAGCAGGACCACGTCGACGGGCGAGCCGTGCAGCGCCTCGTGCGCGTCCATGGCGTGCAGGACGGCGGCCTCGGACGTCGCGGTGTCCCCGGCGATGGCGGCGGGGCGGAGCACGACCTCGGCACCGGCCTCACGGGCGACGGCGGCGATGGCCTTGTCGTCGGTGGAGACCACCACGTCGGTGACGTGCCGGGCGGCGCGGCACTCGCGTACGGCGCGGGCGACGAGCGGCACGCCCGCGACGGGGGCGAGGTTCTTGGCGGGTACGCCCTTGGAGCCGCCGCGTGCGGGGATCACGGCGAGAACGCGGCGCACGGGCGCGGCGGTTGGGCTCGGTTCTCCCGGTTGCGAGTTGCTCATGGGCTGTTCTCCTTGGGGGGCGGTGGGTACGCGGAAGGCTGGGGAGGCGCCGGCCACGGCGGTCGTACGGGGACTCACGGCGGGGCGGGGACTCCCGGCGGGCCGGGGACTCCCGGTGGGGCGGGTGCTCACAGCTCGCCCATCCGCCGGATCACCGGGGCCACGCGCTGCACGCCGTGCCGGTAGGCGCCGCGCGCGGCCTGCCGTACGACCTGGCGCACCGGGCCCGGCTCCTTCGCGGCGAGGGGCGCACCGGGCAGCGGGGCGCCGTCGGGCCCGAGGTGGTGCCGGGCGAGCACGCCGGGCTGGTAGCCGGGCGCGGTGACGGGTGTGTAGTACGGGTCGAGGGGCGGCATCCGGTCCAGGGCGGCGAGCTCGGCGACGCGGGCGCGGGCGGCGTCGTAGGCCCCTTCGACCTCCACCCCCTGGCGGGCCAGCCACGCCTCGTCCGGCTCCGGGACGTGCCCCTCGTCGAGCTGGTCCCAGGAGGCGAGGCAGCCGGAGCCCACGAAGTGGTGGTTGCCGAGCGCCTCGCGCACCCCGAGGTCGGTGAGGACCGCGGTGGGGATGCGCCGGTGCAGGGACTCCAGGGCTGCGGTCGAGGAGACCGTGACCAGGAGGTCGGTGCGGTCCAGGACCTCGCCCATGTGCCCGTAGACGAGGCGGCAGTTGGCGGGCAGTCCGCCGGGGACCTTCTGCGCCAGCTTCTGGTACGGGAGCTCCTCGATGTGCGTGGTGTGCTCGCCGGGCTTGGAGCGCAGCTTGATCAGCACCTCGCGCTCCGGGTGCCGGCGGGCGTGCGCCACCATCCGGTCGAGGAGGTAGGCGCGGTCCTTGCGGCTCTCCGGCACGGAGGGCTGCGCCGCGAAGACCACGGTGTACGGGTGCTGTGTCCGACCGGAGTCGTACGGTTCGCCGCCGAGGAAGGGCAGCGCGCACTCCACGACCGAGCCGGCGTCGGCGCCCACGCCCTCGTACACGGCGCGGAAACGCTCCGCGTCCTGGCGGGAGTTGGCGAGGACCAGGTCGGCGCCGTGGCGCAGGAGCAGGCCGTCGGCGAGCTTCTCGTAGACGACGCCGACATAGCCGGTGGCGACCACGGGGCGCTGCTCGCGGCCGCGCCAGCTGTGCGCGAGACCGTGCAGGAGGGCCTGCACGGCTCCGCCGACCAGGGCGAGCACGATCAGGTCGTACGGCTCGTCGCCGTCCTGCCCCTGGCCTTCCATCGCGCGCAGGAACTCGACGGCGGTGACTTCGCGCAGCGTGTCGGCGCGCACCCCCACCTCGGCGAGCTGGCGGGGGGTGGGCGTCGCCCGGCCGCGGAGCAGGTAACCGTCAAGGCGGACGTCCTGCCGACTGTCCTCGATGAGGCGGCTCGCGGTGAGCGAGCCCCACTTCCATCGGGTGTCGGAATCCGCGAGGACGGCGACCCGCTGCTTCTTCCTCGTACTTGGCACGTCGATGACGCTAGGAAGGAATTCGGAGGCGCGGCCTAATCCGAATACAACAAACGGTTAACAGCAGACCGCCGAACGGCCAACTGGCCCGCGAGAAAGGCCGGTTAACCATTCCGCCATGCTTCGTTCACCCACCGGCCCACTAACGGTCGAGACGAATGGCGCTCGGCAACCTAACGTCCCCTGCGTGGTTAAGCTCTCCGTCATCGTGCCGTTCTACAACGTGCAGCAATACGCGTCCGACACCCTGCGATCGCTGCGGGACAACGCGCGTGCCGACTTCGAATTCATTCTCGTCGACGACTGTTCGCGCGACGAGACGCCGGAGATCCTGCGGCGGGCCGAGCGCGAGCTCTGTGATGTCGCCCGGGTCAGATACGTACGCCATGAGGTGAACGGCGGTCTGGCCACGGCGCGGAACACCGGCCTCGACGTGGCCGAGGGCGAGTACCTCACGTTCCTGGACGGCGACGACTGGCTCGCGCCCGGGTACTACCTGCAACTCCTCGCATCCATGGAGGAGTTGGGCTGCGACTTCGTGCGCACCGACCATGTGCAGTGCACCGCGCGGGCGCGCAGCGTCCACCGGGTGCCGCACGGGCGGCGCGGCGTGGCCCTCGACCCGCGCTCGATCATCCTGCCCGCGGACCGGTCCACCTCGGTGGACTACGCGTTCGCGTGGGCCGGGATGTACCACCGCCGGCTCGTCGACAAGGGCCTCCTGCACTTCACCGACGGACTGCGCACGGCCGAGGACCGGCCGTGGATCTGGCGCCTGCACCGGGAGGCCGAATCCATGGCCGTTCTCGGGCATCTGGGCGTCTACTACCGGCGCGGGGTGGCTTCCTCGCTGACCCAGATCGGGGACGTACGGCAGCTCGATTTCATTCGGGCGTTCGACCAGGTGGTACGGGAAACCGCCGCTGACCGGGACGCGGCCGAATTGCTGCCGAAAGCGGTGCGGACGTACTGCGCGATCATTTCCCACCACCTGGGATCCATCGAAAGGTTTGAACCTCCCGTGGCCCGAAAGCTGCGCTCGCTGAGCGCCGCGGCACTGAAGCGCATGCCGCAGGACGTACTCGACGACGCGCTCGACTCCATGGACGTGAAGCGCGCGACCCGGCTGCGCCGGCTGCGCCGCCGTCCGGTCTCGGCGGAGGTGGCCGCGTGATGACCTCGCACACGTCGACGGGGGGCCGCGGCACCACGCAGATCTTCTTCGCCTCCACCCTGTACGGGACGGCCACCCTGGCCGCAGCCCTGGACGCGGACTGCTTCCCGGCCGCTTCCCGGCGCCTGCTCCTGGTCAGCAACAACGCGGCCAACCCGGAGACCGCCCCGGCCCTCGACACGATGCCCGGCTTCGAGCAGCTGCGCGGCCGCTTCGACGGGGTGCTCTCCTGGAACGAGGCCATCTCCCCGTTCCACCCCGGGGGCTGGTCGCCGCGCGCGGACGACATCCCGCTGTGGGAGCGGTATCTGCGGATGCTGTGGGACCTCGGAGACGACGACATCCATCTGGCCGTCGAGTCCATCCAGGTCAACCCGGCCCTGGCGCTCACCCAGATCTTCACCGGCGCCCCCGTGGACGTGTACGCGGACGGCCTGATGAGCTACGGCCCGACCCGCAACAAGCTGGACCCGCTGGTCGGCACCCGCATCGACCGGCTGCTGCACCTGGACCTCGTACCGGGTCTGAAGCCGCTGCTGCTCACGGAGTTCGGGGTCGGGCCGGAGATCGTGCCGACCGACACCTTCACCAAGGTGCTCGGTGAACTCGACGACAGCCAGGGCGACTTGGAGCTGCCGTCCGGTCAACCGGCGCTGCTGCTCGGCCAGTACCTCTCGGCGCTCGACATCCTCACCGCCGAGGAGGAGGAGCGGCTGCACGTCCGCATGCTCAAGGGCGCCCTCGAACTCGGCCACGAGCACGTGGTGTTCAAGCCGCACCCGAGCGCCCCGGCCCGCTGGTCGCGCCATCTGGAGGAGGAGGCGGAGCGGCTCGGCGCCCGGCTGACCGTCCTGGACGAGCCGGTCCTCGCCGAGGTGCTCTACCAGCGGCTGCGCCCCGCCCTCGTCGTCGGCTGCTTCTCCACGGCCCTGCTCACCGCGTCCGCGCTTTACGGCCTGCCGGTCGCGCGGATCGGCACGGAGGTGCTCCTGGAGCGGCTCACCCCGTACCAGAACAGCAACCGGGTGCCGGTCACGATCGTCGACGCGACGGTGCCCGAGCTGACCGACAAGGCGGCCGTCCAGGCGCAGCACCAGGAGACCTCTGACCTGGAAGGGCTGGTCAAGGCCGTCGGCTTCGCGATGCAGCCGCAGATCTATCCGGAGCTGCGCCCGGCCGCGGAGTCCTATCTCTCGGACCGCCTGAACGCGCACACCTGGCGCTACTTCAAGCGCCGCCGGCTCACCTCGCTCGCCCTGCCGGGTGGTGTCCCCAGCCAGCTGGGCTTCATTCCGCGCAATGCGACGGTGCGGCGCGTGGCCCGCCGGGCCAGGGCCGTCAAGCGGGCAGCTCTCGGATGAGCGCGCCGCCGAGCACTCTCCTCGCCCCCACCACGGTCGTCGCACGGCCGTCCGTCGCCCGCCGCGTCCCGCGCCTGCGCGCCCTCGACGGCCTCCGGCTCATCGCCGCCCTGATGGTCGCCGCGTACCACTACGGCGGCCGGGACGGCGAGATCGGCGAGGCCTGGGGCAGCTCGCCCGCGGTCCAGTTCCCCACGGCGCACGAGTGGTTCGCGTACGGCTGTCTCGGCGTGCAGATCTTCTTCGTGATCAGCGGATTCGTGATCTGCATGAGCGGCTGGGGCAGGCCCCTGCGCTCCTTCTTCGCGTCCCGCGTATCCCGCCTCTTCCCCTCCTACTGGGTCGCGATCGTCCTGGTGACGGCGGTCTTCGCGCTGCCCCCGGTGACGTACGCGGCGGTCTCGCCCAGCGACGCCCTGGTGAACCTGACGATGCTGCAGCAGCCGCTCGGCGTGGACCGGGTGCTCGGGGTGTGCTGGACGCTCTGGGCGGAGCTGCGCTTCTACGCCCTGTTCGCGCTGTGCGTGGTCCTGCCGGGCGCGAACCGGCAGCGGGTGGTGCTGTTCTGCGCGGTCTGGACGCTCGCGGCGGCCATCGCGGAGGCGGCGAACTGGCCGCTCCTCGACCTGGTCCTGATGCCGGAGTACGCCCCGTTCTTCATCGGCGGCATCGGCCTGTACCTGGTGCACCGGGACCGCAAGGACATCACGGCCTGGGGCATCGTCGGCGTGAGCTGGCTGATCGGCCAGCACTACGCGGTGGACCGGCTGTGGCACGCGCCGAACCCGGAGTTCTTCTCGTACCGCTCATCGCTCGGCATCATCGCCGTCGTCACGCTCGGATACGTGGCCGTCGCCGCGATCGCCCTCGGCTGGCTGAACCGCGTCGACTGGCGCTGGCTGACCACGGCGGGCGCGCTCACGTACCCCTTCTACCTGGTCCACGAACACCTCGGCTGGGTCTCGGTCGCCGCCCTGCACCGAGGGCTCGGCCTGCCGTCCTGGACGACGTTCGGCCTGACGATCGTCGCGATGCTGGTGCTTGCGCGGTTGCTGAACCGGTATGTGGAGGAGTGGGGGACGCCGTTGATTCGGAGGAAGCTGACGGGGAGGTGAGGGCTCAGTCGCCGTCGAGGAGGGTGTTCACGCTCAACTCGGGGGAGACTCCGACCGATTCAGGCACGCGGAACGTCTGCCCCCGCTTGAAGCGCACAGGCTCGGGATACACACCGTCCACCGGTTCGCTGAACAGCAGCACCTCGTCGTGCTTGCGGTCGACGACGACGTAGACGGGGACGCCGGACTGGGCGTAGCACTCGGCTTTGGGGCCGAGCGCGTCGGCCCAGTCCACGCAGGTCACTTCCAGGACCAGCCGGAAGACATGTGGCGCGTGGCAGTTCTTCTCGACCACTGCACCCAGGAAGCCCTTGTCCACCACGGCGAAGTCGGGGACCGCGTAGTCATCGGGACCACTGGCCAGCCAGATGCCGAGAGCCTGGATCCATTCGAGCCCGCTGCCCCGGATACCGGCCCGCTCGAACGCCCTGCCCAACTCGGTCAGCGAGAGCGCGTGCGATCCGTCCGCGTGCGGCCTTGCGGTGAGCCTCCCCTGGAGAACCTCCACCCGGTGCCCGGGCGGCAGCACGTCCCAGAGGAGTTCGGCAGCATCGGCAAGCGTCGCTTTCTGCGCCATCGAAGGCATGTCGCACCTCCCCCTCCCAGATCAGGGTGTGCGGGGCAGATTACCCCGTACTGGCCAGCGAAAGCTTCGCCGCGAAGCCCAGGAACAGGGCGCCCGCCGCCGAAGTGGCCGTCGCCGAGAGGCGCTTGCGGCGGCGGAAGGCGTTGGCGAGCTTCGTGCCGCTGAAGATCAGGGCCGAGAGGTACAGGACCGAGGCGAGCTGGGCGAAGGCGCCGAGGACGACGAAGGAGAGCGCCGGGTAGGCGTAGCCCGGGTCGACGAACTGGACGAAGAAGGCGATGAAGAACAGGATCGCCTTCGGGTTGAGCAGGCTGATGACGAAGGCCCGGCGGAACGGCCGCTCGTCCGAGCCCGCAGCGGCCTCGCCCTCCCCCTGCGCCCGCTCCTCGCGCCTGCTCTTCCACATCGACCAGGCGGCGCGCAGCATCCCGACCGCCATCCAGGTCAGATAGCCCGCGCCCGCGTACTTCACGATGCCGAACAGCAGCGCGTTGGCCTGGAGCAGGGAGGCGACACCGGCGGCGGAGAGCGTCATCAGGACCGTGTCCCCGCACCAGACGCCGGCCGCCGCCCGGTACCCGGTGCGTACGCCGCGACGGGCGGCCACCGAGAGGACGTACAGGGAGTTCGGGCCGGGCAGCAGAATGATCAGGGCCAGGCCCGCGAGGTACGTGGGGAGGTCTATGACGCCGAACATGCGCGGAGTGTCGCACGGCGCCCGGCGCTCGGGACAGCGCATTCCGGATAGCGGACGCGGCTTCCCGGCGACCGGTCCAGGGCGTGCCCCAGGTCACCCGGCGTCGATCACGGTCTCCGCCTCGAAGCGGTCCCCGAGGGCGCGCAGGCGCCGCTCGCACTCCTCGCGGGTCGGCGCCGAGAGCACCGCCGCGGAGAGGAAGTCCGAGGAGATGGAGGCCTCCCCCATCACGTCGCCGGGCTTGACGAAGACCGCGCAGAACTCCACCCAGGGGTCGGCCGGCGGCGCCGGTACGCCGATCACCCGGCCCGGCCGCTTCATCATCAGCAGCTGGCCGGCCATCCGCCGAGGGGCCAGGCGCTCGCCCCCGGTCAGCGCCTCAAGGGCGGGCAGCGGCAGACCGACGGCGGCGCGTGCCGCGTACTCGGCCGGGTTCACGCCGAACACCGCCAGCATCACGTCACGGATCCGGGCACCGCCGGGGCGGCTCGCGACCTCGCAGAAGACCAGGCGGTCGTCAGGCGTGTGGAAGACCTCGGCGTGGAAGGCGTAGTGCTCCGTACCGCCCTGCAGCGCACCCAGAAACCGCTCGGTGAGCGCCAACAGCCGTTCGGTGAGCGGGTCTTCGGGGTCCAGGGTCAGATCGATACGGGCGCCCGAGTCGCTCTGGAACGAGGAGAGGTCGTACTGGTACTGCGACGGCCAGGCGAAGGCGATCCGGCCGTCCACGACCAGTCCGTCCACATGGCACATCCGGCCCGGAACATACGCCTCCAGGAGGAGGTCCTCGCGCGGCGTCCGGTGCGGGCCGAACTCCTCCGCGACCTGGCGCGCGAGCTCCGCCTCGTCCCGTACGATCCGCAGGCCGATCGAACCGAACCCGTCGCGCTCCTTGAAGACCAGCGGGAACCCGTGCCGCGCGGCGAACTCACCTACGTCCGCGGCGTTCCGGGGCACCGTGTGGGGGGCGACCTCGATGCCCGCCGCCCGCACCCGCTGCTTCATGAGGACCTTGTCCCGGAAGGGCAGGACGTCGTCCGGCAGCTGACCGGGCAGGTCCAGCTTCTCCCGGAGCCACGCGGCCCGCTGCAGGTCGCCCTCCTGGAAGGCGATGACGTGCTCGACGTCGTACTCGGCGGCGAGTTCGAGCGCGCGCCGCAGCACCAGCTCCTCGTCGTCGAAGGTGTCGAGGAGTTCGAGCCGGCGGTAGCCGAGGTTGCCCGTCGGGACCTGCTCGCCGAAGAGCTCGATCTTGTCGCGTGCGGCGAGGAGGACGACGTCACCCTCGTAGTCGGCCAGCCAGCTGTCGTACGGGTAGGGCTGCAGGGGGTTGCGGTGCAGGATCAGGATGCTCATCGGGTGCTCTCCAGGGCTCGGGTGCGGTCGGTGACCGGGGCGACATGGGCAAGGGAGGTGACCGGGGCGACATGGGCAAGGGAGGTGACCGGGGCGACATGGGCGAGGGAAGGGGCGGTCGGCCCCTGGGCGATACGGACACGGACCGCGCTCTCGATCAGCCGGGCGCCGGACTCGATCGCCGCCGTGGTGTCCGGGGCCGTCACGGCGACCAGGCCGAGGCGGTCCCAGTTGTCCTGCAGCGGGCGGACCGTGTCGCCCGGTCGTGCGGTGACCTTGGCGACCAGTACGTCGTCGCGTTCCTGGAGGTCCTCGTCGATCTCCACCGACGCGACCGTGCCGGGACCGCCGACGAGGAACCGGGTGCTCGCCCCGCGCTCGGGCAGCGGGCGGTCGGGCAGCTCCTCGACGAGGCCGAAGGGCCAGCCGAGGGCAAGCGTCGCCAGGTCGATCCCGTAAGCGCCCCGGACGAGATCGGGGATGGCGTCGCCGCCCGGGCGGTTGTGCGACTCGATGACCGCGGGGCCGCGGCGGCCGACCCGCACCTCGGTGTGGCACGTGCCGTCGGTGAGGCCGACCGCGTCCAGGAAGCCCGCCACGCAGGCGCGCACCGCGTCCGCCTCGTGGTCGTCCAGGCGGGCGGGCAGCGCGTGCCCGAGCTCCGTGAAGTTGCTCTCGTCGACGAACTTCTCGGTGATGGCGACGATGACGTGACGGCCGGCGAAGCTGAAGGACTCGACGCTGAACTCGGGCCCGTCCACGTACTCCTCCATCAGGAACTCCTGGATGGTGTAGAGCGTCGTGCCACGGTCCGTACGGCGGCCGCGCAGCCGTTCCACCTCGGCCCAGACCCGCTCGGCGTCCTCACGTCCCTCGACCCGGAACACTCCGAAGCTGGCGGTGGCGTCGGTCGGCTTGACGACGAACGGATAGCCGTAGCGCTCCCCGAAGCCGTCCAGGTCCTCGCGGGCTTCGAGGAGCGCGGCCCCGACGGCGGCCGGATCGATCCGTGCCATGTGGCGGCGCATCGCCCACTTGTCCCGGATGCGGGCGGTCACCTCGTGGCCGGTGCCGCCGAGGCCGTAGAGGTCGTTGAGGCGCGCGGCGGTGTCCACGCCCGCTTCGGTGAGCGAGACTACGGCGCTGAAGTCCGCTGTCTCCCGCACTTCTTCGACGACTGCCTTCGCCTCGTCCCAGTCCGTGTAGTCGACCTGAACCGTGAGGTCGGCCAACTCCTCCTGAGCAGCGGTGTACTTGGTGGGGTGCTGAAGGAGGATGACCTTCAGTCCGAGGGCCTTGGCCTTGCGGAGGTGCTCCTCCAGACCGCCGACGAGCAGCAGGGTTCTGTTGCTGGGGTTGGTGCTGTTGGTGCCGTTGGTGCCGTTGGTGCTGTCGGTGCTGTCGGTGCCGTTGGTGCCGTTGGTGCCGTTGGTGCCGTTCACTGGGGTGTTCCTTCCTTGGTGGTGAGGGGTGTGGGCTGTGCGGGCTCCGGCTCCGGCTCCGGCTCCGGCTCCGGCCCTCGGGGTCGTACGGCCGCGTCCGGCAGTCGGCGTTCGAGCCGGACCAGGGCCAGCGCGGCGAGCCCGGCGCAGGTCGCGAGCAGCAGCCACATCGCGGTGGGAGAGAAGGCGATCAGCGCGGTGAACAGCGCGGGAGCCGCCGTCGCGGGAACGGACCAGGAGAACTGGTAGAAGGCCAGATAGCGGCCGCGCAGCCGCTCCGGGGCCGCCTCGGTGGCCAGGGCGGAAGCGGTCGCTCCGTGCAGCAGCTCGCCCAGCGTGAACAGCACGGTCGCGACGAACACGCCGACGATCAGCACCCCGCTGTCCGGGGCCGCCCCGAGCAGCGCGAAGAACACGAACGAGAGCGAGAGGACCGCACCGCCGAGCGCGGCCGAACGCGTACGCCGATGACGTGCGAGCAGCCGGGTCACCGGCACCTGCGCACCCGCGACGAGCACCGTGTTCACGGCGAAGAGCACACCGGGCCAGGACGCCGAGGCCTGAAGGACCTGCGTCACATACACGGGGAGCACGACCGCGAGCACCATGTAGCCGAAGGCGATCGGGATGTTCACCGCGGTGAGCAGGACGAACGGCCGGTCCCGCAGCACATCGCGGTAGCCACCGGGCCTCTTGGCCTGCGCACGTTCCGCGCCGGGCCCGGCGTCGCTCCTGCCGCGGGTGCCCGGCAGGCTGCCGAGCAGGCCGGCCGCTAGCAGCAGCGCCGCACCGTTGCCGAGTACGAGGGAGTGGTACGCGAGATCGCTGCCGATGCCGAGCACCGCGCCGGCCAGCAGACCGCCCGCGCCGAGTCCGGCGTTGCGCAGGCTGCGTTGCACCGCGATCAGGCGGTCGCGCCCCGTGCCCTGCGCGATGTCCGCGATCAGCGACTGGATCGCGGCCGGGAACGAGCGGTCCCCGAGCGCCACGAGCGTGGCCACGAGCAGCAGTTGCCCGCCGTCGTCCACGAGCGGATACGCGGCGAATCCCACCGCCCGCACCACGTAGCCGGTCACGACGACCGCACGGGCGCCGAACCGGTCCACCAGGATCCCGGTCACCGGTGTGCACACCAGGCCGACGAGCGCGGCCAGGGTCATGAACGCGCCCACCTGGGTCATCGGCAACCCGGTGACGTGGTGGAAGTACAGCAACGACACCGGGAGGTACATGCCGCTGCCGGTCGCGTCGACCAGCATGCCGAGCATGTAGCGGCGGTGCGCGGGAGAGCGGGGGGCCGGGCTGCCGCCTCGCGACCCTCGCCACCCTCGCCACCGACTGGTTCCGGTCACTGCCATGTCACCCGTCCCTCCGTGTCGGACGGGGCCCAGAGGCTGAGATAGCGCTCACCGGTGTCCGGCAGCACCGTGACCATGGTCGTACCGGCGTACTCGGGCTTGGCCGCGAGCTGCGTACAGGCGTGCACGGCGGCACCGGCGGAAATCCCGGCGAGGACGCCCTGGCCACGGGCGAGTCGGCGGGCGGTCCGCCATGCGTCCTCGTCGCTGACGGTGACCACCACGTCGATCAGCGAGACGTCGGTGACGGGGGCGACGAAACCGCCGTTGAGGCCGGGGATGCGGTGGAGCCCGCCGGTCCCCTGGGAGAGCACCGGAGACTTCTCGGGTTCGACGGCGACGACCCGGATCGCCGGGTCCCGCTCCTTGAGGTAGGCGGCGGTCCCGCTGAGCGTGCCGCCGGTCCCCACCCCGCAGACGAGTACGTCGATCCGGCCGCCGGTGGCCTCCCAGATCTCCGGTCCCGTGGTCTCGTAGTGGGCCCGTGCGTTGTCGCGGTTCTCGTGCTGGCGGGTGAACCAGGAGCCGGGCATGGCCGCGTGCAGCTCCTCGGCCTTGGCGAGGGCTCCCGGATAGCCGTCCTCCCGCGGCGTCCGTACCAGTTCGGCGCCGAACGCCCCGAGCAGGGCGGCCCGTTCGGCGGTGGCGCCCTCCGGTAGCACGATCAGGCAGCGGTAGCCACGGGATGCGGCGAACGCGGCCAGCGAGATCCCGGTGTTGCCGGAGGTGGCCTCGATGACCGTGCCTCCGGGCCGGATCTCGCCACGCTCCTCCGCGCTCCGCAGCATGTACAGGGCCGCCCGGTCCTTCACGCTGGACAGCGGGTTGGCCGACTCCAGTTTGGCGAGCAGCTCGACGTCGGCGCAGCCGGAGGCCCGGGCTCCGTCCGCGCACAGGTCTGCCGCGAGACGGTCAAGTCGTAGGCGGAGCAAGGGAGTTGAGCCGACGAGGCTCTCGATGCTGTCGACGACAGAGTGGTTCACAGACGTCCTCATTACGGGTCGTGACGGACTGGGGGGTGCGGTGGGGCGGGCGGGCGTCCTCACGCCGCGCCGCCGATCCGACGGGCTGGACGACCGCCGTGGGAGCGAAGACCCTGGCGCCGGCCGGTACGTCCTTGGTGACCAGTGCCTGGGCGCCGACCACAGCGTGGTCGCCCACGGTCACCGGTCCGATCACGGTCGCGTTCGTGCCGAGGACGACGTGGTGCCCCACCACGGGGTGCCTGCGCTCGCCCTCGGGCCGTCGCACGTCGTTCCACCAGCCGACGGCTCCGAGTGTCACCTGGTGGTAGAGCGTCACGTCGTCGCCGACCACCGCGGTCTCGCCGATCACCACGGCCGCGCCGTGGTCGATGAACACGCGCCGGCCGAGCACCGCACCCGGATGGATCTCCACGCCGGTGGCCCGGCGGGCGCAGTACGCCAGGATCCGCGCGGATTTCCGCAGGCCGCGCCGGTGGAGGCGGTGGGCGAGGCGGTGGGTCCACAGTGCGGGCAGCGCCGGGTGCCACAGGGCTTCGGTACGGCTGCGCATCGAGGGGTCCCGCTCGACGACGACCCGCAGGTCCTCGCCCAGTTGACGGAAGATGCCGATCGTCATGGCCGTCAGGCCCCGACACGTGCGTCGGCTGCCCCGACGGCTGCGAGTACCGCATCGGCCAGACTGCCGAGGCCGGCCAGCACGGTCGGGTCGGTGAAGTCACCGTCCGCGGTACGCAGTTCCTCGGCACCGCCGACGGCAACCGGCTCGTGCTCGACCACCCGGGCCCCGACCCGTCGCAGTACGCCGACGAGGCCCAGCTGCGCGTCCACGCCGCCGCGCGGTCCCGGTGAGGCGCTGAGCACGGCGACGGTCCTGCCCGTCAGCGCGCTCTCGGAGTACGGCCGGGACAACCAGTCGAGGGCGTTCTTGAGTACGCCCGGAATCTCACCGTTGTACGAGGGCGTACTGATCACCACCGCATCGGCCCGGGCCACCAGGGACTTGGCCGCGGCGACCGCGGGGGGATCTCCGCGCTGCTCCTCGTCCCCGTCGAAGTGCGGAAGGTCACCGATGGAGAGCGGGACGACCTCGACCTCGACCTCGGCCTCGGCCTCGGCGGAGCGTTCGGTGACAAGTCGGCGGAGGGTGGCGAGCGCGGCCGTGTTGACGGAGTCGCGGCGCAGGCTGCCGGAGACAAGGACGATCGTGGGCATGGGACGGGCTACCTCTCCTCGGGGCGGTCGGTCGCCGAGGAGACTGCCGGGCGCCGTTCCCGATTCCGTCCTGTCCGGTTCCCGTAAGGCTCACCGCACGGCTGGTACCGCCCTGGGAACGGATCGGTAAGGGCGACACCGAGGGTCGGACATGACCGCCGAACCGGCCACCGACCCGAGAGGACCCGCACGGTGACGCCCACGTCCACCGGGTGCGCGGTGAGCACCCTGTACCGGAGCGCCCCGCACTGGAGCACCCCGTACCGAAGCGCCCCGCACTGCAGCACCCTGTACCGGAGCGCCCCGCACTGCAGCACCCTGTACCGGAGCGCCCCGCACTGGAGCACCCCGTACCGAAGCACCCCGTACCGAAGCACCCCGTACCGAAGCACTCCACACCGCGGCCACCCACACCGCAGCCACCCGCACCGCAGCCACCCGCACCGCAGCAGCCCGCAACAGCCCACGCCACCCGGCCAGGTGACCCGGTGAGCCGGTACCGGGGCGCGCTCGAACCCGTCCTCACCGCGCTGGCCCCCGCGATCTGGGGCTCCACCTACCTGGTCACCACCGAACTCCTGCCTGCGGACCGGCCCCTGCTCGCCGCCCTGCTCAGGGCGCTTCCGGCGGGACTGCTCCTCCTGGCGGTCGGCCGTGTGCTGCCACGCGGGCGGTGGTGGTGGCGCGCCCTGGTCCTCGGCGTGCTGAACATCGGGGCCTTCTTCTACCTGCTGTTCGTCGCCGCCTACCACCTGCCCGGAGGCGTCGCCGCCCTGGTCATGACCGCGCAGCCGATGATCGTGCTGCTCCTGTCGGCCCTGCTCCTCAAGAACAGGATCAGACCCGTCCATGGAATCGCCTGTGCCCTTGGCGCGGGCGGTGTCGCCCTCCTTGTCCTACGGCCGCACGCCGCATCGGACACGGTCGGCATCGCCGCCGGCCTCCTCGGCGCCGTGTGCATGGGGTCCGGGATCGTCCTCACTAAGCACTGGGGCCGGCCGCCGGGTGTGAGCCTGCTGACCTTCACGGGATGGCAGCTGACGGCGGGCGGGCTCGTCCTGCTGCCCGTCACTCTGGCCGCCGAGGGCCTGCCCGCCACGCTGAGCGGCGGCAACCTCCTGGGGTTCGCCTACCTCGGCCTGATCGGGGCGCTGTTCGCCTACGCGATCTGGTTCCGGGGCGTGGAGCGGCTTCCCGCACTCGCCGTGTCCTTTCTCGGCTTCGCCTCACCGCTCGCCGCCACGCTGCTCGGCTACCTGGTCCTCGGCGAGGCCCTCACTCCCCTGCAGACGGTCGGCGCCCTCGCCGTCGTCGCCTCCGTCGTCCTCGCGCAGACCGGCGGAGAACACCGCCCGAGCACTCGTACGAAGCAGAAGCAGAAGCACGAACAGCGCGAACAGCAGCAACAGCAGCAACAGCAGCAACAGCAGCAACAGCAGCAACAGCAGCAACAGCACGAAGAGTCCACAGCCGCGTGATCGCGGGCAACCAGTCGAAGGAGAACCCGGTGGAAACCACCACGCTGAACGCACGGACAAGCACGCCCCTGGGGGAGACCCGGGTCGCCGACCTGCTCGGTCAGCAGGCCGCGGTACGACCGGCCGAGACGGCGGTCGTACACCAGGACAGAAGACTGACGTACGACGAACTGAACAGCGCGGCAGAGCAGTTGGGCGGTGAACTGCGCCGCCTGGGCGTCACCGCGGACACCCCGGTCGGGCTGTATGTCGAGCCGTCGCTCGAACTGATGGTCGGCGCGTGGGGCATCCTCGCCTCCGGCGGCGCCTACCTGCCGCTCTCACCGGAGTACCCGGAGGACCGGCTGCGCTACATGGTCGAGAACTCGGGCACGGAAGTCCTGGTGACCCAGGAGCATCTGACGGCGAGAGCGGAGGAACTCGCTCCACCAGGAGTCACGGTGATCGCCCTGACCCCTGAGGGCACCGTCATCCCTGAGGGCACCGTCACCCCTGAGGGTCCCGCCACCAGGGCGCACACCACCGGCACCCGTCCGCCGGCGCGGTCCGCTCCCCGCGCGCACGACCTCGCGTACGTCATCTACACCTCGGGCTCCACCGGCCGCCCGAAGGGAGTGATGATCGAGCACCGCGCGATCGTCTCCCAGCTGCGCTGGATGCGGGACCACGGTCATCTGGGCCCCGGCACCACCGTGCTGCAGAAGACCCCCATGAGCTTCGACGCCGCACAGTGGGAGATCCTCGCTCCCGCCGTCGGCGGGCGGGTCGTCATGGGAACGCCCGGGATCTACCGTGATCCCGAGGCCCTCATCGAGACCGTCATCCGGAACGAGGTCACCACGCTGCAGTGTGTTCCCACACTGCTGCAGGCGCTTCTGGACACGGAGACCCTTCCGTCGTGCACGTCGCTCAGCCGGGTGTTCTCCGGGGGCGAGGCGCTGACCGTCAAGCTGGCGCGGGAGTTCGCCGCGCAACTGCCGCACACGTCCCTGGTGAATCTGTACGGGCCGACCGAGTGCACCATCAACGCGACGGCGCATCGCGTGGCCCCGGAGACGCTCGCCGGAGACGACCAGTCGGCGATCGTTCCCATCGGTGTGCCGGTGGACCACACGATGTGCTTCATCCTGGACGAGAACCTGCAGCCGGTGGAGATCGGTGAGAAGGGCGAGCTGTACATCGGCGGGATCCAACTGGCGCGCGGCTACCTGAACCTTCCGGACCAGACAAGGGAACGCTTCGTCACCGCACCCGAGTTCGTCCCCTGCGACCGCCTCTACCGGACCGGTGACCTGGCGTACTGGAACGAGGACGGGACGATCCAGTTCTCCGGACGGGCCGACTCCCAGGTCAAGCTGCGCGGCTACCGGGTGGAGCTGGAGGAGGTCGCCTCCGCGATCGAGGAGCACACCTGGGTACGGCGCGCGGCCACGGTGGTCGTCGACGATCCCCGTACCGGCTTCCAGAACCTCGTCGCCTGCGTGGAGCTGAACCCCAGGGAAGCCGCCCTGATGGACCAGGGCAGCCACGGCGCCCACCACCAGTCCAAGTCCAGCAAGCTGCAGGTCAAGGCCCAGCTGTCCAACGCGGGGCTGCGCGACCCCGACGAGCTGCGGGACCGGCCCGTGGTCGAGCTGTCCGGGCGCGAGGAGTCGCACGAGCAGCGCCGTCAGGTGTTCGCCCGCAAGACCTACCGCTTCTACGAGGGCGGCCAGGTCTCCTACGCCGACCTGCGGGAGCTGCTCAAGCCGCGTGAGGTGTCCGCCTTTCGGCGGCCCGTCAGCAGGCTGGCCCCGGCCGAACTGGGCGAGATCCTGCGCTGGTTCGGGCCGTTCCACAGCGAGGACCGGCTGCTGCCGAAGTACGCCTACGCCTCCCCCGGCGCGCTCTACGCCACCCAGATGTACCTGGAGACCAGCGGCGGACTCGCCGGACTAGACGCCGGCGTCTACTACTTCCACCCCGTGGACCACCGGCTCGTCCTGGTCGGCGCGGCACGCTCCGGCGCACCGGAAGGCCTGCGGGTGCACTTCCTGGGCAAGAAGCGGGCGATCGAGCCCGTGTACAGCAACAACATCCAGGAGGTCCTTGAGTTCGAGACCGGCCACATGCTGGGCGTGTTCGAGGAGGTCCTGCCCTCGTACGGGCTGACGATCCGCCCCGGCACACAGCGGGAGACGGTGCGCGAGGCGCTGGACGTGGCCGAGGAGGACTACTGCCTGGGCACGTTCGAGATCGTCCCGAACGACGGCCTGCCCGGCCACGACGACGTCGAACTCTTCCTCCAGACGCACCCCGGCAAGGTGCCGGGCCTGCCGACCGGTCTGTACCGCCACGCCTGCGGCGACTTCGAGCGCGTATCCGACGAGATGGTGCGCAAGAAGGACGTGATCGCGATCAACCAGGGTGTGTACGAGGCCGCGAGCTTCGGCATCACCGCCGTCAGCAGGGCCGAGGACAGCAGGCTCGCGTACGTGGAACTCGGGAAGAAGCTGCACCATCTGCAGCGCAACGGGCTGCGCCTGGGCTTCATGTCCTCCGGGTACTCGTCGAAGAGCGGGCACCCGCTGCCGGCCGCGCAGCGCATCGACGCCGTCCTCGCCGCCGCCGGTATCGGATCGGGGGCCTCGTACTTCTTCCTCGGGGGCAAGGTCAGCGAGGAGCAGACGCTCTCCACCGGGATGCGCGAGGACTCCGTCCACATGCGCGGCCCGACGGAGATCATCCGCGACGACCTCGCGAGGCTCCTGCCCGACTACATGATTCCCAACCGGGTGCTCGTCCTCGACGACCTTCCGCTCACCGCCAACGGCAAGATCGACCGCGCCGCCCTCGCGGCCACGGAGCAGGTGAGCGGCTCCGCCCAGACGTCCCCCTGCGTCGCACCCGTGACACCGGCCGAGCGGTGGCTGGCCGAGGCCTGGGGGCGGGCGTTGAAGTACGCGGACGTGTCGATGGAGGACGGCTTCTTCGAGGCCGGCGGCAACTCACTGACCGCCGTGATGCTCACCCGGGTGATCAACCGGGAGTTCGGGATATCGCTCCCGCTGCAGATCCTCTTCGAACACCCGAAGCTGAAGGATCTGGCCGCGCACATCGAGACGGTACGGGCAACGGCAGCCCACGCCGGGGAAGGCGGCGTGGCCCCCTCGTCCCGCCTGGTGCGACTGCACGAGAACGGGGCGGGAAGCCCGGTGTTCTGCTGGCCCGGCCTCGGCGGCTACCCGATGAACCTGCGGCTCCTCGCCCGCGAGGCGGGTATGCCGGGCAGCTTCTACGGCATCCAGTCGGCCGGGATCAACAGCGGGGAGGTGCCGTATCCGACCATCCGCGAGATGGCGGCCGCCGATGTGGCGGAGATCCGGCGCCTGCAGCCCGAAGGGCCGTACACGCTGTGGGGTTACTCCTTCGGCGCCCGGGTGGCGTTCGAGACGGCGTTCCAGCTCGAACAGGCCGGGCAGCGGGTGGCGGACCTGCTGCTGATCTGCCCCGGCAACCCCAAGGTGCGACAGGCGGACGGGCGTCGGCACGGCCGCGAGGCCTCCTACCGCAACCCGGCCTACGTGACGATCCTCTTCTCCGTCTTCGCGGGCTCGATCGCCGGTCCCGAGCTTGACGCCTGCCTGTCGGCCACGCACGACGAGGACAGCTTCGTGGCCTTCGTCACCGCCGCCTTCCCGGCGCTCGACGAAGAGCTGGTGCGCCGCATCACCCGCATCGTCGGGCAGACCTACGCGTTCGACTACTCGTTCGTCGAGCTGGCCGAGCGGCGCATCGAGGCGCCGGTGACGATCTTCCGGGCGTCCGGCGACGACTACTCCTTCATCGAGGGCCGGTCCGGCTGGTCCGCCGCCCCGCCCACCGTGATCGACCTGGAGGGCGACCACTACCAGGTGCTCAGGGACCAAGGCATCGCCGAGCTGGTGTCGGCCATCCGCGACCGGCTCGCCGCGACCCCGGCAGCGGCGCGGTGAGCGCCGCCCGGCCGGTTCCTCGCGTCCTGCTCGTGATGCCAGGACCAGGTCTCGTACGAGCGGCCGCCGACGCGGGCCTGGATTTCTGGGCGGTCACCGATCCCCGACTCGGGCCGCCGGAGCCGCTGGTGAAGGCGGGCATCCCGCACCAACGCCTGGTGTCCGCCGACTTCGGCGAGGTGTCCGCGCTGCGCACCCTCCTGACGGCCCTGGCCCGGCAGCACGACGTGCGGCATGTGCTCTCTCTGGCGGGCGACTCCGGGTCCGCGCTCGCTGCCGGGGCCGCGACGACCGCCCGAGCGGTGCACCGCGCGCTCTTCCCGGAGCGGGAGGCGGCCGCGAGCCGCCTGCCCGATCCCTCCGCCCTGCGGCGCCTCATCGGCAGGAGCGGGGCCCCGGTGGACGGCCCCGGCCCTGTGTTCGGGGTCAGGACTCTCACCGTCGACGGGATGCACCTGGTCGCCGACATCACGGCGGCCGGCCCCGCCGCGCGGCCACCCACCGAGTCGCAGCGCTCCGTCATCCGGCAGGCCGTACGTGACCTTCTCGACCTGGTCGGATACGAGTCGGGCGCGGCGCGGACCGACGTACTGCTCACTGCGAGGGGAGCCCGCGTCGTGGCTTCCCGGGAGCTGGGCCACGGATGAGACGGCCGGGCCGATATGCGCGGGAACGGGAACAGGAACGGGAACGGGAGCAGGAACGGGACGGGATCCGACCGGTATCGGGCGCGGCGAGTATCGACCCATCGAAAGCGGCCGCAGGAAACGCGAGCCGCACACCGCTGCACACCGCTCGACACCAAGGAGAAACGAACATGCGACGCGCGCTCACCGGACTCATGGGAATCCTCGCGGCGGCCGCCCTGGCGCTCGGCGTCGGTGCGGCAGCCCACCTGCCGACGGCGGACGGCCCGTCGGCGGGGCACGAGGTCCTCGCGGGCGAACCGAGCCCGAACCTCCCGTAGCGCCCGAGGCCTCGGTTCACCACGCCCGGCGGCACTCCGGCAGGCCCATGAAGTCGAACAGCTCGGCGGCCGCGGCGCGGTGCTCGGCCGCCGCTCCCCGGTCGCCGAGCGCCTCGGCGACATGGCCAAGGCCCACCAGCGCCCGGGTCTCCTCGGAGCGGTAGCCCATCGCCGAGGCGACCTTGTGCGCATGCGCGTGCAGGGACTGTGCCCTGGCGTACTCGCCCCGCCTCATATGGAAACGCCCCACGATGTTCTCCACCTTCACGAGCCGGACCGGAGAGCCCCCCGTACGGACGAGATCGAGGGCCCTCTGCGCGAAGTCGCTCACCCCGGCCTCCTCCCCGCAGAGGTGGGCGACCTCGGCAGACAGAGCGGACACCAGGGCAACGTCCCCCGGCGGTCTGGTCTCGTCGCAGAGGTCGCGGGCGCGCTTGAGGAAGTCGTAGGCCTCGCCCATCTCACCGAGGCCCAGATGGGCGAAGGCCAGCTCGGTCAGAGCCGTGAGCTCGTTCTCGCGGTAGCCGAGCGGACCACTGATGTCCCACGCACGGCGAGCGGCCGCAGCGGCTTCCTCGTACTGGCCAAGCTGATCATGCACCGTGCTCAGCATGGTCAGGTTGTCCGCCTCGGCTCGCGGTGTGCCCAGCTCCCCGCTCAGGACGACGGAACGTTGCAGCAACGGCAGGGCTTCGTCGAACCGGCCGAGGACCGCGAGGAGCATGCCGACGCCCGACTCGTGATGCGCCTGGGTCGCCCTGTCCCCCGCACGTATTGCGAGGTCCCGCCCTTCGGCGGCGATGGCGAGCCCCTCCTCGAAGCGGCCGAGCTTCCAGCACGCCACCCCGAGGTTCGACAGAGCCACGCACAGCAGGGCGGCATCGTCGATGCGGCGGGCGGCGGCGACCGCGAGGTGGCAGAGGCTCCAGAACTCGTCGAACCGTCCCCGCGCGTTCAAGTAGAAGCTGAGATTGCGGACCAGACCGATGGTGTGGCGGTCGTGCCCGTGCCGTTCGGCGAGGGGCGCGGCCGCCACCAGTCCACTGTGCTCGTGGTCGAACCAGCTCCACGCCAGGGCGGCGTCGTCCAGCGGCGGCAGCTCGCCCCGGTACGCCGCGAGACCGGTGGGACGGTGCACCCGGCCGGGGAACAGCACGGTGCACGCCGTCTCCGTCGCCGTCAGGTAGTAGTCGAGCAGACGCTCGACCGCCGCCGCGTCGTCCTCCTCGGTCACTCCCGAGCGCAGCTTGTGGGCGAAGCTCCGCACCAGGTCGTGGAAGGTGTAGACACCGATGTCGGGCTGCTGCAGCAGATGGACGTCGAGCAGCAGCTCAAGGGTGTCCTCGGCCTCCCGCGCGTCCATGCCGAGGAGCGCCGCCGCCGACCGGACGTCGATCCGCTTGCCCGGGTGCAGCCCCAGGAGCCTGAACGCGGCACGGTGCCGCTCGTCCATCGACTGGTACGACAGCTGCAGGGTCACCTCGACGCCGCGTTCGCCGGACCGCAGCTCGTTCAGCCGGTGCGTCTCGTCGCGCAGCCGCTCGACCAGATAACTCACCGTCCAGCGCGGCCGGTTGCGCAGTCGGGCCGTCGCGATGCGCAGGGCGAGCGGCAGCTGCCCGCAGAGCTCGGCGAGTTCGACGGCCGCCTCCGGCTCCGCGTCCACCCGGGCCGCACCCAGCGTCTCCGCGACCAGCGCGGCGCTGTCCTCGGCCGTCATCAGACCGACGGACACCCACTCGACACCGTCGAGGTCGAGGAGCCTCGCGCGGCTGGTGGTCAGCACCAGGCAGCCGGGGGAGGCCGGCAGCAGCGGCCTGATCTGCTCGGCGTCGGCGGCGTTGTCGAGCAGGAGCAGCATCTTCCGGCCCGCGAGAGTCGCCCGCCACAGCTGCGTACGCCCGGCCGGATCATCGGGAATGCGGTCACCCGGGACACCGGCCATCCGCAGCAGGGTGTCCAGTACGGTCCCCGGCGGTACGGGCTGCTCGCCGGGCGTGAAGCCCCGCAGGTCGACGTAGAGCTGCCCGCCCGGGAACTGTTCGGCCAGCTGATGGGCGGCCTGCACCGCGAGGGCCGTCTTGCCCACGCCTCCCATGCCGTCGATGGCCACGACCCGCACGGACTGCTCGCCCGGCGGGCTGCCGGCCACCGGGTCGAGCAGCTCGGCCAGCTCCTTGGCCCGCCCGGTGAAGTCGGGCAGGCAGTACGGCAGGGTGCAGGGCGCCTCCGATGCTTCCGCCGCCCCTTCGGAACCGGCTTCCTGCCGGCCCGCGACGCCGTGCGGATCCGGCGCGGCCTGGGGGCCCGGCACCCGGCCATCCCGCACCCGGCCATCCCGCGCCAGGCCATCCCGCGCCAGGCCGCCCGCCTCCGGAGCCCGGTCGTGGACCGCCGCCTCGGCAGCGGGTGCCTGCGGCGCGGGCGCGGCGAGCGCCGGGCTGTCCCGGAGGATGTCCTCGTACAACCTGGCAAGCCGTGGCCCGGGATCGATGCCGAGCTCGTCGACGAGCAGCGCGCGTACCTTGCCGTACTCCTCCAGCGCCTCGGCCTGTCGGCCGGAGCGGTAGAGGGCGAGCATCAGATGGCCGCGCAACGTCTCGCGCAACGGGTGCTCGGTGACCAGCGCCCGCGCGTCGGGCACCAGCTCGGCGCTCTCGCCCAGCGCGAGGCGGAGTTCGCACAGCCGCTCGGCGGCGGCGAGGCGTCGCTCCTCCAGGGCGGTCGCCGCCGCGTCGATCACCGGGCCGCCCGAACCGGACAGCACGGCTCCCTGCCACAGGGCGAGCGCGGTCCGCAGCTCCGTCGCGGCCGGCCGCTGCCGCCCCTCCTGTACGGCCTGCTCGGCTGCCCGGACCCGGATGCCGAACTCAAGCAGGTCCAGCTGGTCGTCCGCCACCGCCACCCGGTAGCCGGGCCCGTCGGTCAGGATCACCGCGCTGCCGCCGGGGATACGCCGACGCAGGTCGGCGACGGCCTTGCGCACCTGGTGCGTGGCGGTTGCCGGGGGCTCGCCCTCCCACGCGGCATCGACCAGGCGCGGGATGGTCACCACCCGCCCGGTCTCCAGGAGCAGGGTCGCAAGGACCCGCTCCTGGATCGCCCCGCCGAGGCGCATCCGCACCCCGTCGGCCCACCCCTCAAGCGGGCCGAGGACGTTGAAACGCAGGGTCGGCGCAGGTCTGTCTGGCTCGATTTCGCTCATCAGTACATTTCCCCGTAGGTCGCACAAGCTCCCAGGCAGGGGCCGTGTGGGAGGGTGATTCTACGTCTATGGCCCTGGAACACCAGGGGGGTCTGACAGCGATATCGAGCCACCCGGGGCGTGGCACTCAGAACCGCTCCGTCGGCTCGTAGGCCCCCCACACCACCCGCAGCGCCCCGCACACCTCGCCGACCGTGGCCCGCGCCCGGAGCGCCTCCTTCATCGGGTACAGGGTGTTCGCGTCCCCCGCCGCCGCCTCCCGCAGCGCCGCGAGGGCCGAGTCGACCGCCGCCCCGTCCCGGGAGGCGCGCAGTTCGGCGAGGCGGCGCACCTGCCGGGCCTCAAGGGCCGGGTCGACCCGCAGCGGCTCGTACCGCTCCTCCGCGTCGGACGCGAAGCGGTTGACGCCGACGACCACGCGCTCACCCGCCTCCGTCTCCCGCGCGACGCGGTACGCGTTCCGCTCGATCTCGCCCTTCTGGAAGCCCTGCTCGATCGCGGCGACCGCACCGCCCAACTCCTCGACGCGGCTCATGAGTTCAACGGCCGCCGCCTCCACCTCGTCCGTCATCCGCTCCACCACGTACGAACCCGCGAACGGGTCGACGGTCGCCGTCACGTCGGTCTCGTACGCGAGGACCTGCTGGGTGCGCAGGGCGAGTCGGGCGGACTTGTCGGTGGGCAGGGCGAGGGCCTCGTCGAAGGCGTTGGTGTGCAGCGACTGGGTGCCGCCGAGGACCGCGCCGAGGCCCTGGACGGCGACCCGCACCAGGTTCACCTCGGGCTGCTGCGCGGTCAGCTGCACCCCGGCGGTCTGCGTGTGGAAGCGCAGCATCTGCGACTTGGGCTCGCGCGCGCCGAACTCCTCGCGCATCACCCGGGCCCACATCCGGCGCGCGGCCCGGAACTTGGCGACCTCTTCGAGGAGCGTCGTACGGGCCACGAAGAAGAACGACAGGCGGGGCGCGAAGGCGTCCACGTCCATGCCCGCGGCGAGCGCCGTGCGGACGTACGCGATGCCGTCGGCGAGGGTGAAGGCGATCTCCTGCGCGGGCGAGGCCCCGGCCTCGGCCATGTGGTAGCCGGAGATCGAGATGGTGTTCCACTTCGGCAGCTCGGCCGCGCAGTACCGGAACAGGTCCGAGGTGAGCCGCAGCGAGGGCGCGGGCGGGAAGATGTACGTGCCGCGCGCGATGTACTCCTTGAGCACGTCGTTCTGGACCGTGCCCGTCAACCGCGCGGCGGACACGCCCTGTTCCTCGGCGACGAGCTGGTAGAGCAGGAGCAGCAGCGCGGCCGGGGCGTTGATCGTCATCGACGTGGAGACGCGGTCGAGGGGGATGCCGTCGAAGAGGGTCCGCATGTCGTCGAGCGAGTCGACGGCCACGCCGACCTTGCCGACCTCGCCCGCCGCGAGCGGGGCGTCGCTGTCGTGGCCCATCTGGGTAGGCAGGTCGAAGGCGACGGAGAGGCCGGTCGTGCCGTGCTCGATCAGCTGCCGGTAGCGGGCGTTGGACTCGGCGGCGGTGCCGAAACCGGCGTACTGCCGCATCGTCCAGGGCCGCCGGGTGTACATCGTCGGGTACACGCCCCGCGTGAACGGGTACGCGCCGGGCTCGCCCAGCCGCCCCGCGGGATCCCAGCCCGCGAGCGACTCGGGGCCGTAGACCGGCTCGATGGGCAGACCCGACTCGGACTCGCGCGCCATCTCTGTGCCTCCCGGAGGGACGGACCCGTTTCGTACGAAACGGAGCGGTTCGCTCCCCATCATGCGCGGGAACCCTCCCAAAGGGGACACGACGGCAGGGGGGGCACGGCATGGGTCGTACGAACGGGAGACGGGCGCGGGCGGGGACGTGGTGCGGGGCGGTGCTCGCCGTGGCGGGGCTGCTCTCGGGGTGCAAGGTGCACGCTGCGGGGACCGGCCCGGGCAACGGCGTCCATGTGGACGCGAAGCCGCCGGGCCGCTCGGCGTCCCCCGCCCCCGCGAAGCCCGCCCCGACGAAGCCCGCGCCGAGCGCCGCGCCGAAAGCCCCGGTCCTCGCGCCGGGCGCGCAGGGCACGAAGGTGCGGGAACTGCAGGCGCGGCTGCGGCAGATCGGCTGGTTCCCCAGGTACCCGACGGGCCGGTACGACGCGGGCACCGCGCGGGCCGTCAAGGGGTCCCCCGGCACCATGTGTCGACGCTCTACGACACTCCGATGCCGTACGCGATGTTCTTCAGCGGCGGCCAAGCCGTGCACTACTCCGCGGACTTCGCGGCGCGCGGCTACGCGGGCGCCTCGCACGGCTGCGTGAACGTCCGGGACGAGAAGAAGATCGCCGCGCTCTTCGCGCAGGTCCGCAAGGGCGACAAGGTCGTCGTCCACTGGTGAGAGCTTCAGGCCAGGAAGGGCCAACAAGGGGCGATAAGGGCCGATAAGAGGAGGGGCGGAGGTGGGACCGGGGGAACGTGTCCCACCCCCGCCATTTGCGCTGGAGCCGTGGGGTACGGGGGGAACCCCGGCTCGCGCGCGGCCGATGACCAGTCGGCTCACTTCTTACTGCGCCACCCCGCCGAAAACTGTCACACCCGGATGATCACGGTGAGGTCACGGATTTCCGGTGCCGTCGAGACCGGCCGTGGAGACCGTGCTCGGGGCTGTCCTGGTCGTGGCCGTCCTCGTCGTGGCCGTCCTCGTCGTGGCCGTCCTGGTCGTGCCACTCACCGTGGGAGTGGCGGAGCTAGGTGCGGTGGAGGCGGGCACGGCCGAGTCGGGCGAGACGATCGCCCCGGCCCCGCCGTTGCCCTCGTGCCGGTTGCCGCCGTCCGAGCCGTCGCCGCCGCCCTCGGAGCCGCGGCCCGAACCGCCGTCCCCGTCCTCGCCCCCGTCGCCGTCCCGGCCGGAGCCGCTCCTGTCGTCAGTGTTCCTGCCGTCGCCGGAGAGGGCCTGCCGGCAGAACTTCCGTACGCCTTCGGGCCCGCCCGCGGACTGCTCGATACGGCGCTTCTTCTCCGGGTCCATCGGCTTGCCCGCGAGATAGTCGCGACAGCCGGTGACCACGCGTGCGTACCACCGGGCCCGGTCGTCCTTCGGCAGAGCCGAGTCGGTGGGCTTCGGCGCGGTACCGCCCGGGTCGGACGGGGCGCCGCCGCCCTGCGAGGGGTGCCCGGAGCCCGGAGTGCCCTCGGTCGCGCCGTCCGGTGTCGCGGAACCGGAGTGCCCGCCCTCGGGGTCGGACGCGGAGGTGCTGGGTGACGGGGAGAGCAGCGGGTCGGGGTCGGAGGGCGCCGCGGAGACGGAGGCGCCGGGTCCGGGTTCGGGGCCGCGGTCGAAGGGCGTGGGGATGACACCGGCGCCGGCCATCGCGACCCCGCCGAGGGTGCAGGCTGCGAGCGCCGCGGCGAGGCCGTAGCGCACGGGTCTTCCCCAGCGCGTACGCGGCTTCCCGTCGGCTGTGCCAATGCGTACGGCACCGCTGTCACCGAGCACTCCGGCGGTGTCGCCGGGACCGGGACGGCCGCCGAGGACCCAGGTGCCGGGGGCGTCGTCTACACGCGTGGCATACGCACCGCGCGCGTCCCGGAAGGCCGCCAACGCGGCCGCCTCGCCGGGCAGTTCACCCCCGTCGGGATGCGGCCCGCGGGCGCTTTCCGGCTGCTGGGAGGGGTCTGCGCGGCGGGCGTCGCCGAGCACGGCGGAGAGGCGTTCGGCCTGGACACGGGCGTGATCGTCGACGGCGTCGAGGGGCTCGCCGCGGAGCAAACGCTCCGCCGCGTCCCCATCAAGCCAGTGGTCCCGCTCGTCGGCCATCACATGTCCTTCTGCGTCCGCGAACGCGAATCCGTCACACCCGCCGGAAATTTGGGCGCCTGTCCGGCGCGGCCTCGGCCGGGTTGCGGGGGCACGGCTCCGAGGCCGTCGGCTGCGTCGGCGCCGAGCAGTTCGGCGAGCTTCTTCAGACCCCGGTGCGCGGCGGTGCGCACGGCACCGGGGCGTTTGCCGAGGGTCTGCGCGGCGCTCTTCGCGTCGAGGCCGACGACGACGCGGAGCACCACGGCCTCGGCCTGGTCCTGCGGCAACTGCGATATCAGGGCAAGGGTGTCCCCGGTGGCGAGCGCCTCCATGGCCTCGCCCGCGGTGTCCGCCTCGCCGGGCTTCCCGGTGAGCTCCGTCTCGTCCCCGCCGATGGCCGGGCGGCGGCCGCGCATCCGGATGTGGTCGAGGGCGCGGTTGCGGGCGATACGCGCGGCCCAGCCGCGGAAGCGGTCGGCGTCGCCCTCGAACCGGTCGAGGTCGCGGGCGATCTGCAGCCACGCCTCCGACGCCACGTCCTCGGCGTCGGGCTCGCCCACGAGCGTGCGTATGTATCCGAGCAGCCGTGGGTGCACGGCGCGGTACACAGTACGGAACGCGGTCTCGTCACCGTTCTGTGCCGCAAGCACCGCGGCGGTCAGCTCCGCGTCGTCCCCCAACAACTCCCTCATCCTGCCCATTTCGCAGCCCAGCAGGAACAAGACGCTACGGCGTGAATGGCCCCCACGTCCATGTCTGCACAACGTGCAACCGCCGGGTGACACAGAGCGGTGTGACACAAAACCCAACGGCGGCGCTGAAGAGAGTACGGGCCTGTGCGGCCCGTGCCGTGCGACGGCCGGGGCCTCTCCTGTGGGGGGTGGCGGCCCCGGCCGATCGCTGGCGGCCTTCCGGGCGAGGCGCGCGGTCGATGCGATCCCCGCGGTCGATGCGATCCCCGCGATCGGCGCGATCGGCGCGAGGCCCCGCGATCGGCGCGAGGCCCCGCGATCGGCCGCGATCCCTCAGGAACCCAGCGTCTGCTTCAGCTTCCTGAGCTGCGCGTCGTACAGATCCTGCGGCAGCTCCGCCCGCTCCGGGTCGCTCAGGTGCAGCGCGAGGAAGAGCGCGAGCACGTTCCCCTGGCGTACGGCGGTCATCCGCAGCGGCACCCGCTGGCCCTGCGCCTTGCCGGTCATGGACCAGGCGACCGCCTCGTCCCCGCCGGACGGGGCCTCGTCGGTCCGCACGTCCACGTACTCGACGGTCGCGCCGCCGTTGTTCCCCGAGGTGCTGAACCCGTCGGCGCAGTCCTTCAGGGCCGTGCGGACGGCGGCGATCGTGGTGGCGGCGCCCTCGCCCTCGTACGAGAAGAGGCTGGTCGTCACGGCCAGGCCGCGTTCGGTGGTCGAGCCGTAGGACCGGCTGGACCAGGCCTTCGCCGCGGGGTTGCGCGCGACGCCGGAGCCGGTCATGTCGGCGAGCGGACGGCACTCCTCCCGGTCGGCCTTGGGGCGTACGGCGGGCTGGTCGTTGTCCTCCAGGCGGTAGCCGCGGACGTCGGTCCTGGTGGCGAGGGCGCCCGCGAGCCGGATCTCGGACGGGACGGGGGTGGCGGAGCTCTCCGTCGCCGAGGCGGCCGGGGTGTCCGGCTCGCTCGACCCGGCGGAGCATCCCGCGACACAGGCGAGGGCGACGGCTGCGGTGGCGACGGCACGCAGGGGGCGTCGCATACGTATCTGCTTCACATCCGTACTGCGCCACCCGCGCCCCGCCCGTCACTCGGCGCACTCCGCCCGGACCCGGATCCCGTGTCGATTCGGCGAACTTCGGCGAACACGGTGCGACGCGTCTGTGAGGGTTCCGGGGACCTGTCCCGAACCGGGTAATGATCTGCGCCTTCAGCGCGCAGTAGCCCTACGTGACTGCACTCCAAGCAACGGCCGCCATGCCCGCGAAGCCCGCCCGCTGGGCCGCCGACTCCGTCTCGATGCTCCGCGAGGGCGCACGCCTGCGCCTGGACCACACCCCGCAGAGCCTGTGGAGCGTGGACCGGGTCATAGCCGAACTCCGCCGCGAGGACCCGCCGTACGAGGCGGTCGCCCACGCGCTGCGCGGATTCGGCGCGTACGCGGGCGAGGTCCTTGTCCGCGAACTGGGTGCGCTCTGGGAGGAGTCGGGCGACTCCTACTGGCTGCGCACGCCGGACGGCACCCTCTGGGACCCGATCAGCGAGGCCCGCCGCACCTTCGAGGGCGAGGGGTCACTGCGCCTGCTGTGCCGGGACGCCACGGGCGGGTGACTCCCCTCGCGCGCAGGGGAGTTGAGGGTCACCCGTGTACCCGGGCCCGGCGTGACACCACCGCTCGTACGACCCGGCGCCCCTCCGTCGAGACGACCAGGGCCTGGCGCAGGCCGCCGCCGGGGGTGGCGAGGAGGTCCAGGACGCGGGTCTGGCGGCGGAGTTCGCCGGAGGTCAGCGGGCCGTCCGTGTCGGCCGGGGACGTCGCGTCGAGGAGGCGGTGGATCTGCAGGGACGCCGCCGAGCAGGCGTCCGCCCAGGCGCGCAGGTCTGGGGACGGGAAGCGGTCCGGGGTGGCCGACAGCATCCGGTGCACGAGGGCCGCGCCCTCGTCGGACGTCTCCCCCACCGTCGTCTCCCCTACGGTCGTCTCCCCTACGGTCGTCTCCCCCGCCGTCGCCTCCCCCACGGCCCCGTACGCCTTGCGGACCAGCGCGAGTTCCTCGCCCCAGCCCGCGCCGCCCGCGTCCAGGCTCGACCAGAGCGGGCGAAGGACGTCGTCGTCGGCCCCGCCGAGCAGCGGCAGGCAGCGGTCCAGGCAGGCGAGTCCGCCCGCGGCCAGACTTCGGTCGTCGGCCTGAGCGATCAGTTCCACCAGGCTCATCGGGGTCGCCTTCCGTCGCGGACGCTGCACTTCCTGTTACTGCGTTCCGCTGGCCGAAAGCGTCACCCTCGTGGCCGAATCGTCACTGTCAGGACCGCCCGAAGTCACTGCCGGGCCAGTCCGAAGTCACTGCCGGGGCAGTCCGAGCCGTTCCAGGAACCGGAAGAACAGCAGCTCGGCGGAGGGATCGGCGGGCGCCTGCAACACCTTCACCAGGTCCGCCACCGGCGCGGGTTGCCGCCCCGCCTCCTCGGCCCAGGCCGCGGCCCGCTCCGCGGCGTCCTGCGGCGGCAGGAACAGATCGTCCGGCTCCTTGCCCTCGGCCGCGAGGAACGAGGCCATCCCGTCCCGCGCCAGGCACGCGTTCCACGCCCCGCTCCCCGGCCCCGCCGCCTCGACCGCCACGCACGCGCTGTCCATCACGAACCCGAAGAGCGCGGGCGCCCCGGAGTCCTCGGCGAGCTTCGCCATCGACCCGACGTCGGGGACGGAGGCCTCCCAGATCTGCCAGCCGTCGGCGCGCCGTTCGTGCAGCGCGAGCCCTTCGCGTGCGCCGCCGAGCGCGCCCAGTTCCGCAAGCGGCCGCTCGCCGTGACCCACGACGTAGTACCCCCAGAAGCCCATCCCGCTTCCCCCTTGCCCCCGTGTCGGACGGTCGGCTCTGCAGTCAACTACCCCTCGCTAA
>NZ_JASCIS010000063.1 GCF_029968015.1 Streptomyces luteolus
GCACGGCGGCGGGCGCGCGGCGGGGCGGCGCTCTCGGCGGGCTCGGGCTGAGCGGCGGCGGCCTCGACCTCTTCGGTCTCCTCGGCGCCGTCCTCAGGGTCCACGGGGTCCAGGGGGTCCAGGGGGTCCACGGCGGACGCGGTCACAGCCGCGGCCGGGGTCGTCTCGGCGGCCGCCGTGGGCGGTCCGGCCGGGCGGGAAGCGGCGCGGCGCCGGCGGCGCGGCGGCAGCTTGTCGCCAGGAGCGTTATTGGTTTCTTCGGCCTCTCCGGTCACACCGGATTCGTTCGGCTCAAGCATGCGGGCGGTTCTCCCGTCAGGCTCCCGGGCGCCGCGCCTTGCACCGGTGACGTCCGCGGCCGGCGCGCGATGCGCGGGGCCGCCGTCCGGTAGGCGCGGGCGCCGCACGGGAGCTCTCTTTGTCTGTCTCGCCGGTTCCGTACGCGATGTACGTACGGCCTGGCGAAAGTCTTGGTCGGTGGCGCGCGGCCCGACCCAGGTGGCTCCCGAGTACGAGGGCTGCGCTACGACGGACGTCCCTACGCGGAGCCTTCCGGCACCTGCGCTGCCGCGGCGGGCGATCCGGCGGCCCCTGAGCGATCGGCCGGGGCGGCCGGGACTGCCTCGCGGTCGGGCGCGAGCGGGTCGGTCACCGTGCCGGTCTCTTCATCGAATGGCCCCTGCGCCAGCCTGGTCACCGCGACGGGGACCGGCGGCGCCAGGTCGGCCACAGCTCGGAGACCGGACAGGACGTCGTCGGGTCGAACGGCAGGCGTCACGTGCCGAACAACCAGCCGCAGTATCGCACAGGGGTTGTCCACCGGCCTATCAGCTGATGGACGGGACGCCTGGAGAGACGCTACGGCGGCACGCGCGTCGAAACTGCGCATGCCGTTCTTCGTACGCCGCTGTACCTCGACCGACTCGGCCGCGAGGAAGGCCTCGGCGGCGCGCTCGGCGTCCTCGACGGGCACGCCGTCGAGCCTGAGCTCCCACACGGAGGCCTGCAGCCGGTCGGCGAGGCCGGAGGTGCGGGCCTCGACCACGTCGGTGACGTCGAGCCCGTCGGGCAGCGACTCGTCGAGCAGGTCCTTGAGCTTCACGGGGTCGCGGTGCTCGGTGAGGGCGATCTCCAGGTACTCGGCCTCGCTGCCGGTGCCGGTGGGTGCGGCGTTGGCGTACGACACCTTGGGGTGCGGGGTGAAGCCCGCCGAGTACGCCATGGGGACCTCGGCGCGACGCAGGGCGCGCTCGAACGCGCGCTGGAAGTCGCGGTGGCTGGTGAACCGGAGGCGGCCGCGCTTGGTGTAGCGCAGTCGGATGCGCTGCACCGCCGGTGCGGGCGGCGGGCCTTCGGGCTGTCGCTTGCCCAGTGGTACATCTCCTTGTGCACGGCTCGGCCGCCTTGATCCCCGCAGTGGCGAGGAGCATTCCGGCCGATGCCTTCCCAGCGTCGTCCAGTCCGGATCATCCCCGCTCGGGCGGGGCCACGTACTGTCCGGGACTCTCACCAAGAGTACGCGGTTCAGTGACCGCCCGTTCGCTCCGGGCCCCGGCCCGCGCATCGGCTCGTGTGCGGGCGGACTCGCCGAACAGCGCCCGCCGCAGATCCGCCCGTACCTGGCGCGCGGTGCTGCGGGCGGCGCCGACCGCCTGCCGCACGGTACGGGCGACGGGCCGCCACAGGCCGTCGCGGAGCAGGTGCCCCACGGGGGTGAGGACGTACCGGTACGTCCACCGCAGGAGTCCGCCGAGGAAGCGGCCGACGGCGCGCGACACGTACCCGGCGATCCGCCACGCGTGCCCCAACGCGGCCCCGACCTCCCGCCCGACGGGCACGAGCACCCGCCGCCACAGGAACCCCGCGGGCACGACGACGAGCCACGTCCACAGGAAGCGGACGGGCACGACGATCAGCCACCGCCACCCGAACACGACCGGCACGACGACGACCCACCGCCATACGAACGCGACCGGCACGACGACACCCCACCGCCACAGGAACGCGAGCGCCGCGCCGAGCGCCCGCAGGGTCCGGGCGACGCCGGCGCCGATCCCGCGTACGAACCAGGCGACGCCGTGTCCGAGCGGAGTGAGCAGCCGCCGGTACAGCCACACCGCGGGCACCACGCACAGCACCCGCCCCAGCCAGGCGAGCCCGCGCCCGGCTGGCACGAGCACATACCGCCACAGCCCGACCCACGGCCATACGAACAACGCGACCAGCGTCCAGCCGATCACGTCGCCGATGAACTTCGTGGCGACGGCGAGGAGTTGACCGAGGGGCGTGAGCACGTGCGCGTACAGCCACCGCGCGGGCCGTACGACCAGGGTGCGCAGCGTCCACACAAGGCCGTGGCCGAACGGGGTGAGGAGATTCCGGTACGCCCACACCCACGGCACGACGAACAGCGCCCGACCGAGCCGGGCGAGCGCACGGCCGAGGGGACGCAACAGGGCGCGGTCGAGAAACCGCCCGCAGACGACCAGCGCGTCCCAGACCATCCGCACCGGCACGACCAGTACGAGCACCACGATCCGCACCGGCAGCCGGATCGCCGTGACCAGACACCCCTCGGACGACGCGGGGGCCGGCGGCGGGTTGGGGGTCATGGCGCGCTTCTCCGGTTCTTCCATGCCATCGACGACGCGCCACCACCCGATTCGGATCCACCACCGCCCACCCAGAACCGCAACTTCCCGCCCCGCTCCCCCTCCAGCACACCACCGGCGGCCTCGATCACCTTGCGGGAGCCGGTGTTGGCGGTGTCGCAGGTGACGAACACGGGGTCGATCCCGAGGTCGAAGGCGTGCGGCAGGGCCGCCCGCAGCATCCCGGTCGCGTGTCCCCGCCGCCGGGCGGAGGGCCGGACGCCGCACCCGATGTGTCCGGCCAGGTCGTCCGGTGGCAGGAGGCGCCCGTGCCGGATCAGGATGCGGCCGAGGAAGGTGGCGCCGTCGACGTACCAGTAGGTGTCGGCGGAGTCGTCGGCCAGGACGGTGCCGACGTAGCGGGCGAAGCCGGCCGGGTCGTGCCAGGTCGGGGCGTGTTCGACAAGTTCCCGAGCGAGTGTCCGGCCGAGGAACTCCTCGGCGGCGAACTCGGTCATCGCCTCCAGGAACGAGGCGTGGAGGCGGACGTCGGGCGCGATGAGCTGAGGCATCGCGCCATTGTGCCGCCGGGGCGCGGGAACGCCCCGGCGGGCCGGGCTACTTGACGACCGTGAGCGGCAGCAGCGGAACATCCCCGCGTCGGCGGGGAGCATTACGGTCGCCACCGCAACGGTATGTCACTTCACCGTGAGCGGCAGCAGCTTCTTCCCCGTGGGGCCGATCTGGATCTGGGTGTCCATCTGGGGGCAGACGCCGCAGTCGAAGCACGGGGTCCAGCGGCAGTCCTCGACCTCGGTCTCGTCGAGGGCGTCCTGCCAGTCCTCCCAGAGCCAGTCCTTGTCGAGGCCGGAGTCCAGGTGGTCCCAGGGCAGGACCTCTTCGTAGGTGCGCTCGCGGGTCGTGTACCAGTCGACGTCCACACCGTACGACGGGAGCGTCTTCTCGGCGCACTGCATCCAGCGGTCGTACGAGAAGTGCTCGCGCCAGCCGTCGAAGCGGCCGCCGTCCTCGTAGACCGCGCGGATGACCGAGCCGATGCGGCGGTCGCCCCTCGACAACAGACCTTCCACGATGCCGGGCTTGCCGTCGTGGTAGCGGAAGCCGATGGAGCGGCCGTACTTCTTGTCGCCGCGGATCTTGTCCCTGAGCTTTTCGAGACGCGCGTCCGTGTCCTCCGCCGACAGTTGCGGGGCCCACTGGAACGGCGTGTGCGGCTTGGGCACGAAGCCGCCGATGGAGACCGTCGCGCGGATGTCGTTCTTGCCGGAGACCTCACGGCCCTTGGCGATCACGGAAGTCGCCATGTCGGCGATCTGCAGGACGTCCTCGTCGGTCTCGGTGGGGAGGCCGCACATGAAGTACAGCTTCACCTGGCGCCAGCCGTTGCCGTACGCGGTGGCGACCGTCCGGATCAGGTCCTCCTCCGAGACCATCTTGTTGATGACCTTGCGCATGCGCTCGGAGCCGCCCTCGGGGGCGAAGGTCAGGCCCGAGCGACGGCCGTTGCGGGTCAGCTCGTTGGCCAGGTCGACGTTGAAGGCGTCGACGCGGGTGGAGGGGAGGGACAGGCCGATCTTGTCCTCTTCGTACCGGTCCGCGAGGCCCTTCGCGATGTCGCCGATCTCCGAGTGGTCCGCGGAGGAGAGGGAGAGGAGACCTACCTCCTCGAAGCCCGTCGCCTTCAGGCCCTTGTCGACCATGTCGCCGATGCCGGTGATCGACCGCTCACGCACCGGGCGCGTGATCATGCCCGCCTGGCAGAAACGGCAGCCGCGCGTGCAGCCGCGGAAGATCTCGACGGACATCCGCTCGTGCACGGTCTCCGCGAGCGGGACGAGCGGCTGCTTCGGGTACGGCCACTCGTCGAGGTCCATGACCGTGTGCTTGGACACACGCCACGGGACGCCCGACTTGTTGGGTACGACGCGGCCGATGCGGCCGTCCGGCAGGTACTCCACGTCGTAGAACGCCGGGATGTAGACGTTGCCGGTCTTCGCGAGGCGGAACAGGACCTCCTCGCGGCCGCCCGGCCGGCCCTCGGCCTTCCAGGCGCGGATGATCTCGGTCATGTCGAGCACGGCCTGCTCGCCGTCACCGATGATCGCGGCGTCGATGAAGTCGGCGATCGGCTCCGGGTTGAACGCGGCGTGGCCGCCCGCGAGCACGATCGGGTCGTCGAGGGTGCGGTCCTTGGACTCCAGCGGAATGTCCGCGAGCTCCAGGGCCGCGAGCATGTTGGTGTAGCCGAGCTCCGTGGAGAAGGAGAGCCCGAAGACGTCGAAGGCCTTCACCGGGCGGTGGCTGTCGACCGTGAACTGCGGCACCTTGTGCTCGCGCATCAGCGCTTCCAGGTCCGGCCACACGCTGTACGTGCGCTCGGCGAGGACGCCCTCGCGCTCGTTCAGTACCTCGTAAAGGATCATGACGCCCTGGTTGGGCAGACCGACCTCGTACGCGTCCGGGTACATCAGCGCCCAGCGGACGTCGCACGACTCCCAGGCTTTGACGGTGGAGTTCAGCTCGCCGCCCACGTACTGAATGGGCTTCTGAACGTGCGGCAGAAGCGCTTCAAGTTTGGGAAAGACGGACTCGACAGGCATCACGGCGACCTTCGTGGGCTGGCAGGGGTGACCCTCTAGCGTAACCCGATGAGAGTCACCCCCTGCACGACGATCTCGATCACCCCGCATCGGCGGGGAGCAGAGGGCCCAGCGCACATCGCACTCGTCCCACGGCGGAACATCCCCGCACCGGCGGGGAGGCCGTACACCAGCTCAACGATCGAACGCGCTGCCGGTTACGGCTCAGGTGCGTCCGAGTTTTCCTGCCTCCGAGACAGTCGCCTCCCACCACCCGGGCAGCCCCGCCTCCGACCGTTCGGCGGTCCGTTCCTCTCCGCCGTACAGCAGTCCGTACGTGAAGGATCTCTCGCCCGCCGCGTGCGCCTGCCCGGCCAGATCGCGCAGTGTGGCCCGCGCCATCACGCTGTCCTGGTGCTCGCCGAGCCCGCTCTGCAGCTTCTTCGCGCGCTTGGCGAGGCGCTTCGCGGGCTTGCCGAGCGCGGGCTTCGCGGCCTCCGCCGCGTACCGGGTGCGCTTGGCCTTCTTGCGGGCCTCGTGCAGGGCCCGGTCCCGTTCGGTGCCCGGCTCGGCGGCGAGGGCCGCGTCTACGGCGTCGGTCAACCGCTTGAACTCGCGCAGCACGGCCTTCGTCAGCACGGCCTTCGGGGGCTTCGCGGCGGCCGGGCGCAGCGGCGGGTCGGCGAGCAGCGCGTCGACGGTGTCGAGCAGCGCGAGGTAGCGCCGGCCGTCGAGCACGGTGGCCAGCCGGCGCCGCGCGCCATCGTGGCGCGCCGCCGACCAGGTGCGCAGGCGTGCCCGTACGGGCCCGTCGACCAGTGTGTGCGGCAGCTCCGCGACGGCCTCCCGGAGGCGTTCGCTCAGCACTTCGCGGTCCCGGTCGACCCCCAGTTCACCGGCGAGCCACTTCAGCTCGTCGCCGACCGGGTCGGTGACGGACCGGTCCAGGACCTTGCGGTACGAGCGCAGCGCGCTGCGCATCCGGCGGGTGGCGACGCGCATCTGGTGCACCGCGTCCGGCAGATCGCGGCGCACGGCCGGGTCGAGCTCGACGAGGGCGTCGCGCTGGGTGCGCAGATACGCGAGGACGTGATCGCCCGAGGTGACGGGCGGCGCGGGCTTCGCCGTCCTGACGCGCGGCTCCGTGCCCGTCTCGGCGAGCGCGCGGGCCAGCTTGGACGCCGAGCCCGCCGGGACGACGCCCGCCTTGCGCAGCCGCTTCTCCACCTTGTCGAGGAACCCGGGGTCCCCGCCCTCGGCCAGCTCCACCTCGATCTCGGTCCACTCGGCGCTGCCGTCGCCGCCGGCGAGCCGGTCGGCCCGTACGGAGTCCACGCTGACCTCGGCGAGCAGAGCCCCGTCGGCGTCCACGAGGTGGCGTACGGCGCGGGCGGAGCGGAGCCGGATCACGGGGACGAGGTCGGCGTCGCGCACCCGGGAGCGGACGAGGTCGGCGAGGGCGCGCGGGACCTGGTCGGAGAGGGGTTCCTGGACCTCGTCGCGCACCCCCGCGGAGACGGGGAGTTTGAGGTGCCAGCCCGCGTCGTCCCCGCCGGTGCGGCGGCGCAGGGTGCGGGCGGACGCGGCGAGGCGGAGGTCGGCGGTGTCGTAGTAGGTGGCGTCGAGGTCGACGGTGCCGCGGTCCAGGACGGTGGCGACCCCGGGCACCCGTGTCAGATCGGGCAGCCCGGGGCCGCCAGAGGCTCCTTCGGTTCCGTCCGTTCCGTCCGTTCCGTCCGTTCCGTCGGTTCCGGTGGATCCGGTGGCTTCGTACTTTCGCTCGATCTCGCGCTTCGTATCCGCCATAAAACGAATTTAGTCGCGGGGCCCGCCCCTTGGCAGCCCCGCGACCCCGCTCACGCCGACATGGGCCGCTGCACCCGGATCGACTGGAGCAGTCCGATGGCGATCCAGACCGCGAACATCGACGTACCGCCGTAACTCACGAACGGCAGCGGCAGACCGGCGACCGGCATGATGCCGAGGGTCATGCCCACGTTCTCGAAGGACTGGAAGGCGAACCAGGCGATGATGCCTGCGGCGACGATCGTGCCGTACAGCTCGGTCGTCTCGCGGGCGATCCGGCAGGCGCGCCAGAGCACGACGCCGAGCAGGAACAGGATCAGTCCGGCGCCGATGAAGCCCAGCTCCTCACCCGCGACGGTGAAGATGAAGTCGGTCTGCTGCTCGGGCACGAACTGGCCGGTGGTCTGCGAGCCGTTGCCGAGCCCGGCGCCGGTGAGGCCGCCGGAGCCGATGGCGATACGGGCCTGGTTGGTGTTGTAGCCGACGCCCGCCGGGTCGAGGGCCGGGTTGGCGAAGGCCGCGAAGCGGGCGATCTGGTAGTCGTCGAGCAGGCCGAGCTGCCAGACCGCGACGGCACCGGCGGCGCCCGTGCCGAGCAGCCCGAAGACCCAGCGGTTGGAGGCGCCGGAGGCGAGCAGCACGCCGAGGACGATCAACGCCATCACCATGACCGAGCCGAGGTCCGGCATCAGCATCGTGATCAGTATCGGGACGGCGGCGAGGCCGAGGGCCTGGACGACGGTGCGGTGGTCGGGGTGGTCCCGGTCGCCCGCGTCGACGCGCGCCGCGAGCAGCATCGCCATGCCGAGGATGATCGTGACCTTCACGAACTCGGAGGGCTGCAGGGAGAGTCCGCCGACGTTGATCCACGCGTGCGCGCCGTTGATGGTCGCGCCGAGCGGCGTCAGCACGAGCAGCACGAGGAAGACCGAGACGCCGTACAGGATCGGCACGGCCGTGCGCAGCGTGCGGTGCCCGAGCCAGATCGTCCCGATCATCAGGGCGAGCCCGATGCCGACGTTCAGGACGTGCTTGAAGAGGTACGAGTACGGGTCGTCGCCGACGAGTTCGGTGCGGTTGCGGGTCGCCGAGTAGACGAGCGCCGAGCCGATCAGGGACAGCGCGATCGCGGCCAGGAGCAGCGGCCAGTCGAGCCGTCGGGTGACGGAGTCGCGGGCGAACAGCTTGGACCAGGAGCCCCGTTCGGGTCCGTATCCGGAGACGGAGAAGCCGCCTGCCATCAGTCACGCCTCCAAGGTGCCGGTCCGGCGAGTGCGGCCGCGAGTTCCTGCTCGGGCGCGGGCGGCTCCTCCTGCTGCGGCTCGTACGGCTTGATCTCGGGCGCGTCGATCGAGCCGTCGGGCTCGATCTTGGGCAGCTCGGACTGCGGCTTGGGCAGCAGCGCCGTCTTGGGGTCCTGGTTGCCCTCGGCGTCGAGGCCGTAGATCGCGTTGTAGATGTTGCGTACGGCGGGCCCGGCGGAGCCGGATCCGGTGCCACCCTGGGAGATGGTCATCACGATCGTGTAGTCGTCGGTGTACGTCGCCAGCCAACCGGTGGTCTGCTTGCCGTAGACCTGTGCGGTACCGGTCTTCGCGTGCATCGGGATCTTGTCGTGCGGCCAGCCGCCGAACCGCCAGGCGGCGGTACCTCGGGTGGCGACACCTTCCAGGGCCTTGTTCAGGTTGGCGATGGTCTTGTCGTCCACCGGCAGCTTGCCGTGCGACTCGGGCTTGATCTCCTCGACCTGCTTGCCGTCGGGGCTGATGATCGCCTTGCCGACGCTGGGGTCGTAGAGGGTTCCGCCGTTGGAGATGGCGGCGTAGACGGTGGCCATCTGGATGGGGGTGACGAGGATGTCGCCCTGTCCGATGGCGTAGTTGACGCTGTCACCGGCCTTCAGGCGGTTGCCCTCACGGCAGTTCTCGAAGGCGATCCGCTCGGCGTAGTCGCCGTCCTTCTTGCCCTGCTTGCACCAGGCGTCCTTGTTGGCCTCCCAGAAGTCCTGCTTCCACTGGCGGTCGGGGATGCGGCCGGAGACCTCGTTGGGGAGGTCGATGCCGGTCTCCTTGCCGAGGCCGAACTCCTTGGCCGTCCGGTAGAACCAGTCGTCGGGGTTCTTCGGCTTGTTGCCGCCGTCGGCCTTCCACTCCTTGTGGCCGAGGGCGTAGAAGACGGTGTTGCAGGAGACTTCGAGGGCGCGGCCGAGGCTGATCGGGCCGTACCCCTTCGACTCGAAGTTCTTGAAGCTGCGGTTGCCGAGGCTGTAGGAGCTGGAGCAGTTGTAGGTGCCGTCGAAGGGATGCCCGGCCCGGACGGCGGCGCTCGCGGAGATCACCTTGAAGATGGAGCCGGGCGGGGCCTGGCCCTGGGTGGCCCGGTTGAGCAGCGGGTAGTTGGACTTCTTGGTGGTGAGCCTGGCGTAGTCCTTGCCGGAGATGCCGCCGACCCAGGCGTTCGGGTCGTAGTCCGGCTGGGAGGCCATGGAGACGACGCGGCCGGTCTTCGACTCCAGGACGACGACGGCGCCCGAGTCGGCCTCGTACTTGCGACCGGTGATCTTGTCGGTCTGCTGGCGGGCGGTCTTCATCGCCTGGTTGAGCTCGTACTCGGCGACGCTCTGCACGCGGGCGTCGATGCTGGTGACGACGTTGGAGCCGGGCGTCCCCGCGTCGGCCTGCGTCTTGCCCATGACCCGGCCGAGCTTGTCCACCTCGTACGAGGTGACGCCGGCCTTGCCGCGCAGGTACTTGTCGTACGTCCGCTCAAGGCCGGAGCGGCCCACCTGGTCGGAGCGCAGGAACGGCGAGGAGGTGTTCTCGGCGGCCTTGATCTCCTCGTCCGTGACCGGCGAGAGATAGCCGAGGACCTGCGAGGTCCGGGCGCCGCCGGGTGCGGCGTAGCGGCGGACGGCGGTGGGCTCGGCGGTGATGCCGGGGAAGTCCTCGGCGCGCTCCCGGATCTGCAGGGCCTGCCGGGGCGTGGCCTCGTCGGTGATCGGGATGGGCTGGTAGGGCGAGCCGTTCCAGCAGGGCTGCGGGGTCTCGTCGTCGCAGAGGCGGACCTTGTTGCCGACCTCCTTGGGCGTCATGCCGAGCACACCGGCGAGCCGGGTCAGGACGGCGTCCCCGTCGTCCTTCATCTTCATCAGCTCGGTGCGGGACGCGGAGACCACGAGCCGCGTCTGGTTGTCGGCGAGCGGCACGCCCCGGGCGTCGAGGATCGATCCGCGTACGGCGGGGTCCACGACGCGCTGCACATGGTTGCCGTTGGCCTCGTCCGCGTACTCGTCGCCGTTGCGCACCTGGAGGTACCAGAGGCGGCCGCCGAGGGTGAGGAACAGGGAGAAGACGAGGACCTGGATGATGACGAGCCGGATCCGGACCCGAGGGGTCCTGCCCGTCTCAGGAATATTGCTCACAGCCGCTTGACCCCCTTGATGCGTCCCGCGCGGGCGACGCGCGCCTTGGCCGACTTGATGCGCAGCCCGCCGCCGCGCTGGCTGCCGATGCGCATCCCGGTGCCCGCGGAGAGCCAGCCGGTGGAGACTTCGCTGGTCTTGGCTCCGGCGCTGTTCTCGGCGAGCGGATCGTGCTCGGTGCGTCTGGCGAGCGCCATGATCGCGGGTACGACGAAGGGCGCGAGCAGCAGGTCGTAGAGCGTGGCGGTGAACAGCAGGCTGCCGAGGCCGACATGGGCGGCGGCGGTGTCGCCGACGAGGGCGCCCACTCCCGCGTACAGGAGGGTGGAGCCGATGGCGGCGCCGACCACGACGGCCATCGGGCCGGTGGCGGAGCGCAGTTGGCCGGAATCGGGCTTCACGAGGCCCGCGAGGTAGCCGATGACGCAGAGCACCAGGGCGTACCGGCCGACCGCGTGGTCGGCGGGCGGCGCGAGGTCGGCGAGGAGCCCGGCGCCGAAGCCGATGAGTGCGCCGCCGACGTGTCCGTAGACGAGGGCGAGGCCGAGGACGGTCAGGAGCATCAAGTCCGGTACGGCGCCGGGCAGATGAAGCCGGGCGAGCACGCTGACCTGGATGATGAGGGCGAGGACCACCAGGGTGGTGGACAGGAGCATCCGGTTGACACGCATGGGCCTTACTCCTGGTCGTTCTGGGGCTGCTGGCCGTCACCTGCGCCTGGATCGGCGCCGTCCTGCGCTGCTCCGTCCTGCGCCGCTCCGTCCTGCGCCGCTCCGCCTTGTTCCGCTCCGTCGGCGGGCGGCGCCTGGCCGTCCTCGCCCTGGCCCTGTTCGCCCTCCTCGCCGGGCCCCGGCGGGGTGACGGTGACCGTGACGGTCGGCGTGGGCTTGGGCTTCACGGGCTTGGGCAGCACCTTGTCGCGCGGGTCGGTGCGGGGGGCCTCGACGACGATGCCGACGATGTCGAGCTTGGTGAAGCTGACGTACGGCTTCACATGGACCGTGCGCGTCAGGTCGCCGCCGGAGGGGTCGACCTTCACGACCTCGCCGATCGGGACGCCGGGCACGAAGGGCTTGTCGGCGTGCGAGCCGAACGTGACCATCCGGTCGCCCTTCTTGACCTTGGCCTTGCCGTTGAGCATCTGCACGGCGAGGTCCCGGTCGCCGCGGCCGGTGGCGAAGCCCAGCTCGTCGGTCTTCTCCATGCGGGTGCCGACCGTGAAGTCCGGGTCGTTGGCGAGCAGTACGGACGCGGTGTTGGGGCCGACGGTGGTGACGCGGCCGACGAGTCCGTCGCCGTTGAGGACGGTCATGTCGCGGCGGAGGCCGTCGTTGGCGCCCGCGTCGATGGTGACGGTCCAGGAGAAGCCCTGCGCGGCTCCTATGGCGATGACCTCGGCGCCCTTGATGCCGTACTGGCCGGCGCCGGCCGTCTTCAGCATCTTGTCGAGCTGGCGGACGCGGCTGCGGTTGCGGTCGTCGCTGCCCAGCTTCGCCTTGAGCGCGGCGTTCTCCCGCTCCAGCTCGCTGATGCGGCTGTGCCGCTCGCCCGAGTCGCGGACCGCGGCGATCGCGTTGCCGATCGGGCTCACCGCGGCCGATACGCCGTTCTCCACCGGGCCGAAGACCGTGGCGGCGGCCTGCCGGGCACCGTCGACCGGGGAGTCCTCCCCGCCGCGGATGTCCACCGTGATCAAAGCGAACGCGATGGCGATCAGCAGCACCAGGAGCAGCCGGCTCTCTCGTGTGTCCCTCACGTGCGGCGGCCGTGCCTTCCTCGTCGGAATGGTTGTGCCTCTTGCTTATGTGGCGCCTGCGGGGGCGCGCTTGTTGTCGGCCGAACCCGCCCAACGGGTCTGGTTCATGCCTCTATACCAACGATCCGCCGTACGAAACGAAACTCTGTACGGCGGATCGTTGAACTACTTCACCTGCGCGGTGAGGCGTCGAGGACCTGCTGCAGGGCCTCGAACTCGTCCACGCACTTGCCGGATCCGAGCACCACGGAGTCCAGCGGGTCCTCGGCGATGTGGATCGGCATGCCCGTCTCGCGGCGCAGACGCTCGTCGAGGCCGCGCAGCAGGGCGCCGCCGCCGGTGAGGACGATGCCGCGGTCCATGACGTCTCCGGAGAGCTCCGGCGGGCACTTGTCGAGGGTGGTCTTGACCGCGTCCACGATCGCGTTGACCGGCTCCTCGATGGCCTTGCGGACCTCGGCCGCGGAGATCACCACGGTCTTGGGCAGGCCGCTGACCAGGTCGCGGCCGCGGATCTCGGTGTGCTCGTCGGCGTCCATGTCGTACGCCGAACCGATGGTGATCTTGATCTGCTCGGCGGTGCGCTCGCCGAGGAGGAGGCTGTACTCCTTCTTGATGTGCTGGATGATCGCGTTGTCCAGCTCGTCCCCCGCGACGCGGATCGACTGCGCTGTGACGATTCCTCCGAGGGAGATCACGGCGACCTCGGTGGTGCCGCCGCCGATGTCCACCACCATGTTGCCCGTGGCCTCGTGGACCGGGAGGCCCGAGCCGATCGCCGCGGCCATCGGCTCCTCGATGATGTGCACCTGACGGGCACCGGCCTGCGTGGAGGCCTCGATGACCGCGCGGCGCTCGACGCCGGTGATGCCGGAGGGGACACAGACCACGACGCGCGGCCGGGCCAGATAACGGCGCTTGTGGATCTTGAGGATGAAGTAGCGGAGCATCCGCTCGGTGATCTCGAAGTCGGCGATCACGCCGTCCTTCAGAGGACGGACCGCGACGATGTTGCCAGGGGTGCGGCCGATCATCTTCTTCGCCTCAGCGCCGACCGCCAGGATGCCGCCCGTGTTCGTGTTGATGGCGACGACGGAAGGTTCGTTGAGTACGATGCCGCGGCCCCTGACGTACACCAGCGTGTTGGCGGTCCCGAGGTCGACAGCCATGTCACGGCCGATGAACGACATGTTGGTTCCCATCAGGAGCGTCTGGCCTTCCCAAAGTCGAGCGTCAATGGCTTTGTCAGGTCGGCGAGGTGGGTGCTGTGGCGTGAAGGCTTACATCGTAGTCTCGCCTGCACGGACACGGCGCGAGGGTCTCCGCCATTGTCAGCAGAACACTCGCCGCCCCGCTAATGGGGACGAGCCGACGGAAGGATGCGTTCCCCCGATTGGCTTGCATATGCCAAGGGGCGGCGCGCAATTCGCGGCCGCCCCTTGGTTCCAGCCAAGATCCTGACACCGAGTCAGCAAACGGTACGTCAGAAACTCGTACCGGCGGCTCAGACCAGCGAGGGGAAGAAGATCTTCAGCTCGCGCTCCGCGGACTCCTCCGAGTCCGAGGCGTGGATGAGGTTCTCGCGCACGATCGTGCCGAAGTCACCGCGGATCGAACCGGGTGCGGCGGCGATCGGGTCGGTCGGACCGGCGAGCGCGCGCACGCCCTCGATGACCCGCTCGCCCTCGACGACCAGGGCGACGACGGGGCCGGACGACATGAACGCGACCAGCGGCTCGTAGAAGGGCTTGCCCTTGTGCTCGCCGTAGTGCTGCTCCAGGACGTCCTGGCCGAGGGTGCGCAGCTCAAGCGCACTGATGGTCCAGTCCGCCTTGCGCTCGATGCGGCCGATGATCTCGCCGATCAGACCACGGCGTACGGCGTCGGGCTTGAGCAGGACGAGGGTGCGCTGGCTCACGGTGTCGGCTCCTTCAAGTGCAAATACGGGAGAGCGGTACGCAGAGGCTACAGGGCCACGAGCAGCAGCGGTTACTCAGCGTCAAGCCCGCCGCAGGGCCCTCCCCTCGCGGGCTACGCCGGGTCCGCGCCCGCCTCCTGCTGGGCGGCGAACCGGGCCTTGGCCTCGTCGACCTTGCGGCCGAAGTGCACCGAGCACCACCACAGGGCGGCGAAGCAGGCGCCGAGGAAGAACATCGTGGGCACGATGAACCCGGCGAGGACCAGGCCGATCTGCAGGGCCCAGCCGAGCTGCACCCCGCCGGGCCGCGTGACCATGCCGCACAGCAGCACCGACAGCGCCATGGCGATACCGCAGACCGTCCAGACCGTGCCCATCGTCAGGTCCGGGTTCTTCATCGCCACGAGACCGGCGAAGCCGATGATGAAGAACTCGCCGATCAGCGTGGACGAACAGAGCGTGCGCATGGGTCAGCCCCTCCCCAGGAGCAGTCGGGCCTCGCCGACGGTGATGACGGAACCGGTGACGAGGACGCCGCCACCGGCGTACTCCCCCTCCTCCTCGGCGAGGGTGATCGCGGCCTCGATGGCGTCGTCCAGGCGCGGCTCGACCTGCACGCGCTCGTCACCGAAGACCTCGACGGCGACCGCGGCCAGGGCGTCCGTGTCCATCGCGCGGTGGCTGGAGTTCTGCGTGACGACGATCTCCGCGAAGATCGGCTCGAAGGCCTCGAGCAGTCCGCGTACGTCCTTGTCCCCGCTCGCGCCGACCACGCCGACCAGGCGGCTGAGGCCGAAGGCCTCGCTGATCGCCTCGGCCGTGGCGCGGGCGCCGGCCGGGTTGTGCGCGGCGTCCAGGATGACCGTCGGCGACTTGCGGACGACCTCCAGGCGGCCCGGCGAGACGACCGAGGCGAAGGCGCGGCGCACCACCTCGATGTCCAGCGGCTCGGCGCGCTGCGCGCCGACCCCGAAGAACGCCTCGACCGCGGCGAGCGCCACCGCGGCGTTGTGCGCCTGGTACGCGCCGTGCAGCGGCAGGAAGATCTCGGTGTACTCGGTGGCCGCACCGCCGAGTCCGCGCAGCGTCACCAGCTGGCCGCCGACGGCGATCTGCCGGGAGACGACGCCGAACTCCATGCCCTCGCGGGCCACCGTGGCGTTGACCTCGACGGCCTTCTTCAGGAGCACCTGCGCGGCGTCCACCGGCTGCTGGGCGAGGATCACCGTGGCGTCCTGCTTGATGACGCCGGACTTCTCCCCCGCGATCTCGCCGGGCGTCTCGCCCAGGCGGTCCGTGTGGTCCAGGTCGATGGGGGTGATCACGGCGACGTCGGCGTCGATGACGTTCGTCGCGTCCCAGGTGCCGCCCATGCCGACCTCGACCACCGCGACGTCCACCGGGGCGTCCGCGAACGCGGCGTACGCCATGCCCGTGAGCACCTCGAAGAACGAGAGGCGGTAGTCCTCCTGGGCGTCGACCATCTCGACATACGGCTTGATGTCCTGGTACGTCTCGATGAAGCGCTCGGCCGACATCGGGGCGCCGTCCAGGCTGATCCGCTCGGTGATCGACTGGACGTGGGGCGAGGTGTACCGCCCCGTGCGGAGCTCGAACGCGCCGAGCAGGGCCTCGATCATGCGGGCCGTGGACGTCTTGCCGTTGGTGCCGGTCAGGTGGATCGACGGGTACGCCCGCTGCGGGTCGCCGAGGACGTCCATCAGGGCCTGGATGCGGCGCACCGACGGGTCCAGCTTGGTCTCGCCCCAGCGGGTGGCGAGCTCGGCCTCCACCTCGCGCAGCGCCCGGTCCACCTCGGGGTCCTCGGGGCGCGCCGGGACCTCGGCCTGCGGCGGGGCCGTCTGGGCGCGCAGGGTGCGGCTGCCGGCCTCGATCACCGCGAGGTCGGGGTCTCGGTTGGTCTCTTCCTCGACGATGCCGTCGAAGGCGTCGGGCTCGCGCTCCTCGTCGTCGAAGGAGTCGGGTTCGCTGTCGTCGCTCGGGCCGCCGTGCGGGGGGAGGTCGCTCACGCCCTCCAGTCTACGGAGCGGGTGTGACAGGACGTTCGACCCGCCCGGTTCGGGACGTTCGGCCCGCCGGTCCGCGGATTCGCCGGGCAGACTTGGCGATCATGGACATAGGCATCGACCTCGGCACCGCCAACACCCTGCTCTACGCCCGCGGCCAGGGCATCGTGCTCAACGAACCCTCGGTCGTGGCCGTCCGCGAGGGCAGCCGCTCCGCGCTCGCGGTCGGCACGGAGGCCAAGGAGACCATCGGCCGCACGCCGGGGTCGATCACTGCGATCCGCCCTTTGCGGGACGGCGTGATCAGCGACTTCGAGGCCGCCGAGGAGATGATCCGGCACTTCGTCCGCAAGGCCGTACCGGGCCGCCGCCCACGAATCCGCCTGGTCGTCTGCGTGCCCAGCGGGGTCACGCCGGTCGAGCGGCGCGCGATCGTGCACGCCGCGCAGCGGGCCGGGGCGCGGGCCGTGCACCTGATCGAGGAGCCGATGGCCGCGGCGATCGGGGCGGGCCTGCCGGTGTCCGAGCCGCGCGGCTCGATGGTCGTGGACATCGGCGGCGGCACCGCCGAGGTCGCCGTGATCTCCCTCGGCGGGATCGTCACCGCCCAGTCCCTGCGGGTCGGCGGCCACCGTCTGGACGCCGCGATCACCGACTACGTACGCAAGGAACACGGGCTGCTCATCGGCGAGCGCACCGCCGAGGACATCAAGGTCGCCATCGGCTCGGCCTGGCCGGTGCCGGGCGCGGACGCCTTCGAGATGCGGTCGTACCCGGTCCGCGGGCGGGAGAAGGTCCGCGGCCTGCCGAAGACCGTCGACCTGACGGTGAAGGAGGTGCGGGCCGCCCTGGACGAGCCGGTCGAGGCGGTCATCACGGCCGTACGGGCCACGCTGGAGGACTGCCCGCCCGAGCTGTCCGGCGACGTCATGGAGCACGGCATCGTGCTGACCGGCGGCGGCGCCCTGCTGCCCGGCCTCGACCTGCGCCTCGCCTCGGCCACGGGCATCCCGGTCGTCGTGGCCGACGATCCGCTGGACTCGGTGGCCCTGGGCTGCGGCAAGTGCGTGGAGGACTTCGACGCGCTGCAGCGGCTGATGACGGCCGCCTGAGCCCGGTCGCCTCAGAGCCCGGCGCCGGCCGGCAGCTCCGCAAGCACCTCGTACGTGCCGTCCCCGCGCCCCGCCTCGAAAGTCCCGCCGACGCTCCGCACCCGCTCCGCCATCCCGGCCGTGCCCGTCCCCGCCGACACCGGCGCGCGGCCGGGCCCCGAGGCGGGCAGGACGTTGCTGACGGCGATACGGGCGCTGCCGTCGCCGATGCCGACGCGGACGGTGACGGGCTCGCCCGGCGCGTGCTTCGCGGCGTTGGTCAGGCACTCCTGGACCACTCGGTAGACGGCCGCCTGGCGCAGCGGCGAGAGCCGGAACGCCGCGTCGTCCACGTCGAGGTCGACCGCGCTGCCCGCCCGTGCGCTCTGCTCCGCGAGTGCGGTCAGGCCGTCGAGTCCGGGCGTGGGAGCGCCGTCGGCGCCGCGCTGCACGATGATCTCGTTGAGCACCCGGTGGGCCCGGCGCGCGGTCTCCGACAGTTCCTCGAAGTCCTGCGCGTACGCCTCGCCGCGCGCCCTGCGGGCCAGCACCTCCGAGCGCACCGTGAGCAGCGTCAACTCCCGCCCCACGAAGTCGTGCACGTCCCCCGCGACCCGCGACCGCTCACTCTGCACCGCTTCGAGCACGGCGGTCGTGGCGCGCTGCTTCTCCAGGGCGCGCACCAGGTCCTGCCGGTTCGCCGCGATGCCGACGCCGACGGCGAGCGCCCCGACCGGCACGACCAGGGACAGGAACTCGGCGACCGACCCGGCCCTGCTCACCGGCCACCCCGGCAGGTTGAACAGCGCGTACGCGACCACGGCGTACAGCACTCCCGCCGCCACCCCGGCCCGCCTGCCCCAGAACCTGGCGACGGAGTACAGCGCGAACTGGACGAGGGTCAGCTCGTGCAGCCACCCGAGCAGCCCGAGCCCCACGGCGTACGCGAGCCACGGCGCCCGGCGCCGCACGAGCAGCGTCGACGCGCTCGCGGTCAGGACGAGCCCGGCCTGCAGGCGCGTGTCGAGGGAGTTGTCGGCCGCGGCGAGGCCCGGCACGTCGAGCGCCATCACGGCCAGGCAGCTGAGCGCGGTCAGCACGTCGAGCGCACGCGGCCGGTCCGCCGAGCGCCGGACGAGGCGGCTCCCGAGGGCCGCCCATCCGCTGAGCGCCTCCAGGGCGGACCGTATGTGCATGTCTTCCATCATCCGGGGTCGTTCGGCCCGATTCATGGGACTTCCGTCCTGAATCACGTGATGTACGGCACCACAGGCGCATCCTGAGCCCCACAGGCGCCTCCTGAGCCCCACAGGAGCCTCCTGAGCCCCACTGGCCCGTTCCGGGGACCGGCCGCACGGGCCACGGCGCGGTTTGCCGGAGCTGCCGCGCGGCGGGGGTGCAATCGGTGCATGTGGTACGCCCAGAACTCCGGCCGCAGAGTGCGGCAGCTGCTCGGCGACACCGCGGTCCTGCTGTGGACCGCGGCGTGGGCCGCGGCCGCGATGATCGCGTATCGGCTCGCGCAGCACGTCGCGCGCCCCGTGACGACCCCCTCGGCGCACGGCCGCGGCTCGGGCTCCGGCCTCGGCCGCTTCGGCCGGTCCGCCGCCGACATGCCCCTGGTCGGCGAGCGGTTGGACGCCGCGCTGCGCGGAGTCGCGGGCGCCGGTGACCGGTTCGACGGCGGGCAGGCGGTCGCCCAGGGGCTCGCCGCGGGCGGCGCCGTCCTCGTCTTCCTGGTCCCCGTCGGGCTCGTCCTCGTGCTGTGGCTGCCGCGCCGGCTGCGCTGGATCCGGCAGGCGGCCGCCGCGTACGAGCTTGCCGCCTCCGAGGACGGGCGCGAACTCCTCGCCCTGCGCGCCCTGATGCGCCCCCTGGACGAGGTGTCCCGTACGGCGAAGACCCTGGAGGACGCGACCCCGGGCAGCCTCGCCGAGGGCTGGCGCGAGGGCGACCCGGAGACCCTGGACGCCCTCGCGGACGCGGAGTTGGTCCGCCTCGGCCTGCGGACCGCCTAGGGCCCGTCTCTCCGATCTTTGCGGATCAGCCCGCGGCGTCGAGGGGGTACCTCCCTGCTCTGGGGGCACCTCCCGGCCGGAGGCTGGGGGAGGAGCCGAGAGCTTGGGGGAGGGTGCATCGGCGTGCGCCCGGATCGCCCTCGTACTGGACGTACTTGGGTGATTCGGGCGTGCGGCGAGGTGCCGTGCCTGGGGGCACCTCCCGGCCGGAGGCTGGGGGAGTCGCGGGCCCGCAAAGATCGGGGAGACGGGCCCTGGCAGCCGGGAGGCCCGTACGCGCGAAGGCCCCGGACCGTGACGTGACGGTTCCGGGGCCTTCGTACGGCCGTGACGGCCGGGCACGCGTTACGCCGCGGGCAGCGCGTCCAGCTGGCCCTTGATGCGCTCGATGTCGGCCTCGGCCTTGCTGAGCCGGCCGCGGATCTTGTCCACGACCTGGTCGGGGGCCTTGGCCAGGAACGCCTCGTTGGTGAGCTTGGCGTTGGCGGCCGTGATCTCCTTCTCGGCCGCCGCCAGGTCCTTGGCGAGGCGCTTGCGCTCGGCGGCGACGTCGATCGTGCCGGAGAGGTCGAGCGCGACCGTGGCACCGGAGACCGGCAGCGTCGCCGTGGCGGCGAAGCCCTCGCCCTCCGGCTGCAGGCGGAGCAGCTGGCGGATGGCCGCCTCGTGCGGCGCGAGCGCCGTGCCGTCCAGGGTGAGCCGGGCCGGGACCTTCTGGCCGGGCTGCAGGCCCTGGTCGGAACGGAACCGGCGGACCTCGGTGATGACCTGCTGGAGCGTCTCGATCTCCCGCTCGGCGGCCTCGTCCCGGAAGCCGCCCGGGGCGTCAGCCCCAGGAACGGACACAGCGGTCGGCCAGTCGGCGATCACCAGGGACTCGTTGCCCGTGAGCGTCGTCCACAGCGTCTCCGTGACGAACGGGACGACCGGGTGCAGCAGCTTCAGCGTGACGTCCAGGACCTCACCGAGGACGCGCTTGGTGTCCTCGGCGGCCTGACCGCCCTCCTGGAACGTGGTCTTCGTCAACTCGACGTACCAGTCGAAGACTTCGTCCCAGGCGAAGTGGAACAGCGCGTCCGAGAGCTTCGCGAACTGGTAGTCCTCGTAGTACGCGTCCACCTCGGCGACGACCGAGTTGAGCCGCGACAGGATCCACCGGTCGGTCGCCGACAGGCGCTCGGCGGGCGGGAGTTCACCTTCGACCGTGGCGCCGTTCATCAGCGCGAAGCGGGTGGCGTTCCAGATCTTGTTGGCGAAGTTGCGCGAGCCCTGGACCCAGTCCTCGCCGATCGGGACGTCCACGCCCGGGTTGGCGCCGCGGGCCAGGGTGAACCGCAGGGCGTCCGAGCCGTACTTGTCCATCCAGTCGAGCGGGTTGACCGCGTTGCCGAAGGACTTCGACATCTTCTTGCCGAACTGGTCGCGGACCATGCCGTGCAGCACGATCGTGTGGAACGGCGGGGTGCCGTCCATCGCGTACAGGCCGAACATCATCATCCGGGCGACCCAGAAGAACAGGATGTCGTACCCGGTGACCAGGACGGAGTTCGGATAGAACTTCTCGAGCGACTCGGTCTGTTCGGGCCAGCCGAGCGTGGAGAACGGCCACAGGCCCGACGAGAACCAGGTGTCCAGGACGTCGGTGTCCTGCGTCCAGCCCTCGCCCGTCGGCTCCTCGTCGTCCGGGCCTAGGCAGACGACCTCGCCGTTCGGCCCGTACCAGACGGGGATGCGGTGGCCCCACCACAACTGCCGCGAGATGCACCAGTCGTGGAGGTTGTCGACCCAGTCGAAGTACCGCTTCTCCATCTCCTGCGGGTGGACCTTGACCTTGCCGTCGCGGACCGCGTCACCGGCGGCCTTCGCGAGCGGGCCGACCTTGACCCACCACTGCATGGACAGGCGCGGCTCGACGGTCGTCTTGCAGCGCGAGCAGTGGCCCACCGAGTGGGTGTACGGCCGCTTCTCGGCGACGATCCGGCCCTCGGCGCGCAGCGCGCCGACGATCGCGGAGCGGGCCTCCAGGCGGTCGAGGCCCTGGAACGGGCCGTGCGCGGTGATGACGGCGTGCTCGTCCATGACCGCGATGTTGGGCAGGTCGTGACGCTGGCCGATCTCGAAGTCGTTCGGGTCGTGGGCCGGGGTGACCTTGACGGCGCCGGTGCCGAACTCCGGGTCGACGTGCGTGTCCGCGACGACCGGGATCGAGCGGTCGGTCAGCGGCAGCTTGATCCGCTTGCCGATGAGGTGCGCGTACCGCTCGTCGTCCGGGTGGACCGCGACGGCGGTGTCGCCGAGCATCGTCTCGGCACGCGTGGTGGCGACGACGAGCGTCTCCTCACCCTCGCCGTACTTGACCGAGACGAGCTCGCCCTCGTCGTCCTGGTACTCCACCTCGATGTCCGAGATGGCCGTCAGACAGCGCGGGCACCAGTTGATGATGCGCTCGGCGCGGTAGATCAACTCGTCGTCGTACAGCTTCTTGAAGAGGGTCTTGACCGCCTGGGACAGGCCCTCGTCCATGGTGAAGCGCTCACGGTCCCAGTCCACGCCGTCGCCGAGGCGGCGCATCTGGCCGGAGATCTGGCCGCCGGACTCGTTCTTCCACTGCCAGACGCGCTCGACGAACGCCTCCCGGCCCAGGTCGTGGCGGGACTTGCCCTCCTTGGCGAGCTCGCGCTCCACGACGTTCTGCGTGGCGATGCCCGCGTGGTCCATGCCGGGCTGCCACAGCGTCTCGAAGCCCTGCATGCGCTTGCGGCGCGTCAACGCGTCGATGAGCGTGTGCTCGAAGGCGTGCCCCAGGTGCAGGCTGCCCGTGACGTTCGGCGGGGGGATGACGACGGTGTACGGCGGCTTCTCGCTCTTGGCGTCGGCGGCGAAGTAACCGCGGTCTACCCAGCGCTCGTACAACGGCCCCTCTACCTCGGCCGGAGCGTAGGTCTTCGGCAGTTCGGGCTCGGGGACGCTGCTGTTCTGATGCTGAGTGTTCTCGGTCACGACGGACAGTTTAGAGCCGTCACGGTCCCGTACCGAAACCAGATTCCTTGGTAACGGTGTGACCCCCGGCGCCCCGCTCCGCGGCGCCTTCGGTCAGGATGTTGGATACGCATAAGTTCTGGAGGGGACAGAGGAATGAGCTACAACCAGCCGGGCCCGTACGGCGGCCAGCCCCAGCAGCCCGGACCGTACGGTCAGCCGGGTCAGCCGCAGCAGCCGGGCCCCTACGGCCAGCAGCCGCAGGCGCCGCAGCCCGGCTACGGCTACCCGCAGCAGGCCCCCCAGGGCGTCCCGCCGCAGCAGGGCTACGGCTACCCGCAGCAGCAGGCGCCCGGCCCGTACGGCCAGCAGCCCCCGTACGGCCAGGTCCCGCCCCCGCCGCAGGGCGGTGGCGGCGGCAAGAAGGCGGGCATCATCATCGCCGCGGTCGTGGCGGTCGCACTGGTCGCGGGCGGCGTGTGGTTCTTCACGTCGGACAGCGGCGGTGGCAGCGATGTCGCCGACGACGGCAAGACGTACGAGCTGACGACCCCGGCGACGCTGCTCGGTGAGTACAAGAAGAAGGCGGGCACCGAGTCCGGCGGTCAGGTCCGGGACGCGGAGAAGTGGGGCCTGAAGAACGGCAAGGAGGTCGGCTCGCAGTACGAGTCGAAGGACGAGAGCAACCCGATGGCGACGAAGTTGATCCAGTTCAACGGCGCCTACGGCGAGATCGAGGACCCCGAGGCCTTCCTCGACGCCGGCTTCGCGGGCATGAAGGAGGAGGCTGGCAAGAACCCGTCGCAGGGCAAGATGATCGGCGAGCCGCAGGAGATGAACCCCGCCGGGTTCGAGGGCGGCGTCATGAAGTGCCAGGAGGCCGAGATCAACATGGGCGCGGCCCTCGGCTCCGACTCCGGCAACTCCAAGCCGATCACGATGCCGATGTGCCTGTGGGCCGACCACAGCACCTTCGCTCTCGTCGTCACGACGGACACCCAGGCGATCCTGTCCGGCAAGAGCATGTCCATCGACGAGGCGGCCGCCACCACCGCCAAGGTCCGCGATGAGGTCCGCGTCGAGGCCAAGTGAGTCGCACCACGCAACAGAGGGGGTTCCCGGCCGGTCGGCCGGGAACCCCCTCCGCCTTTCGGCCGACCCCGAGGCGTCGAGAGCTCAGCCTCAGCGGCCGGCCAGGGCACACGCCGTGTCGGCGTGCGCGGACCTGACACCGAGACTCGTGAGCTTCTTGTAACAGGCCCTGAACTCAGTGGGATTCGACCCCGTCCGGCAGGCGCTCGTCACGCCTTTCCCCACGACGTAGCCTCGGTCTTCGAGGTAGAAGAGGCAGCTGGGGATGTCTGCCGCGGCGGGCGATGCGGTGGCCACCGGAGTCACGCCGGCCGCGATCGCCAGCCCCATCGCAGCGAGCACTCGCCTCTTCTTCAGCGATTTCACGTTCGTTCCCTCCCGTTTTCCGAGCCTGGTCAGCGGCAATACGATCATGAAGGGCTCAGAGGACCAAGCCCCATTCACGATCTGACCGAAAAGAAGGGGCCCGGCCAGAACAACTGGCCGGGCCCCTTCTCCGTTCAGGCAGCGGAGCGTCACGCGCTCTTCTCGTGGCGTCCGTCGTTCTTGCCCACGATGCGCGGGACCAGCGTCGGGTTGACGTTGGAGTGGACGACGTCCGGGGTGATGACGACGCGGGCCACGTCCTTGCGGGACGGGACTTCGTACATCACCGACTGGAGGACCTCCTCCATGATGGCGCGCAGGCCGCGGGCGCCGGTCTGGCGCAGGATCGCCTGGTCGGCGATGGCCTCCAGGGCCTCGCGCTCGAAGTCCAGCTCCACGCCGTCGAGTTCGAAGAGGCGCTGGTACTGCTTCACCAGCGCGTTGCGCGGCTCGACCAGGATCTGCAGCAGGGCCTCGCGGTCGAGGTTGTGGACCGACGTGATGACCGGGAGGCGGCCGATGAACTCGGGGATCATCCCGAACTTCACCAGGTCCTCGGGCATGACGTCCTCGAACTGGTCCTTCTCCTCCAGCTCCCGCTTGGAGTGGATCGTCGCGCCGAAGCCGATGCCCTTGGCGCCCGCCCGGCCCTCGATGATCTTCTCCAGACCTGCGAAGGCTCCGCCCACGATGAACAGCACGTTCGTCGTGTCGATCTGGATGAACTCCTGGTGCGGGTGCTTACGGCCGCCCTGCGGCGGGACCGAGGCCGTCGTGCCCTCAAGGATCTTGAGGAGGGCCTGCTGCACGCCTTCGCCGGAGACGTCACGCGTGATCGACGGGTTCTCTGACTTGCGAGCCACCTTGTCGATCTCGTCGATGTAGATGATGCCGGTCTCGGCCTTCTTGACGTCGTAGTCCGCGGCCTGGATCAGCTTCAGGAGGATGTTCTCTACGTCCTCGCCGACATAGCCCGCCTCGGTCAGCGCCGTGGCGTCCGCGATCGCGAACGGGACGTTCAGCATCCGGGCCAGGGTCTGGGCGAGGAGGGTCTTGCCCGAGCCGGTGGGGCCGAGCAGCAGGATGTTGGACTTCGCCAACTCGATGGCGTCGTCGCGCCCTTGGGCCCCGCCGTTCTCTCCGGCCTGGACCCGCTTGTAGTGGTTGTACACCGCGACCGAGAGGGCCTTCTTGGCCGATTCCTGACCTACGACGTAACCCTCGAGGAACTCGTAGATCTCGCGAGGCTTGGGGAGTTCCTCCCACCGGACCTCACTGGTCTCCGCCAGCTCTTCCTCGATGATCTCGTTGCAGAGGTCGATGCACTCGTCGCAGATGTACACACCGGGGCCTGCGATGAGCTTCTTGACCTGCTTCTGACTCTTTCCGCAGAACGAGCACTTGAGCAGATCGCCGCCGTCACCGATGCGTGCCACGAGGTGCTTCCCCTTCGCCTGGGAGACGCCCGTGAAGACGGCTCCTGGTGCCTCATATCCGACGGTACCTTGCCGGGCCCCCCGTTCGGGCCCCCCTTGGCGCGGTTCACTTCTTCCGCCAACCGCGCCAAGGGGCTGCAGATACTGCTGTGCTCGGGTCAGGCGACCGACGCGTTCATCTTGCGCGTCGAGATGATCTGGTCGATCAGGCCGTACGACAGCGCGTCCTCGGCAGTGAGGATCTTGTCGCGCTCGATGTCGTCGCGGATCTTGTCGATCGGCGTCGTCGAGTGCTTGGCCAGCATCTCCTCCAGCTGCGAACGCATGCGGAGGATCTCGTTCGCGGCGATCTCCAGGTCGGAGACCTGACCGCGGCCGGTCTCGCTGTACGGCTGGTGGATCAGCACGCGCGCGTTCGGCAGGGCCATGCGCTTGCCGGGCGTACCGGCGGCGAGCAGGACCGCGGCGGCCGAGGCGGCCTGGCCCATGCAGACCGTCTGGATGTCCGGCTTCACGAACTGCATCGTGTCGTAGATCGCGGTGAGCGCCGTGAAGGAGCCGCCGGGGCTGTTGATGTAGACCGAGATGTCCCGGTCCGGGTCCATCGACTCCAGGCACAGGAGCTGCGCCATGACGTCGTTGGCGGAGGCGTCGTCGATCTGCACGCCGAGGAAGATCACGCGCTCCTCGAACAGCTTCGCGTACGGGTCGTACTCACGCACGCCCTGCGAGGTGCGCTCGACGAAGCGCGGGATGACGTACCGGGACTCGGCGCTCGGGCCGGTGTACTGGCCGGCGGCCTGCTCGGCGCGCACGCGGTCGTAGAGGCCGCTGCCGGGGAAATCGTTCACTGGGGTTCTCCTGGAGTGAGCTGGGTCGGCTGGGGGCGAGGGGCTGCTGTCACGCCCCCGCCGTCCGTCCGGCGGCAGGCGGGGGTGTGGCAGCAGCCCCTCAGGGGCGCTCAGGCCCCGGTGCCGCCGCCGCCCGGCATTCCGGCGGCCGTGGGCATGATGTCGTCGATGAGGCCGTACTCCTTGGCCTCCTGCGGGTCGAACCAGCGGTCGCGGTCCGAGTCGCGGGTCACCTGCTCGACGGTCTGGCCGGTGTGGAAGGCCGTCAGCTCGGCCATCTTCTTCTTGGTCAGCAGCAGCCGCTCGGCGTGGATCTTGATGTCCGACGCGGAACCCGCGAGGCCCGCGGACGGCTGGTGGATCAGGATCTCGGCGTTCGGCAGGGCGAAGCGCTTGCCGGGGGTGCCCGCGCTGAGCAGGAACTGGCCCATGGAGGCGGCCATGCCCATGGCGATCGTCACCACGTCGTTCTTGATGTACTGCATGGTGTCGTAGATCGCCATGCCGGCCGTGATCGAGCCACCGGGGCTGTTGATGTAAAGGAAGATGTCCTTTTCCGGGTCGGCGGCCAGGAGCAGCAGCTGCGCGGTGATCTTGTTGGCAATGTCGTCGTCGACCGGCTGACCGAGGAAGATGATCCGCTCGTTGAGCAGCCGGTTGTAGACCTGGTCGCCGAGGCCACCACCGATGGAGGGCTCGCCGGCGGCGGAGGGCATCAGATTCGTCACGTATCCACCTGCTCGTCTTGCGACGGCGCCGGGCCGTCTCACGTCTTCTGCGGGCCAGGAGCCTCTTTCGGGGACTCCCCTGCCCTCGTAGTTATGGACCCTAACGCGCGGGTCCCTTCGGGGAATCCCGGAGAGGGAACTGTTCGCTGTGAGCGCAGGTTCCTCGCAGGGGCGGTCAGGGGTACGCGCGGGGTGCCCCGTCAGGGGCGGTCGGGGGTACGCGCCGGGTGCCCCGTCAGGGGCGGTCGGGGGTACGCGCCGGGTGCCCCGTCAGGGGCGCGGGGAACTGCGCGACCAGCCCGCGACGGGCCGCGGCCGCCGTAGGACAGACCGTGGCAGACGCGTCTGCGGCTCGTGGGGGCTGAGCGCGCAGTCCCCCGCGCCCCCGACGGGGACGCGTGAGCCCCCGGAACCTGCCAGGTTCCGGGGGCTCAGTACCGCTTATGCAGAGCGCGAAGCTCAGGCCTCGGACTTGGCCTCGTCCGCCTCGACGGTCTCGCCGCCCTCGGAGGCCTCCTCCTCGTCCGAGAGGTCGACGACCTCACCATTCGTGTCCTTGACCGTGGCGGCCTCGACGACGACCGCGAGGGCCTTGCCGCGGGCGACCTCGCCGACCAGCATCGGGACCTGGCCGCCCTCGACGACGGCCTGGGCGAACTGGTCGGGGGACATGCCGGAGGACTGGGCGCGCCGCATGAGGTGCTCGGTGAGCTCCTCCTGGTTGACGTTCAGCTTCTCCTTGTTGACCAGCTCGTCGAGGACGAACTGGGTCTTGATGCCCTTGACGGCCTGCTCGCGGGTCTCGGCTTCGAAGTCCTCGGCCGACTTGCCCTGGATCTCCAGGTACTTGGCGAGGTCGAGGCCCATCTGCGCGAGCTGGTGGTTCTCGAGGTTGTGCTTACGGGTGTGGACCTCGTCCTCGAGCAGCTTCTCGGGGACGGGCACCTCGACCAGCTCGAGCAGCTTCTCCAGGACGCGCTCCTGGGCCTGCGTGGCCTGGTCGTACTGCTTCATGTTCTCGAGGCGCTTGCGGCTGTCCGCCTTGAGCTCGTCCAGGGTGTCGAACTCGGAGGCCAGCTGCGCGAACTCGTCGTCGAGCTCGGGCAGTTCGCGCGCGGCGACCTGCGTGACCTTGACGGTGACCTCGGCGTCCTTGCCCTCGGCGGAGCCGCCCTTGAGCTGCGAGGTGAAGGTGGCCTCGCCGCCGCTCTCCAGACCGGTGACGGCCTCGTCGATGCCGTCGAGGAGCTCGCCGGAGCCGATGGTGTACGAGACACCGCCCGCGACGCCGTCCTCGAGGACCTCGCCCTCGACCTTGGCCTCCAGGTCGATGGTGAGCACGTCACCCTCGGCGGCGGCGCGCTCGACCGGGGTCGTGGACGCGAAGCGCTCGCGGAGCTGCTCCACGGACTTCTCGACGTCCTCGTCGGTGACCTCGACCGCGTCGACCTCGACCTCGATGCCGGAGTAGTCCGGGATCTCGATCTCGGGGCGGATGTCGACCTCGGCGGTGAAGTTCAGCGTCTCGCCGTCCTTCAGCTCCGTGATGTCGACCTCGGGCTGGCCGAGGACGTTGAGCTCGGCCTCGTTGACCGCCTCGGTGTAGAACTTCGGCAGCGCGTCGTTGACCGCCTCTTCGAGGACCGCACCGCGGCCGAAGCGCTGGTCGATGACGCGCGCGGGGATCTTGCCCTTGCGGAAGCCCTTGACCGTGACCTGCTGGTTGATCTTCTTGTACGCCGCGTCGAGGCTGTCCTTGAGCTCCTCGAAGGGCACCTCGACAGTGAGCCGAACCCGGGTCGGGTTCAGGGTCTCCACGGCGCTCTTCACGGTTCGGTCTCCTTGGTGGCTGACTTCTTGGGTTCTGCTGGGCCTGGCCCCGCCGCGACTGGGCGGTGGGAGGGCTTCAGCGGATTGGGTCGCCCGGGAGAACTTCATCAGACGTGAGACACACGGGCGCGCAGCTTGCATAGTAACCGCAGCAGGTACGCGCCCCAAAAGGCGATCTTGACGGACCGCGCCGAGCGGCCCCCGTACCCGTACGACAGCGAAGAACCACCGGGTTCCATGGCGGGCCACGGGGAACGTCGGAGAACGTCGGAAACGCCGAGGGAATCAGTGCTGGTCGGGGTGGCGGGATTTGAACCCACGGCCTTCCGCTCCCAAAGCGGACGCGCTACCAAGCTGCGCCACACCCCGTCGGTGCGACACGTAGGGTACATGCCCGCCGAGCATGCGGCTCCCGCATTGTTCATGGGGGTACGGAGGGGGCTTCGAAGGGGATTCGCGGGGGCGCGGGAGGGGTTTCGCGGGGACCTCGGAAGGATGGGGTGTGCGCCGCGGGGGGCCGACCCGCTACGATGCTCTTCGTACCGCGGTCGGCGTGACCTGCGGTGCGGTGCTTGCGGGCGTAGCTCAATGGTAGAGCCCTAGTCTTCCAAACTAGCTACGCGGGTTCGATTCCCGTCGCCCGCTCTGTGGCCTCCGGCCCGGTCCGTTTCGCGCGAGAGCGCAGACACGGACCGGGCCGGAGGCTTTTTCGCGTGCGCGGGCGGACACCGCGGCCGACGGGCTCGGGCGGAACCGGATGCCCGGGCGTCAGAACTGGATGGAGTTGAGGGTCTCCGCTATCGAGTCCAGGAAGCGTTGGATGTCGTCGGCCATGCCGGTCGAGGCCAGGAAGAAGCCGAAGAGTATGGCGACGACCGCAGGCCCCGCCTTGAGCGAGCCCCCGCGGATCAGCACCACAAGAATGATCGCCAACAGCAGCACCACAGACAGCGAAATCGCCACATTGATCACACCCTAGGTCGGTCCGCACTCCCGCTCGGAGGCACGCACCCCGCACGCCCCCGCCAGAACCATCGTGCCACCAACGGGCCCTGGCTATGCGGCGGGTGAGACATCGTTGGCCAATGACGAGCACGTCCGTACGGCCCCGCGCGGCACCGGCGCACCACCGGGGCGCACGCACGCAACTGTGGCACCTGGGACGCCGGGCGCCGGAAGTCCGCGGTGTGGCCGGAATTCGGCGTTGGAGACGGCCGCGGATTTCGGCTTGATCGTTTCCCTGTGCGACAGCGGTCACACCCCCGCGCATACCTCGGCTGTGACGGCGCACACGTATCCCACTTCCGGGAGTTGTTCTGCGCGTTCGCAGGGAATTCGAATTGTCGGTGCCGCCACATCGCCTCGATTGATCCCCGGGCTCCGCGACGGTGTGGGCAAGTTCTCGCGGTGGTCCGGTGGTTGAGGGAATCGCGTAATTGAAGCGGGACATTTCACCGGAGTCGCCTGCGGACGATATGCCCCGATCAATCCGGATCAAGAAGGACACAACGGGCGTACATTCAGGCCGCATTGGTGAGATGGATCTCCCTGCGAAGCCTGTGAAGTCCCTATGAGTGAGGGCATGAGGGCGGCATGTGAGGGTACTCGGACAGGCATAAGCGGATATCGCGCCGGTAGTCCGCAGACGTTTTACGAAAACACTCGTCCGCCGCTAGGGTGCATCAGATGTTCCACGCTGCCTCCTCCACCTCCGAAGGCGCAGTGCGGTCACGGATCGACTTCCCGAGTACGTGGCGGGAGGGCCTGTGACGAATTCGCTGCGCCCGGGTGGCCACCAGAGAAACCCGCTGCCCCCGGCCGGGGAATCGGCATCCGCTGTGCCGAACCCGCGGCCGTCGCAGGGCGGAACAGACGCGTCCGCCGACGCGAGCACGCGGACCGCGCCCGGCGCGAAGCCCGCGAAACAGCGTGACGCCTTCTTCGACAACGCGAAGTACTTGGCCATTGTGCTGGTCGCGATGGGGCACTCATGGGAGCCGCTGACAGACGGAAGCCGCGCCGCCGAGGCGCTGTACATGACCGTCTACACGTTCCACATGCCGGCCTTCATCCTGATCTCCGGCTATTTCTCGCGCAGTTTCGACATGCGCGCGGACCGGCTCAAGCGCCTGGTGACGGGTGTGCTCGTGCCGTTCGTGATCTTCGAGGTCGCGTACACCTTCTTCAAGAGGTGGGCGGACGACGATCCGACGCAGCCGATCAGCCTGCTCGACCCCTGGTACCTGACCTGGTTCCTGGCCGCGCTGTTCGTCTGGCGGATGACCACTCCGCTGTGGAAGCTGGTGCGCTGGCCGATTCCGCTGTCGATCGCGATCGCCGTGCTCGCCTCGGTCTCGCCCGACATCGGCGACGACCTCGATCTGCAGCGCGTCCTGCAGTTCCTGCCGTTCTTCGTCATCGGCCTGTTCATGAAGCCGGAGCACTTCCAGCTCGTGCGGCGTCGTGAGGTCAAGCTGCTCTCGATCCCGGTCTTCGCGTGCGCGCTGCTGCTCGCGTACTGGGCCGGGCCGCGGATGACGTCGGCGTGGTTCTACCACCGCGACAGCGCGCAGGAGTTGGGGGCGCCGTGGTGGAGCGGTGTCGTGATGACGCTCGCGCTGCTCGGCTGCTCGCTGGTCCTCGTCGCCTGCTTCTTCGCCTGGGTTCCCAAACGGAAGATGTGGTTCACGATCCTTGGCGCGGGCACGCTGTACGGCTACCTGCTGCACGGCTTCCTCGCCAAGGGCTCCCGCTTCTGGGGCTGGTTCGACGACTACGAGTGGCTGCACAAGCCACTCGGCGAGATCTTCGTGACCGTGGTCGCGGCGGCGGTCGTCACAGTTCTGTGCACCCCGCCGGTGCAGCGGGCGTTCCGCTTCGCGATGGAGCCGAGGATGGAGTGGGCGTTCAAGCGGGACGCGGCGGCGGTTGCGCGGTCGCGTCGGTAGGTCTTAAGGAGGACGACCCGCACCGTTGTCCGGGGCTCGGCACCTGGGGGCTGCGCCCCCAGACCCCCGCTTCATCGGCCTGCGGCCTCGTCCTCAAACGCCGGACGGGCTGGATTTACGGTCGCCTGAGCGACAGCGCCAGCGCCTCCGCCGCAACCTGTGTGACCGCCTCGCGGGTCGAGTGGGCGAGCAGTTCTGTGCTGATCTCGCCGCCGGCCGCGAGGTGGCGGTCGTACGGCAGGAGATGTACGGCCGCTCCCGTGGCGCGCAGCTTCTCGACCGCCTTGTCCACGTCGAGGCCCCCGTGCGGCACGGCCTCCGTGAGGACGACGACCGTGCCCGCGACGACCTGCCGGGGCAGGCCCGACATCCACTTCAGTACGGAGTGGGTGCTGGCCACGCCCTCGAACGTGGCGGGGGCGACCAGGACCCGGGAGTGGGCGGCGGAGAGCGCCGTGCGGGCCACCTCTGCGGGCAGGGTCTCGCAGTCCACGACGGTCACGCCGAAGTAGCGGCGCAGCGCCACCATGGCCTTCTCGTACGCCTTGGTGTCGAGCATCGCGCCGACCTCGCCCTTGCTGCCCGGCAACAGCCAGGCGTTGTCGGGGAGTTGGACGAGGTAGCCGGTGACGTCGAGCAGGGACATGGACGGTTCGAGCATCCCGGCGAGGTCGCGCACCGTCCAGCGCAGCGACTCGGCGCCGAGCCGGAACGGCAGGGTGCCGAGTGCCGGGTCGGCCTCCACGAGCAGCACCGGGTCGTGCCGGTAGTGCGCGTAGGTCCGGCCGAGCAGCGCGGCGACCGTGGACTTGCCCGCGCCGCCCCGGATCGAGGTGACGGCGATCTGCCGCCCCGTGGCCACCGGCTGCTGCAGCGTCTCGGCGGTACGGGAGGCCTCGGCGACCTCGCGCGCCGCCGACGAGGAGACGGTGCGGCGCACGGCCCGCAGGGCGCGGCCGACGAGCGGTTCGCCGTGCCGCGGCTTGCGCCGGGTTCCGGCGAGCGAGTCGTCCACGACCGGCAGCGAGCTGAACGTGCCGGGCGCGGGGGCCGCGCCGGGCGGGGCGTACGGGGACCGCGGCGGGGCCTGCGGGGGCGCGGCGGGCGGCTGGGTCTGCTGTTCGACTGCCGTGGGGCGGCCGAGCGGGGGCGCGGCGGAGAGGTCCGGGGCGGAGGAGGGCACCGGTACGGACGGGATGACGGCTGTCACCTCTTCCGGAGCGGGCATCGATGAGGGCACCGAACCGTCGGGCCGCGCGGGCGGAAGCGGTACTGAGACCCCTTCGGGGACGACGTCCCTGAGTACGGCGGTCGGGGCGTCGGGAAGCGGCACGGCCGGGGCGGGAGCCGGGGCGGGAGCCTGCGCAGGCGCCGGTGCCGGACTCGGGGCAGGGGTCGGTGCGGGAGTCGGCTCCGCGAAGTCGTCGAGGAGCGGAGGAGCATCGGCGGTGCGGGTACCGGTGCCCGCTCCCGTTCCCGTTCCCGTTCCCGTACCCCCACTGTCCGTGGCCTTCGCCAAGGACGGGCCGGGCGAGCCCGCACCGTGTACCGCCTCCGGGCCCGTGTGGTGCTCGGGCCGGTCCTGGTCTCCGTTCGGCATCATGTCCCTCTCCCCTGCTGCCCGTTCAGGATCCGCCGAGCAGGTGCGCGTACACACCGAAGACTCCGACCGTGAGCGGCAACAGGCCGACCACTCCGATCGATTCGACCAGGTCGGCCGCGCGCCGCAGCCGCTGCGCGAGCGGCGGCGCGGGCTGCAGGACGAGGGCGAGCAGCGGCAGGGCCGCGGCCAGGCCGAGCAGCAGGAGCGGGCCCGGCCCGTCCGTGCCGCGCAGCCAGAGCTCCGCGAGCCGTACGACGAGTACGGCGGCGGCCGCGAACACCGCGACGACCTCGACGGCCAGCGGGAACGCCCGTGCCCTGGCGAGGAGTACGACGGCGGTGACCGCGGTGGCCAGGACCGTCCACGGCGTGGGCGCGGCCGAGGTGAGCAGCCAGCCCGCGGCCGCCGCCGAGGCCGCCGTGAGGACGGTGGCGGCGACGAGGCCGCGGTGGGTGTCGGCGAGCGCGTCGGCGACATGGTGGCGGCTGACCGAACTGCCCGCCGCGCGCCGGTCGTCGATGGCCGTCAGGCCGGTGGCGCGCAGCGCGATCCGGGGCAGCAGGCCGAGCAGGACGAGCGAGGCGAGCGCGAGCAGGGCGCCGAGCCGGGCCGGTGCGCCGTCGACGGCGAGCGCGGCCAGTTCCCACAGCGCGGTGAGCGCCACGGCGGCGCCCGCGCCGACGAGCCCGGCGCGGGCGAACGGCGTGCACAGCCCGAGCAGCAGCAGGCCGAGCGCGACGGCGGCCGCAGTGACGGCGAGCCGGGCCGCGCCGGGCAGCGCGTGCGCGTCGGCCGCGGTCCAGGCACCGGCCACGGCGAACAGGGCGGCGATCACAAGGAGTACGGCCGCGAGCCCGCGGTTGCCGCGGCCCGCGACGGACGCGGGGGCGCCCCTGTCGGTCCTGGCGGCGAGCGCGCCGACAGCGGCGACGACGAGTGCGCTGCCCAGCAGTCCGTACGCCACCGGGCCCGCCGGGTAGGCGGCGCGGGCGAACTGCGTGGTCACGGCGGCGAGGAGGAGTGCGGCGGCGGCCGCGACCGGGCGGCGCGCGGCGGGCCGCCAGCGCCAGGTCCGCAGGTCGAGCCGCCCGGCCGCCGCGGTCATGTCGTCGTGCGGCTCCGCCGAGGCGCCCACCCCACCCACCACGTTCACCACGCGCGGGAACCTCTCATCGCCAACCTCTTTGCCCTGCTGTGTAGTTGAGTCCTGGCGCCGTTCGTCATGCGTCGTCCCCGAGTCCGAGCAGGCCGCGCATCTCCGCGTACTTGCGGGTCAGCCGTCCCCCAAGCTCTCGACTGCGCTCGAGCAGGGAGGTACCCCCATCGCGTCGGCTCGTCCAGGGCGGCGAGCCGGGCCGGATCGGCATTGTGCGCGAGATCGGCGGTTTTGACGAGGGTGGCGCCGGGAGTCGCGAGGATGCGGTCGGCGTAGCCTCGCGGGTTCTCGCCGGGGCGTTTGGTGAGGGCCAGGACGATCTGTTTCGTACGGGCCGTGAGCGGGGCGTCGGCCAGCCACTGCTCGGTGAGGGCCGCGTCCTCGATCGCGTCGTGCAGCCAGGCCGCGGCGATCTGTTCGTCGTCGCCCCCTCGGACGCGCACTCCCTCGGCGACGGCGGCGAGATGCTCGGCGTACGGCCGTCCCGCCTTGTCGGTCTGCGTGGCGTGGGCGTCCCGGGCGAGGGCCTCGACCTCGGTGAGGCTCAGCCTCCGACGCGGCTGCTGCCGCTGCTGCTGCCGCTGCTGCTGCCGCTCCATCCGTGCCCCCTCCCGCCGCGGATCCTGCCGCGCTTCCCTGCCCGGCATTCTCCCGTACGCGAGCGGAGGCCCCGGCACCGGACCCTCAGTTTCGCCTTCAATCGTTTGGTAACCTAATTATTGACGCTTTCTTGACGCGCCCTTTGCTTGCCGAAGGGGCGTCACGTATGCCCACCCGACCGCGCACGACCTGACTCGGAGGTACGGCCCATCGGACACGCGGACACCCTGATAGCCATGGGCGGCGCCTTCCTCGCCGCCGCAGTCCTCGCCCGCCTCGGCGGCCGGATCGGACTGCCCACCATTCCCCTCTTCATCCTGGCCGGGATCCTCCTCGGCCCGCACACCCCCGGCTGGGTGCTGCTGTCCGACCCGCACGACCTGGAGATGCTCTCGGCGCTCGGCCTGGTGCTGCTGCTCTTCTACCTCGGCCTCGAGTTCCACATGGACGACCTCAAGGCGGGCGGCCGCAAGATGGCCCTCGCCGGCGGGGCCTACCTCGTGCTGAACGTCGGCGCGGGCCTGGGCTTCGGATTCGCCCTCGGCTGGGGCACCTCCGAGGCGCTGGTTCTCGCCGGGGTGCTCGGCATCTCGTCCTCGGCGATCGTCACCAAGGTCCTGGTGGACACGGGTCGGCTCGGCAACCCGGAGACCAAGCCGATCCTCGGGATCATCGTGGTCGAGGACGTCTTCCTCGCCCTCTACCTGGCCGCGCTCCAGCCCATCCTGTCCGGCGCCGACAGCCTCTCGTCGGCCCTGATGGACGGCGGCAAGGCCTTCGGCTTCCTGCTGCTGCTCGCGCTGGCCGCGCGGTTCGGTACGAAGCTGGTCGGCCGGCTCATCAACACCCCGGACGACGAGCTGCTCGTCATCTCCTTCCTCGGCGCGGCCGTCTTCCTCGCCGGTGTCTCCGAGTGGTTCGGGGTCGCGGACGCGATCGGCGCGTTCATGGTCGGCCTGATGCTCGGCTCCACCAGCTCCGGCGAACGCATCCGGAAGCTGGTCCATCCGCTGCGGGACGCGTTCGGCGCGATCTTCTTCTTCGCCTTCGGCCTCTCCATCGACCCCGGCGACCTGCCGGTGGTGCTGTGGCCGGTGCTCGCCGCGGTTGCGCTGACGCTGTTGATGAACGTGCTTGCGGGGCTGGCGGCGGCGAAGGTGTACGACTTCGGGGCCGGGCCCGCCGCGAACATCTCGACGACGCTGCTCGCGCGAGGGGAGTTCGCGCTGATCCTCGCCACGATGGCCGCTGCCGCGGGTCTGGACGAGCGGCTGTCGCCGTTCATCGCGGGGTACGTGTTGCTGCTCGCGGTTCTCGGGCCCCTTGCGGCGGGGCGGTCGCCTGTCCGGCGGGGGGTTCCCGTGGGGGCGGTGGAGGAGCGGGTCGGCGCCGGGGTGTGAGTCGTACGCGCCGTAGGGGTTCGGTGTCGTCGCCGGGTGCGGCCCGGTGGTCCGTCCTCGCGCAGTTCCCCGCGCCCCTGAGCGATGCGGCTGCGCCGCCGCTCATCGAGGAAGGCGCGGCGCAGCCGCAGGCCTTCAGGGGCGCGGGGAACTGCGCGACCGGCCCAGGACGGCCCGCACCCGGCAGCGGTGAACGGGAAAACTCACGCGTCCCGGCAGAGCAGCAGCAGCGCCCGGTCGTCGTTGACGTCCTTCGCCACCGCCTCGATCAGGTGCCACGCCGCCCCGTGAAAGCCCCCGGCAACGTAGCGGTCGGCCTCGCCGGTCAGGCGGTCGATGCCCTCGGAGAGGTCGCGCTCGGCGGTCTCCACCAGGCCGTCGGTGAACAGCATCAGCACGTCGCCGGGGCCGAGCCGCCCCTTCACCGGGTCGAACTGCGCCCCGTCGTACACCCCGAGCAGCGGGCCCTCGGCGGACTTCTCCTCCCAGCGGCCGGTGCCGGCGTGCAGCTGGACGGCGGGCGGGTGGCCCGCGGAGAGGAGCTCGTAGTCCCCGGAGTCCAGGTCGAGGGCGAGGTGGATGGAGGTCGCGAAGCCCTCGTCCCAGTCCTGGCGGAGCAGATAGCCGTTGGCGGCGGGCAGGAACGCGTGCGGCGGCAGCGAGCCGAGCAGTCCGCCGAAGGCACCGGAGAGCAGCAGCGCACGGGAGCCCGCGTCCATGCCCTTGCCGGAGACGTCGGTGAGGACGACCTCAAGCGTGCGCCCGCCGCTCGTGCGCGCGGCGACCACGAAGTCACCGGAGAACGACTGGCCGCCCGCGGGCCGCAGCGCCATCTCGCGGTGCCAGCCGGGCGGCAGCCCCGGCAGCTTGCTCTGGGTCTTGATCCGCTCGCGCAGGTCGAACAGCATCGTGCCGCCGCGCCGCCACGGCACCCCGACCCGGCTGCGGAACTGCGCGATGACCAGGCCGAAGAAGCCGCAGGCCGCCACGGTCAGGACGACGCCGGGCGTGACCCGCGAGGCGCCCTCGGTGTACGGGCCGAGCTGCACCGACTCGACGATCAGGGCTCCGGCGGCCGCCGCGTACAGGCCGAGCAGGCTGGCCGGGCGGAGCAGCAGGCCGCCCGCGACGATCGGCAGGACGAGCAGGGCGGGCGAGAACCAGACCGGAATCGCGAGCGTGCCGAGGGCGATCACCGGGATGGTGAGGAGCAGCCCGGCCAGGGCGATCCAGTCGGAGCCGTCGCCGCGGAAGTAGTCGACCCCGGATTTGCGCAGCGCGATGCGGGCCCGGTGCAGACGCTTGCGCAACCGGGCCGGGAACGTCTCCGCTGCCGCGCGCCGCTCGGGGTCGCGGCGGCTCCGATGTCGTACCGCCATTGCTCGCGGACTCTATACAGGCTTTCTGGAGATGCGCACGGGAGGTACCGGTTGTCCCTCTGTCGAGCGGGACGAACGGCCCGGACGTGACGGCAGAAATCCCCTCGCCCTCACTCGACGGGGGTTGATAGGGATGGGCCCATGACGACGGATGTACGCGTACTGCAGCCCGACGACTGGGAGCGCTGGTTCAGCGGTCTGGAGCTCGCCTTCGGGGGAGTGCGGTGGCCCGATGAGGTGCGCGCCTTTGACCGTGACGTCACCGAGTTCGAGCGCTCCCTCGGCGTCTGGGAGGGGGACGGGGACGGGGTCGTCGGTACTGCGGGGGCGTTCTCGTTCCGGATGACCGTGCCGGGCGGCGCGGCCGTGCGCACGGCGGGCGTCACGATGGTCGGCGTCGCGCCCACGCACCGGCGGCGCGGCATCCTGACGTCGATGATGCGGCGCCAGCTCGACGACATACGCGCCCTGGGCGAGCCTCCCCCAAGTTCTCGACTGCGCTCGAACAGGGGGGACCCCCATCCGTACTCACCGCGTCCGAGGCCGCGATCTACGGCCGGTTCGGGTACGGCGTCGCGACGCAGCGCCTCGGCGCCCGCATCCGGACCGATCAGGTACGCCTCCAACTCCCGCCCGGAACCGATGAGTTCACGCTCCGGCTCGCCGAACCGGCGGACGTCCTCGACCGGTGCGAGGCGGTGTACGCGCGGCAGGCGGCGGCGCGACCCGGGATGCTCGTGCGGCGGCCCGGCTGGGAGCGGCACGGAGTGATCGACCCGGCGCAGGAGCGGGCGGGCGGTTCGGCGCTGCAGTGCGTGCTCGCCGAGCGCGGCGGCGAGGTGCTCGGGTATGCCCGGTATCGCCTGAAGCCGGAGTGGGAGGGCGCGGGTGTTCCGGCCGGGGTGGTCACGGTGGAGGACCTGGAGGCGCCGGAGCCCGGCGCGTACGCCGCGCTGTGCCGGTACCTCTTCGACCTGGACCTGATGTCGACGGTGGCGATGCGCAACCGCCCCGCCGACGACGCCTGGCAGCACCTCGTCTCCGACATCCGCCGCTGCTCGGTGGCGCTGCGGGACGGCCTGTTCCTGCGGCCGGTGGAGGTGGGCGCGGCCCTGGAGGCGCGGACGTACGCCACGGACGTGGATGTCGTCCTGGATGTCTCCGACCCGTTCTGCCCCTGGAACACCGGCCGTTGGCGGCTGTCCGGCGGGCCGAAGGGCGCCGTCTGCGCGCGCACCGACGACCCGGCCGATCTCACCTTGTCCGTACGGGAGTTGGGGACGGTCTACCTCGGCGGGTTCTCCCTGGCCGCTCTCGCGGCGGCGGGCCGGGTGCGGGAGGAGCGGCGCGGCGCGCTCGCCGAGGCCTCGCTCGCGTTCTCCGGCACGGTGGCGCCGTGGCTGCCGCACGGCTTCTGAACGAGCCCGTCCCGTACGGGAGTTGTCACCGGCCTCGCTGGCAGTCCGGGCACCAGAACAGATTGCGGGCGGCGAGATCGGCGGTGCGGATCTCGCCGCCACAGATGTGGCAGGACTGGTTCGCCCTGCGGTAGACGTACACCTCACCGCCGTGGTCGTCGACCCTCGGCGGGCGGCCCATCGCCTCCGGCGTGTGCTCGGGGCGGACGGTGTCGATGCGGTTGTGCCGCACCCCCTCCCGCATCAGCCCGACCAGATCGTCCCAGATCGCGGTCCACTCGTCGTACGCGAGGTCCTTGCCGGGGCGGTACGGGTCGATGCCGTGCCGGAAGAGGACTTCCGCGCGGTAGACGTTGCCGACGCCCGCGATGACCTTCTGGTCCATGAGCAGCGCGGCGACGGTGCTGCGGGAGCGGGAGATCCGCTGCCACGCCTTGTCCGGGTCGTTCGTGGTGCCGTCGACGGGGCGCAGCGGGTCGGGGCCGAGGCGCTCGTGTATCGCCTGCTTCTCGGCGTCCGTGATCAGCGCGCAGGTCGTGGGCCCGCGCAGATCCGCGTACGCGGTGGGGCCGACGAGGCGGAGGCGGACGGTGTCCGTGGGCGGCGGGGCGGGCACGTCGCCGAAGTTCAGCTTGCCGAAGAGGCCGAGGTGGATGTGGACGTGGCCGGCCGGGCCGAAGCCGAGGAAGAGGTGCTTGCCGTGGGCGTCGGCGGTGTCCAGCGACTGGCCGTCGAGGAGGGCCGCGGCGTCGCTGAACTTGCCCTGGGGGCTGGTTGCGCGGACCTGCCGGTCGAGGAAGCGGTCTCGGTGGTCGGCGGCGAGGCGGTGGATCGTGTGCCCTTCCGGCACGGGGGGTCTCCTCCGGAGGTTTCGTGATGCGGTGCGGGTCCGTCGCACGGGGGCCAGCCCCCGGACCCCCGCTCCTCAAACGCCGGAGGGGCTGAATTTTGCGGCCTTGGCCGGCAAATCCAGCCCGTCCGGCGTTTGAGGACGAGCCCGGAGGGCGATCGACGGTGCCCGAGTCGACCTCGGACTTACGGCTGCTGCGGGTGGTGCGCCGGAACGGGGGGCAGCTCGCCCGTGGTCTCGTAAGCCGAGAGCATCTCGATGCGGCGCGTGTGGCGCTCCTCGTCGGAGTACGGGGTCGACAAGAAGATCTCCACGAACTTCGTCGCCTCGTCGAGGGTGTGCATGCGGCCGCCGATCGACACCACGTTGGCGTTGTTGTGCTCACGGCCGAGCGCGGCGGTCTGCTCGCTCCAGGCGAGGGCGCAGCGGACGCCCTTGACCTTGTTCGCGGCGATCTGCTCGCCGTTGCCGGAGCCGCCGATCACGATGCCGAGGGAGTCCGGGTCCGCGGCCGTCCGCTCGGCGGCGCGGAGGCAGAACGGCGGGTAGTCGTCCTGGGCGTCGTAGATGTGGGGGCCGCAGTCCACGGGCTCGTGCCCATGGGCCTTGAGCCACTCGACGAGGTGGTTCTTGAGTTCATAGCCGGCATGATCCGAGCCGAGGTACACGCGCATGCGTCTGAGTGTGGCACGGCCGGGGAGGGTGGGGCCGCCCCGGGTCGTCGCCCCGCCTCGGGACCGGGGTGGTCCTTGCAACGAATCGGAATCAGGTCTTCCGTATATCCGACTAAGAGGTTTGAATGCATGGGCTCGTAACCCGAGAACTTAAGGATTCGTCCATGACCTCGCAACCGTCCCTTGCGAAGCAAGACAGCCCTTCCGCACCCCCGGAAGAGGCTCCGTCCGGTGACGGCCTGAAGGCGGGGCTCAAGAACCGCCACCTTTCCATGATCGCTATCGGTGGTGTGATCGGAGCCGGGCTCTTCGTCGGTTCCAGTGCCGGTATCGCGGCGGCCGGTCCCGCCATCCTCGTCTCGTACGCGCTCGTCGGCGTGATGGTCGTGCTCGTGATGCGGATGCTGGGGGAGATGGCCGCGGCGAATCCGACGTCGGGCTCGTTCTCCGAGTACGCCGACCGGGCGCTGGGCCGGTGGGCCGGGTTCTCCATCGGCTGGCTGTACTGGTTCTTCTGGGTCGTCGTCCTCGCCGTCGAGGCG
>NZ_JASCIS010000064.1 GCF_029968015.1 Streptomyces luteolus
CCCCCCCCCCCCCCCCCCCCCCCCCCAACCCCGCGCCCCCCCCCCCCCCCCCCCCGGGGGGGGGGGCCCCCCCCCCCCCCCCCCCCCCCTTGCCAATCCCCGCCGAGCACCTCACAGCCACATCTCCAGGAGCCCGAACCATGGAACTGTCTGACCGCATCGTGCGCATCGAGCACGTCCCGGGAGCCGGGCTGCTGGCAGCCGACATCACCGGCCGTGTCCACCTGCTCGACAAGGACCTGCGCCTCGTCCGGTCCTCACCCGCCCGGACCGGCACCGTCGCGGCCGGCCACGCCCCCCTCTACACCGTGACGGCCGCCGGAAACTGGGTGGTGGGCCGGGACAAGCGCGGCACCCTGCTGCGCTGGCGCCTGGACACCCTCGATCTGGTCGATGTGCTCGACTCCGACCACACCGCCGACCACGCGGAGCTGATGGAAGGCGAGGAGCCCTCGCCGGTGATGAGCCGCGGCATCACGGTCCACCGCGGCAAGGTGTACGTCAACAACGGCTACCGGCAGATGGTCGTCCTGGACCTGGAGACCTTCGCCGTGGACCGGATCGTGCCCAGCTTCGCCGACCACGTCCCCGTGGAGTGGTTCTGCCAGGACCACCCGAGTATCGACGCCGCCTCCGACAAGGCCGGCCGGGTCTTCCTCGGGGACTTGGAGAAGCTGGACTTCCCCACCGTGGTCCAGGCGGACGGCGGCAACATCCACCGGATCCTGTACGACCCGCTGCACGACCGTTTCTGGGCCACCCAGGACGACGGCGTCGACGAGGACAACAACATCGCCAACGGCGTGGTCACCCTCGACAAGACGGGCGCGATCACCGACCGGCTGCTCCTTGCCCGCGACGACGTGGAGTTCCTCGCCTTCTCTCCCGACCACCGCACCGTCTACGTGGGCGGCTTCGACGGCGTGCTGCACCTCCTTGACAACAGCACCTCCGAGCTGAGCATCGCCTCGTCCGTCACGGGCTTCTCCCACCAGCTCACCGACTTCACCGTCGGCGACGACGGCACCCTCTACACCCTCACCCAGGACGGCGACATCCGCCGCCTGTCCGCCGACGGAACCGAGGTCCTCGCCCGCGCCCCGTTCCGGCGGCAGAGCATCTGGGACATCCAGCCCGCGGTGGGCGGCGCGGCGGCCCAGCTGTACGCGGGCACCGACGACGGCGTGGCCGTCCTCTCCGTCGTCGCGGACGGCAGTGGCGAGCCACGCATCGACCTGCACGCCGTCCACGGCCATGGCATGGGCTTCACCCGGCGTGTGGTGCCGCTGCCCGGCGGCTGGGCGGGCGTCACCCGGGATCAGTGGGTCTTCCGGTCGGACGCCGACGGCAAGGTGCTGTGGCGCACCCGTCTCGCGTCCCTTCCGCACACCGTGGCGGGCTCCTCGGACCACACACGGCTGCTGGCCTGCCACAACGAAGGCGTGGACGAACTCGACGCCGCCACCGGACAGATCGTGGCCCGGATCGACATCGGCCGCGCCTCCGCCTGGGCGGGCTGCTACCTGCCGGACGGCCGGCGCGCCGTCGCCTCCAGTGCCGGTGTGATCACCGTGTTCGCCGCGCACGGACCGGAGGTTCTGTGGGAGCTCGACACCGCCGAGTACCCCAAGCGGATGTGGGCCGACGGCGAGGACGCCCTGATCGTCACCGGCGAGCTGGGAGTGAAGCGCATCGCGCTCTCGGAGCGAAAGGCCACTCACCGGTGGATCGAGCTCCTGGACAACACCGTGGAGAACGGCGCCTTCATCGAGGACCGGGTCTACGCCGTCTCCTACGGAGCCCAACTCGCCGTCTACGAAAGGGAGTCGGAGGAGATTCTGGCCCTCGTGGAGGACCTTCCCGACTTCGGCAAGGCGATCGCCGCCGTCCCCTTCGGTGACGGGCATGTCCTCCTGGCCGGCGGTCGCGGCGGCTGGCTGCGCCTGTTCCGTACCGGTGGAGCCGGCAGCAAGGCACCGCTGACCTTCGTCCGCGACCTGCTGCTGCCCCGGCAGGAGACAACACCGTGACCACGCAGGGCCTCCCCGCGGACACCAGGTCCGACGACGGGCCGGCCGCCCCTCACGGGGGGCGGCCCTCGCCGTGGCGCGACCGCCGCTTCCGGATCTTCGCGGCCGGCAATGTCGCCAACAACATCGGAGAGGCCGTCTACGCCGTCGCCCTCCCCCTGTTCGTGTACGAGCGCACCGGTTCGCTGGCCGTCATGTCGTTCCTCGCGGTCCTCACCCCGGCCACCCTGCTGCTGGCGCCGCTGCTTGGCGCGATAGTGGACCGGCATGGTGCGCGGGTCCTGGTCGTTCCGGGGCTTCTGGTGCAGGCGGCCGCCGCCGTCGCCCTCAACCTCACCGGCCTTGCGCCCCAGGCTCCCGTATGGCCGCTGTTCGTCTTCGGCGCTCTGGTGCAGATAGGCGGCGCCGCCTACCGGACGGGCTGGATGACCGGTGTGGCACACATGTTTCCCGACAACCCGGTGCGCTCCCGGGCCAGCCTGGGCAGCCTCTACACCATCACCAACGTGATCGGCCCGCTGCTCGTCAGCGCCGCGCTGCTGTGGATCGGTTACGCCGGACTGCTCTGGCTCAACGTGATCACCTTCTTCGCCCCGATCGTCGTCTGGCTGATCGGCGTTCACCCGCCCCGGCTCCGGGCGCCGGCCTCCGGCGGGGGCATGGGGCGTCAACTCGCCGACGGAGTACGGACGTTGCGGGCCACGCCGGTGCTGCTGCACGCGATGCTGGTGTTCGTCCCGATGCTGCTTGTCGGCACCACCGGCACCATGGCCCTCTCGCTGTTCCGCCTCCAGGACGAGTGGAAGCTCTCCGCGCAGACGGTCGGACTGATCCTGGTGGCTGTTCGGATCGCCGGTGTGCTCGGCACCGTCCTGGTCGCGGAGCGCAAGACCTTTCCGTTCCGTACGATCGTGCTCGCCGGAACCATCGGCATGGGCACCGCGTTGCTGGTCATGGCCTCCGGGTCCGTACACGTCTTCGTGGCGGCCATGGTCGCCATGGTCGGTTTCCAGGCCGCACTCGCGGTCGCCAGCGACCTCATGGTCTTCCACTTCGTGCCGGCGGACGCACTCGGCCGGATCGGCGGCATCGTCGACCTCGCCCTCGGGATCCCCGTGCTGGCCGCACCGCTCATCATTCCCGCCCTCTCCACCGCCCTGGGCGCCTCCGCCTCCTTCCTGATACTGGGCGCACTCCAGCTCACCGGACTGCTGTGGCTGTGGCACACCTGGAGACAGTGGAGCCCGAACGCCGTTCACCCTCCCGACCGCATGGCGTCCGCCATGGCATGAGCACCCCGACCCCACCCGAGCTTCGTGCGCCTCGAGATGAACAGCACCGCGTGGACGCCGTGCCGGGCGTCAGCCGACGTCGCGTTCTCCCTCGCCGACCACTGGCAGACGCCGCCCGCCCCCGCCATCAACGGACAGAGACATACAAGAGAGGGACCCCCATGCGAAGTGCCAACGGATCGTCGCCCACGACGCGTTCGCCCCTTCCGCTGAGCGCTCCCGCCTCCTCGCTGCCGCACCTGGGAGACGCCTCGCCGCGAGCCCGCGTACGGGTGCCGCTGGAGGCCGGGGCCGGGCAGCTGGTCGAGGCCCGGATGCTGACCTTCGACGGGCTGGCGGACGGTCGGGAGCACCTGGCGGTCCAGCTGGGAGATCCCGGTGCCGGTGTGCCTCTGGTCCGGCTGCACTCGGAGTGCCTCACCGGCGACGTCTTCGGTTCGGCACGGTGCGACTGCGGACCGCAGCTGCACGACGCGATCCGGCTGATCGACGAATCCGGCGGCCTGATCCTCTACCTGCGCCAGGAGGGCCGCGGCATCGGCCTCTACAACAAGCTCGACGCGTACCGCCTCCAAGAGGGCGGCCTTGACACCTACGAGGCGAACCGCGCCCTCGGCCTCGCGGACGACCTGAGGGACTACACGGTGGCGGCGCAGATGCTGCGGGCACTCGGGCACACCGAGATCGACCTGCTCACGAACAACCCCGACAAGGCAGAGCAGTTGGGCCGACTCGGCATCACCGTGCGGTGCACCGTACGGACCGGAGTCTTCGACAATCCGCACAACCAGGCGTATCTCAGCGCCAAGGCCAACAAGACCGGACACGACATCCGCCTGAAGGAGAAGGTCGCGTGATCAAGCACCAAGGCCCGATCAGCGGAATCGCCGCATTCCAGAATCGCTATGTGGCCACCGCCGGCTACGACAACCAGGTCATCCTCTGGGACGCCGCCCTGCACACCCCTCTGGCCCGCGCCCTGCACGACCACCTCGCCAACCAGGTCTCCTTCAGCCCGGACGGGACCCTCCTCGTCACCTCGTCCAGCGACTACAGCGCCCGCCTCTGGTCCCTTCCCGACATGAGGCTCAAGGCAGTTCTCCCGGACCACAAGGACGACGTGGAGATGTCCGTCTTCCACCCCCAACAGGAGCTCATCGCCACCGCGTCACGCGATCACATCGTCAGGGTCCACGACTTCACCGGCACCGTGCACCACAGGTTCGAAGGACACACCGCGGATGTGATCTCGGTCGAGTGGCTGCCGGACACCGATGAACTCCTGTCCTCCAGCGACGACGGGACGATCAAACGCTGGTCGCTGGCCACAGGAGAGATGACCGCCGACATCGACCTCGAAGGAGTCGAGACCGACACCATCGCCATCACCCGCAGCGGTGTCGTGTTCGCCGGGAACGACGACGGCGCCATCATCCGTATCGAAGACGTCGAAGACGGAAACAGCGCACACTTCCCCGCCCACGACGCGGGCATCAAACGACTCGTCCACCATCCGGCCACCGGCAACCTCGTCAGCCTCAGCTACGACCGCTCGATGAAGATCTGGGACACCTCCGAGAGCCTGCGCCTTGTGGACACCACCGAGTTCCCGGCAGAGATCTGGGCCCGGTCCTGCGCCTTCCTGGACGACCACACCCTCGTGTTCGCGACCTTCGGTTCCACGTATGCGACGTACGACACCAGCACGCGCTCCTGGGATCTCACCGGAGTCGAAGGCACCCGAGGCGTGAACGCCGTCACGACCCTGGCCGACGGCAGCATCCGCACCGTCGGCGACGCGGGCACCACCCAGGTCGACGGGGTCCCGGCGACCGAGCTGGGCAGCCTGTGCAACTTCCTGGTCGGAGTGGGTGACCGGGTGCTCGCCGGCGGCCAGCTCGGCCAGATCTTCGACGCCGCGACAGGGGAGGTGCTCCACCGCCACCGCTCTCCGCTGAACTGCGCGGCCTCCTTCGAGCGGGACGGCGTGCCGCACGTCGTCGTGGGCACCTACACCGGTGAAGGACTGGTCTTCGCCGTACCCGAGGACGGGACCGCCCTGGACCACGTGGCCACGCTTCCCCTGCACAGCAACGCGGTGAAGGGGGTTGCCGTTTCCGACGGCACGATCTTCGCGGTGTGCGCGGACACCGCCGCGAGCTGGTTCGACACCGCCACCCTCCGGGAGACCGGACGCGTGCAGGAGGCGCACACCCGTATCGCGAACGGCTGCGCGCCACTGCCCGGCGGCCGGTTTGCCAGCGTCAGCCGCGACCTTCTGCTGCGTCTGTGGACGGAGGACCGAGCCGTGGCCCTGCCCACGCCGCACGAGCACTCCATCAAGTGTGTCGCCGCTTCCTCGGACGGGCGCCTCGTCGCCACCGGCTCCTACGCCGGCACCGTCGCCGTCTACGACACACGCGCCCAGGCCTGGACCCACATCAGCAGGCCGACAGCCGCGGGAATCTCCAGCCTGCACTACGCCCCCGAGTCGGACCGCTTCCTCGCCGGCTCCTACGACGGCTCGGTGTACCCGGTCCGGGCCGACAGGGAGGGGCGCGATGAGTGAGCCCGCTGTCGCGGTGAACCCGAACGACCTGACGGAGCGGGCGGCCATGGGCCTGCCCGAGGCGTTCGTCGACCGCGTCGACCAGGACCGGTTCACGGCCGAGTGCGCCCGGCTCTACCGTCTGGACCCGACCGCACTCGCCCGGACCGCCGAAGACCCCTCGGCCGGACATCTCGTCAGGCTCGCGGCCGGCAGTCTGCTCGCCCTGCTCGGTGATCCCCGGACGGACACCTGGTCCCCGGTGATGCTCGACATTCCCGCCGCCCGGGTACGGCTCGGGCTCCCCGAGGCCCGGGTGGCGGACATCGTGGCCGAGTGGAGCGGCGTGGGCGTGATCCGGGAGTGGATCGCGAAGGAGACCCCTGTTCACGAGGTGGAACTGGCCTCGTTCCGGATCGCCCGCTACCCGGTGACCAACGCCGAGTACCGCACCTTCCTGCTTGCCGATCCGGCCGTTCCGCCGCCGTCCTCCTGGCAGTTCGGCGCCTACCCGGCGGCGATGGCGAACCACCCGGTGTGGACCGTCAGCCCGCGGGACGCCGACCGGTACGCGGCCTGGCTCTCCGCCCGCACGGGACGGCGCTTCCGGCTGCCGACCGAGGCGGAATGGGAGTACGCCGCGGCAGGGCCCGACGGCCAGGAGTATCCCTGGGGAGACGAGCCGGTCACCGGCCGCGCCAATACCGTCGAGGCGGGCCCGCTGACCACCACACCGGTCGGCATCTACCCCGCCGGGCGGAGCCCGTTCGGCGTCGACGACATGGCGGGCAACGTCGAGGAGTACGTCTCGGACGACTACCGCCCCTATCCGGGCGGTCCGGCCGTACGCGACGATCTCATCCGCGCCGAGGGCGAGCGGTACCGGGTGGCCCGCGGAGGAAGCTTCACCCGCTACGGAGATCTCGCACGGTCCCGGCGCCGCCACGGCTGGTACCACCGCCCCATCTACGCCATGGGTTTCCGCCTGGCGGAGACCCCCGCCCGCATCGGCGGGGAGCGCCACCGTGGCTGAGCCGCACCCGCCCCTGCCGAAGGGATGAAGGGGTCCCGCCATGCCGATCCAACTGCCGCAACGCTCGGGCAATCCGCCGTACGTATGGAGGGGGCCTCCTCCCCAGCAACTCACCCAGACGGCTTCCGGATACTGGGGCCGGCGCGTGCTGGACCAGCGGGCCCGTGCCCTGTGCGGAGTGCGGCCCGGGGACTCCCGCACGTGCCCCGGCTCCCGCGCCTACCATCTCGCGGCTGAGCTGGCACGCGGTCCGACTGAGGCGTTCCTGGAGAGCACCGAGTTCGCACACATCCATCCCGCCTACGACGGCAGCATCCATCTCAGGCTGCCCCCGGACGAGGACGACGCCGCGTGCGGATCAGGGTGGGCGGTCCGGGTGCCGCTCGCGGGGCTGCTGCTGTTCGGGCCGAGAGACGAGCAGGAGACCGACACCGTCTGGCAACTCCTCGCGCTCGCCTACGACTTCGCCTGCCGCGGTCACGCCGCCGCCTCCTCCACCGGCAAGCTCCGGACGAAGCTGCGGACCAGTCCGTGGAGCGAGTAGCAGTCGGCTCCTGACTGCTGGACCAGCTGTGCGTCCACCAACTGTTCCAGGATGTCCTCCGCCCGCTCCGCATCGGTGCCAAGGAGCGTCACGATGCCGTCGCGGGACAGCGTCGACGCGGGAAGTCCCCCCAGGGCCCGCAGGGCAGTCCGGTGCTCCACGGCCATCGAGTCGTACGAGAGGGCCAAGGTGTCCGCCACGCTGTGCTCGCCCGAACGCAGTTCCCGCATCCGCCGCCCCTCGTCGTGCAGCAACCCGGCCAGGTGCCGCACGCTCCACTGCGGCCGACGGCACAGTCTGGCCGCCGCGATGCGCAGTGCCAGCGGCAGGCACCCGCACAGTTCGACGAGCTCGACTAGCGCATCGGGCTCGGCCTCGGCCCGATGCCGCCCCAGCACCCCGACCATCAGGTCGGTGGCAGCGCGCGCGGGAAGGGGGCCCAGTGACAGCCAGGACGCCCCGGCCAGTTCGACCGCGCGGCGGCCGGTGACAAGGACCAGACAGTTCGCGGAGCCGGGCAGCAAGGGGCGTACCTGCACGGCGTAGGCCGCGTCGTCCAGGACCAGGAGAATCCGCTTGCCCGCCGTGGCCGTGCGCCACAGGGCCACCCGGCCGGCCTCCCCTGCCGGAATGCGTTCGCCCGGCACCCCCATGGCGCCCAACAGCAGTTCGAGAGCGGTCCGCGGTTCCAACGGTTCCGCATGAGCCGAATGGCCGCGCATGTCGAGGTAGAGCTGCCCGTCCTCGAACTGCTCCGCCATGCGGTGAGCCGCGTACAAGGCCAACTCGGTCTTGCCGACCCCGCCCATGCCGTCGATCGCCACGATCCGGGTTCCACCTGCGGCCGCGGCCCGGCCGAGCTCGTCGAGATACCCGAGTTCCGCCTCCCGCCCGACGAAATCGGGCACGTGGTAGGGGAGCGTGCTCGGGCGGGCAGTCTCGGCGCCGAGCGGCGACGGCACCGGGGGCGCTGGGGTCGTTGGAGTCACCGGGGTCACCGGGGTCACCGGGGTCACCGGGGTCACCGGGGTCGCTGGGGTCGTCGAGTTCGTCGGGGTCGCCGGGGGCAGTATCCTCAGCGGCGCCTCCAACTCCCCCTTCTGCTGCAGGATTTCCTGATGCAGGGCGACCAGTCGCGGATCCGGGGCGATGCCCAGCTCGTCCGCCAGGAGCTTGCGCAGCGCGGCGAACTCCTCCAGCGCCTCGGCCTGGCGCCCCGAACGGTACAGCGCCAGCATCAACTGCCGCCGCAGAAGTTCACGTAGCGGTTCCTCGTCGATCATCTCCCGAATCTCGCCTATCAGGGACGACGTCTCACCCAGCCGGAGTCTCAACTCGAAACAGCGCTCGGCGGCTTGATAGCGCTTCTCACCGAGCGACAGAGCCGCACCGGCCAGCACGGCGCCGCCAAGTCCGGCCAGTACGCGCCCCCGCCAGAGATCCAGCCCGGCACGCAGCTCGGCGACGGCGTTCTCGGGCAGGTCTTCCGCCTCCGCCTCCTGCGAGCGGCGCAGCCGGATCGAGAAGAGGGTCGCATCCAACTGGTCCTCGTCCAGCAGGATCCGGTAGCCGCCGGTCGCGGTGACGATCAGTTGTCTACCGCCGGGAATCCGGTGGCGAAGAAGCGAAATCGCCTTACGCACCTGCTGCAGCGCCGAATCCGGTGGATTCTCGTCCCAGACCGCGGCCACCAGGCGATGCACCGGCACCACCCTCCCCTGCTCCAACAGCAGCACGGCAAGGACACAGGACTGGAGGGACCCCCCGAGCGGGACGGTCTCCGCACCGGCACGGACCTCCAGTGACCCGAGGATGTGAAACCGCACCTTGCTTCCGATGTCAGCTACCTGCATATCCATCCCCTCTGAGGGTGGAGGGTCGCGTTGGCGGACGTACTCAGTCCCGCGCGTCGGCTTCAGGGCCGCGGCGCACCACCGCGAAGCCGGTGGTGCGGCCGCATCGCGCACCCTCAGCCGCACGGTTCCTGCGACGCCGTACGACACGACCGTCCGGCGGGGGAAGAGGCCGAGCATTCCGCGGCGGGCAGATCGGGGCCATCGCCCATGCAGTCCGCGCGGACGAGGCCCTCAGGCTCTGCTCGGCTCTCACGGCCGCGCTACTTCGACCAGGGTTCATGACGGGATCCTGGGGCGGCGCATGGCCCATGGCCAACCGCCCGGGTGGCACTCCGTCAGGTAGTCACGGCACGCACAGCCGACCGGGCCATCTTCGGGGGTGGATCCATTGTCCTTGCGCGCGCAGGTGTCTGTCACCGTTCCCCGGAATGATCTTTACTTCCCCTTTGCGCCTCTAGGCTTGCGGCCGGATCCAAAGCACCGATCTGACCAGGGAGTTGAGAGTGGCGCACGACATTGCCGCGCTGGCGGTGGAACTCACGGACATGGCTGCGGCCGATCACCGGTCCACGGTCCGCGCGAACAGCGATGACCCCGCCGAGCAGCTGGCGTGGCGGCGGCTGACCGCCCGGCACGGTGACCGGCTCGGCGAGATCATGGACGAGTACGGCTGGCCGACGGCCGAGAGCAGATCTACGGCACTCAGATCGCCGGCGTGAAGGACGGGACCCCGGTCCCGTGGCCCTGTGAAGAGCCCGAGCGCATGGACGAACTCCGTGCGGAAGTCGGCATCGAGCCCTTCGACGAGTACGTTGCCAAGTTCTCCACGGCCTGACACCCGATGCATCAGCCGGTGGAGGTCTCGTCGATGGAGGGCATCGGTTTCCCGTCCGGATGCCACCTGTCGAGGAAGTCGGCCTGCCGGGCGAAGTCGACGAGTTCGACGCGGGCGCCGACGCTGTCCATCCGGTGATAGGCGAACGGCCGGCCGTAGGGACAGCCGGAGAAGTCCAGGGGCATGCCCTCGTCCTCCAGTCGCCGCGAACCCTGCCGCACATCGCTGGTCCAGAAGCCGACGTGATCGAACCTTGCTCCCTTGGACGCGTCCCAGGGGCTGTCGGACGGCCCTTCAATGAGTTCGATGAAGGGCGGCCCGCCTGTGGTGAAGACGATGCGGTAGTCCCACTCACCGAGCCGGTCGGACGCGGGGGCACTCCACTCGACCCCGGCCGCACGACGCAGGTCGTCCATCGCCCGCTCGATGTCCGGGACCACGAAACACACATGGTAGAAGCCAGTCATCCACCCATGATCGACCACGTCACACGTACTGGTCGTCGCCGGGACGGCCCCACCCGCTCTCTTCAGGCGGTCCCCGGGCTCGCGAAGCCGGGGTTGCGGCGCTGGGCTTCCCGGAAGTGCGCGCGAAGTCCCGTGCTTCGGCGGGCTGTTCCGCCCGGTGCAGGGCCCCATGCGAGGGAGTTCGAGAAGGACGAGGGGATGCGGGGCGCGTGCGAGTGAGGCGGCGTAGTCGCGCAGCGCGGCAGCGGCGCGGGCTGCCGCAGGCTAGCCGCTCAGGCGGCGTACGAGCGGGGTGCGCAGCCGGGGGCGGATCCGGACCTCGCCGAGGAATTCGGTGAGCCGTGCGGCCTCGGCCGCGATGGCTGTGCGGACACGCCGGTCCGTTTCGGTGGTGAGGAGGTGCGTGACGATGCGGCCGTCCTCGTGCTGGCCCCAGCCGCCGATGATGCGGCCGTCGCACCACAGGGTCGGGCAGATGTTGCCGTTGCGGTCGAAGAGTTCGGGGACGTGGGCGGGGTCGAGGTACCAGTCGCGATCGCGCCAGCCCATCGCGGTGGGGTCCAACGAGGGCAGCAGGGACACTGCCGGTCCGCTGTCCGCCCGGTCGGGTGGCCCGAGGACGGGGTCGTCGGGCAGGACGTAGCCGGTGGCGTGCCCGAGGTCGACTTCTACGGCGCCGGTGCCTGCCAACGCGTTGAGGGTGTGCGTGAGGTTCCAGCCGGTCCACCACTTGATGTCGTCGAGGGTGACCGGGCCGAACGCCGTCAGATAGCAGGTGGCGAGCACGATTCGCGCGTGGTCGGCGGGCACTTGGGCGTGGGGTTCCGCCAGAGTCCAGCGGAACTTGGCCGATGCCCACGTGCCCTGGGGGCGGCCGCGGCGGATACGGCCTTCGGCGGCCATCACGGTGAGCACCTTGTTGCTGATCCGGGCCCGGGTCTCGTACGGCTTGCCCGGCGAGAACGTGATCCGCTCTTTGAGCTGTGGGACCGCGTCGGCGATCTGGGTGGCGTCGGCCTCACCGAGGTCGGCCAAGGCGGTGATGAGGTCGCGTTCGACGGCTTGCAGCCACGCCGCGTCGTGCCCGAGCTGGTCGGCCAGCACCTTGGCCAGGGCGCCGCGTTCGCGGGCCGCGACGGTGCGGGCGGTGGACGCCTCCACCACCGACGCCAGGGCTTTCGGCACCACGAACACCGTGCGTCGCATGCACAGCATCCGCACCAGGCTCTGGTCCTCGTACAACGCCTGTTCCACTGCCTGCGGCGTTGCTCCGGTCATCCGCGCGGCCACGGAGAGGAACACCGTGGCCGGTTCGGTGGCATGCAGCGCCACCAGGGCATCGGCCACCTGCTCCACCGATGTCGCGCGGGCGGACGGTGCGAGCAGGTGACGATGGACCAGCATGGCGCGGCGCTGCCGGTCGCTGATCTTCGGACGAATCGTGGCCATGGTGGATGCTGCCTCAGTCGGCGCGGAGTGTTCCGAAGAACGCGCGGATGTCGTCGACGAACAAGTCGGGAACCTCGAATGAGGTTGTCGAGGTTGTCGAAGTGACGAGGTTGTCGAAGTGACGAGGTTGACGAAGTGACGAGGTTGACGAAGAGAGAGGAGCAGAGCATGTCCATGGAGGGCCGCTGTGTGGTGGTGTCCGGTGCGGGAAGCGGGCTTGGACGTGCCATGGCACGGCGTATGGCGGCCGCAGGGGCCCAAGTCGTCGTGGCCGGCGACAAGGAGCCGCCGCTGGCGGAGACCGTCCAACTCATCGCGGACGAGGGCGGGTCGGCGTTCGCGGTGCGTTGCGACGTGAGCGACGAGGACGACGTGGTCGCCCTGATGCACCGGACCGTAGAGCGATTCGGGCGGCTCGACGTACTGGTCAACAACGCTGGGGTGGAGTTCGCCAAGCGCGTGGAGGACACCACGGTCGAGGAATGGGACTGGCTCATGGACGTCAACCTCAAGGGCGTGTTCCTCTGCGCCAAACATGCGCTGCCCGCCATGCGCAGGGCGGGCGGCGGGGTCATCGTGAACGTCGCGTCCGAGCTGGCCCTGGTCGGATCGGAAGCAGTGGCCGCCTACTCCGCCTCCAAGGCCGGTGTACTGCAGTTGAGCCGCGCGCTCGCCGTCGACCACGCCGCCGACGGGATCCGGGTGAACACCCTCAGCCCCGGCGTGATCCTCACCGACCTTCTGCAGACAGCCCTGGACTCGACCGGCGACCCCGACAAGCGCCGTCGGCAATTCGAGGAGCGCACCCTCCTCGGCAGGCTGGGCACCCCCGAAGAGGCCGCCGACGCCGCGCTGTTCCTGGCCTCGGACCAGTCCTCGTACATGACCGGCGCGAACCTCGTCCTCGACGGTGGCTGGACCGCCCACTGACCGTCCCAACGAGTAACTGCAGCCCAACGAGTAACAGCCGGGCCCAACGAGTAACTGCGGGGCCCAACAAGTAACCGCCGGGCCCAACGAGTAACTGCGGGGCCCAACAGGTAACTGCCGGGACGGGCGCGTCGCGCCGGTCCTCGCCGCTTTCCGCCCCGTGAGTGGCGGCCGGAGGGCATGGCGTAGGCTCCGGCGGCATGCGGGTGATCGCGGTTCTCGCACTCGACGGGGTGTCGGCCTTCGATCTGGCCATTCCGTGCCAGGTCTTCGCGCTCACCCCCGGCGACGGCGACGCACCCGCCTACGAACTGCGCGTCTGCGTCGACCGGGCACTGCCGACGACGGCCGGCCCGGCGGAACCGTTCCGGATCTCCTCCTCCTACGGCTGGGAAGACGCCCTGGACGCCGACACCGTCCTCGTGCCCGGCATCCCGCACGACCGCGTCCCGCATCCGCGCGCCGTCCGAGTGCTGCGGGAGGCGGCGGCCGGCGGGGCCCGCATCGCCTCCATCTGCACCGGTGCCTTCGTACTCGGTCATGCCGGACTCCTTGAGGGGCGGCGCGCCACCACCCACTGGCGGTTCGCCGATCTGCTGGCGGAGCGGTTTCCCGGTGCTCGCGTCGATCCGTCCGTGCTCTACGTCGACGAGGGCCAGGTGCTCACCTCCGCCGGAATCGCCGCCGGCCTCGACCTGTGCCTGCACATGGTCCGCCGCGACCACGGCGCCGCGGTGGCCGCCGACGTCGCACGCATGCTGGTGATGCCGCCCCAACGAGCAGGCGGCCAGGCCCAGTACATCGACTACCGGGCGCCCGAGGACGACTCCGCCGACCTCGGCGACACCTTGGCGTGGATGCGCGGCAAGCTGAACGAGCCGCTCAGCGTCGCCGACATCGCCGCCCACGCGATGATCAGCCGCCGCAGTCTGTCCCGGCATTTCCGGGCCCAGACCGGTACAACACCCTTGCGCTGGCTCCTCGTCCAGCGCGTGCAGCGTGCCAGGGAGCTCCTGGAGACGACGGCGCTGCCGCTGACGAGGGTGGCCGAGGAGACCGGGTTCGGCTCCGTCGAGGCGCTGCGCCACCACTTCTCGCGACAGGTCGGAACCACGCCGTCCGCCTACCGGTCCACCTTCCGTATGTGAGCCGTGGACCGGGCCTCGGGGGACCGGCCGTGGGGGGAGCGGCCGTGGGGGAGTGGGCCTCGGGGGCTGGCCCGATCTTGCGCACCATGGGCACGCGTGCCGGTGTCGTCGATCCCCAACTGCCGGAAGACTCAAGGGCGTTCTCGCTTCCCACCGGCCGCCGACACCGCGCTGCCACTTCCGCACGGAGAGACCTATGCCCACTCAGCCCGGGGACGCCGCCCCGCCCGCCCCCACCGCGACCGCCCCCCGGCGCCCCATGCGTGTCCACACCGTGCTCTACGACGGCGTGGAGGAGCAGGACTTCGCCGGTCACATCGAGGTGCTGGGCATCGCGGGGGAGGACCTCGTCGCGCAGTCCTTCGTCCACGTCGAGGGGGGCCGGCGGGTGAGGACGGCCGCCGGTATGGAGATTCGGTGCCGGGACACCTGGTCGCCCCGCTCCGCCGACGTGATCATCGTGCCCGGCGCGGGCTACGGCGACGGCTCCGGGCTCGACCGGGAGATCCGGCGCGGCGTCCTGCCCCGCGCCCTGGCCTCCGCTCCCAGGAAGGGGCTCGTCCTCGGCGCGGTGTGCACGGGCACCATGCTCCTGGCCGCCGCCGGACTGACCGACAGGCGCCGTTGCACCACCCACCACATCGCCCTGGACGATCTGCGCCGGCAGGGCGGGCGCGTGGTCGGCGGCCGGGTCGTCGACGACGGCGACCTCGTCACCTGCGGCGGCGTCACGTCGGGCATCGACCTCGGCATCTGGCTGCTCGAGCGCTACTTCGGCGCGGATCTGGCCGTCCATGCCGAGAAGGTCCTGGAGTACGAACGCCGGGGCACCGTGAACGTCGCCTGACGAACGCTCAAGCTCCGCTCCCCCTCACCCTCCCCCTCCCCCTCCCCCTCACCCACACCCACCCCCTCCAGCCACCTGGTACCTGTCACATGCCCAGAGAAACGAGACGACCTTGAAGCGACGCACCCTTCTGCGCAGCGCGACCGCGCTCGGAGCCGCCAGTCTGGCGTCCGGTGCCGCCACCGACAGCGCGGTCGCGGCCCCTTCCCGACGCGACGACGACGATTCCCTCCGGGTGCACGTCGTACTCTTCGACGGCGTGGAGGAGCTCGACCTGGCCGCCCCCTACGAGGTGTTCGCCGCTGCGTCCCACTTCACCGACCGGTCGGTCGACGTGCGCTACGTCGCCGTCGACGGCCCCCGCACCGTCACCGCCGCCTACGGCACCGCCCTGCGCGTCGAGCACCCGTGGGCGCCGGAGCAGGCCGACCTCCTCGTGGTCCCCGGTGGCGGATACGCCCGCCGCGAGGCCCCCGGAGTATGGGCCGAGATACGCCGAGAAGCGCTGCCCCGGGCGCTGGCGCGGGCGCACCGGCCGGGGCTCACGATCAGCGCCCTGTGCACCGGCGTGATGTTGCTTTCCGCCGCCGGCCTGACACACGGCCGGCCCTGCACCACCCACCACCGGGCACGGCATGACCTCGAACAACAGGGCGGACGCCTGAAGAACGCCCGTGTCGTCGATGACGGCGACCTGGTCACCGCCGGGGGAGTCACGTCAGGCCTGGACCTCGCCCTCTGGCTGACGCAGCGCGAACTGGGCATCGAGGCCAGGCTCGGCCTGGAAGGCATGCTGGAGTACGAGGCACGCGGCACGGTCTGGAGAGCACCGGGGCCTGCCTAGTACCCGAGATCCGGACGCCGAGCGAACGCCGTTCCGGGTGGGCGTCGGCAAGTTATCGGGGGCTGTCGGACCGATGCCGGCGGCTTGTCGGCGGGGCCTGGCACCTTTCCGTGAGACGGCCGCCGGAGAGCACTGGGCGGTCCTGATCCCGAGGGAGTCGGCATGCACACGCCCGTCACGATCATCGGCGCCGGACTCGGCGGACTCACGCTGGCCCGCGTCCTGCACCTCCACGGAATCCCGGTCGCAGTCTACGAGGCCGAGTCCTCCCCGTCGGCGCGCACGCAGGGCGGGATGCTCGACATCCATGACTACAACGGGCAGTTCGCCCTCAAGGCGGCCGGACTGATGGACGAGTTCCACGCCATCGTCATCGAGGGCCGCCAGACACTGCGGCTTGTCGAGCAGGACGGGACCGTTCTGTACGAGATGGCCGAGGACGGCACGGGCGGACGTCCCGAGGTGCAGCGCGGGGAACTGCGACGAATCCTGCTCGACTCGCTCCCGGCCGACACCGTCCGGTGGGGGCACCAGGTCACTGACACCCGAGCGCTCGGCGAGGGCCGTCATGAGGTGACGTTCGCCGACGGCGGCACCGTCGTCGCCAGCCTGCTGGTCGGCGCGGACGGCGCCTGGTCGCGGATCCGGCCGCTGCTCTCCGACGCCACACCCGCGTACGCCGGGACGTCGTTCGTCGAGACCTACCTGTACGACGCCGACACCCGGCACACCCGGACGGCGAAGGTGGTTGGAGGCGGGTCGGTGATCGCGCCCTCGCCGGGCAAGGAGATCTTCGCTCACCGGGAAAGCGGTGACACGCTGCACGCCTACGTGGCATTGTCCAGGCCGCAGGACTGGTTCGCCGCCATCGACTTCACCGATGCCTCCACCGCGGCCACGCGGATTGCGCAGGAGTTCGACGGCTGGGCACCGGAGCTCACCGCGCTGATCACGCACGCCGATATCACGCCTGTTCTGCGCCCCCACTTCGCCTTGCCGACCGAGCACCGGTGGGACCGAGGGCCGGGGGTGACGCTACTCGGCGACGCCGCCCACCTCGCGGCCCCAAACGGTGAAGGCGCCAACCTGGCCATGCTCGACGGCGCCGAACTCGGCGAGGCCCTCGCCGCGAATCCCGACGACATCGAGGCCGCGCTCACCGAGTACGATCAGGCCCTTTTCGCCCGCAGCGCCGAGGCAGTCACTTTTGACGGCACGGAGGTCCACGGAATCGACTCCGAAAACAACACAGCCCAGGCCATGCTCAAGATGATCACCGAGCAGAGGTGAGTGACAGGCCACCCCTGAGCCCGAAATCGCCGAGCCCCGAAATGATCGCCCGGCCAAGTCCTAGCCGAAGTCGACGGCCGCCAGCATCGGGGCGGCGACGGCCAGGGCGTACTGCACCTTGCGGGTCGCATACGCGCTGATACAGCGTGGCAACGTGTGCAGCACGTAGGGGCACCGGGCATCGTACTTTCAGTCAATGTCCACTGTGGCCATAAGGATGAAGTCTGAGCGCGTCGCGTTTCCTGGATTGGTAAATTTCAGTCGGCCCGAAGGGGAACGGGGAACGGGGGGAACGGTCCGAGTGATTACCACTGAGACGCCCCTTTGTGGTGAATTCCTTAGGGGTGCCTGAAAGGGAGACAACATGCGTTCTACTCTGTCTCGGCTCACTGCGCGTACCGGTGTCGTCGTCGCCGACTCCGACCAGGTGGCCAGTGTCGCCCAGGGCAAGAAGAAGGCGCAGAGGAGGAAGCGGCCGGTCCGGGTCGTGAGGCAAGGTTGTGAAGTGGCGGCGCGGCGACCACTACTTCGGCGGCCTAGAGCGTTGTCACGGCCGTAAGAGTCAGAACAGCCAAGAAACCCGCAGCGTCAATTGCTGCGGGTTTCTTGGCTGTTCTGGTCCCGGATCCGGATGCTTTTCCTGACGGGTTCGACCGGACACAATTCCGTGGTGAATATGCGATATAACCGTTACGCGCTTTACGGGTGCTCTTGATGTCGGCTTCGTAGCTTTGTGGATGTCGCCGCGATGAAGCGGAACAGCCACCGGAAACCATCTCGAAAGGCACCCCATCATGCGTAAGTCCCGCGCCCTGCGTACCACCGTCGTCGCCGCGATCGCCACCGTCGGCATCAGTGTCGGAGCTGCTTCCGGGGCCATGGCCGCCACCGCCTCCCATGGGGCGGTGCCCACGGCCCTCAGTGTCGAGTCCGTCGCGCAGGCCAAGGCCAAGCCCGCTCCCAAGCCCACCCCGAAGCCGAAGCGGGTCCTGATCGCCTCGCCCACGCTGGTCGTTGGCACCACGGCGAAGGTCTACCAGCTGAGCACCAATCACTTCCAGGCCGACATCTTCGGCTCCGGGGGCAAGGTCGGCTCCCTGGACGCCAACGGCAGGGCCGCCTACGGCAACCACAACGGGATGCGCGAGGTGCTGGAGCCCAGCGGCCGGCTCAAGTCCTGGATGGACGACGCCGGCAGGGATGCACGGGCGGTACCGGACAACACGGATGACGTGACGCCGGACCAGGGGGACCAGAGGCCCGACGTGCAGCAGCCGGACGCCGCCCAGGCGCCTGAAGGCAGCGTCGCCCCGGCCCCGCAGCCGGGCGCCTGAGCACGCAGAGTGGAGGTAAGGAATCGATCATGCCGACCCGCGTGCGCCTGCGGGCACTGGCGATCGTCATCGCAGCGCTGGCCGCCGTCGCCATGCCGACGGCGGCAGCGTTCACCGACACCGCCGAACTTCACCACCCTCTCGACGCCTCACCCACCACACCGCGCGAGCAGATCCAGCCGGCCGCCAACATCGTCGGCGAGATCGCCCGAAAGGGCGCCAAGCGCTCAACAGGCCAGACCCTGGGCATGCTGCCCCAACCATCTCGGGGCGCGAGCGGGAACCTCACAGTGACAGCCCACTGAGTCCTCGGTCTCAACCGAGCGACGCGAAGTCGATCACATCACCAGGTCAGCCGTTCGGACGAGCCCTGCGACACGCCCGCGCTCCGCGCTCGGGCGGCCCTGACCTCCTCAAGCATGGGCGCAGACCGGGTTGCTTGCGGCGGTCGCGGCGGTTGCGGCGGTTGCGGCGGTTGCGGCGGTCGCGGCGCTGAAGGACCACCAGCGATCGTCGACGACGGAAGAAACCCCGACACGAAGAGCACGTCCCGCTCCTGGTCGGCGCCGGGCTCGGGTGGCACTGGGGGAGCAACGCCGCTCCGGTTCTGCGACGCCCAGGCCGCCCCTGACCTGTCGCTGAAACCGCTGGAGCACCGCGCAGCCCACGGACGAGCTGCCGGACACCTGCCGGAAGTGGGAGCCGATGGCGATCACAGTGGTCATCGCGGACGACCAGGAGATGGTCCGCCAAGGATTCCGAATGATCCTTGAGGCGACACCCGGCATCGACGTGCTCGCCGACGTCGCAGACGGTGAACAGGCCCTGCACGCCGCCCGCTCCCTCAACCCCGACGTCATGCTCCTGGACATCCGCATGCCCGGCATGGACGGGCTGGAAGTCAACCGTCGGCTGCGTCGGACAGAGCCGCAGACGGACACCGACGGGGCCCCGCCGAAGGTGGTCATCATCACCACGTTCAACGACGAGGAGTGTGTCCGCACCGCGCTTCACGAGGCGTCTCCGGCTTCCTCCTCAAGGACGCCAGTCCCGCCCTGCTCGTGGAGGCGGTGCGGGCAGCGAATGCCGGTGACTCGCTGATCTCCCCCGCCATCACGGTGCGCCTGCTCGAACAGATGACACATCGGCCGGGCGCCCTCAAGGCCGCACCCCAGCCGGCCGAACCGCTCACCCCGCGGGAATTGGACGTCGTCCGTCGCCTGGCCCGAGGTCGCACCAACGCGGAGATAGCCCAAGACCTCTTCCTCTCCGTGTCGACCGTCAAAGCCCACCTCGCCCACATCCAGACCAAACTCGACGTACGCAACCGGCCCCCGGCCTCGAAGCGCGCCTGCCTGCCGACGTCCGTGCGGGCATCCACCGCATCGTCCGCGAGGCACTGACCAACATCCGCAAACACGCCGCCGATGCCGACCTCGTACGCGTCTGCCTCCATGAGCAGGTCAACGGAATTGAACTGACGGTGGTCAACGACGGCCACCGTGCCGCAGCCCTTCCCCCTCGCGCACGCGGCGGGGGCTTCGGCCTGGACGGTATGCGCGAGAGGGCCGCCGCCATGGCCGGCCGCCTGGACGCCGGACCGAGGGACACAGGCGGCTGGCAGGTACGAGCCCGCCTGCCGGTGCGACCGCCCGGCACCTGACTCCACGGCACCCCGGCGAGCTGCCGGCGGAACGCGGGCGCAGCAGCACTCGTTCGCGTCGCGGTTCTACGCCGACTCCGGGCTCATGCCCCTGCCGAAGTAGACCCGGTCACGGGCTACCGCCGAGGATCTCGGCCGCCTTGGTCATCGACCCGCCTGCGTCACCGGTGTTGAGGGTTCCCGCCGGTTCGAGCAACAGGATCGCGGTCTCCTCGTCTGCCACGGTGCAGTGTTCGACCCCGCGGGGAACTACGAACAGCTCACCGGGTTCCAGTACCACGTCGCCATCCCTGAGCTGGATGGTGAGCCGTCCGCTGATGACCAGGATCAATTCGTCGGTGTCCTCGTGGGTGTGCCAGACGAACTCCCCCTTCAGTTTGGCCAGTTTGACCTCGTAGTCGTTGAGCACAGCCACTGTCTTCTGCGACCACAGCTCGCTGAACTGCGCGAGCCTCTCGGCGAGGTTGACGGGCACAGCTGACTGGGACATACGGAATCCTTCCTCGGGCCGGCCGTCGGGAGCGACGACCTCTCAGGCCCTCCAAGCCGGTGTGACGAGCCTGCCGCGCCCCGGCTCCGCCGGTCTTGTACGTTCCTGGCATGGCCTCTGACCGCCCCCGCACGTCCATCAGGGCCTGGAGGCCTTCGGTCCCCGGGATCGCCGAGGTCTTCCACGCCCACTTCACCGACCACGCGTACCCGGCCCACACCCACGACACGTGGGACCTGATGATCCTCGACGACGGCTCAGTGGACTTCGCGCTCGACCGCCGCCGCCATGGGGCGGCCGGTGGAGCCGGCGTCCTCCTGCTGCCTCCCGGCGTTCCCCATGACGGTCGGACCGTCACCGCGTCGGGGTTCCGCAAGCGCAACCTCTACCTCGACGCCTCCGTACTCCCTCACCGTCTGGCAGGCCGAGCAGTGGACACTCCGGTCCTCAACGATGGACTGCTGCGCCGCCGGATCGACCAGCTGCATGCCGCGCTCGTCCATGCCGGAGACGGTTTCGAGGCTGAGTCCCGCCTGTCGTTCATACGAGAACGGCTCCACGTCCACCTCGCTGCCCTCCACCCCCGCACACCGGGCCGCGAGGCAAACCGACTCGCCACTGAACTGCGACAACTACTGGACTCCCGTACCCACAAAGGCCTTTCACTGCGCGAGGCAGCGGCCACCCTGCATGCCCACCCCACCCACCTGATCCGCTGCTTCAAGCAGACATACGGCCTGCCGCCACACGCCTACCTCACCGGCAAGCGCATCGAACACGCCCGTCGACTGTTGCTCGCCGGCCACCGCCCCGCCGAGGTCGCCGCAACCGTGGGCTTCCACGACCAAGCCCACCTGAACCGACACTTCACACGCCACGTGGGCACCACACCCGCGCGCTATCAGCTCAAAACTGATGGCGCTCTCTGAGATCGGCTCTGCCCGAGTTCCCTGAACCCGAACCCGCAGGTCGGAAGACCAAGCAACCCAAGACCAGCGCCGCCCGGCCCGAGCAATGCACTGAGGAACACTCATGAACCCCGATGTCGGAACGGATTGGGCCGGATTCGCGCAGGTGGCACCGGACCTTGCCCGGCGAGCTCGTGCGGCCGCTGAGCGTTGCGGTTTCGTCCTGGTCGGGACGATCCGGCGGGACGGAACACCTCGAATCAGCCCCGTGGAGATTCATTTCGTGCGGCACCAGCTGATGCTCGTCATGATCGCCGGATCACACAAGGCCCGTGATCTTGATCGCGACCCCCGTCTGGTTCTGCAGACTCCGGTGACCCATCCCGCCAGCCCCGAGCCCGAGGCCAAGCTCCGCGGCCACGTCATCGACGTGGACGAAACGCAACGCGAAGCGACCGCCGCGTCGATCGAGGCAGCAAGCGGCTGGCGACCCCGTAATACGTGGCGCTTCTTCGCCGTGACCCTGAACGCCGCGAACTACATCGAGTGGCAAGAGGACGAAATGACCTTGAGCCACTGGGACAACGTCAACGGGCTCCGGCCGGCCGAACGACGCCGACTGGACATGGAGGCCAGTAGATACGTCCCAGTCATTGAGTGAAAGTGAACGAAGCCGCCTGCATCCTGCACATGGAAAGGCAGCGGTTCGGGCGGGCGATCTGGCAAATCGGTGATGTGGGTGGGTGGTTGTGGCCAGGATGGGAGGTATGAAGCATGAGGGTGTGGGGCCGGGTGTGCGGCCGGTGACGGTGAGGGTTCCGGTGGAGCCGGTGGAGGCCGCGGTTGAGGCCGATGCGCGCGACGCGGCGGTGCGCGGTGATCGTCTGGCGGTGAGGGGCCCGTTGTTCGGGGTGGCCGCGCAGGGCGCGGGCGACGGGGCGTGTTGGCGGGTGGTGGTCGAGGTCATGCACGGCTACCCGCAGCAGGCTCGCGACTCGTTGAACAGCCGGCTCTGGTTCCGGGCGAAGGACGAGGCCAAGAACCGGGTGGAGCGGCGCGCGCTGCTGGACGCGGTCACTCGCCTGGAGACCGAGCCCGTCGACGACCTCACCGTGCTGGGCACCCGCTATCGCGTCGTAAGGGCTGAGGAGTACATGGCCATGGACGCGCACGGCGGCACCGAGATGCCACGCGCCACCGACCCGGAGCCGCTCACCCCCGACTGGAGCCGCCGGAGTCGTCACGCGAAGGTCGACGACGGCCTGCTGCTGGACCCGGACGCGCCCTTGTCCCCCCTCGCGGCCGTGGAACGTCTGTCCCTGCGCACTCTCGCCTACACCGGCGCCAGATTCCCAGCTGATGTGCTGGCCGAATCCGCGCATGCTGTGGAGAGCCATCCTGATGTCCTGCTGATGCCCGTGGCGTTCCGGATCGTGGAGCGGTCCGGCGACGAGCCCTGGACGCCCGGCGGTGGCCTGATGGCCACGGCCCACGATGCGCGTCGGCTCCTGGACTTCGACCTGGTCTGGTGGAGGCCCCGCGAACAGGGACTGATTCCCCAGCACGCGGAGACGATCGACGGAGTCAGCGTCGATGCGCGCACCCTCCTGGCCGAGAGCACCGATCCCGCGGCGGGCGAACTGGCGGTGTTCGCCGAAGCGGCGGACCGCCTGCGCACCGAACACCTCAACGAGGTCGTCGTCCAGGGGAGGACCTCCCGGATCTGCCGCGCGCGCCGCCTGCTGCGCTGGGGCCCCGACGGACCGGAAGGCCCACGCCCGTCCGACAGCAGCGGCGACCACGCACCCGCTGTGCTCCACCCGCGCCTCGACGAGGACGGCACCATCCACTTCGACGAAGAACCCGCGGAGGACGACGACGCCGCCTCGTGAACTGACCGGGCGTACGCGGGCCCGAACTCACGGCCTCGGCGCTGGTGTTGGACGCGCCTGGAAGAAGGCGTTCGCGAGCCTCAAGCGCAGCAACCAGCATGACTCTGGAACGCTGCCACGCTGAGTGAGGATTCACGAGGATTCACGAGGATTCACGAGGATTCACGAGGATTCATGGAGAGGTCGGGTCAGAGCTACGAGCTTCCGCCGTCTCCCCGGCCGGCGCCGTCACCAGTGCCTTGTTCCCGGATCGCCCCTGTTCAGCCGTTATCGGCGGCGTGATGTGCGACGGATATCGTGAAGTGCCGCAGACGCGGCAGCGCCGAGCTGCGTCAAGATCGCCGAGCAGGAGAACTACCCTTGGTCACGACCGAGCGTGCGCGCCGCACGACTGTCCGCCGCTCCATATCGCCCAGGCCATGGCCTCAGTGCGCCCTCGCCCTCGGGGTGGGCCTCGCGGGAGGGGCCCTCACCTCTTTCGGGCAGAGTGCCCTCACGGGCGGCTGGCACGCCTTGGTCAACTCGGCCTCTCCGTGGGTCACGGTCGCCCTGCTCATCGGTATGGGCATCCCGGGGCGCTGGCGCACGGCCGCTGGAGTCGGCGTCCTGTCGCAGCTCGGCCTGGTCGTGGGGTACTACGCGACTTCAGAACTTCGTGGCTTCGCGGCCGGCATGTCAGCCGTGGTGATCTGGGTCGTCGCCGGTGTCGTGGCGGGGCCGGTCTACGGTGCCGCCGGAGCACTGCTGACCGATGAACGACGCCACATCCGATCGATTGCGGCTGGTGTGACGGGCTCGGTCTGGGTGATGGAGGGGATCCGTTTCCTGTCGCTCGCGACGGACGCGAACTCCAACAGCGGCCCCGGCAAGGCAGCAGGGTGGTGCTACCTCCTCGTAGGCGTGCTGCTGCCACTCGCCCTCGCCCGCTCGCTCCGTGAGCGTGGCTACGCCCTCCTCACGCTGGCCGCCGCCTCGGGAGCCGCCATCGTGGCAGGCCTCCTCATCGACATGGCCTTCACCCTCTGACCCGGTCAGCCCGGCCCGGCCTCATGGAGCCCTGGCCCCACGGAGCTGCTCAAGGTTCCGTCCCATCGGACTCGCTTGGCTGTGGAGGCTGGGCCACGCTTCTGAATGGGCTCGGCCCGGCAAGGGAGCTACCCGGGAGAACCCTGACCGCTGGCGTGCTGGCGTGCTGGCGTGCTGGCGTGCTGGCGTGCTGGCGTGCTGGCGTACGCCCGTAAGCAGATGGGCGTACGTGCCGTGCCTGCGTTCCCTGCTTCGTGCTGGAGCCGAACGAACTCCAGCAGCCCAAGCTCAAGCAGCAGAAGAAGGACTGACGCCCCCTCTGTACCCCCCTGGCTCGCGGAGGGCGGAATGCACCGAGCCGAGGCGCAGGTCGACTCTGTCGGCCACCCCAGCCTCCTTCCATGCCCGCTTGGCCGAGGCGACTCGAACCGCCATGAGCTCAATTCCGTGACGGCCTCGCAACGAGGGCGGGGCGGGTCTCCGGCAGGTCTGACGGCGCTCTCACCGTGGAGTGTCGGACTGCCCGCCCCGAGGATGCGTGACCCGTAGCTTGGACTGGCCGTGCGGCAGCGCCTCCCAGTCCTCCATGAACCGCGCGGCCAGACCGTGCTTCTCGGCGAGGCGGATCAACGTCCCGGTGCGGTAGTAGAAGTCCTCGCCGAGCACCTGGTGTTCGGCGCCCTCGGTGCGGTCGAAGGTGAAGTCGAAGAAGCCGTCAGAAGCCAACACCCGCCCTACGTGGGCAAGGCACTGATCGATGACCTCCAGCGGCGAGTGCGAGAACACGCTGTGGGCGTGCACCACCGAGAAATACGCGTCGGGAAGGAAGTCGAGCGTCAGATCGGCGACGGGCGTCAGATGCGGCACCTTCTGCTGCAGTCCGTACCGGACGAGGGTCTTCTTCCCCTCGATGAGGATGTCCGGCGAGATGTCGATCCCGAAGTAATGGCCGGGCTCCAGATACTCGATGAACCGCCACCCGGCCCGCAGGTTCCCGCACCCGATCTCCAGCATCCGGTCCTGCGGTTTCAGCCCGTGCCGCACCAGATAGTCGTACTGCATCTGCCCGAGGGCCAGCCAGCGCGCGTGCGACGTCCTGCCACCCACCGCCGCCTCGGCACTCCTCGCCGTGTCCGACGCCATCACCGCCCGGTAGTACGCGATGTGGCCCCCGCCGCGATGTCGCAGCCGCAGCCAGCCGTTCCGCGCAAGCCGACGCAGGTGGGGGAGCACACGCCGGGGATGACGCAGCGCGTACCGCACCTGGTGACCAAGCCGCGAACGGTCCCTCCGCAGAGGTGCAGCCGACGATCTGTGCATGACACCCTCCGAGCCTTCATCCGTAGGCATCGCCTGCCCGGATGCTAAGGACCGGCTGCCGACACCGCCCGTCGAGCATCCGACGTCGAGCCTCCGCCGAGCAGGCAATGCCCGCACTCTTTCGGACCTCGGACCTCGGACCTCGGACCTCGGACCTCGGGCCTTCGGACCTTCGGGAAGAGCCGCTCAGCCGAGTGCCTCACCGCCGTGGTGGCCCCCGCGACCGGCGGCAGCGTACAAGGGCGGACACCATCCATGCCGGACGTGTGGAGTGGGTCGGTCAGGTGGTCGCGAGCAGTGCCACGATGGCCGGGCCGAAGGCGGCGCCGAGCAGGTAGCAGAGGTTGAACAGGCCGATGGCCGAGGGGCGTTCCTCGTCGGGCAGGGTGGAGGTGGCCTGCACGGCGAAGACGCCCTGGCCGGAGGCGGCCGCGATGGAGGCGAGGGCCTGGGCGGCGAGCAGCACCAGGGACGAGGTGCCGAACTCGGTGACCACCGGTGCCGCGATGCCGAGCAGCAGCAGTACGACGATGATCGGGCGGCGGCCCATGCGGGCGGAGGCGGCGACCACGAACCAGGACAGGGTGCCGCCGAGTACCAGCGGCCAGACCATCGCGATGCCGATCTCGCTGGCGGACCAGGTGGTGTGCTCGCCCAGGCGGTCCGGAATGGCGAACATCAGGCCGAAGTTGACCACGGCGAGGACGAAGGCGAGGACGGAGGCGATCAGGAACGCGGGCTTGCCCACAACGACCGCGGGCACGAAACCGCGCGGCCTGGACCGCAGGTGCCGGATGAGCAGCAGCAGGGCAGCGGCGGAGGTCAGGGTGGCCGGCAACGGGTAGTGCGGGACGAAGACAAGGGCCGTCACGAGCGCCGTGAGCAGTAGCGCGCCGAGGGCGTCGAACCGCTCGCGGGAGGGCTCGCTGTGCGCGCGGCGCAGCACGGCGGGGACGGCGAGGACGCTGAGCACCGGCAGGGCGAGCGTCAGTTTCCACGACAGTACGTCGTTGGCCAGCGAACCGGCCAGTGGCGCGGTCGAGCCGACCACCGCGAGGGACGCGGTGACCAGGCCCATGCGCAGCGGTGAGGTGTCGGCCAGGTGCATCGCGGCGGCGGTCAGGCCCGCGGTGCCCAGGGCCTGCAGTGCGCAGCCGGCGATCAGGGCGGGCAGCGCGGGCACGGCGAACACCAGCGCCGCGCCGGCGATGACAAGGAGCGCGCACACGCTCAGCGCGGTCCGTGCGCCCTTGTGTCGAAGCAGCCCGGCCATCAGCGGGGTGCCGACGGCTATGCCCCAGCCGAACGCGGTGACGGTCCAGGTGACTGCGTCGGCCGTGGTGCCGAGGTCCCCGGCGATCGTGTCGAGCACCAGGGACGGCCCGGCGATACCGAAGGACAGCGGGCCCGCGATCAGCGCGAGCAGCAGGGCGGGTACGGGACGGACAGCCGGTGACCGCCCCTGACCGGCGGGGGCGGTTGCCGGAGCGGTCGTTGAGTCAGGCATCGGTTCTCCACGGTGTGCAGGGCCTACCGGAGATCCCGAACTTCGCGCAACGTTCGAACAGAGGCGACTTCTCGAGGACGGTCGGCATGCCGACGAATCTGCCGACCACCGGTGGCGCCGGTCAACGAGGGCCTACCGAGTACGTCAGGTCCGCGCGGCCGCGGGCGCGCGCCAAGTCTTCGCGTACGAGTCCTTCCGTGGCATGAGCAGACGCGGCATGAGCAGACGTGGCATGAGCAGACGTGGCATAGACCGGACGCCCGCTGACTCTGCCCCTTCCCGCGTCAACGATCACCCGGACCGCGGCCTGAGCCACCGCCGCACACGCCCTGGAGCCGGAAGCGCCGATGCTGCGAACGCGGCCGCATGTGCCCGCAACCCAGGTGGGGTTCCGGTGCGTCGCACTCATTGCTCGATACGCCACTCAAGGCGATGCACCGGATCTCCGTCGATCACTACGGGCGTCGCGTACAGGTGAGGAACGGTGCTCAGGGGTGGAACCTCGATCACTCGGGGAATATGCCGGTACGTTCGTCCGCCGCCCCGGACGCCCGCGCCGGATTCAAGGCCATCCGCGATCTCGTCGAACATCTCCCCCAAGTTCTGCCACCGGATGACGCCCCAGACGTCAGTGCCTTCGTAGTCGATCTCTCGGACGGTGCCGTAGGTGTTTCCGGAGCGGTGATCCACCGCGAGGTACTCGCCGGTGTTGGTCACCGCGATGGGTACCCAGAACTCGTACGCGTTCGGCGGGTCCCACGGCCCTTCGGGCCCTTCGGGTTCCAGACCGTCATCCGTGAATTCGCTGCGGAAGTCCTCGAACGTCTCCGCGAAAAGCTGCGGCCCGCCCTTCATCCCCTCGGCGTTGATGGGGGAGTACCTGAACGGCCAGATGCCGCAGGCATGCATGGCGCCGTCGTGCAGTTGAAGCCATTGCACGAGATGCGGATGAAGCGGGTACGGGAGGGTGTCCTGGAGGGACCGGATCGCCTCTTCGGAGGCCGGGGGATGCAGGGCCTTCAGGTTACTGGTGCACCGGTGCTGGTGAAGCCAGTTCTCGATGCGGGACCAGGCTCGTATGACATCGCTCATCGCCACCACCTTATGAGTGCCTGAGCAGCGGCCTCCGGCGAAATCCAAACCGACAGGGGGCGGACACACGCGCGGGATGCCACAGGACGAAGTCCCGGACGGACCAAGGGCTGTCCCGCCATGTTGGGCAACGATCGGGCGCACGCGGGATGGGGTTACTCCTTCGGGAATCGTGCGGCCCAGGTTTCCTCCTCCAGGAGGAGCCCGTTGGCCAGACAGCTGATGGTTCGGTACCAGCCGGTCAGTACCAGGAGTTCGAGTAGCTGAGCATCCTCGTAGTGGACGCGCAGGGCATCCCAGGCGGACTGCGAGAGCCGGGCCGTGTCGTGCAGTTCGTCGACTGCGTCGATCAGTGCGGCATGGCGCTGCGGCCATGTGGCACTGGCTGCCGTACCGGTTTCGGTGGTTGCGCGGAGCTGTTCCGGGCTCAGTCCGGCCTGCTGGGCGAGGGTCGCGGCGTGCACGCCCCATTCGTAGGCACAGTCGGTGCGCGCGGTCACGCGGGCGATGACGATCTCACGGTCGATGGCGGGCAGGAGCCCATGGCCCAGCAGCCCGGCGCCCAGGGAGAACATTCGTGAGGCCAGTTCCGGGTTGCGCTGGAGTACTCGGAACAGGGCGAGTGGCTCGTGCGGCACGCCGGGCGGCATCCACCTGCGGAGTGCCTGGTCGACGGAGGCAGGGTACGGCGGGGTGAGCGGTTCGATGCGCGGCATGCGGCACCTCCTGCTTCGATTTTCGAACCACTATGATGCTTCGAGAACCGAAGCGCAAGGAGTGAGCATGGAAGCCAGAGCGCCACGGCCGGGTGTGCCGGTACGAGGGTCCGAGTCGGGGCGCCCCGTCATGGCGGCACTCGACCTGCTCGGACGACGCTGGACGATGCGCATTCTGTGGGAACTGAGCCAAGCCCCGGCCGGCTTCCGGGAATTGCAGCGGCGATGTGAGCGCATGTCCTCCAGCGTGCTCACCACGAGGCTCGACGAACTGACCGGCGCCTGCCTGCTCACCCCGCAGGCAGATGGCTACCACCTCACCCGGCTTGGTCAGGATCTCGTCGAGGCGCTGAGCCCGCTGGACGCCTGGAGCCGACGATGGGCCAAGGAGACGGGCACGGGCACGACTGGAGGGTCCGAGGGCGTGAAATGATCACAGCGTCGGCCGGTGTGATCACGCCGTCGGTGCCCTCCCGGACAGCTCCGTTCAGTGGGCTGGACCCGTGCTGTGTCGGCGAGTTGGTGACCGTGGTGCGCCGCGAGACCTCGGACGAGACGCGGCGCGGGCCGCCGTGGCGCATACCGCTGGAGGAACGGGTACTGCTGGTCGCGGCGTACTGGCGCACGAACTTGACGATGCGCCAAATCGCCTCGCTCTTCGGTATCTCCAGGTCGGCCGATCGAATCGAAGAACTGTCGGCACTCCACTGCCCACCAGGTCGTCATCGACGCCGACACCCGCCTGGTTGTGGTGGTCGGCCGACCGTTGCCCGCCAAGAGCCCGTACGAGCACTGTTCGAGACCGGCCCGACTCGGTCGTAGGGCTCGCGATCGATCGACCCTTGACCTTCGGGCCGATGCCGCGGGGACCATACCCGCATACGCTGCCGCAGCCAGAACCTGATCGATTGCGAGGAGCACCCCATGCCCGCCACCGGCCAGAGCCACATCCGCATCGCCCGGCCGTCGCGTGACCTCGCTGCTGCGGAACACTTCTGGGTCGGCGGGCTCGGGCTGAGCGTATTGTTCCGAGCCGAGAGCGCAGGCCGACCGGACAAGCACGATCTGTTGATGGTCGGCTGGCCGGACGCCTCCTGGCACCTTGAACTCGTCCACGACGCCGCCGTTGAACCACAGTCCACCGAGGAAGACCTCCCCGTCGTCTACCTCGGCGAGGACGTACCGCACACGCTGCTCGCCCGCCTGGAAGCCCACGGCGGCAAGCGCGTGCAGTCGCGTAACCCGTACTGGGACACATGGGGTGCCACCATCAAAGACCCGGACGGCTACCGGTTGGTACTCAGCACCCGCAGTTGGACCAACTCCTGGCCGTGTACGTAAAGTCCCTCCCCCAGCCTTCGGCCGGGAGGTGCCCCCAGAGCAGGGGAGGCCCCAATCGAGACCTGCGCCCGGCGCGCCGAGAGCATGCTCCCCCAAGCTCTCGACTCCGCTCGAGCAGGGGGACCCCTATGACGCCGCCGGGCCCGCCCTCCGGGCGGACGACGGGACTTTACGGACACGGCCTGGCACTGAGGGCAGGTTCCTCACGGATCTCGCCCAGTGGGGTGTGCACGATCAGCCTGGCCGTCCCTGTGGGGTCCGTGTGCAGGAGTTCCACAGTGCGTACCGCCATGATTCCGCGATGCGGATGACGTAGATGGAAGACGCTGGCTTCAGGGCCTGCCACCTGGTGTTCCTCCCACCAGAAGTGAAAGTGCGGGCTTGCTTTGGACAACTCGCGGACCAGGAAAGAGGTCCGCGTCGAGGCCCGCCAGTCCGGCACCTCGGCGCGGAACCGAGCCACCCAATGGCGTGCCCGGTCCTCCCACTCGACGAGCCGGTCGGGCGCGCTCTCGGAGGTCAGAAGCCACAGGAGGATGTTGCGGCGGCTCTCCGGCACGCCTCCGAAATCCATGAGCCACTCCGCGGCCGCTTCATTCCAGCTCAGCAGATCGCCGTACTCCGAGCAGATGTAGGCCGGTGACGAGTGGAGGTGATTGACCACATCCTCAAGTGGCTTCCAACTCTCCGCGAGGCAGCCGATCCTCGGCTCGTGGCACGAACCCTGCCGGGAGAGTGAGTGCAGATAACTCCGTTCGTACGGTGTGAGGCCCAGGACTTCGGCCAGGCCGTCAAGTACCTCCGGAGACGGCGATACATCGCGCGCTTGTTCCAGATATGTGTACCAAGTGGGACTGACCCCCGCGAGTACCGCGACTTCCTCCCGCCGCAACCCCGGCGTTCGCCTTCGCACACCTTCTGGCAATCCGACATCGGTCGGCGCGACGTTTTCACGCCGCCTTCTCAGGAAGTGTGCTCTTTCCCGTCGGCGATATTCGTCTATGGACATCGTCACCCCCGTGATCCCGTTATCCCCTTGGTCTGCATTTAACCACAGTGACCAAACGGATTCGCAGCCCCCGTAGGGTAGTTACTGCCAGGAAATTTGCATGCGCTTCCGCCAGGAGCGAACGGGTCCGGGGGGTTGGGTGACCGTGCTACGGTCCGATGTACGAAGATCGATACAGATCCATCTGGAGCCCGTCGGGGCAGATGGAGCGTCGGTCCTCGGAGGAAATGACTGCGCGACGGCGTTTGCTGTCGCACACATAGTTGGGGGCTCAGTGGCTCAGCAGACGAACCGACAGGCAATGGCGGCGGAGCACGCGCAGACGGCACCCCGGGCAGAGGGTGGCGCCGTCCCGGCCTGGGGCATGGGTGACCAGGTTTTCAGTCGGCTCCTGAAGGACCGGATCGTCTTCCTCGGGCAGGCAGTGGACGACGAGATCGCCAACCGCATCACGGCCCAACTCCTCATGCTCGCCGCCGAATCGGACGAGGACATCTACCTCTACATCAATTCCCCCGGCGGCTCTGTGACGGCCGGTATGGCTGTGTATGACACCATGCAATTGATCAAGAACGACGTCGTCACTATCGCGATGGGATTCTGTGCCTCCATGGGGCAGTTCTTGCTCACCGCAGGAACTCAGGGGAAGCGTTTCGCGCTGCCGCACACCAAGGTTCTGATGCACCAGCCGTCGGCCGGTCTCGCCGGTTCCGCCAGTGACATCAAGATCTACGCGGAGCAGCTGCTGCGCACGAAGCGGGAAATGGCGGAGCTGATCGCTCAGCATTCCGGAAATGATCTGGAGACCATTACCCGCGACTCCGACCGGGACCGCTGGTACACGGCGCAGCAGGCCAAGGAGTACGGCCTCATCGACGACGTCATCCAGACCACCGCGGCAATTCCGGGCGGCGGCGGAACCGACCACAGCTGACCCGATCGTAATCGTAGTAAGTCGGCTTTAGTTGGGGGAGGGGGCTTATGCGTGCCCCCTCCCCCAACTCCTTCATGCCGTTTACTCTTTCAGGCTCGCGCGCATGCTCCACATCGTGGGAGTTTCCACTCAGTATCGCCACTCTGCCTGATTCCGAATGAATTCCGCACCCGGAAGAACAGAGGTTGTATTCTCATGGAGAACCGTTTGACTGCGGCGTTCGGACAGCAGGCTCCGCAAGCCCGCTACGTTGTTCCGCGATTCGTCGAGCGCACCGCGCAGGGGGAGCGGGAGTATGACCCCTACACGAAGCTGTTCGAGGAGCGCATCATCTTCCTCGGGTCCCAGGTCGACGACACCTCCGCCAGTGACGTCATGGCCCAGCTGCTCTGCCTGGAGTCCGCCGACCCCGACCGTGAAATCTCCATCTACATCAATTCGCCTGGCGGCTCGCTGACGGCCCTGATGGCGATCTACGACACGATGCAGTTCGTGAAGCCGGACATCCAGACGGTGTGCATCGGCCAGGCGAGCTCAGCCGCATCCGTCATCCTCGCCGCAGGAACGGCGGGCAAGCGGGTCGCCCTGCCCAACGCGCGCATCCTGCTGCACCAGCCGTACAGCCAGGGGCATCAGGGGCAGGTCTCGGACCTGGAAATCCAGGCCCAGGAGATGGAGCGGCTCCGGGCGCAGCTCGAAGGCGTGCTCGCCAAGCACTGCGACCGCGACATAGCGAAGGTCCGCGAGGACCTTGAGCGGGACCACATCCTCACCGCCGAACAGGCCCTGGAATACGGCCTGATCGACCAGATCATCACCCCCCGCTCCCTGGCACGCACCTGATCGCGGGGTGCAGGCGACATCACGCTGTGAGTACGACGAGTTCATTGAGTTCACATACGAGCGCGCCGAGCGACCGGAGAGGTGCGGGCCGCAGTGTGCTGCGCGGTCCGCGCAGCGACTGGGTGCGCGGCTTCTTCTCCGACGTCGAGAGCGAGGCTCGGGTCCTCTGCTTCCCGCACGCCGGGGGCGCGGCGAGCACCTACCGCCCGCTCGCCCAGCTGCTGGCTCCCCGCATCGCGGTATGGGCGGTGCAGTACCCGGGTCGACAGGACCGCCGTACGGAGCCGGTCCTCGACAGCATCACGGCCATCTCCGACCGGGTCGTCACGTCGCTCGCGCAGCTGCCCGACACGGATGACGACCGGCCGCTCGCCCTGTTCGGACACAGCATGGGCGCACTCGTCGCCTTCGAGGTGGCCCGGCGCCTGGAAGCCGCCGGGCCACGGCGGCCGGTCCGGGTCTTCGTGTCGGGCCGCCGCGCCCCCTCGCTGCCCAGCACTCAGCCGTCCCTGCACGACAAGGGTGACGCGGCGCTGCTCGCGGAACTGCGTCGGCTCAACGGCACCGCGGAGGAGATCCTCGCCGACGAGGAGCAAGTACGGCTGTTCCTGCCTGCCCTGCGCGGCGACTACAAGGCTGTCGAGACCTACCGACCCACAGGGCCCGCGGTGCTGTCCTGCCCGATCACGGTGTTCACCGGCGAACAGGATGCCCATGTCACACCGGGAGGTGCGGCACGCTGGGCCGCCCACACCACGGCGGAGTGCGACATGCGGACCTTCCCGGGTGGCCACTTCTTCGTAGACACTCAGCGTCCTCAAGTGGCCTCGGCCATCACCTCCCGGCTGCTCTCCTGAGCCGGCCAGTTCCGGTGCGGTGACGCTCCAAAGCTCTGACGTCGCCGGGGCTGACGCGTCAAGGTGTGTCGAGACCGCCGCTGGTACTTCTTACCAGCGGCGGTCTCGCCTTTCAGGGGTTCAGCAGGTCGTCCTCAGCCGTCCTCTCCGCCGGTGGCCGTGCCGACGGTCAGCTCTTCCGCGATGTGCTCGGCGAGATCCGCGACCGTCGGGAAGTCGAACACCAGCGACGCGGGCAGGCGCAGGCCCGTCTCCTTGTTGAGGCGGTTGCGGAGTTCGACTGCCATCAGCGAGTCGAAGCCGAGGTCCTGGAGTTCTTCCTCCGCCTCTACCTCCTCGGGGTCGTCGTAGCCGAGGATGTCGGCGATGTGGCCCAGGACCAGTGCGTACAGCGCGTCCGGGTCCGGCGCCACGGGTTCTTCGCCATCCGTGGCCGAGGCTGTGGCGGCGCCGGTTACGGTGGTGCCGACTCGCCGGTCGACTAGGTCGGCGGCCACCAGGTAGGACCGGTCCTGGGTCAGCGCGGCGTCGAACAGGGCGAGCGCGTCTCCGTGCCCCAGGGGCAGCACCCCCGCCCTGGTCATCCGCTCGCGGTCGGCCTCGCTGAGCCGCCCGGCCATACCGCTGCCCGCGTCACCGGCCGTCTCCCCGGTGTCGCCCCACGGGCCCCAGGCTATGGAGGTTGCGGGGAGGTGGTGGGTGTGGCGGTGTTGGGCGAGGGCGTCGAGGTAGGCGTTGGCGGCTGCGTAGTTGGCCTGTCCGGCGTTTCCTAGTGTGCCGGCCACGGAGGAGAACAGGACGAAGGCCGTCACCGAGTCGAGGTTTTGGGTGAGTTCGTGCAGGTGGTGGGCGGAGTCGGCCTTGGCGCGCAGGACGGTGTCCAGGCGCTCGGGTGTGAGGGCCTCGACGGTGGTGTCCTCCAGGATGCCAGCCGTGTGGATGACGCCGGTGAGAGGGTGCTCGGCGGAGATGCCGGCGATGACCGAATTCAGGGCGTCGAGGTCGGCCGCGTTGCAGGCCGTGATGGTCACGTGCGTACCCAACTTGCCGAGATGTACCGCAAGTTCGCGAGCTCCCGGAGCCTCCGGGCCGCGCCGTGACGTGAGGACGAGATGGCGTACGCCGTGCCGCCTGACGAGGTGCCGGGCCAAGGCGGCGCCGAGGGCTCCGGTGCCTCCCGTGATCAGGACGGTGCCGTCGCGGAGGAAGGTGTCGTTGTCGCGGGGGGAGTCCTGAGCGGGGGTGGGGTGGGTGTGCCGGCGTTCCAGGCGCGGTACGAGGACGGTGCTGCCTCGTACGGCGGCCTGGGTCTCGCCCGCCGCCAACAGCCGTCCAGACAATGCTTGTTGGGTTGCCGGGTCGTTGGCAACGGTGTCGGTGTCGGCGAGCAGGAAGTGTCCGGGGTGTTCGGTCTGTGCGGTGCGGACCAGGCCCCAGGCGGCGGCCGCGGCAGTGTCGGTGATCTTGTCGTTGGTGGCGGTGGAGATGGCGCCGTGGGTGAGGATCAGCAGGGGGGCGGGGCCGGGGCCGGTGCCGGGGGCGGCTGCGGAGGGGGCCGCCAGGCCCGCGAGGTGTTCCTGGATGGCAGCCAGGACGCCGCCCGTGACCTGGCGCACCGTGCCCCCGCACGGCACGCGGAAGCAGTGGACATCCGCGGCCCGGGCCGCATCGGAGGCCGTGGGCCGGGCGGGCAGGCGTACCCAGTCGAGGCCGTGCAGGGCCGGGCCCTGAGCGCGGTGCGGCTCCGCGGCGAGTACGCCCTCCGCATGCCGGATCCACGCGCCGCCACGGGCACCGTCCCGTACCACGGCGCGGGAGTGCACGGTCACCGCCCGGTGCCCGTCGTCGTCCGGAGCCGCGAGGGCCAGCTGGACATCGAGTTCGCCTTCGTCCGGCAGGACGAGAGGGGCCTGCTCGGCGAAGACCAACGGCCGCTCACCGGGCGGCAGTACGTCGCCGCTGAACGCGCGGCCCACCAGCTCGGGATGGGTGCTGCCGGAGAGCCGACCCGTGTGCACAGTGCTGCCGTCGGCCAGCTCCAGGGCGGCGCCGAGGAAGGGGTGCTCCGCGAAGGCCGAGGACGCGGCGGCGCCACCCGCCCCGAGGCCATGGGCGCGAGGTGGACGCGGCGACTCCGCGAGCCAGTAGCGCTGGCGTTGGAAGGCGTACGTCGGCAGCTCGACCGGCACCGTACCGGCAGGGAACGGGGCGCTCGGATCGAGCGCCGCGCCGGACGCCTGGGCCCGCGCGACGGCCGTGACGAAGCCCGTCGGGTCGGGGTGCGCGGCGACGACGACCGGACGGTCCTTACCGCCCTTGCCGTCAACTCCCCTCCCGTTCCCGCCCTGTTCGAGCTCTTCGAGCGTCCGCTCGATGGCATGGGCGAGTACCGGCTTGGCGGACAGTTCGAGGTAGCCGGTGACGCCGTGGGCATTGAGGGTGCGGATGCCGTCGGCGAAGCGGACGGCTTCGCGGATGTGGCGGGTCCAGTAAGCGGGGGAGGTGAGTTGGTCGTCGGTGGCGAGCAGGCCGGTCACGTTGGACACCACCGGGATGCGGGGTGGGGCGTAGGTCAGTTGGGAGGCGCTGCGCTGGAACTCGTCGAGCAGGGAATCCATGTGCGGGGAGTGGAAGGCGTGGCTGACGCGGAGAAGGGTGGTCTTGCGGCCGCGTGCCTTCCAGGTGGCGACGAGGTCGTTCACAGCTGCGGCGTCGCCGGAGATGACGGTGGAGTCGGGTGAGTTGACTGCCGCGATGTCGACGCCGTGGGGCAGGCCTGCGGCACGTACTTGGTCCTCGGTCGCTTGGAGGGCGGCCATGGCGCCGCCCGCGCGGGCGGCTTGCATGAGCCGGCCGCGGGCGGCGACGAGGGTGGTGGCGTCGTCGAGGGTGAGTATTCCGGCGGCGTGGGCGGCGGTGAGTTCGCCGATGGAA
>NZ_JASCIS010000065.1 GCF_029968015.1 Streptomyces luteolus
TCCAACACACCGGCAAGGGAGTCCGCCACCGAAAGCGCTCAAGATCGATGGATCCGCGCGGAGTCAGCTCAGCGGAGTCAGCTCAGCTGCTTCGCCAGATTCTGGAAATCGGGCCAGGACAAGGCGGGTTTCCGCTCGTCCCACACCTTCTGCGCCATGGCCCACAGGGGCATCCGGATGCCGTCGGCGATCTGCGCCTGCGTCTGTGACTCGGACAGATCGCACCAGACCGCGAACCGCGCGCCGAGGATCTGCTCGTCGTACTTCTCCGCGACGGGCTTCGTGCCCCGCACCACCAGCGGCGTCCACTCCTTGTAGATGCGCTCGCCGGTCGGGTACGTGAACTCGTTGGGCTCGCCCAGGACGTAGTAGAGGTACTCGTCGTTGAGGTTGACCAGCTTGCGGCCCGCGTCCAGGTACTCCACCGGCTCGCGGGCGCCGATCTCCTTGCCCGTCCAGTACTCGACCTCGATGTCCTTCGCCGCCTTCACCGTGCCGCCGCGGAAGAACCCGTCGTTCCAGGCCTTGAGCTTCTTGCCGGTCGGCCGGACGGTGTCCGCGCGGTCGTTGAGCCAGCCCGTCGCCAGGTCCTGCACCTTCGCCGCGCCGCCGTACTTCTGCTGCGCCGCCCGCGCCAGCTGCGGGTACGAGGCCTCCGGGTCCGAGGCCATCAACGCCTGGTACTCATCGGCGCCCAGGTGCCAGTAGCCGCCCGGGAACAGCTTCGCGTACTCCTTCAGGAGCTCGTCGACGATCTTCGCGGAGGCCGGTTTCGATATGTCCACCGCGCCCCGCGCCGGCACCCCGCTCGCACTCACCAGCTGCAGGTCCGGGTGGGCGCGGATCACCGCACCCAGGTGCCCGGGAGAGTCGATCTCCGGGATCACCGTGATGTGCAGGTCCTGCGCGAGCTTCACGATCCGCCGCACCTCGGCCTTCGTGAGGTGCTGCTCCGACACCACCTCGGGGTGGTCGTCCGACTCGATCCGGAAGGCCTGGTCGTCCGAGAAGTGCAGCCCCAGCTGGTTGTACTTGAGGTCCGCGATCTCCCGTACCCGCTCCTCGATCCACTCCGCCGAGAAGTGCTTGCGCGCGATGTCCAGCATGAACCCGCGCTGCGCCTTGGCCGGTTCGTCCCGTACGACCCCTTCGGGCGCGGTGCCGTCGCCGCTCGTCATCTGCTTCAGGGTCCGCGTGCCGTAGAAGACACCGGCGTCGTCCGTCGCGGATATCCGCACCCGCTTGCCGCTCACGTCCAGGGTGTACGCCTCCCCGCCCGCATCGCCCGAGTTCAGGACCAGCTCGACGTCGCCCGGCCCGGCCTTCGCGCCCTGCGCGTACTTCAGCTGCAGCTCACCGGCGACCAGCCGCCCCTCGTCGGCCAGCTCGTCCGCGTCCTTCTCGGCGACGACGACCTGGCCCTCGGGCCCCGGCTTCCAGCCCGGTCCGCGCGCGGCCTCGTGCTCGGCCACGGCGGGGATCGTCTGCGGCGCCTTCGACACCGGGTAGGTCGGGCTCGGCTCGGCCGCCCGCGGCGGTGGGCTGTTGTCCGCCCGGTCCGCCCCGCCGCCCTCCGAGCCGCCGGGCCAGACGGTCACGGCGAGGAGCACGGCACCCGCGGCGGCGACGGCGCCGCCGGCTATCGCCCCGGTCCTGCGCCGGCCGCCACGCTCCGCGCGCCGTCCGTGCTGCCCGGTCATATGTGGCTCCCGGTGCCCGGGCCGTCGGCCGTCGTTCCCGCGTCCGTCGTTCCCGCGTCCGTCGTTCCCGCGTCCGTCGTTCCCGCGTCCGTCGTTCCCGCGTCCGTCGTTCCCGCGTCCGTCGTTCCCGCGTCAAAGATCATCCGCATCACGTGAGCAACCTCCCATGAGAGGCGACACCCCGGAACGGTTTCCGGACGGTCGTCCACGACACGCACCGAAACTCTCCCGTCCGGGTGAAAATCGCGCATCCGTCGGACAGCTCCCGTCACGCGTCGATAGCGTGACGCCACTTCTTCGCCCGAGTTCTTCGCCCGAAGATGTCTCGTCTGTCGGCTTCTTTCGTCTGTCGGCTCGGTCTGTCGGCTTCCTCGTCCGTCGGGGCCGGGCCCGACTCCCACCGGCGCCTTCCACCGGCACCGCCTCACCTAGGAGCGCACGCTGCACACGCCTCCGCCACCGCGCGCCAGGACACTGCCCGAGCCCGGGGCCATACCGGCCCGAGGCCGCGGCAGCGGCCCCACCTCCACGGTGCACCGGGGTCTCCAGGTCTTCAACCGCGCCCCCGAGACCACGGCCACCACCTGGCTTCTCACCTGCTGCGGCAGCCCCGCCTGGGCCGGGCGTCTCGCCGCCCACCGCCCGTACCCGACCACGGACGCCCTGCTCGCCGCCGCCGACGAGGCCGCCTACGACCTCGCGCCCGCCCAGCTCGCCACCGCCCTGGCCGCCGAACGGCCGCACGGCCCGCACCCCTCCGGCATCCCCGCCGCCGCCCGCACCGCGCTCGACGCCGCGCACGCCGCGTACGAGAGCCGTTTCGGCCATGTCTTCGTCATCGCCCTGGCGGCCTACCGGCCCGACGAGCACCTCGACCAGACCCTCGCCGGACTCCGCGCCCGCCTCGCCAACGACGCCGAGGAGGAGCGCGTCGTCACCGCCGAGGAGCTGCGGCGGGTCGCCCGGGCGCGGCTCACCCGGCTCGTCTCCGGCATCGGCGCGCAGGCCGTCGGCGAGGCGGTGAAACCCGGGAAATCGGGGGAATTTCCGGACTCAGGCCCGGCCGATAGCCCGTACGTGCCTGTTTGATCACACCTGACGACCCCGCGCGGGCGTGCCGACAGTTGGTCGATACGATGACGGACGGCCGGTGGACCGTACCCGGCCGGGCCAAACCGACACAGAAGCCGGCGCGGCCCCAATCCCCGCTCCCGGAGGGTTCTTCCGTGCCGGCTGGAACGCTGTACCGCGGCCGGGAAGGAATGTGGTCCTGGGTGGCTCACCGAGTCACCGGCGTCCTCATCTTCTTCTTCCTGTTCGTACACGTCCTCGACACCGCACTCGTGCGTGTCTCCCCCGAGGCGTACGACGAAGTCGTGGCCACCTACAAGACACCGCTGGTCGCACTCCTTGAGTACGGCCTCGTCGCGGCCATCCTCTTCCACGCGCTCAACGGCCTGCGCGTCGTCGCCGTCGACTTCTGGTCGAAGGGCGCCCGCTACCAGAAGCAGATGCTCTGGACCGTCATGGCCATCTGGTTCGTGCTGATGGTCGGGGCGCTCTACCCGGTCCTCGGCCACGCCGTCCGCGAAGTCTTCGGGAGCTGAGGCACATGTCCGCTGACACGACCGCTGCCACGACCGACGACGTGACGCTCTACGACGTGGACAACCCCGCGCCCGTCATCGAGCCGCCGCGCCAGCGCACCAAGAAGACCCCGAGGGCGCCCCATAAAAAGGGCAGCAACTTCGAGATGTACGGCTGGCTGTTCATGCGCCTGTCCGGCATCGTCCTGGTCGTCCTGGTCCTCGGCCACCTGCTGATCCAGCTCGTCCTCGACGGCGGCGTCTCCAAGATCGGCTTCGCCTTCGTGGCCGGCCGCTGGGCCTCGCCGTTCTGGCAGGCCTGGGACCTGATCATGCTGTGGCTCGCCATGTTGCACGGCGGCAACGGCCTGCGCACGATCATCAATGACTACGCCGAGCGCGACAACACGCGCTTCTGGCTCAAGATGCTGCTGTACACCGCGACGGCGTTCACCGTCCTCCTGGGCACGCTGGTGATCTTCACCTTCGACCCGAACATCCGCTAGGCCCGCGGGACTGAGGCAACCACTGATGAAGATCCACAAGTACGACACCGTCATCGTCGGCGCCGGCGGCGCCGGCATGCGCGCCGCCATCGAGGCGACGAAGCGCAGCCGCACCGCCGTGCTGACGAAGCTCTACCCCACCCGCTCCCACACGGGCGCCGCGCAGGGCGGCATGGCCGCCGCGCTGGCCAACGTGGAGGAGGACAACTGGGAGTGGCACACCTTCGACACGATCAAGGGCGGTGACTACCTGGTCGACCAGGACGCCGCCGAGATCCTCGCGAAGGAGGCCATCGACGCGGTCCTCGACCTGGAGAAGATGGGCCTGCCCTTCGGCCGTACGCCCAAGGGTGAGATCGACCAGCGCCGTTTCGGCGGTCACTCCCGCAACCACGGCGAGGCTCCGGTCCGCCGCGCCTGCTACTCCGGCGACCGCACCGGCCACATGATCCTCCAGACGCTGTACCAGAACTGCATCAAGGAGGGCGTGGAGTTCTTCAACGAGTTCTACGTCCTCGACCAGCTCATCGTCGAGGTCGACGGCGTCAAGCGCTCCGCCGGCGTGGTCGCGTACGAGCTGGCCACCGGCGAGATCCACGTCTTCCAGGCGAAGTCGGTCATCTACGCCTCCGGCGGCACCGGCAAGTTCTTCAAGGTGACCTCCAACGCGCACACGCTCACCGGTGACGGCCAGGCAGCCTGCTACCGGCGCGGACTGCCGCTCGAGGACATGGAGTTCTTCCAGTTCCACCCGACCGGCATCTGGCGCATGGGCATCCTGCTCACGGAGGGCGCCCGCGGTGAGGGCGGCATCCTGCGCAACAAGGACGGCGAGCGCTTCATGGAGAAGTACGCGCCCGTCATGAAGGACCTGGCCTCGCGCGACGTCGTCTCCCGCGCGATCTACACCGAGATCCGCGAAGGCCGCGGCTGCGGTCCCGAGGGCGACCACGTCTTCCTCGACCTGACGCACCTGCCGCCGGAGCAGCTGGACGCCAAGCTCCCGGACATCACCGAGTTCGCGCGTACGTACCTCGGCATCGAGCCCTACACGGACCCGATCCCGATCCAGCCGACCGCGCACTACGCCATGGGCGGCATCCCGACCAACGTCGAGGGTGAGGTCCTGGCGGACAACACCACCGTCGTGCCGGGTCTGTACGCGGCGGGCGAGGTCGCCTGCGTGTCGGTGCACGGCGCCAACCGCCTGGGCACCAACTCGCTGCTCGACATCAACGTGTTCGGCCGCCGCTCCGGCATCGCCGCCGCCGAGTACTCCGCGAAGGCCGACTTCGTCGAGCTGCCGGAGAACCCGGCCGAGCTGGTGCAGGAGCAGGTCGAGCGGCTGCGGAACTCCACGGGCAACGAGCGCGTGGCGGAGCTCCGCAAGGAGCTGCAGGAGACCATGGACGCCAACGTCATGGTGTTCCGCACCGAGCAGACCATCAAGACCGCGGTCGAGAAGATCGGCGAGCTGCGCGCGCGCTACAAGAACGTGTCCGTCCAGGACAAGGGCAAGCGCTTCAACACCGACCTTCTGGAGGCCATCGAGCTGGGCAACCTGCTCGACCTGGCCGAGGTCATGGCCGTGTCCGCCCTGGCCCGCAAGGAGTCCCGCGGCGGTCACTACCGCGAGGACTTCCCCAACCGCGACGACGTGAACTTCATGCGCCACACCATGGCGTACCGCGAGGTCACCGCGGACGGCCAGGATTCCGTCCGGCTCGACTACAAGCCGGTCGTCCAGACCCGCTACCAGCCGATGGAGCGTAAGTACTGATGGCAACTCCCGTACTGGACAAGGTCGAGGCCGAGGCGGCCGCCTCTCCGTACATCACGGCCACGTTCCGGATCCGCCGCTTCAACCCGGAGATCTCGGACGAGGCCACCTGGGAAGACTTCCAGGTGGAGATCGACCCGAAGGAGCGCGTCCTCGACGCCCTCCACAAGATCAAGTGGGAGCTGGACGGGTCGCTGACCTTCCGCCGCTCCTGCGCGCACGGCATCTGCGGCTCCGACGCGATGCGGATCAACGGCAAGAACAGGCTCGCCTGCAAGACGCTGATCAAGGACATCAACCCTGAGAAGCCCATCACGGTCGAGGCCATCAAGGGCCTGACGGTCCTGAAGGACCTGGTCGTGGACATGGAGCCGTTCTTCCAGGCGTACCGCGACGTCATGCCGTTCCTGGTCACCGAGGGCAACGAGCCGACGCGCGAGCGCCTGCAGTCCCCCGAGGACCGCGAGCGGTTCGACGACACGACCAAGTGCATCCTGTGCGCCGCGTGCACGTCCTCGTGCCCGGTGTTCTGGAACGACGGGCAGTACTTCGGCCCGGCCGCCATCGTCAACGCGCACCGCTTCATCTTCGACTCGCGCGACGAGGCCGGGGAGCAGCGCCTGGAGATCCTCAACGACCGTGACGGCGTGTGGCGTTGCCGCACGACCTTCAACTGCACGGACGCCTGCCCGCGCGGCATCGAGGTCACGAAGGCGATCCAGGAAGTGAAGCGAGCGCTGATCACGCGCCGCTTCTGAGGATCCTTTCCTTACGTGTCCGAGGCCCCGCCTCCCTGCTGGGAGGCGGGGCCTTCGCCTGTATGGGTGAACGCCTCGGGACCAGACGTTCGAGGCAAGGCCGGTCTACGATGATGGCCTCGACACCAGCCCACCGGAGGCACCCGATGTCCGCAGCACCCATCGAGTACCAGTACCCCGGACGTCCGGCTGCACCCGGGCGACTGACCCTGCTCGACGAGGCCAACCGCCTCATGGAGCGCAATCCGGGCTACCGCGTCGAGATCATCGAAGGCCAGATCACCATGACTCCACCGCCTGACGCGGCCCACGCCCGCGCCCTGTCCCGACTGCGCCGACCGTTCGTCGCCGCCGGGCTGGACGGCGGCGAGACGGAAGTCTTCGAAGGCATCGGGCTCTGGCTGCCAACGGGAGCCGAGGACTTCGCCATCCCCGACCTGTCCATCGTGGACGCCGACGTCGACGACCACCTCGTCGAGAACAACTGCTACGACCCGGTCTGCTTCCGGCTGGTCCTGGAGGTCACCTCCAGCAACTACCGCGCTGACCTGCGCACCAAGGTCGCCGCCTACGGAGACGCCAAGGTCCCCGTCTACCTGATCGTCGACCGCAAGCACCAGCGCCTCCACACCCTCACCGAGCCACTGGCCTCGGGCTACGACAACCACCAGGTGTACGCACCCGGCCAGACCGTCACCCTCCCCGAATCCATCGGCGCCGAAGTAACCCTCGACGTAGCCGAGATCCTCACGGCCGGCGAGCCGCGCCGGGCCTGAACCGGCGTACGTACACCGGGAGTTCACCCCCGCCCGACCACCGCGCACGTCGTCGTCCCATGCGCGTACAACTTCCCGTCCCCCGCGCCCGTGACCGTCGCCTCCGACGTCGCGATGGAGCGGCCCACGTGCAGGGCGCGGCCGACGCAGCGCAGCGGGCCCGTGCCGGCGTGGGCCGGGCGGACGATGTTGACGTTCATCTGGACCGTGGTCTGGCCCGTGCCCGCGGGCAGCAGCGTCAGGACGGCGGAGCCGAGGGCGCAGTCGAGGAGCGAGGCCAGGTAGCCGCCGAAGAGCATGCCGTAGCCGTTGAGCAGATGCCCGCCGGACTCCCCCTCGAACTCCACTTCCCCGGGCCGCACTTCGAGCAGTTCGATGCCGAGCGTGGAGGCGATGGGCGGCGGCGGGACGCGGCCCTCCAGGATCTCCCGCAGGAGCTGCTCACCCGAGAACCCCGCCAGGGACTCGGGCGGCAACGGCGGCAGCCAGGTGTGCGTACGCGTCAACGGCATCATCGGTTCGGTCATGCCCTCAGGTTCGGTCATGCCTGCAGGTTCGGTCATGCCCTCAGGTTCGGGTGGAATCGCCGCCTCCTCAAGGATCGCGGGTACGCGCCCTAATCTGACGCCATGTCACTTCAACTGCTCGGCTTCGACAACGTCCTGCTCCCGGTGGGCGATCTGGGCGAGGCCGTGGACTTCTACGAGCGGGTCGGCTTTCCGCTCTCCTTCCGGCTCGACGAGGCCGGGATCGCCCTGCTGAAAGTGGGCGAGGAGACGCCCGGTGTGCTGCTGCGCCAGGAGGACGGTCTGCTTCCGCGCGCGCCCGGCACCTGGACACCGCGCGTCTGGCTGGAGGTGCCGGACGCCCGCGCGGCCGCCGGGGGCCTGGCCGCCGCCGGCCTGCGCCCCGATCCGCCGCTCTCCGTCTCGACCGGCTGGACCGTCGAACTCGCCGATCCCTGGGGCAATGTCATCGGTTTCACGGACTACCTGAAGCGCCCCTCGCTCGCGCGGAAGGAGTCCGCCGAGACTCCCGCTTGAACGTGTTCAAAAACAGGTCTACAGTCCATGACAACAGCTTTTGAACGCGTTCAAGAGGGCTGACGACGGCATCCTGCCGTCCCCTCGGACGCCTTGAAAGGGGCAGGGACCCATGGACCTCACCGTCCTCGCGTACGTCGTCTACCTGGCGATCAGCATCGCCCTCACCGTCTGGGTGGCCCGCACCCTCAGCCGCAACGGGCGGATCTTCCTCGGCGACGTCCTACACGGCAACGAGAAGCTCGCGGAGGCCGTCAACCACCTTCTGGTCGTCGGCTTCTACCTGGTCAACCTCGGCTTCGTCGCCCTCTACCTGGGCGCCGACGACGAGATCACCAGCGCCCGCGCGGTCTTTGAGGCGCTGTCGGTGAAGCTGGGCGTCGTCCTGCTCGTCCTCGGCGTGATGCACCTCGGCAACGTGTGGGTGCTCAACAAGATCCGGCGGCGCGGAATGATGGAGCGCGAGCAGCTTCCGCCCGTACCGCCGCAGGGGCTGAGCGGGCAGCAGGGTGTCTGGGCCAAGCCGGCCGGGGCCTGAGCCGATGACCGCCGAGACAACGGCCGCCGACCGGGACCCCGCGCGGGTCCCGGTCCGCCGGCTCACCGTCCTGTACGACGCCAACTGCCCGCTCTGCACCCACGTACGCCAATGGCTCGCCCGGCAGCGGAAGTTGGTGCGGCTCGACCTGGTGCCCGCCGGGTCCGAGGAGGCGCGGCGGCGGTTCCCGGGGCTCGACCACGGGGCCACGCTCGACGAGATCACCGTCGTCGCCGACGGCGGCCAGGTCTACCGGGGGCCCGCCGCCTGGGTCGTCACCCTGTGGGCCCTCGCCGAACACCGCCCGCTCGCCCACCGCCTGGCCACTCCGGCCGGCGCCCGCCTCGCGCGCGGCGCCGCGCTCGCCGCCGCCAAGTGGCGCGAGGGGTACCGGGGGCGGCCCGGGGGCGGCTGGGGCGGCGGGGTGTACCGCACCTCCGACGGCTGGGCCTACGACCCGAAGCACGGCTGGAGCCGTACGACACCGTCCTGTGCCGACGGCTCCTGCACCACTGGTTAGGCTCTGTCACCGTGGCAGCGACGAACGACGAAGCAGACGCGAACCCCGGCGGGGACGAGGGCCGGAAGTCCCCCGCGAAGAGCGAGCAGACCCGCGCCCTGATCCTCGAGACGGCCATGCGGCTCTTCCAGGAACGCGGCTACGACAAGACGACGATGCGGGCCATCGCCAAGGAGGCCGGGGTCTCCGTCGGCAACGCGTACTACTACTACGCGGGCAAGGAACACCTCATCCAGGGCTTCTACGACCGGATCGCCGCCGAGCACCAGGCGGCGGTCCGGCCGGTCCTGGACCGCGAGACCGACCTGGAGGCGCGGCTCGCGGGCGTGCTGCGCTGCTGGCTCGACATCGCCCAGCCGTACCACGAGTTCGCCGCGCAGTTCTTCAAGAACGCCGCCGACCCGGACTCCCCGCTGAGCCCGTTCTCGACCGAGTCGGAGCACGCCCGCGAGGCCGCCATAGACGTGCACCGCGAGGTGCTGCGCGGCTCCAAGTCCAAGGTGCCCGAGGAACTCCGGGAGATCCTCCCCGAGTTGATGTGGCTCTCCCAGATGGGCCTCGTCCTGTACTGGGTCTTCGACCGCTCCCCCGGCCGCACCCGCAGCTACCGCCTGGCCGCCCGCGGCGCCCGCCTCACCACCCGCGGCGTGGCCCTGTCCCGCTTCCGCGTCCTGCGCCCCCTGGTCCGCGAGGTGCACGAACTCTTCACGGACTTCCTGCCGGGGATGACACGAACGGAGCCCTCCGCGAAGCCCGAGGCGGACAAGGAGGGCCCGAGCCAGCGGGGCGAGCGCTAGCGGCCACGCCCGTACCCGCTCGCTCGGGTGTTCTCGCCCAGTTCGCGCATGGCCCACGCGTGAGCGCTGATCTGGCGGCGCAGGGAGCCCGTCGTGAAGAGGGCCACGCCCGCCGCCGACACCGGGACGGAGAGGGCGAGGACCGCCAGGGCCTCGGGCCAGTCGCGTTCGTCCTCGCACCAGTCGCCGCGCTGCAAACCGCCGTTGGCCGTGCCGTACTCGGTCAGGAGGCGGGACTCGCACTCCCGCGGGTGCTGGTCGTCGGGCTTCCTGTCGACCTCGTACGGGGTGAGCAGCAGCAGGGCGCACCAGGTCCACTGCAGGGCGGCGACGACCAGCAGGACGACGCCCCAGCTGCGTATCCGGGTGGCTCTGTCGCGGTAGTCGAGGTCGTACTCGCGTGCTCGCGTGCTCGCATGCCGTGAATCTAGCCCGCGAGGCAGGGCTCGGCCGAGCCGACCAGGACCCAGACCGTCTTTCCGTGCGGGCCGCGCCGCCACACTCCCCACGCGTTCGCCACCGACTCGACCAGCTGCAGGCTCCGCCCCTGGTCCTCGCCGCCCAGGCCCGCCAACAGGCCGGGACCGGCGTGGAGTTCGGGCCCCGTGTCGGACTCGTCGGAGACCTCGATGAAGCACGTGCCGTCCGCGAGGACCGTCACCGCCACCTCGAACTCCCGCTCCCGCAGGGGCCCATGGCGTACGAGGAGGGTCGCGAGCTCGGAGACGAGGAGGGCCGCGTCGGCCACGGCGGGGGCGTGCGTGCCGTGGCCCCAGGCCGCCATGTGGTCGCGGACGCGCAGCCGGGCGAGGCCGACCGACGCCGGGTGCCGGGGCAGCCGGAACGCCGCACGTCTGAGCACGACCCACCTCCCGGCGTCTCTACGCGAACTCCCCCGCGTACGGTCACGGGTTCTGCACGCCCGACAACCCCGATGCTGCGCCGTTGCGCCGGGTGATGCCAGAGGGGCGGGCGTCAAGAACCGAGGACTGGCCGGAACCGGCCCCCGGGGGAGGGCGCCTGGGGAGGGCGCCGGGGGGCTCAGGCCTGGCGCGAGGCCAGCGTCACCACGGTGATGTCGGACGGCGCCCCCACCCGCACCGGCGGACCCCAGGCGCCCGCGCCCCGGGTGACGTACAGCTGGGTGTCGCCGTACCGCTCCAGACCCGCCAGGGTCGGGTTGGCGAGGTCCGCGATGATGTTGCCGGGCCACATCTGGCCGCCGTGGGTGTGCCCGGAGAGCTGCAGGTCGACGCCGTGCCGGACCGCGTCGTGGATCATCACCGGCTGGTGGGCGAGGAGCACGGAGGCGCGGCCGCGGTCGCGGTCGCCGAGCGCCTTGGCGTAGTCGGGGCCGTCCGCGTACCGCTCGCCCGCGAGGTCGTTGACGCCCGCGAGGTCGAAGCCGTCGATCTCCACGCGGGCGTTCTCCAGCGGGTGCAGACCGAGTTCGCGTACGTGGTCGACCCACTGCTCCGCGCCGGAGAAGTACTCGTGGTTGCCGGTGACGAAGAACGAGCCGTGCCGGGCGCGCAGTCGGGCCAGGGGCTCGGCGGCCGGGCCGAGGTTCTCGACACTGCCGTCGACCAGGTCGCCGACCACCGCGATCAGGTCGGGCTGCGTGGAGTTGATGGTGTCGACGATGCGCTGGGTGTGGGCGCGGCCCAGGATGGGGCCGAGGTGGACGTCGCTGACGACGGCGATCCTGAACCCGTGGGCGGCGCGCGGGAGTTTGGCCAGCGGCACGGTGACGCGCTTGACGCCGGGGCCACGCAGCACGTTGTTCGCCCCGTACCCGACGGTGCCGAGGGCGGCGGCCACGGCGGCACCCGCGACGACGCGGGAGACGAAGAGGCGGCGGGAGGGGCCGCTCGTCGCGCCGGTGAGGGCGGCGGGCGTGTCCGGCACCGAGGGCGGCGGCGACAGCGGCGGCGGCGACAGCGGCGGCGGCTCCGATCCGGCGTCCGCCAGGGCGGGTTCGGGGTCGGGCGCGGTGTCGGCAGGGGCCGGGGTCGTGACGGGCTTCGCGCTCGGCGCCCTGGCGGGGGTGGTGGTGACGGGGGTGGCGGGCGCCTCCGCGGGGGCCGCGGCCGGGGGCGCGGGCGCCTGCGCGGGGGCCGGTTGCCGCATCCGTACGTCCGCGCGCCGCAGCACGCGCAGCAGCACCGGTCGTACGACCTCGCCCACGAGCAGCGCGAGCGTCAGGTAGATGGAGACCGCCATCCACAGATAGCCGGGCCAGGCGAGGACCTGCTGGAGCCAGAACGGCGCCCCGGCGCGGTCGCTCATGAACCCGGCGATCATCACCAGCGGCCCGGCGACGAACACGGCCGTGCCGACCCGGCGGGCCCACGTGCGCCGCACCGTGGTGTCGCGCACCACGCGTCGCCAGCCGTACCACTGCATGCCGATGACGAGCGCCAGGATCGCGAGGAACAGGAAGCTCACGGCCGGGACTCCCTATGACTTTCGGCGCAGTGCACGCACGCCGCGCAACCCGATGACCCCGATGACCGTCCCCAGGACAAAGGACACCACGGCAAGCAGCAGATGGACCCAGAAGTACCCGGTCGGGTCACCGGCGTCGTCGAAGGCGAGCCCGCTTCCGTCCTTCCAGAGGTTCTTGACGAAAGTGATCCAGATGACCCAGGACCAGACGCCGAAGGCGAGCAGGAACCACGAGACCGGGCGGCTGAGCTTCATATCCCCAGTATCGCGCCCGGCTCGCGCACCCCGCCGTCGGGGTGGTTCGAGTGATGATCCGAAGACACAGCCGAACGGGCCGCGCACAGCTGGGCGAATCCCCTGTACGTTCCTCACCGTGCCTGCCTTGACTGCGTCTGTGACTGCATCTCTTAAGCGAACGACCGCTGTTGCGGTGGTTTCCGCCGCTTTTCTGACCGCTTCTGTCGCCGCTCCCGCGGTCGCGGACGAGAAGCCGGGCAACAAGCCGGACAAACCGAAGCCCCCGGCGACGATGTCCCAGGTCGGCGGCGCGCGGCTCGGCGAGGCGGGTACGCAGGTCAACCTCGGGCCGGGCGTCCCGGCGCTGCCGAAGAAGCTCTCGGGCCGCTCCTGGATCGTCACGGACGCCGAGTCGGGCGACGTCCTCGCCGCGCACAACGCGCACTGGCGGCTGCCGCCCGCGAGCACGATGAAGATGCTCTTCGCGGACACGGTCCTGCCGAAGTTCCCCAAGGACCAGAAGCACCTGGTGAAGCGGGAGGAGCTGCTCGACGTCGGCGTGGGCAGCAGCCTCGTCGGCATCAAGGAGAACAACACGTACAGCGTGCACGACCTGTGGCTCGGGGTGTTCCTGCGCTCCGGGAACGACGCGGTGCACGTGCTGTCCCACATGAACGGCGGCATCGAGAAGACCGTCGCCGACATGCAGAAGCGCGCCGACGAGCTGCAGGCCCGCGACACCCACGTGGTCAGCCCCGACGGCTACGACGCGAAGGGCCAGGTCTCCTCCGCGTACGACCTGACGCTGATCGCCCGATCCGGGATGCAGGAGGAGGACTTCCGGGAGTACGCGGCGACCGCCACCGCCCAGTTCCCCGGTGAGCAGAAGAAGGGCAAGAAGCGCGGGCACTTCGCCATCCAGAACACCAACCGCCTGCTGACCGGCGCCGACGGCGTGACCCCGTATAAGGGCATCGCGGGTGTGAAGAACGGGTCCACGACGAACGCGGGCACGACGTTCACCGGGGTCGCCGAGCGGGACGGGAAGGTGCTGCTCGTCACCGTCATGAACCCGGACTCGGACGAGTCGATGGCCGTCTACAAGGAGACCGCGCGCCTGTTCGACTGGGGCTTCGCCGCCGCCGGGAAGGTCAAGCCGGTGGGCGAGCTGGTCGCCCCGGCGAGCGCGGACCAGCACGCGAAGGGGGCGGCCGCGCCCGAGAAGACCCCTGCCGGGGAGAAGTCCGAGGCCGCCGCGGGCAAGGGCGAGTCGAGCGGTGTCGGCATCGCGCTCGCGGTCACGGGTGGGGTGCTTGTGCTGGTCGGTGCGGGTGTGTTCCTCGTGAACCGGCGTTGGCCGCTGCCTGAGCTGGTTCGGCGGTTGCCCCGTAGGTAGTCGGGCCCGCACCGTCGGCTCGGGTGCCGTCTATCGCCCTGCGGGCTCGTCCTCAAACGCCGGACGGGCTGTCTTTCGCCGCCTCGGGCTCCTTGCTGCGTGTCGCCGTCCAAGCCGCGCAGAAGAGGAGCAGCTTCGCCGTGAAGTTGATCCACAGGAGCAGGGCGACCGGGGTGCCGAACGCGCCGTACATCGACTTGCCCGCGACGCCCTTGATGTAGCCGCCGAGCAGGGCCTTGAGGAGTTCGAAGCCGACGGCCCCGATCAGCGCGGCGACGACAAGGCGGCGGCGCGGCGGATGCACGCCGGGCAGAAGGGTCAGGACGTACAGCAGGATCAGGAAGTCCGCGAGGACGGCCAGGGCGAAGACCGCGGCGGAGAGCAGCGGGCCGGTCCAGCCCTGGTCGTCCAGGCCGAGGGCCTCGGTGATCCGCTTGACCGCGGTGTTGCCGATGGCCGAGGCGACCAGCGAGACGAGGCCCACCCCGCCGAGCCCGACGAGTACGCCCGCGTCCTTGACCTTGCGCAGGAACGGGTTCTCCTCCTCGTCGTCCTTCTCCCACACCGCGCGCAGGCAGTCCCGCATCGAGCCGACCCAGCCGATGCCGGTGAAGAGCAGCAGTGCGCCGGCGATCAGGCCGACGGTGCCCGCGTTCTGCACGAGGGCGTTGATGTCGAGCTGTTCGGAGATGCCCGGGACCTGCTCGCTGAGCTTGTCCTGCAGTTCGGCCTGCTGCTTCTTGTTCAGGGTCGCGGCGGCCGCGGCGGCGGCGACGGTCAGCAGCGGGAACAGCGCCAGGAAGCTGAGGAAGGTCATCGCCGCGGCCAGGCGCGACCAGTGCACTCGTTCGAGTGTTTCGTAGCTGCGGTAGGCGTGCGTGTCCATCAGGCGGGTCACGAGCGGCCCGATGACGGGGAGGTTCTTCAGCCAGTCCATGATCTCTGTCTGCCCTCCGAGCGGAAGACCAAAGTCCGAGTACCCCAGAAGCGGACCACAGTGGCCAGCGCCATGCCGACTCCCGCGCCGGACACGGTGTCCGCGGTCTGTGAGGTGAGGCCGAGCCCGTAGTGCGAGCAGGCCAGGCAGAGGAGTTGCACGAGGGCTCCCGCGACGTTGACCGCGAGGAACACCGCGTACTGGCGGAGCCGGGAGCCGTCCGGGGCGCGGTGCCGGTAGGTGCCGAGGGCGTTGCCCGCGTACGCGACCGTGCAGCCCGCGACGAAACCGGCGGCCTTGGCGGTCAGCGGGTCCAAGGCGGCCGGGCCGCGCAGCCAGACGAACAGGGCCAGGTCGGCGGCGTACGCGCAGACGCCGAAGAGGGCGAAGCCGACGAGTTCGGCGCGCCGCACGCTCACAGGTCGGCGACCGCTCACAGGTCGGCGACGGCTCACAGGTCGGCGACCGCGAGGCCGTACAGGCTGAGCCAGACCAGGCCGATCAGGGCGAGCGGGCGGTCGCGCAGGACGACGTCCTCGGGCTCGCCCGCGCTGCCCCGGTCGGCGAAGACGGCGTACCGCAGGACCGCGAGGATGAACGCGACCATGGACAGCTGGCGCCACGGCAGCAGTGCCGCGTCGGCGACGCCGCCGGACTCCATCGCCCACAGGCAGTAGGCGAGGACGGCGACGCCGGCGGCGAGTTGCCAGACGAAGCGCAGGTAACCGGCGGTGTACTCGGTGAGCAACGCCCGGGTGGCGCCCGTACGTTGCTCATCCACCGTGACGGACTCGGAGTAGCGCTTCGCGGAGACCATGAACAGCGCGCCGAAGCCGGTCGTGATCAGGAACCAGCGGGAGAGCGGGATGCCGAGGGCGACGCCGCCGATCACCGCGCGCATCAGGAACCCGGTGGTGACGACGACCAGGTCGACGACGAGGACGTGCTTCAGGCTGACGCAGTACGCGAGTTGCATGCCGAGGTACGCGGTGAGCAGCACCGCGGTCATCGGGGTGCAGAGGGCCGCGGCGGCGAGCGGCGCGAGCACGCCGAGCAGCCCGCCGACCGCGTACGCGACGGGCACCGGGACCTGTCCGGACGCGACGGGGCGGCGGCACTTGGTGGGGTGGGCGCGGTCGGCCGCGACGTCACGGGCGTCGTTGATCAGGTAGACGGCGGCAGCCGCGGCGGTGAACAGGCCGAAGACCAGGGCGAGTTGGACGGCCGCGGCACGGGAGAACAGCTCACCGGCGGCGGCCGGGGCGGCGACGACCAGGACGTTCTTGACCCACTGGCGTGGCCGGGCGGTCCTGAGCAGGCCGAGCGGCAGGCCGGCCGGTCCCGGCCGTTCGGGGTCCTGGCGCTGGGGGCGGCGCTGCTCGACGAGTGCGGTGCGCTCAGCCACGATCGCCTCCGGGCACGGCCACTGCGGCGGAAGGACGGCCTCCGGGGGTGGTCCAGGCGGCGCCGACACGGGCGGCGAGGGCTCCGAGGGCCGCTCCCGCCGCGACGTCGCTCGGGTAGTGCACGCCGACGACCAGGCGGGAGACGCACATCGCGGCGGCGAGCGGCGGGACGAGGCGGGCCCCGGCGGGGCGCAGGGCGCCGTAGGCGACGGCGGCGGCCGCGGCGGAGGTGGCGTGCGAGCTGGGGAAGGAGTGCCGGCCCGCGGTGCGGACGAGGGGCTCGGCGTCGGGGCGCGGGCGGCGCACGACGCGCTTGACGCCCATGCTCGTCAGGTGCGCGGCCGCGGTGAGCGCGGTGGCACGCAGCCAGGCGGCGCGGCGCTCCCGGTCGAGGGCGGCGCCGGTGAGTCCGGCGGCGAGCCAGAGCGCGCCGTGCTCCCCGGCGAACGAGAGAGCGCGGGCCGCGGCGGCCACCCGCCGGTCGCTGCCGCAGTCCCGTAGCGCGGCGAGCAGTCTGCGGTCCAGGTCGTGCACCGGGCCTCCCAGGCGTATGGTCGAACATCCCGCTTCATCCCGCTTCATCCCGCTACATTCGGGTTCATCCGGATGCATCCGGTTTCATCCCGCTGCATTCAGCTTCATTCCGCTTCATTCCGTTCTGCCGCAAATAACCCTTCTGCCAATTGCGTTAAGAATTACGGCAATACGAAGCGACACTCGCTCAATCACCCGTTCCGGGCACGCCAAAGGGCCCGCTCGGTGAACGGGCCCTGGAAGAGCTGGAAGAGGGAGAGGTCAGGCGGTGGGCAGCGGGCCGCGCGGGGTGCAGGAGTCCTGCGGCTCGCCCTGCGCCGGAACCGTCGCCGAGCCGAAGGAGAACTCGCGCAGCTTGCGCCAGACGGCGTCCGGGCCCTGCTCGTACAGCGCGAAGCCGGTGACGGACCACTCGGCGGCGTACTCGGCGAGCTCGGCGAACGCGCGGTCCATGGCCGCCTCGTCGATGCCGTGCGCCACCGTAACATGCGGGTGGTACGGGAACTGCAGCTCGCGCGCGACCGGCCCGGAGGCGTCCCGCACCTGCTTCTGCAGCCAGGTGCAGGCGTCGGCGCCCTCGGCGATCCGGACGAACACCACCGGGGACAGCGGGCGGAACGTGCCCGTGCCGGAGAGCCGCATCGGGAAGGGCCGGCCGAGTCCGGCGACCTCTTCGAGGTGCCGCTCGATCGCGGGGAGCGCGGCCCTGTCGACCTCGGTCGGCGGCAGCAGCGTGACGTGGGTGGGGATGCCGTGTGCCGCGGGGTCCCCGAAGCCCGCGCGCCGCTCCTGGAGCAGGCTGCCGTGAGGCTCCGGGACCGCGATCGAAACGCCGAGCGTTACGGTCCCCACGTCGTTCTCCTTGGTCGGGTGCGGGCGGTGCTCTGTGGCCGGTACGTTCAGTGCTTCGCCGGGACGAATCCGACCCTGTCGTACGTGGCGGCCAGCGTCTCCGCCGCCACGGACCGGGCCTTCTCCGCACCCTTGGCCAGGATCGAGTCCAGCGTCTCCGGGTCGTCGAGGTACGCGTGCGTACGCTCGCGGAACGGGGTCACGAACTCGACCATGACCTCGGCGAGGTCGGTCTTCAGCGCACCGTAGCCCTTGCCGGCGTACTTCTGCTCCAGTTCCGGAATTCCCGTTCCGGTCAGGGTGGAGTAGATGCTCAGCAGGTTGGAGACGCCCGGCTTGGCCTGCTGGTCGAAGCGGATCTCGGTGTCCGTGTCGGTCACCGCGCTCTTGACCTTCTTGGCCGTGGCCTTCGGCTCGTCGAGCAGGTTGATGAGGCCCTTCGGCGTGGAGGCCGACTTGCTCATCTTGATCGACGGGTCCTGAAGGTCGTAGATCTTCGCCGTCTCCTTGAGGATATGCGGCTTCGGGACCGTGAACGTCTCGCCGAAGCGGCTGTTGAACCGCTCCGCGAGGTCACGGGTCAGCTCGATGTGCTGGCGCTGGTCCTCACCGACCGGGACCTCGTTCGCCTGGTACAGGAGGATGTCCGCGACCTGCAGGATCGGGTACGTGAACAGGCCGACGGAGGACCGGTCCGCGCCCTGCTTGGCGGACTTGTCCTTGAACTGCGTCATACGAGAGGCCTCGCCGAAGCCGGTGAGGCAGTTCATCACCCAGGCGAGCTGCGCGTGCTCGGGCACGTGGCTCTGCACGAAGAGGGTGCAGCGCTCCGGGTCGAGCCCGGCGGCGAGGAGCTGGGCCGCGGCGAGCCGGGTGTTGGCGCGCAGCTCGGCCGGGTCCTGCGGGATGGTGATCGCGTGCAGGTCGACGACCATGTAATGCGCGTCGTGGGTCTCCTGCAGGGACACCCACTGGCGGACGGCGCCGAGGTAGTTGCCGAGGTGGAACGAGCCGGCGGTGGGCTGGATTCCGGAGAGCACGCGAGGTCGGTTGGCCATGGGGCCCATTGTCTCAGGTGCGGGGCGTTGTTCGGCCCCGCTCCCGGTGTTGCCTCCCCCACGCCACGGGGCTCCGCCCCGGCCCCCGCTCCTCAATCGCCGGAGGGGCTCAATTTGAGCCCCTCCCCGCCCCTTCCCGAGAGCTTGCAGCAGCTTCGGGGCTGCGCCCCAGGCCCCCGCTCCATCGTTCGGCTGCCGCGCCGTCGTGGCTGGTCGCGCCCCGCGGCGGAGCCGCAAATGTCACAGCCCCGCGCCCCTGAAAACCAGCCCCTCCGGCGATTGAGGAGGCCCGTCCGGCAGGACTCAGCTCAGGTCCACACCCGGGTACAGCGGGAACCCGCTCACCAGGTCCGAGGCGCGGCGGGCCACCTCGTCGGAGACCTTCTCCTCAAGCACGTGCTGCGCCTTCGACGGCGCGCCCTTCGCCGTCGTGCCCGGCTCCGTCGCCGTCAGCACGGTGTCGATGAGAGCCGCGATTTCGTCCATCTCGGAGACCCCAAGCCCCCGCGTCGTCAGCGCGGGCGTCCCGATCCGGATGCCCGACGTGTACCAGGCGCCGTTCGGGTCGGCCGGGATCGCGTTGCGGTTGGTGACCACGCCGGAGTCGAGCAGCGCGGCCTCGGCCTGGCGCCCGGTCAGGCCGTACGAGGACGCCACGTCGATCAGGTTCAGGTGGTTGTCCGTACCGCCCGTGACGAGGGTGGCGCCGCGCCGCATCAGGCCCTCGCCGAGCGCGCGGGCGTTGTCGACGACGCGTTGCGCGTAGCCCTGGAAGTCGGGGCGGCGGGCCTCGGCGAGTGCCACCGCCTTGGCGGCCATGACGTGCGGGAGCGGGCCGCCGAGGACCATGGGGCAGCCGCGGTCGACCTGGTCCTTGAGGCTCTCGTCGCACAGCACCATGCCGCCGCGCGGGCCGCGCAGCGACTTGTGCGTGGTGGTGGTGACGATCTGCGCGTGCGGTACGGGGTCGAAGTCGCCGGTGAGGACCTTGCCGGCGACGAGGCCCGCGAAGTGCGCCATGTCGACCATCAGCGTCGCGCCGACCTCGTCGGCGATCTCCCGCATGGTCCGGAAGTTCACCAGGCGCGGGTAGGCCGAGTACCCGGCGACGATCACCAGCGGCTTGAACTCGCGGGCCTGGGCGCGCAGCGCCTCGTAGTCGATCAGGCCGGTGGCGGGGTCCGTGCCGTAGGAGCGCTGGTCGAACATCTTGCCGGAGATGTTCGGGCGGAAGCCGTGCGTGAGGTGGCCGCCCGCGTCCAGGGACATGCCGAGCATCCGCTGGTTGCCGAAGGCCTGGCGCAGTTCGGCCCAGTCGGCGTCGGAGAGGTCGTTGACGTTGCGGACACCGGCGGCGGCCAGGGCCGGGGCCTCGACGCGGTCGGCGAGGACCGCCCAGAACGCGACCAGGTTGGCGTCGATGCCGGAGTGCGGCTGGGCGTAGGCGTGCCGCGCGCCGAAGAGTTCGCGGGCGTGCTCGGCGGCGAGGGCCTCGACGGTGTCGACGTTGCGGCAGCCGGCGTAGAAGCGGCGGCCGACGGTGCCCTCGGCGTACTTGTCGCTGAACCAGTTGCCCATGGCGAGCAGCGTGGCCGGGGACGCGTAGTTCTCGGAGGCGATCAGCTTGAGCATCTCGCGCTGGTCGTGCAGCTCCTGGCCGATGGCGTCGGCGACGCGGGGTTCGACGCCGCGGATCACGTCGAGGGCGCTGCGGAACGCCGTCGATTCGGTGGAGTGGGGCGGGGTGGTGGACATGGGAGGGACCTCCGGACGCGGTGACGGTCGTTATCGGTACGACGTTCCTGCACGACGTTCTCGTACGACGTTCTCGGTACGGCCCAGGCGCACGGCACACAGTTCACGGGCCGCTCCCCGATGGTTGATCCCATCTCAGCGCGCCAGTCACGACCCGCTGCTCACCTTACCGGCGTGCATGGCGGGCGAGGTTTCCTCGTCCGTCATGCGAGCGACGATAGGCATGACGATAGGCATGGGGGGCGACATCCCGCCCCCCGTGGGTCCCTAGCTTCACGACGAACGGAGATCCCGTGTCCCGTACGGAACAGGCCATCGCCTCGGCCGACGCCCACAGCGCGCACAACTACCACCCGCTGCCCCTGGTCGTCGCCACAGCCGAGGGCGCCTGGATGACCGATGTCGAGGGGCGCCGCTACCTCGACATGCTCGCCGGGTACTCGGCGCTGAACTTCGGGCACGGCAACCGGCGTCTGCTCGACGCGGCCCGGGCCCAGCTGGAGCGGGTCACGCTGACCTCGCGGGCCTTCCACCACGACCGCTTCGCGGACTTCTGCACACAGCTCGCCGAGCTCTGCGGCATGGACATGGTGCTGCCGATGAACACCGGCGCCGAGGCCGTCGAGACCGCCGTGAAGACCGCCCGGAAGTGGGGCTACCAGACCAAGGGCCTCCTGGACGGCACGGCGAAGATCGTGGTCGCGGCCGACAACTTCCACGGCCGTACGACGACGGTCATCAGCTTCTCCACGGACCAGGAGGCCCGCGCCGACTTCGGCCCGTACACGCCGGGCTTCGAGATCGTGCCGTACGGCGATCTGGAGGCGCTGCGGGAAGCCATCACCGACAACACGGTCGCCGTGCTGCTCGAACCGATCCAGGGCGAGGCGGGCGTCCTCGTACCGCCGGCCGGGTACATGGCGGGCGTGCGCGAGCTGACCCGCGAGCGGAACGTGCTGTTCATCGCCGACGAGATCCAGTCGGGCCTCGGCCGTACGGGCAAGACCTTCGCGTTGGAGCACGAGGGTGTAGTGCCGGACATGTACGTGCTCGGCAAGGCGCTCGGCGGCGGGGTCGTCCCGGTGTCCGCGGTGGTCTCCTCGGCGGATGTGCTCGGGGTGTACAAGCCGGGTGAGCACGGCTCGACGTTCGGCGGGAACCCGCTCGCCTGCGCGGTCGCCCTGGAGGTGATCGCGATGCTGCGCACCGGCGAGTTCCAGGAGCGGGCCGCCGACCTTGGCGACCATCTGCACCGCGAGCTGAAGCTGCTCGCCGGCGGCGGCGCGGTGCGGGAGGTGCGCGGGCGCGGGCTGTGGGCGGGCGTCGACATCGACCCGTCGTTCGGCACGGGCCGGGAGATCTCGGAGAAGCTGATGGACCGGGGTGTCCTGGTGAAGGACACCCACGGGTCCACCATCCGGATCGCGCCGCCGCTGGTGATCTCCAAGGAGGACCTGGACTGGGGGCTCGACCAGCTGCGGGCGGTACTCACCAAGTGACCAAGTGACCGAGTGACCAAGTGACCGAGTGAGCCCGCCCGCAACGGCTAAAGGATCACGTGCGGAAGGAACCGCGCGTACTCGTCCGTGATCAGACCCGACGACTCCCGGATGCCGAGCCCCGCCGCCTCGTCCTCGACGACCCACGCGCCGAGCACCACACGGTTGCCGTCGAAGTCGGGCAGCGGGGCCAACTCCTGGTAGCAGCACGGCTCGTCGCGCGGCACCGGCTCCGCGCCCGCCTCGTGCACGGTGACGCCCGCGCCCTCGCGGCCGAGCAGCGGCTTCGCCACGTACCCGCCGTCCGCGGCGAGTTCGCGAGGGCCGTCCAGGTAGGCGGGCAGCAGGTTCGGGTGGCCGGGGTAGAGCTCCCAGAGGATCGCGAGCAGCGCCTTGTTGGAGAGCAGCATCTTCCAGGCCGGCTCGATCCACAGGGTGGAGCCGGTGCCGCCGCCATTGTCCAGGGTGTCCAGGACCTGCGGGCCGAAGGGGTCGGTGGCCAGCCACTCCCACGGGTAGAGCTTGAAGCAGCTGCGGATGAAGCGGAGCTTCTCGTCCACGAACCGGCCGGAGATCCGGTCCCAGCCGATGTCCTCCATCGCGATCGCCTCGGTGTCGATCCCGGCCTGCTGTGCGGTCTCGCGCAGGTACGCGACCGTCATCAGGTCCTCGCCGAGCTCGTCGCCGTTGGAGTGGGCGAAGTACAGCGGGCTGCCCGGCGGGAGCAGCGCGGCCTGCTTCTTCCAGGCGTCGACCAGGCGCTCGTGCAGCGAGTTCCACTGGTCGGCGCCGGGAAAGCGCTCCTCCATCCAGAACCACTGCGGGCTCGCCGCCTCCACAAGGGAAGTGGGCGTGTCCGCGTTGTACTCCAGCATCTTGGCCGGGCCCGTGCCGTCGTACCGCAGGTCGAACCGCCCGTACACGGACGGGAGTTCGGGCTTGCGCCGCCAGGCCTCGGTGATCAGCGAGGCGAGGCGCGGGTCGGTGATGCCGAGGTCGGCGAAGCGGTCCCGCTCGACGATGTGCGCGGCCGCGGCCAGGCACATGGCGTGCAGCTCCTCGACGACCTCCTCCAGGGCCTCGACCTCCGGCAGCGAGAAGACGTAGTACGCGCTCTCGTCCCAGTACGGGCGGAGGGAATCGTCCGGGTAGCGGGTCAGGGGGTAGACGCAGCCCTGCTCCTCCACCGTCTGCTGCCAGCCCTCGCGGGGTTCGGTCGTGCGGCGCTCCACGGCTCAGCCGCCGCTGGAGGAGGAGCAGCCGAAGCCGCCGCGGGACACGGACGACTTGTCGAAGCTGCCGCCCTCGACCTTGCCGTTCTTGGAGCTGCCGCCGTAGTAGTACGAGCCGCTGCCGCCGCTCCCGCCACCGCTGCCGCCGCTGCCGCCCTTGCACTCGTAACTCGGCAGCTGCTTGCGGCTCATGGGGTCGACGCAGCGCTTGTCGGGCTCGGAGCCGCAGGCGCTGAGGGTGACGGCGAGGAGGCCCATGCCGCCGAGTACCACCGTGCTGGAACGCAGCTTGCGCGGTCCGGCACCCATGCGGCGCTTGCCCGTCTCGGGCACGGTTCCCGTCGCTTCGGGCACTGTTCCCGTCGCTCCGGGCACTGTTCCCGTCGCTTCGGGCACTGTTTCCGTCACTTCGGGCACTGTTTCCGTCACTTCGGGCACTGTTTCAGTCGCTGTTTCGGCGTTCGTCCCGATCGTCATGATCCGGCCACTCCCCCGTTGTCCGTATGTGGTGTTCGACTCGGGTCAGCGTAGAGAACAGCCCCCGCGCCCCCGCAAGCTGATGCTCCGTCACCCGCGCGGGCTACTCTAACTTCGTGCTGATTGGGATGGTTTGCGCGCTCGGTTCCGCGGTCTGCTTCGGTACGGCCTCCGTCCTCCAGGCCGTCGCGGCCCGCTCGGTCGCCCCCGGCACGGGCTCCGGGGTCGACCCCGGGCTGCTCCTCCGCTCCCTCCGCCAGTGGCGCTATCTCGCCGGTCTCGCCCTGGACGGATGCGGCTTCGTGCTGCAGATCGTCGCCCTCCGCTCGATCCCCATCTACGCGGTCGGAGCCGCCCTCGCCGCGAGCCTCGCGGTGACGGCCGTGGTCGCGGCGCGGCTCCTCCGGGTGCGGCTGAGCGGGGCGGAGTGGGGCGCGGTCGGGGTGGTGGTCGCGGGGCTCGCCATGCTGGGCCTGGCCTCGGGCCCGGAGGGCGAGCGCCCGGGCTCGACGACTCTCTCGTACGCGATGCTCGGCGCCGCGGTCGCCGTGCTCCTGGTCGGCGTGGTCGGGGGACGGCTGCCGGACCGGCCGCGGGCGCTGGTGCTCGGGCTCGGGTCGGGGTGCGGGTTCGGGGTGGTGGAGGTCGCGGTCCGGCTGATCGACTCGCTGTCGCCGAAAGCGCTGCTCACCGACCCGGCGGCGTACGCCCTGCTGCTCGGTGGCGGCGCCGCGTTCCTGCTGCTCACCTCGGCCCTGCAGCGCGGCTCGGTGACCACGGCGACGGCGGGCCTGGTCCTCGGCGAGACGGTCGGCCCGGCGGTGGTCGGCGTGGTCTGGCTCGGCGACCGCACGCGGGAGGGCCTCGCCTGGCTCGCGGTCCTCGGTTTCGCTGTCGCGGTGGCGGGGGCGCTGGGGCTTGCCCGGTTCGGGGAGGTGGGGCCTGCGGCGGGCGAGGAGGGGCGCTGAAGAGCGCCCCGAAGGGGCGCGGGGAACTGCGCGACCAGCCACGACGGCGCCGCAGCCGAACGACCGCCCCGAGGCGTGGGGCTGGGGGCTACCCGCCCCCCACCACCCCCCCCCACCCCCCCCCCAACCCCCCCCACCCCCCCCCCCCCCCCCCCCCCGGCCCCCGCCCCCCCCCCCCCCCCCCCCCCCCCCCCCCCCCCCCCCGGTGCTCCTCGTGTTCGAAGGGATCCCGGTACTGTTCGGCGAATGAGCTCGCTGAATCTCGATGACTTCTCCGATCTGATCGAGCGCCCCGACGGCGGGGTGCGCCGCGACGCCGAAGAGCGCAGGGAGCGGCTCGCCGTGCCGCCCGGCGCGCTCGGGCGGCTCGACGAGCTGGGCGAGTGGCTGGCGGCCGCGCAGTCGACGGTGCCGGTGAAGGCGATCGAACGGCCGCGCGCGGTGCTGTTCGCGGGCGACCACGGCGTGGCCGGGCTCGGCGTCTCCGCGCGCCCCGCGGGCGGCACCCACCGCCTGGTGCGCGCCGTACTCGACGGCGAGAGCCCGGTCGCGGTGCTCGCCCGCCGCAGCGGCGTACCGGTCCGCGTCGTGGACGTCGCCCTTGACTGCGACCCGGAGGAGCTGCCCGCCGAGGTCGTACGGCACCGGGTGCGGCGCGGCAGCGGCCGGATCGACGTCGAGGACGCGCTCACCGCCGCGGAGGCCGAGCGGGCGTTTCGCGCGGGGATGGCGATCGCCGACGAGGAGGCCGACTCGGGAACGGACCTGGTGGTCCTGGGCGACCTCAGCGTGGGCGGTACGACGGCGGCGGCCACCCTCGTCGCGGCGCTGTGCGGCACGGACGCCTCGGTGGTCACCGGGCGCGGCGGCAGGCCCATCGACGACCTGGCCTGGATGCGCAAGTGCGCCGCCGTCCGCGACGCGCTGCGCCGGGCCCGGCCGGTCCTCGGCGACCAGCTGGAGCTGCTGCGCACCGTCGGCGGCGCCGACCTCGCGGCGATCACGGGGTTCCTGCTGCAGAGCGCGGTACGCCGTACGCCGGTGATCCTCGACGGGGTCGTCTCCGCGGCCTGTGCGCTCGTCGCCCAGCGGGTCGCGTTCCGGGCGCCCGACTGGTGGCTCGCGGGGCACCGCAGCGGTGAGCCCGCCCAGGCGAAGGCCCTCGACCGCCTCGCCGTCGACCCGCTGCTCGACCAGGGCGTGACGGCGGGCGAGGGCACGGGCGCGATGCTGGCCCTGCCGCTGGTCCAGGCGGCCGCGGCGCTCGCGGCGGAGCTGCCGGAGCTCAAGCCGGAGCCGGAGGACGGGCCCGAGCACGGGCCCGAGCACGGGCCCGAGGCCGAGGCTGGGGCCGATCCCGAACCCGAGGCCGATCCCGGCGTCGAGGCCGAACAGGCCGGTGCGGAGCCGAAGTTGGACGATACGGAGTCCGAGTCCCGCGCGTAGGCCGGATGCGCCCCCGGCGGCCTCCGTACGGGAGGAGCCGCCGGGTCCTCCCCGCCCCGCACGCTCGCCCGGAACCACGCCTCGCGTCGCCCGAATCCGCCCGCTCCACCCCCATATGATCACCGTTCATGGGAACGGCAGAGGCGCTCGAAGCACCCGTAGAACAGACCCCTCCGGATCGCACACCGCGCACGGAAGGGCCCCGCACCGGAACCGGCAGCGCAGCCGTACGCGCCGCCGAGTTCACCGTCTGGTACCTGCGGGGCGTCACCTTCCTCAACCTGCTCAGCGCCGTCTGGGTCTCCCTCGGCCAGGATCTGCGGCGGCACAACACCGCGGATCTGTTCACCCCGTATCTGCTGACCGCGGGGTTCGGCTCGGCGCTCGTGGCGTTCTTCCTCGCCGTCACGATGCGCCGCCGCAAGCGGGCCGCGTGGATCCTCAACCTCGTGCTCAGCGTGCCCTTCCTGCTGCTCTTCGGCTTCGCGATGCTGTCCCCCGAGATCCGCGCGCACGCCCAGAACTGGATCTCCCTCGCCCTGACCGCCGGCTTCGTCGCGGCCCTGCTGACCGGGCGGCGCGCGTTCTACGCGAAGGGCGACCCGGCCAACCCGAGGCTCGCCGCCGCCGTCGCCACCGGCGGCCTCCTGGTCTGCTCGCTGCTCGCCGCGCTCCTGGTCACGCTCACCAACCGGGCGCCGGACGCGGCGAGTTCGACCTTCGCGGACCGCTGGCGGTACGGCGCGCTCCGGCTGGTCTCGCTCGCCGCCGCCGACGCGCGCCTGCCCGTCGTGGCCACCCCGGGCTGGGTCGACGTCGCCGTGAACGGGATCAGCTTCCTGCTCCTTCTCGCCGTCCTGTACGCCGCGTTCCGCTCCCGCCGCGCCGTCGACCCGCTCACCCCGTCCGACGAGGCCCGGCTGCGCGTACTGCTCGACCGGCACGGGGAACGCGACTCGCTCGGCTACTTCGCGCTGCGCCGGGAGAAGAGCGCGAAGTGGTCGCCGACCGGCAAGGCCGCCGTCGTCTACCGCGTCGTCGGCGGCGTCTCCCTGGCCTCCGGCGACCCGATCGGCGACCCCGAGGCCTGGCCCGGCGCCATCGAACCGTGGCTCGCCGAGGCCCGCGCGCACGGCTGGACCCCGGCCGTGATGGGCGCGAGCGAGGAGGCGGGCACGATCTACGCCCGGCACGGCCTGGACGCCCTGGAGCTGGGCGACGAGGCGATCGTCACGACCGCCGACTTCACCCTCTCCGGCCGCGCGATGCGCACCGTACGACAGGCCCACAACCGGGTCCGGCGCTCCGGGTACGAGGTGCGCGTACGCCGCCACCGGGACATCCCCGCGCCCGAGCTCGACCGGCTCCTGCGGCGCGCCGACGACTGGCGGGACGGTGCGACCGAGCGCGGCTTCTCGATGGCGCTCGGGCGGCTCGGCGACCCGGCCGACGGGGACTGCGTGATGCTCGAATGCACCGATGAACAGGGCGAGTTGAGGGCGCTCCTGTCCTTCGTCCCATGGGGCCCGAAGGGGCTCTCGCTCGACCTGATGCGGCGGGACCGGGACACCGGGAACGGCCTGATGGAGTTCATGGTCATCGAACTCCTGCGGCGCGCCGGGGAGATCGGGATCACTCGCGTCTCACTGAACTTCGCGATGTTCCGGTCGGTCTTCGAACGCGGCTCGCGTCTCGGCGCGGGCCCGGTGCTCCGGCTGTGGCGCTCGCTGCTCGGCTTCTGCTCCCGCTGGTGGCAGATCGAGTCGCTGTACCGCGCCAACGCCAAGTACCGGCCCGACTGGGAACCGCGGTTCGTGCTCTTCGAGAGGAGCGGCGACCTGCCGCGCATCTCGCTCGCCGCCGCCCGCGCCGAGGGCTTCCTGGAAGCTCCCGGCCTGCCCGAGCGGCTGCGGCGCGGACGGCTCCCGTCCCCACGATGAGACGCAGACACCTGGAGTCACGACGATGAGCAGACCGGCCGAGCTCGCCAGGGCGGAGTGGGGAGCCCTCCTCACCGCCGTGCGGACCGCGCTCGCCGAGCGGAAGTGGCGGGCGGTCCCCCTGGCACTCGGCGCGGTCTGCCTGACCTCGCTCCTGCAGTACGTCCAGAACCAGGACTGGGGCTACCAATTCGTCCAGAACATCGGTGCCGTACGGGCCGAGGATCCGCTCTGGCTCGCCCTGCTCCGCACTCCCCTGTCGCTGTTCGTGCCCGCGCTCGACCTGCCGGTGTGGGGTGCGCTCGCGCAGGTCCTGCTGGTGTTCGGCATCGCGGAGATCTGCGTCGGCCGCGTGCGCACGCTCGTCGTCGGGTACGCGGCCACGCTGGCCGGAACGCTCTACGCGCGCGTGGGCGTCGCCCTCGGCCCCGGCCACCCGCTCGGCCTCCCGGCGTCCGACGCGCAGGTGGTGGACACCGGCCCGTCGGCGGCGGTGGTGGGGCTCGCGGTGTACGTGTCCTGGCGCTACCGGGCCTGGTTCACGGCGGGTCTGGTGGTGGCGCTGATGGTGGTCGAGGTGGCGGTGAAGGACAACCTGGCGGGGCGGGAACACCTGGCCGCGATCGTGCTCGTGATCGTCGTGTGCGGGGTGGCGGAACTGCGTCAGCCGTCCTCGGGCGGGGGGCGTTCCCCCGTACCGCCGGGCAGGGAGTCCGGGCCGCCGTCGGACGGTCCCGACCCGGGGTCCGGGTCGGGGCGGCCGCCGATGAGGTCCTGAAACCTGCGCCGCGGCCCGGTCCAGCGGCGGTCGTGGCGGAAGGCGCGCAGGCCCGCGCGGGCGCGGGCGCGGGGCCGGTTGCGGTAGAAGAGCTTCGCCCAGGGCGAGGTGGGCCGCGCGAGCCGGACCGCCCCGAAGAGCGCGACGAACGGTACGACCGTGCCGATCAGCGCGACGCGCGGCTTGCCCTTGCCGAGGGCGACCAGGGCGAAGAAGAAGTTCAGGGCGGTGTTCATCACGACGAGCCCCCGGTTGTGCCGCTCCTCGGGCGTCAGTTCGTTCACCCCGAAGGGCAGGAACCCGCCGAGGACGAGGGCTACGAGGGCAGCGGTGAGCACGACGACCTCCACGCTCTGGCGGCCGGCCTCGCTCCAGTACACGTCGTCCAGATGCAGGACCAGCGCGAACTCGTCGAGAACCAGACCCGCGCCGAGGCCGAAGAGCACCGCGGAGACCAGCGAGGCGAAGTTGTGCCGCCCGGCCGCGACCGCGCCGAAGCCGCCGATGACGGTCAGGACGATGCCCGGGACCACGTGGTGGATGTGCAGATCACCGGTCTTGACGTTGCGGAAGGGGCCGCGGCCGGCCCGGATCATGCGCGTGATGATCCGGGTGACCAGGAACGCGAACACGAACGAGAGCAGCGCGAGCAGCAGCGGCAGCTTCCCCGGCTCGACGATGTTCCGGTACCACCAGTCACTCATCCACCGCTCCCGAATTGCCCGTTCTGCGCAATTTAACGCGGTGCGGGCGAGCGGGCCCGGTCACTGACTCCCGAGGACCAGCACCACCAGCGCCGCCGTCGCCGCCGTCTCCGCGAGGGCGCCGAAGACATCACCGGTCACGCCGCCGAACCTGCGTACGCAGCGCCGCAGCAGCAACTCCGCCGCCCCCACCGCCACAAGCACCGCACCCCCGCAGCGCACCGCGGCGCCGATGGTGGCCTCACCCCACAACGCACCGCACCCCGCCGCGAGCGCCGTCACGGCGGCGAGGACGAGCAGGGCGGAGCGGACCGTGACCGTGCCCGCGACGGCGGCGCCGAGCCCTTCGGGGCGGGCGGCCGGGACCCCGGTGCGCGAGGCGAGGGTGAGCGCGACGCGGGCGGCCACCGCGGAGACGACAGCCGCGACCGCGCCCTCGGCCCACCCCGACTCGTACGCACGGGAGAGGGCCGCCACCTGGGCGAGCAGCGCGAAGAGCAGCGTGACCACACCGAACGGGCCGATGTCGGACCGCTTCATGATGGCGAGCGCGGCCTCGGCGGGCTTGTTGCCGCCGAGGCCGTCGGCGGTGTCGGCGAGGCCGTCGAGATGCAGGCCCCGGGTGAGCGCCGCGGGCACCGTGACCGTGACGACGGCGGCGAGCAGCGGTCCCGTACCGAGCAGCAGCAGCGCCGAACCGAGGGCGGCGGCGCAGAGGCCGACGACGAGCCCGGCGAGCGGCGCGCAGAGCATCCCCGCGCGGGCGGCGCCCCGGTCCCAGCGGGTCAGCCGCACCGGCAGGACCGTCAATGTGCCGAAGGCGAACCGGAGTCCGTGCTCCAGGCCGTCCCGTATGCCCTTGTCGCTGCCGCCGCCGCCCACTGAGTTCACCGCGGCAGGTTATCCGCAGGTCGAGCGGCCCACTCCCCGGCGGCGGCGGGAGCGGCGAGCGTAGGCTCACTCCGGGGCGCTCCTCAGGCACGGCCTACGATGCGGCTGGGCCCGGTCGACCCGATCCCATCGGCCACAACTCAACGGAAGCGAGAATTCACCACCGTGACTGCTCTGACTCTGAAGCCCGCCGCCGCTGCCGGGCAGCGCGCCGACGTGATCGTCGTCGGTGTCGCGAAGGGCGCGAAGGGACCGGTCGTCGCACCGGGCGCCGCCGTCGTGGACGAGGCGTTCGGCGGCAGGCTCGCCGCTGTTCTCGAGACGCTCGGAGCTTCGGGCGGCGAGGGTGAGACCACGAAGCTGCCCGCAGCAGACGGGCTGAAGGCCCCGGTCGTGCTCGCGGTCGGGCTCGGCGGACTCCCGGAGAAGGACGGGGCGTACGACGAGGACGCGCTGCGCCGCGCCGCCGGCGTCGCCGCCCGCGCCCTGGCCGGCACGAAGAAGGCCGTGTTCGCCCTGCCCGCCGAGACCGACGAGGCCGTCTCCGCGATCGCCGAGGGCGCCGCGCTCGGCGGGTACGTCTTCGACGCGTACAAGGAGAACGGCGAGGACGCCAAGAACGGCAAGAACGGCAAGGGCCCGCTCGGCGAGGCCGTCATCGCCGTGGACAAGCCGCGCGACAAGGCCGTCAAGGCCGCCCTGGAGCGCGCGGTCGCGGTCGCCGAGGAGGTCAACCGCTCCCGCGACCTGATCAACACCCCGCCGAACGACCTCACCCCGGAGGCCTTCGCCGCCGTCGCCTCGGCCGCGGCCAAGGAGCACGGCATCAAGGTGCAGGTGCTCGACGAGAAGGCGCTCGCCAAGGGCGGGTACGGCGGCATCCTCGGCGTCGGCGCCGGCTCGGACGCCCCGCCGCGTCTGGTGAAGCTCGCGTACACGCACCCGAAGGCGAAGAAGTCCCTTGCCTTCGTCGGCAAGGGCATCACGTACGACTCCGGCGGCATCTCGCTGAAGCCGGCCGGGCACAACGAGACGATGAAGTGCGACATGAGCGGTGCCGCCGCCGTGTTCGCCGCCGTCGTCTCCGCCGCCCGCCTCGGCCTGGAGGTCAACGTCACCGGCTGGCTGGCCCTCGCCGAGAACATGCCGTCCGGCTCCGCCACCCGCCCCGGCGACGTGCTGCGGATGTACAGCGGCAAGACCGTCGAGGTCCTCAACACCGACGCCGAGGGCCGGCTCGTCCTGGCCGACGCGCTGTGGAAGGCCTGCGAGTCGAAGCCCGACGCGATCGTCGACGTGGCCACGCTGACCGGCGCGATGATGATGGCCCTCGGCAACCGCACCTTCGGGATCATGGCCAACGACGACGCTTTCCGTACGTCGATCCACGAGATCGCCGAGGAGGTCGGCGAGGCGTCCTGGCCGATGCCGCTGCCGCAGCACCTGCAGAAGGGCATGGAGTCCCCGACCGCCGACATCGCCAACATGGGCGAGCGGATGGGCGGCGGCCTCGTGGCCGGCCTGTTCCTGCGGGAGTTCGTGGGCGAGGGCATCAGCTGGGCCCACCTGGACATCGCGGGCCCGGCCTACAACGAGTCCGCGCCGTACGGATACACGCCCAAGGGCGGTACGGGTTCGGCGGTGCGCACGCTGGTCCGCCTCGCCGAGCGGACCGCCTCCGGCGACCTGGGCTGACTCACGGAGCGACATGAGCACCCCCGGCCGCGGTGAACGTGGCTGGGGGCTGCGCCCCCAGACCCCCGCAGACCCCCGCTGTCGGCCTGCGGCCTCGTCCTCAATTTCCCCCAGCTACCGCTGGGAGGTGCCCCCAGACGGGCTCAGTTTGGCAGCGCCCAACCGAAGAATTCGCTGAGGCGCCCGTCTCAGTCAGCGGCCCGGCGTCCCGTCACCCGTCGACAAGTGCGAAGATGGGTTCTCGGCAGGACAGGGCCCCCACCACAGGGCCGAAGGAACAAGCGGCCGAACACCAGCCGCCGCGCGGTCATCGCTGACCGGCGTACGGCGCACATGCATGGAGGACGTGACGTGGCGAACGACGCCAGCACCGTTTTCGACCTAGTGATCCTCGGCAGCGGTAGCGGCGGTTACGCCGCGGCCCTGCGCGGAGCGCAGCTGGGCCTTGACGTCGCCCTGATCGAGAAGAACAAGGCCGGCGGCACCTGCCTGCACAACGGATGCATCCCCGCGAAGGCCCTGCTGCACGCCGGCGAGATCGCCGACCAGGCCCGCGAGTCCGAGCAGTTCGGCGTGAAGGCCACCTTCGAGGGCATCGACATGCCCGCCGTCCAGAAGTACAAGGACGAGGTCGTCACCGGCCTGTACAAGGGCCTGCAGGGGCTGATCGCCTCCCGCAAGGTGACGTACATCGAGGGCGAGGGCAAGCTCTCCTCCCCGACCTCCGTCGACGTGAACGGCCAGCGCGTCCAGGGCCGCCACGTCCTGCTCGCGACCGGTTCCGTGCCGAAGTCGCTGCCCGGCCTGGAGATCGACGGCGACCGCATCATCTCCTCGGACCACGCGCTGCACCTGGACCGGGTCCCGAAGTCCGCGATCGTGCTCGGCGGCGGCGTCATCGGCGTCGAGTTCGCCTCGGCCTGGAAGTCCTTCGGCTCCGAGATCACGATCATCGAGGGCCTCAAGCACCTCGTCCCCGTCGAGGACGAGAACAGCTCCAAGCTTCTTGAGCGCGCGTTCCGCAAGCGCGGCATCAAGTTCAACCTCGGCACCTTCTTCGAGAAGGCCGAGTACACGCAGGACGGCGTCCGCGTGACCCTGGCCGACGGCAAGACCTTCGAGGCCGAGGTCCTCCTGGTCGCCATCGGCCGCGGCCCGGTCTCGCAGGGCCTGGGCTACGAGGAGCAGGGCGTCGCGATGGACCGCGGCTACGTCCTGGTCGACGAGTACATGCAGACCAACGTGCCGACCATCTCGGCCGTCGGTGACCTGGTCCCGACGCTCCAGCTCGCGCACGTCGGCTTCGCCGAGGGCATCCTGGTGGCGGAGCGTCTGGCCGGTCTCAAGACCGTCCCGATCGACTACGACGGCGTGCCGAAGGTGACGTACTGCCACCCCGAGGTCGCCTCGGTGGGGCTCTCCGAGGCGAAGGCCAAGGAGGTCTACGGTGCGGACAAGGTCGTCGCTCTGAAGTACAACCTGGCGGGCAACGGCAAGAGCAAGATCCTGAAGACCTCGGGCGAGATCAAGCTCGTCCAGGTCAAGGACGGCGCTGTGGTCGGTGTCCACATGGTCGGTGACCGCATGGGCGAGCAGGTCGGTGAGGCGCAGCTCATCTACAACTGGGAGGCGCTGCCCGCCGAGGTCGCGCAGCTCCTGCACGCGCACCCGACGCAGAACGAGGCGCTCGGCGAGGCTCACCTGGCGCTGGCCGGCAAGCCGCTGCACGCCCACGACTAGTCGCTCTCCCGCAGGGATCGCGCCCCCTTATCCGTACGTAGTTCGTTAGGAGCAACCGAAACCATGTCGGTTTCCGTAACCCTGCCGGCGCTCGGCGAGAGCGTGTCCGAAGGCACCGTCACCCGTTGGCTGAAGGCCGAGGGCGAGCGCGTCGAGGCCGACGAGCCGCTGCTCGAGGTCTCGACCGACAAGGTCGACACCGAGATCCCGGCCCCCGCCGCCGGTGTCCTCGCGTCCATCAAGGTCGCCGAGGACGAGACCGTGGAGGTCGGCGCCGAGCTGGCCGTCATCGACGACGGCTCCGGCGCCCCGGCCGCCGAGGCCGCCCCGGCCCAGGCCGAGGCTCCCGCCGCCGAGCCCGCCCCCGCGCAGGAGGCCCCCGCGGCCCCGGCGCCTGCCGCTGAGGCCCCCGCCGCCCCCGCGGGTGGTGCCGAGGGCACCGACGTGACGCTGCCCGCCCTGGGCGAGTCCGTCACCGAGGGCACCGTCACCCGCTGGCTGAAGGAGGTCGGCGAGGAGGTCGCGGAGGACGAGCCGCTGCTCGAGGTCTCGACCGACAAGGTCGACACCGAGATCCCGTCGCCCGCCGCCGGTGTCCTGCTTGAGATCGTGGTCGGTGAGGACGAGACCGCCGAGGTCGGCGCCAAGCTCGCCGTCATCGGTGCCGCGGGTTCGGCTCCGGCCGCCGCCCC
>NZ_JASCIS010000066.1 GCF_029968015.1 Streptomyces luteolus
GCCTCCGGAGCCGTCAGATACCGGTGCACCGTAGGCCCCAGCCACTCGATCACTTCCTCTCTGCTCATCTCGACTGCGGCCGGGAAGCGCAGCACGTACCGCGCGAGGGCCATGCCGAGGATCTGCGACGCGACCAGCGCGGCACGACGCGGCACCGACTCCTGATCCGGTGCGTGCTGCGCGGCGACCGGGATCAGCTGGTCCTTGAAGATCTCCTGCATGCGCTCGGCACCCGAGGTGTTGGTCACGCCGACCCGGAGCAGCGCCGTCAGGATCTCGCTCTTCTCCCACAGGTCCAGGAAGTGTTCGACGAGGCCGATGCCGATCGGTCTCGGCGGGTGCACGTAATCCACGGTCATCGGCGCTTGTCGCTTCTCCGACCAGATGACGTCCGGCATGTGGAGGTCGATCTCGGCCGCCGCGGCGAAGAGCCCCTCCTTGTTGCCGTAGTAGCGCATCACCATCGACGGGTCGATGCCGGCGTCCCGCGCTATGGCACGGATCGTCGCGCGCTCGTATCCATCGGCCGCGAAGCGTTCGCGGGCGGCGGCGAGGATCGCGGCACGGGTGGCGTCGGAGCGGCGCGCGGGTTTGTCCGAAGGCTCGCTCGCCTTCGCCCCTGCACGCCCGCTCGATCGGGAGGACTGCGCGGTTTCGGACATGCCGCCAAGCGTATGCCAACAATCGTTGGCACACAAGTGTTGACATTCATCGGACGCGGATCTAGATTCGCCAACAAGCGTTGACCAACGGCCGTTGACCCATCGTGCGGCCGCCGTGGACGGCGTAGGCAGATCAGGCAGATCAGGCAGACCGGCATGGTTATCGAGGAGGCCGCGATGAACGGCAGCACGAGCACCGGCGCACACACCGACACGAGCACCCACGCGAGCCCGCACCCGGACCCCGGCGCCGAGGCCTCGGTGATCGTGGTCGGCGCGGGCCCGACCGGCCTGCTGCTCGCCGGGGACCTGGCCGCCGCCGGCATCCCCGTCACCGTCCTCGAAAAGCGCCCGGCCGATATCAGCAACCTCACCCGCGCCTTCGCCGTGCACGCCCGCACCTTGGAGCAGCTGGACGCCAGAGGCCTCGCGGACGAACTGGTCGAGCGGGGACAGCGGATCGAGAAGATCCGGCTGTTCGACGGCTTCACGCTCGACCTCACCGGCCTGCGGTCCCGCTTCCCCTTCCTGCTCTCCACCCCGCAGTACGAAGTGGAGAAGCTGCTCCGCCGCCGCGCCACGGAACACGGCGTCGCCTTCAGGCACGGCACACAGGTGACGGGGCTGAGCCAGGACGCCACGGGGGTCGACGTCGGAGTGAGGTTCGAGGACGGCACGGCCGGGTCGTTCCGCGCGGCCTACGCAGTCGGAACCGACGGCGTGCGCAGCGTCGTTCGTGAGGCGGCCGGCCAGTCCTTCCCCGGCCGGCCCGTCATCAGCTCGATCGTCCTGGCCGATGTCCAGCTGTCCGAGAGCCCCGATCTGACGGCCGCCGTGCGCGGCTCGAAGGACGCGTTCGCCTTCGTCATCCCCTTCGGCGACGGGTATTGGCGGGTGGGTGGCTGGAATCGCGAGCGGGCCGACATCCCCGACTCCGCACCCACGTCGCTCGACGAGCTGAAGGACATCACGCGGCGAGCCCTCGGCACCGATCTCGGGATGCACGACGCCCGTTGGATCTCCCGCTTCCACAGCGACGAACGCCAGGTCCCGTCGTACCGCACGGGCAGGATCTTCCTCGCCGGGGACGCCGCGCACACCCACAGCCCGGCAGGCGGGCAGGGCATGAACACCGGACTGCAGGACGCGGCCAACCTGTCATGGAAGCTCGCCGCCGTCCTGCGCGGCCACGCCCCCGAGGCTCTGCTCGACTCCTACCAGGGCGAACGGCACCCCGTGGGCCGGGCGGTCCTGCGCAGCAGCGGCGCCATCATCCGACTCGCCATGGCGCACAACCGCCGGCAGTACGCGCTGCGTTCGCTGCTGACCACCGCGCTGAGACGGGTGAGGGCGGCGCGCGAGAAGGCGCTCGGTCAGATCACCGGCATCGGGTACGCCTACGCCGCACCGCGTGGAGCCCACCCGCTCGTCGGCCACCGCGCCCCGGACGTGGAGCTGGCCGAGGGCCCGGCGGGCACGCGCCTGTACGAGGCCCTGCGCGCGGGCGAGTTCGTCCTCATCACACCGGTGGCCACGGAGATCGAGGCGAAGGACGAGGAGGGCCGCGAGCTGCGGGCCACCCTCACCCACTGGGCCCGTCCGCGTCGCAGCTCGCTCCTGGTGCGCCCCGACGGCTATATCGCCTGGGCCGCCGAGCAGGCCCGCCCGGAGCAGATACGGGCCGCTCTACGGGAGTGGACGGGAGCGTAGAGGGCTCCCCGGACTCCCGGACCGGCGCCGCCACGGCCCGCCTATCCTGACCAGACCCGTCCCTGTCGTACGTATGCACGAGGAGCACCGCCCATGGCCTCCGCCCCGATCGCCGTCCTCACCGGAGCCAGCAGCGGAATCGGCGCCGCCACCGCGCGCCGGCTGGCCGCCGCCGGTTACCGCGTAGTGGTCACCGCCCGCCGCAAGGACCGGATAGAGGCTGTGGCCGCCGAGATCAACGAGGCGGGCCACCAGGCCATGGCGTACGCGCTGGACGTCACGGACCGCGCGGCCGTGGACGAATTCGCGACGGCCTTCCGGGAGATCGCGGTGCTGGTGAACAACGCGGGCGGTGCGCTCGGCGCGGACCCGGTGGCGACGGGCGACCCGGCCGACTGGCGTCAGATGTACGAGGTCAACGTGATCGGCGTGCTCAATCTGACGCAGGCCCTGCTGCCCGCGCTGGAGGCGAGTGGGGACGGCACGGTCGTCGTCCTCTCCTCCACCGCCGGCCACGCGACGTACGAGGGCGGAGGAGGGTACGTGGCCGCGAAGAACGGCGCGCGGGTGCTCGCGGAGACGCTGCGCCTCGAGATGGTCGGCCGGCCGGTGCGCGTCATCGAGATCGCGCCCGGCATGGTCAAGACCGAGGAGTTCGCCACGACCCGCTTCCGCGGGGACACGGAGAAGGCGGCGAAGGTGTACGAGGGCGTGGCCGAACCCCTGACGGCGGACGACGTCGCCGACACGGTCACGTGGGCGGTGACCCGTCCCCCGCACGTCAACATCGACCTGCTCGTCGTCCGCCCCCGCGCGCAGGCCTCCAACACCAAGGTCCACAGGGAGAGCGAGTGACCGCCGGCCGGAACCCCGCGCCGGAAGCCCCGAGCCCGGAAGCCCCGACACGGAAGCCTGGTGGTGTTCGTGACGATCTACGCCGTCACCCACACGAAGTGACCACCCACCCCGGCACAGGGGGCGGCGGGGCGTGAAGGGGATGGGGCGTGAAGGGCGGCTCAACCCTTCACGCACACCACCTGCTTGAGCTTGGCCACGACCTGGACCAGGTCCCGCTGCTGGTCGATGACCTGCTCGATCGGCTTGTAGGCGCCCGGGATCTCGTCCACGACGCCGGAGTCCTTGCGGCACTCCACGCCTCGCGTCTGCTCCTCCAGGTCCTTGGCGGAGAAGCGCCGCTTGGCAGCGTTGCGGCTCATGCGGCGACCGGCGCCGTGCGAGGCCGAGTTGAAGGACTTCTCGTTTCCGAGGCCCTTCACGATGTACGAACCGGTGCCCATCGAACCGGGGATGATCCCGTAGTCGCCGCTGCCCGCACGGATGGCGCCCTTGCGGGTGACGAGCAGGTCCATCCCCTCGTACCGCTCCTCCGCCACGTAGTTGTGGTGGCAGGAGATGACAGGCTCGAAGGTCGGCTTGGCCTTCTTGAACTCCTTGCGGACGACGTCCTGGAAGAGGCCCATCATGATCGCCCGGTTGTACTTGGCGTACTCCTGCGCCCAGAAGAGGTCGTTACGGTACGCCGCCATCTGCGGTGTGTCCGAGACGAAGACCGCGAGGTCGCGGTCGACCAGGCCCTGGTTGTGCGACAGCTTCTGGGCCACGCCGATGTGGTACTCGGCGAGTTCCTTGCCGATGTTCCGCGAGCCGGAGTGCAGCATCAGCCAGACCGAGCCGGACTCGTCGAGGCAGAACTCGATGAAGTGGTTGCCGCCGCCGAGCGTGCCCATCTGCTTGGTGGCGCGCTCCTGGCGGAACTTGACCGCGTCGGCGATGCCGTCGAACCGCGTCCAGAAGTCGCCCCAGCCGGAGGTGGGGAAGCCGTGCAGCCGGCCCGGGTCGACCGCGCTGTCGTGCATACCGCGGCCGACGGGAATGGCCTGCTCGATCTTCGAGCGGAGCCGCGACAGATCGCCGGGCAGATCATTGGCCGTCAGGGACGTCCTGACCGCGGACATACCGCAGCCGATGTCCACGCCGACCGCCGCCGGGCAGACGGCACCGTGCATGGCGATCACGGAACCGACAGTGGCGCCCTTGCCGTAGTGGACGTCGGGCATGACGGCGAGGCCCCTGATCCACGGAAGCGTCGCGACGTTCTGCAGCTGCTGGAGCGCGACGTCCTCGACGGATGCCGGGTCCGTCCACATCCGGATCGGTACCTTCGCGCCCGGAACCTCTACATAAGACATAGCTACCTCAATCCCCCGAAATGCCCGTCGGCAGTACGGAGTCATGGAGAGATCCACTCGTCCGACTGTCCGCCGGGACCGAAAAGTCTGCGCGCGCAAAAACCCGACCCAAAGCCTTCAAATGGGACGCCCGACCGGCGTCCGCGGCTGCGCTTGCGATACACATTGTGTTCACCGGCCGCCTCATGGCGGCAACCGTTTTTCGGTCCGACCAGACCCGAATCGACCTGAAGGGAGCCGCGACCGTGCAGCGTAAGGGGTACGTCCCGGGCGCAGCCGCGCTCCTCGCGGTGCTGCTCACCGCATGCTCGGGCGGGACCGGGACAGACGGCCCGTCCGACGACGCCAAGCCCGGCGAGGTCTCCGCGACGCAGACCGCCGAGCCCGGCCGGTACCGCACGCTGCCGGACGCCTGCCGCGCGGTCGACCACGGCACGCTCGACCGCATGCTGCCCGGCCTCAGGCAACTCGACCAGGAGCAGCGGGCCAAGGAGTACGAGGGTTCGGCGGCGGTCACGTACGACACGGACCGGCGTGTGGGCTGCTCGTGGAAGGTCGAGTCCCCGGACTCCACACATCACCTGGGCGTCGACTTCGAGCGCGTGGTGTCGTACGACGGCGCGGTCAGCGACGACGCGCGGGCCGGCGAGGTGTACGGGCAGAAGGAGAAGGCCGCCGACCTGCCCGAGCCGTCCCCGGACGGAAGCGACGAGGAATCGGGCTCCCCCTCGACCGAGGCCTCCGACTCCCCCGACGCGTCCGGCGACTCCAGCGGCAGCCCCGTGGACGACGCCAAGAGTCCGGGCAAGACCCCGGGCAAGACCCCCGAGAAGAACGAGACGAACGAGAAGAACGACAAGAACGACAAGAGCTCGGACAAGGACTCCGGTGACGGGGCGTCCGAGAGTGACGGAGAGGGCGAAGCGGTCGTTCCGGACGCGCTGTTGCCCCGCGTCCTCAGCGACCTGGGCGACGAGGCGTTCCTCGACGACCGCCTCGCGTCGGCCGGTTCGACGGTTCAGCACCGCACCGTGACTGTGGTGTTCCGCACGTCCAACGTGGTCGTGACCGTCCGGTACGAGGAGCAGCCCGCGCGCGGCTCGGAGTTGCCCGACAGCAAGGAACTGCAGGACAAGGCCCGGGAACTGGCGGGCAGACTCGCTGAGCAGTTCGCCGACTGACCCTCCCGCGACCCACCCCGGCAGCACCCCGCCGCACCCTGTCGCCGTCACGTATTCCTCACGACCCACGCACGTTCCGCGTACCGTGGCTGAGCGGAATCCGCACGGAACCGGAGCCGCTGTACGTACCGGCACCGACTGCACGACTGATGAGCGAAGGAACCATGCACCGAAAAGGACCGCGATTCACCCGCATACTCGCCGCCTGCGCAGCCGCGCCCGTGATCCTCACGGCAGCTGCCTGCTCCTCCGATTCGGACGCGGGCAAGGGCGACGGCGGAGGTAGCGACTCGGGCGGGAACTCCTCCTCGGCGGCGAGCGGCAAGGAGAAGCCCGCGGCCGTCGAGAAGGCCGCGTTCAGCAAGCTGCCCGAGGCCTGCAAGACGCTGAAGGGCGACACGATCGAGGACCTCGTGCCCGAGGTCGACGAGAAGTCGGGCAAGTCGGCCAACTCCGAGGACACCTCGGTGCGCGCCTCCTGCTCCTGGACGGGCCTCGACAGCAAGGGCACCAAGGGCTCGCAGTTCCGCTGGCTGAACCTCGGCCTCGTGCGCTACGACTCCAACGCCACCCTCGGCAGCGGTGACAAGCTCGCGCAGGCGCAGCTCACCAAGAAGGTCGAGGAGGCCAAGGCCCTCGACGACGCCAAGAACGTCGAGACGAAGGTGCTCGAGGGTGTCGGCGACGAGGCGACCCTGGTCACCTCCGACCAGAAGAAGAAGGAGGGCGACTTCAAGAACCACCGCGTGGTCGCCCGAGTCGAGAACGCCGTCGTGGTCATCGACTACAACGGTGCGGGCCTGGCCGGCGCCGGGGACCCCGACTCCAAGAAGATGGCGAAGGACGCGCAGGAAGCGGCCGAGGAGGCCGTCGCCTCGGTCAAGTCCGCCAACGAGCCCTCGGACAAGAGCGGTTCGAAGACCGGCGACTCCTCGTCGGACAAGACGGATGGGTCGGACAAGACGGACAACGCCGCCGCGTCCACCGGCGGTTCGGCCGACAAGGGCTCCGACAGCGGCTCCGGCTCCGGCTCCGGCTCCGACAGCGACAGCGACGGCGACGGCGACAGCGACGGCGACAGCGACTCGGGCACGTCCACGAAGAAGCCCAGCAAGCACTGACGCAGACCGAGGGGGAGCCCGACGACCGACGCGTCCGGGCTCCCCGGCTGCACCCCCGCCCGACCGGCCTCTCCCCGTACCCGCACGCGACCCCGCGTACGCGTGTGCCAGGCTGTGCGACGCAACAAGCCGAACAGGGAGGGGTTCGCGGGTGGCCGCGATGCAGCTGACACGCACACACCGGATACTCATCGGTGTCGTGATCGCCGGGGCGGTGGTCATCGCCGCCATCGGCTTCGCGGGGTCCTACGCGGCCGTGCGTGAACTGGCGTTGAAGAAGGGCTTCGGCGACTTCTCGTACGTCTTCCCCATCGGCATCGACGCGGGCATCTGTGTGCTGCTCGCGCTCGATCTGCTTCTGACCTGGATCCGGATCCCGTTCCCGCTGCTCCGGCAGACGGCATGGCTGCTGACCGCGGCGACCATCGCGTTCAACGGCGCGGCCGCCTGGCCCGATCCGCTCGGTGTCGGCATGCACGCCGTCATCCCGATCCTCTTCGTCGTCGCCGTCGAAGCCGCGCGGCACGCGATCGGCCGGATCGCGGACATCACCGCCGACAAGCACATGGAGGGCGTCCGCCTCACCCGCTGGCTGCTCTCCCCCGGCCCCACCTTCCTGCTCTGGCGCCGCATGAAACTGTGGGAACTGCGCTCCTACGAGCAGGTCATCAAGCTCGAACAGGAACGCCTCGTCTACCAGGCCCGGCTGCGCTCCCGCTACGGCCGCAACTGGCGCCGCAAGGCCCCCGTCGAGTCGCTGATGCCGCTGCGCCTCGCGAAGTACGGCGTACCGCTCGCCGACACCGCGCCCGCGGGCCTCGCTGCCGCCGGGATCGAGCCCACGCTGCTTCCGCCCGCGCCCGCGCAGGCGGTCCCGGAACAGCGCCAACTCGCTGCCGCACAGCGGAAGTCCATCGAAGCGGAACCCCTCGCGGAGCCCACCCCGGCCGACACCGAGCCCCACACCGAACCCCGAGCCCAACCCCACGCCGGCGGCACCCCCGAACCCAGCCCCTGGTTCCAGGCCCCGCCCCCGGAACAGGTCCCGTACGAGGGCGGCTACAACCCGGAGTACGACCCGGAGTACACCCCCGGGCACGACCCCGAGTACAACCCGGACTTCCCCGTCCCGGCGGGCCCCGGCCGCACCCGGCCGCTGACGATCCCCGGCCCGCGCACCGAAGCCGTACCGGAACAACCGGAACCGGAACCAGAAACGGAAGCCGAAGCGGAAGCCGAAGCGGAACCCGAGGACGAACCCCGGTTCGACCAGCTGGAGCCCTCCCCGTACGACCTGCCGGAGGACATCAGCCGTGAGGAGGCGTACTTCGGGGCCTTCCGGAAGTACGTCAGCGAGTACGGGGACATGCCCAACGCCCGCCAGCTCGGCAACTATCTGCTCGACCTCTACGGCGTCACCGGCCAGTCCGGCGGCCCGCTGAGCGAGTCGACGCTGCGCCCGTACGTACGGGAGTTCCGCGGCCGCTACCAGGAGGAGCTGGACGCGGAGCACATCGCGTAACCGCCGCCACGCGCCCACGCGCCCACGCGCCCACGCACCGGCCCCGCGCCCGCGCACCTACGAAGCCCACGCACCTACGAAGAGGGCCCCTCCCACGGAAACAGCCGGGAGGGGCCCTCTTCGTAACGCGGAACCTACGCGCCGAGCAGCTTCCGCACCCGGTCCGCGCCGACCGCGAGCAGCAGCGTGGGCAGGCGCGGGCCGGTGTCGCGGGAGACGAGGAGCTGGTAGAGCAGCGCGAAGAACGTGCGCTGCGCGACCTTGATCTCCGGCGGCAGTTCCTTGGGGGTCGCGTCCGCCGAGAAGCCGGCCTGGACCTTCGGTACGCCGTAGACGAGGTGCGTCAGGCCGTCCAGGGACCAGTGCTCGTCCAGCCCCTCCAGGAGCAGGCGCAGCGAGTCACGCGCCTGGTCGTCGAGGGAGCCGAGCAGCCCGGTGTCCGGCTCGTCCCGCACGACGGTGCGCTGGTCGGCCGGGACCTGGGTGTTGATCCAGGCCTCCGCGCGGTCCAGGCGCGGGCGGGCCTCGTCGAGGGAGGCCAGCGGGTTGGCCGGGTCCAGGTCGGAGAGGATGCGCAGCGCCTGGTCCTCGTGGCCTGCGGTGATGTCGGCGACCGAGGCGAGCGTGCGGTACGGCAGCGGGCGCGGGGTGCGCGGCAGCTCGCGCCCGGCGGTGCGCACCGCGCGGGACCAGGCGGACTGGTCCGCGGGCAGCACCGTGCTGTCGCCGACCTTGGCCTCCAGCTTGTCCCACTCGTCGTAGAGCCGCTGGATCTCCTGGTCGAAGGCGATCTTGAACGACTGGTTGGGCTTGCGGCGCGCGTACAGCCAGCGGAGCAGCTGCGGCTCCATGATCTGCAGCGCGTCGGCGGGAGTCGGCACGCCGCCCTTCGAGGACGACATCTTGGCCATGCCGGAGATGCCGACGAAGGCGTACATCGGGCCGATCGGCTGCTTGCCGCCGAAGATCCCGACGATCTGCCCGCCGACCTGGAACGACGAGCCCGGCGACGAGTGGTCCACACCGGACGGCTCGAAGATCACGCCCTCGTAGGCCCAGCGCATCGGCCAGTCGACCTTCCACACCAGCTTGCCGCGGTCGTACTCGGAGAGCCGGACCGTCTCGGTGTGGCCGCACTGGCAGACGTACGACAGCTTGGTGGTGTCGTCGTCGTACGAGATGACCGTCGTCAGGTCCTTCTCGCAGGTGCCGCAGTACGGCTTGTACGGGAAGTACTCCGCGCCGGAGCCCGAGCCGTCGTCCTCGGCGGCCGCGCCGGAGCCCTCGGCGGCCTCCAACTCGGCCTCGTCGAGAGGCTTCTGGGACTTCTTCACGGCCTTGGGCTTGGTGCGGTACTGGGCGAGCACGGCGTCGATGTCGCCGCGGTGCCGCATCGCGAACAGCACCTGGTCGCGGTAGACGCCGGAGGTGTACTGCTCGGTCTGGCTGATGCCGTCGTACTCGACGCCGAGCTGGTCCAGGGCCTCGGCCATGGCGGCCTTGAAGTGCTCCGCCCAGTTCGGGTGCGCGGAACCGGCGGGCGCGGGGACGGAGGTCAGGGGCTTGCCGATGTGCTCGGCCCAGGACTCGTCGACGCCCGCGACGCCGGCCGGGACCTTGCGGTACCGGTCGTAGTCGTCCCAGGACAGGACGTGCCGCACCTCGTGCCCGCGGCGGCGGATCTCGTCGGCGACCAGGTGCGGGGTCATGACCTCGCGCAGGTTGCCGAGGTGGATCGGGCCGGAGGGGGAGAGGCCGGACGCGACGACGACCGGTTTGCCCGGGGCGCGACGCTCCGACTCGGCGATGACGTCGTCCGCGAATCGGGAGACCCAGTCAGTGTTCTCCTGGGGCTCCGCTCCGGTGCTCTGGGCCACGGTGGGTTCGTCCTTCTCTCCGCGATCGGGGTGGGTGCGGGGTGTGCCCCGCGACCCCATTGTCCCAGCCGAACGTGGCTGGGCGAAAACGCCTTATCGGAGGGGTGGTCGGGGTGCGTGCGCGACTGCGGTCCGTCGTGGTTGCCCGCGCAGTTCCCCGCGCCACTGAGATGCGCACTCCGTGCGGCATCTCTCCAGCCGGAAATCGGGCGGAGGGCTGGACCTCGTACGTGGGAGAATCGGACGACGCCCAGCCCACACGACAGGAACGGCACCCATGGCCCCGGTCACGTCCATCACCGCCAACGTCCATCAGCGCCTCACCGACGCCCTCACGGCCGCTCTGCCGGAGACCGTCGGCGACCCCCTGCTGCGACGTAGCGACCGGGCCGACTTCCAAGCCAACGGGATTCTCGCGCTCGCCAAGAAGACCAAGGCGAACCCGCGGGAGCTGGCCGCCCAGGTCGTGGAGCGGATCACCAGCGGTGACCTGCTGAAGGAGATCGAGGTCTCCGGCCCCGGCTTCCTGAACATCACCGTCACCGACCGCGCCATCATCGAGACGCTCGCCGCCCGCGCCGCCGACGGCGACCGGCTCGGCGTACCGCTGAAGGAGAAGCCGGGCGTCACGGTGATCGACTACGCCCAGCCGAACGTGGCGAAGGAGATGCACGTCGGGCACCTGCGCTCGGCGGTCATCGGGGACGCGCTGCGCGGCATGCTCGACTTCACCGGCGAGCGGACGATCGGCCGGCACCACATCGGCGACTGGGGCACGCAGTTCGGCATGCTGATCCAGTACCTGATCGAGCACCCGGGCGAGCTGGCCCCGGCCGACGAGGTCGACGGCGAGCAGGCCATGTCGAGCCTGAACCGGGTCTACAAGGCCGCGCGTGCCGTGTTCGACGCGGACGAGGAGTTCAAGGAGCGCGCCCGCAAGCGGGTCGTGGCGCTGCAGTCCGGCGACCAGGAGACGCTCGACCTGTGGCAGCGGTTCGTGGACGAGTCGAAGGTCTACTTCTACTCGGTCTTCGAGAAGCTGGACATGGAGATCCGGGACGACGAGATCGTCGGCGAGTCCGCGTACAACGACGGCATGCCCGAGACGGCCCGCCTGCTTGAGGAGTCCGGTGTCGCCGTGCGCTCCGAGGGCGCGCTCGTGGTGTTCTTCGACGACATCAAGGGCAAGGACGACCAGCCGGTCCCGCTGATCGTGCAGAAGGCCGACGGCGGCTTCGGCTACGCGGCCTCCGACCTGACGGCGATCCGCAACCGGGTCCAGGACCTGAACGCGACGTCGCTCCTGTACGTCGTGGACGTGCGCCAGTCGCTGCACTTCAAGATGGTCTTCGAGACGGCCCGCCGCGCCGGCTGGCTGAGCGACGAGGTCACCGCGCACAACATGGGGTACGGCACGGTCCTCGGCGCCGACGGCAAGCCGTTCAAGACCCGTGAGGGCGAGACCGTACGCCTTCAGGACCTGCTCGACGAGGCCGTGCAGCGGGCCGCCGAGGTGGTGCGGGAGAAGGCGCGGGACCTGACCGAGGACGAGATCCAGGAGCGGGCCGCGCAGGTCGGCATCGGCGCGGTGAAGTACGCGGACCTGTCCACGTCGCCGAACCGGGACTACAAGTTCGACCTGGACCAGATGGTGTCCCTGAACGGGAACACGAGCGTGTACCTGCAGTACGCGTACGCTCGTATCCAGTCCATCCTGCGCAAGGCGGAGGGCGCTAGCCCGATCGCCCACCCGGAGCTCGAACTCGCCCCGGCGGAGCGGGCGTTGGGCCTGCACCTGGACTCGTTCGGCGAGCTGCTCGCGGAGGCGACGGCGGAGTACGCGCCGCACAAGCTGGCGGCGTACCTGTACCAGCTGGCGTCGCTGTACACGTCGTTCTACGACCAGTGCCCGGTCCTGAAGGCTCAGACGCCGCAGCAGGTGGAGAACCGCCTGTTCCTCTGCGACCTCACCGCCCGCACCCTCCACCAGGGCATGGCGCTCCTCGGCATCCGCACCCCGGCCCGCCTCTGAACGCCCTTGCAGGCGCTATGAGTTGAACCCGCGCCGCAGCCTCCGCAGACCCTCGGCGATCTCGTCGGGGGTCTGCGTCACGAAGCACAGGCGCAGGGTCGACGGGTCCGGGGCGGTCGCGTGGAACGGGGCGCCGGGGACGTAGGCCACGTCGTGCCGTACGACCTCGGGCAGCAGGGCCGTGGCGTCGTATCCGTCGGGCAGGCGGGCCCAGAGGAACATGCCGCCCTCGGGGCGGTTCCACGTGGAACCGGCGGGCAGGGCGTCGGCGAGGCCCGCGAGCATCGCGTCGCGGCGCTCGCCGTAGACCGCGGCGACCCGCGCGACGTGCGCGTCCAGGTCGCGGTCCGCCACGTACCGTGCCGCGGCAAGCTGGTTGACGGTCGGGGTGTGCAGGTCGGCGGCCTGCTTGGCGACGGCGCAGGCGCGGCGGAGGGCCGCGGGCGCGCGCAGCCAGCCGAGGCGCATGCCGGGCGCCATCACCTTGGAGAAGCTGCCGAGCAGGACGGTCCGGTCCTCGGCCCCCGGGTACGAGGCGATCCACGGCACCCGCTCGCCGTCGAAGCGCAGCTCCCCGTACGGGTCGTCCTCGATCAGCCACAGGCCGCGGCGGGCCGCCACCTCGGCGACGGCGGCGCGGCGGTCGGCGGGCAGGGTGCGGCCGGTGGGGTTCTGGAACGTGGGCACCGTGTAGAGCAGCTTGGGCCGTTCACGGGCGACGAGCGCGTCCAACGCCGACGGATCGATCCCGGAGGCGTCGCACGGCACGGGCACGACGCGTGCGCCCGCGAAGGCGAAGACCTGAAGCGCCGCCAGGTAGCAGGGGTTCTCGACGAGGACGGTGTCGCCGGGCTCGATCAGCGCGGTCGCGAGCAGGGACAGGGCCTGCTGCGATCCCGTGGTGACGATCAGCTCGTCCGCTTCGGTGGCCAGTCCGCGCGCGGTCGTACGGGCGGCCAGGGCGGTACGCAGGGCGGGCTCGCCCTCGGTGGTGGAGTACTGGAGGGCGCGCTCGGGCAGCTCGTCCAGCACCGCGCGGTAGGCGGCGGCGATGCCCTCGCGGTCGAAGAGGCCGGGTGCGGGCAGCCCGCCCGCGAAGTTGATCACCTCGGGGCGTGCGGTGACCGCCAGGATGTCCCGTACCGGCGAACCTCCCACGGCGGTGGCGCGCGCGGCCAGCGGGGGCGGGGGCGCGGTGGTGAGGGCTGCTTCGGTCACGGTCACGGCAACTCCTTCGAGGCGAGTGTTCCCGCACCCTAAGCAGGTAGCTTCCCTCTACACCTGTCGTTTCGGCATACGGACGACAGCTGTCGTTTCGGCATACGGACGCCCGCCCGGGACCGACGCGAATGCCCGCCGGAACCGACGCGGACGCCCACCCGGGACTGAGGCGGACGCCCGCCGGAACCGACGCGGACGCCCGCCCGCGATCAAGGGCGCCTACGATGCTGCGCACCCGGACCCGTCCCCCCACCCGAGGAGCCCCATGACGGACGGAAGCGGCTTCGCCGCCGACCCGCACTCCATAGACGGCAGCGCCCATCTCCTCACCGAGATAGCCGGGTTGCTGCACGAGGGCAGGCTCGACGCCGACCTCGGCACCCTCGCCCGCACCCCCACCGCGCACGCCGAACTCGGCGCGAAAACCGAGGAGTTCGCCCGGCACGCGGCCGACCAGCACCAGGACCTGGTCACCCTCCTCACCGCCCTGTCCACCGCCCTGAAGACCACCGGCGGCGGCTACACCCGGGTGGACCGCGCGACCCGCGACGGCTTCAAGTCCTTCCTCGACAGCGCGGAGTTGGCCAAGTGACCGTGACGTACTACGCGGACGTGGCGTACCTGGAGGACTGCAACCCCGCCCTGATCGAGCGGAACGCGGCCGAGTACAAGCGGATGCGCGACCTGCTCGACTCGGTCGGCCCGTCCGTCGCGAAGGCCAAAGACACCCACTGGGTCAGCGCCTCGCGCGAGCGGTACGACGCCCGCCTCGGCGACGTACGCACCCTGACCGTCGGACTCAAGGACGGCTTCGAGGCCGCCTGGAAGGCACTCCTGCGGTACGCCGACGCCGTAGAGGAGGCCCAGAAGCACCTGAGCACGGGCACCGATTGCGCGGAGCGGCTCGGCAAGCTCGTCGGGGACGGCGACGGCGAGGCCATGAAGCGCTGGGAGGACCTGCGCGACTCCTCCGGCCTCGTCGACTGGATCCAGGACCGCACCGCGCCCGGCGACGTGGACGACATCCGCGAGGAGGCGAACCGCTGGTACGACCAGGCCTCCGAGGCGTTCGGGCGGGCCCGCGCCGCCGAGGAGGCGGTGCGCGGCGACTCGATGAAGGACCTGGACGCGGCCCGCGCCCTGATCCCCGACTTCCGCAGCGGCTTCAAGGACGCGGCGGCCCTCCTGGACCGCGTCGGCGACCTGCGCAAGGAGGCCGGGCAGGCGAGCTCCGACCCCAACACCCGCCTCCCCGGCGCTGGTTCAAAGACGGACGTCTTCCCGCGAGTCGGCCCGGACGTCACCGTCTCGCCCACCCTGCGCCGCATCCGTGAGCTGAGCGACGGGCTGCCCGAGGGCAAGGGCACGAGCTACTGGCTGCCGGGTTCGTCGGACGAGAAGCGCCGCGAGTGGATCGACGCCAACGGCGCCGCCATCCGCGCAGCCGCGAAGGAGAACGGCCTGCCCCCTGACGTGATCGCGGGCATCGCCTGGCGCGAGGTCGACGGCGACCCGGCCGTGATCGACGATGTCACCGACACCGCGCGGCAGTTGGGCATCGGCGGCGACCCGGACCGTACGTCGATGGGCCCGATGCAGATCCAGATCCGGCGCGCGGCGGAGGTGCTCGGCTACGACCCGGCGGCCCTCACCGACGCCCAGCGCGACGAGGTCGAGTCGGCGGTCAAGGACCCGACCCAGAACGTGTTCATCGCCTCCGAGTACCTGGCCCGGCTGAAGGCGGAGAGCGAGTTCGCGGACGTGCCCGCGGACCGCATGTCGGACGCCCAGTACCAGGAACTGGCGGCCCGCTACAACGGCGGCCCGTACTGGGAAAGCGACGACGCGCAGAGCTACGGCCGGGACTTCATGCGGGACTTGGACTCAGCGAGGGGGGCGCTGTAGTACGGGCCCCGTCAGGGGCGCGGGGAACTGCGCAAACCCCAGCCACGACGGCGCGGCAGCCGAAGACCAAGGTTCGGTGGTACGACTGCCGCGCGCCCAAGCGCCTAGCGCAACGCCCGCGCCGCCTCCACAGCCCAATACGTGAGAATCGTGCTCGCCCCGGCCCGCTTGATGCCGGTCAGCGTCTCCAGGATCGCCTTGTCCCGGTCGATCCACCCCTTCTCGGCGGCGGCCTCGACCATCGCGTACTCACCGGAGATCTGGTACGCGGAGACCGGCACGTCGACCGACTCGGCGACCTTGGCGAGGATGTCGAGGTAGGGGCCGGCCGGCTTGACCATCACCATGTCGGCGCCCTCCTCCAGGTCGAGGGCCAGCTCCCGCAGCGACTCCCGCGCGTTGGCGGGGTCCTGCTGGTACGTCTTGCGGTCGCCCTGCAGGGACGAGCCGACGGCCTCCCGGAACGGTCCGTAGAACGCCGAGGAGTACTTCACGGTGTAGGCGAGGATCGACACGTCCTCGTGGCCGGTCTGGTCGAGGGCGTCCCTGACCACGCCGACCTGGCCGTCCATCATGCCGCTCGGGCCCACCACATGGGCGCCCGCGTCGGCCTGGACCTGGGCCATCTCCGCGTACCGCTCCAGGGTGGCGTCGTTGTCGACCCGGCCGGCGTCGTCCAGGACGCCGCAGTGGCCGTGGTCGGTGAACTCGTCCAGGCACAGGTCGGACATGATCACCAGGTCGTCGCCGACCTCGGCGCGCACGTCCCTCAGCGCCACCTGGAGGATGCCGTCCGGGTCGGTACCGGCCGTACCGGCGTTGTCCTTCTTGGCGTCCTCGGGCACGCCGAACAGCATGATCCCGGAGACCCCGGCCTCGACCGCCTCGACAGCGGCCTTCTTCAGCGTCTCGCGCGTGTGCTGCACGACGCCCGGCATGGCCTCGATGGGCACGGGCGTATCGATCCCCTCGCGTACGAACGCGGGCAGGATCAGGTCGGCCGGATGCAGCCGGGTCTCGGCGACCATGCGGCGCATCGCGGGCGTGGTCCGCAGCCGCCGCGGCCGCGAACCCGGAAAGGCTCCGTACTTCGTCATGCCGCCTACGCTACGCCCGCGCCGACACCCCATTTGCCGACTGCACGTCGGATACGGCGGCCCTCGAACGGACCGCGCCAGGCCCGGCATGCGACGCCGCCCGCACAGGGCCATGCTGAAGGAAAGGGCCCCCGACGGCCTCTCTCTTCCGCCGCACGCCGATACATGATCCGGCCGCACGCCGACACATGATCCGGCCGCTCGTTCGACACATGCTCCGGACGCACGCCGACCCATGACCCGCCGCACGCCGGTGCCTGACCGAAGTCCGCCCGGCCCTCCGTACGCCCCGCCACGGAGGTTGCCATGACCACCACACCCCACCAGCCCGCACCCGGCCGCCTCGCCCTGTCGGAGATCCGCGGCCCGGTCCTTCATCCCGGCGACGAGGGCTACGCGGAGGAGGTCACCGGCTTCAACCTGGCGGCGCTGCACACCCCGGACGTGGTCGTCGGCGCGACCTGTCCCGAGGACATCGCGGTCGCGCTGCGCTGGGCCTCGGACACCGGCACACCCGTCGCCGTGCAGGCCACCGGGCACGGCGCCAACTTCCCCATCGCCGAGGGGCTGCTGATCAGCACGACCCGCATGACCGACGTACGCATCGACCCGGCCGCGCGCGCCGCGACCGTCGCCGCCGGGGCGAGGTGGCGGCACGTCCTGGAGGCGGCGGCCCCGCACGGGCTGGCCCCGCTCAACGGCTCCTCCACGGACGCCGGGGTCGTCGGCTACACCCTGGGCGGCGGCCTCCCCGTCCTCGGCCGCACGTACGGCTACGCGGCCGACCTGGTCCGCTCCTTCGAGCTGATCACGCCGGACGGCACGCTCCGCGAGGTGACCGCCGACAGCGAGCCGGAGCTGTTCTGGGCGCTGCGCGGCGGCAAGGGCAACGTCGGCGTGGTCACGTCCCTGACCTTCGACCTGCTGCCCCTCACCTCGGTGGTCGGCGGCGGGATCTACTGCCCGGGCGAGCACGCCGAGGCGCTCCTGAAGGCGTGGGCGGAGTGGGCCGAGCAGGTTCCCGACGAGATGTGCAGCTCCTTCGGGCTGCTGCGGCTGCCGCCGATCCCGCAGATCCCCGAGCCGCTGCGAGGCGGCTTCTGGGCGCGGGTCGTGCTGGCCTGGACCGGCGAACCGGCCGCGGGCGAGAGCCTGCTGACTCCGATCCGCGCGGCGGCGCCGGTGGTGGTCGACACGGTGGAGGAGATGCCGTACGCGGCCATGGACCGCATCTACATGGACCCGCACGACCCGCTCCCCGCGACGGAGTCCTGCCTGCTGCTGCGGGGGCTGCCCCCGGAGGCGCGAGCGACGTTCCTCGCCCAGGTGGGTCCGGGCGCCTCCGACTGCCCCCTGCTGATGGTCGAACTGCGCCACATGGGCGGCGCGTTGTCCCGCCCCGCGGCGACGGAGGACGCGATCTGCGCCCGGGACGCCGAGTACCTCCTGGAGGCGGTCGCGGTCCTGCCGGTCCCGGAGGCCGTGGCCCCGGTCCAGGAGGCGGTCACCTCCCTGTACGCGGCCATGGCCCCGTACGGCACGGGCCACACCATGGTCAACCTCCACGGCACCCCGCACGACGAGCCGGACCGCGCCCGCGCCTGGACCGCGGAGGTCTACGACCGGCTGCGCCACGACAAGGCCCTCTACGACCCGGCCAACGTGCTCCGCTACGGACACACGGTCAGCCCGGAAGAGACCTCGGGCCCCGCACCCGGGTAGGGGTGCGGGGCCCGCGCGTGCGAGAGGCGTCCGCGTCAGGAGGTCGCGGCCCTGCGACGCCGCGCACCGGGACGGCGCTCGCTGGGCCGGGTGACGGCCTCGCCCGCCTCGACGGCGGCAGCGCGCCGCGCGGCACCGAACTCGGCGAGCGCCTCGGCCAGCTTGTGGACGGACGGCTCCGGGGCCATGACGTCGACCCGCAGCCCGTGCTCCTCCGCGGTCTTCGCGGTCGCCGGGCCGATACAGGCGATCACCGTGACGTTGTGCGGCTTGCCGGCGATGCCGACGAGGTTCCGCACGGTCGAGGACGACGTGAAGAGAACGGCGTCAAAACCGCCGCCCTTGATCGCCTCGCGGGTCTCCGCGGGCGGCGGCGAGGCACGCACGGTCCGGTAGGCCGTGACGTCGTCGACCTCCCAGCCCAGCTCGATGAGCCCGGCCACCAGGGTCTCGGTGGCGATGTCGGCGCGCGGCAGGAACACCCGGTCGATCGGGTCGAAGACCGGGTCGTACGGCGGCCAGTCCTCCAGGAGACCGGCGGCGGACTGCTCGCCGCTGGGCACCAGGTCGGGCTTCACACCGAAGGCGATGAGCGCCTTGGCGGTCTGCTCGCCGACCGCGGCGACCTTGATCCCGGCGAAGGCACGGGCGTCGAGCCCGTACTCCTCGAACTTCTCGCGGACGGCCTTCACGGCGTTGACGGAGGTGAACGCGATCCACTCGTACCGCCCGGTGACGAGCCCCTTCACCGCCCGCTCCATCTGCTGGGGCGTACGCGGCGGCTCGACGGCGATGGTCGGCACCTCGTGCGGCACCGCGCCGTAGCTGACGAGCTGGTCGGAGAGCGAGGCCGCCTGCTCCTTCGTGCGCGGCACGAGCACCTTCCAGCCGAACAGCGGCTTGGACTCGAACCACGACAGCCGGTCGCGCCGCGCGGCCGCGGAACGCTCGCCGACCACGGCTATGACGGGCTGGTGCCCCTGCGGCGACGGCAGCACCTTGGCCTGCTTGAGGACCTGGGCGACCGTGCCGAGCGTGGCGTTCCAGGTGCGCTGCCGGGTCGTCGTACCGGCCACGGTCACCGCCATCGGGGTGTCCGGCTTGCGGCCCGCGGCGACCAGCTCACCGGCGGCGGCGGCCACGGTCTCCAGGGTGGTGGAGACGACGACCGTGCCGTCCGAGGCGCCGACCTCGGTCCAGCAGCGCTCGGAGGCGGTACGCGCGTCCACGAACCGGACGTCCGCGCCGTGCTCGTCCCGCAGCGGCACTCCGGCGTACGCGGGCACGCCCACGGCGGCGGCGATGCCGGGCACCACCTCGAAGGGGATGCCCTCGGCGGCGCAGGCGAGCATCTCCTCGCCGACGCCCGCGTCCAGGCCCGGGTCGCCGCTCACGGCACGGACGACCCGCTTGCCGCCGCGTGCCGCCGCCATGACAAGATTGGCGGCATCCACGGGGCTTGATGACTCGTCAGCCCCGGCCTGCTGCGACGCGCCCGAGAGCTCGGCGCCGGCCCGCGCATGCGCACGGACGACGTCAAGCACTTCGGGCTCGGCGACCAGCACATCGGCGCTGGCCAGCGCCTCGACGGCGCGCAGTGTGAGCAGTCCCGGGTCGCCCGGACCGGCACCGAGGAAGGTGACGTGTCCGGGTCCGAAGGACGCCTGAGGTACAGAGGTGGTGGGGCTCAATGTGCTCGCTCCCCCATCAGACCGGCCGCACCCTTGGCCAGCATCTCGGCCGCGAGTTCACGGCCGAGGGCTTCGGCCCGCTCTTGGGTGGTGGGTACGGGACCGGTGGTGGACAGCTGCACCAGCGCGGAGCCGTCGGTCGCACCGACGACGCCTCGCAGGCGCATTTCGTTGACAACCTGCCCCTCGGCCAGCAGGTCGGCGAGTGCTCCCACGGGTGCGGAGCAGCCGGCCTCCAGGGCGGCGAGCAGGGAACGCTCGGCGGTCACGGCGATCCGCGTGAACGGGTCGTCGAGCTCGGCGAGGGTGGCGGCGAGCTCCGCATTCGCTGCGGTGCACTCGATGGCCAGGGCTCCCTGGCCGGGGGCGGGCAGGACGTGGTCGGGGTCGAGGAACTCCGTCACCTCGTCCGTCCTGCCGATGCGGCTGAGTCCGGCCGCGGCAAGCACCACGGCATCGAGCTCCCCGCTGCGTACGAACCCGATACGGGTGTCGATGTTGCCCCGGATCGGCACGGTCTCCAGGCGGAGGCCACGCTGGTGGGCGCAGGCGTTCAGCTGCGCCATGCGCCGGGGCGAGCCGGTACCGATGCGCACGACGCCGCCCTCGGCGGCCTCGGTGAGCTCGGCCAGGGTCATCCCGTCGCGTCCGATCAGCACGTCGCGAGGGTCTTCGCGCCGCGGGGTCGCCGCGAGCGTCAGGTCCTCGGGCTGAGTCGTCGGCAGGTCCTTGAGCGAGTGCACGGCGAAGTCGACGTCACCGCGGAGCAGCGCGTCGCGCAGCGCGGTGACGAAGACGCCGGTGCCGCCGATCTGCGCGAGCTGTTCCCGCGAGGTGTCGCCGTACGTCGTGATCTCGACGAGCTCGACGTCCCGTCCGGTCAACTGCCGTACGGCGTCGGCGACATGGCCGGACTGGGCCATGGCGAGCTTGCTGCGCCGGGTGCCGAGCCGGAGCGCTTTCTGGGTCTGAGTCATGCTCGCCCCCGGTTTCTTGCGTCGGTGTCGTTGCTGTTCGAGTCCGCCCGGGATACGGAGGCAACCGTCTGCGGGTCGAGGTCGAAGAGGGTGCGCAGCGCGTCGGCGTACTCGGAGCCACCGGGTTCGCTCGCGAGCTGCTTGACCCGCACGGTCGGGGCGTGCAGGAGCTTGTCGACGACGCGTCGCACGGTCTGCGTCATCTCGGCCTGCTGCCGCTCGTCCAGGTCGGGCAGGCGGCCGCGGAGCCGGGCCAGTTCGCTCTGCACCACGTCGGCGGCCATGGTGCGCAGGGCGACCACGGTCGGCGTGATGTGCGCGGCCCGCTGCGCGGCACCGAAGGCGGCGACCTCGTCGGCGACGATGGCGCGCACCTGGTCCACATCGGCGGCCATCGGCGCGTCGGCGGAGGCCTCGGCGAGCGACTCGATGTCGACGAGCCGCACACCGTCGATCCGATGCACGGCGGCGTCGATGTCCCGCGGCATGGCGAGGTCGAGCAGAGCGAGCTTGGCGGGGGCGTGCTGAGCGGGGATGACAGCCCGCACGGCTTCGCCGTCAGCAGTACCGCTCCCGCTTCCGCTGTGGGCAGCTGGTCCGCCAGGGGCGATGGGGGTCCCCCCTGCTCTGGGGGCACCTCCCGGCCGAAGGCTGGGGGAGGAGTCGAGAGCTTGGGGGAGGGTGGGCACAGCCCCAGGTGCCGGGCAAGCCGAGGACGACTCCGGCCCGGTCGCCGGGTTGTCGAGCACAGCCCCGTTACCGGCCCAAGTACCGTGCAACTCAGGGGAGTCGACCCCAGGCGCGTCCGCAAAGGACCCCGCATCCGGGATACGACCATCCCGCGCAGCCGCCGCCGCAAGCCGAGCCACCAACGACCCGTCCGGAGCCCGCAGGCTGGGAGCCTCGGCCCGCTCGGGCCCGGCCACGGAGGCAACCGCCGCCGCAACGGCCTCACCCGTGAGTACGAGCCCAGTCGCCCCCGTACAGGAAACGACGACGTCGACTCGTGTCAGCTCGGCCTCGACGGAGTCCATCGAGGCAACCCGCGCGGAGCACCCCGTACCGGACTCGGAAAGAATCTCCACGAGCCGCTCGGCCCGCGCCCGCGTGCGGTTGGCGACGGCGATCTCGGCCACGCCGACCCGCGCGAGCGTCGCCGCGGCGAGCGACGACATGGACCCGGCGCCGATCACGAGCGCCCGCTTGCCCGCGGCCCACTCGTCCACCGGCGCCCCGTCGGCGAGCTGTTCCAGGCCGAAGGTGACCAGGGACTGCCCGGCGCGGTCGATGCCGGTCTCGGAGTGCGCGCGCTTGCCGACCCGCAGGGCCTGCTGGAACAGGTCGTTCAACAGCCGCCCGGCGGTGTGCAGTTCCTGGGCCGTGGCGAGCGCGTCCTTGATCTGGCCGAGGATCTGGCCCTCGCCGACGACCATGGAGTCGAGCCCGCACGCCACCGAGAGCAGGTGGTGGACGGCCCGGTCCTCGTAGTGCACGTACAGATACGGGGTGAGCTCCTCCAGGCCGACGCCGCTGTGCTGGGCGAGCAGCGTGGACAGCTCGGCGACGCCCGCGTGGAACTTGTCCACGTCGGCGTAGAGCTCGATGCGGTTGCAGGTGGCGAGCACCGCGGCCTCGGTGGCGGGCTCGGCGGCGACGGTGTCGTGCAGCAGCTTGGCCTGGGCGTCCGCGGGCAGCGCGGCGCGCTCGAGGACGCTCACGGGGGCGCTGCGGTGGCTGAGGCCGACGACGAGGAGACTCATGCCGGCATCACGGCGGGTACGTCCCCGTCGGGTCCCTTGCGGTCGGTGGTCTCGGCGCGGGCGGCGGGCGGTGCGGCGGCCTCCGCGTCGCTCTCGGCGACCGGTGCGTCGGCCGCCGCGGCCTCGGCGACGGCGTCCGCGACGACAGCCTCGGCACCGGCTTCCTCGCCCGCCTTGCGCTGCTCGTGGAAGGCGAGGATCTGCAGCTCGATGGAGAGGTCGACCTTGCGCACGTCGACGCCGTCCGGCACGGACAGAACGGTCGGCGCGAAGTTCAGGATGGAGGTGATGCCGGCGGCCACCAGACGGTCGCAGACCTGCTGGGCGGCGCCCGCGGGGGTCGAGATCACGCCGATCGAGACGCCGTTGTCGTCGATGATCTTCTCGAGCTCGTCGGTGTGCTGCACCGGCATGCCCGCGACGGGCGTACCCGCCATGTTCGGGTCGGCGTCGATCAGTGCGGCGACCCGGAATCCACGGGACGCGAACCCGCCGTAATTGGCCAGGGCGGCGCCGAGATTACCGATACCGACGATCACAACCGGCCAGTCCTGGGTGAGCCCCAGTTCACGGCTGATCTGGTACACGAGATACTCGACGTCGTACCCGACACCACGGGTGCCGTACGAGCCGAGGTACGAGAAGTCCTTGCGCAGCTTCGCGGAGTTGACCCCCGCCGCGGCCGCGAGTTCCTCGGAGGAGACCGTGGGAACCGAGCGCTCCGACAGTGCGGTCAGCGCGCGAAGGTACAGCGGAAGCCGGGCGACGGTGGCCTCGGGAATCCCTCGGCTGCGGGTCGCCGGTCGGTGAGTTCGGCCAGTTGCCACGGTGCTCCTGCGGGTAGAGCGGGGCTGTAGGCGGCCAGAAGTCCCCAGACCGCCCCGTCGAATGCAGGCTATGTCTTTGTGAACGCGTGCACAAAGATGGTGTCCGGTTTGTCCGGCCAAAGTGACCGGGGTCACGCGCCAGTTGTACGCCGAAGTGGAACCGGCGCGGGCGGCGCGACGTTGGTTACCCGTAGGGGGCAAAACCGCACACTCTCCTCACGATTTCCAAGCCCCCGCGACCAAATCGCCCCCGATCGTAATCGAATTTCAGACTGGTCGGTCAGTTCCCGATCCTGCCCGCATCGCCCCGGAACCGCCCGTGCCTGCGCCGGGCCGCCCCGGCTAAGCGGTGAGGGCCCGCCGCAGACGATCTTCATTGACGCGCCAGAAGTCGTGCTGCGCCCCATCCACGAGCACCACGGGAATCTGCTCCCAGTACTTTCGGTGCAACTCCTCGTCCTGCGTGATGTCCTTCTTCTCCCATGCGGCGCCCGTCTCTCCGCAGACCTTTTCGATCACTTCCTGTGCCGTATCGCACAGATGACAGCCCGGCTTACCGATCAAGGTCACCAGCCGGTCCTCGGGCCGCTTCTTCTCCGTACGCCGAAAAATGGGACTCATACGGCCATTCTCGCGCGCCCGCGAGCCAAGCGGACCCCTCCGTCGCGAGAGCCACACGCGGCACTCGTCACAGCGATTAACGGTGCGGTAGCGGAGAGTTCACGGGCTTCGAACGCGCGCGACTCCGATGGCACCGAACAGAATGGCTATGCTCACGGACATGGCCGCTCTCGGATGGCTCACACCCCGTAGGCGCTCCGCCACCGCGCGCAGCGTCCTGGCAGGCGAGGCCTCGGCGGAGGCAGCGCGCAAGTCCTCGCAGGAGCTGGAACTCGCAGAGGAACCCACCGAGTCCGCACAGCCCGCGGAACCGGAGTTCCCGGTCGCGGGCGACGACAGGGCCGCCGCCTTCTTCGACCTCGACAACACCGTGATGCAGGGCGCCGCCCTCTTCCACTTCGGCCGCGGCCTCTACAAACGGAAGTTCTTCCAGCGCCAGGAACTGGCCCGATTCGCCTGGCAGCAGGCCTGGTTCAGGATCGCCGGCGTCGAGGACCCGGAGCACATGCAGGACGTCCGCGAGAGCGCCCTGTCCATCGTCAAGGGCCACCGCGTCGCCGAGCTGATGTCCATCGGCGAGGAGATCTACGACGAGTACATGGCGGAGCGCATCTGGCCGGGCACCCGCGCCCTGGCCCAGGCGCACCTGGACGCGGGCCAGAAGGTCTGGCTCGTCACCGCCGCGCCCGTCGAGACCGCGACGATCATCGCCCGCCGCCTCGGCCTGACCGGCGCCCTCGGCACCGTCGCGGAGTCCGTCGACGGCGTCTACACCGGCAAGCTCGTCGGCGAACCCCTGCACGGGCCCGCGAAGGCCGAGGCGGTGCGCGCCCTCGCCGTGGCGGAGGGCCTGCACCTGAACCGCTGCGCGGCGTACAGCGACTCGCACAACGACATTCCGATGCTGTCGCTCGTCGGGCACCCGTACGCGATCAACCCCGACAGCAAACTGCGCAAGCACGCACGCGAACGGGACTGGCGACTGCGCGACTATCGCACCGGCCGCAAGGCCGCCAAGGTCGGCATCCCGGCCGCCGCCGGCGTGGGCGCGATCGCCGGCGGCACCGCCGCCGCGGTCGCCCTGCACCGCCGCCGCCGCTGAACCCCGGCTCCCCGGCTCCCCGCCGCCGCGCGTACTCCCCCGTGACCGGCGGGGGTCCGTGTGCCGTGCACCGTCCGTACACGGCACAGGGCGTGCTCCCGTACGAGCCGATCCGTACGTGTTACCCGTGTCTCCGGACCGTCAGTCCTGTCCGGGGGACTCGACCACAACACGCCCCGCACTCAGACAGATCACGGTCTAATCCGATCAACAACTGCTCACTCTGCGGTACTTGAAGCGTCGAAGATCCGTAACAGAAGCGACGGAATCGATGATTTGAGCAACTGGGTGTAGCGCTCCCTGCACGAAGCGTTATTCTCCTCAGACGCATACAGGACCCCGCACGTCGCTACGACGGGTGAACGGTCCCACACTGCACGTGATGGAAGCTCTGCCTCTGGGAGTCCCGTGTACCCACACGTCGGGGTTGACACCTCGGGCCTGGCTACGCTGCGCGCAACGGTCGCCGACCGCTTGCGCGGCTTCGTCCCCACCGCGTACGCCGTCCCCGCCTTCGCCGTCCCTGCACCGACCGCCCCCTGCTACGCGCTGGCCGAGGGCCTCGGGAAGGGGCCGACGCGCACCGCCGTCGTCGAAGGGCGCCGGCCCGACGGCCGGCATGCCGTCGGCAGACGCGGCCGCACCGGCACCACGTCGACCACCGCCCGCCGTCCCGCGGCGGACAGCGACAGCGCCCGCATGATGGACCTGGTCGAACGCGCCCAGGCCGGCGAGGCCGACGCCTTCGGCCGCCTCTACGACCAGTACAGCGACACCGTCTACCGCTACATCTATTACCGCGTCGGCGGCAAAGCCACTGCCGAGGACCTGACCAGCGAGACCTTTCTGCGCGCCCTGCGCCGCATCGGCACGTTCACCTGGCAGGGCCGCGACTTCGGCGCCTGGCTCGTGACGATCGCCCGCAACCTCGTCGCCGACCACTTCAAGTCCAGCCGCTTCCGCCTCGAGGTCACCACCGGCGAAATGCTCGACGCGAACGAGGTCGAGCGCAGCCCCGAGGACTCCGTCCTGGAGTCCCTCTCCAACGCCGCGCTGCTCGAAGCGGTGCGCCGACTCAACCCGCAACAGCAGGAATGCGTGACCCTGCGCTTCCTCCAGGGCCTCTCGGTCGCCGAGACCGCCCGCGTCATGGGCAAGAACGAGGGCGCGATCAAGACCCTCCAGTACCGCGCGGTGCGCACCCTCGCCCGACTCCTGCCGGACGACGCCCGCTGACCCCCTCGTACGACCGCCCCCCCACACCGTCCCCCACCGCCCCCGTACGACCGTCCCCCACATGTCCCCCGATCTCACACCCCCTCACGCCCCCTCACGCCCCCTCTCCGGCGACGCCACGTGACCCTCAACTCACCGCCCGTGACGGGTGGATGAGGAAAGCGGTCGGATCATCTTTCGTCCGTAACCCAAGTGCCGCGACCGTCGTTGTGCGGGATGCAGGCTCCCTGTGGTCACCGACCCCCGGGGGAGTCGGACGTCATGACGAGAGGAGGTGCCGCCAGTGATCGCGAATGTTTCGGCACACCGGCGGGCGAACGCCTTCGCCCAGGCCCTGGAGGAGCAGTCCGACCAGGCCGCGGCGGCCGAGCAGCCAGAGAGCACCGAGGCCTCCCCCGCTGCCGAACAGGCAGCGAGGAGCCGGATGCTGGCCTTGGCCGGTGGGCTCGGCGAGCTGCCCAAGCCGGAGTTGGACCCCGAGGTCAAGGTGGTCCAGCGGGCCCAGCTGATGGCCGCCATGGAGGCGATGCTTCAGGAGGGCACCGCCGCCGGAGGCGACGGAGTGAGCCCCTCGGTGCCCGAACCGCGCGCGGGCAAGGGCGCCCACCGGGCAAGCCCGCTGCGCAAATTGCGCCCCCGCTCCCGGCTGTCGAAGGGCATCGCGGCCGGCGGCCTCACCGTCGGCGTGGCCGCCGGGGCGTTCAGCGGCGTCGCCGCCGCCAGCTCCGACGCCCTGCCCGGCGACCATCTGTACGGGCTGAAGCGCGGCATGGAAGACCTCAAGCTCGGCATGGCCGACGACGACTCGGCCCGCGGCGAGCTCTACCTCAACCAGGCCTCCACCCGCCTCCAGGAGGCCCGCCGCCTCATGGAGCGCGGCCGGGTCGGCGCACTCGACCACGAGTCGCTCAGCGAGGTCCGGCACACCCTGCGCGGGATGCGCAACGACGCCAGCGAAGGCCACCGCCTGCTGCACGCCGCGTACCAACGCGACGGGTCGATCGCCCCCATCCAGGCCCTGAACAGCTTCTCGCAGGCGCACCGCGACACCTGGAGATCCCTGCGCGACCGCCTCCCGCTGCAGCTCGCCGACGTCGGGGACGAGGTCAGCTCCGTCTTCGACGCCATAGACGAGGAGGTCGCCCCGCTGAAGTCCCTGCTGCCGAGCACCCCGGAGACCGGCGGGGGCACGGGCAGCGGCACCGACCGCCCGGACTCCGGCACCACCGGCAACGACGACGGCAGGCAGTCGCCCGGCGACGGCTCAGGCAGCAGCCCCGGCGGCAGCGACAGCAGGCCGAAGCCGTCGTCGAGCGGCAGCAAGGACGACGGCCTCATCGGCGGCGGCGGCCTGCTCGAACCGCCCGCGGACGAAAGCGGCAGCGCCACCCCGTCCGACGAGAAGGCCACTCCCGGCAAGCCGGACGTCACCCTCCCGCCGGTCCTCCCGGGCCTCCTGCCCGGCCTCGGCATCGACGGCGAGGACACCACGAAGTAGCGCGGTACGTACGTGTGTGGGGGCGCCCTCCGGCCAGGAGGGCGCCCCCACACACGTACGCGTCAAGAACTCAGAAGAACACCGACCGCCGCTGCACTAGGAGCTTGTACAGCGTGTGCTGGATCTGCTCCCGCACCTGGTCCGTCAGGTTGAACATCAGCATCGGGTCCTCGGCCGCCTCCGGCGGATAGCCGTCCGTCGGGATCGGCTCGCCGAACTGGATCGTCCACTTCGTCGGCAGCGGCACCGCGCCCAGCGGCCCCAGCCACGGAAACGTCGGCGTGATCGGGAAGTACGGGAAGCCGAGCACCCGCGCCAGCGTCTTCGCGTTGCCGATCATCGGGTAGATCTCCTCGGCCCCGACGATCGAGCACGGCACGATCGGGGTGCCGGCGCGCAGCGCGGTCGACACGAACCCGCCACGCCCGAACCGCTGCAACTTGTACCGCTCGCTGAACGGCTTGCCGATGCCCTTGAACCCCTCGGGCATCACCCCCACCAACTCCCCGCGCTCCAGGAGCTGTTGGGCGTCCTCGGCGCAGGCCAGGGTGTGTCCCGCCTTGCGGGCCAGCTCGTTCACCACCGGCAGCATGAACACCAGGTCGGCGGCGAGCAGCCGCAGATGCCGGTTCTGCGGATGCCGGTCGTGCACGGCGACCTGCAGCATCAGCCCGTCGAGCGGCAGCGTCCCGGAGTGGTTGGCGACGATCAGCGCACCGCCGTCCGCCGGGATGTTCTCGATGCCCTTCACGTCGACCCGGAAGTACTTCTCGTACACGGGCCGCAGCATCGACATCAGGACCTGGTCGGTCAGCTCCTGGTCGTAGCCGAACTCGTCCACGTCGTACTCGCCGGTGAGGCGGCGGCGCAGGAAGGACAGGCCGCCCGCGATCCGGCGCTCCCAGCCGCCCTGCTCAGGCTCGGTCTCCTCAGGGCCAGACGTCGCGTCGAGGCCGGCCGGCTCGCCCTGGCCGGGCAGGGCGCGCACCTCGCGTACGGCCGAGGGCTCGGCGGGCTTGCGGCGGCCCGGCTGCCTCGGCCGGGTCCTGCGCTCACCGCGCGGCCGGTCGGCCGCCCCCTCGTCGAACGGAATGACCTTGGCGTCCGCCATCGTTGCTGCGCTCCTCAGTTGGCGCTCTGCGTCGGGTGCTGTACGGCGTCGTCGCCGGTGGCTCCGCCGCCCGCGAAGGGCAGCGCCGCCAGCCGGTCGACGGCCTTCGCCAGGGCCTCTGGAGGCAGCAGTCCGGGGCCCCGGCTGCGGGCGAAGTCCGCGAAGGTCTCCGCCGTCGTGAAGCGCGGCCGGAACCCCAGTGTCTCGCGCATCTGCCGGGTGGACACCACCCTGCCGTGCGTGAGCAGCCGCACCTGCTCCGGCGAGAAGTCCGTGACGCCCACCGTGCGCAGCGCGCTGCCCGCCCAGGTCACCGCGGGAAGGAGTACCGGGACGGTCGGCCGGCCGAGCCGCCGCGAGCACTGCGAGAGCAGCAGCACGCCGTCCCCCGCGATGTTGAACGTGCCGCTGTTGAGCGTGCCCCGCTCCTGCTCGCGCGCGCCGATCCGCAGCACGTCGATCACGTCGTCCTCGTGCACGAACTGCAGCCGCGGGTCGTAGCCGAGCACGGTCGGCAGGACCGGCAGCGAGAAGTAGTCGGCGAGCGGTGAATCGGCGGTCGGGCCGAGGATGTTGGCGAAGCGCAGCACACACACCGCGACGTCCGGGCGGCGCCGGGCGAAGCCCCGTACGTACCCCTCGACCTCCACCGCGTCCTTCGCGAAACCGCCGCTCGGCAGCGATTTCGGCGGGGTCGTCTCGGTGAACACGGCCGGGTCCTTGGGCGCCGAACCGTACACATTCGTACTGGACTTGACGACGAGCCGCTGCACCGACGGCGACTTCTGGCAGGCGCCGAGGAGCTGCATGGTGCCGATGACGTTGGTCTCCTTGACCGAGCCGCGGCTGCCACCGCCCAGCGGGGTGCCCGTCACGTCCATGTGCACCACGGTGTCCACGGAGTGCTCGGCGAGGACCCGCGCGATCGCCGGCTGCCGGATGTCGGCCCGCACGAAGTCGGCACCACCCAGATGGTGCTCCGGCGCCACCGCGTCCACGGCGATCACCCGGTCCACATCGGGCTCGCGCTGCACACGGCGTACGAAACGGCCTCCGAGCTGCCGGGCCACCCCGGTGACGAGCACGACCTTGCCCAAGATCAGCGCCTTCCTTCCGCACAGGGGTACCGGTTCGGGTACGCGCCACGTTATCGCCTGCATGTTGCGCTGTGATGACCTCCCGCTGCACGAAGTGAGGACTGGCACATTCCGCGCGGACGGCACGCTCCGGAATGCGGCGAGCACGCGTCCAGGACACGGTGAGAACCCGTCCAGGACCGGTGAGAACGCGGTGAGAACGCGGCGAAGCCCCCCGCCGTAAACCGGTGGGGGGCTTCGCCATGCGCTGCGTCGAGGCGGCGCTTACTTCTTGTTGCGACGCTGAACGCGCGTGCGCTTCAGCAGCTTGCGGTGCTTCTTCTTCGCCATCCGCTTACGCCGCTTCTTGATAACAGAGCCCACGACTACCCTCGCTCACTTCTCGGAACATTCCCGCTGCGGCGGGAATCTCGGTGCGGGGCAATCTGGGCCCACACGACCTACGTCGGCACAGCCTACCCGCCCGAGCGCCGAGCCCGTAATCGAGGTGGCCGATCAGGCTGTCTCCACCCCCACATACGAGTCGCGAAGGTATTCGTGCACCGAGTTCTCCGGCACCCGGAAGGACCTCCCCACCCGGATCGCCGGCAGATGACCGCTGTGCACCAGGCGGTACACGGTCATCTTCGACACTCGCATCGCCGAGGCGACTTCCGCCACGGTCAGAAACTGCACCTCACCCAGAGGCCTCTGCTCAGCAGCCATGACACACCCGAACCTTCCGCACATGACGGGCACCGGCTTCCCCTTCCGGTAACTCCTCGTCGCTGCGCGCTCACACCCAGAGTAGAGGCGGGTGGTGCGAGTGGGGAAGAGGTGCTGCGGCAGGCCGCCTACCGTGACAGACAGGCCTCTCGGTCCCCTACCGTGACAGACGTGCGCGACCCAGCACATAGTGCGTCAACGGCCGGTAGTAGTCGGAACGCACCCCGTCGTCCAGCGGTACGGCGACGGACACCAGCCCCTCCGCCTCCCCGACGAACAGCGCCGGATCGTCCGTATCGGCCAGGCCGATGGCCTCCACACCGAGCTGACCTGCACCGCAGACCCAGCCGTGATCGCCGACGACCAGCTCGGGCAGCGGCCCGCCCGCCTCTGCCGCAGCCGCGAGCGCCGTACGCACCGGGAGCGGCGAGTGGCTGTGCGCCCCGGTCTCACGCCCGGCGCCCGCCCCGGCCGGGTCCCGCACCAACGCAACCCCGTTCACATGGTCCACGGCGTACGTACGTAGACCGAACCGGGTCGTTATGTCGACACGTACGCCCTGCGCGGGGGTGAGCACCCTGCACCCCGCCGCCGAGAGGGCGTCCGCCAACTCGGCGTAGAAACCGAGCAGTCGATGCGGGTGACCGGTGCCGAACAACACGGGCGCCCGCCGCCTCGCGGCCTCCCGCAACCGGTCCGCGAAGGCGTCGAGACCGGCCACCGTCCGCTCCGGGTCGATCACATCGGGACCGGTGGTGTGGAGAGGGTCGGCGGACACGCCGCACTTGTCCGCCATGAGCGCGATCAAGTCCCGGTCGTCCCACGACCATTGGGGATCGAGTCCGAGCAGCACCCGCGGGTCCCTGGCCGCGAAGAGCCGATAGCTGCGCAGGCTCTCCTCGCGCGAGGTAGCCACGGGCCCGGCGAGCCGGGCGGCCAGCAGATGCGCCCGCAAGGCGCCGGTGCTCAACACGCCTGCGATGCTGACGCACTCGCCCCCGGCCGGGCCGCGGAAACCCGGACAATCCCCACCGTCGGGCTAACTTTCGCCCGGTTGCCGGGTGCCCCTGCTCCCGCTGCTGGTAAGCGAGTTCAGTGCTCAGAGTTCAGCGCTCAGAGTTCAGCGCTCAGAGTTCAGCGCTCAGCGTTCAGTGTTCGGCGCTCAGTGCTCAGCGTTCAGCGTTCGGCCACGCCGCCGTACGAGATCGACCTACGGCAACAGCCCGCGCAGCGGGAAGACCGAGCGGCGGGTGGCGAGGATCGCCTGGTCGAGCCGGTCGGCCGGGTCGTATCCCGCCTCCCAGTCGGCCCAGGACGGCTTGCGGCCATCGGTCATGCGCCGGGGCGCGGACTCCCGCGTCCGCGCGAACACCTCCTGGCGCCACTCCTCCGGGATCTCCGTCTCCGGCGCGATCTCCCGCCCGGCGGCGATCGCCACGAGGTGCGTCCATGACCGGGGCACCACGTCCACCACCGCGTAGCCGCCACCGCCGAGCGCCACCCAGCGCCCGTCCGCGTGCTCGTGCGCCAGCTCGTGGCAGGCGAGCTGCACGGCCCGCTGCGCGTCCAACGAGACGGCCAGGTGGGCCAGCGGATCCTCGAAGTGCGTGTCGGCACCGTGCTGCGTCACCAGGACCTGCGGCCGGAACTCCGCGAGCAGCTCGGGCACCACGGCGTGGAAGGCTCGCAGCCACCCGGCGTCGCCCGTCCCCGCCGGCAGCGCCACGTTCACGGCACTGCCCTCGGCCGCTCCGGTCTCCTCGGGCCAGCCGGTCTGCGGGAACAGCGTCCGGGGGTGCTCGTGCAGCGAGATCGTCAGCACCCTGGGGTCCTCCCAGAACGCCGCCTGCACCCCGTCCCCGTGGTGCACGTCCACATCCACGTACGCGACGCGCTCCGCCCCCAGTTCGAGCAGCCGCGCGATCGCGAGCGCCGCGTCGTTGTAGATGCAGAACCCGGCCGCGCCGCCGGGCATCGCGTGGTGCAGGCCGCCCGCGAAGTTCACCGCGTGCCCGGCCTCTCCGCGCCACACCGCCTCGGCCGCCCCCACGGACTGCCCGGCGATCAGCGCCGACACCTCGTGCATCCCCGCGAACGCCGGATCGTCCACGGTCCCCAGGCCGTACGAGCCCGTGGCCGCGGCGGGGTTCGCCGAGGCGGCCTTCACCGCCTCCACGTAGTCCTCCCGGTGCACGAGCCGCAGCGTCGACTCCCCCGCGGGCTTCGCCGCCACGACCTCCAGGTCGCGGTCGAGCCCGTACGCCGAGACAAGCCCTCTGGTCAGCGCAAGCCGCACCGGGTCCATCGGATGCCCGGCGCCGAAGTCATAGCGCGTTACTGCCTCGTCCCACATCAGCTGTGCGCGGCCGCTCATGCACGTCACCGTATCGGTCGCCCTCGGACGCCAACGCCCGGGCGTAACCAACGTCACCAGCACCAGAACCATCGGTACGAGGCCCCAGGCAATGAATCAGCCGAGCATTTCCGGGAGTTGGCCCATGTCGGAGAAGTACGCGGTGGCCCCGTCGAGCCGGTCCCGCGGCATCATCGACGTGAACGCGAACACGTCCATACCCGCCGCCTGCGCCGCCTGAATACCCAGCGGACTGTCCTCGATGACGACGCACTTCTGCGGCTCGACATCCATCTGCTGGGCCGCGTGCAGAAAGAGATCGGGCGCCGGCTTGCCCGAGCCGACATCCTCCGAGCTGAAGATCCATTCCTCTTCGAACCACTCGTCGAGCCCGGTCTTGAGATGCCCGACCCGAATCTTCTCGTGACTCCCGGAGGACGCCACACAGTACGGAACGCCTTCGGCGGTGAGCTTCTCCAGTACGTCGACGGCGCCCGCCACGGGCTCCAACTCCTCCTGGAACGCGGTGAACACGCGCCGGTTGTACGCCGTCTCGAAGTCTTCGGGCAGCGGTTTGCCACCTCGCTCGGCCACGAGATCGTGCACCCGGTGCATGGCCGCACCCATGTAGTCCCGCAGCGATTCCTGGTACGTCGTGGGGTGCCCCAACTCGGTGAGATAGCTGGCCAGAATGGCGTTGGAGATGGGCTCGCTGTCCACGAGGACGCCGTCGTTGTCGAAGATCACCAGGTCATAGCGCATGCTTTGACTGTAAGTCCTGAGACCCCTGAAAACAGGAAAGCCCCGCACCATCAGGTGCGGGGCTTCCCCAACAAATA